>CAWFXG010000044.1:0-116999 GCA_963819745.1 uncultured Acidobacteriota bacterium | reverse complement strand
CAAAGATGGTCTCGCGCACTTTGTTCCAGCCATTGTCGAAGAGATGCATATCGCTGATCTTCTTAATCCACTCCGGCGTGGATGATGAGGCGCATGGGTGGCGCCGGGCACGTAATAGACGAACCAAGGTTTGCTTGGCGCGATTTCTTTGAGCTGCTTAATGTAGTGGATGGCCTCGTCGGCCATCGCAGTCTCCAAGTTCCAGCTGGGATTGTCTTGAAATGGATAGATCGCTGTCGTATTGCGGAACAGGTTCGGTTGCCACTGGCTGGTGTCGCCGCCGACAAAGCCGAGAAATAATCGAAGCCCATACCGTTGGGCCATTGATTGAACGGCCCGGCTTGGCTCGATTGGTAAAAGGGCGTGTTGTGGTCCTTGCCGAACCAAGCGGTTGCGTATCCATTCTCCTTCAGGGTTGTGCCGATGGTGCCTTTGTCAATCGGGATGATTGAGTTGTAACCGGGAAACCCCGTCGCTGCTTCGCCAACCACCCCAAAGCCCTCCGAGTGATGGTTGCGTCCGGTGATAATCGCCGCCCGCGACGGTGAGCAGAGCGACGTCGAGTGGAAATTGGTATAACGCAGGCCCGCGGCGGCGGCGATGCGATCGATGGTGGGAGTGGGAATGACGCCGCCGAAGGTGCTTGGTGCACCGAAGCCCTGGTCATCCGTCATAATGAGCAACACGTTGGGAGCGCCCTTCGGCGGCACGACACGCGGCGGCCACCACGGCGTCGACTCCGAGGCCTTCTCCTTGATTACGCCGCCGAACGGTGGAGCTGGCGGCGGAAGCTGTTTGCCGTCGATTGTGGTGGTGGACTCGGGGAACCTGGGACACCTGTGGCCTGCTGAGCCAATGCCAAGACGCAACTGAGCGTCAGAAGACCCGCGCTCGCAAGCAGGCTGCGACTGATTTTCATGGCGGAAAGCTCCCGTAAACCTAAAAGGGGCTCATGCACGTACTTGCATCGAGCGAACCCCGTCTTTGATGCAGATCAAAGTACGGCTCGGATGAACCGGTCTATGTTGACGCTCTGAGGCCCTTCGATCGCAGGGTGTAGCCGCCGAACAAGGGCGTCTGAGCAATTTTGACCATACCTACGGATATTGCCTGAGTTAAAAATACGTCGAAGCCTGCCTACAGGCAGCCCTTCGGACAGTCGCCAAGGGTCGGCCGTAATGCCGTCGGTGAACACACCATCGGCCTGTTCGGCGATGCCATCGCGAAAGCAGCATTCCCGCTTTGAGGTGGATCAACGCCGACCCACATGGCGACATAAGATGATTGATCTTTCAGAAATCGGATCAGGAGAATGCCATGAAGAAGTTAGCCTTGCTTACATTCGGCGCTGCGTTGCTTGCAGCGGTTCCATACTCGGTTCATTGGTCCCCGGCAAAGACGTTATCGTTGTCTCTCGACAAAGCGGACGCAAGGATAGGGCGACCGCTTACGCCGGGTAGCGTTGCTGGTGTCAATCGGAGAGTGCATCGTCGTGCATACTATGGTGCGGCAGCAGGAGCGGCCGCTGTGGGGGCCTATGGGGGCTATGCCCGCCACGCCTGCGGCTACTACCCCTATCCGCCTTGCTACTGAATGTGCACGACCACGACAGTCTGCGTTGCCATCTGATCGATTGAGTTGTGTCATGAATTGCCGCGTCGGTCACTGGCTGGCGCGGCAACGACGACTGCAACGCAACGAAGTCTCTGAGCATCCAAATTGGGCGATTTGGGTCAGCAGCGGACGTGGCGGCACCGATTTTTTGTGTCCCGTCTAGCCCCGAAATCGACCAAACTCGTGGCCCGCTAAGACGGTCGAAAAATTCCAACGGCGGGACATAGTTCAAGCGGGATGCTACGCTACTAGGCAGGTAGTTCACCGAAAAGGAGGCAGCGCACGCCCGCAATTTCCAGATGGTTGCGCTTGAGCGCCGCGTCTGTGGCTATTGCCATGTCAACATGCGGCGCCATGCCTGCGCGCGCGACCGATGTTACTACTGAATGGTCGACCATACAGATGCCGCCGCCACCCACATTGAAGCCGGTGACGGTCGACCCCAAAAGCACGGCACTTTTTCTGCTCGACTTCATGACCGAAAACCGTGGCCAGCGTCCACGCCGCGTCGCTGCAGTCCCGACACTCAAGGCGTTGCATGATCGGGCGCGCGCCGCCAGCATGCTTGTCGCGTACACAATGCCCGGCGGCGGCAAAATCATTGATGAGGCTATCGCGCCGCGAGACGGCGAGGTTGTCGATCAGAAACCGGGTGGACCCGACAAGTTCTCTCGGCGACGACCTTGACCAGCGACTGAAAGCCCATGGTATCAAGACGGTCATCCTCTGCGGTACTTCAGCCCAAGGTGTCGGTCTCGGCACCGGCGCGGCCGCCGCCCAGCGCGGCTATTACGTGATCTATCCGGTGGATTGTCTACTTTCGGAAAGCGCCTTCCGCGAGGCTTACGCTGCCTGGCACATGGGAGGCGGTGGACCACCCGTGACCACCAAGTGGGTTACTGTAACCCGTAGTGACATGATCACGTTTGAGAATGCCAACCGCTAAGTCGGTGGGCCCTGTTGAATAATCCTTTCGCACTGCGTCAATCGTCGGTCGCGAAATGACGCTAAGGGTCAATTTCGTCGCTTTTGGCCGCTTTGACTGATGTCCGCTTACACCCCGTTTGCGACTGTAATAGCGACTTGCCCGGCGGTCACTAAGTGCCGCAACCGGACCAAGTGCGGTGCCGCAAAAGCATCATGTGGCATTAGCTCGTCGGGATCGGCACGCGATAATCAGCATCTTTCCTACCCGTGGATTGTTCGCCACGCACGAGCATGGCTACGAATTCCGCAATCTTGCGCGCCCTGGTCTCGGCTCAGCCCAAGGGTGCAACGATCGCCGCCATCATGAAGGCGACCGGCTGGCAGCAACATTCGGTCCGCGGCTTCTTCGCCGGCGTGGTGCGCAAGAAGCTCGGCTTGACGCTGACGTCGGAGAAGACCGACGGCGAACGCATTTATCGTGTGACCGCCGGAAAGCCGTCCAAATCGAAGTCGAATCCGAACATCTCGGCGCCACCGGCCGCCTAGCCATGGCCAGAGTGGATACAACGAGCGATCGAGCGCGAGCTCGATCGCATTCGGTCGCTCGGCCTCGAAGAGTTGCGTCGCGAATGGCGGCGACTGTACCACGGTGAAGCGCCGAGGATCAGCCGCGACCTCCTTGTCCTTGCACTCGGTTACAGACTTCAGGAAATCGAACACGGCGGGCTCGGCAAAGCGACGCGCCGCAAGCTGCAAACGATAGCAAAGGCCTTGCGAACGACGGGTCGGGTTGGCCCAACGCCGAGCCTCAGCCTGAAGCCCGGCGCGCGTCTGGTTCGCGAATGGCGCGGCCGCACTCATACCGTCACGGTGACGGAAGATGGATTCGAGTATGCCGGGACGAGTTATCCGTCCCTGACCAAGATCGCCAAGAAGATCACCGGAGCGCATTGGTCGGGGCCGCGCTTCTTTGGGCTGCTGCAGCAGGCGCCGAGCGCCCGGTCAATGGAGGGCGCGATGGCTGAATCGGAAAAGACTCCGCGACGGTCCACCAAAAAGTCCCGCTGCGCGATCTACACACGAAAATCGACCGATGAGGGTTTGGAGCAGGCATTCAACTCGCTCGACGCCCAGCGTGAAGCCTGCGCGGCCTTCATCCTGTCGCAGAAGCACGAAGGCTGGACGGTGTTGCCGACGCTGTATGACGACGGCGGCTATTCCGGTGGCACCATGGAGCGACCGGCCCTGAAACGGCTGCTAGCCGATATCGAGGCCGGCCAGATCGACGTGATCGTCGTCTACAAGGTCGACCGGTTGACGCGAGCGCTCTCCGATTTTGCCAAGCTAGTGGAGGTCTTCGACCGCCGCGGCGTGTCGTTCGTGTCGATAACGCAGCAATTCAACACCACCACCAGCATGGGGCGACTGACGCTCAACGTGCTGCTGTCCTTCGCTCAATTTGAGCGCGAGGTCATCGGCGAGCGCGTGCGCGACAAGATCGCCGCCTCCAAGAAGAAGGGCATGTGGATGGGCGGCATGCCGCCGCTCGGATACGACGTGAAAGACCGCAAGCTGGTCGTCAACGACGACGAGGCCCGCACCGTGGTCGATATCTACCGGCGCTATCTTGCGCTCAAATCGGTTCGCGCTCTCAAGGATGAGCTTGCAGGCGCAGGGGTAAGGAGCAAGCGGCGGGTTCGGCCCGACGGCACCGTGTACGGCGGCCAGAAACTCTCCCGTGGCGCACTCTATCTGATGCTTCAGAATCGAATTTACCGCGGCGAGATCACGCATAAGGGCAAGTCCTATCCGGGAGAACATCCGGCCATCATCGAACAGCCACTGTGGGACGAAGTTCAGGCGGTCCTTGCCCAGAACCGGATCGAGCGGGCCACCGGCGCCCGTGCAAAGCATCCGAGTCTACTCGCCGGCCTCGTATTTGACGAGACCGGCGAGCGGCTGACGCCGACATATGCGATCAAGAAGGGAACGCGATATCGGTACTATGTTTCGACCTCCCTCCTGACCGGGGCGGGAACGGAACCGTTCAAGCGGCTGGCGCATACCGGCCGGCGATTTGGAAGGCTTGGTGATCAACAGGCTTCGCGCATTTTTTGCCGATCCAGCAGCGGTCCTCGATGCCATCGACGACGAATCGCACAGCAGTTCAGGGCAAAGCCAACTGATCGAACGTGGCCGTCAAATCGCAGAAGAACTCGGTGCCCAGGCACCGAACAAGATCAAAGCGACGCTCATGACCCTGCTATGCCGAGTGGAGATCAAACCCGATCGAATCGAAATCAATATCTTCCGACGCCGCCTTGCCGCGTTGCTTGCTGGGCAATCGATTGATCTGACGATGCAGGATCAGAAGATGGACCGCGACTCCGATGATGTCGTGACACTGACGGCGCCCGCACGCCTCAAACGCGTTGGTCGCGAAATGAGAATGCTGGTCGAGAAGTCGGTGACCAAACGGCAGCCGATCCGAGCCTGCTGAGGATTATCGCTCGCGCGCACGATATCCAGGGGCGCCTCATTCAAAATACCGAGCTGACCGTGCATGACATCGCTCGCGAAGAACGAGTGACGGCAGCCTACATCTACAACCTCCTGCGTCTGCCCTGGCTGGCACCCGACATCACAACGGCAATTGTCAATGGTCGGCAACCGCAGCAACTCAATGCCAAGACGTTAATGCGCAAGGCATCGCGGCTGCCAGCCGACTGGGCTGAGCAACGCACGCTGCTCGGGCTTCGTGAAACAAATCGTTTTCAGCAAGAGACCTCGCGCGGTCGCAACCGTTTGCTGCGGCATCCGCGTTTCAGCTCGCAAAAAGTCAACCACGAAATGCCGCCCGAGAGATTTCTGTGACCACCGCGCCGAGATAACGCGTACAATCGTCTCTGCGGCAATCGGTTTACACGCAGTAGTCAGAAAACCGCGCAAATTGGCCGCGAAACAGACTCGCCAAAACACAAATACTACTGTAATATCAACTACTTAAATGCTGGCTGGGGCGCCTGGATTCGAACCTGGGAATGGCGGAATCAAAAATCGTCATGTCACTTTGAATTCATGAGCCTTTTTCCCCGACTAAGAAGAAAAGTGCTCGTGCCGGATCAATACGTTACGTGTAATTTCCTGACTGTATCGAGCGCCAATTCAGACGGCACTCGGCGTCCTCGGGATGCCGGGTATGACCGCCTACATGGGCCTGCTTGAGATCGGCAAGCCGCGTCTATTTGATTGCTCCGCGCAGTGGGCTGGTCACGGTCACCTGCGGCGACGGTTTCGACGCGACAGGCCAGCCGATACACGTAAGCGAGGAGATCGGTAAGCGGTCCGAATAGATTGTTCGATGGCACAAGAAAAAAGCCCGGAATAAATCCCGGGCCTTCGTCATTTCGGTTGAGGATGGGCCTTAGTAGTCCATGCCGCCCATGCCTCCGCCAGGCATAGCCGGGGCCCCACTGTCCATCTTCGGCCTTTCGGCGACCATGGCTTCCGTGGTGATCAGTAGCCCGGCGATCGACGCTGCATTTTGAAGGGCCGCCCGAACAACCTTGGTCGGGTCAATGATGCCCTTGGAAACGAGGTTTACATACTCGCCATTCTGGGCGTCGAAACCGTAGGCGTACTGATCCTTCTCAAGGATCTTGCCAACGATCACGGAGGCGTCTTCGCCGGCATTGGACGCGATCTGGCGGGCCGGAGCGGAGAGCGCCTTGCGGACGATCTCGACACCGGTCTTCTGGTCGTCGTTATGCGTGCGCACTTTCTTGAGCACCTCGCTGGCACGCAAGAGAGCAACGCCGCCGCCAGGAAGAATGCCTTCCTCGACTGCTGCACGGGTCGCGTGCATGGCATCATCCACGCGGTCTTTGCGCTCCTTGACCTCGACCTCGGTCGCGCCGCCGACGCGGATCACCGCGACGCCGCCCGCAAGCTTGGCGAGACGCTCCTGCAGCTTCTCGCTGTCGTAGTCCGAGGTGGTCTCCTCGATCTGCGCCTTGATCTGGCTAATGCGAGCTTCGATGTCCGACTTCTTGCCGGCACCGTCGACAATCGTGGTGTTCTCCTTCTCGATCGTCACCTTCTTGGCGCGGCCGAGCATGCTCACAGTAACCTTGTCGAGTTTGATGCCGAGATCCTCGCTGATCGCCTGAGCGCCGGTGAGAACCGCGATGTCTTCGAGCATGGCCTTGCGGCGATCACCGAAGCCTGGTGCTTTCACCGCCGCAACCTTGAGGCCACCGCGCAGCTTGTTGACGACGAGCGTAGCCAAAGCCTCGCCCTCAATATCCTCGGCGATGATGACGAGCGGCTTCGAGGTCTGCACCACCGCCTCAAGCAGCGGCAACAATTCCTGCAGGCCCGAGAGCTTCTTGTCGTAGATCAGGAGATAGGGGTCATCCATCTCCACCCGCATCTTTTCGGCGTTGGTGATGAAGTAGGGAGAGATGTAACCGCGATCGAATTGCATGCCTTCGACGACTTCGAGTTCAGTCTCCAAGGATTTTGCCTCTTCGACCGTAATCACGCCCTCGTTGCCAACTTTCTTCATCGCATCGGCAAGGAACCGGCCGATTTCGGAATCGCCGTTGGAGGAAATCGTGCCGACCTGGGCGATTTCTTCATTCGAGGTGACCTTCTTCGAATTCTTCTTCAGGTCCTCGACCACCGCTTCGACCGCAAGATCGATGCCGCGCTTGAGATCCATCGGGTTCATGCCGGCGGCTACGGACTTGGCGCCTTCCCGTACAATCGCATGCGCGAGAACCGTGGCGGTCGTCGTGCCGTCACCGGCGTAGTCGGATGACTTCGAGGCGACTTCGCGCACCATCTGTGCGCCCATATTTTCGAACTTGTCTTCGAGCTCGATCTCTTTAGCGACCGTAACACCGTCCTTGGTAATGCGGGGTGCGCCGTACGACTTGTCGAGCACCACATTGCGACCCTTCGGGCCGAGCGTCACCTTCACTGCATTATTGAGGATATCGATCCCGCGCAACATTCTGTCGCGCGCATCAACTGAGAATCTAACTTCCTTGGCAGACATTTTGCTACTCCCTGAATTTATGTTTGGGTGATGGAAATGCTCAGGCGGCCTTCTTCTTGGCCACCGTTTCCTGGAGGACGCCCATGATGTCGCTCTCCTTCATGATCAAGTAATCAACGCCGTCGAGCTTGACCTCGGTGCCCGACCACTTGCCGAACAGCACGCGGTCGCCGACCTTGAGATCGATGGGGATGAGCTTGCCGGCCTCGTCGCGGCCGCCCGGACCGACCGCAATGATCTCGCCCTGCGAGGGCTTCTCCTGGGCGGTGTCGGGGATGATGATGCCGCCGGCAGACTTCGCTTCGGGATCAATACGCTCGACAACAACACGATCGTGTAGTGGGCGAAATTTCATAAATTTGCTCCGATGGTTTGTCGGTGAGAGGCATTTTCAGACGGCGAGGCCTTATCCGCTCCGTATTACGAATTAGTCCTTAATCCCTTTTCGAGATGCGCACTATGGCAATTTCGCGCTCCGAGACGACCGCGCGTGTAAGCGCGGCAACTACGCGCACGGGTGCTAATAGCACCCGTGTCGAACGCAACTCTACTTAAGGGATATTGTGCCTGCCGACGGCACCAGCGCTGCCAACTCGAGATAACGGAGACTTCGGTACGTCCCCGATTTATGGGCAGCTTTCGGACATGCCACTGCTTGCCATGTCTATGGACATGGGATGCCAGCTGAAAAACACAATAGAGATCAAGAAATAAAACGACGAGCACGTTCTTGCCGTCCAGCGGAGCCGAGACCCCCGTGTAGGTTCGGCTCCCGTCGCTTTAGCCACACGTGTGATGCCGGATTCTGGCCTGTTGCTGCCGTTCGCTGCAGTGCAGCGCAACATTGCCCACAAGACGATCAGCAAATCAGCACGCGCGCTAGCGACACACTTCAGCCTTGCTTTGGGAGCTTCAAGGGTCATGCCAATCATCGCCCTCGTAGACGACGATCGCAATATCCTGACGTCAGTGTCCATCGCACTTGAGGCCGAGGGCTATCTGATTATGACCTATTCCGACGGTGCTTCAGCGCTAGAAGATTTCAAGACGAATGCACCCGATCTAGCCATTCTCGATATCAAGATGCCGCGCATGGACGGCATGGAACTTTTGCAGCGTCTGCGTCCCAAGTCGGACATTCCGGTAATCTTCCTGACATCTAAGGAGGAGGAAGTCGACGAAGTCCTCGCGCTCAAGGTAGGGGCGGACGATTTTATCCGGAAACCTTTCTCACAGCGACTGCTGCTTGAGCGTGTCAAGGTGCTACTGCGGCGCGCAACTTCAAAGGATAGCCCCGGCTCGAAGATGCCTGTCGAAAATGTGCTGGATCGCGGTAAACTACACGTGGATCCTGAGCGGCACGCCTGTACGTGGATGGGCAAATCGGTCGCGTTGACGGTCACCGAGTTTCTTCTTTTGCAATTGCTCGCGAGCCGCCCGGGAGTGGTAAAAAGTCGCAACGCACTGATGGATGCCGCCTATGGCGATGATATCCATGTCGACGAACGAACCATTGATAGCCACATCAAGCGAGTGCGCAAAAAATTCACGATGGTGGACGGCAGCTTCGACATGATCGATACACTCTATGGTGTCGGGTACCGCTTTAGAGAAGTCTAATTCAAGCGTCGCAACTAATCCCCAATTCGCGTCTCAACCAGGCCGCAATAGGTCGGCAAACCTTCCAAAATCTGTGACGTGAATTTCACCGCGATCGGCGCCTAGTATTCGCAATGCGGCTTAAGGCAGTGATAATCTGCTGCTCGCCGATCTCATCCGGATCATACGGTCCTCCGTACCAATCGAGCGCAGTTTTTCGTTTCTTGTTTTGTTTGCTGGCGATATTGTGCAGGAATTCGTAATAACCGGGGACGCCGCCGCAATCCTCTGGCGGGCATCGCCTCTCCCCACCGAGGAACTGCGGATATACGCTCCAGGTTCATTGGCCTTTAGCTTTTCGACAATGATCCGGTGCTGCCAGTTGTCGCCCATGTCGTAGAGGTAGCTCATCTCTCTTATGCCGGTGGTCAGCAGACGCAGATAACTTAGTTGTCGCCGCATCTGTGATGCGCCTATTCCACTCAGGGTCATTCGGAATGAGCATGCTGTACTTGCGAGCGTTGAGCTTCGAACTCCCATAAGTGACAATCCAGCCACCCCATCGCAGCCTGGATCACGCTGTGTACGGCCTTCAGAGTTCATCGACGTGCGCACTGCGACCCGCCGCCAGATCAGCGGCTCGATATCTTCAAGTTCAATTCGAAGGATTGCAATTTCGTCGATGGAGGCGGGCATACCGTCAGTTTGGCTCACTCTCGGCGCCGCTTCCAGGGTAACCGCTCATCGAGCCAGTCTTCGCCATGCGGTCTAGGCCAGCGGCGAGATGCCAACCGAGTGCCCGCAGGTCGACTTCGCCGATCGTGCGGCAGGCCGTGCAGCGTGCCCCAGGAACCAATGCCAGCCGTGATGGCCGGGCCGATCGTCGGGGCAAACAGCAAGGGCATCCGCTGGGCCTGGCGCTCGTTGCAGTCGCCGATCAGGCGCTCGGCGTCCTCCGGAGGACCTGGACATCAGTGTCGCGTCTGGCGGTAGCCTCTGCGGCGGCCTTGGCCTTCTGGTCGGCTTCCATCTTGCGCCGGTTGATGCCCAAGCGCCGAATTCCGCGGGTCGGAAACCGGCGCGGCAGCTATACCCCAGAAGGAGACACTCGTTTGCACCGCAGCGAACGCCGCTATGGGCCATGTGTGGACGGCTCCGAGTTGGCAAGGAGAATCTTCACGTCGCAGGGTTGGTCGGCGCAGCCATGTGCACTCTTGTGCCGGTGGAGGAGCCGTCCGCAGCATCAACAACTGCCTCACGCACTGCAACAAAATCTGGCAAGTTTAACGGGCAATCGTCTACGCAGCGCGCTCGACCCGCATATCGATTTCGCTGCGTAGTGTTCCGAAGTCGATCGGTTTGGTCAGAAGTGTTTCCGCGCGATGTTTGGCCACTACCTACCGAAATAGCGGTCATCCATGTGAGGCAATCCAGCGAGCAATACCCAGCTCAAGCATCGCCGTCGCCATCGTCATGGACCAGAAGGCCGGCACGCTCATGAACGTGAGATCAGCGGATTGAACTGATGGCTCTGCTGGCACGACTGATCCTTGTGCTCATGTGTCGGATTATAACTTTTTATTGCTCCGTCTTCTTTTCGCGCGAAGATTTTTTGAGCTCACTCCATTTTAATCCCTTCGACGTGGTTGCTACCGCGATCCGACCAGCGCCTCGAAGCCAGAGATCACGTCGAAAAGTTCTTCGTCGATGCCACTCTGGCGCAACTGGTGGAAGGAGCCGCGGAGCTGCTCCAGCAGCTCATTGATGTTTTTATCTGCGCGCTCCATCGCCACCAGGCGGCTTGCGTTCTCGCTGGCCAGGGATTTGGCGCAGGCCCGGAAGAGCGAGATGAAAAGATATTCGCGGATAAGCGCACGCAAGGTCGTGGTGCCACTGCCCATAATCTCGGGCAGGTTCGCGGTTGGCCACTGGATTTTGGCCAGACCTTGTTGCCACTGCGCATCGAGCGGCAGCAGCCGCTGATTAACTGGCTCGTAGAGCGAGCCAGACAGCGGTCGGTTATGGAATACCCAAAGGTCGGCATTCTCACCTTTGTCCCGATGCGCTTCGCTTTCGATTTGAATCTGCCCGACGAGCGGGGTGATGGCCTGGACCGAGATCGGCACGGTGAAGAATCCGACCAGCGGCAAACCCGCTTCCGCCAGACGTGCGTGAACACGTTCGCCGACCGCCCAAACTTGAGCTTTGCCGGGCACAACCGCGAGGGTCTTGATCGCATAATCGGCCACTACGTCGTTAAACTGCCCCACCAGTCCCTGATCGGACCCGAACACGATCGCGCTTATCGCACCCGCATGGGTTGGTGGTACGCTGGGCTCCACCATCGCGGCCACCGACTTGTTTTCCCGAAAGCACGCGCCCAACCCCAGCTCCACGGTCCGATAATAGTCGGCCAATGCGCGCACCGATTTCTCGTATTGACCGATGCTCGATGCGGCCAGGGCTTTCATCGTACGGACAACGGATTGAAGGTCTCCCGCAATGCTGATTTTTCGGCGAAGGCTCTCCGTCGTGTCGCTCATGACTTCTTCTTGGCTTCCGTCGCGGGCTCCGTTGGGGCGTCCGGCTTGGACCCGCAATCAGGCTCACCGTTGGCTTTAGGTTTCAATTCCGGCTTGGTCTCAGATTTGGCCTTGGACGCGGGTTCAGACTTTTGCGCGGCCACCTTTCGTGTAGCCTCGGCCTGGGGTTCCGGCTTGGGCTGGAGCGAGCGCCTGACGAGCTATTTCGATGATCATGTTACGATCCTCGTCGCTCAACTTGTCGGCGCTTTCGAAGCGCGCGCAGACTTCCGTCGGGATGTTCGCCTCCGCCTTCTGGACGGCGCGCTCCGCGTCCGGCATCTGGTCAAGCGCAACGCCATCGAAAAGTTTCGCGGTTAATGCCAGCAAGACGGCGATTTGGGCAGGCACGGACAACGGTGCGCATTCGGCCTGTTTGAGGCAGGCGCGGATGCGTCGTCCGTGCTCGATGATCTTGCGGGTGCCCTCATCTAGCCGGGCGCCGAACCGGGCAAAGGTCTCAAGCTCCTCGAACTGCGCGTAGGCGAGCTTAAGGTCGCCCGCTACGGCGCGGTAGGCCACGCGTTGCGCTTTGCCGCCCACACGCGAAACGGACTTGCCAACATCGATGGCAGGCAGCACGCCCAATTCGAACAATGATGGCGAGAGATAGATCTGGCCGTCCGTGATGGATATCAGGTTGGTCGGAATGTAGGCAGAAATGTTCTGCGCTTCGGTTTCGATAATGGGCAGCGCCGTAAGCGAGCCACCGCCGAGTTCTTTGCGTAAGTGCGTCGCACGTTCGAGCAGTCGCGCGTGAATGTAAAAAATGTCGCCGGGAAAAGCTTCGCGGCCGGGCGGGCGCCGCAGCAACAGAGACAGCTCCCGATAGGCGCGCGCATGATGTGTGAGGTCATCATACACAACCAGCACGTCCCGGCCTTGCTCCATGAAATGCTCCGCGATGCTGGTCGCGGCGTATGGTGCGATGAAGGCGAGGCCCGGCGGGTCGTTACCCTCGGTCACGACAAGGACGGTGTAATCCATCGCGCCCTTTTCCCGCAGGGTTGCCACGGCCTTTGCGACGGCGGACGCGCGCTGTCCGATGGCACAATATACGCACAACACATTCTGGTCGCGCTGGTTGAGGATGGTGTCGATCGCAATAGCGGTCTTGCCCGTCTGACGGTCGCCGAGAATCAACTCGCGCTGGCCGCGCCCGACCGGAATGAGCGCATCGATAACTTTCAGCCCGGTCTGCAGAGGCACCGTCACCGGCGCGCGATCCATGATGTGCGGTGCCGCTCGTTCTATGGGCAAACGCTCGCTGGCGGCCACCGGTCCATTGCTATCGAGTGGCCGACCAAGCGGGTCGATGACGCGCCCGAGCAATCCGTCACCCACAACCACATCCATGACCCGGCCCATGCGCTCGACTTCATCGCCGGCGTTCAGATGCCAGTATTCGCCGAGCAGCACGACGCCGATTTCAGCCTCGTCCACGTTGAAAGCCATGCCGAGCAAATCGCCCGGAAATTTTACCAACTCCTCGAAGCCAACCGCAGGGAGCCCGGACACTTTGGCGATGCCAGTGGCGATGCTGGTGATCGTGCCTACCTCCCGCGGTGCCAGTTGCAGCGTGAATGCTTCCCGCACCTGGCTGATCCCAGAAAACGTGCGGTCGAAGATACTCTGCAAGCTTTCAGGCTCGGTGATCATTTGTGCTTTGTTTCGGGCTTGGGTTCTTCAGGCTTGGATTTAGTTTTAACCTCGGTCTTCAGCGCGGCTTTGGGTTCGGGCTTGGGCTCGGCCTTCGCTCGAGGCTTAGGCTCACCTTTTGCTTCAGGTTTGTCTTTTTCCTTCAAAAGCTCACCCACACCCTTTTCGAAAGAGGCGAGATAATTCGCGATGCTCCAAGCAATTTTCTGTCCATTCGTCGTGAGCTCGATTCCACTGATCAGGTCCGGCGCGGTCTCGAACCGGACGGGAACTTCAACCGAGAAGGTCACATTGAGAGCTTTTTTTATTGCCGCGCGTTGCGCCTCAGGCAGGTCGAACGCGCTGCGCACGACGGCAGGCTCGGACGCTGTCTTGAGGGCCGAGGCAATAACTTCTTTTGCCTTGCCGTCTATCGTGAGCAGGCGACGGGTGAACGCCTCGCTCATGCGCTCTTCCAGGCTTGCCGTGGCAAGATCCGTCAGCGTCTTTCGCGCGATGGCGAACACTTCCTGCTGGGTACGGCGCCGGATGGCTTGACTGAGGGTGTTGGCGTCGCTTCGCAGCGCCTCATGTCGCGTGGCACTCAGGGCATCGGCTGCCTTTCGCGCATCGTCGAGAAGCCGCTGACGTTCGGCTTTCGCTTCGTCCGTCGCCTCCCTAAAGAGGGCGGCGCGCTGCTGGTCGAACTCTTCATTCTTGTGCTGGAACTCATCGCGCTCCTTTTGCGCTTCGGCCTTTTTTGCGTCAGCTTCCGCGAGTTCCGCGGCGATCCGCTTCTCCCGCGCGTCTACAGCGTTGAGGATCGGCTTGTAAAGAAAACGCTTCAACAACCACACCAGGATGATGAAGTTGAGTGCCTGCGCACCGACAGTAAACCAATCGATGAGCATGAATTACTTCCCTGGGACTTGGGCGATGACGTGATTCCAGAACGGATTGGCGAAAATGAGAATCATCGAGACCACGAAGCAATAGATCGCAATGGACTCGATCATGGCCAGCCCAACAAACAGCGTGCGTGTGATCGTCGTTGCGGCATCGGGCTGCTGCGCCAGAGAACTCAATGCTGTAGCGACCGCACGGCCTTCGCCAAGCGCAGGTCCGATACTGCCCAGGGCAATGGTCAGGCCGGCGGTGACGATTGACGCGATGGCAATGAGCGTCATGTTATCCATAGTGTCGCCTCTTGTTGTCGTTGTTCATGCTTTCATGTCTTGCATTGATTCAGGCCTCGCCTTGCGACCGCGCGTGGCAGCCGCAATGTAAACCGCGGCCAGGATGCTGAAGATGTAGGCCTGCACCATGCCGGTGAGCAGACCGAGCGCACTCATGGCGATCGGGAAGATGAAAGGCGTGATGGTCAGCAAAATGGCGAGAATCATCGTCCCGCTCATCATGTTGCCGAACAGTCGGACCGCTAGGGCCAGCGTGCGCGACAATTCGCTGATGATGTTAAACGGCAGCATAATGATTGTCGGTTCCGCGTAGGATTTGAGGTAGCCGCCCAGTCCCTGCTCCTCGATGCCAAAAAACGGAACGGCTACAAACACGCATAGCGCGAGCGCTGCGGTCGTAGAAAGCGACCCCGTCGGCGGCTCGTAGCCGGGAATGATGGTGCAGAGGCTGGCAATCGCTACGAACAGAAAGAGCGTGCCCAGAAAACCAATATACTTCTTCGGGTGGCGGAGACCGACATCTTCGATTTGCTTCTCGATGCCGGTGACAACGATTTCCAGCAGGTTCTGCCAGCAAGAACGTTTCAGTTCTGTGGAGAGATTATGGGTAATGAGCTTTGCGCCGACGGCCAGCACGAACATCAGCGCCCATGTGAACACAATCGTGCCGTTGAGTTTGAGAAACCCGTACTGCCAGAAGATCATCTCATCGGGACTAAGGCGCATAGCTGGTTTCCGGCGCCCTGGAATTGCGGTGTTCGACCGGCGGGCGGGTCAGCCACTTGACGACGATGCGTGCCAGGACAAGGCCAAAGAGACACAGCAGCCACCGCTCCCAATTCTCGCCCCCGACTAAATAAAATCCCACCAGCGTAATGCTCATCCTAAGCAGCATGCTGCCGAAGAACCAAAGCGCCGGCCGTTCGGACGAGACGGCCCTGATAACCGTCCACCAAAGGCCGCCGAAGAAAAACGCGCCGAGCAATAGACCCGCCGCCAATGGTGGCGCCAAAAACAAAAATTCATTCATTGTTATTCTCCTGTTCGTCCCGAATCTCCTTGTCCTCCTTTGCCACCCAATGCCACGCATTAAAACATCCGATGGCGAGCCCGGCCATCATCAGCGCCAGTGTCCAGGCATGCTTGCCCGGATAATATTGGTCCAGCCAGATACCGAGCGCCGCCCCGAGCAGCGTTGGAATCACCACCGACCAGCCGATCAGCCCCATCATCCCCAGGCCGAGCCAGACACCCTGCGCGGAGTTGCGCCGTGCCTTGAGCTTGCGAGCCGCCTTCGCGCCGACCTCCTGACTGAGCGAGGGATTTGGTTTTGCGATCTTGTCTTGGAGTTCATCAGTCATTGTGAAGGCTCGCCATGCGCCGTATGAGATCGCCCTCCATTTTTGCCAACACCGAGCGCACGCTTTGCTCGTGCTCGTCCAGGGTCAGAAACTCTCGCTCCACCGCTTCGCGCAACTGGCCGAGGTCCGTTCCGCCCATCGCCCGGCGCACGGATACGAGCACGTCCGGACCAGTCTTAACGAGCACCCCTGCATCTACGGCCACGAAAACTTCGCCGTCTGATGTTGTCTCGTAGGTCAGAATCCCGGGCGCTAGAGCCGCCACACAATCGAGTTGGTGAGGCAGGAGCCCAAAAGAACCCTCGCGCGATTCGGCGACGAGTACGCGACACGCCGGTTTTATCTGCAAAAACCTGGAACGGCAGGAGCACCTTAAGATTTATGGGTGCCACCGGCATGTTCGAGCTTGGGAGGAGGTTTCGCCCCGGCACTCGGCTGCGGCTCGGACGTAACTTTAGCTCGCAACCCGGCGGCATTCTTCAATCCGGACTTCGCAGCGATTGACTCCGGTTTGTCAGGGGCTGCCGGCGGAACGGGTTTTGCTTTTGCCTTTGCTTCGTCAATTACCCCAATCATGTAAAGCGCGCTTTCCGGATAGTCTTTGAATTCATCGCGCAGGATACGCTCGCAACCATCCAGCGCATCCTTGAGGCTGACGAGCTTTCCTTTGAGGCCGGTGAACTGTTCGGTCGTGTAAAAGGGTTGAGTGAGAAAGCGCTCCAACCGGCGGGCGCGGACGACCACGTTGCGATCTTCCGGCGAGAGTTGCTCCAAGCCCAGCATGGCAATGATGTCCTTTAGTTCGGCGTATTGCGCTAACGTCCGCCGGATTTCCTGCGCCAGGCTGTAATGCCGCTCGCCAACGATGCCGGGCGTGGCCATCTTGGAACTGGATTGTAGAGGATCGATGGCCGGGAAAAGCCCTTCGCTTGCCCGCTTGCGCGAGAGCACAATTGACGCGGAGAGGTGCGAGAACGTATGCACCGCCGCCGGATCGGTGAAATCGTCAGCCGGCACATACACCGCCTGGATGGAGGTGATAGCGCCGGTATCCGTGTTGGCAATGCGCTCTTCCAACCCTGACAGCTCGGTGCCCATGGTCGGTTGATAGCCCAACCGCGATGGCATCTGGCCCATCAAGCCAGATACCTCCATGCCGGCCTGGATGAAGCGAAAAATGTTATCGACAAGCAGCAGCACGTCGCGGTGCTCATCGTCACGAAAATACTCGGCCATCGTCAGTGCCGCATGCCCGACGCGGAACCGCGCACCCGGCGGCTCGTTCATCTGGCCGAAGACCATCACCATGTTCGGCAGCACGCCGGCTTCCTTCATCGCATCATAAAGCTCTTCGCCCTCACGACAGCGTTCGCCAATACCGCAGAAGATGCTGATGCCCTCGTGATGACCGATCATGTTGTGGATCATTTCGGTCAGCAGCACCGTTTTGCCGACGCCCGCCCCGCCGAAAAGGCCCGCCTTGCCGCCGCGCTCCAGCGGCACGAGGACATCGATAACCTTAATTCCGGTCTCAAAGACTTCCGACTTCGTGGAACGTCGCGCCAGCGAGGGTGGAGCCTGATGTACCGACCGCCAAACGAAGTCGGACAATGCCGCTTCGCGATCTATGGTGTTTCCAAAAACGTCAAACATCCGCGAGAGAACAGCTTTGCCCACGGGCGCTTTCAACGGCCCGCCAGTATCCTCAACCGCCATGCCGCGAGCGAGACCTTGGGTCGGCGTCAACGCAATCCCGCGCACGTGCCGCGCATCTTGTTGCGCCAGCACCTCGATGACGACCTGCTTTTCTACCCCTGTGAGCAGCATCGAATAAATGGGTGGCAAATGCTCATCGAACCGCATGTCCACAACACTGCCGCGTACGGAGACGACAACGCCAATATTCAATTGAGTGCCATTGTTTTCCATGTTTACTCACGCGCCTTCTTATTTTGTATCATACAACAGCAAACGCACGCCGACGCTTCACGAGTAGACCAGTAATTGGGCACGCGGCTGAGCCGTATTACGACCGCTGCAACACACTAAGTGACGTGAAAGGCCAAAAATCAAACTGGACTCCGTTGCAAACTTTGATTTTGTCAACAGTCAGGGTGCCGTCCCTTTGAAAATAATAAAAACGACGACGGCACCAAAACTACCGAGCAAGACGACGGGAATGAACTGCTGCCGACTCACTGCGTACAGGACGTAATCAAATCGCCCAGCCCCAATCAGCCCAATGCCAAGTTGCTTAGTTCGGTCTCCAAACATTTCCGAGCAGGATCAAACCCGATGTACCTAAATCGTTAGCGAAATGTCTCCTTTGTGCCGAGGTGGCCTATTGTCGCTAGGCCGTCAAAATGCTTTTGCCCTATGCAGCCTCCCTCGAAGTCGGACTTTGACAGACTGCTCTTACACGTTGGATTTTCGCTGCGCGTTTAGTCGCGCTCATTGATCGCGGATTTGCGGACGGATCGATCACGCGGCCCTAGCGAAATCGTCCTGTACCGACTTCTCGAATGCCAGGAGCTTCTGCACGCTGGGTCGCATGTTCATGCGCTCGAAGTGTGCGACGCAATTTTTGAAGCCTGAGAGATCGATCTCGAATTGCCGCGCTCGTCGCTGGCACCAAAAGAAATGCGCATCCGGTGCTGTGAAGTGATCGAAGAAGAAATCACGGCCGGCTAGAAGATCATCGGCGATTTTGATCAACTCGGTCAGATTTGCAACCGCGAGCTTCTTCACGCTCTCTTCGGTCCCAGAAAAATCGCAGACTTTCGACGGAGAATTAATGCGCGTTAGGAACGGATGGATGCCGCCTGAGCACCACGACATCAATGAGATCGCCTGCAATTCTTGCCATGGGTCGGCCGGCAGCAGTTGTGCCTTTGGAAACGTGCGAGCAATCCAGGTTTGGATCGCCACGCTTTCGCTCAGGACCCTGCCGTCGACGGTCAGAAGCGGCACCTTGTGCTTGGGATTGATTTTCAGGTATTCAGGCGACATGTTCTGGCCCTTCTTGAAATTCAATGGGCGCACCTCGAACTTCGCACCAGCTTCCGTAAGCGTAATGTAGGGCGCGAGTGCACAGGTGATAGGGGTGTAATAAAGGGCGATTTCCATGAAACTCTCCGTCTACCACATTGGACTAGGGGGTGGGCATTGGGCTTAGTCGCGCATCATAATATGAAAGCCCACATTGAGTCATGCCTCTGGGAATGGAGCCGATAAGCTTGCGTTATCTGCCACCCTCAATATTGTTTTGACGCGCTTCTGCTGGTCGTTACTGGAGCGCGTGTTCCGTCGATTTCATCGGCTTTGCCCAGTGGCTCTTCTGCGATTTTTTGAAGTTTTTGTTTCTGCCGCGTATCCGAGCATTCTTGTGCTATGCGTAAGCATCGAAGCGCTATAACGCGCAAAAATTCACCGCCCATTAAATTTGCTTCCGGGACCCCGACCAGATAACGAGTTTATCGCCAATAGGCGGCGACAGTTACGAGGCCTCCGAGGATAAGCATGGATAACCAAACCAGCCACCGAAATGCTCGCTTTCCATCAGCATTCAAGGCAATGGCTATAAATCACTTAAAGTCACCACCATCGTGTAGGCCAAGTATCGCTCTTGTTAGCGCCTCGCGCGACAATATTGTGCCAAACAAAGGCGAACGCTGCGAGGAGCAGCGCGCCAATACCAACCGGGACAATGAGAAAACTCCATGACATGTTATTGACGACGACGACCAGCGGATCAATTCCAGCCGGCGGGTGAAACGCCTGGTTAGGTGCATCGCAACCATCGCCAAACCCACCGCCACTGCGGCGGCCCACGGCGCCGGTCCGCGCAGCTTGACCATTAACAACCCAATGACGGTAGACACGAGATGGCCGCCGACAAGAGCGCGCGGTTGCGCCGGCTCTGCCTTTGGTGAACCCAATACCGTGACAATTGAAGTCGCAAATGGAATTGCTACGAGCGGGAACGCAGTCTCGATTGAGAACGCTTCCATGCTCCCGATCGCGATCACGCCCCCGGTCGCTCCCGCAAGTATCGCAAGGAATTGTGCCCGTCCGAACATGTACAGAACTTATGAAACGCGGTCTAAATCGCAATTGGCGGAACCGCTGGCCAACAGTAGTCGGGAAGTTGCAGGATGTCGAAGATAGCTGCCGCACCTCCGCCATCGGGCTCTTGAGAGCCACAGGTCAAATGACCACTCCGTCCATATTGACAGGCACGGAGCCGACCCATGACCACCCGACGCACCGCCTGCAGCTGCGGGCAGCTTCATCTCACGATTGAGGGCGAACCATCGCGCATCTCGATGTGCCACTGCCTGGAGTGCCAGCGCCGCACCGGCGCCGTGATCAGCAACCAGGCGCGCTTCCGCCGCGAGCAGGTCACCTTCGCCGGTGAGGCTACGTCGTGGATACGGACAGCCGAAAGCGGCAACTTGGTGACGTTTCATTTCTGTCCGATATGCGGCTCCACCGTCTACTGGGAGAGCGAAGGCTTTCCGGGATCCGTCGCCGTTGCCATCGGCAACTTCGCCGACCCGAATTTCCCCGCGCCGACCATCGCGGTGTGGGAGGAGTCACGCCACCCCTGGGTCTCCTTGCCGCCCGACACGCCGCCCAAGCGCATAGCGAAGCAGGGGTGATTAAACGACCGGCGGTCTTCTGACAGGTGTCGATCTGCTTGTCCGCTTTGGTTATCAACTGCCGCGTCACGTCACTGCATGGCCGAAGTACCTCCAAGCAGACATGAAGGCGGTCCGACATCCGGGCAATTGAGGGTCATAGACCTCCATATTGAGGTATGATTTTCTTACCGCACATTGCAGCGGGTAACGATATGTACGGCGAGGGAGCTTTTCATGCTCAAAGTGTATAGCTACTTCAATTCCATCTGCACCCAGAAGGTCTTCATCACCTTGGCCGAAAAGGGCCTCGCTTACGACACTCAGAACGTCGATCTCTTCAAGAACGAGCAATTCAAACCCGAATATCTCAAGATCAATCCAAAGGGCGTTGTGCCGGCGCTCGATCATGACGGTCGGGTCATCATCGAATCCTCGCTCATCTGCGAATATCTGGACGATACGTTTCCTAAACCACAGTTGATTCCCGCCGATCCGTTTCTCCGCGCGCGCATGCGCCTGTGGAGCAAGGCTGTCGACGAAACACTGTTTGAGGCGACGCGGGAACTAAGCTTTTCTGCGATGTTCCGCGAGCGGATGCGTAACATGACCGAGGAACAGCGGGAGGGACGCTATCGAAACGTCGGCGACCCGATCAAGCGGGCCCGTCTCATTTCCACTTATGAAGAGGGAGTCGAAAGCCCCTATGTGTTCCAGGGCATCGGCTCGTTTGAGATTGCGTTTGACAAAATGGAAAAGGATTTGACGTTGCGCGGTCCTTGGCTCGTCGGATCGGAGATGACGCTCGCGGATATCAACATGATGCCATTTGTTGCGCGTTTGGCCTATCTTGATCTGCTCGAAGTTTGGATTGCGGAGCGGTCGGCTACGCGAGATTGGTGGCGGCGCGTGCAGGTTCTGCCCAGTTTTCTCGCCGCCATTACCCACAAGACGACGGCGGAAGATGTCACGTTCATGAAGACCTTCGGGAGCCGCATCCGTAAGCGTGTGGCCGAAAGGCTCGATGAATACCGGCATCTACTGAGGGCCGCCGCCTAAACGCTGAAGTACCGCCCATGTCCGATGTGTCAGCGTCCGGGCAACTTCTCGTTACCGATACCTGATCGAGCATTGGAAATAGGTGCAACCTACATATGCTGCGTTGCACCGAAGTTTCGCGGCAAACGGTCGAGAAGGGTTATGAACGACCGATTTGCGGTGTCCTCGCCATGTCCGCTTCTCTAATCGGCCATTTGGAGTCAAGCGCTTTCAGACTATCCACCGCTGCAGTGTCGATGTCGCTCGCGGGCTCGGCGCCAGAGAAAAACTGGCGCTTATGTCTCGATCCCGGTCGCCGATGCACTGAGAACTGCACTCGATGTTGCACACAAGACAAAGCCCCACCATGCTGACCAACAGAGAGGGCAAGCCGTGGAGCGAAAGCGGGTTCCAAGGCGCGTGGGGCAAGGCAACCATGCGGGCAGGTATCCGGGGGCTGACGTTTCACGACCTGCGCGGTACCGCAGTGGTTACGCTGGCGCGAGCCGGGTCGCACGTCGCCAGGCTTGTGGCCGGTGATCGAGTAAATCTCGACCTCGTTGCTTCCCTGCTAACAGGGAAAATAACAGGGAATTTAATCAATTCCACCCCCCTGCCCTAATATTAAACGCCTCATCGGCCAGTAAATTCAATGGTTTGCGGCGAGATTCCCTGGTCGACGTAACAGGGGAATTATTTTCACGGAGCAGGGAATTTTTGTGTGCAAACAAGGAATTTAGCCAGAACTGCGGCTACACTCGGCCCATCGCGTTCGCCAACAAGATTGCAAGGATGGCATGCGATTATGGCCAGGGGCGAACGCCAGAAGGAACCGACGACCCTTGCGGCTTGAACGAGATCACACCGGGTATCGCGCGTGATGTGACAGTTGGGAGAGCGAACAGCATGTAATGCAGAGCCGGTCGATCCGGCGATCAGGACAATCCACTTGCGCCAGGGCATCGTCGAATGCGCGCTCTTGACCGGGACCTGACTAAACTGATCTAGCTGCTTGGCGACTGACTTGAGATTGTATGAATACGACTGTCTCGCGCTCACTGAAGAGAGTTCAGCCGGGGCAAGGAAGACCCTCCCGAGCTGACGGGCTCCGCTCAAGGAAACGTATTCGCAAGCGCAGCTTGTGCTCCAACGGCACTGTTGTGTTTTCGCTCCGAATGGAGATGGGCAATGCACGTCAATCCGCATCCGCGAATTTTCATGGTGTTCCTTCTCTCCTCGCTCTTACTAAACGCCTCCTTTGCTTGGTCGGACGTCACGCCTCGCGAAACAAGCATTGAGCTGTATGTAGAGAGTGGAATCCATCACAGCGCACGCTCAGTCGCATTTTCGAAAGACGATCGCCTGCTAGCTGCAAGCGGGCTAGACCGAACAATTAAGATTTGGGACGCGAGATCTGGGCGAGAGTTGATGACGCTCCCAAACGCAAAGATGGCAGTCTTCATTACATTCTTCCCATCGAATACGCTTCTCGCCGCATCAAATGAAGATGGCACGATTACCATTTGGGACATCAACAAGGAGCTACTAGTCAACACTTTGCGGTGCTCAAGCCGAGCAGGTTCGATAGCTCTGGACAAGGACGCGCGTCTACTTTGCATTGATAGAGACGTTCCCGTCGTCCGGATATGGGATACACATACCTTCGCGGAAGAGACGGAAGTCCCGTTTGGTGTCAATTCGCTATCTGACCCGATATTCAACGCGGATGGCTCAATTGTCGCAGGAGTAGATTCCCAGGGCAACGAGCAAATCTTCGACGCGCATCGTTATGAACTTCTAGTCGAGCTTCCAGCCCCTCCCTCCTCGCCGACGCAATCGATCGCGTTTGCGCCGCACTCGAATATAGTCGCAACCATTAAGGAGTACAGTGATCTGATCGTGTGGCGCTGGATACCAGGACAGGACAAAGTCGCTCACAATGAAAAGATCGTTCCCGCTAATGGAATACACAGCGTTGCATTCAGTGAAGATGAACAGCAGGTCGCCCTATGCAAGCGAGGCAGGCGACATTGTGTTGTTAAAGACGTCCAATTGGGAAGTGGCTCAGAGTCCTCAAAAGTAATTCGAATCAAATCGAGAATGCTGGGCTTTCCACTGATTGATTCGGACAAACTAGACATTCAAGTATGGTACAATTAGTCTTTTGAGTTTGACTTTTGAAACAGGCGAAATGGTCCGTACTCCGAAGACAGCTATTTCCTACAATAATGCTAGCGTATTTAAGTAAAGGAAATCTGTTGGGTCGACCTTTCGTGGTGAAAAATAAACAAGACTTTCTTTAGGCTCGAAATCAGAAGACGGCACCGAGATATGTACTTTGGTTTTGCTAGACGAACGACGTGCATGGGTGGCAGTCGCGCCTGACGGCCAGTTTGATTCCCAACATGGATCTTCGTGCCATCGAAGGAGTGCATTGGACGTTTCCTGGCAATCCGCTCAATCCGCTTCCCCTTGGAAATCTTTATGCGAGACTATTATGAGCCTCGACTTGGCGCGCCTTCTGCGATCGGAAAGCCTACCCAAAATTCGTTCATTAGATGAACTGAACCGAATCCAGCCTGAGGTGAAGATTGTTGGCATCCAGCGCGGCGCGTTGGCCGATGAAGTGCTGGTGGATGTCGAGGTGGCCGGCAAGAAAGAAGAATTCGACGCAGACGAATGGCAAGACGAAGACCGAAGTCTATGACATCCGCCTCTTCCGTGATGGCCAGATCGTGGGTCAGTGGCCCGAACCTCGGGCCGGCATCGGAGGCGCGGAAGACATCGAGACGTGGCGTGCGGAGTCGAGAGTGCCGATGACGGATGGAGAGACGAACGCTGTCCATGGGTTGCCGGAGTGCACCTGCCGCGGCGCGACGGGACAGCCGATGAAGCTTACCGCGTACGCATTCAATGAAGACCGTGTCAAGAGCGAGACAGTTTCTGATGACAGCTATAGAGTTCCTGATGACATTGGGCAGGCGAAGCCACGGGCCTATGTGATTACGATCGGCATCAATCGATTACCAGAACCCAAAGTGGAAGCTCGGCTTCGCGGTGAAGGATGCTCAGGACCTGTCTAGGGCCCTCCAAGAAATCCAAGGCTACGAGGTTGTGTCTGTCCCACTCATCTCCGGCGACGACAGGGACTTGAAATTCGATCAAGCCACCAAAGAAACATCGAGGCTGTTCTGGCTCTCGCTCGCCGGAAAGGATTGGCCCTTCCGGGATCGCCTGGTGAAGGCAATCGGGCCCGCAGCAGAAAAGCTGCATAAAGCTTCGCCAGACGACCTGGTAATCCTTGCATCTCCGGCACGGATACACCGATCAACGGCTCGGGGCTACTCTCTTGCCGTCTGACTTCGGGACGGAAAGCACGATCACTCATGCTTCTCTGCAAAGGTTCATCTCAAGCGATGAGCTGAGCCAGTGGTTGAAGGATGTCGATGCCGGCGAGATGGTAACGCTCATTGATGCCTGCCATTCCGCGGCGAGCGTGCCCGAGAGCTTCTCAGGCCAGGCCCTATGGGCGATCGTGGGCTTCGGACAGCTCGCTTATGACAAGGGCATGCAGATCCTCGCAGCCACCCAAGCTGATGATGTAGCGTTGGAGAGCGAAAAGCAGGCCCAGGGCTTGCTCACCTATGCCCTGGTTGACGATGGGCTAAAGGCTCGCAAGGCTGCGCCCGAGGGCAAGCAGGCGATTACGATCAGCAATTGGTTGCACTACGCCGAGATGCGCGTGCCGGAACTCTACGACGAGATCAGCGCCGGCAAGCGGCAGGTCGTAGGCTTTGATCTCGCAGACGCAAAGCGCGAGCCGACCAGCAAGGATCCACTCATCGATTCAGCCTTCTACCCACAGTTGCAAAGCGTGCCCAGACCCCGGCCCTCTTCGATTTTTATAAACGGGAAAATGACCCGGTACTACGACCGCAATAGGTTTCCAACTTCTCACTTGAATTGCACGCGATGAGCCTCACCTGTAGAAAAAGGCTTGGATCGAAGAAGAACTACCCTACACCGGCGTCTGCAAGCGACTGCTCGTGTTGATTGGACCCAAGAATGCCCTCGCCATTGCGGTGGCGGTGGTCAAAACTGGCAGAATGGCTGCGAGCTACCCCACTCTCCTTCATGGCGGATCGGGATGGCGGATTGAGCATCATGGCAGCCAATTTTGCTCGGGGTCAGCAGGTGCAGTGGTGCGATGAGTGGCGCGCCTTCAACACTTCGCCTCAACACGATCGGGAGGAACTAAGCAGCTCTTCCGTCCCGGACTCCAGTTCTGAATGCAGCAGATACTGTTCGCATGAACTTCCTAACTTTCTCGTTGCCTTTGCTCTCAGCTTGATCCCATTTGCATCAAGCAACGCCGCATCAGACAGTGATTCAGTCGAAATATCTCCACAAGTAAGTCATACCTTTCAATCCGAAGGTCTCTATTCGGTTAGCGAAACAGAGAGAGTTATTAGCGCGGGTGGGGAGGGGGACTATCAAAATCTCGAATTCCAAAACAAAGGCTTTGGTGAGAAGTCTCAATGTTTCCGATCGACTTTTTAGTACTGCGGTTTCGAATGACGGAAATCTTGTAGCAGTGTCAACAGGCGTAAACGAGATCAGTTTCTGGACCTTAGCCACAGGAGAGTTGAGTTTTCAAATCCGGACCAACCTCACTATTGCTAGGACCCTCGCATTTACTCCAAATGCTGAATATTTTTTTTTCCGGACATTTGGATGGCTCAGGTGCCGTATTGGACGTTGCTCATAAAAGACTTGTTAAATCTTGGCGTGCCCATAACAGTGGCATTCTGGCATCTGCCTTTACTCCAAACGGGCGCTTTCTCCTAACTGCCGACGCGGATCGGCTACGTGAAATGCTGGGACACAGTTGACTTCAACTTGAAATGGCAACGAGCAATACGTCGTTTTTTTTTTTTTTTTTGTTTTCTTCGCTTGGCTCGTTAGCGTATTGCTCTGCGCGACCCTGGCTTGGGGTGACCGACGCGGTTCGAACGCGCACCCGCCGGGATCACCGCCCGGCGCTCTACCTAGTTGAGCTACAGTCACCGTGCTCAGCGATGGAATCGGACCACCGTCTCGCGGGTGTGAACCGCGCGCTCTCCCATTGAGCTAGCCGAGCATGAAGCGCTCCCGGAGGGACTCGAACCCCCACCGCCGGATCCGTAATCCGGCATGATCTCCTTTTCACCACAGGAGCGTGGTGGTAAAGCGATGACGACGAGATTCGAACTCGCGACCTCTGGCTTGACGGGCCAGCGCTCTTGACCGGCTGCGGCTCGCCGCCGTTGGTGCGCGGGCGGTATTGCGGTGAGGAATTCCACGATCATCTCGCGCGCAGAAACATCGTCTTCAACTACCAAGATTGCCCTGGGCGGAGCCGCTCCGCCCCGGCTAGTTAGGCATCGCTCAACCGCTGCCAGCAGCGTGGCTTTATCGACTGGTTTGATCAGATATTCATCGGCGCCCAGCGCACTTCCGATCGCCGGCTGATCCGCGATCGTGACCACGATTACGGGTATACGGTTCGTGCGTTCATCGTTTTTTAGTTCCAGCAGTACCTGCAAACCGTGCACCGGCTCCATCAGCAGATCTAAGGTGATCGCGTCCGGTTGATACTCCGCTGCCATTTCGGTGGCTCGCTCGGGTTTATCGCACCTCAACGTTTCGTATCCAGAAGAGGCCAATTGCGATTGAATGAGTTGACCGGTTACCTGATTGTCCTCTATCACCAATATTCGAGGAGCTTTTCCGGCCCGCAGCATGGGATGTGCCGAAATTGAGGCGGGCAGAAGATGCGTGTGAATCACATCAGCAGCAGGCAGCAAGAAATAAAAACATGCTCCTGCCTCCGCGCCGCTTTCGAGGCCCAGCTTGCTGCCATGTAGTTCGACCAGGCGTGAAGTAATCGCCAAGCCCAGTCCGGTACCTTCGGTAGCTGTTCCCGACTGCTTCAGTCGTACGAACGCCTCGAAAATCCGCTGCTGCTGCTCCTCTGGAATTCCCGGGCCATTGTCACGTACCTCTATACGAATTCGATCGTTGATTCGGTGCGCATTCAGTTCAATTCGGCCACGTTCTGGCGTGAATTTTATGGCGTTGCCGATCAGATTCATTAAGATCTGTTTCAGCCGCATGCCATCAGCTCGAACGTGCACTTGTGGGTCAAGTTGTTGAATCAACTGTTGTGATTTCTTTTCGGCTAGCGGATACAGCGCGCTGATTACCTCCGAGAACGCCGCCGCCAGCGTCACCTCTTCGCGCGATAATTCCATTCGCCCAGCTTCAATTTTGGAGAGATCAAGAATATCACTGATCAGCTTGAGCAGGTGCTTGCCGCCGTTGTGTATGTGCCCGACGTAGCGTTGCTGGCGATCGTTCAGTGGTCCGTAACGCTCGTCGGCAAGCAGGTCGGAGAACCCGAGCACCGCATTCAGCGGTGTGCGCAACTCATGGCTCATGGTGGAGAGAAACTGATCCTTGAATTTGCTGGCGCGCTCGGCCTCTTCCTTGGCTTGCAGGATCAGCCTTTCGGTCTTCTTCCGCTCGGTGTTGTCGCGTATCGCCCCAGAAACGAGCATACCTTCTTCTGTCTGCAGCGGGCTCAGTGTGATCTCCAGTGGAAATTCCGTGCCATCTGCCCGTACTCCAAATAGTTCCAGGCCTGTACCCATGGGTCTGGGCTTCGGATTCTCGAAATAGTTGTTTCGCAAGGCGGGATGCTGTCCTCGGAAGCGCTCGGGCAGCAGCTTTTCTACCGTTTGCCCCAGGAGATCTTCGCGCTGGTATCCGAAGAGCTTCTCCATTTGCTCGTTGACAAGGACGATCTTGCCTTCGTTGTTCACGATCACCATTGCATCCGGGGCCGACTCCAGCAATCGTCGGAACTTCTCCTCCGCGCGCCGGTAGGCGGTCAGGTCTCTGGTTATCTTGGAGAAGCCGACTAGACCGCCTGCCGAGTCGTAAAGGGCCGTCAATACGACGTTGGCCCAGAAGCGCGACCCATCCTTGCGTATTCGCCAACCCTCCTCCGTGAAGCGGCCTTCCTTCTTGGCGATCTCGAGCTCCTTTTCCGGCTTACGGTCGCGTATATCCTCGCTCGGATAAAAGCATGAAAAATGTTGGCCAAGAACTTCGGTTGCTTCGTAGCCTTTGATTGCTCTTGCTCCGCTATTCCAACTGGCGACCCGCCCATCTGGGTCTAGCATGAAGATCGCATAGTCGCGGACGCCTTCCACCAGCAGCCGGAATCGCTCTTCGCTCTGCCGCAGCGCATTTTCAGCCTTCTGTCGTTTGGTGATATCCGTAGCTACCACCAACCGTGCATCTCGGCCGTTGTAGGCAATCGGATGGGACGTAACTTCGACGTCGATGAGGGTCCTGTCCTTTCTCCGATGTCGCCATATGGAGCTTTCCGTGTTCGGCGTCTTGACCGTGCTCTTCAATAGCGCCGGAACATCCTCTTGTGGTCGGATGTCTTTGATCGTCAGGGTCAGGAACTCCTGGCGCGAATATCCATAGCTCTGAATCGCCGATTCATTCACGTCCAGAATCGCCAGCGTTTCCACGTCATAAACCCAGATCGGGTGCGGATTGCTGTCAAAAAGCAGGTGGTACCGCTTTTCCGATCGGCGAAGTGCATTCTCGGTCTGTTTGCTCTTGGTGATGTCTTGGATGATCACCACGCCTCCGACCAGTGTCCTGTCTTGCCGCCTAAGGGGGCTGCCCGTGATGCTAAGCAGCCGCCCCTCCGGAACCTTCGCGTTCCGGATGAACAGTTCAGTGGCGCCAACCTGTTCACCCCGAATCGCTCTAACCAACGGCAACTCGTTACCCGGATACTGCGTCACCATGTCGGGCAGGTATGTGCCGTACCGGTCGGCCCACTGGCTGGGCGTCGTGTCCGTAGCGCCGATTCCAAGAACCCGTTCCGCAGCGGCATTGAATAACAGAAATTTTCCGCTGGCATCGGCGACCACTACTCCTTCCGCGACGCTTTCCAAAATCAGCTGCGATAGCTGCCGTTGCCGCTCTGCCTCCTCTTCAATTCTCTTCTTCTCTGTAATATCCCGGAAAACGAGTACCACACCGAGTGTTTCGCCAGTGTCCGTCAAAATCGGCGCGGCGCTGTCTTCGATGTCAAACTTACCGCCTCCCTTACTCAACAGAATGGTGTGGTCGGCCAGACCCTCTACCCTTCCTTCGCGGAACACCTTTCGGACCGGATTCTCGACGGGTAGCCGTGTCTTTTCGTTCACGATCTCAAACACCAGATCCATGGACTTACCCACGGCTTCAGTTTGGTTCCAGCCGGTAAGGGACTGCGCCACGGCGTTCATAAACGTCACTGCCCCGTTCATGTCCGTGGCAATCACCGCGTCCCCCACGCTCGCCAGCGTGGTGGAAAACCATTTCTCCCGCTGTGCCAGTGACTCCTGTGCACGCCGGCGATGGACCAGATTGCGCAGCAAGAATAGAAACATCATCCACAGCACCACTACACTCAGCACGCAGCCTAGAATCACCATGCGCGAACTCCGGTTCGTCGCTTCGGTCATCTGCTTCGTGTACTCCGCCCGCTGGCGGTTCTCCTCCTCGGACATTGCGCCAAGTAGCGCGCGGATCTCATCCATCCACTGTTGACCTTGACCCGCCAGGACCACTCGGTTTGCTGCTTCCAAACCGTCTTTCTGACGAAGGTCGATCGTCTCCTGTAATTCCGACAGCTTGTGCTCCACCAGCGGTTCCAGCGTTCGAATTCGCTTCTGCTGGGCGGGATTGTTTCCGGTCAGGCTGTTGAGCCGGGCCATTGCGCGATCGAGGTTTCTGGTCGCCTTGCGATAGGGCTGAAGGTAGGTCTCATTACCGGTCAACAGATATCCTCGCTGCCCGGTTTCCGCATCGAGCAGGTCAACGGAAGTATCGTCAATCTCCTTCAGCGCTTCGTGGCTGGCCTTCCGCGCATCTCCCGCTTCAGCGACACGCACCGTGTCGCAGTAGGATTCCACGCCCACTAGCGCGATAATGAGGGTCGTCGCGAAGAGTCCTGCGAGCGTTAGGCGTTTTTCTAACTGCCAGGACATGTGCTCACCTCGGTCGCACCAACTCCGACTCCATTACAATCGCTTCGAACGCTTCCACAATATGGAGATCCCACCAGCCGCGCCGGGTTTCTTCATGAAGGATCGCGAAGGCTCTTTCCACGGGAAGGGCCGCGCGATATGGGCGGTCCGTTGTGAGTGCATCGTAGATGTCGGTTACTTGCAGAATGCGTGCGGTTAGTGGCACCTCGTCTCCCTTTAATCCATCGGGATATCCGGAACCATCCTGTTTTTCATGGTGATGGCGGATGATCGGCAGTACGTTGCGGAAGGATCTGAGCGGTGCGCAAATGCGTTCGCCGGCTACGGTGTGTTGCTCCATGATTTTTCGCTCTTCCGGGGTAAGTGGGCCGGGCTTTAGCAAAATGTGCTCCGGTACCGCCAGTTTTCCGATGTCGTGGATTAGTCCGCCTCGACGCAACGCGACACGCGTGTCCTCGGAGAGACCAAGCCTTTCCGCGAGAGAGACGGAATACTTGGATAGGCGGTCGCAGTGTCCCTCTGTGTAGGGATCCTTCGCCTCAATGCTCAGTGCCAGGCTGAACAGCACACTTTCTGCGTTGTCCAGTTCATCGGTAAAGTGCTTCAGCTGCAGCAAAGACTGAACTCGTGCCAGCAACTCGTGCCTATTTACGGGCTTATTTAAGAAATCGTTGGCTCCGCACATGATTCCGTGCACGCGGTCGGAATCGCCGGTCAAGCACGTAAGCAATACCACCGGAATCAGCCGTGTTTCCGGTTTCGACTTTAATTCCTGACAAACTTCAAATCCGCTTTTACCTGGCATAACTACGTCCAATAGAACTAAATCGACCGAAGCGCTCGTCACGCGATTCAGTGCCTCCTGGCCTCCGGGCACACAGATTACGTTGTAGCCTTCCGATTGGAGTAAATCGCCGAGAAGCTCCCGGTTGGTTTCATTGTCGTCGGCAACGACGATCGTTTCTTGCCGGCCCGAGGGCATGAACTACCTCATTGTTTATCTCGACCTGCGAGGGGAGTCAGTCGTCGAGTAAACTAACTGGTCTGATAGTTCAACGTTAAATGCAGTCGTTGACGGAAACATAGAGATTTTTACCGTCGCTAGTAGCGCTTACGTCAATCGTATTGGTTGGTATTCCAAGCAAGGATTCGGATGTCCAACAGTTCCCGATCAAAACCCAAGTATATAGAGACTCCAGCAAGCCACTAGTGGCTGGTTGACTATTGATGGCTCTATGGGTGAGGCTGAGTCTTTCTTGTTTCTGCGTTCGAAGGGTAAATGCCAGAAGAAATTGACCAGGGACCACGGTACCAGCGTCAGGTAAAGGGTGCCGGTGATTGAAAATTCCTTGCACGCTTTGTCTGAGGTTATAATCCCGGCACTCATGTTACTTGCTTCCGGTACAAAGCTTGGCCCTTACGAAATTGTTTCTGCCCTCGGTGCGGGCGGGATGGGAGAGGTGTACCGCGCTCGCGATTCCAAGCTCGGCCGCGACGTGGCGCTCAAAGTATTGCCAGAAGCATTTGCTCGGGACCCGGAACGCCTCGGCCGGTTTGCTCGGGAAGCGCAGGTGCTGGCGTCATTAAATCATCCCAACGTCGCGGCCATTTACGGCTTTGAAGATTCTGCTGGCGCACATGCACTCGTGATGGAGTTGGTGGAAGGACCAACCCTCGCCGACCTCGTCGCGAGCGGGCCAATGCCCCGGACCGAACTTCTGCCGGTTGCCAAGCAAATTTGCGAGGCACTCAGCCCCTCGCGACGCCAGATGCGCTGCACCCGATCCTGGCCCACGTGCCAGCCAGCACGTTGCAACAGCGCCGTAATTCGCCGGTATCCGTAGCGACCGTATTTACTGGCCAAGGCGATGATCGCTTCCGTCAGCGCCTCTTCGTCGATCTTCTGGATCGCGGCATAGCGTTGTGTCCTTCGCCACTGCCCCAGCAGCCGGCAGGCATGGCGCTCACTCACTTCATACTTTTCGCGCGCATGCTCCACCGCACAACGCCGCCGCTCAGGGCTCAGAAGTTTCCCGAGGCCACGTCCTTCAGGATCTGTTTCTCCAGAGACAGCTCCGCTACTAAACGCTTCAACTTCGCGTTCTCGCGCTCCAGCTCCTTCATCCGTTTTGCTTGATCCAACTTCAGGCCGCCGAACTCTTTCCTCCAGCGGTAGTACGTCTGAACGGTGATCTCTGCTTCCTTGCAGGCTTGCGGTGTGCTCTTCCCGTTTGCTATTTCTACTTCAATCTGCCGCAGCAGCGCCACGATTTGCTCCGGCTTGTGTTTCTTCATCGCCATGTCCAGCTCTCCTTTAGAGTGATTTTTTCTCACTCCCGCTGGACTAATTCAAGCCGGTCACGTCAGTCAACGGCACCGAACATCCGACCGTTCCAGAGTTGAATGTCGGTACACGCTACCGATTCCGATTGATCAACATCACGCCAAGTGATGATGCCGTTAGATTCTCCCTCCTGGATAATGGTGCACCTGTTTCTTGGGACCCTGTAGCCAAGGATGGTGCTGATTTACCCCTGTACTTCAGAAAAAGTGGCCAAGCAAACCTGGTGTTTGGGGCAGGCGAAACCTACGATTTCGAGTTCATGCCAAAGAAGTCCGGCGTTCTGCAATTGCACGCTGACTTCGTCCACCTCCATATGACTGTCCCCATTTCGGTAGCCGATACTGCCCGTTAACTGCCTGTAGGCAAGACCTCTGATATCAAGCCAGTGTTTATTGGTTGCGAAGCCCCATCGAACTTCAACTCAGCTCAGCGCAATCTCCGTTCCGGAGTTGTCGGCTAAGCCATAGGTTGTTCCCCGGTTCGAGGTTGTCTGGCATCCGTGGAAGGCGATTCGACCCGCAATCATTTTCCGTCCGATGTCTTCGTGGGCGCGGCTCTTGGCTGCACGATTGCGCGCTTCGACGTTTTGCGCTGAAGACGAAATCATGGGTTGGTCACAAGGACAAAGCAAAAGTCCTTTGGTCGCGGATGCTGCATTGCGGTTCGCCGCGCAAGGCCATTCGGTTAAGCTCAAAAAGCACAGACTCCTGATTTAACCGCGCCATTCCAGACGTACGGCGAGATGAGACAGCAGAACCTTGTGCTTAACAGGTACCGCTGGGGCGAAGTGCGGTTCCCGCTTCCTGCGTTGGCGTCGTCTGAATAGCGGGCACAGCATAGGGACTGAAACCTGCCAGGTTGTTGGCGCACTGCTGAATCGCCTGGGAGACAGCGGGGATGGTCGCAGTCAAACTTGGAATGGATTTGTCCGGAGCCCTCAGGTTAAGGACGCTCGTCAAATCTCCGACGGTCGCTCGCCGCCAGGCACTCAAATTGGGCACTTCCGCACCAAAGCGCGTCTCCAGAAATCGCAAGATCGAAGTGTGATCGAAAAGATCGGACGCCACAAATCCGCCGCGGCTAAAAGGAGAAATTACGAGCATCGGCACGCGAAATCCCAGACCGATCGGACCCGATATGGGGGGAGTTCCGATGGAGCCCGGGTTGGGAGCGGCCGTCGCGGTCACGTATTCCTCCGGGGTGCCCGGTGGAGCCGTTACCGGCGGAACATGATCAAAAAATCCGCCATTCTCATCGAACGTAAGAAACAAAACGGTCTTCGCCCACAACGACGGCTGTGCGGCCAACGCGCTCACCACTAGCGATAAAACATTCTCACCAAATAGCGATGGCGCCGGCGGATGGTCCGAAGTCAGAACCGAACCAACGAGCCAGGACACTTGCGGAAGGTTTCCAGACGCGATATCCGCCAGAAAATCGGTTGGGAAAACCGGACCAAACGTCTTCTGATGTAGCACGGACGCCGGATCCTGGTAATTCTGGAAGTAAGACAGCACATTGTCCGAAAGGATTCCGCCCAGAACCGTTTCGTCTGGTGACGAATAGATTTTCCAGGAAATTCCGCGGGCTTGCAGCTGCTCCGGCATGGTTGTATACGTCAAGCGACCATGAAAAGCGCTTCGGTTCGTGACGATTGTTTCCAGTACAGGTCCGCCGTTCTTCCCGTCCGGATCCAAAGAACCAGCCATGGCGTAGAGCCGGTTTGGATCAGTTGGGCCCATCACAGAGCAGAAGTAGTTGTCACAAATCGTGAAGGCATCGCCAAGCGCATAGTAGTAAGGAATGTCCACGCGATTGTAGTAACCCATGGTCAACACAGCGTCATTCGCATTCGCCACCATCCGCGATGTTACGAATCCATCCATGGCGCCGCTGTTCCAACTCTGATGCTGTGAGACCCAGTCATGCGCAATATCGTGTGTGCATGCTGCATTTGTGGTCTTGGTGTCCAGATGGAACGGCAGAAGCTTGCCGATCGGCGGGCTGGTCGTGTTGGCGGGATCAGGCTGCCGAAATGACAGGCTCTGATCCGAGAATCCCCGGACGCCACGATAGCAGCCGAAATAGTGGTCGAAGGATCGATTCTCTTGAATCAGGATGACCACGTGCTCGATATCCGTTAGTTTGGCACAAGCGGACGGAGTGGGAGGAACCGTCGGAGAACTGATGGAGCCGCCACCGCAACCAAGAAAACCGAGCGACGCTAGCTCTGCGATGGTCGTTGCAGCTCCAAGTCTTATTAGCTCTCGGCGAGTAAGAGTCTGCATAGGTACCAAATTAGATGCAGTTTGCGAAACAGAAGTAGATGGGCAACAAATTCCCTATCGGTCGGACTTGTCCACTGGCAAACCTGCCGAAGTATCATGCCTTCGTTCTAACAAGGAGATGATATGAAACGGAGACAATTGCTGGCCACGGTTCGGTCGCTCCGCCACCGCACAGGACGACCTCGATCCGGTGAAGTTAATGCCGGACACGCACAAAGTGATCTTCGAGAACTCTTTCGTGCGCGAAGTGGAAGGGAGGGTGCCGGCCGGGGGAAGAGAGATAAAACACGGGCATCCACATAATGTCATGGTATTTCTGGCCGATTTTGACGCGGAAACCAGGACTCTTCCTGATGGGATATGGACCCCCAGTCACCGGACATTCGGAACCGCCACATGGAACGAGGCATCTGTGCACGAGATCAAGATAGGGGCAAACGCACCCTCCCATACTATCCGGGTAGAATTAAAGTGCTGAAATCCCCTCTGCTGCCCGCTTAGCCACTTTTTCGGTTACCGCGTTTATCATGCATTGGTCGGGATCTTGAGTTGTACATTCGCCCCCTCGTTCCACTAGAATCCAGGCGTTCACCTCGATTCCCAGTGGACCGGGAGAATCCTTGCCGCAAACTCCTCACACCGAAACTCACTTCACCGGTGGTGAATTTGTCCGCGATATCGTCATTGGTATGTCCGATGGTCTTACCGTTCCCTTTGCCCTAGCTGCCGGACTGTCCGGCGCTGTCTCTTCCTCTCACGTGGTTGTTATCGCGGGCCTCGCCGAAATAGCCGCGGGTTCCATCGCTATGGGCCTCGGCGGCTTCCTTGCCGCTCGCAGTGACGCTGAGCACTACGAACAGGAACTCCTCCGCGAAAAAAGGGAAGTTGAGACCATACCGGATGCCGAGGTCAGCGAAGTTGCGGACATTTTTCAGTCCTACGGGCTCACCCCGGACGCCTTCCAGCCCGTCGTCGAGGCGCTCCGCAACAGGCCCAAGGCCTGGGTAGATTTCATGATGCGGTTTGAACTGGGGCTCGAAAAGCCGGATCCCGGCCGCGCCTTGCGCAGCGCCCTCACCATTGCGCTAGCCTATATCGTCGGCGGCTTAGTTCCGCTTTCGCCATATATGCTTGCCTCGGAGGTCCACTCCGCTTTCCTATTCTCCGTTGCGGTTACTCTGATCGCGCTCTTTGTCTTTGGTTTCGTCAAGGCCCGCTACACGGGAGCCCCCACTCTCCGCGGGGCCCTCCAAACGCTCGTCATCGGAGCGCTGGCCGCTGGTGCCGCCTACCTGATCGCTCGGTCGATCTCCTAGGGTCGCGGTCCGTTGACCAACGACAATTGTCGCTAGGTGCAGTTCATGTTTTGCACCGATGCCCAACTCCCACTAAGTCCCTTGACTTAGACTCACTACCAGAACGCAGATGTGAAACACTGGGACTCACCATGCAATTGAGTCCGCTTCGCCTTTCGGCCCACGAGAAACGTTTGTCATTTTGGTTGGGGGCTGCCTCGTTGTCTTTTGGAATCTTCGTCAAGATCACTTCCGAACTGCTGGAGCATGAAGTGCGTGGCTTAGATTCGTCAATCTTGACTGCAATCGCCAAGATGCGAAGGCCGTGGCTCACAGGCGTCGCCGTGGACATAACTGCTCTTGGCTCGCTTACGTTGGTGGCCCTGATATCAGCCCTAGCCCTTTGCATATTCCTTTCGTTGAAGGACCGCCCAGCAGCCTGGCAGCTTCTCCTGAATTCGGTGGGAGCAGGAATTTGGACTGGAATAACAAAGAGCGTCATTGAGCGAGCTCGACCTGAAGACGTCACTCACCTTGTACAGGTTTCAGGGTTTTCATATCCCAGTGGACATTCACTCGTTTCCGCCTCGCTATACTTGACGATTGCAATCCTCGCAGCACGCCATCTGCCAACAACTACGGGTCGCGTTCTACTGTTCGGCTTCGCCATAGCTATCATTTTGCTGGTCGGTATGTCGCGAGTGTACTTGGGTGTGCATTACCCCAGCGACGTCGCCAGCGGCTCTTTGTTGGGAGTTGCGTGGGCTCTGCTGCTCGCTGGTGGGTTTTCAATGCTTGAACCTCGCGTTTGATAAAGTGGACGATAAGTCGGGTTGCGGGACAAGTGCCAATTCCTGAGTTCCAGCAATCGACGCGATGCATGCAGGTGAGCTTGGTATCCGCCGCAAGCCAGATTTTTCCGACCGCAGCGCTGGATGGGGAAACCGCGAAGACCAAGGAAGCCAGATAGACCATGATTCCAGACCTATCAGGATTGCGCCGACGAAGGCAAAGAGCACAAACGAGAGCGGCCGACGTAGCTAGGACAAACAGGTCAAAACGTGAATGCACGGCGACACATAGCCCCAAGGTATCGGTTGGGACATGCGAACGGCCTCCTCCGAAGCGCGTCGGGAGAGCTTTTGCCCTCTTGACAAAGACCTGTCATGGAAGTCAGGTAACCGGACGAGTGCCGTACCAGGACTTTGCTTTTCCGATCACCCCGTTATCAAGCATATGGATTACGTCGGGCTCGCCCGTCATTCGCCCACAATCGTTGAGAGTCAACGGAAGCCAGTCTAGGCACACCATTTGGGCCTATAATGCATTGTACAGGACAGCTGGAGCCTACCACTCCTGGATTGTCAGAAATTCTTATGAAGTCTCCGAAATGCGTTCGACACTTGAATTTCATTTCTTCTCGTTTCGTGACGACCCGGTGGTTTTTAGCCGCCTTTCTTGTCTCTTGCTTTGCGATCAATGCGAAAACCGCGCTTCCCACAAACCAAATCGAAAAGATCGATAGATACCTATCGAGCAGAATTGCGGAACAACGCATTCCTGGCGCCGCCGTAGCCATCGTGGAGCAAGATCACATCACGCACGAGGAGGGTTTTGGTGTGGCAGATCCCACAGGTCGTCCCGTTACTGCCGAAACGCCGTTCATACTTGGCTCAGTGAGCAAGTCATTTACCGCCTTAGCGGTAATGCAACTAGTTGAGAACAAGCAGGTCAAACTGGACGCCGAGGTTCGCCAATACATCCCTTGGTTCCGTCTGGCGGATGACTCTTCCCGACAGATTACGGTAAGGCAATTACTCAACCACACCAGCGGTCTTTCGGTGGAAACATCTGAGAGATTTGCGGCAAGCTCTGATGTGAGCGACGCTGCGATCGAGAATCGTGTGTGGAACTTGCAGACCGAACACCTCGATCGCCCGGTCGGGAGCGATTTTGAGTACAGCGGCGCGAACTACGCAGTGCTAGGGCTGCTCGTGCAGATGGTTTCCCGTCAGCCCTACGAGAACTACATCCAAGAACACATCTTCAGACCGCTGGCGATGGCGCATACCTACGCCTCCCAAACCGAGGCGCAAAAGCATGGTTTGGCAACAGGGTACATGTACTGGTTCTTTATCCCGCGGGCTAAAGAACTGCCTTTCAACCGGGGAAGTCTCCCTCAGGGGTACATTATTTCGACTGCGGAGGACATGTCTCATTTTCTCATCGCTCAGATGAATGGCGGCCGTTATCGCGACGTTCAAATTCTTTCGCCGGCCGGAATCACTGAGATGCATCGGCCGGCGGTTGCTACCTGGAAGCGCGAGACGTCCTACGGCATGGGTTGGGAGATAGGTCCCATTGCCGGTATTCCTGCTATCTGGCATGAAGGTAGCATTTTTAACTACCACGCCAACATGGTGCTAATTCCAGGCAATAGCTCGGGTTTCATCTTGCTGGAGAATATCTACAGCGGGCCAGATGAGGGACGCCTGAATCAGATTGCGGAAGGCGTTGCGCTTTTGTTGACCGGCAAGGACCCTCCGCCGATTGCGTCGAGCAGCCGCCTGAAATTTGCCTATGGAGTCTTGCTGCTCATCTTTTTCGTGCAGTTGTGGGTCTTGGTTCACGTGGCTCGGCGACTGACCTCCCGCAATACGTGTCCGCGGAACCCGCCAACTGTATTGGGGATTTCCATGCTGGTTCTCGCGATTCTGTTGAGTCTGAGTTGGGGGCTGCTGATCGTCTTAGGCATACCCCGACTTTTTGGGATGCCACTGATCACCACCGTAGTGCGGGTTCCTGATTTTGGTTACGTCCTCTTGATGTGCGCGTTTCTCGCGTTTACCACGAGTATCCTTAATGGATTGGCTGCCCTGAGATCTTTTTCCAATGTCGCTCAAGCTAGATAGGCCTCTACCGTCCTCCATTTTGGGTCTCCCCGTGACCGAACCGATTCAGCTCCTCGGGTCGGTGACTCGAAAGGCATCGTCGGCCTACTCAACTAAGTCCTGGTTAGTCGGATTACTGGACATTGGGACTCAGTTTCCGATAATCGCGGTGGTTTCAATAGGTCGATGCAACACTCGACTCGAATCCACAAAGCGCTGAAAACAAACACCAAAATCGCTCGCTAGGGTTAGATCAGCCGGAACGCCACCTTGGCTAGGTTTTGACCGAGTACAGCCAAACGGATCGGCTGGCCAGGGAAAGTGTTGTCCGATCAACCGATCAGATGGTGTTGCATCGACCACCTGAGCCGGCAGCGTTTACCGGACAACTGCCAACTCCTGACCTCTAGCAATTGATGTTGGAACCCGTGAGGCGAACCGTTTAAACACCTCTGGGCCTCCTTGAGGCCCCTCAGCGCCGCGTCTAGTTGTCATATTGGTGTTTTCCTAAACCTTAGGTCGGGAGTTCGAGCCTCCCCAGCCCCACCACTTATCTCTTTCATTTCAATGTATTTGGTTACAAAGCTCGCCAGCGTCCTCACCATTTGCGCACGAGGCACCCATGAAGCGGGAACGGACCAAGTGGCACGGCCGAACCCCAGTGAATTTTCAGTCTGATCCTATATTATGGATGTGTCCGATTACCGAAGTCCTTTCACTGCTCTCAGACGGACTAGGAAGCGACGTGAATCTTCCATGGTAATGCCAGGCCTGAAGAGGCACCGCGATGCCGCTCGCCACCGATTCTGGTTGGCGATGTCGGGGTTTGTCATGGCGGTTGCGCTAGTGCCCTTTTCCTATAAAGTCGAACGTCGCCTGGAGACCAGTGCGCACATCAAGGGTGGCGAATCCGAAAAAGTTGCCCTGGAACTGGCGCAGCGTTTCCAGTCTCCGTACGCCCGCCGCCTGATTGTCGTGATCAGCGGTATTCCCGATTCGGATTCAGCAGAGAGCGCAGATGCATTGGATTTCTTAACCAGTTCATTGCGTAGTGTGCCAGGAGTGTCGGGAGCCATCTCGAGTCTGGATTGGCCAGATCCTCTGTTCACTGGCGACAACGGCGGAGCGTTGATCATCGTCGGGTTAGACCCGCACGATAGAGCTGTCGAGGCGTTGGTCCCCAAACTTAGGGCAAGAGCAGATTGGATGGAAGGTCAGCTCAGGTCGCAATACCCCAATATTAAACTGGAGATTACGGGTGAAACACCACTGACCCTTGATCTGCGCAAGGTCAGCGCAGATGACGTCAAACATGCCGAGGAACGAGCGATGCCGGTAACGCTCTTACTGCTGTTGCTGGCTTTCGGCAGTCTTGTGGCCGCGCTATTGCCGCTGGGAATTGGAGTACTCTCCATCTCGATGGCGCTCGGTGCGGCTGCGCTACTCACGCACTATGTGCACCTGTCGATTCTGGTCCAGAATCTGACGACGATGCTCGGCCTTGGCTTGGGCATCGACTATGCATTGCTGATGGTGAGTCGATTTCGCGAAGCATTGGCCGAGGGATATGATCCCGGCCAGGCTGCCGACATTGCTGCCGGACAAGCGGGGAAGACACTGCTAATCTCAGCCACTACAGTCGCCATCGGATTTTCCGCGCTCCTGACAGTGCCCATCAGCGAACTACGCTCCATCGGAATAGCCGGCCTGTTGGTAACCGTTCTGAGCGTTCTCCTGTGTACATTTATTCTGCCTTGGGTGCTTGGTCTGCTCGGGCATCGTATCAATGCCGCCAGAGTGCGTCTTCCGGGCAGGAAATTCAAAACGCGGGAAAGCCTTTCTTCGCCGAGTGATCGGTGGGTACGGTGGGGCAGCATCATAACGCGCCGGCCCTGGACAGCTCTGTTTGTGGCCGGGATTCCGCTACTGATCCTTGCATTCCAGGCGCGGAGAATCTCCCCCGGGATTCCTGACCACGATTCGCTCCCGGCCGCGGCCGAGTCGGTGCGAGCGCTGCGCACGCTGCAACGCATGGGGCGGTCGGGTATAGTGCAGTCCCTCCGAGTGGTCCTGGAGTTGCCGCCGCAGTCCCCGCCGCTCTCACCGGCTGGCTGGCTGGCCGTTAGCCGCTTGACCAAACATTTCCAGAGCGATCCTAGAGCGGAAGAAGTCTTATCTCTTCCAACCCTCACCGGAATGTCTGACACTGCGGATGCTGTCGACGATGTGCCCCAGCCAATCCGCGGAAGTTTTCTTCGCAGCGATGGCCAAGCTACGTTGGTTGAATTGCTGCCCACCGCCACTCTTCCGCCCAATGAACAAATACGATGGGTGCGAGAAGTGCGTTCCTCTGATATCGCGGCGATAACCGGTGTGCCCGGCGCGGTATTGCGCGTCGGCGGCATATCCGCACTCGACGCGGACTATGACTCGGTCGTAAAAGCGCGGTTGCCGAATGTGGTCCTGGGCGTCGTATTGGGAAGTTTGCTGGCGCTCCTGATTGGGTTACGTTCTTTAATTGCGGCTGTCAAAGCAATCTTGCTTAATCTGCTCTCCGTTGGCGCTTCATTCGGCGCGTTAGTTGTCGTTTTTCAGGACGGCCACGGTAGCAAACTCTTTGGGCTCGAAGGACCTACTGGCACCGTATACCCGATCGTGCCGATCCTCTCGTTTGCCATCGTCTTCGGATTGAGTATGGACTATGAGGTCTTCCTGGTCGCCCGAGTCTTGGAAGAACGGCGGCGCGGCCTATGCGAAAGATCAGCGGTAATAGAGGGCCTCGCGCGTACGGCCGGGCTCATCACGAGCGCCGCGGCAATTATGATTGCCGTGTTCACAGCATTCACCCTGGGAGGTTTTCTGGTCGTCCAAATGCTCGGCTTTACGCTCGCCGTTGCGGTGTTCGTTGATGCGACAGCGGTGCGGATGGTTGTCGGGCCGGCACTATTGCAACTTGCTGGCGACTGGAATTGGTGGCCCTTTGGCCTATATGGGAACCCAGCAACGTCTGAAAAGAAACTTATTCCATGACGCCCAGACCGTGGATGCTCCTGTGACAGCACTGGCCTTCCAACAGCCTAGCTAAGCGATTCGATTTTATTTCACTTCTCTCCTTGGCCACCGAACTGGCTGATATCAAAGTCCTTGCGTCCAAGATTTGCCTTTCCCGAGCCTCCTTCGATTACAAGAATCGAGGAGCCGGGCTTGCCCTGCAGTTTGGCCTCCACTTGTGTCGCAGACCAAACGCCGCCGACCCGCCGCATCCCATAGTAAATGAATTCCTTCTGCTGACCCGTCCCGCGAAGCGTCTTCACCACATGCACAGGGTACAAGATGCTGCGGTCAATCCATGATGTTACCGAATCATAGTAAGTCCGATCCTGAGAGCTGGACTTGCTCTTAACGACGAAGCATTCCCGTGCGCCGTATTTCTCCGGAGCCAGTAGTTCCTGGTCCTTCCAGAAGAACTGGCTCTCTACCATGTCTTCAAAGGAGAAGTTTGTTCCCACTAGCGGGTCGTTCCAACGCTCGAATGGCAACGCGCTAGCCCCCTTCTGGCCAGGTTGTACCGCCTCGATGGTGACGTGCCCGGTCACGCTCATATACAAAAGAAGGTTTGTCTTTTTTGAGGCAGGCCCCGAGATCTCGCATAGCAGACGTAGACCATCGGGAAACCAGTGAGCCTTGGCGACAAACTTGTAACTCGTGCGCTTGCCATTGCCTTCCACCTGTGTGAGTCGCCCGGTCATGCGGTAGTCCAATTTCTCAATGCGCTGGCGCGAGCCAGTCAGCACAGTTTCCAGGTCAGGATTCGCCGCTAAGGCCCACGATGGATACACCAGCGACAACATCACTAGCAAAGCGATGCGCGCTTGAATCGTTCCAACGGCGCAATGCACGCGTCTAGTCTCTGGATACCGGCCAAACTTGCGGCTGCAAGAGAGCATTACGAGGCGGCGCAGGAAGGTCATATCTAATATATACCGCCAAAATCCGCATAGCGCCATCCAGGCCGCCGTTAGTACTGATTCTCGAGTGGTCGCATGCGGGTTGTGGAAGGTTGGCCGACTAATCGGGATCTATAAGAACTCAGGCGCTCAGTGGCCAGATTGTGTTCCATGGATCGGTCCGCGGTCGATGCATCTAGCATTCCCCAAGTTTCTCACGCATGCACTGTGGCGAAGTTAACTTTGGTTGACGTATATACGGTTTGGCAGCTGGGCTTCGATGGACATGGGACGCAAGTCCGAGCTGCTTGAAGATCCAAATGGTGTACCAGTTGAGGTCGATTTCGTACCACCTCAGCCCGTGTCGGGCCGAGACCGGGTAGGCGTGATGGTTGTTATGCCACCCATCTCCGAAACTTATCAGCGCCACCCACCAGTTGTTGGTTGACGTATCTCGGGTCTCAAAGCGGCGCGAACCCCAAATATGCGACACCGAGTTGACCAGCCACGTCGCATGAAGTCCCACGACGGTGCGCAAGAAAGTGCCCCACAGCACCAGCCGGAACTCCGCCGATAGCGAACAACGTGAGCCCGACGACAACCGTTGGCACAAGATGGTACTTCGTGAGCCAGACGTGAACGTTGTCCTTGGCCAGATCGGGGACGTAGCGTTTGAGTGTTGCAACATCCTGCCGCAATGCGTTTCCAACCAAGATCCAGCCCGCATGCGCCCACCACTTGCCATCGCGCGGAGAGTGCGGATCACCTTCCTTGTCCGCGAATTGGTGATGCTTACGATGCGTGGCCACCCACAACAGCGGGCCCCCTTCCAAAGCCGTCACCCGCAAATCGTGAAAACGTACTCAAACCACTTCGGTGTCGCGTAGGAGCGATGGGTGAGCAGTCGGTGATAACAAATGCCGAGTCCCAGGCCCCCCGTCACCCAGTATAAGAAACATCGCGACGAACAGCGCATTCCAGGTGAAGAAGAAGGGTGCCGCCACTGCGCCAACGTGAAACATCGTCAGAGTAGGCGCGATCAACCAGTTGATTCTATTCCGGCCGGGCCGATTGTTCTGTTCACTATTGCACCGCACGACGGGAGCAGAGCTCATAGTTTGACCGTCGCATCTACTAGTGCCATCATGGCTTTCGGCCTATTGAAGCCGTCCATAATATTCCGGCAGAGGCCGGGTCGAGGGCGAATTTCTGGATCCCATGCAGCATCGTGACGTACCGGTAGGAGCTCCGGTCGATGTTCTCGGCCTTTTTTGTGGGAGGACGCAAAACCTTTCTGCATAGAATCTCCGGTAAATACATTTGGTTCCAGTCCCCGTTCGCTGACTGGGGAAACAGCAGTATCGAGCCTGATGTTAGGGGTTGGATGACTCGTTGGGCCTGTCAAGAGTCCACTCAGTGACCTCGAGCGGAAGGCGGCCACTGATTTAGATCGAGCCGCTGGCAAACAAAATGCGCTTCGACGCCGATTTGGTACCAGGACTGTGATCGACCATAAAGTCACCTCACCATCGGTCTACCGCGAATCTTAGGACGAACCAACATTTGCAGTCTGTTCACTTTGCGACACTCTTCAAGATGATCCGCAAAGTCCCTGGCAACGCGGCACCACCGAAAACACCAAACCCTTCAAAAGGGCTGGGTGCTTTCCTAAACCTTATGTCGGGAGTTCGAGCATCCCCAGCCCCACCATTTATCTCTTTCATGCCAATGTATTTGGTTGTTCTGCCAGGACAGCTCCAAGACCTGGGTCAGGCGACTTGCCGCCTTCGGCTATTTCTCCGAGTATTCCTCGGCCGTCCCGGAAACATACGACCTGCACTCGCAAACGCGGAGCTGAACCTATTTGCTGCGAAGAGCTGCACCAGGCCACACACGGGGCAAGAGTACGGCTGCACGATAATTCCCACCTTCAAGGGAGCCATCAACGGAGACATTCGTCCGAGCGCTGCGCTTGGGCTGAACAGCACCACCGGGCTCTTGTACTTTCGCAGTGTCACGCCACAGTTGGGACATCGGGTGATCATTCGACGCATTGGAAAACTCCTCTCCATTTCCGCGCAGCTATTTCTAGCACAACGAGCGGAACGGAGGGCGAGTAAATACTCCCCCTCCGTCGCAGCGCGTCATCGTTAGTTTCAGATCTTGGTTAGTTTCAGACCTTCGCGGCTACTGCGGCCTTTTGGAACGTTGAGTTCGAGACCTGGTACGCCTCGATCTTCGGCGTGCCCTCAATGAATTTCGTCAAACTCTTCAACACTTCCGGATAGGAAGTGCGCGAGTAGTTGTCGGCATGTTCCTTGGAATCCCAGACGCTGATGGCAACCGCGCTGGTCGCGGCGGGATTCACAAAAACGATTTCGTTCTGAAAGCCGCTGTTCTTACGCAGCATGGGAATGAGGTCAGAATCGACCAGACGGGTAAAGTCTGAAGCGGTATTCGGTTTCAACTGCATGGTTAGAGTGCGAGCAAACATTAAGTCTCCTTGGCTGGCTGAACCAGGAGGGGACAAAAGACACCAATCCCTGATTCCCAGGGGCACACTTTCGCCTCTTGGTCAGTAGCCTTCTTTGAGCTATTTGATGGGGCTAAATCGGCTTCACAAACGAAGTCTCGAGCTTGCAAGACAAACACACAGCTATCCCTAGTGCGCTAGGTAGCTCGTAACCTCAACAAACGCAAGTACATAATACCACCTCCCCATGGGTTTTTCAAGGGTTTTCGAGAAAAATCTGCACAAAACCGAAAGTCAAAGTTGGAGCGGATTGATTAGTGTCCGCTCGTCGATGTCGGTGCCCCCGTGGGCAACGGGATGGACTTCACGTGCACATCTCGTTGCGGGAAGGGAATTTCGATTCCCGCTTTACCGAAGTTTTCAAACACCGCGAAATACAAGTCGCTCATAAGGCTTTTGGGTGTCTGCACCTGGCGCACCGTCCACACCCGCAGTTCAAAATTGAGAGAGCTGTCTCCGAAGCCGACAAACAGCACGTCCGGCGACGGATTTTGAAGTACGTCGGGGTGGCTTTGCGCCGTCCCCATCAAGATTTCCCTGACCTGGCTTGGGCTGCTTCCGTACCCTACTCCTATCGGCATGGAGAACCGCACGCTTCGATCGTTGGCTGTCCAGTTGGTGACGCGGCTGGTGATAAATTCCGAGTTAGGAACAATGATCACCACGTTTTCGTTCGTGCGCACCCACGTGCTGCGGCTGGCCATGCGCACCACGTCTCCCAAAACTCCTCCCACCTCCACGCGATCTCCTATCTTTATTGGGCGCTCGAACAACAGCGCCAAACCGGAAACGAAATTGTTCGTTAGCGTTTGCAACCCGAGTCCCACTCCGATTCCCACCGCGCCGCCCACAACCAACAGGCTGTTCAGATTGACGCCCGCGGTCTGAAGACCGATGACCAGGCCAATCAAATAGATCACGTAGCTGCCAATTCTCGAATACGCGTATCTCTGGCCGCTGTCGAGCGAAGCATGGGTGAGCAACCGATTCTGAAGCACTCCTCGCGCAAGACCCGCCACGATTCCCAGAAGCGTCAGGAAAAGCGTCATTTTGACCAGAAATGCCAAAGTCACCGGGAGACTGCCAAGGTGAAGAATAGGCCGGGAAAACACCTGGTCGAGTCCGCTGTCCGACCAGCCGCCTTTCAATACTTTCCAGCGATTCGAGAAAAACAGGAACACCGCTCCAAGACTCAAAGCTGAAATCACGCCGGCTGAAATCCATTTGCTCACTGATTTTTTCATCGTCATGCTCCGCTTCTAAATCCGCACTACGCCCTTTGCTGGGAAGGGAAGGCCATAAGCACCGGCCGCTGTGTCGTCTGCAGGACGCGGTTTGCCACACTGCCAATCTCCACCGCGCGGTCCAGGCCTCCCCGACCCTGTGAGCCCAGCACGATCAAATCCACGTTCTCCGATTCGCTTTGGTCAACGATTGTAATTGCCGGGCCTGACCCCGTCACTACCGCGCGGGCCTTCAGGCCCCTGCTCTCCAGTCCGCCCTTTACTTTTTCGAGATACGCTCTCAGTCTTGTTTCTTCGAAATCGCCTTCCGGTACTGCCAGCAAGACGATTTCTCCGCCGAATTTCATCCCGATTGATCTTGCGTATCGCAGCGCCACTTCGGCATTTGCAGACCCGTCGAGGCACACCAGCAACCGCTTGAATACTGTCGCGCTTCGCTGTTCCTCGCGGCTGGGCCGGACCAGCAACACTGGCGACGGCGATCGCCGGATGATTTTTGTCGCGGTATCGCTCAGGAACAATTGCTCCAATTCTGAGCGGCCATGCGTGGCCAGAACCATCAGATCGGCGCCCACGTCTTTCGCGAAGGCGGGAACGGCAATCTCCGGGCGTCCCGCCGCGACAAACGAATCCACCTTCGTTCCCGACCCCCGTAACCCCAGCACCGTGCGCTCCAGGTAAGCGCGGATATTTCCGTTACCCGCCAATCCCGGTGCCGCCCCGCCATGTTTCGTTCTCGTATTCGCAACGCCCTCGCCATTCTCAATCGCGGAGATCAAGTTCAGGTGGCAGGCAAAGGCACGGCTCAATGCCGAGGCGATAGGCAAGCTCGCTTCCGCGGACGCGGAGCCATCGAGCGGCACCAGTATGTCTTGCAGTTGCGCATCCTCTTCGGGCCGGCCCGTACGCTTGAGTGGAAGCAGATACTGGCCGCTGTAAATTCGACCGATATGCTCTCCCAGTTCGATCGGATCTCCCAGCTTTGTGCGAAAAATCGAAAAAGCGGCGTACAGCACCGGAAGAAAAATAAGATAAGTCCACGCGCCTTCCCGGAATCGTTCCAGGAACACGATGAGTGTAGCTGCTGTGGTCAGCAGGGCCGCGGCGCATGCTCCCAGGACTTCATAAATACCCGCAAATAGGAACCGCTCGCGCAGCTGCCGGACCAGGCGTCTCAACGCGGCCCAACTGGTCATGCTTAACAGAACGAAGACCCCAATGGCATAAATCGCCAGGTAGGTATCCTCGCTCGTTCCGAATAAAAGATAACAACCAACCACGATTCCTACTTCCAGCCACACCGGTTTGTCCGCAACGTCAAATCGGTTTCGCTGTCCAAACGCAGCGGGAATGTAATGCCGGTATCGCAGCCCTACTGCCAGATTTTGCAAACCCTGGGCGCTCGCCGCGCAAGCCGAAGCCAGCACCAGAATTCCGATCAGCGTCCCGAGATACGGAAGAGGCTGCGGCAACAGCACGTCCATGGTCTGCGTAAACACCGATACCGCTTCATTGGCAGGATCCGATACCCGGTAAATTGCCGGTCCGACGATCAACATCGTGACCACCGTCGTGCCCATGACAATCACCAGGCTCGAAAAAGCCTTTCTGCTTTTCTGCCGGGGCGTTCCTTCAAACGCGGCTACCAGGTTCGCGAAGACTTCAACCCCGGTCATCAGCGCCAGTAAACGTGAAAAGCCCTTTAACGTGAATCCCAGGTAGCCGGATGAAAATGCCTTGAAGTTCAAATCGGGCAGATGGAAACCGAAACGCCATACCGTGGCGATCACCATTCCCCACAGCATCACTAGCACCGCGAAAGTCGCCGGTCCGAATGTCCGGGCCGCCATTTTCGGCCCGCGGTTCACCAGCCAGCCCGTCCCAATACTCAGCGCCATCGCCAGTGCGGTTCGAAACTGCATTCCCGCAAACCGCTCATTCAGGAATGGATAACGGTCCGCCAGCAGCGTCACCAGTGCCGCCATGCTGACCAGAAACGTCAGCGTGTACTCCACGAACGTGATCCCCGCGTTTATTTTTACCGCCCAGGCCCCGAACTCTTCCTCGCTCAGCCCGCTGCCGCCCGTGCCGTCGGTCACCCACGTCATCACCTTGCGGTACATCAGCGAAACCGTCGCCACCGTCAGCACCACCAGCCAGACGCTGGCCCCAAACGTCACCGAAGCGACCCCCGCAACCACAATCAGTCGCAGAAACGGCCCAAATACATAAAGCGGTGAGGTCGCCGGATCGCCTCCTCCGGCCAGCGCACCCTGAAACGAATTCGTCAATCGGTGGGAAACATGCGCCATCTAGTCGTGCCTTTCGACCTGCTCCGTTGGCTGCGAAAAATATCCATTCACCGCCAAAACCTCAATCGTATTCTTCAGGATCGATCCAGGTCAGGGAACATGCTGATGCTAGGTTAAGCCCTCCTCGATCCCTGGCCGACACACTACGATCACGGCAAAAGTGCAGTGAGCGTTCGGATCTGCCAGTGCCAACCCGATTCGCGTGGATGCGCAAACATGTCCTGGGAGCGTTCTGTAGAGGATCTCTGCAGACTGTACGGAAGACGGACTGGCGGAGGAGGAAGGATTCAACCCCGAGACCCTTTCGTCTAACGGTTGGCAAGACTTTGGTTGCGATTCCCTACACCCTTCTTTTCTATGGTTTGAAGGTTAATCGAACAATGAAGTCTTTGTCCGTTGGGGCGCCATTGCACGTGGCCGGTTCCAAGCGCGCACTCTCCACAGCCTTCAGTACGGCTTCGTCGACGTCCGGACGGAAGGTTTCAATGACCTTTAACTTACGGAACTTACCATCGGGGCCGATTAGTCCATACACCGTCACCCCGCCGGTCGTAGAAATCCCCTTCGCATGCGGTATTGTAAACGAACCAGGTTCAAGGGTTCCGCCCGACATGTTTGCGCACCAAAGATGTGCTGCCGCGTTCGCCGGTGGCGTGAAAACAACGGCATCCTCGGAGACATTGGCCGTAAGCTCCTCGATTTTGGCTTCGACTACCAGCCGATTTTCAATGTAGTAGCGGAGTTCTTTTGGGAAAGATCGATCTCCTACTGTCATGTAGTTCGAGTATTCAAAACGCTCGGTTTCGGTCGGGATTGAGGATTCGACTATGACGGGAACGCTCCCGTCAAAACAGATTTTGACTTTCTCCCACTCTGCGTCGCTTTCGATGCATGTGCTCTTGATTCCATTCTTTATGCTTGAGTGGGCCCTCAGCTTCCTTGTAGCCGTTGCGGCAAGCCTCAACCTGCCCGAAACATCCAACAGGGTTTGGAGCTGCCATACTCTTAAAGGCAGATAATCCAGACTCCGTGTGCGCCAGAGCTCGTTGGCCTTTACGAGGTCGGAATTTGTGAAGATAGAGGAGTTTGTATCCTCAAGAAATCGATCGGGTGCCATCCAGAACAGCGTGTAGGTGCCTTCAGTTGACCGCTTGGGATCATGCCAAAGCCGAAACTGTGCCCGCAGCCGGAATGGCACGCCACCGGCCGCACGTATATCGGTAAGCTGAGAGGCCTTTGACAGGAGTGCGGCTGCGGTTTCAGCATCAGAGTTCCTTTCTGATGTGATCCGGACAATCGGAACTGCAGTGACCACCGCAATGGCGAGAAAAAGAGGAACATTTCCCATGGCATCACTCCCAATTCGCTGTTTCCTGACATGAGCGTGTGACATTCATGTCGCGGGGGTTGAAACTGGCTGGTGTCGCCAAAGTGTCGCTAAAATTCGCGCAAAACGGGCAAAAATAGAGCAAATCCAGACAACAGGAATTGTCGCTATCTTGCAGCCGGCAAAGGGATTTAATTGAATTTTCTACTAGACAGTGAATCGGCCATTCAATTTTTCAAGACCGCCTGTTTCAGCCGCTCACCCACTCCTCCGGTCACGCAGTTTACTCTGAGATCAGCGCTTGCGGAACATTCCCTTCGATCGGTTGCCCGCTTCTGACCTATTCGCTTCCGCCATAGTTCCTCGGGGCGACGTCGTCTGCGCAACCACGTTGACGTGTTGCCCGGGTTCGATCTACCCGGGAATGGTCACGAGGGGCACGTGAATGGCTCGCATCGCCAAGATGCTCTTGACAGGACGTTATATTTCGTGTATGTTACCATACAGTATTTCTAGGCTGGCGGCGGGAAAATTTTCTCGTCAGCATTGAGCACAGGGCAGTGCTAAGCCATTTAGAATGAACACTTGCGTAAGTGTATCAAAACAAGCGCTTTTACTGTCTCTAGAATGAACACTTACAAAGAAGTGGTGGGGGTCGCGGCGCAGCTCCGAGTAATAAATCCGGCTGAGTTTGGGTGGAAGGCGTTGATCCGGCCTAGCTTCTCCGTCCGACTGAATCCCTAGAAAGCCTCGGTACCCGACACGCCGACCGCTTCCAGCACCGCTGGCATTTCCGATTGCGCGAAGCGCACGAAGCTTTTCACCACGTCCGGATCGAATTGCGTTCCGCTCGATTGATGCAGGCGTTTGATGGCCTCTTCGAGAGGCAGCCCGGCACGGTACGGTCGATGGGAAACCATCGCGTCGAACGCATCGATGACCGAAACGATTCTCGCTCCGATGGGAATTTCCGAATCTCGGAGCTTGGCTGGATAGCCGGTGCCATCAAAATTCTCATGGTGATGCAGGACGTAAAGGCTGGTCTGCTCCAGCCCCGGCAGATTGCGGATTACCGTCCAGCCGAATTCGGGATGCCGCTTCACCACTTCATATTCTTCGGGAGTCAAGCGGCCGGGCTTGTTGAGAATGGCGTCGGGCACGCCGATCTTGCCGATATCGTGGAGCAAAGCGCCCATTTCGATATCCGGCATATATCGTTCGGGAACTCCGAGGTCCCGCGCCACCAGCAAGCCCCATTCCGCCAGCCGGGTACTGTGGACGCCGGTATTCAAATCGCGCAAATCCAGGAGCTGATTGAACGAGCAAACCAGGGCACTGCGCATGTCCCGTATTTGCCCTTCCAGTTCTCGGACGCGCAGCTCCGACTTGCGAAGTTCCGGCGTCGACGTGCTCGTTGGCCGGCTGGTTTGAGTGCGCAGCTCGAGTACCGTCGGCATGTTAGTGGCCGACCGAGGCCGCGGCGCGAGTCAGGTCGATGCGACCGTTGCCCATGCCCACCGCGAGCAGTAACTGCGCTTGGGCCATAGCAGCTCGAGCCTGCGACTGTGTCAGACCAGGCTTTGCGCTTTCGATGAGGTCCACTCCGCCCGAAACCATTGGGGCGCTGAACGACGTGCCCCAAACGGCGGCATAGGTGCCGAAGGGATAAGTCGTGATCACCGCTTCCCCTGGCGCGGCAACCCACACGATCTGGTTGCCATAGTTGGAGAAGGACGATCGCTGGTCTTTGGAATTGGTGGAGGCCACTCCCATCACATTGGTGAGGCCCGCGGGGTAGACCATTTCCATCTCGCCATCGTTGCCGGCGGATGCCACAAAAACGATTCCCTGTTTTTGCGCGGTATTGATGCTGGTGGCCAGCTCTTGCGATGCAGTCGTCAGATCGAAACTCATGTTCACGATGGTGGCCTTGTTCTGGGCCGCGTAGTAAATCGCCCGGATGATGTCGGACACGTTCCCGGTTCCATCCGGTCCGAACGCTTTCAGCGGCAGGATGGAAGCGGAAGGAGCCACAAGGTGAAGGATCCCAGCCACCATCGTTCCATGGCCGAAGTCTGCATATTTCGGACCATCCACCATAGCGATACTGTGCTGATCCACCATGGCTATGGAGTGCTGATTGACTCTCCCCGGCGTGCAGTTCACGCACGGAGTCTCCGTGGTAGGCGCACCACCCGGCAGATCGTTCATTTCCGAGCCGCCGGCCTGATTGCGTGTGAAATCGTAGCCTGGCAGCAGAACCGGACGCAGGACCGGATGGTTGGGATCAACACCGGTATCGATGTCGGCGATGATGCCGCTGCCTGAAGTATTCAGGCGCTGCTGCGCTTGCGCCAGGCGAATGATCTGGGTGGCGGGCTGATTGACGTAGCCGTCCCACACCGTCGACCCGTAATACCGGACGGGCGTCGTGTCCACCAGCGAGGGCGGTGGATCGGTGGCTGTCGCTCCACCCGTAGTCACCGTCACCAGTTGGTCCAACTCAACGTTCAGTACGCCGGGGATCGCGCGCAGAATAGCGAGAACGAGGTTCGGATCCTGGTTGCTCGGGCTGCCAATGAGGAAGACCTGATTCAGGGTACCGTCCAGCGGTTGAAGGATCTGGCACAGATGGAGCAGGCACAGCGTCTGTAGATTCAGCAGGCCACCTGTGGTCCGCACAATGTAACGGTTGCCCAGCGGGCTCTGACTGCCGCTCAGAACGGAGACACTCAAGATCCCGGAAACGTGTTCGAGCGCGTTCACCAAAAACGACGTGTTGGTGGAACTTGGAACGGAAAGGACAAAGAAATTGCTGGGAGAGCCGTTAACAGTTTGGCTTACCTGGCAGCCCCGCAGGAGGCAGACCAGATTCATCGCGGGCGCGCCTAAATTAGCCTTGACCAGGAGCTGGGTATTGGCGGCGCTTGCCGGTTTTGCACCAAACAGCGCCAGCAAAAGAGCAATCAGGATAATCGTGCGTTTCATCGTTGGGGGCCTCAACCCTAGTCTTCCAGACCACTGATTCCAAACGACGTATCGGCTCATTGGCCTGGGGGGTTGTCGCGTCCAGTTTCAAGGTCAGACTAAATCCGGACAATGGTACCCAGGTTTGTTGCACCGGCACTTTCGTTTGCCCCCTACCTTTTCCCTCCTCCGACTGCTTTTCCCTCGCCCCTTTGAGCGACCCGCCGAGCTTCCGGTCTGATCGCCCTACCTCTTGACCTAACTTCTTAACCTCCCGCCAGCGAACTGCCTGGCAAGTGGAAACCCGAAACCTAATTCCCCTGAAAAATTCTTATTCCCGTGCCATCCAATGGAATCGCGAGTTCCTTACCGTCTACGATTCCGAAGGAAATTCGCAGATCATTCTCCGGCACGAAACTCAACTGAAATTCGCCGAAACGGTTTGTGGAGGCATGCGCCAGTGCGGCTTTTGGAGTACTGACGATCACCTTAATGCCCGACAGACCGTCATCCTGCCCATCCGTGCGGAACACTTGTCCCGCAATGTTTACGCCATCCGTATGAGGGACAGGCTCGAGTTGCATTTCGACAAGCACTTCGCCCGCCCTGTAGATCACCTGTCTGGGCACCGTGGCGGTGGATCGGACCCCGGCAACTGCTGGCCGCCAAAAACTATCGAGAACGAGCCGCGGAATATCCAGACGGCCCTGGGCCTTCCACGGTTGGGCCATGACGAACGCGTTCCGCACATGCGTGACTGCCGATTCCGGAGCTTCATATTTGGACTCGCGCTGGGCAGCTTGGCTCACGCGTTGCCAAAGCTGGAACGCTTGGGAACAACTCTCGCAATCCACGTTGAGATGGGTCTGCATCGCCGCTTTTTGCTCCGTTGAAATCTGACCGTTCACGAAATTCACCCATGCCTCCGTCGCGTAATGCATCTTTCCCGTACCTGCCATCTCTCTCCTAACCCGCCCTATTGCACCCTCTTTACCAGTAGTAATAGGAGTACTCAGGGGCTCAAAAAATTGCGCTAATTTGCGAAACCAGGCTGCTCCTCACAAAACGCCACTAAGTGCTTTACCTACAAGGACAAAGGGGGCCCAGTAATAGGGGTGCGGGTGCTCTGCACGGATCTGTTTGGCGGCACAGGCCACTGCCGCTGCCTTGCTATCCCCTTGCTGCAGGCGATGATAAAAGCTGGTCATGAATTTTGCGGTACTGCCATCGTGAACATCCCACAGGCTCAGAAGTAAGGACCGGGCGCCCGCATAGAGGGCGCCGCGAATCAGCCCCACCAGTTCGTCTCCCGCGGCAATGACATTAAGGCCGGTAGCGCAGCCACTGAGCGTAAGGAGCTCCGCAGAAAGTTGCATATGATAAAGCTCGTACAGGTGTAGATAGCCATCGCCAAGGCGAATTCCAGAAAACATCGGATTGTCGGGGCGAAAGTGTCCGTGCGTGGCAATGTGGATCACATTGCTGGATTGCGCCTTTCCCGACAGCAATTCGTGGTTTGCCGCGGCTCCCAAAAACAATTCCGAGTCCGGCAGCATCCGATGAACGGCTTCGACCTCGTCCTGAATCAGTGGAGCTTGCGCGTCCGGGATGCCCAAAATCAGGGGGCGGCCGCGCTTTGATTTGGAATCGGGACGGTCGCAAAGAGCGTAGACAGCGGCGCTGGGAGAGTAAGAAATGTCGTACGCGTCGATCAGGAACTGGTTACCGTCGTGCAGCGCGTGGAAGGGAAGGTAGTGCAAAATGCCGTGTGGAACCACAACCAGATGACGGGAATGGAGATGCGCCCGCACGGGAGCAATCAGTTCGTCGTAAAGCTCCGCCAAATGGGCAAGCGTGGTGCGATACCGGTTTCCGGAAGCTTGAGCAAAATCGGAACCCAACTGCACCCTGCCGAGTTGAAAGCGCAACAGGCGCAGCGCTTCGGAAACCCTGGAGACCGTGGTCACCGGGAAAATACCCAGCGTCTGTTCCGTCAGCACCAGCGCAAGAACCTGGTCGCCGGCAAAGTAATATTCCAGCAAGCAGGTATCGCCGGACAGCAGGGATCGAATCTTTGCGAGAGGGACCTGCCCCTGCGACCCTACTACCGCCGATTCCACATCGGTGGCCGGCAGCTCGCTTAAGACTGCCAGAAGCGCTTTCTCGCGGCCCTGCGCTTCGGTTCGCAACAATTCAATCCTCGCGGCTGCATTTTTCTCCGTACGCACCTGTTCGAGCTCAATTCGATGCTGGTACCAATTCAATTCCTCTCGCAACTCCCGGATTCGATGGACGAGTTCACTCTGCCCCAGCTTCGCATCGGGAAGAGTCTGGCTGCGTTGAAACATCAGCTCGGTAAGACTTCGCGACTTTGCCAGCTCGATGTAGCGAAAGGCCTCCTCGGTCGAGGCCTCGGGCAGGCCCGCATTTAGGCATACCTCCACGAGCCGCTCATAGAGTTCCGTCTTGTTCTTCATGAACGAGATTCTCAGCTCGTCGCGGCCCAGATTACTCCGGAGACTTTCCAATTCCGTGCGTGCTTTCTGATACTCGGCATAGGCCGGCGACAAATTGCCTTCGGCCTGCTCGATTTGGCCGAGCAGAAAATGAGCTTGATAGTGAAGGATCGGCGCGTCCAGTTTTTCCAGAATCGTGAGAGAGCGCGCGCATTCCAGGCGGCCTTCCACGGCATTTCCCGTACGAATGGCAACTTGTGCGAGCAGGAAGTGGCAGAGCACCGCTTTGTTTTGCAGGAAGGAAGCGTCAAAGAAAGCGGCGGCGCCCAGGGCGAGGCGACGAGCTTCATAGTGGCGGCCCTCGTGGAACAAAACGATGGCTTGATAAAGATCGATCAGCCACGGCCAAACCTCGTTGTTCTCTTTGACGAAGAGCGGCTTGGCCTCCGCAAACAATTCGAGAGCGCGCCTGGTCTTGCCATCCTGTCCGAAAGCGATAGCCTGATTCGCCAGAGTCTTCGCCGCCTCGTACCCGATATCCAGGCCGCGAAACAGCAGGTAGCCTTCTTCGGCGACTTCCTGTGCTTCATTGCTGAGATTCAGCTCCACATAGATGTCGGAAAGATCGAGATAACAAAGAGCGACCAGGTAGGTGTATCCGATTTTCTCCGCAGCAATGCGAGCACCTTTTAACATCTCAATCGCGCGCCGGTAGTCCCCGCGCATGTAGTAGAGATAAGCGATGTTGTAGTCGGTGATCAGGTGAATGAGCGGCAGGTCCCTGGCTTGCAGCAATTTCTTGGCGCGTTCATAAGTCGAGAGCGCCTGCGCGAAGTTGTTCAGGCTGATCAGGCACATCGACATGTTGTTCAACGAGATGGCCAGCTCTTCAGAATCGGCATGAGGGAGCAATTGCTCGTAGGCATGCTCGTAGTGGGTCAATGCCTCTTGAAAACGGTCCTGGCGGTGGAAAATGTTGCCAATGTTGTTTTCCAGGCGTGCTAGCCGGCGCAGGTCCCGCAGTTCGCGGAAGATCTGCTGCGCGCGTTCGGCCAGCTCAAAGGCACGGTCGTAAGCGCCGAGCATGATGTGGGGCTGAATCGCGGCGGTCAGCGTGCGGCCGATTCCTTCCTGGTCGTTTGCCTCCTCGAATAGCGCAAGCGCCTGGTCATACAGTTCAACCGCCGCCTGATTCTCTCCGCCGGCGGCCAGGACATTAGCCTTGATGCGATTGCTTTGCGCGAGGTAACCAACATTTCGGGTGAGGCGAGCAACCAGAATGGCGGCCTCCGCCAGGGAGAGAGCGCTTTTCGTGTTGACGCGAAATTCCTGCTGCGTAGCGGCATTCAGCTCCAGAACCAATTCGTCGCGCAAGAGGTCGTGTTTGCGGAGAAAGGCTTCGCGCCGGTCATCAACGGTCAGCGACGCCAAAGCGGAAAGCAGAGCGGGGGTAAGAGCCGTAGGCGGTGCCTGGCTGTTCACGAAAAACCCAGTTCATCGAGCCTGTCCCGCAAGCTGTCCAGGCACTTTTGGCGCAGAAGTCCAATCGAACCGGTCGCCAAGCCGAGGCTTTCCGCGACCTGCTGATAAGGTCTCTTTGGTTCTTCGTAGAAAAGCATGTGAATCAATTCCTGGCACCGCGTGGGCAGACTGGCGCGGGCCTCTCGAAGCATCTGTTCTTCCTCGACTTCGCGAAGGCTGATCTCCGCCTGCGCTGCTACGGAAGATTCAGGGATGGGCGTTTCTTCATCATCCCCCGACACCATGCGGGCGTTCTGACGTTTGCAGTGAAAACACTTGTGCGCGGTTACCTGCATCAACCACTTGGGTAAGGCCTTCGCGTCTTTCACTTTCGGCAAGTTCTGAATCAAATCAAGGCAGACCATTTGAAAAATGTCCGCCGCTTCCTCCCGCGAAAGTCCGTACCGGATGGGAATGGAGAAAATCAGGTTCTTGTACTTGTCAATCAGCAGGTTCCAGTCATCATCGCTGCCATTGAGGCATCCGCGGACAAGTTCTCGATCAGATTTGTGCTTCGGCGCCTTCGCCAGAGCGGCTTGCTTCAGGCGCGGCTCTTTCACCGGCATGGAGCCGCCTCGGGGGCGCGAAGGAACAGTTGGTCGGCGTTCCAAAGCCCGTACGGCTCCAGAACGCCAGGCCGAAAGTTTCCAACGGAGCTCTGTGCGCCAACAAGAATGTTAGGGCTCAAGAGAAAAATAAACGGAAGATTCCGTGTCGTCAGGTCTTGCACCCGATCGTAGAGCTTCTTGCGCTCCGGGTAGTCCGGCGTAGTCATTTGTGCTTCCATCAATTTGTCTACTTCCGCTTCCCAGGGTGTCGCCGGTTTAGCCTCGCCCAAATCCCACAGGTGCGTCTCGCCGCTGGAAAGCCACAGATTCATTTCCGGAGTCGGGTCTACGTCTCCATTAACCAGGTTCATCAGCACGGCTTCGTATTGCTTGGTGTTCAGCACCCGATCTACCAGCGCTCGAAATTCAGAGGGAACTACTTGCACGTCCATTCCCAACTGTTTCAGGTCGTCTTGGGCGATGGTGGCGACCTTGGACCGCTGCGCATTCGACGAACTCACCAGAATGGTAAAGGTCACTGGCCGCTTTTGTGGGTCCAGCAGCGCGCCTTCGGAATTCCAGGAGTAACCTGCGGATTGCAGCAACGCTTTGGCCTGATCGATCGAGCGCTCCGGATGGGGAAGATTGCTGTTGAGCCACAATTTATTTCCGGGAGTAACGTTGCCCCAGAGAGGGGTTGCTCGACCGCTGTAAACGAGTCGCGCCATGCCGTTGCGGTCCATGGCCAGAGATACCGCCTGACGAAACTTCAAGTCCCGGAACCATGTTTGTTTCGCAACAAGGTCCGCGGATTTGGCCGGGTCCAGGGAATTCATGTTGAACAGCAGGAAAAGAAATTCCAGACCCGGGCCGAGGTCGGACATACATTGGCGCCGTTCCTTTGCGCCCTTTTGCAGCAAATTGAAATTGTCTGCGCTCGCTCGTTCGAGTATTTGGGTTTCTCCGCCTTGGAACTTGATGACCTGTGCATCTTCCGTGGGCACAAAGACGAATGTCAGCGTCGAAAGATAAGGCAGCGGATTGCCCTGCGAGTCTTTTTTCCAGTAGTTCGGATTACGTTCCAGCACACTGCGCTGGCCATCCGCGTATTCCTTCAGGCGAAAAGGTCCCAGCCCGGCAATTTCCTCGGGGTGCACGTTTGTGCCCCACATCTGCGCGAGTTTGCCATCTCGATACGCTTTCTCGAGTAGATGTTTTGGCATCATGGCCAGTCCGTCAAAAATTCGCTCCGCCGGGCCGTATGGCTTTGCCAGCTCAAACTCCACGGTATAAGCGTCGATCTTCCTGACCACGATGGGCTTATCGCCAAGGACCAGTAAATCGCGCTGCGGGGAATGAAGATTTTCATCGAGATAGAGTTGGAAGGAAAAGACCACGTCATCCGCGGTGAAGGGAGCGCCATCGGAGAACCTTAGACCGCGCCGCAACTGCATCGTATATTTTCGCCCGTCGGGCGAGACCGTCCACGATTTTGCCAACCCCGGCTCGGTGCGCTGCGTTTCGTGGTTGATGTGAACCAGGTCCGCGGTCATCGCGCCGATAACTTCGCGTGTAGTGGCGTCAACGGAAAGGATCGGATTCAGCGTCTTTGGCTCGGAGCGCAAAGCGACCACCAGCCGGCCGCCTGGCTGGCCCGGAGATCCCTTCGCGATGGCATAGTCCTGCGGGCGCGCTGCCGCACCGGCGGCCATGGAGGCCGTGGCCAAAATCGATGTGAGCAGCGCGCTGACCCGGGTCCTGACCATGTGTTCTTTCCTTATGCCGTAGCCGCTAACTTTTCTTGCAGCGCGACGGACGCCCAGTGGTATGCCAGAAACAACAAGACCAGGGCCGTTGCGGGCAAGTACATCCACCAATACGAAGTCAGCACGCTATATTTCTGGAGCTCCGCCAGCAGATTCCCCCAGCTCGGCGTAGGCTCTCCAACTCCCAGCCCCAGAAAAGACAGCGTGACCTCCGCCAGAATAAATTGCGGTACCAGCAGCGCCGCCATGGTGAGCAGCGTGCCATAGGTCTGCGGCAGCACATGCTTACGAAGAATGTGCAGGTCCGAAGCGCCCATGGCTCGCGCAGCCATCGCGAAATTTCTCTCCTTGGCGGTCAGGACGATGCCGCGAATGAGGCGCGCCGGACGGGCCCAGCCCACCAATCCCACAATGCCGACGAGAAGCAGGAACGCCTCCGTGGTCTTGATGCGTAATGGCAGGATGGCGCGGACCGCCAGGAGCAGGTAGAGCCACGGCAAAGCGAGAAATAGTTCCACCAGGCGCATCATTGCGGCATCGATCCATTTCCCGCAATATCCGGAAACGACGCCCGCGAATCCTCCGGCGAGCAGCGCCACGGTAGCGCCAAACAATCCCGCGAAAAGCGAGATTCGGCCTCCGTACAAGACGCGCGAAAATTCGTCCCTGCCAAAATCATCCGTACCGAACAGGAAAATCCGTCCCGGCTCTTCGACTCCAAACAGATGAAGACGGCTGGTCCATCCTCCGACGATCACATAGGGCGAGCCCGTAGCGAAGATGCGAATCGCATGGCTCTGCGTTCGATCTTCTTCGTACCCATTCGTGCTTTCGGCCTGTACTCGCCAGGAATAGACGAAGGGCCGCGCATGAAAGTGGCCGGAAGCGTCCATGAAGTGAACGCGGCTGGGAGGCGCGAACGGTAGCTCGCGATCCTGCGTCGAATAGCCGTACGGCGCAAAGAAACCGGGAAAAATCACGAACAGGTGCAGCGTGGCAAGGAGCGTGATGATCAAGGCGTTTTTGCGGCGTTTGTTCACATTACACCGTGCGAATGCGCGGATCGCTCCAATACAACAAAACGTCCGCAAGCAGATTGCCGATCACCAGAAATACCGACGACAGTGTCACCGCCGCGATCACCACATAGATGTCCCGAGCGAGAATCGCCTCCAACACGAATGGGCCGAGTCCCGGCCAACTGAGCACGACTTCCATGAGCAGGGACATGCTCAGCAGGGCTCCAATCGAAAACCCTAGCAAGGAAATCAGCGAATTCATCCCGGCCGGCAATGCGTGCCGATAAACGAGCCGCCAACGTGGAATTCCCAAGCCATGCGCGGCATGAATGAAAGGCGAATCCAGAACGCCGATCATCGCGGACCGCACGTGGCGCACCAGCACCGGCATGGCGCCCAAGGCCAACGCCACGACCGGCAAAAAGAGATGCACGGCGATATCCTTCAGCCGGTCGGGAAATGCCTCAGCCGCCGCATTTGTGGAGATCATCCCGCCGGTGGGAAACCATCCTGTCCGCGCTGCGAGTAGCAGCAGAAGCAAGCCAAGGAGCACATCGGGTATAGCGAGCAGTGCAGCGGTAACAACTCCTCCGATGCGGTCCACCCATCCGCCGCGATAGAGCGCCTCCAAAACTCCCCAGGGAAGCGCAACCATCCACGCCAACAGCGTTGCCAGCCCGGTCAGCAAGAGGGTGTTGCGTGCGCGGGTCATCATCAAAGGTCCGACGGCCGAGTGATACGAGAGCGAATAGCCGAAGTCACCTCGCATCACCGAGGCCAGCCAGCGGAGGTATCGCACCGGAAGAGGGCGATCGATTCCATACTGAATTTTAAGTGCGGTAACGGTGGCAGGAGAAACTTGCGGATTGAGTTTCAATTCATCAAAGAAATTTCCCGGAGCCAGGGAAAGCAGCGTAAACGCAAAAACGGACACTCCCAGGAGCAGGAGCAATCCGTGAAGGATCCGCGGTGCAACCTTTACCATCTGTCATTTGCCCTGAGGCATTAGGGGCGCAAGTACAGTCTCTCCCGAAGGTGAATTCGCGGCTAATGTTTCGCGGTGCGCGTGTATTTGCGCAGTAAACACTTTGGAGGATGAACCTCTCTGAACGATACGTCCGGCGGACATCACGGCGATTTCCGGGGCGAGTGCGGCGGCCATCGTCCTATCGTGGGTGATGTAGAGATAGGCCAGTTTGTGTTGATCTTGCAAATCCAGCAGGAGATTGGCGATCTGTCCCTGTGTGGACAGGTCCAAGGCGGAAAGCGCTTCGTCCAGGATCAACAATCTGGGCTTCAGCATAATCGATCTGGCGATCGCCACACGCTGGCGTTGGCCTCCGCTCAGATCGAGAGGGCGTTTCTTCAGCCAGGTCTCAGGGAGTTCCACTTGCGCCGATACCTCGCGAATGCGTTTGCGCCTTTTCGCGGCAGTGCCACCTTCGTGAATCAAGAAGGGTTCCGCCAAAATGTCTTCGACGCTAAGCCGTGGATTCAACGCGGTGGCGGAATCCTGAAAGATCAGGTGGATTTCGCGGAGCGCCAATTTCAGGCGTTCCCTTTTCATTTCGAGGAGATTCTCGCCCAGGTAGAGGATTTCTCCCGAACTCGGCTGTTCGAGGAGCACCAGGCATCGCGCCAGACTCGATTTTCCACAACCGGACTGCCCAATCAGCGCCAGGGTTCTGCCGGCAAAGATGTCCAGCGAGACATCACGTAGGACCGTCAACGAACTGCGCCTCGCATCAAAAATGCCGCGCCGTGCATAGCTCAGCGTCAAGCCGCGCACCGACAGAATCGGTTGCGCCGGGTCTCGTTCAGGACTTAGGTCAGCCGCCATACAAGAAGCACTCCACGTGGCGAGCAGCTTCGGTCTCGACGGCTGCAGGCGGCCGGACGTCGCACAGTTCCTGCCGCTGAGCGCAACGCGGCGCGAACGAGCAGCCAACGGAGACGAATTCCGGATTCGGAGGGCTCCCTTCGATCGATGGTAGGCGCATTCCGGCGTTCCATCGGCGTTCTTCTGACACCGGGGGGGCGCAGCCTAAAAGCGCTCTGGTGTAAGGATGCCGCGGCTCGCGAAGAACTTGCTCGACTAAACCTTCCTCCACGACACGGCCCGCGTACATCACCACCACGCGATCCGCCAAATCTCGCAGAATTGTTGGGTCATGCGTGATCAGCAACAAAGACAGCTTCCGCTCGGCCGTCAATTCCGCGAACAATCCGAGAATCTCGTTTTCCGTGTCGGAATCCAGGGACGCAGTGGGTTCGTCTGCGATCACCAGCGAGGGCTGGCACGCCAGGGCTTGCGCGATAACCACACGTTGCTGCTGTCCGCCGCTCAGCTGGTGAGGATAGCGGTCATGCAGTCCCGCTTCTTTAGCACTTAAGTGCACGCGGTCGAGTAGAGAGCCCGCTTCTTCGCGACAACGCCTCCAGCTCCAACCGCGGTGCGCTCGAATTACTTCAGCGACCTGATCACCTGCTTTCATTACAGGGTTCAAGGCCAAGCCCGGGTCCTGCGGAACCATCGCGACTCTTGCGCCCCGAACTTTCGCCATTTCTCGTTCCTTGAGTCCCAACAGTTTTCGACCCTCGAATTCGATCGTGCCGCCGATGATCTGAGCGGTCTTGGCGAGTAGTTGTAGCGTAGCCTTGGCGATCGTCGACTTGCCGCTTCCCGATTCGCCGAGGACACCGAGGACCTCGTTATGACGCACTTCCAGATTCGCGCCGTTCAGGGCGTGAGTCCGTTTGCCGTCGCCTTCGACGAAATCCACTCGAAGGTTGACGATCCTGAGCAAAGGCATCATATCTTTCGAAATTGCGACCTACCTGCAAGGCTAACCTTGCCATCCATGCCTGTCCACGCAAGGCTAGTTGTCTTTTGAGCACGCGCCTTCGCCCCTTGAGCGCCGATGAACTGGAGAGCAAGCCTGCCAGGAATCAGCACGGCAGTCACGCTCACCTGGCATCAGGCGAATTCCACCCGGGACCTGGGAGACGCACCGCTGAAATTCGTCTGGCGTCGAGACCGGCATTCCTTCGCCGTACTCCGGAGCTCACCGCGCAAGTCGCTCCGAACCCGATGTTCCTCGCCGCCAATTCAATTCCCGGCGCACCTAAGGCAGCTGACGTTCGATTGCTGGTGGCCACCGCGATTCCCGGCATGTTTTTCTTGCTGGTCGCGTGCCTGAGCCTTCGCTCCGTGCTGGCGGGACTTCAGACCGGCAGGGCCGCATTTCTGCACTCTGGCCGCATGGACACCATCGAAAAGGTCCTCGACGTTTATCGCCACAGCGCGCTGCTGGCTCAAGGCGGAACGTTGCGCAACGCGGACCCGCAAATTGGTCTGGTCTCGATAGACGGCGCGGACGAGAAAGCGCTCGCCGCCTTCCTTCGCTCGTTGAACGAAGATTACGACTGAGGGAGAACACTCCCTCAAGAAGGTTGGATGTTTTCCTGAATTATTGCTGCCAGCCGCCCCCCAGCGATTTGTATAGCTGCACGACACTCTGGTACTCGTTGCCGCGCGCCTCGGCGAGCGTGAGTTCAGCCGCAAACAAGGAGCGCTGCCCATCCAGGACTTCCAGATAGGTCGTCGTGCCCCCGGAGTAGCGCATGTTGGATAGGCGAACGGATTCCTGCAAGTCCGCCACGCTTTCCTCCTGGCGTAGCCGGACCTCATGGAGCTTCTGATAGCCGATCAATGCGTCGGACACGTCTCCAAAAGCGTGCTGAATCGCTTGGCGATAAGCCAACAATGCCTGTTCGTTCTGAGATTTCGCAGCGCGCAGATTCCCTCGCAGAGCGCCGCCGGTGAAGATGGGCTGGCTCACTTGCGCGCCGTAAGACCAGATCCCGACCTGCGAGGACATCAGGCTGGAAAAAACGCTGCTACGCCCGAAGGCCCCGCCGCCCGATCCCGTCAGAGAAATTTGCGGAAAGAATTGCGCCTTGGCCACTCCCACTTCGGCGTTGGTGGCCACCAGCACTTGTTCGGCCTCGCGAATGTCCGGGCGCCGCTCAAGAAGCGAAGAAGGCATTCCGGACGGCACCTCGGGAGGAAGCGGTTGATTGACCAGCGGCAATCCACGTGTAACTGCCTGCGGATAGTTGCCCAGGAGAATGCTGATGGCGTTTTCTTCCCGCGCGATTTGCCGTTCGAGCTCGGGGATCTGCGCGTTCGCCGTGTCCAGCGTTTGCTGCGCCTGAAGAATGTCCAGCTTGGTGGCCACGCCATGGTCGACGCGAAGGTTGGTCAGCTTGACGGAGTTTTGTTGCGTCTTGATGGTTTCCTGGGTGATCTGGAGTTCCAGGTCGAGTTGCAGTAGAGAAAAATAGTCGCTCGCAACGTCGCTTACCAGCGTCAAGATAACCGTCTGCCGCGCGTCTTCTGTGGCCATCAGCTGGGCGCGTGCAGCCTCGTTCGCGCGTCGCAGCCGGCCGAAGAAATCCAATTGGAAAGCGGCGTCCGCGGTCAGGTCCAGGAAGTTGAACTTGGCATGCGTCACGCCGTCTTTGCCCCCCGCGAAATCGGCGTTTCCGCCGACCTGCGGGAACAAGCGAGACTTGCTGATGGTCAACTGCGCGCGCGCCTCGTTGATCCGTTCCGTCGCAATTTGCACGTCGTAGTTTTGCTTCAGCGCGCTGCGAATCAGCTCTTGCAGTTGCGGATCCTGGAAGACTTGCCACCAGGGAAGATCCGCGTAGGAAGCCGTCTGCGCTTGCAACTGGGGATTTTGGCTCAGGTCGCGAAACGCAGGGGGAGTTTGCACCGCGGGTCGATGATAATTGGGGCCCACCATGCAGCCTCCGAGCACACCGGAGCAGGCCAGGGCGATCAACGATTTGGCGAGCTTCATGGCAGACAACTCCGAGAGTATTTCAGTGCGTTTGGCGATAGCTGACCCATGTCAATCTCCGGGCGCGGGTTCCGGCGTGCCCGGCAAACGTGCGGTCGCCGGCTCCGTGGTGGCGCCTGACCATTTCTCAACGAAATAGAAGACGGCTGGCACGAAGAAAATTCCGATGAGGCTGGCGGCAAGCATGCCGCCGATGACGGTAGTGCCCATGATCTGGCGTGCGACAGATCCGGCGCCGGTGGCGGTCCACAGCGGGACGCAGCCAAGGATGAACGCAAAAGAAGTCATCAGAATGGGACGCAGGCGCAGCCGCGCGCCTTCGAGTGCCGCATCCACGAGAGGCTTGCCGTGTTCGAACTGGTCTTTCGCGAACTCCACGATAAGGATCGCGTTTTTGGCCGCGAGTCCGATCAGCATGACTAGTCCGATTTGTGAGTACACGTCGCTTTCGATCTGCACCAGGTAGGGCGGAAGAAAAACGCCGATCAGGTAGCGGCGCAGCCATAGGACGCCAAAGGCTCCGAAGATCGCTACGGGTGTGCTGAGCAGCACGCTGAAGGGCAGCGACCAGCTTTCATAGAGCGCCGCCAAAATCAGGAACACGAACAGCAAAGACAGTCCGAAGATCGCCGCGGGCGGCACTCCTTGGCGAGCTTTCTGTTCCAGGAAGGAAATCCCCGAGTAGTCGAATCCCATTTCGCGGGGCATGGTTTGTTTAAAGACTTCTTCCAATGCGGCAGTGGCTTGGTCCGCGCTGAAACCGGGTGCCGCGCTTCCATTGATTTGCGCCGAGCGATATTCGTTGAAGCGAAGCAGGAATTCCGGGCCCACCCTCGGCTTGAGGGTGGCCAGCGTGGAGAGCGGAACGCTGTCACCCTCCTTGTTGCGCACGTAGAATTGCCCCACGTTTTCGGCTCTCGCGCGATCCTCGCCTTCGGCTTCGATGTACACCTGCCATTGCCGGCCGAAGCGATTGAAGTAATTGATGAAGTACCCGCCCATGAAGGCCTGGATGGTGCGGTAGACGTCTTGCAGGTTCACACCCTGTTTCAGCACTTTGTCGCGGTCCACGTCGACATACTGCTGCGGTACGTTGGGGAGGAACGTGGTGCTGAGGCTGGCGATTTCCGGACGCTTGCGCGCGGCTTCCAGAAACATGCCCAGGTTCTTCGCCAGGAACTGAACGTCACCCCCGGAGCGGTCTTCCAGCATGAACGTAAAGCCCCCGGCCGTACCGACGCCCGGAATTGCCGGCGGCGAGAATCCGAAGGCCACTGCCGAGGGCAGTCTGCTCAACTTCTGGTTCAGATGCGCTTTGAGCGTTTGGAATTGTTCCTCGCGAGATTTGCGCTCATCCCACGGCTTGAAGTTCACAAAGAACGTGGCGTTATAGCTGGTGCGCACGAAGCTCAGCAAGCTGAAGCCGACGAAGCAGGTGGAATACTGCACTCCGGGAGTGCTCTCGACGATTTGCTCCACTTGGTCGACCACCGCGCGGGTACGCTCGAGCGATGCACCGTTGGGCAGTTGGACGCTAACGTACGCATAGCCCTGGTCTTCGTCGGGCAGGAAGCTGGTTGGGACGCGGTTGGCAAAAAACCAGCCGGCCGCGCCAAACACCAACAGCATCACGATCGCCACCGCGGTCTTCTTCACCAGCACGCCGCTCCACTTCACATAGCCTTCCGTGGCGCGATCGAAGACCCGATTGAACCAGTCGAAGAATTTTCGCAGCAGACCGCTGCTTGGTTTCTTCGGCTTCAGCAGCAGCGCCGCTAGCGCCGGGCTCAGCGTCAGGGCATTGAAAGCGGAAAGCAGCACGGAGATCGCGATGGTGACGGCGAACTGCTGGTACAATTTGCCGGTGATGCCCGGAATGAACGCCGTGGGCACAAACACCGCGGACAGCACCAGGGCGATTCCGACCACGGGCCCGGACAACTCTTCCATCGCCTTGAGGGCCGCGTCCTTTGGCGTCATGCCTTCTTCGATGTGGCGCTCCACCCCCTCCACCACCACGATGGCGTCGTCGACCACCAGGCCGATGGCCAGCACCAGACCGAAGAGCGAAAGGGTATTGATGGAGAACCCAAACAGCGGAAACACCGCGAACGTGCCCACCAGTGAGACCGGCACGGCAAGCAGGGGAATCAAGGTAGCCCGCAAGCCCTGCAGGAACAGGTACACGACCAGAATCACCAGGACCAGCGCAATCACCAGCGTAATTACGATTTCCTTCATGCCTTCGGTCACCGCGCGGGTGGTGTCCAGAGCGACCATGAATTCCAGGTCCTCCGGGAATCGTTCCCTCATCTGACTCATCAGCTTCTTCGCGGCGGCTGCGGCGTCCACGGCGTTCGAACCCGGTAGCTGGTACAGCGCCAGCACCGCGCTGGGCTTGCCGTTGAAGCGCCCGCCGACGGTGTAGTCTTGCGAGCCCAATTCAATACGGGCCACATCGCGAACGCGAACGGTGCCGCCGTCCGGCGTTTCTCGCACTACGATCCTGCCGAACTCCTCGGGTGAAACCAACCGGCTCTGCGCCAGGACCGCATACGTGAATTCCTGGCCCTTGGGTGCCGGCTCGCCGCCCACTTTCCCCGCGGGATTGACGGTGTTTTGCGCTTGAATCGCGCTGATCACTTCCGGAACGGTCACTCCCAGCTTGGCCAACTGGTCGGGCTTTACCCACAACCGCATGGCGTACTGGCCGGCCCCGAACACCTGAACGTTGCCGATTCCCCGGGAACGAAGCAGCGGATCGACCAGATTGATGTACGCGTAGTTCGCCAGGAACGTCGCGTCATAAGTGCCGTGCGGCGAGTAGATGTCGACCAGCATCAGCGGTGCGGTGACCGCCTTGCGCACCGTGACTCCGTAGTTGTTCACGTCCACCGGAAGCTGCGAGGCCGCTTGCGTCTCGCGGGATTGCGCCAGGATGAAATCGTTATTCGGGTCCGTCTTTGCATCGAAATCCACGATCAGGCTGGTCGTCGAGTTGCCTGTGGCGTTCAGCGAATACATGTAGTTCAGGTTGTCTACGCCGCTCATTTGCTGCTCAAGGGGGGTGGCGACGGCTTGCTCCAGGGTTTGCGCGTCCGCGCCGACGTAAGTGGCCAGAATCTGAATCTCTGGCGGTGCGATGCTCGGAAATTGCGCGACCGGCAACGTCAGAATGGTCAGCGATCCTATGAGCACCAGGATGATCGAGATCACCATCGCGACAATGGGACGATTGATGAAGAACTTCGACATGGGATTATTTCCCCTTCGCCGCTTCGACGAACGGCTTCGGGTTTACTTGAGCGCCGGCTCGTACCTTTTGCACTCCTTCGGCTACGACGTTCTCGCCCGGCTTAAGCCCCTCCGTAATCACCCAGCGGCTATCCACGCGGTCGCCCACCGCGACCGTCCGGATCTTGATTTTGTTGTTTCCATCGACGACCGCCACCTGGTACGCCCCTTGCAACTCGGACACCGCCCGCTGCGGTACCAGCAGTGCGTTCTGCTGAACGCGAATCACCGCGCGAACTTTGCCGTATCCTCCCGGCCGCAAAATGTTGCTCGGATTTGGAAAGAGTCCCGCGATCCGAATGGCGCCCGTTCCCACATTGACCTGCCGGTCCGCGAAGTAAAACGTGCCTTCGGGACCATAAGTTAAGCCGTTCGCCAAAATCAGTTGCAGTCGCAATTTCTTATCTGCCGCAAGGCGGCTCTCCTCGGTCGGGAAGCGCCTTCGCCATTCCAGGTATTGCGGCTCGCTCACCGTGAAATAAACCTTGATGGGGTTCACGGTCGACACGGAAGTTACCGGCCCGCTGTTCGGATTGACCAGCGCTCCGACTTGCAGCTGCGCTTGTCCGGCAATTCCGTCGATGGGCGCGACCAGTTGCGTGAAGCCGACATTGATCTTGGCGGTTTCCACCGCTGCCTGGTCCGTCTGGATTTGCGCCTTGGCCGTTTCCACATTTGCTTTGGCTGCCAGGTTGTTCTGCACGGCGTTGTCCAGGTCCTGCTGGCTGGCGGCTTGCTCTCTTGCCAGCGGCGTGTAGCGATTCACGTCCAGCTCGGTCCGGTGTTGTACGGCTTCCGCGTTCACAAGCATCGCTCTGGCCTGAGCTAGTCGGCCCTCCGCTTGGTCCAGCGAGGCTTGGAAGGGACGCGGATCGATCTCGAAAAGCAGCTGGCCTTTCCGGACAAACGCGCCTTCCTGATAGCCCTGCCGCATGATGTATCCGGTGACTTGCGCGCGGACGTCGGCATTGACCAGCCCGTCGAGTGTGCCAATCCACTCCCCATAGATCGGGACATCTTGCTGTTGGACCTGCACGATTTCCACGTTCGGCGGAGCGGGCGGTGCTCCCACCACGCCCTTGGGGCGGACCGCTCCGTAGATCAGGCCAACCACAATCAAGCCAAACACCACACCCGCTAGGATTTTGTGTCTGGAGAGAAAATCCATGATTGCACCCCCTGCGGCTTCAGCGGACCGGCACCTATCTGCAGAACACGCATGCTACCACCAAGCCGTTATTTGCGCATCATTCTGAGGTGAACGGCACCAGGCCAGGTCGACTGGCGATCCGCAGCATGGTCATGCGCCCGACACCAGGATGATGTTCCAAGAGGCACCGCTTCTCTCAAATTCTGACGACTCAGTTACTTAGCCCTCCACGAGTTGCTGGCCGCCGTCGAAGTCTTAGGTTGCTCCGGTCACCGCGGTGTTCGTCATCAGATGGATGGCGAGCGCCGCGATGTCGCCCGGGCCGACTACCCGCCGGATCGGCAGCGTCGTGCGCAATTGCTCTCGCCTTGCGTCCAGCTGATCGCCCAACAGTGACGCCGACAGTGGCGTGTCTACGAACCCGGCCGCGATGAGGTTGACCCGGATGGGCGCAAGTTCATAGGCGAGCGCCCTGGTGAGCGCCGGCATCGCTGCGGTGAACGCCCCGATGAGCGCACCCGCCGCTGGCCGCCGCCCGCCCGTTCCGCCGATGAACAGCAGCGTTCCGCCCGGGCGCACCTTGCCGATGGCGCGTCGCGCAATGTGCAGCGGCAGCCACAGCGCATTGTCGACATTGCGGCGTGCCTTTGCAAAGTCGATGTCGGCTAGCCTGGCGTAGTAGGGCGCGCCGGCGGTGACCAGCACATGGTCGATGGGAGTCGGCAACTCGTCGAAGAACCGCTCGAGCCGCTCGAAGTCGGTGGCGTCGAACACCGCACTGCTCAGCGCTCCAACTTCACGCGCAGCTTGCTCGACGCGTTCCGGGTTGCGGCCCGTGAGAATCAGCTTGGCCCCTCCCGCTCGCGCTTGTCGGCCTGTTTCGAGCCCGATGCCGGCGCTACCTCCGATGACCACCACGGTCTGCCCGAGCAGTTCCGGTTCGCGCTGCATGGGCGATGCGGTTGCGTTACTCATGACTCCTCCGATCAGCCTCTGGATGTGCGCGTTGGCCGACACCACTGAATCCACGGCGCTCGCCCGGCGAGCCGCGGCAGATCAACCATCACATCTTGGCAGTTTATTGCGGCAGATCTGTGCCGGCCTGCTCGCTCACCATGTACTCGGCATACCAGTCCGGCCAGTTCGGATCGGCCTTGCCGGTGCGCTTCTCGTGCTCGCCGTGGGCCGCCGCCGCACGCCGAAGCGCGCTGGCCAGATCGCTTGCCGACGTGAAGGTCGTCGTCATAGCATCGATGCGACCTGGCAGCCGCGCCGTGATTTCCTGGAACAGCCAGCCGTTCCCGTCCGGATCTTTGAAAGAAGCGAACGACCGGTAGCTGCGATGCTCGGCATCCGGACCGCTGACCCGTACCCGTCCAAACAGGTAGGGCTCGTCCGTGCCCGCGTACTCGCCGGCGGAGTCGTGGAACACTTCGCTGATCTCGACGCCGCGGTCGAGCACGTTTTTGCGGGCGGCCTCGATGTCCGACACAATCAGGTACAGGCCCTGGGAAGATCCGGGTGCTGCCGGCGTGACGTTCTTGCCGAAGATGATCGAGCACCCCGAGCCCGGCGGCGTGAACTGGATCACGCGGAAGTCCTTACCGCTGTCGTAGTCGGCGTCCAGCCGCCACCCCAGCCTCCCGTAGAATTCCTTCGCCCGATCGACATTCGCAACAGGGATCACGACTATTTCGAACTTCATGTCAACTCTCGCGACTCCCGCGTCGCTCGTCGGCTCATTCGTACGGACTGCTTTGGTGCTCACGGTTGCCTCCTGATCGGTTGGTATCACCGTCGCGCCTACAAAATACGTCACAACAAATCACCGGGTCAACCAATCGCCCCCGCGCACTCCGGCCAACTCCCGATTCCTCGCCTAACCCGAAATTCTCTTTACCAGGACCTCACTCGTCCGATTGCGATAGACCGACGCGGCGCGAGAGGTACTCATAATTCGGGCGCAACCTCGACCATGCGAAGCACTCGACAGCAGTGCCGTTACCTCGGGCTAACCAGGGCGAACCTCCAGGAACCATCGCTCTGCCTTTTCAAGACTCGTAAGAATTTTTGCTGAACAGTGACGGGACTATCCTTTGCGGACATCTGGAAGGTGCCATTTGTATCCACTGACTCGATCGCCCATCCGTCAACGATTTGAAGATCCTTGAATTCCGGCGAATACTTCAAAACCTTGAATTCTGGATGATCAACTCGCAATTTTGTATAAAGCTCGTTGAGCGCTCTTAGGCCCACCACCTCATAAAGTCCCCTCTGAGGATCGTACTTCGCACGGCTATAGGCGTTTGTCAAACACAGCACCTCAGCGGAACAGGTCGGACGCCGCGCGGCCGGAGTTCCATTCGCGGAAGGACACCGAACCGTGCCAGCCTTCCTCCATCGCTTTTTCGAGAGCATGAAAAGTTTCCGGAGTGTATTGCGACTTATGGCACTCGAACGCCCGTTTGAAGTTCTCGAAATCCTTGGCCGTGTAGGAAACCGTGACCTTCAGATAGGCCGGATCGATGGTGTGGAACGGCAGCGAGTCGGGCCAGATCGTGTTCAGCGGCTTGGCCTGTGCTGCCGTGAGTCCCGGGTAATACAGTTTGATGCCCGAATTTTGCGATTGCACCACTTGCGTGACGGCATCCGAGACCAGGCGATGATCCGGATGCCCGTACCCGCCGTCCGGGCCCCAGGTGATCATCACTTGAGGATGAAGTTGGTTGATGAGCTTCTGCACATTGTCCGCGACACTGTGAATATTTTTGGCGAGCGGAGTTGTTATAGCGCCAAGTTCGCCGTCATTAAGGTTGAAAAAGATCGGCGGCTCGATGCCCAGTTCCTTGCAAGCGCAGGTGGCTTCGGCGCGCCGCGCGCCGGCAAGTGGTTCCCCGCCGGGAATCTTGGCGAAGTCGTTGACTCCTTTTTCGCCTTTCGTCGCGATGGCCAGGTACACGTGGACGCCTTCGCGGGCGTAACGCGTAAGCGTGGGTCCGGCGAAAGCTTCGTCGTCGGGATGAGCGAAGACCGCCAGCAGGACTCGAGGCTGGGGCGGGGACGCTTGCGCGAAGAGCACGACAGCGAATAGCAGCGCAGCCGGTAGCGTGAAAAGTCGCATCGTTAGACTCCTTTGGTTTATTCGACGCAATCCTCCCACGAACGCTATCACTTTAGCCATCGCGGAAGTGCCAAGACTCTCAGCACCTCATTTCGCCGCCCGGCACTCATCCGATATCGCGAATAGACTGTGATTAGCTTGTGAATCAGGCTGCTGTTTGGAAAACGTTCCCGGACCTGCTGCTCCGCCACGCCTACGCTTCTTGCCGTTCCGACCGGCCACGCCTAAGTTCCCACGCCAAATACCCCACAATCGCCAGGTTCACCAGCAACACCGCAATCTTCTCCCATGTCGTGTGCCGCAGGATCTGCCACACCTCTAGCGGAACGAACGATGCCGTCATGATGATGGTGAGATATTCCGCCCAGCGCTTCCGGAACGCCAGCCCCACCCCTTCCGTCAGCAACAATCCCGCATACACGAAAGAACCTATCCCCAGCTGCCTCAGCCGGTGGTCATTCATCAGCGAAACCTTCTCCATCAGCCGGTGAATGAAGATGTTGTCCGGGTCTACTCGGAACAGGTCAATCCACTGCGCCACCTCTGCCGCCACATCCCGGTGCAACAGCCGCAGCACTCCTATCCCCACCGCGAGCAGCGCGAGGCCTTTGAGCAGTTTGAAGGCGGCAATAAGCAGAAGTCCGCGGGAACCTGGTCGGTGCTGGCCCATTGTTTCTACTTTACACTGCCCGCGCGCCATTTCAGAAAACGCAGCGCCGGGAAGTGTGCTTGCCTCGCCCGTGGCCATCCGTCTCATCGCCCCGCGCCTGCCCGCTCTCCGCCCTTACCGCTTCTGGTGCCCCTCAATTTCCCGAAATCCTTCATGTACACGCGCAGTTGGAAGCCCGGCGTGATTTTCACATAACCCGCCGCTAGCTGTTCCCGGTAATGGTCCAGATAGAAATCCAGTGGATCCTTGTTTTCCATGTCCAGGATCACCAAGTCTGAATCGTTCATCGTCAACTTCCCGAATCGCAGTCGGCTCTCTCGGAAAGCCATGTAGTTTCCCGTCGCCATGTTTTTCTCCGCTTTTCGCCCCGGCTCTCCGAAAATGACTAGCAGGCCGTCGCCTTTGGCGTGAATCGCCGTAATTTTCCCGCGCAAATGCGGCGGTGGCAGAATCTTTGCTAGATCCAGAACCAGACTATCTTCTCCCGCCTCCACTCCCGGCACTTTCCCGCTCTTGATCAGATCGGACAAATCCACCCCGAACAGATTCATCAGCCCCTTCACGGGCAGGTGCAGCGCCTTGATTTCCTCGCTTTTCAGCAGGATTTTTCCGTCCGCCGTAGCCGTCACATTCCCCGTCATCTCAAACGGAATTCCCCCCTTTCGCAGACGGCCCTTCACTTTCAGCCTCTGGTTCTCGATCGTCACCGAAAGTCCTGTCATCGGCGCATCTGCGCCTGCGAATACGTACTTGTTCAAGACCCTCCCCAGTTCTTCGGCTCGGATGGACATTTTCCCGGCGTCCACCTTGATCTCGAAAGATTTCTTTTCGTCGAGTACCGGAAATTCGCTTCCCTCCGTGGGCGACAGCGAGCCGTCCATCCACGCGATGTGCGCCCAAGCGTCTTCTGCAAAGCGGTACTTCACATTCCGCATCTGCGCTTGCACCTCCGTCGTCGCTTTCTCTTTCTGTTGGCCTTCCCTCTTCCCGGTCGCCGCCACCTGTTCCCCCGCCAACTTGTTGACGCCCGCGCCCATCAGTAATCCGTACGCCAGCAGGACAGCCAGCATCGGCACTACCCTCCTCCGTCGCGGCCGTTCTCGGCCCCCAGTCCCGTATCTCCCGCGCTTCATGGATTCTTTTTCTGTTCCTGGGGAGGTCCCACGGGCGGCGATACCGTGCCCGGATCGGATTTTTCATTCGGTATGATTTTCGTGATCCGCAGGCTCTTGAAGATCGTCGGCCAATATTCCTTCACGATGTTATCCAGCGCTCCGAACCCTACGCGCCAGCCATATCGCTGGAAGGTTTTCCCCGCAGTCCTCTCGCCATCGGGCAGATAGCTGTTCGCTAGCCCTTCCGCCATCAGCCCGCCCAGCACCCCGGACCAGTTGAACGTCTCCCGTCCGTCATCCGTTCGCGTTCTTACCACCCGGCTGATCGCGTACAGGATTCGGTCCTTCGGCGTTCCATACAGCTTCACGAAATAGCGTGGGTCTTCATGCGTCAGCGACGGGAGCAGCGCCGTGCCGAACAAATGACTCGACGCATTGCTGGCCAGCGAAGATCCAAATCGCTTCCCGTAACCGCTCCAGCCTTGCCCATATCCCGGCAGCGCGTCCCTCGCTTGTCCTACGCCCGACGTAAACAACGATCCCAGGAACCGCGACGGCGCGATCGTTTCGTCCACCGCCAGTTGCAGCTTCTTCGTCGGTGACAGGGGCCCCCGATTGAATGCCAGCTCCGGAAAAAACACCGACCTCTTTCCCAGTGTTTGCAGCGTTGCTCTCAGCGTCTCGTTAGGTCTCTGTTGCGCTTGATCCGGATTCTGCTTCGGAATTGGAGCGTCAGGACGCAAGTCCAGGTCAGGACGCAACCTCGGGTCTCTCCCGATTTGGGCCCTTGCCGGTCCGGGCAGTATTGCCATCCCGCACACCAGCCCCAGCGCCACGGCCCACACTGTTCTCGCCAAGCGAATGCTTCTCACTCGCCCTCCTGGAGTCTTCCGCGAATCATCTGTCCATTCTTGTCGTCTGGACTTGCCGGCTAACGCAACCTGACTCACACCATTGCGATATCCCCTTGGATGCCTCGCAGGGCGCCTTAGGCTCCCGGTTCCATGAGCTCCCCACAAGCAGACTGCCGGGATCGCTCCTTACGCCACGCCCCATTCGAACAACGTTCGTCCGCGCCGTCTCCTCACCCTCTGAATCCCCTTGACCCTTCGGTTTTACTGCGTTATAATGACTCACAGGTAAACATCCGTTTTTCGAGACCCAATCATCCTTCCTCAATGTTTGCAAGTCGGGTACCCCTCCAGCACACTAACCCTTTTAGAATGAGCACTTATACAGGTCTATCAAAATAAAGTACTTCAACCGCCTTTAGAATGAACACTTACACGCGTTCGGCCACACCGCGCCAGCTCGAGTGCTCGTCCGGCCGCCTCGCATAGCCTTCACGCGGTTCTATCCTTCACTCGTAAGTTGCTGCCCTTCTATCCTCGCCTCGACGCCCCGATATTCCCAGCCGTTCCGTTCCCGTCTCCGCTCACAATCCACGTACGTGGTTCCCGGTAATCTCTTGCCTGCCGTCGCTGTGTTACTATCCCCTCGCCGCTCACCCTATTCCTGCCCTTCACGGAGGCTTTTATGGGCCGTTTACTCAAAATTGTTGGCATCGTTATCGCCGTCCTCATCGTCATCGTTCTCGTTTTGCCCTTCCTCATCTCCGTCAATCAGTTCCGCCCCACCATTGAGGAGAAAGCCTCGGCTGCCGTCGGCCGCAAAGTGCAGGTTGGCAGCCTCAGCTTGTCGCTGTTTAGCGGCTCGCTCGCTGCGGATACCTTGTCCATCGCCGACGATCCCAAGTTCAGCACTTCTCCCTTTCTTACCGCCAAGTCCGTCAAGGTTGGCGTTGAGATCATGCCTCTGATCTTCTCCAAGACCCTCAATGTCACTGACATCGTAATCGACAGTCCGCAGGTCTCGCTCATCCGCGGCCCGGCCGGCCAGTGGAACTATTCTTCCCTCGGTGCTTCCGCCGCCAAGTCGCAATCGCAGCAAGCTCCGCCCGCCTCGTCGTCCACTCCCGCCGCTTCGCAGAAGCCCACCACATCGTCCGCTCCTCCCGCTGCCTCCGGCCCCGGCACTCCTTTCTCGGTAGGCAAACTCGAACTCAAGGACGGTCGGATAACGATTGGTTCGGTGGCTTCGCAGAAACGCAGCGTCTATGACCATGTGAACGTGACCGCGTCGAACGTGTCGCTGACCTCCAAGTTTCCTGTCACCGTCACCGCCGACCTTCCCGGCGGCGGCAACTTCAAACTCGACGGCACCGCGGGTCCCGTCCACGAACAGGACACCGTGCTTACCCCCCTCAGCGCCAAGCTCACCATTTCTTCTCTCAACATTGCGTCTTCGGGTTTGGTCGACCCTGCTCTCGGTCTTGGAGGTTCGCTCGACCTCAACGCCACGCTGGCCTCTCAGGGCGGCGAAGCCGAAACCAAGGGCGAAGCCAAGCTTTCCAAGGCGCTCCTGGTGGCCGGAGGATCTCCCGCCACCGTGCCGCTGACGATCGACTTCAACACCAAATACAACCTGGTCAAGAATTCCGGAGTGCTTTCTCCTTCCACGATCAAAATCGGCAATGCGGTCGCGCACCTCAGCGGTACCTACGAGATTCCCGCCGCCGGCACTCTGGTCAACATGAAGATCGAAGCGCAGGACATGCCCGCCAAGGATCTTCAGTCGTTTCTTCCCGCCTTGGGAATCAATCTTCCCAAGGGCGCGTCACTCCAGGCCGGTACGCTCAATACCAATCTCACTCTCGGAGGTCCCGTGGATAAGCTCATAACCTCGGGAAGCGTTGGCCTGTTTGCCGCCAAGCTGGCCGGCTTCGACCTGGGTTCCAAGCTTTCCGCCGTTTCTTCGCTGGTGGGAATCAAAACCGGAAACGATCTCGAAATTGAAAAGCTCACGACCAACCTGCGCATGGCTCCTGACGGCCTGAAGGCCGACAACTTTGACGCCATCGTTCCCGCGATCGGCACTATGGTTGGTGGTGGCACCGTTGATTCCAAGAACAATCTCGACTTTAAGATGGCTGCCACGCTGAAGAATCCCATCGGCGGAGCCGCCGCCGCGGCGCCCGCTGGCGCCGCCGCGGGCGCGCTTGGCGGACTGCTTGGAAAAGTGGCGGGAGGTGCCGGTGGTGTCGGCGGCGCTCTCGGCGGCTGCAAGGGAGCCGGCGGTCCAACGATCCCATTCCAGATTCAAGGCACTACATCCGATCCGAAGTTTATTCCGGACGTCGGTGGACTCGCGGCGGGCATGCTGAAGTCGCAACTTGGTTGCGCCGGCGGACTGCTGCCGGGTGGAGGCGCCAAAGGCGCGCAGCAACAGCAAAACCCTGCAGCCAATCCGTTGGGTCAACTGGGTGGTTTGTTCAAGAAAAAGAAGCCTTAATTTTACGTCCGGGAGACTGGCGGGACTTCGTTAACTTTCGCTGCGTAGCTACTCATAGCGCAGCGCGATCATGGGATCGACGCGCATTGCGCGCCGCGCCGGGATGTAGCTGGCGAGCAGCGCGACAATGCCCAACGCGAACGCGACGGCGATGTAGGTCGGCCAGTCGGACGCAGTCACGCCAAAGAGGAAAGTTCGCAGAAATTGCGTGGCACCCGCGGCGCAAATCAGGCCGAGGGCGATTCCGGTGCCGGCCAGTACGACGGCACGTCCGAGCACCATTCGCAAAACGTCGCGCGGGGTGGCGCCGAGCGCCATCCGCAAGCCGATTTCGTTGGCGCGCTGGCCCACAATATAAGCCATCACGCCATAGACCCCGGCCATGGCCAGCAGCACCGCGATTCCCGCGAAAATTCCGAGGAGAAGCGTTCGGAAGCGAGGGGTGGCTACACCTTCGGACAAGGAAGCTTCCATGGTGGTGAATTTCACCGGGACATCCGCGTTCAAGCTTTGCGCCAGGCCACGCATGGTTTCCGTGAGCGCCCGCGGCTCCAGCGAGGTACGCGCGAGAACGGATAAATCCGCCGACGGCTCCGGGTGTTGCTCGTAGGCCATCATGAGCTCCGGCGCAGGGGCATCCGCGGGGCCATTCTGCCGGACATCGCCCACGACTCCCACAATTCTCATCGGCGTCATCGAATCGAGTCCGCAGTACACCATGTGCCCGATCGGATCTTTTCCCGGAAGCGACTGGCGCACGAAGGCTTCATTCACGATGGCCACAAAGGGCGCGTCGTAGGTGTCGCTGGCCTGAAAATCGCGGCCGCTTTTCAGAGGAATTCCCAGGGTCTCCAGGGTTCCGGGCGCAAAAACGGAAAAGATCGCGTTCGGCGCGGAGATGTCCATCTCTTTCGGAAGATGATCGAGGAAATAGCTTCCGTTGGAGCGCGGATGGCCGGGAACGCCGGCGGTGGCTCCTACGCTTTGCACGCCCGGAATCACCGCCACTCTGGACAATAATTGTTTATAGAAGCGCGAGGCGTTCCGCGCGCTTTCCAGGTCACTCGCGGGAACGCTTGCCTGCATGATCAGCACGTGCTCCGGGTGGAAGCCCAGGGCCACGTTGTGCAGCGCCACGAAACTTTTCGTCAGCAGGCCCGCGGTGACCAGCAAGGTCACCGACAAAGCGATTTCCGCGACCACCAGGGTTGCGCGGGTGCGGTCCGCGGAGCTTCCACCCACGGCTTTGGACGAACCTTGCTTCAATGATTTGTTGAGGTCGACGCGCAGGATCTGGAGTGCCGGCGCCAAACCGAAGAGCACGCTGGAAACCAGGGAAATGCACACCGCGAATAACAGGACACGCCCGTCCACTCCCGCTTCCGCGAGCCGGGGCACTTCCGCGGGGGCCAGCGCCACGAGCGTCCGCGCGCCCCAATACGCCAATGCCACGCCGGCGATTCCGGCGAATGCCGCCATCGTTACGCTTTCCGTGAGCAGTTGCCGCACAATCCGCCAGCGTCCGGCACCCACGGCCAGGCGAATGGTCATCTCCCGCGAGCGCGCCACCGCTCTCGCCAGCAACATGTTGGCAAGATTTGCGCAGGCGATCAGCAACACCAGTCCCACGGCTCCGAGCATCAGGTACAGCGTCCGCCGGAAATCTCCCACCAGGGCATCGCGCAATTCCGTCACGGCTACGCCTTTATCCTTGTTGCTTTCCGGGAATTTTTCCTCGAGCCGCGTGCCGATCAAGGTCATCTGCGCCTGCGCCTGGGCCAGGCTGACATCTTTCTTCAGCCGGCCTACCACCCGGTAGTTGTGGGCAGAGCGCGATTCGGTCTCCGGAAAAATCGTGTTCCCGGGCAGCCATATGGCGGTATTGTCCGGGAAGCCGAATCCGACGGGCATCACTCCAACAATGTTCAGAGTTTTTCCTGCGATTCGCAGGGTATGCTCCAACGCACCGGCGCCTCCGCCAAAGTGCGCGGCGGCGAAAGCCGCGCTGACAATGACGGCGCCGCTGCTGCCCGGCTTGTTTTCGTCCGCGGAAAATTCGCGGCCGGCAATGGGCTCGATACGAAATACGCGGAAGAATTCCGGGGTGACCAGAGCCGCGTGGGTATACTCACCGACGGGTCCGGCGGTCACCGAGGTGTCGTCGTCTTCGTAGTACGCCATATTCTCGAACGCCGTGCTCTGATCGTGCCAGTCGTGATAATCCGGAGCGGACACTTGCCCTTTCGCGGCGTGGGCCCTCCAGAACGAGGCCAGGGTAACGATGCGTTGCGGCTCCGGGTAGGCCAGCGGCTTCAGCAAAACGGTATTGACCACGCTGAACATCGCAGTGTTCGCGCCGATGCCCAGGGCCATAATGCTGATGGCAATCGCGGCGAATCCCGTATTCTTGCGGAGCGTTCTTAATCCGAAGCGCAAATCCTGCAGCAATGTCTCGATCATAGGTAAGGACCTCCGCTCGCGTAACATTTCCTGGACCTGCGTGGCGCCGCCCAGGCGCATCTGTGCATTCCGCCTGGACTCGGCAGCACTCATTCCCGATCGCAGATTGTCCTGCTCGTGCAAGCGGATGTGGGCCGCGAGTTCTTCGGCGAACTCGCGATCGCGGGCGTGGGGGCGAAGCAATCCGCCGAGCCGGATCAGCCATGCGCGCAACGTTCTCATCTTTGGCTCATCTTGAGCTCACCGTGTGTCTCCGCGCACCGAGAAATACGCGCGCTTCGCAACTTTATTCGTACCGCAAGGCCACCATGGGATCGACTCTCCCGGCGCGCCACGCGGGCACGTAACACGCCAGCAGCGCCACGCAGGTTACGAGTGCAGGCACAAAAACGAACAGCCAGTTGCCAACAGCGGGAAAGTCCTGGAAAAGGCTGGCGAGGATTCGCGGCAAGGGCAAAGCGGCGGCCATTCCGATGAGCACGCCGATGGAGGCAAGCTTCATGCCTTGCAGCAGCACCAGCCGGAGAATGCTCTTCTTGTCGGCGCCGAGCGCCAACCGAATGCCCAGCTCGCGGGTTCGCTGACCCACGGAATAGGCCACCAGACCGTACAAACCGACGGCCGACAAAACCAGGGCCAAGCCGCCGAAGGTTCCCATCAGGGTCATCATGATGCGGTCGCCGGTGGTTTCCTTGCTCAAGACTTCCGGCAGACTGATCTCGCTGCCAAGGGGTTGTTCGGGATCGATGGACCAGACCGCGGCCCGCAATGCCGGGGCCAAGGATTCCGGATCGCGTTCCGCGCGTAGCAGCACGGCCATCTCCGGGATGGGATGCTGCTGAAACGGTTCGTAAAATTCGGCGTCATCCATGTTTTGCAGCGGCCAGCTTTTCACATTTTTCACGACGCCAACGATTTGCCGCCATTCGGCAGCGCGGGCATCGCCGGAATCGATGCGCACCTGCTGGCCGACGGCATTTCCGCCAGGAAAGAACTTCTCCACGAATTTTTCGCTGACGACCGCGACTGCCGGCGTATTCGCCGAATCGGCTTCGGAGAACGTACGGCCACTGATGAGCGCGGTGCGGGTAACGTCGAAATAGTCGGTGCTGACGAGCATGTGGCGGGCGCGCGGGCGCTCGCCGGGCGGAGTGCTTTCCTGGCCTTTCAGAAGGAAAGGGGTCCACTCAGGTCCGGTGGCCGGCAACACGCTGGTGACCGCGGCTTTTTGCGCGCCGGGGGCGGCGTCGAGCTTGGCAACCAGTTGCCGGTAGAACTGAACCTGTTTCTGCGGGTCTTGATATACGGCCTCTGGGAGGGAAAGGCGCGCAGTCAACAAACCGTTCGGGTCGAATCCGAGGTCGCGCCGAAACTCGTCGGAAATTCCGAGGATCAAAATACCGGCGGCGGTCAACAGCACGAGGGAAAGCGCCACCTCCGCGGCTACCAGCAAACTACGCAACCTGCCGCGGGATTTTCCGCCGGAAGATTTTGCGGTGTCGTTCTTCAAGGTCTCGAACAGGTCGGAGGACCAGGCTTTTTTCGCAGGAACGAGTCCGAAGATTATCGCGGAGAGAATGGAAATCACCGAGGTATAGGCGAGAACGTGCCAGTCGGTTTTGAGCTCAAGCATCTGCACTTCGTCATTGAAAGTCAGGGATGCCTGCATCAGGCGTTCCCCGACGAGAGAGAGAGCCAGTCCAGCCAGAGCGCCGAGGCCGGCGATGAGGAGCGCTTCGGTCATCAACTGGCGCACCAGCCGGAGACGTCCAGCGCCGATGGCGACGCGGACGGCCATTTCTCTTCCGCGCCCGGTGGCGCGCGCCAGCAACAGCCCGGCAACGTTGGCGCAGGCGATCAGTAGGACGAATCCGACCGCGGTGAGCAGAATCACGAAGGCGGGCCCGGCGTTAAATTCGCGAATGGTGTATTCCTGCAGCGTCAAAGTGTTGGCGCTCCATCCTTTTTCGGATTGAGGGAAGTCCTGGCCGGCGATTCTTGCCAGCGTTTGCACGTTGGCCTGCGCCTGCTGGAGAGTCACGCCAGGTTTCCGGCGCGCGAACAAAAAGAGGTTGCGATTGGACCTGGCGCCGGCGCCCTGATCGGCCTCCGACAGAGGCAGCGGAATCCAGAGCTGCGTTTGAAAGGGCATGAGGCGGAAAGTTCGAGGCATCACGCCGATGACGATGAAAGGCTCGCGGTTGATGCGCACGGTTTTGCCGAGCAGCGAAGCATCGGCTCCATATTTTCTCTGCCAGAGGTCGTGGCTCAAGATGACGACGTGTTCGCGGCCGCGCTGATCGTCACCGCTGGCAAACGCCCGGCCCAGTTCCGGAACAACACCCAACACCGAGAAATAGTTGGAGGTGACGCGCGTGGTGCCGACGCCTTCGGGCTCGCCTTCTCCGGTAAGGCTGGAGCTAAAGTACGGATCGGAAGCGGCCATGTCGGAAAACACGTCGTTCTGCTTTTTCCAAGAGAAAAAGTTGGGTGCCGATACGGGATTCAGATTGGGCCCGAAGGCTTCGGCGGAACTCGTGCCATAGACGACCATGGCGGTGTCCGGATCCGCGACGGCGGGCTTTTTGTATTGTGCGGCGCTGACAAAACTGAAGATGGTGGCGTTCGCGGCGATGCCCAACGCCAGCGTCAGCACGGCGACGATAGTAAAACCGGGACTTTTGCGGAGCGTGCGCGCGCCAAAGCGCAAATCCTGCCAGAGAATGTCGAGGACGGGCAGGGCGCGTCGCCGGCGATGATCGTGTCTGGTTTGTTCCACGCCGCCAAGTTTTATCAAAGCCTCGCGTTTGGCTTCGCGCAGACTCATTCCCGCCCGCAGGTTGTCCGCAATGTGCAACTGGAGATGGCTTTCCATCTCTTCGGCAAAATCGCGTTCGTCGTGCTCCTTGCGGAACGCGCCGGCAATCCGCGCAGCCCAGCGGCGGAGGAACCTCATGACTGTTCTTCTCCCGGGGTCAGGAAGCGCGCAAGAATGGCGGTGGTTTGGCCCCACTCGCGGGCCTCGGCGGCCAACTGCTTGCGTCCGGCGCGGGTCAATTCGTAATATTTGGCGCGGCGATTGTTGTCGGACTGGCCCCACCTGGACTTGATGTAGCCTTCCTGCTCGAGCTTGAGCAGGGCGGGGTAAAGCGTGCCGTAATTCACGGAGAGCAGATCGCCGCTGGTCTGCTCAATGCGGCGGGCAATGCCGTAGCCGTGCAAGGGCCCTAGAGTCTCGAGTGTTTTCAATACCATCAGCGCCAACGTTCCCTGCCAGACTTCGCCTTTATCGCCCATACGGCCTCTCCTGGAAGTTGTGTGGCGGCCAGCCTGACACAGCTCCTATGGGAAGGCAATAGAAGAAACGGAAGAGCGGGCGATTTTGTTTCCGTTATTTTCACTTTTTTTTGAGGATGCGAGGGACTGGTGTCCGAGCGGGCTGGCTTGACTCCGCGGAAACTTCCCACTAGCCTCATCCGTCTACCAGAGCAACGTCCTGTGGATCGCGTGGGTTACGCGCCATCCCGACAAGGAGCCGTGAATGCGAACTGTCCCAAGTGTGAAGCTGCCGATGGTGTGGCTGGTGCTGACGGCGATAGCTTTCCTTAGCGCGCCGTTTCCGGCGGTGGGGCAAGGCGGCGAGCCGCAATACTTCGCCATCCGCGGAGCCACGGTGGTGCCGGTTTCCGGCGCGCGAATGGAAAACGCGACGGTGATCATTTCCCGGGGAATCATTACGGCGGTGGCGAAGGATGCCGCGATTCCCGAAGAGGCCTGGGTGATCGAGGGCAAAGGATTAATCGTGTATCCCGGGCTGATCGATGCGTACAGCGATCTGGGACTGCAAGGCGCGGTGCCCGCCGCAGCAGGGGAAGGGGTACCTCGCGCGGCCGCTGCGATTTCCCGCGGTCCGGAGGACCGGCCCGGTTCGACACCGTGGCGCGACGCGGCCGGAGAAGCGACGCTGGCCGACAAGCGCATCGAGACGTGGCGGAATGCGGGATTCACGTCCACAGTTTCCGCTCCGAAGGGAGGAATTTTCCCTGGCCAGGCGGCGTTGCTGAACCTGGGCGGGGAACGCAACGGGGACATGGTGGTCAAGTCGCCAGTGGCGATTCCGGTGTCGTTGCAGCCCGTCGGAAATTTCGCGAGCTTTCCGGGATCGCTGATGGGCACGATCGGTTATGTACGGCAAGTGTGGCTGGATACGGCATGGAGCACGAAGTCCGAAGAGACATACGAGAAAAGTCCGAAGGGCACGGCTCGTCCGCGGTACGACCGGACGGAGACGGCATTGGCGGACGCGCTGGAAGATCATGCGGTGGTGCTGATTCCCGCGAATAACTCGGTGCAAATCCTGCGGGCGTTCGATCTGGCGGAGCGCTGGCACGTGAACGGAGTGTTGTACGGCGGGCAAATGGGGTATGCGGTGGCGGCGGAAGTGGCCGCGAAGAAATTGCCGGTGCTGGTGGACCTGAAATGGCCGGAAGCGGAGAAGGACAGCGATCCGGATTTCGTGCCGAGCTTGCGGACGTTGCGATTCCGGGAAATGGCGGCGTCGACGCCCGGCGCGTTTGCGAAAGCCGGCGTGAAATTCGCGTTTTACTCGGGAGGCATTACCGCTCCGAAAGATATTTTGAAGGCGGTGAAGAAATCCATCGACGCGGGATTGGCTCCGGACGCGGCGCTGCGGGCGCTCACGCTGAGCGCGGCGGAAATTCTTGGCGTGGCGGACCGCATGGGGTCGCTCGAAAACGGCAAGATCGCGAACCTAGTGATCGCGGACGGCGACTTGTTCGACGAGAAAACCAAGATCAAGACGGTGTTTGTGGATGGACGCCGTTATGAAGTGCGCGAGCAGGAGAAACCAAAGGAAACGCCAAAAAAGGATATCAGCGGCAAATGGACGCTGAAGTACACGACGCCGGATGGAGAGGAACAGTCTTCGCTGGAGCTCACGATGGCTTCGGATGGGACGCTTTCGGGCTCGACCAGCAGCAAACGGGGCGACTCCAAAATCGTCAGCGGCAATCTCTCCGGCGAAAAGTTCACGTTCACGATCAATATTTCGATTGAAGGCTCGCCGTCCGACGTGATCTTCGACGGGACGTTCGATGGAACTGCGCTGAAGGGAACGATCAGCGTGCCGAGCGTGGGATTCGATACGGACTTCACCGGGGCCCGGACCAAACCTACTACTTCGGAAGCGGGAGGTGCGTCTTGAGGCCGGCGCGGTTGGGTTTGATTCGCTACGCGATGGGCTGGGTGATTTTGGGCGGCGTCGGAATGGTGGCGGCGTCGGCTGCGAGTGCGCCGGACGCGCCAGGCGTTTTGCTGATTCAAAACGCGACGATCCTGACGATTTCGCACGGGACCATCGAGCATGGTTCGGTGCTGATTCGCGACGGCAAGATCGCGGAAGTCGGCGCGTCCATCAAAGCGCCGAAGGATGCGCAGGTGATCGACGCCGAAGGCCAGTTCGTGATACCCGGCATCATCGATTGCCACTCGCACATTGCCGTGGACGGCAGCGTGAACGAAGGAAGCATCGCGGTGTCGTCGATCGCGAACATTGCGGACGTGCTGAATCCGGACGACGTGTCGATCTACCGCGATTTGGCCGGCGGCGTGACGGTTGCCAATGTGCTGCATGGCAGCGCCAATCCGATCGGCGGCCAAACCATGGTCATCAAGCTGCGCTGGGGACAGCCAGCCGGCAAGCTGCCGTTTGAGGGCGCGCTTCCGGGGATCAAATTCGCGCTGGGCGAAAATCCCAAACATTCGAATTTCGGGGGGCGCGGCAGGGAAGCGCGCTATCCGGCGACGCGCATGGGCGTCGAGGAGACCATCCGTGCGGCGTTCGCGGAGGCACGCGATTACAAGAATTCCTGGGACGCTTACAACCAGCGCGTCGCCGCGGGCGAAAAAAATCTGATTGCGCCGCGGCGCGATTTGCGGCTCGATCCGCTGGTGGAAGTCCTGGAAGGGAAGCGCTACCTGCATTCGCATTGCTATCGCGAAGACGAAATCCTGATGCTGCTGCGGGTCGCCAAGGAATTCGGGTTCAAGGTGCGCACGTTCCAGCACGTGCTGGAAGGCTACAAGGTGGCGGATGAAATCGCGGCGGCGGGCGCGGGCGCTTCCACGTTTTCCGACTGGTGGTCGTACAAGGTGGAAGCGTACGACGCCATTCCCTACAACGCGGCGCTGATGACGCAGCGTGGCGTGCTGGTTTCCATCAATTCGGACGACGCGGAAGAGGCTACGCACCTGAATCAGGAAGCGGCCAAGTCCATGAAGTTTGGCGGACTGTCGCACGACGAAGCGCTGAAGCTGGTGACGCTGAATCCGGCGATGCAGTTGGGAATCGACAAGCGCGTGGGGTCGATTGACGTGGGCAAGGACGCCGACCTGGTGATTTACAACCGCGATCCATTGAGCGCGTATGCCGTGGTTCAGAAAACGCTGATCGACGGGCGCGTGTATTTCGACCGCCAGCGGGACATCAACGGCCGCCCGGCGCTGGAAAAGGAAAAGAAGTCGCTGCTCGAGAAGCAAAAGAAAGAAGCGGAGAAGAAGCCCGACGAAAAGAAACCGGATGAGAAGAAACCGGACGAAAAACCGAAGCCAGCCGCGGCGACGCAAGATTCGGATGGGGCGCGTTTGACGGGCGGTGCGCGATGAACGGCCGCGGCTTGTTGCGCGGCAGCAAGCGCGTGGCCTTTTTCGGCGCGGTGTTAACAGCGACGCTGGCGACATTGATGCTGGGGCCGTCGATTTTGGCGCAGGCGCAGGCGCCGGCCATCGCCATCACCCACGCCAAGATATTTACGGTTGCCGGTCAACCGGCGGAGAATGCCACGCTGGTGATTCGCGGGGGAAAGATTGAGGCAGTCGGGAGCAACGTGGAAGCGCCAGCCGGCGCACAGGTGATCGACGGCAAAGGCCTGCAAGTGTATCCCGGGCTGTTCGATCCGGTTACGCAGATGGGCTTGAGCGAAATTTCGGCGGTGAGCGCCACGGTAGACACCACGGAAACAGGCTCGTTCAATCCGGACGTGGTCGCGGCGGAAGCGATCAATCCATCCAGCCAGCACATTCCGGTAACGCGAGCGGCGGGAATCACAGAAGTTCTGGCGGTGCCTGCCAGCGGCGGGTTCGATTCGGGCGGTTCTTCCAATATTCTCGGCGGGCAGGCGTCCGCGATTCACATGTCGGGCTGGACCATCAACGACATGCTGCTAAAGAAGAATGTCGCGATGGTTCTTGCCTGGCCGGAGATTCCGCAGTCGACGTTCGACCTTTCTACTTTCACGCGCAAACCGAAGCCGTACGCGGAGGCCAAAGAGGAATATCAGAAGCAGGTCAACGAGCTGACGGAATGGCTGGATCGAGCGCGGCACTATGCGCTGGCGGTCGGGCACGGGGGTCGCGCGGATTTCCAGCGGGACGTGAAGCTGGAAGCGCTGATTCCGGTGATTCGCGGGGAGCTGCCGGTGCTGGTGTTCGCGGACGAAGCGCGCGACATCCGCAACGCGGTGGAGTTTTGCGACAAGCAAAAACTGAAGATGATTCTCGCCGGGGGATCGGAAGCGTACAAGGTGAAGGATTTGCTGCGCTCGAAGAATATTCCGGTAGTCCTTCGGCCGACGCTTACCGAGCCAACGGACGAGGACGATGCCTACGATCGCCTGCTGACCCAACCCGCGGAGCTATCCGCGGCGGGAGTGAAGTTTGCGTTCGGCAGCTTCGACAATTCCTTCGCGCGGCGGCTGGGGCAGCAAGCGGCCAACGCGGTGGCGCACGGGCTGGCGTATGACGAAGCGCTCAAGGCGGTAACGCTGTATCCGGCGCAGATTTTCGGGTTGTCGGAGCAGGTAGGCACGTTGGAAGCCGGGAAGGTCGCCAACGTCATCGTCACAACGGGCGATCCGCTGGAGCTCACCACCGACGTGAAATATCTTTTCATCAAGGGGCAAGCGGTGTCGCTGGACAACCGGCAGCTTGCGTTGTACGAAAAATACCGGAGTCGCCCAAAGTCGCAGTAGCGGAAGCGGCGACTAACCGCGAAAAAGACCTGAAACGTTCTTCGCCTGAGCCCGTCAAAGCGCATAGAATCCGTGTGTCCATCCAGGGGGAATTTTCATGGAGACCTTGCTCCAGGACCTTCGCTATTCCTTTCGCCTGCTCGCCAAGAATCCGTTCTTCTCCGCGGTTGCCGTATTGATCCTCGCGCTGGGCATCGGGGCGAACACGGCGATCTTCAGCGTGGTGAATTCGGTGCTGCTGCGGCCGCTGGCGTTCCATGATCCCTCGCGCCTGGTGATCGTCGCGGAAAAGAGCAATTTCCCGCTGATCAGCACGTCGTACCAGAATTATGTGGACTGGCGCGCGCAGAGCCATTCCTTCGAATCGATGGAAGCGACGCGCGGCACGGCCGTGAACCTCACCGGCGCCGGCGACCCGCAACAACTCAAGGGCCGCATGATTACCGCGGGTCTTCTTCCGCTTCTGGGCATCGACGCGCGGCTTGGACGACGCATTTCGGAGGAAGAAAATCGCGCCGGCGGTGCGCCCGTGGTAATGATCAGCTACGGCCTGTGGCAGCGGCAGTTCGGTGGCGCGCAAGACATCATCGGCAAGGCACTCAACCTGGATGCCAGGCCCTATACCGTGATCGGAGTGCTGCCGCCGGGTTTCGAGCTGCTGCAACCCGCCGATGTCTACCTGCCTTTTATACCGTGGGCGAACACGCTGCCCGATGATCGCAACTGGCATCCGGGCATCATCGCGATTGGGCGACTCAAGCCGGGCATTTCTCGCGAGCAAGCCAATACGGAAATGATCGGAATCACCAAGCGGCTGGAACAGCAATATCCCGAATACAACACGGGCACGAGCGCGGAAGTGGTCGGGCTTCAGGATCAGATGGTCAAGAACGTCCGACCGGCGCTGATGCTGCTGCTAGGCGCGGTCGCGTTTGTGCTGCTGATTGCGTGCGTCAACGTGGCCAACCTGCTGCTGGCGCGAGCCGCCGCTCGTGGCCGGGAAGTGGCCATTCGGACGTCGATGGGCGCGAGCCGCACACGGATCGTGCGCCAATTGCTCACGGAAAGCGTTTTGTTATCGGTAGCCGGCGGGGTGCTGGGCTTGCTGCTGGCGTGGGCTTCGCTGGGGCCGCTGCTGCGGATCGCCGCGGGAAGCGTGCCGGATGTATTCACGATCGGACTGGACCGCTGGGTGCTGGTGTTTACGCTGGTGATTTCTTTGGCCACGGGCATTGTGTTCGGCATCGTTCCCGCGTTACGGACCGCCAAGCTCGATCTGCGGGAATCCCTGAATGAGGGCTCGCGCGGCTCGACTCTGGGTCCCGGCCAGCATCGCCTTCGGGGTTACCTGGTGGTCATGGAGATTGCATTCGCCATGCTGCTGCTGGTGGGTTCGGGGCTTTTGTTGCGCAGCTTTTCGCGCTTGCAAGATGTTCCGCCCGGCTTCCAGGCGGACCATTTGCTTATAGCGGACCTGCCTATTTCTGAGACGGTTTATGCGAGGCCCGAGCAGCGCTTCAGCTTCTACGATCGCTTGGTGGATCGCACGCGATCGCTGCCCGGCGTTCGCTCCGTGGGCGCCTCGACTTCTCTTCCGGTCAGCGGCGGCGGCGGGATCCTGCACTTCAACATTACCGGTCATCCCCCCAAGAGCCCGCACGACTATGTGGCCGCCGGGTTCCGTGCGGTGACGCCGCGCTATCTGGAAACGCATTGGAGTGCCATTGCTGCGAGGCCGCATGATCGCGCCGGGGGATATTGAACGAGCGCCAGCCGTGGTGGTCATCAATGCGACCATGGCGCGCACCTATTTCCCGAACGAAAATCCGTTGGGGCGCCGGCTCCAGCTGGGCGCAACCCCGGACAATCAAATTCCCACAATGGAGATAGTCGGAGTCGTCGGGGACGTCCTTCAGGGGCTGGGCAGTGATCCGGCCGCGGAAATGTTTGTGCCTTATCGCCAGTGCGATGCACTGCTGCCGATATTTTTCATGTCCATCGTGCTGCGGACTGCCGGTGATCCGCAGTTGCAGGCTTCCGCACTGCGCAGCGCCCTCGCCGAGATTGATCCAAATCAGCCGCTGGTGAAAGTCCGCACGATGGAAGAGAACATGGCTTCGTCCGTCTCTCAACCGCGCTTTCGTACCTGGCTGATCGGTATTTTTGCGGCCATCGCGCTGCTGCTCGCCGCCGTGGGCATTTATGGCGTGATGTCCTACTCGGTGACGCAGCGAATCAACGAAATCGGGATCCGGGTAACGCTGGGAGCGCAACCCAGTGACGTGTTCCAGATCGTGGTCGGCGAAGGGCTGCGTCTCGCGTTGCTTGGCGTCGGCGCCGGCGTCATTGTCGCGCTGGCCTTGACTCGTTTGCTGCAGACCTTTCTGTTCGGCGTAAGTTCCTCCGATCCGCTTACCTTCGTGACGGTGGCCATCCTGTTGACACTGGTCGGACTGGCGGCTTCCTTCTTCCCGGCCCGCCGAGCCACGCGCGTCGATCCCATCGTGGCCCTGCGCTACGAATAGGCCGCGGCAACCAACGGAAGCCCAAGGACCGGCAGGATTACAAGCAAGGAACCTCGCCGCGCCCGGGTTCACCTGGAGGGTCTTAAGCCGCTACACCTGTTTTTCGCGAAACTTTTCCTGCTGGCGTGCGTTGTTACGATAGCAGCCATGTTCCTTCGCCGAATCCATCTGTATCCCTGCCTCCTGCTCCTGGCGGCGGCCATCCCATGCATGGCGCAGGAACCGGCGAAGATTCTCGATCAGTATTTCAAAGCCGCCGGAGGCGCCAAGACGCTATCGAAGGCGCATACGGTTATTCTGGAAGGCACTTTCACGCGCGCTTCCGACGGCAAGTCCGGCACGTACACTTTCAACGCCAAGGCGCCCAATCGGTACTATTCGGAACTCGTCTACGGCGATTCGGTGGTGATCGAAGCCTACAACGGCAAATCCGCGTGGCATCAAACCGGCGACGGCGTGCTCGCGACGTTGCTCGGAGAAGATGGCGCCCAGCTCGAAGCGGCCGGCCGCTATTACAATGCCCATCTCCAGGGTGCGAAGAAGGACAAGCTGGGAATTGCTTTCGCCGGTCACCAGAATGTGCGCGGCAAAGATGCCGTGGTGCTCGAAGTCACCAATCCAGCGGGCGTCAAACGTCAGATTTTCTTCGACGCTGCTTCTCACTTGATCGTGGAAGAAGCCGCCAAGGTTGGCGGAGTGGACCAAAAGATCCTGTACGACGACTACCGCCTGGTGGATGGCCTTCGCCTTCCGTACAAGATTCAGCTGCAGCGCGGCGGCGACACCTACGACATTTCCATTACCCGAACGGCGGTGAACTCCGTGCTGGGAGAGCGGGTCTTCGATTTTCCGAAGAAATCGCAAGTGCAGTTGCCGGATTTGAAGGCGCTGTTCGGGGAAATCGACGCCAACCAGAAGGCCATCGACAAGCTCAAGGAAAATTATGCCGGCAGCCGGTCAGAAGAAGAGACCGACTACGATAAAACCGGCAAAGTCACCAAGGTGGAGCGCAAGGAGTTCACCTTTTTTTATCTGGACGGTGAGGAAATTTCGACGCTGGTGAAGAAGGACGGCAAGCCACTTTCTACGGAGGAACAAGACAAGGAGAACGAGCGCACCCGCAAGGAAATCGAAAATATTCAAAAACGTTCCGCCAAGAGAGAAGCCAAGGAAGAAAAGGGCAAAGAAGAAGGGAAAGAAGACAAGGATGATGACGATGTGGGCGTGGAGATTTTTCTGCGCGCGTGCCAATTTGTCAATCCCCGCCGGGAACGGTTTCGCGGCAAGGACGTCCTGGTTTTCGATTTCGAACCGAATTCCGAGTTCAAACCGCATAAGCTTGCCGAAAAAGTGGCGCACGAGCTTGCCGGCGTGGCTTGGATCGACGAAAAGGCGCACGATGTGGCGCGTCTGGAGGCTTATTTCGTGGCTGATTTCCGCGTTGGCGGCGGGGTATTGGCCAATCTCCAGAAAGGCACCAGCTTTACCTTCGAGCAGGAATACGTGAACAACGAGGTGTGGCTGCCCACCTATATGGAAGCGCACGTGGGCGTCCGCGTCTTGCTGGTCAAGGGATTCAAGGTCAACGAAGTAGTGCGCTACTCCGACTACAAGAGATTCAACGTGGAGAGCGTGGCCAAAATCGGCCAGCCGAAGCCGGCTGGCGACGAGGCAACCCAGCCCGCGCCGGACGCCGGGCATCCGCCTCAGTAATCTCGAGGGACAGGGCTCTCCCGTGCTCCTATAATGGCGCCGTGAACGTTGCCACCCCATCCCGGCAAAACAATTTTGGCCTGGTTGTTGTTGAGTCTGACGCTCTGTGCTCACGTCACGGACGAGGCTCTCACCGGCTTTTTACCGATCTACAATGCGACGGTCGTAATTCTTCGAGAGCGCTATTCCTGGTTCCCGATGCCGGTCTTCGGATTTCGTGAGTGGCTCATTGGGTTGATGGTGACTTGCGCGATTCTGTTGCTGCTGACTCCATGGGCCTACCGCAATTCGGCCTACTTGCGGCCCTTGGGTTATTTTTTCGCCTTCCTGATGTTGTTGAAAGGATGCGGGCATACGTTGGCGACCATCCTGGGTCGCACGGTATCAGCGGTTTCCTTCTCACGTTCCGCTCCCGGGTTTTACTCTTCGCCGCTGCTTCTTGCGGGCGGGGGATACCTGCTATACCGGCTGCTTCGTTCCAGATCCGCTTAGATCAGCAGGCCCATACCAGCCATATTGCGATGTTCCGGCGGTAATCTAGTGTTAGCATCGGTTCCGATGTCTGGAGGATTTTCATGCGGCGTCGATGCGGTTCTCTTCTAGTGGCATTACTTCTTGCGACGGTGCCCTGTTTTGCCCGCCATGCTTCTTCGGCTTCCGCGGATTCATCATCGCCGTTTCGAGTCGCCATGGTGGGTCTCGCGCACGGCCACGCCTCCGGCTTTCTGGAGAATCGCAAGAAGCATCCCGACGTCGAGATCGTCGCGATAGTGGAGCCGGATCGCAAGCTTTTTGACCGGTATGCCGCCGATTTCCAAGTCGATGCCAGCTTGTGGCACGCCGACCTCGACGAGATGCTTACCGCCATTCATCCGCAGGCGGTCCTGGTTTACACGAATACGTTCGACCATCGCCGCGTGGTGGAGATCTGCGCCCGTCGTGGCGTGCCGGTGATGATGGAGAAGCCTATGGCGGTGAGCAGCGAAGACGCTCGCGCCATGCAGCGCGCCGCCCAGCAAGGCAAGATTCAGGTTCTGGTGAATTATGAAACCACCTGGTACCGCAGCAATCGCGCGGCGTATGACCTCGTCCACGATCATTCGATCGGTGATATCCGCAAAGTGGTGGTTCACGATGGGCATCCCGGGCCGAAGCTTATCCATGTCCAACCGGAATTTTTCGCCTGGCTTAACGATCCAAAACTGAATGGTGGCGGCGCGCTGTTTGATTTCGGGTGCTATGGCGCGGACTTGATGACGTGGCTGATGGACGGGCGTCCGCCAGACACGGTTACGGCGGTCACTCAACACTTCCAGCCGGACGTTTACCCGCGCGTGGACGACGAGGCCACCGTCATCCTCACGTATCCCAAGGCGCAGGCCATTCTCCAAGCGTCGTGGAACTGGCCGTTCGATCGGAAAGATATGGAGGTTTACGGACAGACGGGTTATGCGATCACGGTGAAGCGCGACAATGTGCGGGTGCGCCTGCCGGGCCAGGACGAGCAAAGCGTGGCGGGCAAGCCGCTGGCGTCGCCGTACGACGACTCACTGGCGTATCTACGCGCGGTGGTGCTGGAAGGTCACCCGGCTGACGGGCCATCGTCGCTGGAAATCAACATGGTGGTTACGGACATTCTGGATGCTGCTCGCCGCTCGGCGGCGACCGGAAGAACGATTGCGATCGCGACTCAGAAATAGGTTCGCCAGCGAATTGCAGTAAAACTGCTAGCGGACCGGCTGCGCCGCATCCAAGACTTCGCGAACTTTTTCGAGCAGAGCCGCTGGCGTGAACGGTTTCTGCAGAAAGGCTACGCCGGGTTCCAGCGTTCCACCGCTGGCGATCACGTTGTAGGTATAGCCGGACATGTACAGGACGCGCATCATCGGATTGGACGAAGTAACGCGCTTGGCCAACTCTCGACCGCTCATTCCCGGCATGATCACATCGGTCAGCAGCAATTGAATGTGGGTTCCGTCGCTTTCGCAAATGCGCACGGCATCTTCCGCGCTGGCCGCTTCGATCACGAAGTAGCCTTGCGCAACGAGCACGGTGCGCGCCAATTCACGCACCTGCGCGTCGTCCTCCACCAGCAGCATGGTTTCCGTGCCTTTGCGGTCGGACCCGCGAACCTTGATTTCCGGCAGAGGCTCGGCGGACTGTTCCACCTGGGGCAAGTACACCTTGAAAGTCGTGCCGTGATCCGGCTCGCTGTAGACCCAAATATATCCGCCGCTTTGCTTCACGATTCCGTACACGGTGGAGAGGCCCAATCCGGTCCCGCGGCCACTTTCCTTGGTGGTGTAAAAAGGTTCGAAGATGTGCGCCACGGTGTCCGGGCTCATGCCCACGCCGTTGTCGCTCACGGTCAATTGAACGTAGTTTCCGGGGCGCACCGTGGCGTGGTCACGCGCATAGGCGCCGTCCAACTCGACATTGGAAGTTTCGATGGTCAGCCGCCCGCCGTTGGGCATGGCGTCGCGCGCATTCACCACCAGGTTCATGATCACCTGTTCCACCTGGCCGGGGTCCGCTTTGATGCGGCCGATGTCTTTCCCGGGCAACGTGAGCATTTCGATGTCTTCGTCCATCAAGCGGCGCAACAGCTTGTCCAGGCCCAGGACAATGGCGTTCAGATCGAGCACCTTCGGCTGTAGAACTTGCCTGCGGCTAAAGGCCAGCAGTTGGCGTACGAGTCCCGCGGCCCTCTCGCTGGCGTCCTCAATCCTTTCGATATCCGTGCGCAACTCCGGGGAAAGTTTGCCGCGCGCCAGCGCCAGCTCGGTGTAGCCCTTGATGATCGTCAGCAGATTGTTGAAGTCGTGGGCGATGCCGCCGGCCAGCCGTCCGACCGCTTCCATCTTTCGCGATTGCTGGAGTTGGGTTTCCAGATGTTTGCGCTCGGTGATGTCTACAATGATTCCTTCCATCACCGGACGCAACTTGTTCCCCGGCGCGACGACCGCGGTGTCGCTAACCCAGATTACCCGCCCATCCTTGCGAATAACCCGATACTCCGCCTGGTACCGTTCGCCGCGCTTGTACGCTTCCTCAGCGGTTTCAATTAACGCGTGATCTTCGGGATGCACGTGTCGAGTCCAGCCCTTGGAATCTTCCATCCATTCCTGCAAAGTAAATCCGAACATCATCTCGATTTGCGGGCTGACATACAGCCACTCGCCATGCACGCCCACTTCCGCGATGTAGCTGATCGCCGCCACTTGCTCGACCAGCGTCCGGTACTTGGCTTCCGCTTCGATTCTGGCCTTTTCCGCGTGCTGGCGGTCGGTGATATCGCGGCTGAGGCAGACCACTCCGCCTTCGGGCAACTGCGTGATCGCCACTTCCATCGGAAACAGACCGCCATCGCGGTGATGAATCGTCAACGCGCCGAACCATTTTCCGGTTTTCCGGAGCGATTGCCGCAGTTCCGCAAGCACTGGCGCCACGTCGCCCTTGCTGAAACAATCCTGCCAACGCCTGCCCAGCAGTTCCCGGGGATCCTGGTATCCCATCATTCTGGCGAATGCGGGATTCGCGTAGGCATGTTTTCCGGCGCAGTCGATGATCGCCATGCCGTCGATGGCGGAATCCATCGCTTGGGTATCCTGCCGCAGCGTTCTGGTCGCTTGTGCTTTCCGAAATTCGCTGAATCCCAAGCGAGCCGCATAGCATGCGATCGACGTACCCAGCAGCAGAAACTCCAGGATTCGCCATTCCGCTCCCAGTTGGGTCAGCAATGCCAACGCGGTCAGCGGAGCGCCCGCCAGCATCACGTGCTTGAGCACGAGTCCGTTGGCGGATTGGGTTCGCGATATCTTGGTTACCGAGTCTCCCGGGATTTCCTTCCATCTGGAAGCCCAAACGGCGAAACCCAGAAACGGCAGAGTCCACCCGAAGTCATACCAGGTGCCCGTAGGAACTTCCCGCATGCTCTGGACGTAATCGGCAGTTCCGGAAAATACTGCGTTGATCAGCAGTAAGACCGTCAAGCCGCCATACAATTTTCGCAACTTGATGGTTGGCGCGGTCAGCATCACGGCAACGCTCACGATCGTCAGTGAGACGTTCACCACTTGGTAGATTCCCGCCATGAATGCTTCCGGCCCGGGTCCCAGGTCTCCCTGCAGCACTTGGACGTAGTACAACCCGAAGAACCCGGCGAAGAACACGATGCCGATCTGCACCATGTCCAGCAACGTTTCCAGGTCAAAACGTGCCGAGTCTCGGTCCTTATCCAGGAACAATGCCGTCGCGAAGAACACGCCTTGCGAGTCAAAAACAAATCGCACGACAGAAATGGTCGGAGCGGTTTCCTGCAGCCAGTTCTCGTAATAGATCCAACCCAGGTTCGCGAAGCCCCAAGTCGCCAGAGCCAGCCCGATCAGCACCCAGAAGGGTCGTGCCAGGCCTTGTGCGCGCCGGTAGGCGCCCACCGCGCAAGCGACGGCCAGACCGCATGCGACGGTTTGTACCGAATTGGAAAGGAGCGAGCCGAGAGGAGAGATGCCCAGTACTAGTATCGTTGCGGTCTGTGCCGCGATAATCGTTCCAATGAATATGGTCAATTTGCGGGACATCTGTCGGGAGTCCTGCGGGACTGCTCATCCGCAGCCTTTATTTTAAGACCCCGCAGAGTAGATTCGATAGGAAAATAGGTAGGTTCTGGTACTCAACGTTAACCTCGTAAGCTGCTCTATAGAAGAGTGTTGCCGGCGTTGCTTCGGGTGTGCAGCTAGCGGCACGTGCCGTCAATCTCGCGCTAAAGGGTCAATATCTATCACGCTATTCCATGGTCCGCGTTGCAGTCTCCCGAGGCAGAATGGTGATCATGCCCTCGACCCACACTGCCGCCCGTCGCAGCATCTCGCTCCCGACCCGTCTGGCCAAACGCGTCCTTACCCTGGCTAAGAACAAGCACACCTCCGCCAGCCGGGTAATCGTGGATTTGATTGAAATCGGTTTACAGGCCAAAGAGGGTCAGCAGAAGCGTTTCTTCCAATTGATCGATCGCCTGGCGGAAACGTCCGACCCCGTCGAGCGCAAGCGCATCCAGGAAGAAATCGCGCGCATGACCTACGCGGAATAGTCTCAGGTTCGGGCTAACTGCCGCTACGCAAGCTGGAAAATCGCCTACTTGCTCTCGTACGGATAGCGGTCCTGCGACTGCACCGCAGCCGCCACGCGCCGCCGCAGCCCGATGGTATCCACCGGACCCCGCTTGCTGAAGCGCTTCAATACCGCCATCTGCGTGGTCAGCATGTCGCCTTCGTGCACCGCGGCCAAGGCCCGCCGCGCTTCGTGTTCCACGCGTTCGGCGGCGTCCGCTACGAACACGCGAGTGGCATCCGCCATGGTCTGCGCCGCCGCTTCGCCCTTGCCGGCCGCCGCCTTCTGGGTGCGCAGCAGACAGGACTCCATCGCGTAGATTTCCATCACCATGTTGGCCAGCGCCGCCACGAGTTCCTGTTCTTCCGCCAGCTTCTCGCGGAATTTCTGCACCGCGCCGCCGGCCGCTTGCAGAAAGATCTTCTTGGCATTGGCCACAACGCGCGCTTCTTCCGACAGCAGTCCCTCCGCGGCCTCCTCGAAAGACGGTCCGGCCAGTATTTCATCCGCCAGTTTCATAGCCGCTGGAATCAGCGGCAGTTGCCCGCCCATCGCGCGCTTCATCAGCATCTGCACGATCAGCATCCGGTTGATTTCGTTGGTGCCCTCGAAAATCCGGTTGATGCGCGAATCGCGATACGCCCGGCACACCGGATAATCTTCGTGGAAGCCGTAACCTCCGAAAATCTGGACACCTTCATCCACTACGAAGTCCAGCATCTCGCTTCCGTACACCTTGGCGATGGAACTCTCGATGGCGTATTCCTCCAGCACCTTCATGGTGCTCTGGATCTTGTTGGCTTCGGTATCCGCCGAGGCCGCCGCCATGGCGCTGTCGATGTTGCCAGCGCTGCGGTAAACCATGGATTCCACGGCGAAAATCTGCACCGCCATCTCCGCCAGCTTTTCCTTGATCAATCCGAATTCGCCGATCTGCTTGTTGAACGCCTTTCTTTCCTTGGCATACCGGGCGGAAGTTTGCAGCACGTACTTCGACGCGCCGATCGCCGAAGCTCCCAGCGTGAATCTCCCGGCGTTCAGAATATTGAAAGCCACGATGTGCCCGCGGCCTATGTCGTGCAGCACGTTTTCCTTCGGCACCTTGCAGTTTTCCAGGAAGATGGGCGTCGTGGAGCTCCCGTGGATGCCCATCTTGTGTTCTTCGTTGCCCGGCTTGAATCCCGGAAATCCGCGTTCCACGATAAAGGCCGTGAATTTCTCTCCGTCGATCTTCGCGAAAACCACGTACAGATCCGCGAACCCGCCGTTGGTGATCCACATTTTCTGGCCGTTCAGGATGTAATGCGTGCCTTCCTTGTTCAGCTCCGCCCGTGTTAGCGAATTCTGCGCGTCCGATCCCGCTTGCGGCTCGGACAGGCAATAAGCCCCGATCAGTTCGCCGCTCGCCAGCCTTGGGAGATATTTCCTTTTTTGTTCTTCCGTGCCGAAATACACGATCGGCAACGTGCCGATGCCCGCGTGCGCTCCATGGGTTACGGCGAATCCCCCATAAATCGAAAGTTTCTCGGTGAGCACGGTGGTCGCCACTTTGTCCAGCCCGGCTCCGCCGTACTGCTCCGGGATCCCGCCGCTCATGATTCCCAACTCCGCGGCCTTGCGAACCAGCTGCGCCATCAGCCCCGGCTTCTTGTTCTCCAGATCCTTGATCAGCGGAAACACTTCCTTGACCACGAATTCTTCGGCGGTCTGCCCGATCAATTTCTGGTCGTCGGTAATATCGGCCGGGGTGAACACATCCTGCGGCTGCGCCGACTCCAACAGGAAGCTTCCGCCTTTGGCCGCCGTCTTCGCTATCGTCGCCGTCGCCATCGTTGTTCTCCCTCTTCCCGATCTCTCGGAGTTGCGTGTTTCCTACTTCCGGTCGCGGACTTGCTGCCGCGTTGGTCCAAATATCGCCCAGGAGTGTGTAGAACTGCTTCTGGAATTCTACGCCCCGCATGCAGTCCCGGCAATCTGACTGCTGCCCGAGCGATTTAGCGCTCCGCTGCTTCCCACCGTTACATCACTTTTCCTCCGAACAGGCTATAGAGCAAAAGTCCCAGCACAATTGCGGTCACCGTCACATAAGTCCAGTCCTTCCGCAACGAGAAGGCGAAGAGCGAGAACACCACACGCGCGACGGGCGTGGCGATCAGCAGCAGCAATCCCAATTGGATCAGTCCTCTGCCATGGCCTGCCGCGGCTTCCCGGACAATGCCCGGCATGGTCCGCAAATCCTCCGGTTCCCCTTGAAATTCACGATAATTCGTTACCGGCATGGAGTGCCTTATCAAATACACGACTCCGCCCGACAGCACGATCACCGCAGCCAGCATTACGCCAATCTGCAACAGGCGCCCCATCCATTCGTCCAACCGCTGGTCCGTCCGTTCCGCCACTTCGTTCATCGCCCTCTGCCTCGGCAAGTTTTGCCCGGATGGATTTTTCTCTTCACATTCTGCCCATGATTCCGCCGTAGATCATTTCCACCGCTAGCGCCGCAATCACCGCGCCGAAGACCAGCCGCAGCACTTTTACTTTTGCACCGGCGAGCACGCGCGCTCCGAGGAGCGATCCCGACAGCACACCCAGCATCACCGGCATCGCCAATCCCGGATCGATGTATCCCCGGCTCAAATAAATACCCGCGCTGGCCGCCGCCGTGACCCCAATCATGAAATTCGATGTTGTCGTGGAAACCTTGAAAGGTAGCTTCATGGCCTTGTCCATCGCCAGCACTTTGACCGCGCCAGACCCGATTCCGAGCAATCCCGAAAGCACTCCGGCAACAAACATCAATCCGAATCCGAGCGGAACGCCGCGCACGTGATAGGGTTGCCGCCCGCTCGGGGTCGGAAACGTACTGTCCATTCGCAGCCAGGTGGCGATTCGATCTGGCGTGGCCTCGACCGTAGTCGCGGTATGTTCCCGCAGCGATAAATAAGCCGAGTACAGGAGCACCACTCCGAAAATCACCGCGATCACCGAAGCGTGCAGGTACAGAGCCAGTGCGGCGCCTGCCAGCGCACCCACGGTTGTCGCTACCTCCAGGAACATTCCCACTCGAATGTTCGAGTATCCTTCCCGCACATACGCGGCGGCCGCCCCGCTGGACGTGGCAATCACCGAAACCAGCGCAGCCCCGATCGCGTAACGCAGATCCACTCCGAATCCCAGCGCGAGCATGGGCACGATGATCACGCCGCCGCCCAGTCCGGTGAGCGCGCCAAGAAATCCCGCAAGCAACGAACCCATGGCCACGAGCGCTGTAAACTCCAATGTGTTCAAGCCCGGCTCCTCATGTTTGGCAGGCATTGTAGCGCACCATGGATACACACCCCGGTGGGTGCGGCCCATACCGCGTTTACTGCGGCCAGGCGCGCCGATCACCAGCGTTAGTGAAGATGACGTCCTGTTAATTGGACTGCCGGAAAGTGATGAGCAGGAACCTGGAGTGCGTTCCCAGAAAATCTCCGACCTTGCGATGTTGCCCGGCCGGCAGCCACACTACGTCGCCCACGTGCAGAAAAGTCAGGTGTTTTCCACCAAGGTCGGCGTCCAGATTTGCGTCCGTCAGCGCCACCAACAGGGCGTCTTCCTTCGCGGCGGCATCAAGGAAGTCGTGGCCCTGCCAGACTTCCGCTTCTTCCACGCGCATTTCATCGGTCTGAAAATCGGGAGTGGCAATCTCATCCGCCTCCTGCGCGGATTTCGGGGCGCGGTTCTTCGAGGGACAGTTTCCGGTTGCGCCGGCGATTACTGCCTTGCAGATATTGCGCGGATTGCTTTGTGGCAGCAGCAACTCGATTGTTACGCCGTTGAGCGCATTGCTCGCGCTGGTCGCCAGGACGTGCGTGATCCCGCCCGGCGAGTAGCGAACTTCGCCGTCGGCAAGTTTCAGATGTTCCGGAGTTTTGCCGGTACGGGTGTCGGTAATTTCCGTGGGGCCGAAGTTTACGTTCAGAAACGGAGCGTCGTGCCGATGCAGCACGGTTGCGTCATTGGGTTGCACGCTCAGGCTGTAAACTCTCGTGAATTTGTTCTGAAGCAGGAGTTGGTGATGCACCTCTTCACTAAGAGGAACCGCTTGCGCCGGCGATCCCGATATCTGCGCGGACGGTTGGGGCTTTGGCGCTTGTTGTTCCTGCAGGCCGTAGGCGAACAGCGCCCAGCACACCACAAACATCACGATCTTCATGGAGGCAGAATCCTACGTTGCGGCGGATAACCACGCAAGTTAAACGCGGCGCAGGCCGGATGGGTTTCGCCGGTGCGCCGGGGCAGGCATGGGCGCGCCCGGGCGATCGAAGCCTTTTCACTGGATAACCGAAGTACTTCCGGAAGATCTCAAATCCGCGGAACGGTCATCTCCTGCAGCGCCTGCTGCAGCCATTTCTGCAGCACCGGCAAGTACTCGCGGCGCACATTGCGGAAGGCCACACCCATTCCCAGATCCGCGTCGGTATAGACCACGGTCGCATTGGCCTCAAAAAAGTCGCCATCGCTGTAAATCTTTACCAGCACCTGGGTGCTCCGCGGAAGGGGTGCGGACGTTTCCAGGTAGCAGCCGTACAGGCTCAATTCTTTTACATGGGTATTTACCGGACCGTGATTTCCATCCATGGGTACAAGTTCCGCTTGGGCGGAAAAAGGGAATCGCGGGACACGGCGTCTCTCGTCGCTCATGGCTTGCTCCCGCTCACTAGCAGCATCCTTCCAGGATTTTCGCTTCGCGCAATTCCGCGGTAACTTCGCCGCCGGTTAGCGCGCGCACGCGCGGCTTCACATAAACGCGCTTCATTTCGCGTAAGCAGCCGCAGAGCGGCGCCGCCGATGCCGAACTGCCGGCAAACAGCCGCACGTCTTGGCCCAGTTCGCACCCGGGATCGGGACAGACGAAGCGTTTGCCGTGAAGCAATTCGCGGTTGACCATGGAAGCCTCCGAGCGGCGATAGCTACTTGCACGTCCCAACAAGAAAATCGAGAAACACTGTGATGGGCAAAGCTTGCGCCGGGTTTTGCGATTTCCAGCGACAATTCCCTGGTTGCTCGGGATCGCGAACGCACGGCGGGCAGAAAAACGACGAGGAATAGCGACGGGATTTCGGGCTCGAGCGGTTGCCGAGAGCGGACACACGCGCATACAGAGAATACGGTACAGCGCAAATTTGTGTCCTAAAAATAAATGGCGTCCGCCAAGAACGTGCGTTTTGGCCAGGAATTTAACGTTTTAAGATGGTCCGCTTTGGTAGCGGACAGAAGAGACTCCCGATCAAGTCACGCGGGAATCGTCGGCGGTCCGGGTTCCAGGCTGCGCCGAGTGCCAGTAGCCTGCGAGTCGGGAATACGAATCTCACTGCTGAGACTTGTCCGGAACGGTTGGCGATGCCTACCCGGTGCTTGGGATAGCGAGCATGCGCGTGCCTATTCCCGCGCCTGTGCCTCGGCCTGCCGGAGGCTCCGCAGCTCGATCGTTTAGAGGCGCTCGAAAATTCCGGCGGCACCCATGCCGCCCCCGATGCACATGGTGACCATGCCGTAGCGGGCGTTCTTGCGTTGCAGTTCGCGGATCAGGGTAGCGGTGAGCTTGGCTCCGGTGCATCCCAAGGGATGGCCAAGGGCGATGGCGCCGCCATTCGGATTAACGCGGGCCGGATCAAGCCCGGCCTGCTGAATCACGGCGAGCGACTGTGCGGCGAAGGCCTCGTTCAGTTCAATAACGGACAGGTCGCTCAGAGAAAGCCCGGCAAGCTTGAGAGCCTTGGGAATGGCGAACACCGGGCCTATACCGAATTCCTCGGGCGGGCATCCGGCGGTGGCATAGGAGACAAAGCGAGCCAGCGGCTTCAAGCCTAGTTGCCGGGCGCGGGTATCGCTCATGATCACGGCGGCTGCGGCTCCGTCGCTCATCGGAGAACTGTTGCCGGCGGTGACCGCGCCGGCAATGTGGAAGGCGGGCTTGAGCTTGGCGAGGACGTCGAGAGAAGTGTCGGCGCGGGGAAGCTCGTCGGTATCGAACACAAAGGATTGCGTAGCGGCTTTGACGGCGGCCTTGGCGCCAGAACCGTGCGAAAAGGCGCCCGCACCGTTGCCGTTGGGCACAGATGTGATTTTGACTTCCACCGGAACGGTTTCGTCCTTGAAATTTCCCGCGGCGATCGCCGCCAGGGCTTTCTTGTGGGAATCAGCGGCGAAGCAATCGGCTTGTTCACGGGCGATACCGAACTTTCGCGCGATGTTTTCCGTGCCGAGGCCCATGTTGATGTAGGTATCCGGGCTGTGATCGACGAGCCAGGGGTTGGGCGAAATCTTATTGCCGCCCATGGGTACCAGAGACATGGATTCCGTGCCGCCCGCGATGATGATTTCCGCCGAGCCTCCGCGAATGCGTTCGGCAGCGAGCGCAATGGCCTGCAACCCGGAGGAGCAGAAGCGATTGATGGTCATCGCCGACGTTTCCACCGGAAGGCCGGCGCGCAACACCGCGATCCGTGCCACGTTCATGCCTTGTTCGGCTTCCGGCATGGCACAGCCCAGGATGACGTCGTCGATTTCCTTGGGATCGATGCCGGGAACGCGCGCGAGAGCTTCCTTGATGGCCAGGGCAGCGAGATCGTCCGGGCGGGTGGTACGGAGGGAACCTTTATAGGCGCGTCCGACGGGAGTGCGGACGGCGGACACGATTACGGCTTCCGGCATAGTGGCCTCGCGGAGACGAAGTCTTCTCTGAAGATTGTTGGGCTGGAGGAAGGAAAAAGCAAATGGAGGGAAGGCGTTGCGGTAGGGCGCCGGCTGCCCTGGTACGAAACGGAAAGAGCCTGGATGTGCAGGCGAGGATCACGGCTTTTTGAGGGGAAGGCGGCGTGGGCGCTGCTTGGCGGAAATGGACTTGATGATGGTAGGCCGGTGCCGGAAACAGGGAGTGGCGCTTTGCCGTGGGCGACAGCAGCGCGAAGCAGAGCCTCGACATCGGGGTGCGAAAGTGTAGCGGCGCTGGGAAGACGGATGAAGCGCGTTTGGTTGCCACTGCCCTGAAGGATCTTCTTAGGGTCGGGTAGTTTTGCGCCGTAGTAGAAGGACAGACCTACGCCTTTGGCGTTGGAGGCGAGCGAGACGACGCAGGTGGAGGCGCGGTCGCTGGCACAGAAACCGATGGCGAGGAAATTGTAGTTGTCGTAGACGAGCTCGTACGCGGCGGGAAATCGTTTGCGAAGGGCGGTGCGGCAGGAGCGGATAAGACGGGCAACGGTGGGATCGAACTTGTCGATAAAGGCGGTGACCTGCTTGGCAGGAGATAGGGCCGTACGGGTGAGGGCGCGAGGTTTCATCGAATGTCCTTGGCAGGAAACACTGTTGGAGCAATCGCGAGACATGATAGCAGGCGGGTCGTGCCGCGAAGAAGCGAGCATAGCGGCTCGTGTTAGTGGAGAGAGAGCCATGTTCCGGTTTCCACCTGCGCTGGCCACTGGCGACCTATAATCGACCCATGCCGAATGCATGGCTGGGCATCCCCCTGGCAGATTATGAAGGGCACATGGGCGCGGAGAGCGTTGGGCAGCTCCAAGCGCTCAGCGACCTGTTTGCGCAGGCGCTGACGCGTTGTGCTCCGGCGAGCGTGGCGGTGTTGGGTGTCGCCGGCGGGAACGGGCTGGAGTACGTGAATGCCGCGATCACGAAACGAGTTGTCGGGCTGGACTGCCATCCCGGATCTGCAGGCAGTAAGACAGCGTTATGGAACACTGGCCGGCTTGGAATTACACTGCGTCGATTTGACCGGCGCGCCCATCCAGATCGCTCCCGTGGAACTGGTGCACGCAGGTCTAGTCTTCGAGCATACCGGGCTGGGCCGCAGCGCGGAGAATGCGGTAGCGCTGGTAGCGGAAGGCGGCAAACTATCCGTGGTGTTGCAATTGCCGAGCGCCACGGAACAGGGCGTAGCCGCGTCGCGTTTTGCCTCGATGCAAACGCTGCGGGACTCTTTCACCTTGATCGATGAGTCCGAATTCCGGGACGAGATGGAAAAACGAGGTTTTGCTCTGTGGCAGCAGGAGCGCAGATCCTTGCCGGCCGGAAAGGCATTCTGGATGGGAATTTTCACGCGGCAGAACGAGTGAGCTTTCCCGGCGATCCCGCTGGGAGGACACAAGAACAAGTCGGCGCGATGCAGGCGACGCAGGACAAAACGGCGCGGCGAATATCTGCCCTGCTTGGCAGCGCGATATTTCTTGTGATTGCGCCCGGAATCGTTGCGGGTTACGTGCCATGGCGGATTTGCGGATGGCACGTCGAGGCACCCCTTTTGGGCATCCAGGAATTGCGGTGGGCCGGCCTGGTCTTGATTGTCGCTGGGTTGCCCTTGATTCTGGACTCCTTCGCCCGTTTTGCGCTCCAGGGCCTCGGAACTCCCGCGCCAATCCTGCCAACGCGTCATCTGGTCGTCACCGGATTTTATCGCTATGTGCGGAATCCGATGTACCTCGCGGTGCTTTCGGTGATCGTCGGCCAAGGTCTGTATTTCGGCAGCGCGCGCGTCATCGAATACGGCGCGGCCGTGGGTATGGGGTTTTACCTCTTTGTGCTTTTCTACGAGGAGCCTACCTTGCGGCGCACCTTCGGGGCGGAGTATGAAGAATTTCGCGCGAACGTACCGGGCTGGGTTCCACGTCTGCGACCCTGGCAGGGTCCGGCCTCGAAACAAGCAACGTGACGCAACCTCTGGGAGCACGAAGGCGAGGGACGAGCGGTTGACATGAGTTGCGCCGGAAACACCCTAATTTCTTTGTAGAATGGTGCTCTTTGTAGAATGATGACGGCCAACAGGCTGTGCTGATTAAGGAACGGGGAGGATTCGTGAACGGAAAGAAGATGTTTTTTCACGCGGGCGCGACCTGGTGCGTGCTTGTTGCGGCTTTCCTGCTTGGCCAAGCAGCGTATTCGCAATCCACAGCGCCTCCGGCAGCTTCGGCGACGCAGAGCCAGAAGTCCACAGAAACGGAAACAGGCGAGGCACAGCTGACGCCTTATCAGAAGTCGCAACTCGTGCAGACGTTCACGGATTGGGGAAACTTGAGCAAATATCGAGATGCGAATAAGCAGCTGCCCGCCCCCGCAGCGGGCGAAGCGCGAGTGGTGTTCATGGGAGATTCAATCACTGAAGGGTGGGGCGCAAAGGCTACGCCAACGTCACCGGGTCGCGGCGAATTTTTCCCGGGCAAGCCCTATTTGAATCGTGGAATTTCCGGGCAGACTACGCCGCAAATGCTCGTTCGATTCCGCCAGGATGTGTTGAACCTCAAGCCCAAGGTGGTTGTAATCCTGGCGGGCATCAACGATATCGCCGAAAACACCGGGAAGATGACGCACGAGGAGATTGCGGGAAATATTGCCTCGATGAGCGAGTTGGCGCACGCGAATGGAATTCGCGTGGTGCTGTGTTCGGTGCTCCCGGCGAGCGACTTCAAGTGGCACCCGGGGCTGGCGCCGGCGCCGAAGGTCAAGGCGCTGAACGCGTGGATGAAGGATTATGCGGCCAAGAACGGATTCGTGTACGTGGATTACTACGCGCCGATGGTCGACGGCGAAGGTGGAATGAACGCGGAGTTGAGCCCGGATGGAGTGCATCCGAATGCGGCGGGCTACGAAATCATGGCCCCTCTTGCGGAAACGGGAATTGCGGAAGCGCTAAAGAAGTCCAGGTGAAATATCGTTCAGGCCGAAGGCTGTAGGACCGTGGCGCCGTAGGCATCGAGCTGCATAACGCTCGCGTGCTCGGCTCCGGTGACAGCGTCCTTGTATTTGCCGGGCAGGCTGACGGTTTGCGTCGAAGCCGTGTGATTGAGCAGGAAAATCCATCGACGGCCGCCGGCTTGACGGGTGGTGACTTCCACACCGGGAGGCACACGGAAAGACGACTTCACGCCGCGCGCGGCGAGCAGTGTAATCAGTACGCGGGCCAGCGCGGGTGCGTTCAGGTCCGGACCTATATACACCGCTTGGCCTTTACCGAAGTTGTTGGTGGTTATGGCCGGCTCGCCCGGATAAGGGCCACCGGAATAGGTGGCGAGCACGGTGGCGGAAGAAGGACTCAGAACATCGGCCCATAAAGCGCATTCGGCATCGGGACCTGGAAGGGCCGCCGAAAACTGGACGCCGATCTTGTCGGAGTAGATCGGCACGTAGTCCTTAACAGCGGTGCCCATCACGTCGCGCAACAGGCCGGGCAGCCGAGTGTGGACGATCTGGCTGCTTTCATCCTTAGCGCCGAGGCGGAAGCTGGTGACGAACAACCCGCCGTTTTCGACGAATCTACGGATGTTCCCGGCAAATTTTTCCGAAACCACATATTGGATGGGCGCGCAGACGGCTTTGTAGCGCGATAAGTCGGAGTCGGTGTTGACGATGTCCATGCCAACGTGAGTGGCCGCGAGCGAACCATACCAGGACATCGCATGGGACATGTAGGTGAGTTTGCTGTGGCCGGGCTGGATGGCCAGAGCCCAATCGGAATCGAGGTCGAAGAACAGTGCGATTTCAGCGGAGTAAGAGGAATGCAGCATTTCCGGGCCGAGGGATTTTAGCTCTTTTACGGTTTGTACGATCTCGTCGAACCCGATGCTCTTGGAACGGTCGTGATTCAGCAAGCCGTGCCAGTATTCTTCCGCGCCAAAGTTGGCGGTGTCCCAGCGGAAAAAGTTCACGCCCATAGCGCCGTGCGCGACCGCTTGATAGGTCCACAGACGCAGTTGCCCCTTGTAAGGCTGCGGCGAGAAGAAAGCCTGCCCGGCTTTGCCGGATTGCTCCTCCATGATCAGAAAGGGCTTCTGGTCTTTCGCACCGCGCATGGCATCGTGGCCATAGGAGATAAGGATGGGCAGCGCTTCCGGCGGCATGCTCTGCGAGAAGATTTGCGCGAACCCGGGATAGTTGTCGTGGCAAGCGAAGTCCAGATCGCGATACAGGTCGTGATGATCGATCGTGTCGACCAGGGACACGTTGTTGGTGGTGACGAAATGACCGGGGCACTTCTGGCGGAGCATGGCCAGTTGCGCGTTGGAGAAGGAGACGTTCGCGAACGATTGGTAGCGGTCATAGTCCAGCGCCAGGCCCGGGTTGGGGTCGCCGTTCGATGGAAGCGGCACGGGAATTTGCGAGAAGTCGGTATAGATCTGGCTCCAGAAAGCCGTTCCCCACTTGGAATTGATGGCGTCGAGAGTGCCGTATTTGGAGCGCAGCCAATCCTGGAACCCAGCGCGGCACGCAAAGCAGTAGCAGCGCGCCCAGCGCTGGAGAGTGAACTCATTGTCGATCTGCCAGCCGATAATGCCCGGAGTTTGCGCAAATGATTGCGCCATTTCCGTTGCCACCGCAAGCGAGAGGCGGCGGTAGGTTTTGTTGGACGGGCAGGTAAAGCGGCGGCCGCTGGGAGAAATGGTCATACCCTGGTCGTTGACCATCAACACTTCCGGATATTTGGAGGTAAGCCAGGGCGCAGGCGCGGCGGAAGGTGTGCCAAGAATGACGTCGATATTGTGTTTGCGCAAAATGTCGACCGAGCGGTGCAACCACGCGAAATCGAAATGGTTTTCGCTGGGTTCCATGAGCGACCAGGCGAACTCCGCCACGCGCACGTTGGTGAGACCCGCGTCGGCGATCATCCGGGCATCTTCTTCCCACAGTGATTCGGGAGTCTGGTCCGGGTAGTAGTCCACGCCGAACAACAGTTTGCCCGCACTGGTCGGATCGGGCACGGCTGGCGCGACAGCACCGGCCCATAGCGGTAAACGTATACCCGCAGCCGCAAGCAAAGCCCCGGAACGAGCGAGAAAATTTCGTCGATTGATCAATTTAGACGTGAACCTCATTCTCTCGAGGATATTTTCCTCGATCTCTAGCGGTCGATGACTGCCAGCGAGTGTTTATCTTTTCCCGGCGAAATCATAGGCCGCTTTCCCTTGCTCTGGCAAGCAGAGCGTACTGCCGTGATCCTGTACCGCGCGACTCTTCAAGACGGTTTTAATTTCCAACCCAGCCGCAGGCGCAGGTAACGATTCAGTGGCTCGGAATAGAACCGGGCGATCACCGCGGCGACCAGAGCGGACAGCGTCAGGAATACCAGGAACCACGCTGGTTTTAGAGACCACGACAGTTGCTCACGCCCGGCGACAACGTTGCGCATCGCGGCCAGGACAATGATGTGAAATAGATAAAGTTCGTAGCTGTGGCGGCCAAACCAACCGATGGGTTCGCGCCGCAGCCAAGCGGGCGGACTAGCGGCATCGCGAAAGCCGCCTTCCATGAGCAGGAATACGGCAGTACCGACGGCGATAAGCGTCGGACCGGACACGGGAACATCCGCCACGGAGGCGCGCAGGTAGATCCAGCCGATGAAGATAGCGGCGGCGGTCTGCGCCAGGTTGCGGGTCAAGTGGCCGATGCGCAGCCGTGGTGCCAGCACCGCGACACAACAGCCGAGCGCGATGGCGTCGAAGCATGCGAAATAGCCATAGAGAAAGAGGATCTCATCTTCGGAGTGCCAACTGCGATATAGCGGGCCGAAGAAAATTGCCACTAGCCAGACGGCGGCAATCACCCATGTCCTTCGAAGCAACAGGCACAGCAGTGGAAAAGTAAAATAGAAGACTTCTTCGACGGACAAGGACCAAAGAATGTTCAGGCCGTAATTGAAATAGCCAACCTTGGCCATGAGTACGTTGTGCCAGAAGGTGAGAATCGAAACATCGGCCAGCAGCAGGGACGCGCCCGCGTGATTGCTCCGGAAGTAAGGTACTCCCGCCATGCCCAGAGTGGTGATGATCAGCAGCACCAGCAGCAGGCACGGGAAAATACGGGCGAACCGGAACGAATAGAATTTCCCCGCGGAAACGCGCGCGAGGCTCCCGAAGCGTCGCAGGGAAGTGGAAGTAATCAGGTAGCCGGACACCACGAAAAAGATCGTGACGCCATAGTTGCCGTTGCGCGCCAACGCTTCCACAAAAGCCGGAGAGAATATCCGGCCGAGCGGACTGGCGGCAAGGTCATAAGCGATGTGAAAGTGCAGCACCAGGACCAGCAAGATGGAGACGCCTCGAAGGACGTCGATCCGGTGATCGCGACCCTCGATACGAAGCTTCGAACCGGTTGGTTCCCGGGCAGCGGCGGTGGACGGCGTAGTCAGTGGCGCCAAGGTCGTACTCGGAAGCTTATCGCGCGACCTCACGCGGCGGAGTGGCGATCGTGCTTCTTGCTTCGCGAACGTCACGGTACGGCGGGCTTGGATCGATGTCATCCCGCGGGCAGTTACTTCGTTTTCATGCTGGGCCGTTTGCGCGGGATGAAAATGGTGCCAGGTGGAGTGACCTTGAACTTACGCGAGTAGTCGCCCTGGTTTACGGCGATTCCAACACGGCCGCGCGAATCGATATAGAGAAGAGTGTCGCCCACGGGCACATCCATGAACGTTTTCGCGTACGGCAACGTGACCGGCTTCTTGTCGATCAGCACCGTAAGCTTGTCGCCTGGTGCATACGCGAGCTTCTCGAATTCTTCGCGGGATACGTTGGTAATCAGCGACCCGAATGGATCGTCCAGGCCGATGACCTCGCCCTCGATACCCAGATTGGTGGTCGTGGCTGTTTTGATGGCAAGCCGGACCAACTGCGGCACTTCCGGCCCGACCAGGTTGTAATCCCAGCCGGCGGCCAGGTGCGCGGCGGCTGGAGAGAAAATGTCGCGCCCGTGAAAGGTGGAGGAGACCGGCGCCTGGATCATCCAGCTGGTATTGGTGATTTCGCGGGCAGACTCGAGGCCGTCGCGATCAAGAACCGGTGTCAGCAATCCATTGTCTGGAGCCACGAAGTATTGCCCCTTTTTAGATTTAGCGATGATTGCTTTGCGGGAGGTTCCGACTCCAGGATCGATTACGTTCAGGAAGACCGTCCCCGCCGGATAGTACGGCGTCACTCCATACAGGAATCGAGAGGCTTCCTCGATGGAGAACGGCGTGACCTGGTGCGTGATGTCGGTCAATCGGGATTCCGGAGCGATTCCAAAAATAACCGCCCGGCAAATAGCCACGGCATCGTTAGCCGCCCCGAAGTCCGTCATGAACACAATCGTGGGGTGAACGGCTGGCGTTGCTTGCACCGGGGCGGTTTCCTTGGGGGAAGCCGGAGGACGGGAACAGCCGGCCGTCAGGATCAGGGCCAACGGCAAAACAAGGATCGAAATCTTTCGCCAAAACATTTTTTCTCCTGAGGAAGTGCAGGCGCGCACGAAGAAATCCGAAAAATCGAAGAAGTCCGCCCTGAGAGAACGAGTATACATGACCGCCAGCGGGACCAGCGCCTCGAATTCGGTCGGCGAATGGGAATACAGGTTCAATTCATCGGTTTTTTATCCTGCCGGCAATCGTCCAGGAAAAATCGCCCATGCGCGAATAGTCGTAGCGTGCCCCCACTGATTTCGGTAACATTCATGCCCTGGTTGGCAGTGTCTTGCGGAGTAAACCTGCCTTGTCGCGCGTACGCCCGCCTGTGCGACGCGTAAATTCGAAAGAGGAGAAAAACCGTGCGTAGAGGAGTATGGGTTGTTGTGGTGTTGTGCCTTTTCGCGCTGGGTGCGCGTGCGGATCAAGTCACCTTGAAGAACGGTGACCGGCTCACCGGAACGATCGTCAAGTCCGACGCCAAGACCCTGCTGATCAAAACGGAATTGGCGGGCGACGTGAATGTGCTGTGGGATGCCGTCACCGCAATTGTGTCCTCGCAGCCATTGCACCTGGCACTAAAGGATGGCCAGACGGTTGTCGGTACGGTGACCACCGCCGACGGGAAATTGGACGTTGCCACCAAGGAGACCGGCCCGGTGGCCACCTCGAAGGATGCGGTGGTGGCGGTGCGCAATGACGACGAAGAGAAGGCCTACGATGCCGAAGTGGACCGATTGCGGCATCCTCGTCTGACCGATTTCTGGGGCGGCATCCTGGATACCGGTCTCAGCGTGACCCGCGGCAACTCCGCGACCGTGGCCTTCAACCTTGCCGCCAAGGCTGCGCGCACCACTGAGCGCGACAAGATTTCCGTGTACGCCACCTCCGTTTATGCCTCGGACAACACCACACCTCCAAGTCGCACCACGGCCCACGCCATTCGTGGCGGCATCCGAGGGGATTTCAACGTCAGTGATCGCGTCTTCGTGTTCGGCTTTACCGATTTCGAATACGACGAGTTTCAGGACCTGGATTTGCGCAATGTCCTCGGCGGTGGCCTCGGCCATCACGTCGTGAAGACAAAAACCGCGACGTTCGACGTGTTCGGGGGCGGCGACTTCGAACAGGAGTATTTCGCCGCGAACCCGGCGTTTCCGACCGGGTTGACACGCAAGACCGGTGAAGTCGTTCTCGGAGAGGAGCTGAACATGAAGCTCAACGAGCGCACTGTCATCGGCGAGAAATTCTCGCTCTTCCCCAATGTCAGCGATACCGGCAGCTATCGCTTTCAGTTCGATACCACCGCCGCCACCAAGCTGAAGTCGTGGCTGTCCTGGCAAGTTACCTACAGTGACCGGTACCTGAGCAATCCGCTGCCCGGCTTCAAGAAGAATGACCTTTTGCTTTCCACCGGATTAAGGGTGACGTTCGGCAAGGCGGCCTTCTAGCGACACCCGTTTTCACTTCGCGGGCCTTACCATCTGCCGCAAAGTGAACTCCATCAACAAAAAAATCGCGCCGGGCAGCGGTGATGCATCCGGCGCGATTCCTTTTTTTACTGCTTCCTCGACTTGCTCTAACGTTTTGCGTTCCCGGCGGCATGCTCGACCAGGTACCACTCCGGAGTCGGCGACCGCTGATACTTCAGTCTCTTTCGAGTCTGTTCCGCGCCATCCGGATCGCCGTTCTTTTCCTGCACAATAATCAGTTGCTGCAGGGCCAGTGGGGAGTGCGGATCGGTCGCGAGTTGTTCGGCCGCAGAGGCAGTGTCTCCCTTCGCCAGCATCACGTAGCCCTTTGCGGATTCGTAACTGTTGGAAACAATCAGGTCCTTCGAGGTCGACGCGGACCGTTCGAGTTTCTCCACAGCTTCCTGGGCTCCTGCGGCGTTGCCGGTCTGCGCCGAAATACGCGCTTCTTCCCGCAGCACGGAGGCAAGCGAAATGACGCGGTCGGAGTCGCTCATGTCCCCGAATGGCCGGGACAATAGCCCCTCCAGGGCGCCCAGTTGCTGCAGCGCATCCGCTGGATCAGAACTGAGTTGCGCACGCCCCAGGCTTACTTCGAACTGCGCGTACGCATTTTTCTGTTTTCGGGACTCGTCCGCCAGGGAATCCAGCATTTTGCGTCCCTGCGCGGGCTGCCCTTCCCAGTAGTAGCACAACGCTTCCTGATATTGCGCGTGCAGGCGATCCCGGGAATTGGTGGCCATCGCTCGCGCTTTGGCGTACTCGACGTGCGCTTGGGTGAAATCTCCCATCAGTGTCCGGGTATCGCCGAGGCCGGTCTGCGAAGTGATGAAATTCGTAATGATCTTCAACGCGGCATGGTAATGCTCAATCGAGCCCGCATCGTCGCCCGCGAAACGCAACACTTCACCCAGGGAGTCTTGCGGATTGGGGTGATTGGGCTCCACCGCGGCATAGCGCTTCAGATAGCCTACCGCCTTGGCCGGATCCGGATCGCCGGTCTCAATGTACGCGTAGCCCAGCATATTCAGCGCCGGCGGAAAGTTCGGATCGACCTGGACGAGCTGCTCCATCATCTTGCGCGAGCGTTCGTAGTCTTGCTGGAAATAGAGCCATTCGGCGGTCAGGTAGACGATGTGCTTGTTGCCGGGATGGCGTTGCAGCAAGTCGTTCATGGCATTAATGGCCGCCAGTTTGTCCCCTTGCTGTACGTCGAGCATCCAGTTGACCAGCAGCTGTTCATCTGGACCGGCTTTCGGCGCTAAGGCGCGCGCCCGTTGCACTGCTTCCCGGGAGGGCGTGCCGCGTTGTGCCGCATAGGACCAAAGCGCGTATGCCAGCGCACTGTGCGGATCCTTGACCGATGCTTTGTGAGCGGAATCCACGGCGGCGTCTAGCAGCACGTTTTCATACTGGTCGATAGCCGCCTCGAGGAGCTTGCGCGTCTCATCCGAGCGGGTGCCGATAGGGAAGCTTCCGAACAGCGCTTTCCCGGCTATCGGTGCCACTGGACGAGGCGCCGGCACCGCTTCCTTGCTCGCGGTCTCGGTTACGTGAGCGGCAGGTTGCTGCGCCCATGCGAGTGCGCCGCAAAGCGACGGAAAGATCAGCAGCAGAAACCGCGCGGAAAAGCGACTCATGACACACTCCTGTTCGAAACAGAATCTCCGTACTCCAGCCGGGTACCCTTCGTGTGAGAACCAACGTAGCGCTCCAGGAAAGATTGCCGATACTGGCCTCAAGGGCAGGTGTGCTGGTTGGTAAAGGCGAGGATTGCGAAACGGTTACTGTTGCTTAGACGCGTACGATTAGAGCACAACTGGCCAAAGGGTCACTTGTAGAGCTCTCTCGCGAGGCGAATACTGCACCTAACTCCCGGAAGGTAAGTGGGGACCGTATGAGGGCTAAACTATCGCTGATTATGGCCGCAGTTGCGGCGGGCTGTTGTTTGGCTGCGCTGCTGGCGATGCCCGCATTCTGTGCTGTCAAGAACTTGGCGGTGGTGGCCTCGGCTGGCACCAAATTGCAGGATGTATCCTTGGTCGAGCTCACCAAGATGTGCAAAGGCACTCAAAAAGTCTGGGCCGATGGCCGCAACTTCCAATTGGTCATGAAAGACCCGGCATCGCCGGAAATGCACGTAGCGGTGCAGAAACTGTTTGGCATGGCGCCCGGTGACCTCAAATCGGCCATGGCCAAGCTGAACGAATCCCGTCAGCTGGTAAGAATTGTCGAGACCGATGAGGACCTTCTGCGCACCGTCGGGGCTACCCCCGGTGCTGTGGGCATCCTGGACGTCTACGCCATCAACAGTTCGGTGAAAGTGCTTCGCGTGGACGGGAAACTGCCGTTCGACATCGGCTACGCGCTCAAGGGCAACTGAGCGGCGAAATTAATACTCCGCCAATCCCACCTGTATTTTCCTGCAATAGAGCACTGCGGATGGACTCCGTTTACTCAGGGCTTGCCTTGGGAGGCCGCAGCGCAGCGACCGCGGCATATCCCAGAGCCGCCACTGCCATTCCTAACGCGAGCCACAACAGATTGGGATGCCGCTCCATAAATGGCCGCGGGTCGGCGAAGTTCGTCGTCGTTTCTTCGGCGCCAAGCTCGACGACAGGTGCGACAGTGTTGCGGTCGAACGTGCGCGCAAAGTCATACTCCGGCGCTTGCGCGCGCTGGTT
>CAWFXG010000043.1:0-106068 GCA_963819745.1 uncultured Acidobacteriota bacterium | reverse complement strand
TCCTGGCCGAACTTGCCGGGTCGAACTTGCTGCTGGTACCCCTGGACCGGCGGGGGAGTGGTACCGCTACCACCACCTGTTCCGCGACATGCTGCTGGCGGAGCTAGAACGCCGTGAGCCCGGACTGATCCCGAGTTCTGCAGCGCCGAGCCGCCGGCTGGTGCCTGGACAACGGCATGACTGAGGAAGCGCTGGAGTACTGCATGTCAGCCGGGGACGTTGATGGGGCCGCCCGCCTGATGGGGCAGCTTACGGTGCCGGCCTACCGGCAGGGCCGGGTCACGACCATTCAGCGGTGGTTCGGGTGGCTGGAGGATCGGGACGGGTTCGGGGACACCCGATGACCGCGGTTCTGGCCTCGTTGTTTTCCGCGCCGATGGGCAGGGCGGTGGAGACCGAGCGGTGGGCCGATGCGGTCGATCGCTGGCAGTACGGGGATCCGGCCCGGCCCGATGACCCTTCCGCCGAGGCGTGGGCCGCGCTGATGCGGGCCCTGTTGTGCCGGCGTGGAGCCGAGCAGATGCGCGCCGACGCCGACGAGGCCGTGCGGAGGTTCGCGGCTGAGAGCTTCGTGACACCGACACCCGTGCTCCAGCAGGGGGTCGCGCGCATCTGTGCGGTGACCTCGATGGCGGCGACACGTGCCTTGAGGACGCGGTCAGCGTCGGGGAGCAAATCGGCTCGCCCGAGCATGTCGCGATCGGGCTGAGCGAGCGATCGCTGGTGGCGATGGCGCGTAGCGATTGGGACCGGGCCGAGGTCTTCGCCGGGCAAGCGCATACCGCTTTGTGCCGGGCCGGGATCGAGGAAAGCTACGCGACGCCCCTGGTCAGTGCGGTGCGAGCCCGTACGGCCATGCACCGGGCAGACCTCCCCGCAGTACATCAGGAGCTTGCCCGTGCTCAGCGGCTACGGCACTTGCTGACCTACGCGCTTCCCCATTTCGCCGTTCAGGCCCGGATCGAGCTGGCCCGAGTCCACCTCGCGCTCGCCGACCTGGCAGGTGCCAGGACGCTCATGCGTGAGGTCGATGACCTGCTTAGGCGCCGGCCCGGCCTCGGGACCCTTGTCGCGGAGGCCGGGGCGCTCCGGGCCCAGCTGGCCAACGAGCGGGGTTCAAGCGTGCCCGGGGCGTCGGCGCTGACCGCCGCCGAGCTGCGACTGCTGCCGCTGCTGCCCACCCACCTGTCGTTTCCCCAGATCGCCGGGGAACTTTTCCTGTCCCGGCACACCGTCAAGTCGGAGGCGAACTCGATCTACCGCAAGCTTGGCGCCTCCTCACGCAGCCAGGCCGTCGCCCGGTCCCGCGAGCTCGGGCTCCTGGAGGGGTAAGGGCCGGTCTTCACCGCATCAGAGGCATAGAAGCCCGGATCAGGATGGTCAGGGGCTGGCCGTTCATAACGTCCTTCAATAGCCACCGCCGCTGGTAGGACGAGATCACCTGAAGGCCGGGCACCAGACCGGACATCGACGCCACATCCTGGGCAGGAGTTCCCTGCAGTATTGCGTCTTGCCGTGGGTTAGTTTCCAGTGGCGGTAGCTGGCGTCCACCTGCGGGCGGCGAGCTTGCCGAGTTCCCACAGCACCAGAAGCGCGACGGCGGGCACCAGCGCCCAGGCGAACTCGCGCAGGTTGATCTGGGTCGTTCCGAGCAGGCGGTTGAAGACGTCCATCTGGGTGACAAGCACGGCGAGGACGAACTCCCCGAGCATCGTCCAGTTCAGCTGCTTGCTGTCGAAGGTGGCGGTGGTCAGCACGGTGCCGGTCTGGCTGCGGCATTCGAGCGCGGCCACGATCAGGCACAGCGCGAAGGAGGTGAACGCGATCGAGTTGCCGATGGCCTCACTGCCGAAGTGGGATGTCCCGAGCTGGATCAGCGGGAGCAGGCCGATGGTGATGGCCAGCCCGGCGAGCCCGACGGTGACCATCACCGGTGTGGTCAGCACCGATTCGCCCCGGGGGCGCGGCCTGCGCGCCATGAGCCCCGGGCTGGCCCGGTCGAAGCCGAGCGCGAAGCCGAACGGGGCGTTGACCACGAAGTGGATCCACAGCACCTGCGCGGGCGTGAACGGCTCGCCGGCGGCGATGTTGAACAGGGACGCGCCCAGGAACGTCAGGACGAAGACCACCAGCAGGACCAGCACGAAACGGATGTACTTGGTGAGGTTGTCGTAGATCTTGCGGCCCTGCTCGACGGCGAAGACGATGGTGGCGAAGTTGTCGTCGGACAGGATCATCCGGCCGGCGTTCTTGGCCACCTCGGTGCCGGTGCCCATGGCGATCCCGATGTCGGCGGCCTTGATGGCCGGGGCGTCGTTGACGCCGTCGCCGGTCATCGCCACGACGTCGCCCTTCTTCTTCAGCGTGTCGGCCAGCAGCACCTTGTGCTCGGGCGCGACCCGGCCGACGACGCCGATGTCGTCGATGCGGGCCAGTCGCTCATCCTCGGTCAGGGCAGCGAAGTCGGCGCCCAGGATGGCCTCGCCGCCGATGCCGACCTGCTCGGCGATGGCCGCGCCGGTGATCACGTCATCCCCGGTCACCATGCGGACCCGGATGTGGGCCGCCTGGGCGGCTGGCGACCGCCGCCTTGGACTCCTCCCGCGCCGGGTCGACCATCCCGACCAGGCTGGTCATCTGCAGCCCGGTGACATAGCCGAGCAGGTCGCCGTCGGGGTCGAAGCCGGCCGGGTCCAGGTCGCGGGTGGCGGCGGCCATCACCCGCCGGCCGTCGCGCTCCATCCGTTCCATGTGCGCGTGCGCCCGCTCGTTCAGGTCGGTGTCCCAGGGGATCCTCGTGCCGGCGGACAGGGCGGTGGCGGCGCGCGCCATCACCGCCGGCGCTGCGCCCTTGACGAAGCACCGCACGACCGGCCGGCCGGCTGCGTCGGTGGCCGAGTTGAAGGTGGCCATCAGCTTGTAGGCCGGGTCGAACGGCAGGGTGGCCAGCCGGGGCAGCCGTTCGCGGGTCCCCTCGATATCCAGCCCGGCCTTGTGGCCCAGCACCAGCAGGGCACCCTCGGTGGGGTCGCCGACGACCTTGCCGTCGACGAGCGTCGGCGTCGCTGGCGACCAGGTACGGCAGGATCGCGTCCTCGATCGTGGCCGCCGAGCCCGCGGCGTGATGGACCTTGCCCTCCAGCCCGTAGCCGGTGCCGGAGATCGTGTAGCGGTCGGCCGGGTCCACCACCACCTCGACGGCGGTCATCTGGTTCAGCGTCAGCGTGCCGGTCTTGTCGGAGTTGATCGCCGAGGTGAACCCGAGCGTCTCCACCGACGGGAGGTCCTTCACGATCGCGTTGCGCTTGGCCAGGTCGACCCCGCCGATCGACAGGATGGTCTGCGTCACCGTGGGCAGGGCCTCGGGGATGGCCGCGATGGCCAGCGAGACCGCGCTGACGAACAGCGCGTCCCAGGCCAGGTCACGCTGGCGGCCCAGGACGAACATCACGATCATGGTCAGCCCGGCCGCCGCCGCGATCCACAGGGTGAGCTTGTTCAGTTCCCTGGTCAGCGGCGACTCCTCCCGGGCGGTGGCGGACAGCATCCCGGAGATCTTCCCCAGCTCGGTGCCCGCCCCCGTGCCGGTGACGATCACCGTGCCGCTGCCGTGCGTGACCGGCGTGTTCATGAACGCCATGTTGCTCTGGTCACCCGGCCCGAGCTTCTCGCCGGACAGCGTCTCGGCGTCCTTGGCGGCCGGCGCGCTCTCCCCGGTCAGCGTGGTGTCGATCCCCCGAATCTCTCACCAGCGAAGCCGTTCGTCTCTCCAAAGTAGGCGTCGAATGGGCCAGCCTCATCCTCGCTGGCAAGCCCGGTGCAAAAGACCTCGTGGAAAAAGCTTTGGCTCCCTCCCTCGACTGACCCTTGCCCACCTCAAAAAACCTGTTAGGCTGCTCCTTCGAAATCAGTAACGCGCCGTCCGCGCTAAGGAAAAAATGCTTCGATTCGCCTGGAACCCCTTCGTCTTTCCGGTCCTCCTGCTTATCTTCTTGCTTCCTGCTGCCTCCCAGGACAACTCCCGCTCTGTCGTCATTGTCGGCGCCCGAATAGCCGATGGCACCGGTGCACCTCTCCGCAAAGCCAACCTTCGCCTCGTCGGAAACAAAATCGCCGATATCGGCGCTTTCCAGCCCAAGAAATCCGAAGCCGTCATCGATGCCCACGGGCTCGTTCTCGCCCCGGGCTTCATCGACATACACAATCACTCTACCGACGGCTTCGACTCCGATCCCCTTGCCGAAACACAAGTCGCTCAGGGCATCACCACCGTCATCGTCGGCGCCGATGGCGATTCTCCCTGGCCCGTCGCTTCATGGCTCGACACCCGCCGCAAGAGTCCCGCGTCTCTCAACGTCGCCGTGATGGTCGGCCACGCTACCGTTCGCGAGCTGGTGATGGCCCAGGATTTTCGCCGCATGGCCACTGCGGACGAAATCGGCAAAATGGCGCAGCTCGTGGATCAAAGCATGCGCGACGGTGCCATCGGCCTTTCCAGCGGCCTCGAATACGATGTCGCCAGCTACAGTTCCACCGACGAGGTCGTCGCCGATGCCCGCGCCGCCGCCGCTCATGGCGGCTTCTACATGACTCACATCCGCGACGAGGGCGACAAGAGTTTTGCCGCTTTGGATGAGGAAATCTTGATCGCAGAAGTCGCCCGCATTCCCGTCGAGCACTCCCACATCAAACTGGGCACCGTCGGTGTTTGGAACAAAGCGCCCCAATACATCAAGGTCATCGAGGCCGCTCGCAAACGCGGCGTCGATTTCCTCGCCGACTGTTACCCCTACGACGCCTGGCATTCCAATATCAAAGTAATGATGCCGGATAAGCAGTACCAGAATCCTGCACGCGTGAAACAAGCCATCGCCGACAATGGCGGCCCCGACCGCATCAACATCGTCGAATTCCCGCCCAACTCAACCTACGAAGGCCACACTCTCGCCGACTTGGCCCACACCAACAATCTCAGCCCCGTCGACATGTTCATTCGCATCATTCGCGAAGGCGACGCCGCCCACTCCGAGGCCAACGTCGCCGTTCACTCCATGGTCGAATCGGACATCAAGGCCTTTTATCAGCAGCCTTGGGTGATGGTCGCCAGCGATGGCGGTATCGGCTCACGTCATCCGCGCGGTGCCGGCACTTTTCCCCGCGTTCTCGGTCTATTTGTCCGCGAAAAGCATTGGCTCACCTTGCCCGAAGCCGTCCGCAAGATGACCTCCCTCCCCGCGCAGCGCCTCGGTTGGACCGATCGCGGCACACTTCGCCAGGGCGCCATCGCCGACCTCGTTCTCTTCAATCCCAAAACGGTGATCGATCGCGCCACCTTCGCCAAACCCTTCGAGCTGCCCTCCGGCATCGAAAAGGTTTTCGTCAGCGGCCAGCTCGTTTGGGATTCCGGCAAGCCCACTGGCGCCCGCCCCGGCCAGGTTCTGGCCAAGTCCAACTAACGTTCTCGCCAGCTCCAAACGAAATACGAAATTTGTAGTATGGTTGGCGCACTGCGCCCGGCGAGCGCAGCGTTCGTCGGAATTTCTTGCTCTCGCGCCGCTTATCGCCGAACAGGAGCTCTTCCGTGCCCGCATCTGTCTTCGTCGGTACCAGTGTCGATGGCTTCATCGCCCGCGCCAACCACGATCTCGACTTTCTCCCCGAAGGCGGCGGCGAACCTCATGGTTACGACGAGTTCATCGCCACCGTCGATGCGCTGGTCATCGGCCGCAAGACCTTCGACAAGGTCCTGAGCTTTCCTGCTTGGCCGTACGCAGAAAAACGGGTCGTCGTTCTTAGCAATCGCCCTATCGACGTCTCTTTTGTCCCCGAAGCCATCGTCGAGCAAATGGCCGGCTCTCCCGCGCACATCGTCGCCACACTCGCCGCCCGAGGCATTCATCACCTGTACGTCGATGGTGGCCTGACCATCCAACAATTTCTCCGCGCCGGGCTGATCCAGCGCCTCGTCATCACTCGCGTCCCGGTTCTCATCGGCTCCGGAATCTCACTCTTCGGCTCTCTCCCGCACGATATCCGGCTGAGCCACGTCTCGACCCGCCACTATCCAAGCGGCCTGGTGCAAACCGAATATCACGTCGCTCCTTGAAGCATCCCTGATGGCCTAATCCCGATTCGGGACCGTTCCGCGTAATCCTTTAATCACCGCGGCTATCCTCTTTCCCCCTCTTCGGCCTTCTCACTTGCGTCATAATATCGCTTCCACGGAGGGTTCATGGCCGACCGCCTCGACGACTTTCAGAAGTTTCGCGACGATCTCAACGAGGAAATCCTCGGCTGCGGCCATTTGGGCGTTAAGCGCTTCTTTGCCCTCGACCATCAGGCCTACGAGTCCGGCCCACTCGGTACCAAAACCAAGGAGCTATTGGGCCTAGTCGCCTCCATGGTGCTACGCTGCGATGACTGCATCACTTATCATCTGGTTCGCTGCGGCGAACAAGGCTGGAATCGCCACGAAGTGGTCGACGCTCTCAACGTCGCCATCATCGTGGGCGGCTCCATCACCATACCACACGTGCGTCGCGCCTTCGCCCGCATGCACGAAACAGAAGGACTGAAGCCCTGACTTTCACGGAATCAAGATTGTGAACACGCCCGCCACTCCTGTTCCAGCGCCCTCCGAAACTCTCGGCTCTCGGGTTCGCGCCTTGGCTATCGCTGGTGGTTTCGCTCTGGTTTTGCTCATTCCCAAAATTCTCAACATCCGCAAAGACGAGCGCTCCTGGACCGCATTTCGCGTGCTGCTCGCTTGCGCCGGAGCCGGTCTTGTTATCCTGCCGCTCAGTCTCTGGAACAGTTGGCTCGCCGCCATCGCCGGCTTGCTGATTTTCCTGCTCGCCATCCTTCTCCCGCCGGCCGCCCCGGCGTTTGATCTGGATGCCAAGGCCCGCGAGCTGGGCGCGTTGGTCGTCGTCAATGGCGGACAATTTCGCCCCAGAAACGCCCTACCCATTTCCATTAATTTCTTTGTCGGCGCGGAGAATGTTTGGGCTCTTGATTCTCAGCTTCGCACTGTTCTGGTTATTCCTGTGGCCGGCGTCTCCGCGCTCCAGGTCCGCTCTTCTTCCGAAGGATGGTCTCTTCAAATCACTTGGATGGACTATCTCGGCGAATTTTCCTATCGGGGTATTTTCGCCGAGCATCTCGCTACTGTCGCTGAAACCACCATTCGCGGCATTTTGCGCCCTGCTCAGCCTGTTTTGCCTCGCGCCCGCGCGGCCGGCGCTTGATCGATTTTCGTCGAAACTTTCCTCACAAACATCCTGCAAAACGTCTGATTTATGTCAAACTCTAGGTATGGCTAGAGGCTGGGAAAGTAAGGACGTAGAAGCGCAAGTGGAATCCACGGAATCCAGGAAATACCCTTCGGGAAAGGAACCCAAGGACCCCGCCCAGTTGCTTCGCGAGCAGGAGATAAAAGACCTTCAGCTCTCCCGCACCCGCATCGTTAACGATCTCGCATCCGCCAGCAATCCTAACCACAAGAAATCTCTCGAGGCCGCTCTCGCCCACCTGGACAAGAAAATCTCCGACCTCGGCTAGTTGCCCCTCACTTTATAAAATCTCCCGCCAGTCCCCAGAAATCGTTCACGTAGTAGCTCGACAGTACGTTTCCGAACAAATAGCAGATTCCCTCGCACGGCGGTATTTCTCCGTACTTCTTCTTCCCTTCCGCGAAAATCTTTCGCAACGACCCGTCTCTCATCAGATTGCCCGCGATTTTTCGCAATGGTTCGCACGGATAGAACACATCGCCGTTCGGATACACTCTCGGGAACATCGTCGGGTAGCATTCGAAACTCTGGAACCTCAGCAGCGTCTCGATGGTCTTCGGCGTTCCGTTGATCGCCTGTTTCCCTTCGCGTCGCCGTGCGATAATTTTGTCCACCAGCGCCTGGTATTTCGCATTCTGCAGTAACCGCAGATTCGGCATCTTTTCCATCTGCGCGGACTGCGCCGCGAACACAAACCCCTGCTCCCCGCACCAGTCCATCAGCCGTTCCACTTCGGCGATATTCCATTCCTCGATTACCGTGCTGATCGTGATTCGTCTCGGGCTTCCCAGCCGCTCTTTCGCCAGCGCCAGGTTCTCCAGCACTTTCCCCACCGCCGCGGGCTTCGATAGCGGATTCGTCGGGTCGGCCTGTAGCGCATCCAGGCTCACCACTAGCCCGCTCACCGCATCCAGAATTCCCGCCTTGCGGTCCAGCAATGTTCCGTTCGTGATCAGCAGCACCGATCTGAACCTGTTCATCCATCGGGCCGCCTGCACCAGCTCCTCGATGTCCGCTCGCAGTGTCGGCTCCCCGCCCGTAATCACGATCGAATCCGTTTCCTTCCGGATTCGCCTCAGCAATCTCAGCGTGTGTTTGGTGTCCAGCTCTTCGCTGAAAACGTCTGGCTCTTTCTGCGTGCAATACGTGCAAGCCAGGTTGCATTTGTGCGTCACATAGAACGTCACCGTATGCGCCGCCATCACCTTCGTGTGCAGCACGTGCCGTTTCCACGAATTCCGGAAATACAGCCCGAAGTTCTTCGCCACGAACGGCGCCTGCCGCACCAGTCCGCGCAGCAACTCTTTTTTTGTCGGCTCTCTCCGGTCCAGTTCACGGACCGGTACAAAATTTGCCGATTTTCTCGCTTCGGGCATTGGCTTCCTATTGGAAAATAAAGACGTCCTGAAGAACCACCTTACTCCGCATTCCCGCGCAAAATCTAATCCGTAAACACCACGCCTACCGCGCTGTGACCCTTCTCTGCGCCTTCATCGATCCGCACCACGTATCCCCGCAGCTTCATCGCCTGCAATCCATCCTCCCCCGGCGTTTCCATCGTTACTTGCAGTTCCGACTGCAGCCTCGGGCAGTGCCGCAACGAAATCAACGCGCCCTGCAGCGACAGATCTCGCACGATCGTCTCTTCCTCGAAGGTGTGCCCGCCCTCCGTCACTCCCGATACCTTCGCCCGGAATTGCGCTTCTCTTCGCAGCGCTGTTCTCGTCCCAGGCATGTGGGCGTCCACTCGCCCGCCCGGCGCGCCCAGCGTAATCACCATTCCCTCGCTCGCCGCAAACACGGAATCGAACTCCTCCCGCGCTTGCCGCAAAATCGAGTCCACCATCCGGTCCGTCGAATCCGGATCGTGATGAAACAGCACTAACGTCTTGGCGTTGGCCGCACGTGCCACCTTGCCCCCGTCCAGCCACGTCGAGTGCCCCCAACCTTTTCGCGTTGTCGCCAGTTGTTCCGGCGTGAATTGCGCGTCATTGATGAACACGTCTGCGCCTTCCGCCAGTTCTCTCAGGTTCTTGTCCAGTTCCGCATTCCCCGGCTCATTGTCCGTCGCGTACACCACTGTCCCCGCCGGTGTCTCGATCCGGTACCCCAGGCATCCCTGCGGGTGATTCAGCCACCGCGCGGTAACTTTGTTTTCTCCGATTTTGAACGTTTCTCCGCCGTCCACTTCCTGAAACTTCCTCTTCGCGTTCATCGCCGACATGTCCACCGGAAAATACGGCAACGCCATCTGCGTTTCGAATACCTGTTTCAGGCTGTCTCGTCCCAAAAATTTCGACCGGAAACTATAAAAGTGAAATTCGTTGTTCTCCGCGTACAGCGGCGCAAAAAACGGAATTCCCTGGATGTGGTCCCAATGATAGTGCGTCACCAAAATATGCGTTTCCGCCGAATGTCCTCCGCTCGGCGCCGCCCACCGGCTTCCCAGCATGCGCAGCCCTGTCCCGCAATCCAGTATGAATTTCGTGTGATCCGGCGCGATCAATTCCAGGCAAGGCGTGTTCCCTCCATATCGCCACGTCGCCGGATCGACTGTCGGCGTGGAACCTCTCACTCCCCAAAAGCTCAGCTTGGCGACGGGAACGCTCATTTTTCGGCGCGGTGGCCTCTATGTGTTGCGTATTTCAGCACGGATTCGACCGCTATGGGAAGCTCTGTTCGATGTTCGCAGCCGTACCCCCCATCGTCAATCGCCTCCGCTCCCCGCCGTGTCAAACTGCCCACTAACCCGCCGTTGCCGCCCCGGTCATCACCTCCCTGCCACCCTTATGCCGAACTTCGCCGATGCGCGTAAAATACCCTTGCGATGCATTCGCACGATCACCCTCAGAACGATCCCGGCCCTTCGCACGATCATTCCCATGACCCGGCCGGCCACCCTCACGACCATGGCCATGGTCACGGCCACAGTCACGCCGGTCATTCTCATCCCACTCTCAGCCCTTCCATCCTCGGCTGGGCCATGGCTGCCACTCTTGCTCTCGTCGCCGCTGAAATCGTCGGTGGTCTACTCGGCCGTTCCGTCGCTTTGCTCAACGACGCCGTCCACAATCTCTCCGATGTCCCCGCCCTTGGCATCTCCTGGCTTGCCATGCGCTGGGCTGAGCGTCCTGCCGACTCCGAGAAAACCTACGGTTACCATCGCGCCGGCATCCTCGCCGCTTTCACCAACTCCGTCCTCCTTGTCCTCCTTTCCGTCTGGCTCGGTTACGAAGCCATCGAGCGCCTCCGCTCTCCCGTACACGTCGTCGAAAGCTGGATGATTTGGACTTCCCTCGCCGCTCTCGCCGTTAACGGCGGTATCACCCTCGCTCTTGTTCGTGGACGCCGCGATCTCAATCTCCGCAGCATTCTCGTTCACAATTTCGGCGACGCCCTCTCCAATATCGCTATCATTGGCGGCGCCATCCTCATTCATTTCTCCGGCGCCTTCTGGATCGATCCGGTTCTCGGCATCGCCATCGGTATTCTCGTCCTCTGGTCCAGCATCGGCATCCTGCGCGAATCCGCTCACGTCCTCCTCGAAGGTCGACCTCTCGAGCTCCGCGTCGAGGACGTCGCTCGCGCCATGCTCTCCATCGAAGGCATCCAGGAAGTCCATGATGTGCACATCTGGTCCCTCGGTGGCGGCCACAACGCCCTCAGCCTGCATGCCCGCGTTCCGGACATGCACCTGGACGAATGCGAGCGCCTCCTCAAGTCCATTCAGGAAAAATCCGCAAAAGCCTTCGGCATTGATCACACCACGGTCCAGTTCGAACGCGCCGGACTTCCCGCTCATTCCGGTTACGTCATGCCCCTTCCCATAAAAAAATAGATGTGCTGGGTATTAGACCTCGGAGACCTGAGATCTTGGGGAGGACCTTGGGGGAAAAATTTGCGTGTGGAACGGTAGTAGCGGACCTTGATGTCCGCATCAAACCTACCTCAAATAGGCGGATTTAGCGCCGCTGAGGAATTGCCTTACCACAAAAAACCGTCGCCTTACACCGGCTCCCGAAAACTCAACCCGCGCTGCTCGTTGAATTGCTGCGTCGCATCCATGTCCAGCGCTTCCCGCGCGATGCTTTTTCTCATTCCATCCCGGGTCACGTACCGCAGCGTCCCGTTTTCCCACGAATACGCTACCGCGAACACGATCCCGCCATCTCGCCGCACGAACACGTACTCGGCTGCCTCTCGTTGTGGCACCGGTGCCGCCCGTTCGATCCGTTGTGCCCGCTCGCCACGTCCTTGATCGACGCGTTGCAGTTCTTCCGCATCTCGCGTCTCTAAACCTGCTACTCCCGCTTCTTCCCCTGCATTAGCCGCCGCTTCCTCGCCTGCCCCTTCCGCAACTCCCGGCTGTCCTTCCACCCCTTGCACAATGACCGCTGGCGGCGACAACAAAAACCCGCTGAATCCGATGTTTCCGCCTCCGCCAAATCCGCGATGTACCCGTCCGCCGTTCAACGCCGCCACGTGCGCGTAATCGAATCCCAATCCCGGCGTGTTGGAGAACTCGTTCGGGAAAACCGGTTGGCTCACAAATCCCGTGCCATGATTCCCGCCGCTGCCGTTCCCGTGTCCGCGATGAACCGCCATCGCCGGGGCTGCCCCTGCATGCGCTCCCGTCACGGCTCTTGTCGGTGTATGAGGGGCCGCCGTTACCACCGGACGCGTCGGCATTACCACTGCCCTCGCAGCCGAGGCTTGTGGCGCTCCTGCCGCCGTTCCCCCTCCGCGCCCTTGCGCCCAACCGAGCATCGGCAATGCCAATACCATCCCCCCAACCATAATGGCTTTACGCATGCGGTTCCCCTGGGCCTCACCTATAAGGATGCGCCCTTCCCCCTGCTGGTTTCAAGCCTCCCCCTCCGCTCTCCCACCTCCTTGATTCTCCTGCCCTCCCTCCAGCTTTCCTGCGCTTTTCCCTTCTGAGGGGATGTGTTATAACCTTCCCGCCGTGGAACGTCCCCGCACGCAAGCCCTGGTTTCGGCTGGGTCTGAGCAAGCCCCTTCTGTGCATCGCGAAACTCCGGTGCCTCGGGAACCGCCGCTCTCACCCCAAACCGCCGGGCTCGCCGGTGATTTTGATCGCTCTGGGCTCGATGGCCAGGAAGATGTCTCGCGCTTCTGTCCCATTTGCTCGCAGCGGCTCGAATCACGCCGCTGTAAATTGATTTGCCCGGTCTGCGGCTATTACATGTCTTGCGCGGACTATTACTGATATGCTTCGGCGGTCGGCCCGGTTGCCGCTGTACCGCTGTCGAGAAGATCGAGGAGGATAACAACGTGGCTTTGAAGATGACGAACCGCGAAGTGGACGGCGTGGCGGTGGTGGCGCTCGACGGCCGTATCGTTTTGGGTGAAGAGAGCAACGCTCTCCGCGAAAAGGTCAAGAGCCTGATCGCCGAAGGCAAAAAGAAGGTCGTCCTCAATATGGACAACATCACTTTCATCGACAGCGCCGGCCTCGGCACGCTGGTCGCCGCGCATCACAGCGCCAAATCCCAGGGCGCCTCGCTACGCCTCTGCCATCTTGGCAGCAAGTTCCAGGAAGTCTTGCAGATCACCAAGCTGCTCACCGTCTTCGAGGTCTACGACACCGAAGCCGCCGCCGTCGCCAGCTTCTCCAAGTAAGCCCTCCGCCAGACGGGCCGATAAGGCGCATTCTTCAGCCTTAGCGTTAGCGTCAGCCTTGGCGTCATCGCCCCCGCCCTCTCTCACCGGGGGCGGGCTTTCTGTTTTCCTCGCACTTTGTGACACCGCCAACCCTCAACCCTGGCTGTGCGCTCAACGCTGCCGACACGAATGTAGTGGCGGACCTTGAGGTCCGTCATCCTCGTACAATTTCCGTGGCACGCGTAACCTTCGGCTTTGACCAAATATTCACAGTTGCCCTTTTCCGGATTCGCTGGAGGTTCGCGTAAACTAGAAGTTTCCATAGCTCTACCACTTCCAGACCGGAGATTTCATGGCCCAGGTTTTTCCTTTTCGCGCCTTCCGTTACAACCCTTCGCGGGTCTCCTTCGATCGCGTGCTTACCCAGCCCTACGACAAGATTTCTCCCGCCGCGCAAGAGAAATATTACGCCGCCGATCCCCACAATCTGATTGTCGTCGAAAAAGGCCGGACGTTTCCGGAAGACGGCCCGGGAAACGATGTGTACACGCGCGCGGCAGCCGCGCTGCAAAGCTGGATTCACGAAAACGTGCTCACCCAGGACCGTGACGCGCTGTTTTATTCCTATACCCAGGAATATACCGTGCCGGGCAGCAACGAACGCCGCACACGCCGAGGCTTCATCGGCGCGGGAAAGCTTGAGGACTATTCCGCGGGCGTGGTCTTCCGGCACGAGCACACGCTCTCTGGCCCCAAAGCCGACCGGTTGGAACTGCTCCGGCATACGCAAACGCATACCGGGCAGCTTTTTATGCTGTATTCTGACGACCAGAAAAGGGTGGATGCGATTCTGGCGCATGCGGAAGCCGACGCACCACCGGTCACGGAATTGCGGGACGAGTACGGCGTGGTGCACCGGCTTTGGGTGGTGTGGCAACCGGACCGACTGCACGGCATCCAGAAAGCGATGGAGGACCAGAAGCTGGTCATTGCCGACGGTCATCACCGCTACGAGACGGCGCTGACTTACCGCAACGAGATGCGCGAGGCAACGAACGGAAGGCATCCGGACGCGCCGTACGAGCGGGCGATGATGACCTTCGTGAACTCGCGCAGCGAAGGGCTGACGATCCTGCCGACGCACCGCGTGGTGGCAAATCTGACGGATTTTTCCTGGCCGAGCGTGCGGCGTTACCTGGAGCCGTGGTTCGCGGCAGAGTCGTTTGCGTTCGCGAACGAAGAAGCGAGAGGCGAAGCCCGCAGCAAATTCCTGGCGCGGTTGGCGGCAGCGCGGGGCGAACGGGCGATCGGCGTCTACCCGGAAGCAGAGACGGGGAAGCGCGCGTTTTACGTGCTGACGCTGCGGCCGGGCGTGGACCTGGGGCTGCTGCTGCCGAACGTATCGCCGCTGCAGCGCGAACTGGACGTGGTGTTGTTGCATGAAGGAATCCTGGAAGCGGCGCTGGGAATCACGCCGCAAGCGGTGACGTCGGAGAAAAATCTGACGTACGAGCGGGAAGCCGGAGCGGCAGTGGAGGCGGTGGACCGGGGAGCGGCGCAGATCGCGTTCCTGCTGAATGCGTGCGGTGTGGAAGAAATGATGCACATAGCGACGTCCGGCGAGGTGATGCCGCAAAAGTCGACGGATTTTTATCCCAAGCTGCTGAGCGGGATCACGATGTACCGGGTAACCAGTTAGGTACTCCCAACCCCCGGATTGCGTGTAAGTGTTGATTGCACGGGACTTGAAGTCCTTTGAATGCAACACCTGCATAAGTGTTCATTCTAAAGCAGTTAGCTGGCGGCAACGCGATGTTGAGACCGATACCCTCCGACGGGTCCGCTCCAGCAATACCAAAAAGCATATCACGAAAGGTTACTCATGTCAATAGTTAACTGCGTGGTACCTACGATGCGGAAGGCAAGAGTGAGGTGGTGGTCCATACGGCTGCGAAGGAGAACCAGTCACGGACCTAAAGGCCCGCCACTACATTTGGGGAGCGGCGAGGGTGGAGAAGAGGACTTCGCCTTTAGCTTGGTTCCGTGCGCTTCCATGGCGCGGACCATGACGGGAACTGGGCGGAGCGCTGCATCCACTCGATTGTCTGCGAGCCGGAGAAACTGAATTCCCCGGGAGAAGAACACAAATGCCTGCGAACGGGATTCCACCAAATATAGCGGGCGACATCCTCGATGGCCTCTGAGGAACGGAGGATGTGATCGTAGTAGCTCATTTCCCAAAGAGGGACATGACGCGACTGGCGGAACTCAAAGGAAGTCTTCTGCTTGAAAACGCGGACGAATTCGCGCAAGTCTGAAGTGGGTTCCGAACCTTCCGCAAGAAAGTGAAGGTGGTCTGGCATTAAGCAATAGGCGTGAACCAAGAAGGACGCGCGGGCGGCACAGATTTGAAGCAGAGCCAGCACGCGTGTAGCGACTAATGGTTCGGCCAGATAGGGCTTCCGCAAGTCGGAGCAGATGGTGACAAAGTGGGAGCGGATGCCGAAGTAACTCTGGGGGGAAGACGGGCAGTCTTGCGATAGATGGTCATACTTACCAATTATATATTAAATGGGTACACATATTGGGAAAGGGCGAGGACGCCCTTGAGCGGGAGCGGCCAGGGTGGCGAGACGTGACCTCGGTGCGGGGGTCACGGGTGCGAGTTGGCTGGAGGAGCACGAGGAGCACGGACCTAAAGGTCCGCCACTACATTTGGGGAGCGGCGAGGTTCTGCCAGGTGGATTTCTCATCCTCGCGTGGCCGGCTCATTCGCGTGGGCGCAATTGGAGGAAACTGGGGCGGCGGGGGTTACGGAGGCTGCTAGAATTCGTGCATGGCGATGGGCAAAATGCCGGCGGTGCGGGCGCTGATTTTTGATCTCGACGGCACGCTGATCGATTCGCAGGGCGATCTGATCGCATCGGTAAACGCGATGCTGCGGGAGATGCGCCGCGTGGTGCTCGCTCCGGAAGTTATTTCCGGCTATATCGGGCATGGGGCGCCGCTGCTGGTCAGCCGGGCGCTGGGCGGCTCGGCCCACGAAGAAGAACACGCCGCGGCTTTGCGTTTTTTCCTGGCGCACTATGAAAAGCACAAGCTCGATTCCACGCGCGCCTATCCCGGAGCGGCGGAAACTCTCGCGCAGCTCCACGCGCAAAACATTCCGATGGCGGTGCTGACCAACAAGCCGATACGCATCAGCGTGCGCATCCTGGAAGCGCTGGAACTGGCGAAATATTTTCATGTGATTTACGGCGGCAACAGTTTTGAGACCAAGAAGCCGGACCCGTTCGGGGCGCGGAAAATTCTGGCGGAGATGCATGCGGCGCCGGCGGAAGCCATGATCGTGGGAGATTCCGAAGTGGACATCCAGACGGCCCGCAACGCGGGCATGCAAGCCGCCGCAGTCAACTACGGATTTGGCGTGCACGATCGCGCGGCGCATCCCGCGGATGTTTATCTCGACCGGCTGGCCGATTTGTTGCCGCTGGTGGCCAACGGCGCGAAGTAAGGTTGCGCAAAGTTCGAAGAGCGGCGGAAATGGCGCCTTGCCTTCCGGCGCGGCTGTTGGCAGACTCTGCGCGTGATTATCGGACTGTTTCCAGAGCTGAATCCGGCCGGCGGGATCCAGCGCGCGGGCCGCCACCTGGCCGCGGTGATGACGGAATTCGCGGAAAGCCGGGGGATGGAGTGCCGGCTGCTGAGCCTGAACGATTCCGCGGAACTGCACCGGCTGCAAGTGGGCACACGGGAAATCGTGTTCACCGGAGCGGACCGCTCGAAAGCGCGATTCACGGCGACGGCGATTCGAGCGGCGAGGCGAAAAGCGAAACTGGTGGTGGCGGTGCACCCGAACCTGGCGCCGGTGACGCAAGCGATGCGGCTATCCGCGCGAAAGATGAAATCGATTATTTCGACGCACGGGCTGGAAGTGTGGGAACCGCTCTCCAAAATGAGGAGAAGCGCGCTGCGGCGAGCAACGCTGATCCTGGCGCCAACGCGGGACACCGCGGAGCATGTGGCGACGCAACAGCAAGTGCCGAAAAGCCGGATCAAGGTGCTGCGGTGGGCACTCGATCCGGAGTTTGAAACGCTGGTGACGGAAAGTTCGCGCCGCGCGTTGCCGCTGAATTTTCCGAGCGGGCGAGTGATCCTGACGGTAGGGAGATGGGCGTCGCAGGAGCGCTACAAAGGAATGGATACGCTGATCACCGCGCTGCCGCGGCTGTTGCACGAATGGCCGGACCTGCAACTGGTGGCGGTGGGGGAAGGCGATGACCAGCCCTGGCTGGAGCAACTGGCGCAAGGGTGCGGAGTGCAAAGGCACGTGCATTTTTTCAACCAGTTGAGCTACGGGGAGGTTGCGGGATGCTACGCGGCGTGCGAAATCTTCGCGCTGCCGAGCGGCGGCGAGGGATTCGGATTGGTGTACCTGGAAGCGATGGCGTTCGGGAAGCCGGTGATCGGCGGAGCGCACGGAGGAGCACCGGAAGTGATCGAGGACGGCAAGACCGGATACCTGGTGCATCACGGCGACGCGCCGGAGCTGGCTACGTGCATCGAGACGCTGCTGGCAAATCCGCAAGCGGCGAAAGAGATGGGGACGCGCGGCTGCGAACGGGTGGCCAGCGAATTTCGATTCAGTGTGTTCGCGAAATCCTTCAAGAAAATCCTGCGCGAAACATGCGCATCCTGAACGTCACGCAAACGTACGCGCCATTTCTGGAATTTGGCGGGCCTCCCGAAAAAGTGCGGGCACTATCCGAGGAGCTGGCCCGGCGAGGCCACGAAGTGACGGTGTTGACGTCGGATTGGGGCGTGGAAGAGCGGAACGCCGACGGGGATCTGGAGCGATCTCCGTTCGGATGGAGGACCCGGAAAAATGGAGTGCAGGCCATCTATTTACCGGCGTGGCTACGATACCGGGCGCTGAGCTGGAATCCGGCAGCGGGTAGATTTTGCCGGGCACGGTTGAACCAGTTCGACGTGGTGCACATTTTCGGACTCTATGACCTGCTGGGGCCGCGAGTGGCGACCATATGCCGACAATTGAACAAACCCTACGTGGTGGAACCGATGGGAATGTATGTGCCGATCGTGCGAAGTTTCGCGCTAAAGCGGCTGTATCACCTGGCCATCGGCGGGGCGATGCTACGCGAGGCGGAGTTTCTGATTGCGACTTCGGAACAAGAGGCAGGAGAGCTGCGGGAGCAAGGGCAACGGGAGGACAAAATCGTTCTGCGACGAAATGGAGTGGAGCGGCCCGCATCGTGGCCCGAGCACGGACGATTTCGAAGCGCACAGGGAATAGCGAAGGAAGCGAAATTGATATTGTTTCTGGGAAGGATGTCTCGAAAGAAGAGTCCGGAGCTGCTGCTGGAGGCCTTTGAGCGAGTGAACAAGCGGTGGAAAGGGGCGGAGCTGCAACTAGTATTCGCTGGTCCGGACGAAGACGGAATGCAGAGAGAGCTAGCGGAGCTTGCAAGGAAAATGGGGCTGGCGCCGCAGGTGAAGTTTGCGGGAGGCGTCTACGGCGAGCAGAAATGGAGCGCCTACCGGGATGCGGACGTGTTTGTACTGCCTTCGCAAAACGAAAATTTCGGAAATACGGCGGCCGAAGCGGTGGCGGCGGGAACGCCAGCGGTGATCACGGAGGGTTGCGGAATCGCGCCGCTCTTGAAGGACATGGCGGCGCTGGTAACGGCGCACGAAGCGGGCGAGATCGCCGCGGCGATGGAGCGGATACTGGGCGACACGGAACTGCGAACACGATTGGCGAAGGGTTGCGCGGCGGCCACCGAGCGATTGGGATGGCAGGAGCCGGCGCACGAGATGGAAACACTGTATGCGCGGCTGGTACCAGCGGAACGTCGAGTCGCGTAAGTTATTGCGTATGTTGCCGGCAGCGCGAATCCTTTGGAGCAACAAAACGGCAGAGGAAGAGTAACGGCGTGTGCGGAATCTGTGGCGTGGCGTTTCTCGACCGCACAACGGATTGCAAAGCACAGGTACGCGCGATGGCGGCAGCGATGCGGCACCGCGGACCGGACGAAGAGGGTTTTGTAGTCGATGAAGAGCGAGCGCCGGGTTTGGCGCTGGGATCGCGAAGACTGAGCATCGTCGATCTGGAGGGCGGCCAGCAGCCGATCTGGAACGAAGCGCGCGACGTTGCGGTGGTTTTCAATGGAGAGCTGTACGGATACCGCGAGCTGCGGGAGAGATTGAAGCTCTGCGGGCACCGATTCGCGACCCAATCCGACACGGAAATCCTGGTGCATGCGTGGGAAGAGTGGGGAGAGGACTGCCTGGCGGAATTGCGAGGTATGTTTGCCTTCGCACTGCTGGACCTGCGAAAGCGTTACGCGGCGACGCCGTTGTTGTTCCTGGCGAGGGATCCGCTGGGAATCAAGCCGCTGTATTACACGCAAACGCCAGTGGGATTCGCGTTCGCTTCGGAAGTGCGAGCGCTAATGGCAGCGGGAGTGGTATCGAAGAAGATTTCGCAGGACGCGGTGACTTCGTACCTGGCGTTCGGGAGCGTTTCCGAGCCGGTGACGATGATCGAAGGAGTGTTTTCGCTGCCGCCGGGCCACCGGATGCTGCTGTACGTACCGGAAAGAAGGAGAGTGCCGCGAGCGAGGCCGTGGTGGGACTTGCGGCGAAGTCCGGCGGCCCGTGATCCGGAGAAACCGAGCGAATTGAACGAGGCGGCGAGGCGGCTGCGGCCGATGCTGGAAGACGCGGTGAAAACGCACCTGATCGCCGACGTGCCGGTGGGATTGTTTCTCTCCAGTGGGCTGGATTCCGGAGCGATCGCGGCGCTCGCCGGACGGACGCAGCCGGGAATTCGCAGCTTCACGCTGGCCTTTCCGGGAACGCAATACGACGAAAGCGCGGCGGCGCGCAGAGTAGCGGAAGCATGCGGGACGCAACATCAAGAGATTGCGCTGGATGGCGCAGCGATGCTGACACGCCTGGACGAGGCGACGGCGGCGCTGGACCAACCGACGATGGACGGGATCAATACGTATTTCGTGTCGTGGGCAGCGCGAGAAACGGGATTAAAGGTGGCGGTGTCCGGCCTGGGAGGCGATGAGCTGTTCGCCGGGTACAAGACATTCGGCGACACGCAAAAATTGGAGAAGCTGATACGCGCGACAAAGCTACTGCCGGAAGGAATCCGCCGAGCGACGGTTCCGCTGCTCAAAGCGATGGCGGGAAGAGGAACTTCGGCGGACGGAGCGAGAAAATTGGCGGCAGCATGGGTGTCGCCAACTGCACTGCCGCACGGGTACTACTTTGCGCGAGCGCTATTCGCGCCGACGGAGCTAGGACGCCTGACGGAGCCGCGATTCCGGGCGAGCACGATCAACGCAGACGGAGTAACGCTGGAGCCGACCTGGGTGGGTTGGCTGGAGCGGACGGCGGACGAGGCAAGAAAGATGGAGCCGGTGGCCGGGACCGCGTGGCTGGAAACGAGAACGTACCTGGTAAGCACGCTACTTCGCGATACAGACGCGGTGAGCATGGCGAGATCGCTGGAGGTGCGCGTGCCGCTGCTGGACACGCCGCTGGTGGAATACGTGAACACCCTGCCCGACGCAGCGAGACAGAGGCCGGGCCAAGCGAAAGCGCTGCTCACGGAAGCGCTACAGGGAATTCTGCCGAAAGAAGTCCTCGGGCAGCCGAAAAAAACATTTACGCTGCCGTGGGAAGAGTGGCTGCGGGGAACGTTGCGGAAGAAAATGGAGGACAGTTTCGCGGAGCCCGCGAAGGGATTGCGCGGACTGGTGCGGGAAAATGGAGTGCGGGAAGTGTGGAAGGAATTTCTAGCGGGCAAAAGATCGTGGTCGCGGTCCTGGTCGTTGTACGTGCTGAACGAATGGTGCAGGAGGAATTTGTAAGCCGAGGGACGAAGGCACGATCGAGACACGCATGAATATTCTGGGAATCAACGCGTATCACGGGAATGCGTCGGCGGCGATCGTCTGCGACGGGCGATTGGTGGCCGCGGTGGAAGAAGAACGCTTCAACCGGGTGAAGTATGCAGCGGGATTTCCGGCGCTGGCGATCGGTTATTGCCTGAAAGAAGCGGGGCTGCGCATCGAGGAAGTCGATCACGTAGCGGTGCCGCGCGATCCGTACGCGCGGCTGGGAATGAAGCTGTGGTACGCGGCGCGGCTGCCGTCGTTCGCACGGGAACGGGCGAAGGTGATGGTGAAGTTCACGGGAATCCGCGAAGCGCTGGCACAAGCGATGGAAATCGATCCGGCCAAGCTGCGCGCGAAGTTTCATCGCGTGGAGCATCACCGGGCGCACGTGGCGAGCGCGTTCTTCGTTTCACGGTACGAACGAGCGGCGGTGCTGTCCGCGGATGGACTGGGCGATTTTGCAAGCACGATGTGGGGAACGGGCGAAGGCTCGCGACTGCGGATCGGCGGTGCGGTGATGTTTCCGCATTCGCTGGGGCTGTACTACACGGGAGTGACGCAATACCTCGGATTTCGAAAATACGGCGACGAATACAAGGTGATGGGACTTGCGGCCTACGGACAGCCGAAGTACCTGGATGAATTCCGAGAAATCGTACAGGTAGAAGAGAACGGGCGGATGGGGTTCCGGCTGGGGCTGGAATATTTCACGCATCACCGGACGGGCCCGGCGATGAGCTGGGCGGAAGCGGACCAGACGCCCACGCAAGGCAAGGTCTTTTCGGAAAAGATGGCAAAAAGGCTGGGACCGGAGCGAAAAGCCGAAGAGGAAGTGGGCGAGCGGCACCGCGACCTGGCATGTACGCTGCAGGCGCGGCTGGAAGAAGTGTACCTGGGAATGCTGCGGAAGCTGTCGGAGAAGACGGGATTGAAGGCGGTGTGCCTGGCGGGAGGAGTGGCCTTCAACTGCGTGGCAAACGGAAAGATTTTCTCGGAGACGCCGTTCGAGCAGGCGTACGTGCAGCCGGCGGCCGGAGACGGCGGATTGTCGGTGGGCGCGGCCTACTACGTGTGGCACCAGAAGCTGGGGAAGGCACGGTCGTTCGCGATGGAACATGCGTACTGGGGACCGAGCTTCTCGAAAGAGGAGACGCGCGCGGCGATCGAACGGGCGGATGGGAGAAATGACTGGAGAGTGGAAGAATTGCCGGAAGAGGAGTTGGCGCGGAAAACCGCGGGACTGATCGCGGAAGGAAAAATCGTGGGGTGGTTCCAGGGCCGGGCGGAGTGGGGACCACGAGCGCTGGGGAACCGGAGCATCGTGGCCGATCCGAGAAGACCCGATATGAAAGAAATCCTTAACCGGCGAATCAAACACCGGGAAATTTTCCGACCCTTCGCACCGTCGGTGCTGGCAGAGGCGGCGGGAGAGTGGTTCGAGCGGACAGAACCATCGCCGTTCATGACGTTTGCATACGCGGTCCGGCCGGAAAAGAGGGAGCAGATTCCGGCACCAACGCACGTGGACGGAACGGGGCGATTGCAGACGGTAACGCGCGAGGCGAACCCGCGATACTGGAGGCTGATCAAGGAGTTTGAGGCGGCGACGGGCGTGCCGATGGTGTTGAACACATCGTTCAATGACAATGAACCCATCGTATGCCGGCCGGAAGAAGCGCTGAACTGCTTTCAGCGGACAAAGATGGATGCGCTAGTGCTGGGGGACTTTCTGATCGCGTGAGCGGGAGAAGGCCAAATCCTCCGCCCGGACGAGGAATGCTGGACGGCCAACACACGGACTGATTGCTATTCCCTACAGGCGTCGAAGTAGTTCCCGACGCGAGGTATTTTCCGCAACACGAAGAAGAAACGCCCAAGCATGACGGTACAATCCTCCGGTGCGAGCACTGGTGCTGAACCTGTATTACCCGCCGGATACGTCCGCCACGGCAAAGATGGCGGCGGCATTCGTGGGACCGCTGGCGGAAAAACATGAGGTGACAGTGGTGTGCGGGCGGCCATCGTACGAGCCGACGGAGCGGCGGGCGTGGCGACCGTGGCAAACGGAGACTGATGGGCGACAACGAATCATTCGCGTAGGGTCCAGCGCGTTTCCGAGGACGCAGATGGCGAGACGAGTGTTCAACTATTTGAGTTATGTGGCGTGGAGCGTGCCGGTGTCGCTGTTCGTGGGCTGCGATGTGGTGCTGGCGATGACCGATCCACCGTTCGAAGGAATCGTGGGAGCGTGCGTCGCACTGCTGAAGGGGAAACCGTACGTCTACAACATTCGAGACATGTATCCGGACATGGCGGTGGCCGGATCGATCGTGGAACCGGGACTGCTTTCGCGGTTATGGGAGAGGTTGCACCGCTGGGCGCTGCGAAGGGCGACGCGCGTGATCGTGCTGGGCGAGGATATGCGGGCACGAGTGATGGCGAAGGGAGTAGCGGCAGGGCAAGTGGTGGTGGTGCGGGATGGCGCGGAGATGGCCGAGCCTCAGGAAAAAGTGGATGACGAGGTAGTGCGGCAAATGCGAGGAGAATTCCGGTTCGTGGCGGTACATGCGGGAAACCTGGGATTTTATGGAGCGTGGGACACGTTGCTGGAGGCGGCAAGACAGGTGGAGAAGGATGGAATCGGGCTGGTGTTCGTGGGCGAGGGAGCACAGCGGGAGCGATTGGCGGCGGCCGCGGCGGGGATGCGCAACGTGCGATTTCTGCCGTTCTTTCCGGCGAAGGCGATCGCGTCGGTGCTGGCGGCAGCGGATGCGCACGTGATTACCATCCGGCGAGGGCTGGAAGGCGTAGTGGTGCCGAGCAAGATGTACGGAATCCTGGCGGCGGGGAAGCCGATTGTGGCAGTGGCGCCGAAAGAGACGGATGTAGCAACGCTGGGAGAGCAGCAGGGATTCGGGGTGTGTGCCGATCCGGACAAGCCGGCGGAGGTAGCGGAAAGTTTGCGGCGGCTGGCAAGAGATGCAGAAGGACGGAAGGTCATGGCGGAGAGGGCGCTCGAAGCGGCGAGCGGATACCAGCGGAGCACGGAGACGCGGAAGTTCGCGGAGATCGTGGAAGAAGCGGCGGGCGCGTAGGCTCGTCGAGTAGACGTTAGGGCGGGCGGTACAAGGAAATTCCCAAACAGGAGAAGAGCTGGGGGTAACGCCAAGAGCGCGGCGGGGGGAGATTTGTGCGCCAAGGCGAAGATTCGGCGGTACCTTGGGGCATCGCAAGAGAAGTGTATATTACTGAAGAGTTATTTTATATACTGGGTTAGAGTATGCCCAGCCGGGCGGCCAACGGCTTGCTGCGGTTGGCGGGAACCTGGAAGGAAACGAGGGGGAGATGGCGGCAGGCGCGTTGGCGTTCGTGATTGCTCTGGTGTCGTCGCTGGTACTGATGGTGCCGGTGAAGGCGCTGGCGTTGCGGGTCGGGATGGTGGACCTGCCCGGGCCGAGGAAGGTACACGCGCGACCGATACCGTTGCTGGGCGGGCTGGCGATGTACCTGGCGGTGCTGCTGGCGGTGCTGTTCGCGCTGGACGGAGGAGCGCGGGCACAGAGCGCGGGAATCGTGACGGGAGCGACGCTGGTGGCGGCGGTGGGATTTCTGGACGACCGCGGATGGCTGCATCACCAAGTGAAACTGTTTGGAGCGATGCCGCTGGCGGCGGGGATTTTGCTGGCCAGCGGCATCCATGCGCGAGTGTTCGAGATATTCGTGCACGGGCACGCAGGGTATCTGCTGGATGCGGGGCTGACGGTGGTCTGGGTGGTGGGAATTACGGCATCGTTCAGCATACTGGATCACATGGATGGGTTGTGCGCGGGAGTCGCGGCCATGGCGGCTATTTTTTTCGCGATGCTGGCGTACCTGGACGGGCAAACACTGGTGACAACGCTGGCGGCGGCAGTGCTGGGAGCGGCTACGGGATTTCTGCGATGGAACTTCAAGCCCGCGAAGATTTTCATGGGAGACGGCGGGGCAATGTTTCTAGGCTTCCTGATGGCGACGCTGGCGCTGAAACTGCGGCTGGAAAACGCGAATTACGTGGCGGGATGGGTGGCGCCGCTGCTGGTGTTGGGAGCGGCGATCGCGGACACGACGCTGGTGACGATTTCACGAGCGAGACGAGGATTGCTGCCATTCACGACACCGGGGAAGGATCACGCGGCGCACCGGCTGGCGAATTGGGGATGGGGCCAGCGTGGAGCGGTGCTGGGCATGTATTCGCTGGGAGCAATGAGTGGGGGAGCGGCGGTGCTGGTGGCGTATCTTTCGAAAAGTGGGGCGATAATCGCGGGCGGAGCCGCCATTGTGGCGGTGCTGACGATGGTGTGGATACTGGAGAGGGCGCCGTATGAGCGGCAGGTCCGCAAGCAAGAGCAAAAGGCAGCGAGGAAGTTGGAAGCCACGTAATTTGCGCGGCAGATGACATTCGCTATACTTAGGCCGCCTGGTTGGTAAAGCAACCAAGCGCCTGCAAGGCTCGCGCTTCCTGTCAAAATCGGCTTCCGGAGCCGGGCGACAGAAGGAAGCGGATCGGACATCGTGCAAAACATATCTGGAAGAAGCCGGGCCAAAAAAGCCGAATCCGAAGTTGTGATTGTAGGAGGGTCGGCAGCCGGGTTCTTTACCGCAGCGCAGGTTGCGCGCGGAGGCCGCGCGGTGCGGGTGCTGGAGTCAAAGGCCACGCTGGACCCCGCGCCGCGGACGCTGATCGTTACAAATCATTTCCGAAAGCAAATGGGGGCATTGGCGAAAGAAAGCATCCGGAACGAAATCCGGAGGTTCGAACTGTTCACGGACGGCCGGTCGGCACAGATCGAGTTGAGCGAGCCGGACCTGATCATCGAGCGCGGCAAACTGATACCCGGGTTGGCGCGGGAAGCACGGAGCGTGGGAGCGGAGATTTCGTTCGACACCCGATTCCTGGGGCTGACACCAAACGGGAAAGGATTTCACCTGGACATTGAGTCCGCGGGAACGAAGGAACGGATCCACGCCGAGAGTGTGGTGGGGGCGGATGGAGCATCCAGCCGAGTGGCGCGAACGGCAGGCTGGCCGCCGATCGAGACGGTGCCGCTGGTGCAAGCGATCGTGCGGTTGCCGAAAGATTGCGCTCCGGACACGACGCGAGTGTGGTTCGTGCCTGACGACACGCCGTATTTTTACTGGCTGATTCCGGAGTCGGAGGATCGCGCCGCATTGGGCGTAATTGGGGAGGACGGGCGAGACACGGCGCGGTGCCTAGGAAAATTCCTGGAGAAGAAGGGAATGGAGCCACTGGAGTGGCAGGGAGCGCGGATTCCGGTGTACCGGCGGTGGATTCCAGTGAAGCGGCGGATCGGGAACGGCCACGTGTATCTGGTGGGGGATGCCGCAGCCCAAGTGAAGGTGACGACGGTAGGGGGAGTGGTGACCGGGTTTCGGGGCGCGCTAGGGGTGGCGGAATCGATTTTGCGAAATGGCCGAAGCTGGGAACTCACGGCGTTGCGAAGAGAGCTGAGCACGCACTGGCTGATCCGCCGAACTATGCACCACTTTCAGCAGCGAGACTATTCCCAATTGGTCGATCTATTGAGCGTCCCGGCGCAAAACGCGCTGAGCAAAATTAACCGGGATGAATCGACGCGCCTGCTATGGAAGTTGGTGCGGCGGCAACCTCGACTGCTGCTGCTGGGGCTGCGAGGATTGCTGCTGGGGCGAAATGGCATACAACGCACCAGAACTGCTTGAAACAAAAGAGGTTCCTCCGACTGCCGGCCAGCCACAGCCAAAGGCCAAATCCAAAAAGGTTGCTGCTTCATCCAACGACGGTACACGGCGTGACGTCCAGGACGAATGCATACGGCGTTCGAATAAGCACAGGATTCCGGCCAACCTTTGCCTGCACCTGTCAGTTGGGTCAAAATAGAAGCGAAGAATACAGCTAGCGCATCCCGCCTAGTGTCGAAAGAGTTTTCCAGGAGATGATCTTGCGTCTTTCCGTAATAGGTTGCGGCTATGTGGGACTGGTGACCGGAGCATGCTTGGCGGAAGCCGGGCATGACGTGGTGTGCACGGACATCGACGAAAAACGGATCGCGCAACTGAACGCCGGCGGCGTGCCGATTTATGAGGAGCACCTCGACAAGATCCTGGCATCCGCGAAAAAAGCGGGACGAATTTCGTATACCGCCGACGCGGGAGAAGCGATACGCCAGGGCGACGCCATATTCATCTGCGTAGGAACGCCGCCCAAGGAAAGCGGCGAGGCGGATCTATCGGCGATCGATAACGTGGCACGGCAAATCGCCGCGGAAGCACGTTCTTCCAAGCTGGTGGTGGAAAAGAGCACGGTACCGGCGCGAACCGGCCTGGAATTGCGGCGAGCCCTTACGGCGTATTCGAAGAGCAGCGAGGTGCAGTTTCGAGTGGCGTCGAATCCGGAATTTCTGCGGGAAGGAACAGCGGTGGCGGATTTCTTTCATCCCGACCGGATCGTGGTGGGAGTGGAAGACGAGGAATCCGCGGCGCAATTGAGGGAGATCTACCGGCCGATCCTGGAGCGCAAGTTCCATTGCCCGGTGCACAACGGGCAGTGCCCGGCGGGGCACGCCGGAGAGCTACTGGTCACGACGATCAACAGCGCGGAGCTGATCAAGCATGCCTCCAATTCCTTTCTTGCGCTGAAGATCAGTTACGCGAATGTGATCGCGGATTTATGCGAGCGAATCGGTGCGAACGTGGAGGAAGTGACGCACGCGATGGGACTCGATCCCCGAATCGGCGGGCAATTCCTGCGAGCGGGACTGGGGTTCGGAGGATTTTGTTTTCCGAAGGACGTGCAGGCCTTCATTCACCTGGCGGGTACGGTAGGCGTGGATTTCGACATCCTGAAAGCCACTGAGCGGGTGAATAAGGAGCGCATTGAGCGATTTTTCGAAAAGGTGCACAAAGCCTTGTGGGTCATCAAGGGCAAACGGGTAGCGCTCCTGGGACTGGCTTTCAAGGCAAATACGGACGACACGCGATTTTCGCCGGCGCTGGAAGTAGCCAAGGGGCTGGTGCGCGAGGGTGCTTTGGTACAGGCCACGGACCCGGAAGCGATCTCCCGGGCCAAGAGCGTGTTGCCACAGCTCGATTACCACGAAGACCCCTATGAAGCGCTAAAGGGCGTGGACGCCGCGCTGGTTTGCACGGAATGGGATGTGTTTCGAAATCTGGACTGGGAGCGGGCGGGAAAATTAATGGCGCGCAAACTGGTGATCGACGGACGCAATCTTTACCATCCGGCACGCATGCGCGCATTGGGATTCGAATATTATTCGTTCGGCCGGGAATAGCCGGGCCAAATCGCAGATCTAGGCAGTGCGCTGCGCAGCGAACTGCCGCTTGAAGTATTCCAGGGTAAGTCGAAGACCTTCCGGCAACTCCACTTTAGGGGACCATCCCAAGACACGCTTGGCCTTGGCGATATCCGGGCAGCGCTGCTTGGGATCATCCTGTGGCAAGGGTTTGAAGACGATGGGTGGAGCGTCTTCGAACTGCTCACGGATTTTCTCTGCAAACTGCAGAATGGTGATTTCCTGAGGATTGCCAATGTTGGTGGGCAGATGTTCGTCGGAGAGCATCAATCGATAAATTCCCTCGATAAGGTCAGAAACATAGCAGAAGCTGCGCGTCTGCTGGCCGTCACCGTAAACGGTGATGGGCTGGCCAGACAAGGCCTGATATACGAAGTTGGGAAGGGCGCGACCATCGTTCAGACGCATGCGCGGGCCATAAGTATTGAAGATGCGGACGATATGAGTGTCGACGCCATGATAGCGGTGATAGGCCATGGTCATGGCCTCGGCGAAGCGTTTGGCTTCGTCGTAGACGCCGCGTGGGCCGATGGGATTGACACGACCCCAATATTCCTCGTGCTGCGGGGAAATTTCCGGATCCCCGTAACATTCGCTGGTGGACGCGAGAAAGAATTTGGCATTTTTTGTGAGCGCGAGACCGAGGGCGTTGTGGGTGCCGAGAGCGCCGACCTTGAGGGTCTGAATGGGAAGCTTGAGATAATCCACGGGACTGGCAGGCGAAGCGAAGTGGAGCACATAGTCCACGGGCCCCTCGACCTGAATGAACTTGGAAACATCCACCTGGGTAATGCGAAAGCGCGGATTCCCCTGAAGATGAAGGAGGTTGTGAGCCACGCCGGTGACGAGGTTGTCGAGCACCAGAACCTCCCATCCCTCGGCAATCAATCGATCACACAGGTGCGATCCCAGAAATCCGGCACCTCCCGTAACTACAGCACGCATGCAGCCTCCCCCGTTTCCAGGAAACATCTTAGCGTGGGGCATGGAGTGAGGCCACATCGCGGAGAGAAGCCGGTGCACAACCCCAAACCTGGAAAACACAGCAGACCTAGAAGAAGAGAAATTTCTTGCGGCGGGCGGGCTTTTCCTGCGGGGTGATGTCCGGAACGTGAGGAAGATCGTGGCCCTCGACGGCAGCCGCGGGATTGTCGACGAACAAGGCGCGCGCCTTGTCCGGGCCGAATTCCCTGGCAACTATCTCGAAAGCGGGGAGAAGGCGTAGCGGGCGCCAACGAGTGTGGTGAGCATCGCTAGCGACGAAGTGAACGAGACCTTCGGCAATCCAGCGGATGGCATCGTCCCTGGAACGATTGCCGAAAGCGCCGGTCAGAGAAGACGCGGTGACTTGCGCATAGCAACCGAGCTGCACCCAGGCCGCCAAAGTGCGGGGCTGGGACTGCAGAATGGAATTGCGCTCGGGATGGGTGATGATGGGCCGCAAACCCAACAGCTGCATTTCGTGAAGGGTATGGTGGGTGGTGGGCGGGATGGCAAACTCGCTGAATTCGACAAGCAGGTAGGAATGCTGGTTGATGCAGAAACGGGGGGCATCGGCCTGGAGAGCCTGGAGATTTTCGAGGTTAAGGTGAAAATCGCAACCGGTGGAGATAGTCAGGCGGGAGCCCAGCTTGAACTGCAACTCTTCGCGAAGCTGCCGAACACGCTGGTAATTGAAACTGAACTGGCTGCTAGAATGCGGGGTGGCCACGACATGAGTCACGCCTTCCGCAATGGCGGACTCGGCGAGGGCCAGGGATTCGCCAAAATCGGTGGCGCCATCGTCCAGCCCGGGAAGAATGTGGCAATGAATGTCGACCATGCGGGCACCCCAGCCCAATAACATCTTCCTCTGAGTGGAAAAAGGAGGCAACTGCCGTAACTGGGGAGAAACCCACCGCGAGGTCCATGGCACAAGGACGCAGCGGGCCTGTTATATTCAAACCTGTGCATCGCGCCCAGGAGCACATTAGTTTCCAAAAACAATCAGGAGCTCGATCGAACCATGGCCGTTGACCGGAAACCAGAATTCTTCAAGAGTGCGCAACTGAAAATAGCGATTATCGGCTGTGGATACGTGGGGCTGCCGCTGGCACTGCGATTTGCCGAAGCCGGGCACAGAGTAATCGGATTCGACACCGATCCAACCAAAGTAAACGCCCTGAACGCGGGAAAATCGTACATCGAGCACATCCCGCAAACAAAATCCAACAATTCGTGCAATCGCAAACACTTCAGCGCGACGAACGATTTTTCGCAAGCTGGCGGAATCGGACGCGATCATCATCTGCGTTCCGACGCCGCTCGATCAACGGCGCGAGCCGGATCTTGCCTACGTGGAGGACACCGCGCAGTCCATTCGGCCGCACCTGCAGCGGGGCCAACTGGTGGTGCTGGAATCGACCACCTATCCGGGAACGACCGAAGAACTGGTGCTGCCGATCCTGGAGAAAAGCGGCATGAAATGCCCGATCGCGCGGGACCGGAAAACGAAAAGATCGCTTCCGATTTCTTTCTGGCTTTTTCGCCGGAGCGCGAGGATCCAGGAAACAAGCAATACGGCCTGGCGCAGATTCCCAAAGTCGTCGGAGGGATCAATCCGCCGAGCGGACGAGCCGCGGTGGCGCTGTACGCGCAGATCGTAGCGAAGGTCGTGCCGGTAAGCTCGACGAGAGCCGCGGAAATGGCCAAGCTGCTGGAGAATATCTTCCGCTGCGTGAACATCGCACTGGTGAACGAGCTCAAGATGCTGAGCCTGCGCATGGAGATCGACATCTGGGAAGTGATCGACGCGGCGGCGACCAAGCCCTTTGGATTCATGCCGTTTTATCCGGGGCCGGGACTCGGCGGCCACTGCATTCCGGTGGATCCGTTTTACCTGTCCTGGAAGGCGCGGGAGTACGACTTTTGCGACGCGCTTCATCGAACTGGCCGGCGAGATCAACACGGCGATGCCGTATCACGTGGTAGAAGCGATGGCGTCGGCGCTAAACGACCGGCAGAAAGAGCATGAGAGGGCGCGAGATTACTGGTCCTGGGCGTGGCCTACAAGAAGGACGTGGACGACATGCGTGAGTCGCCGTCGCTGAAGATCATGGAACTGTTGCAAGCGCGGGAGCAAAGGTGGATTACAACGATCCCTATTTCCCGCAACTGCACAAGATGCGGCACTACAACTACGAGAATATGAAGTCCGTTCCGCTGACGCCGCAAGCGATCGGAGGCTACGACTGCGTGCTCATCGCCACCGATCACACCAGCTACGATTACGGCGCGATCGTTGATGCCGCGCAAGCTGGTGGTCGATACGCGCAACGCCACGCGACGTGTGGTTCGTCACCGCGACAAGATCGTGCTCTGCTAGAGCGCCATGGAATCGATCAGCGACGAGATCCGCCGGCAATTGCAAGAAAGCGCAAGACTCAAACAGGCGTTGTCCGGCGAGCTGATCGAGCGAATCGGACAATTCGCGGAAAAATCGGCGAAGGCGCTGCGCGCCGGCGGCAAGATCGTGTTTTTCGGGAACGGGGGCAGCGCAGCAGATGCGCTGCATTTGTCGGCGGAGCTGGTCGTCCGGCTGCGCAACGAACGGCCCGGACTGGCGTCGCTGGCATTGACCACGAATCCTTCGGTGCTGACCGCGGCGGGAAACGACTACGGATTCGAGCGCATTTTCTCGCGGCAAATCGAGTCACTGGTTTCCAGCGCGGATGTGCTGGTGGCGCTTTCCACGAGCGGAAACAGCCCAAACATTGTCCGAGGCGTAGAGGCGGGGCGCGAACGCGGCGCGTACCTGGCAGCGATGACCGGAGAGACCGGCGGAGCGCTTGCCGGCAAAGTAGATCTTCTGCTGAATGTACCTTCGGCGGATGCGCAACGCATCCAGGAAGCGCATATCACGATCGGGCACATCGCGTGCTCGCTGATCGAGAAAATGGCCGGAAAACCGGAAAAAGCCTGAGCCCGCTACTGGACGCTTTTCAGCGCAACGCGCGCGGTGGCAAAAGGCATGACAGCCTCGAGCAGAACCGGCGTGCGCTTTTCGGAGTGGTCCAAATAAAGGAAAAAGTGAGCATCCTTCAGCTCCGATCCATTTTCGAAAACGCGAATCTCGATTTTTGACGCGTCGAACTGGCCGGCGGGGACGCTGACGGTTTGCGAGGGAGATGCAAGAGTAGCGCTGACCTCATAGAGTTTGTGGCCGTCGTAAACGGGACCGCGCACTTCACGAGGCTTGGACCAATCCAGGCTGCGCAAATACTGCATCATGCCGAGAGGATCTCGAGTGCCAGGAAGAACGCGGGCCTGGGTGGCAGGCGGGACGGCGGGATCTTTGCCCGAAGAGGTCATGCGCTGGATGGAATCGACTTTCTGGCCGCGCTCGCTGAGATGCATTTCGTACTGCAGGCTGGAAAGGGACGCGGCATCGCTGTAGGAATCAAACTGGTCGTCGAGTTCGAAAACCATGCGCAGAGGATTTTCCGTATGGGCCACGGCCTGCAGGTGCCAGGCGCTCTTGCCGAAGAAATTGCGATGCTCCATGACCTGGAGTGTCAGGTCGGCGACGTTCGAGAACTTTGCGACGTCAGCGGTGAATCGCAGGACCTCGCCGGAACGCAACGAGATGCCGGCAGGTGCCTCCGGGGCCGGTTTGGCGGAGCTGGAAGGCGCGGCCGGAGCCGCTTCCGGGACTTTTGGTTCGGTGGCGGGCCGGGTGGCCGCGCGAGGCCGAGCAGCGGAAGCGGAAGCGAGAGCGCTGTGCGGACGCGAAGAGCGTTTGGCAAATCGATACAAGCCAAAAGCCACAAGCGACAAGATCAACACGGCGGCGATCTGGAAAAGGCGGGTCATAATCGTTATGCGACTTGGCTCCAAACAATCCGTTTGCTCTGAAAGACCCATCGTACAATAGACCTTTGCGGACCGCGATACGCGGCGAAAATCGCGACCGCGGGCCCTCGGAGCGTATCTGAAGACGCCGGCCGAGGCGTCGCGGCGGTCGCCCGGCAAAACTACCCGGCCGTTGCAAAAGCAGTGGTGGACGATTTCGCGGCATACCCAGGAGGATTCCGGATGCGTTACGTCGTGACAGGCGGCGCGGGCTTCATCGGCTCGAATACCGTAGATGAGCTGGTCCGGCGAGGCCACAGCGTAGTGGTGCTGGATGACCTCTCCGCGGGCAAAGAAGAAAATCTGGCGGAAGTCCGCAACAAAATCACCTTTATCAAGGGCAGCATCACGGACATAGAAGTGGTCCGCAAAGCGATGCACGAGGCGGATTATGTGCTGCACCTGGCGGCAAGAACGTCGGTGCCGCGGTCGGTGAAAGACCCGATCGAATCGAATCGCGTGAATGTGGACGGCACGCTGAATGTGCTGGTAGCGGCGAGAGACGCCAAGGTAAAGCGCGTGGTTTTCGCGGCATCTTCCTCGGCGTACGGAGAGACGCCCACGCTGCCGAAGGTGGAAACGATGTTTCCCGCGCCAATCTCGCCGTACGGGATCACCAAATTCGCGGGCGAGCTGTACCTACAGGTGTTCGGGCGTTGCTACGGGCTGGAGAATGTGTCGCTGCGATATTTCAACGTATTTGGGCCGAGGCAAGATCCGGGCTCTCCTTATTCCGGAGTGCTGGCGAAGTTCTGCACAGCTTTCCTGGAAGAAACGCAGCCGGTGATTTTTGGGAATGGCGAGCAGACGCGCGACTTCACCTATGTAGAGAACGCGGTGCAAGCGAATTTGCTGGCGTGCGAAGCGCCGTCGGTGTCGGGAAAAGTCTTCAATATCGGCGTGGGAGATCGGGTGTCGCTCAAGCAGGTGGTGGAGCAACTCGGCACAATTTCCGGCAAGCCGATGGATGCAAAGCATGAGGATTCCCGCGAAGGAGATATCCGGGATTCGCAGGCGGACATCGCGCAGGCGAAAGCGCTCCTCGGATACGATCCGCAGGTAACGTTCGCAGAAGGATTGCGACGAACGTTCGAGTGGTATCGAACGACGCAGGCAAAAGTGCAGGCACCGGCAAAATAAAGAGCCGGGCGCGTCCTAGGTCGACCCGTCACGAACGATCAGAGCAACCAAACTACGGCTGTTTGGTCGGGCCGTAACTGAGCGGGGCGCCGGCCTTCGGCGTGTCGTAATTCCAGAACCACAGAGGCTCCAGCTTCTTCTGCTCGGGCCATACTTGGTCCAGAGTATCGCCTTCGAAAATCTCGCCGTTTTTCATCACCCAATGAACGGTGTTGGTGTTGTGAATGTCGTCCAAGGGATTCTTGTCCAGAATAACCATGTCGGCGAGTTTTCCGGGGGCGATGGCGCCGAGCTCTTCGGGCCGGCCGATAATTTTGGCTCCATTGACAGTGGCGCAGCGCAGGACTTCCAACGGCGTCATCCCGCCGCTGGCGAGCATCCACATTTCCCAGTGATAACCGAGGCCCTGCAACTGGCCATGGCTGCCGACACCGACGAGACCACCGGCGCGCACCAGTTTGGCCATCTGCGCGGCCAGCTTGGGGAACTCGTACTCGTCCTTGCGGAACCAGCCGGGCCGCCTTTTGGTGCGTTCGTCGAGGAGGAGGTGCGGAAAGAAGCGATTGAGTTTGGCGTTGTCATGCACTTCGCTGTTCTCATACCAGTAATTCTCTCCGAAGGGCCCGCCATAGTTCACGATAAGCGTTGGAGTTTCGGCGATTCCGGACTGCGCAAAGGTCTGGATCACGTCCTTATAAAGCGGCGTGATCGGCAGGGTGTGCTCGTTTCCGTGGAAACCGTCGATTACGTGGGTCAGATCCAGCTTCAGGTCCAGGCCACCTTCGGTGGTGGGCATCATTTGGAGTTCCTTGGCGGCCTGTACCATGAACTGGCGCTGCTTGCGGTTGCCAACGATGTAGCTCTTGATGTTGTGGGTGCCGTAATACTTGCGGTATTTGGTCAGCACGCCGCGCACTTCGTCGGCGGATTGAAAATTGTTGTCGGAGAACACGCCGGGGCCCGTGGAGAAGGCGCGCAGACCGATAATGTCGCCAGCATCCACAAGGTCCTGATAGGCGAAAGCATCGTTCGTGAACGTCTGAACGTCCAGACCCGAGGTAACCCCATAGGCGAGATTCGCCAAGAAGGACCAGTTCTGGGTGTCGAGGATGCCGCGGCGAATTTCGGTCCAGTGGGCATGCGTATCGACGAAGCCGGGAACGATGGTCTTGCCGGTCATGTCGAGCACTTTGGCGCCGCCCGGCGCGCTGCCTTTCGCACCGACTCGCGTGATGCGATTGTTTTCGACGACCACGTCGGCATTCTTGAGTACTTCATCGCCGTTCATGGTAATCACGGTAGCCCCACGCAGCACGACCGTACCTTTGGGGGTCTTGCGGGGAACTTCAAGGTCGACGGCGATTTCGGTTACGTTCTTGTCTTCTTCTTTCAGCTTTTTCTTTTCTTCCTTCTTGTCCTTGTCGTCTTTCTTCTCGTCAGATGAAGAGGCCTTGGCATCGGCCGAATCTTTCTTGTCCGCGTCTTTCTTGTCCGAGTTTTTCGCTTCCCCGTCCTTTTTTTCCTTATCGTCCTTGGGAGGCTCGAAGGAGATGGCGCTGACCGGCTCGCGGAAGTAACTTGCGCCGATTGCCCAGGTAACGGTCTTACCGTCGTCAGCCCAGCCGAAGTAGTCCGCGCCGATATCAGTAAGCCGCTTTGCCGGAACAGATGCGGTCGAGATGTTCACGGTGGGAGCTTCGCCGCCGACCACGGGCATGGCGACGATATACAGCTGGTTCATGATGTGCGCGAGTACCCACTGGCCGTCCGGGCTGGCCTGCACATCGTCGGCGGCAATGGGCTCTTCGGCGTAAAAGATGCCTTGGCCTTTTACCTGAATATGGGTGCGGCGATCCGTGCCGTCATAGCGGAGGGAAATCAGGCCCTGCGGGGTGTAAACGTAAATGCGATCCTTGTCATGAGTGAAGTGAGGAGCGCCAGCACCTCGCGCGGGCAAAATTAGATGCGCATCGCCACCTTCAGCGGGAATCCACACGAGATCGGCGTTAGCGGTTTGCCCGGTGTCCTGCTCGCTGTTCTCGCGGTCATACGCATTTCCTCGCAACGCCACGATTCGGGAACCGTCGGGAGACCAGACCGGGTTGCTGTACACCGCGAGGGATTTCGATAACTGTTTGGGAGTGCCCCCGGAAGCGGACACGCGCCAGAGCTGGCCCCCTTCGTTGGACCAGGTCACATAGGCAATGGATTGGCCATCGGGAGACCAAGCGGGCTGAAATTCGCGACCATTGCCGGTAGTAAGGCGCTGCGGCTTTCCACTGGGCATGTCGAGCACGTACAGATGAGTGATGGCCGAAAAGGCCAGCTTCTTTCCGTCCGGAGACTCGGAAGGATCCTGAATCAGCCGCGCCTTGACGGGCCCTTGCTCGACTTTTTGCGGGAAATCCAGCTTCGGCCCGAGATCCAGAGCAACCTTGGCGTTGAAGGGAATGACGGTGTCGACGCCGCTGGCGATGTTGAGTCTGCGAATCTTGCCGTCCTGGTTGTAAACAATCTCTTTTCCGTCGGGAAGGAACGCGTAACCGGGAAAGAGGTCGCGAGTAAAACGCGATTCCTGGTCGTCACGGGTGATCGGATACCTTACCCAACGATCTTCGCCGTTTTGCAGGTTTCGCAGGCGGAGGCCGCTTTCCGTTTCGTGACGGGTGACGTACAGAATTTGCTCTCCGTCTGGGGAAAGAACCGGGCGGAAGCTGCTTTCGAGCTGGTGGAGAAGAATGTCTTCGTCGCCGGTCTTGCGGTCGCGGCGCGCCACCTGCCAGAGAGGAAACTGGGCGTCGTAAGCGAAACCACCGATGCGAACGGCATAGTACAAATACTTGCCGTCCGGCGACGCGACGACACCGAGTGCATTGTGCCGGGCCTGGCGGGGCGTGGTGGGGGTCGGCTTGGCTTTGGTAACTTGAACTCCTGCTCCACCGTTTACGTGATACATCCAAATTTCGAAGGTGGCGATGCCAAATGCAGCCTTGGAGACCAGGACATAGTTTCCGTCGGGCGTCCAGGCGGGAGAAGCAAACTCGGAATTGGGGTCCTTGGAGACCTGTTTTACTTCGGAGCCGTCCGGGTGCATGATCCAAATGTTTTCGCTACCCTCGCGATCGGACAGGAAGGCAATCCACTTGCCATCAGGCGAAAAACGCGGCTGGCTATCGAAGGCCATTCCGCCGGAGATCAACTTGGCGTCGCCGCCTTCGATGGGCAAAGTGTAGATATCGCCCAATAGTTCGAACACAATCGTTTTGCCGTCCGGGGAGACATCCAGAGAAAGCCACGTGCCTTCGTCCGTGGCAAATTCAATCTTGCGGTCCGGTTTTAGCGGCAGGCCTTTCTTTTCGTCCTTCTTGTCGTCCTTCTTTTCCTCTTTCTTATCTTGCCCGTCGTGACGAGCCATTCCGAGGGAAGAGGGGACACCCGTAGTGAGCAATGCCGCCGCCATCAGTGAAATCCACCAGCCTGTGCGAAACCGGAATACCTTTACCCACTTCGCGTCCATTCTTCTCCTCCACCGAGAAACCGAACTCACTACCAAGCTTTTCTTTGAATTTCCGCCGCGCCATCTCACAACCAGGCGGTCCAAAAGCTTGCTTTCGTTGCGGACACAACCCCGGACAGCGTCGAGCATTCCAAAAGCAAGCCAGCCAGAACGTCCGTGCCTGATAGCGTTGCGGGCCGGAATGATACTCCGAGGTCCCTCCGCATGCATCATCTGTTTGCTGGAAAAAAGATTATTGGACCGAGGGGGCGGCTACCCATCATTCGGACCCCATGCTAGGCTATCCAACTATTCTTTCGAGTCGAACCTTCGGCGTGATCGTGCCTTTCCCAGTTCGGATTTTGTCCCTGCTTCTTTTGACCGCAGGCACAGTGGTGTCGCTGGTATCAATGCTTGCGGCTGTCCCGGCCAGTGAAGCACAACAAATCCCCAAACCGGCGACCAGGGGAGGAGTTGCCGAGCTTTCCTCAACAGGCGCACAACAACGTCAGGGTCCAGTGACCATCGCCGACGGCGCGGTGGATATTCGTTACGCCGGGCAGAGGTTGCGCGCGGACCACGTGGAATACAACGACCAGACCAATGAAGCGCTGGCACGGGGCCACGTACAGTTCGATTACGAAAACGAACACCTGGAGGCGGACGAAGCACACTACAACGTAAGCACCGGGCGAGGCACATTTACCAAGGTGCGCGGCACGATTCGCATCGAAAGGCGGGCTAACTCGTCGATTCTGACGACGGAGAACCCGCTCTATTTCGAGGCGCGAGACGTGGAGAAATATGGCAATGACATCTTTGTGGTGCGAGATGCCTGGATAACAGTGTGCGATCCGCGCAAGCCCAAGTGGCAGTTCTATGCGCCGCGCGCGCGAATCCGGCTGGAAAAATCAATCGCGCTGGTCAACGCGAATTTCCGATTGCTGCGAGTGCCGCTGGTGTGGCTGCCGTATGCGACGACACCGGTCGGCCCGCGGGTACGCGAAACCGGGTTCCTGATCCCGACCATCGGAAACAGTTCGGTGAAGGGATTTGTGCTGGGCGATGCGGTCTATCTGGCGCCGACGAGTTGGATGGATACGACGCTGGCCGGGGAGCTGTTGAGCCGGCGCGGATGGTCGCAGCGAGCGGAGTTTCGCGCAACGCCGTCCGAGAATACTACCATCCACTACAATTATTTTGGAGTCATCGATCGCGAGGCCCAGGGAGGCCACCAGCAGCGGCTGGAGGTGCAATCGTTGCTGGGACACAACTGGCGATTCGTGGCGGACGTAAATGAACTCTCTTCTTTGACCTTCCGGCTGGCGTTTGCGGACAACTACGGTGACGCAATCAATTCGGAAGTGCGCAGCGCGGTTTTCCTGACCAACAATTTTCGAGGATTCAGCCTTAACCTGGCGGGGGTGAACGATCGCAGCTTCTTGCAGATCAATCCGCAGACGAGTGTTTCCCTGCGCAGCGTGCCGGAAGCACGATTTGGCTCTGTGGAACAGGCGCCCTGGAAGGGATTGCCGGTTTATTTCGGATTCGACGCGTTCGCGGGAGGAGTGCACCGCGACGATCAGAATATCGACACGCCCACCGCGGTGGCGCGGATGGAGTTTGCGCCACGGGTCACGGTGCCGCTGCATTTCGGTCCGTGGTTTGGAGCGACGGCGACAGCGGGCTTTCGCACCGCTTATTTCGGTGATTCTCTGGCCCCTAACAGCAGCTCGCTTCCGAACGCCCCACCGGTCCTGAGCGATCGCTCGATTACGCGCAACGACGGCGAGGTAACTCTCGATCTGCGATTGCCGAATCTGGAGCGCTTCTTCGACTATCAGTCTCGAGACAAGCGCAGGACCAGAAAACGATTCAAGCACAGCATCGAACCCGACGTCAGGTATCGCTACGTGACCGGGATCAATAATTTTCAGCAGCTGATTCGCTTCGATGCGAGCTCTACGCTTACGGACACCAATGAAATCGAATATGGGGTTACGCAACGGCTGTGGAGGAAGGACGGAGACGACCAGCCCGAGGAGCTGGTCTCCTGGAGGCTGGTGCAAAAACACTATTTCAATCCGACGTTCAGCGGCGCGATCGTAAACGGCGTGCGCAACGTTTTTGAGGCGCTCGATTCGGTGACGCCATTTGCGTTTGCGTTGGGCCCTCGCAATTCATCGCCACTGGTGAGCGATGTACGGATCACTCCCGGAGGACGCTACGACGCCGAACAATTGCTGGAATACGATCCACAGTTGCACAAGATCACGACCATCGGAACACTGCTAAAAATCAAGCCTTACCGGGAATTCTTCGCCACGGTGGCACATTTCCGCCTGCAGGCCGACCCCATCCTACAGCCGCTGTCGAACCAAGTCCGTGTGCTGATGGGTTACGGAAGCGAGACGCGCAAAGGCTTCAATTTCACAACCGGGGTGAGCTACGACATCACCAAGGGAATCTTGCAGAACCAATTGGCCCAGGTGAGTTACAACGGCGGCTGTTGCGGTCTAGCCTTCGAATACCGGCGAATTGAGCTGGGCCAGGTGCGTACCGACAACCAGTTCCGGGTGGCATTGATCATCGCGAATATCGGGACATTCGGGAATCTGCGACGACAGGAAAGAATTTTTTAGAAAGATTCGAAGACTGCGGTACAGCCACCCTAGCGACCAGCCAGCGGCCGACGACGTATCCCAGAGTTCCCGTGATCATGCCTCCGAAGATATCCGCAACATAGTGGTACCTGCCGTAGATCGTGGACACGCACATACAGAGCACCAGAGGAAGCATGGTCCAAAAAAGCCAACGCCGGTGCCGCCAGGCTCCCCACAGCGCGGCGAAGGAACCTGCCACGTGTTCGGAAGGAAATGCGGCGCCACGCACGCGGCCGAAGTGCTCGATACCGCTGATCAGCGCAGTGAACGGCCCGCCGTTCAATGGACCGTGCCAGGCACCAGCCAAGGAAAACCAGGGACTCTCGATAGGAAACAGAATGGCGATGATGTATCCGAACGAATACGCCACCATCGAATAAGTCATCACCGACCAATAGGCCGGCAATTCCCGTCGGCGATACAAGATTCCGCCAAGCAGCACCAGGTACACAAAATAGGTGAGGTATGCGAATTGAAAGAAATCGTTGCGCACCGGCGTAGCGAATTGTTCCAGCCAGATGGAGGGATGCACGCCGGTAAGCCAGAAATCGAAAGCGATGAGCCGGGCATCTTGCCAGCCGGGAGAAATCAGATGCACGAGGCGTCCCAGCTCTTCAAAGCAAAACAAAAAGAGAAGATGCGGGTACCAATGGCGCCAGAAGTGGAAAAAGTGCGCGACAAATCTTCGAGGAGATGCAGCATTCGCGCGTAACCGGGAGGGGCTGGCGATGCGCGTTTCGACCCAGCACAGCACAAGAACCGTTGTTGTGACCACGGCGCGAATCGCCAGGATCCGCCATGGGTGAGCAAGATTTTGCGCGAACGCCACAATCAGCAAGCTGGACAGTGCCAGGTAGCTGAACGCCACGCGCTCAAAAGTGCCGCAGGCGGCCCATGCGGCCGCCAGTTCGAACTGGAACGAGAAACTCTGTGCCGACACGATACGGCCGCGGGTTGCGGCGGGCGTGGAAGGCATCGCGGCTGACCAGGGGATCGAGACGTCCGTCCATTTCGAAAACTGGTTGTCCGGCGTACTCATGACATGGGTCCCGTTTCGAACGGCTTCCATTCCGGGCGGTCGCAAGCAGGTCCGTGTAAGTCGCCGCGCTGCGCTGGAATTGCGTCGGAAGGTCCAACAGTCCACGATAAGACCGGCCAGCCTCGAAGTTCCGCAACGCGTCGTAGATCCGCGGAAGGATTGACGGCAGCAGGGCGTCCGACCGCGCCGAGCATCCACCGGTCGCTGGCGGAATCGGCGTAGGCGAAGCTGCTGGCGAGATCCAGTCCGAGGGATGCTCGAAAGCGCTGAAGGATGCGCGCTTTGTTTGCGGCAAAGACGATCTCCCCGACGGTGCGGCCGGTCCAGTGAGCACCGCTTGTTTCCAGCTTCGTGGCCGCCACGGCGACTTTGACATGGACGCCACGAAGAGCGAGCAAAGCAACCAGGGCCACAGCCACGCTTTCGGCCAAGGGAGCCGGCGCGCCGGTTACCAACGCGATGAAGTGGTTCTGCCGCGCGTGCCAGGCAACTTGCCGCAAAGCCAGCGGGAAAAATGCCGGCGGTCCCAATCCCACCAGGGAGGAATCTCCGCACGGAACTCCTCGCAGCAGCATTTTGTTGCGGTGGGGAATGCCAGCTAAGCCTTGCGGCAGCAATCGAAGGGACCGGACCAGCCACCGACCATAGTTGAAAATTGGAATTTCGTGGTTGCGAAGAAGAGCGGCGACAAAACGGCTTTCGAGCGAGGGCAGCGGCAGCAAAGTGCCATCGACATCGAAGAAGGCGGCAATTGGCGCGGTGCGATTCATCGCGGCCGTCATGCCACGTTCCTGGAAACGGCGGTGACTTTGCGAAGGTGAACTGCCCGGGACCAAATATCTCCAGCCTTCTGCGAGAACCGGGAGACCGCGCACGAAGCAGAACGCCGCGGTGGACCACGTGAGAATTTGCGCGCCACTGCGAATTATGGCGTGCACATTCCCGGCTAGTTCTCCAACAAGCGCAACCGGCCCCCGACTGAGAGCCAATTCCAGCCCCAGATAGCAGAAGCACAGGCACTTCATCGTGGCGTACGCGGCACGGCTCCAACGGGAGGCAACCAGCGCCCGAGCCCAACTCGTTTGCAGCATCGATGCCGCGCCCCAACCAGTGCGGCCAGCGCCATGGAACGCCAAGCCGCGAAGGAGATCGGTGACGGCGCCGCGCGCGAAGAAAAATACCGGAAGCCACAGCGACACCATCCCGGCTACGGCGAAGTACGTGAAGTAGACATTTTCCATCATGCGGTCGCCCAGAATGTCGATGTTCGCGCCGATGGGTGTCGCAAGATTCCGGCGACGCGCAAGATGACCATCAAGGGCATCGAGCGCCACGGCCGTCACGGTGAGAACGACGGCGAGGAGATTGGCCGCAGGGTTAGGGCCGAAAAGGGTCACGGCGGCAAAACCGACCACGACTCGCAAAAAGGTCACTTTATTCGGCGTCCAGCGCATGAAAGAATTTCTCCAAGTCGAGCAGCGGCTCAGCCGGTGGAAATGCACAAGGGATGCCAGAAGCGGATATGCGCAAACCTATGACGATGAATGAGTTAGTCACGCATGGCCGGACATGCCAGGCACGTCAGCGCCAGCCAAACCTGTCATCTGTCCGCGTCAGGCGTACGTATTGCGAGCGGAGCCGTCGAATGAATGAGGCGCCAGTAAAGCCTGGCGTTGCGACCCGCGGAAATGGATTTGTGCCGGCCGCTGCAGGCGGGTATAACTGACGGCAATTCATTCCGGCGGGAAGGTTTTGCGGCGAGGTGGCGGCGAGCCGCGTTGAAACATTCTCCGAGACATGCCACCAAGGACGGAACTCGCATGACTGATGTTTCTCTAGCAGCAGCATTCGTAGCGGGACTCGTGTCGTTTCTTTCTCCCTGCGTACTTCCGCTCGTGCCGGGTTACATCTCGATGCTTTCCGGGATTGGCATGGAGCAATTGCGGCAAGGCCAGCAACCGCGCGGCAGCTTGTTCGCATCCTCGCTGGCGTTTGTGGTGGGCTTCTCGGTGGTGTTCATTTCGTTTGGCGCTTCCGCGAGCGCGGTCGGAACGTTTCTGCGCGTGCATCGAGTTTTGCTGGCGCCGATCGCCGGTGCCTTGATTTTATTGTTCGGACTGCACCTGCTGGGCTTGCTGGTGAAGCTGACGTTTCGCGCCGGGCTGATTCTGGGAATCGTGTTGGCGGCGGCGGGCGTTGCCGCGCTGGTGCGCGCCGGGACAGCTCCTCTGTTCGCGGGATTCGGCGCTGTGCATTTCCTTTCGCTTTCGATGATTGGTTTTTTCGGCCCGGCGATGGCGCGCTGGCTCAATCGAGATGTGCATTTGCGAAGCACCGGCACGCAGCCCGGGATCTGGAGCGGTTTCTTGCTGGGCTTCGCATTCGCCTTCGGATGGACACCGTGCATCGGACCGATCCTGGCGACAGTTCTGGCGCTGGCCGCGGCCAGCGACACCATCGCGCGGGGCGTTCTGCTGCTGGCGGTATACTCCGCGGGCCTGGCAATTCCGTTTTTGCTGACCGCCCTCGGAATTGGGCAATTCCTGCGCTTCTATCAACGCTTCCGAAAACACTTGCACGCCGTCGAACTGTTCAGCGGCGCATTGCTGTTGTTTGTCGGAGGACTAATCTTTGTAAACCGCCTGACGTGGCTCGCCGGGAAGCTTGGATTCCTCAATACAGCGGTGTTATGGCTGGAAAGATCGTTGACAGGAGCGAAGTAGGCCTACTTTGCAGTACGACCACGGCTGGCTTACTCTTATAGGTAGAGTTTGAGGACCGGAATGAAGAAAACAGTTCTGATAGCTGTGGCGGTGATTGCGGTCATCGTGGTTGGCGCGCACTTTGCCGATAAAGCCACGCGACTGCCAAAAACCGCTGCAGGAGCGAAGGTACCGGGAACAGGCGCTGGAACGCCGGCGCCGGACTTGACGCTCAAGGACCTGAACGGCAAGGACGTAAGCCTCGCGCAACTGAAGGGTAAGGTAGTGCTGGTGAACTTTTGGGCCACCTGGTGCGAACCGTGCCGGGTGGAGATACCCTGGTTGATCGAGATGCAGCAGAAATATGGGGCGCAGGGATTTACCGTCCTGGGAGTGGCCATGGACGACGAGGGCAAGAGCGTGGTCGCGCCATTCGTGGAAAAAGAACGCTTTGAAGTAAACGGCGCAAAGTCGCAAATGAATTATCCCATCGTTCTGGGTAACGACGCCGCAGCGGACAAGTTCGGTGGCCTGCTTGGGTATCCCACGAGCGTGCTCATTTCGCGTGACGGCAAGCAGATCAAGCGCATCACCGGAATCATCAGCAAAGACGAAATCTCGCAAACCATCGAATCGCAACTCTGATAACCTGAAACCCATGCTCGAAGAAAAAGATTTCGTGCGAAAGGCGGATGCCGCCTTCGAAGACTTGAAGCGTCGGCTCCTCGGGCTGGGAGACGCGCACGGGTTCGATGTGGAAGGCGAGAGCGGCAAGCTGGAAGTGATTTTCGAGGAGCCGGAAGAGGCGAAATTCGTGATATCTCCGAATACGCCGGTGCGGGAAATCTGGATTTCTGCGCTCTCCACCAGCTTTAAACTCGGCTGGTCGGAGGCCAAGAGTTCGTTTGTACTGGAGAAGACCGGAGAAGACCTGCTGGCGGTGATGAGCCGCGTGATCTCTCAACAATTGGGTACGCCGGTTCAGGTATGAAAGCCTTATCGCAAGCCGCGGTGTTATTTTTCCTGATCAGCAGTCTGGCCGCAGTGACGTCGAATTTCCAGGCTCCCGCCGCTCGAGACGTGGTGTCTCCGGCTGCCTACGCTTCCTTCGATCCCGTCGCTCGCGGCAAGGGGTTCCAGTTGGCGGTGGTGCTAAAAATCCGCAACGGATTTCACATCAACGCCCGTCAGCCTTCGGCCGATTATCTGATCCCAACCAATTTGAGGTCAGACTTGCCCGCTGGATTCCAAGCCGGCGATATTTCTTACCCAAAGGGCGAGTTGCTACCCTTTGCTTTCTCCAAGACGCCGCTAAATGTTTACGAAGACAAAGCTGTGATCCGCATGAGCTTGACCGCTCTGCAAACCGCAACGCTGGGGTTGCAACACATTCCCCTGAAGCTGCGCTACCAGGCCTGCAGCAACGAAGTCTGCCTCCCGCCGGTGACTTTGGATCTTGACGCACAGGTCAACGTCGTTGCCGGTGCCGCCGAAGCACGGCCCGCGCATCGCGAGTTGTTCCTTTCCCAACGCTAGCGCATCGAAATAGAAGTTCAAGGAGTTTTCTTGTCTGCCGATACCCGCCCGCGCCGGAAGTGGCTGTATGCCCTGGTTGCTTTACTCTTTCTCGGCATCGTCGCCGTGCTTTCCATGGTGATTTTCGTTCGCGCCCGAGGAGTCGACGAACGCACCCGGCAATGGGTAGTGAGCGAGTTGCGCGAAAGATTTCAGAGCGACGTGGAACTCGACAATCTGCATGTGAAAGTCTTGCCGCGTATGGGTGTTACCGGCGAAGGACTAACGATCCGCTATCACAATCGCGCGGACTTGCCGCCCATGATTCACATTGAAACATTCTCATTCAATCTAGGGGTCCTGGGCACATTGCGCGCGCCAAGGCACATCACGGGCGTTTATGTGGAAAACATGACTCTGACGATTCCGCCCCGCGGCGAAAAGAAAAGCACCGGGCAAAACCGGGAAACCCGCCTACAAGGCGTCCCTTCAGTCATCATCGACGAGATCGTTTGCAATGACACTACGCTCAACATCGTGCCCAAGAAGGAAGGCAAGGAACCTTTGGACTTCGAGATCCACGATCTCGTCCTGAAGTCGGTTGGAGCGAACCAGCCCTTCGATTTTCGTGGCAACCTGACCAACGCCAAGCCCAAAGGGGAGATCGCGACGAGAGGAACTTTCGGCCCGTGGGATAGTGATGAACCGGGCGACACCGCCGTTACCGGGACCTACAAGTTCACGGATGCCGACCTTGGTCCGTTTCCAGGAATCGCCGGCATTCTGGCATCCACGGGAACCTACAAAGGCCAACTAAATGAAATCCAAGTGACGGGCGCGACCGACACTCCTGATTTTTCCCTGGACAAGGTGGGAAGACCGGTGAATCTCCATACGGAGTATTCCGCCACCGTGGACGGCACGGACGGCGACACCTATCTTCATCCCGTCCGCGCCACGCTCATAAAAACGCTGATCATCGCCAACGGCAGCGTCGTGCGTTCGAAAAAAAGCACGGCCACTACATCGCCCTGGATGTAACCGCCGACAAAGGGCGCATCGAGGATGTATTGGCGCTGGCGATGAAAAACGAAAAACCGTTCCTTACCGGAGTTCTCCAATTGAAAACCAAGTTTCTACTTCCGCCGGGTCCCGTCAAAGTTCTCGACAAATTACGGCTTGACGGAGAGTTTTCAGTATCGGATGGACAATGGACGAATCCAGATGTGCGCGAAAAATTGGAATCCTTCAGTCGCCATGGGGAAGGCCAGCCGTCGAATGAAGAGGCAGGCAGCTCCGTCTCAGACCTGAAAGGACATTTTCGTCTGGACGAAGGGGTAATCGCATTCCGGGATCTGACTTTCAGTGTGCCCGGTGCGGTGGTACAGCTGCGTGGAAATTACAACCTGCGCAGCGAAGCGCTGGACTTCAGCGGTGATTTGCGCCTGCAAGCGAAGATTTCTCAGACCGTTACCGGAGCCAAATCCTTTTTCCTGAAAGCAGTCGATCCCTTCTTTTCAAAGAAGGGAGCTGGAACCCTGCTGCCCATCAGCATCACCGGCACTCGGGAAAACCCGACCATCGGCGTCAGCGTGTTCCACAAGACCATCAAGAAACAGTTCGGCGAAGACAAAACCCCGGGAGATGCCAAGCAGCGCTAGCAATCGTCGTAGCCCTTCATTCCGAAGGGTCGGGTAACGTAATATCCCAGTATGAACGTCCTAAAGTGCGGTCTTTTCGTGTCGCTTTTCTTTCTTTCAGCCGTCCTCCCGGTAACATCCGCTGCGCAAGACGCTCCCGCTCCGAAACTCAAGACTCGCAACGTCATCCTCATTGTTGTGGACGGTCTCCGCTGGCAGGAGGTTTTTACCGGTGCCGATCCGGAGCTGTTGAACGGAAAGTATGGAGGGATCTGGGACAATGAGCAGGATCTGCGCCGGCAATTCTGGCGCGAGAGCAGTGAAGAGCGTCGCAAAGCGCTGTTTCCGTTCCTGTGGTCGAAGGTCGCGGTCGAGGGCCAGATTTTTGGCAATCAGGCGCAGCGCAGCATTGCGCGAGTCACCAACGGAAAGGCATTCTCCTATCCAGGCTATAACGAGATGTTGACGGGATTCCCCGATCCCCAAATTGATTCGAACGAATTCGGCAAAAACCCTAATCGAACGGTTTTCGAATGGTTGGATTCGTTTCCTGAACTGCACGGAAGCGCTGCCATTTTTGCCACCTGGAGCGCGTTCAAGGATATTTTCAACATAAGCCGCAGCCACTTGCCGATTCAGGCCGGATGGGATCTGCCTTATCACGGAAGTCTCACGGCGCGGCAGGACTTGGTCAATCGGATGTACCAAACCACCACGAAACTCGACCAGGATGACGTATATGATTCTTTCCTGCAGCTTCCGTTGCTCGACGCGCTCCAGCGGGACCATCCGCGTTTGCTGTTCGTCGGGTATGGCGAACCGGATGATTGGGCGCATGCGGGCCGCTATGACCTTGTTCTGCAAAGCTCCCACCATTTCGATCAATTTGTCGAAGAAATCTGGACGCGGATTCAAGGAATTCCGGAGTATCGCGGGCAGACAACGCTTCTTATTACCACCGATCACGGCCGGGGCAGTGGCCTGACGGAGTGGAAGGATCACGGCACGGAAGAAAAAGGTTCCGAGAACATTTGGCTGGCAGTGATCGGTCCGGATACCGCCCCGCTCGGTGAGCGCAAGGATGCTCCCCTGGTGGAGCAGGCACAAATCGCGGGAACGATTGCCGCATTCTTCGGCAAAGACTACCGTCACGCGGTACCTGCGGCCGCGCCTCCCATCACGGGGGTCTTTTCCGGAGCTGCGGCTTCCAAGCCTTAGAACATCGGCTATGCTGGTGCGGGAGTCCGCAGCCGTCGGACCACACGCTGCTGGCCCAGAGCTACCATGGTGTCGAACAAGGGCGGAGCTACGGCCTGGCCAACAATCGCCACGCGGGTGGCATTGATCAGTAAGCCGGCCTTCACGCCGGCTGCCTCCGCAAAAGCGCGTGTCGCGTGGTCACAGGCATCGTGATTCCACTCGGGCAAGGCTTCTAGCGCACTCGCGAGACCGGCAAGAAGTTCTGGAACCTTGGGATCCTTCCAGAATTTCGCGATGGCCACCGGATCGATGGGAAAGTCGTCACTGAAAAATGCCCGCGACCAGGTGCAAAAATCCGGCAACAACCGGATTCGTGGGCGCAACAGATCTACGGTCTTGGAAAACCAATTGTGCCCCGCGCCGGCCGCCCACTCTTCCTTCCACAACCCGCCGCGTTCCAGCGCCTCTTTTACCGCGGGCAGCAGGTCTTCGATGGGCAGCTTCTGAAGATACTGGGTGTTAAACCATTCCAGCTTGGCGCGATCGAAAACACCGTTCGTGCGGCTTACGCCCTCCAGCGAAAACTTCTCGAGCAGTGCGTCGGTGCGCAGGAATTCTTCCTCGGTTCCCGGCGACCATCCCAATAACGCCAGAAAATTACGGAACGCTTCCGGCAGAAAGCCCTCGGTGCGATACATGTTCACATCGGTCGCGCCGTGGCGCTTCGATAGCCGCGACTTGTCCGCGCCGAGAATCAGCGGCAAGTGCGCGAAGATCGGAAGCTCGGCGCCGAGCGCCCGGTACAACAGTACCTGCTTGGGCGTGTTCGAGATGTGATCCGCGCCGCGGATAACGTGGGTAATTCGCATGTCCACATCGTCCACAACCGCCCCGAGTTGATACATGGACTGCCCGAAATCCGAACCGGACTTGCCGGATCGCAGAAGCACAAAATCTTCGATGTCGTCATTGGAGAATTCCCGCTCCCCAAAGACCGCGTCCATGAATTTCGTTGTCCCGCCCAAAGGCACCTTGAAGCGGACGGCCGGCCTGGTATCCGCGGATGACGGCTGGCCATCCCGGCACGAACAACGGGTAATTCGCCTGACCGTAGGCGTCGCCGCCCCCTCGACCGCGTGATCCCCACCCGCATACTTTTCCGCCGGGCAGTAACACAAGAACGCGTGACCCGAAGCCAGCAAACTGCTTCCCGCGTCACGATACAAATTCGCCCGTTGCGACTGGTAGAACGGGCCTTCATCCCAATCCACACCCAGCCATTGCAGGCCGTCCAGGATGCCCTGGACTAGTTCTGGTTTGTTCCGTTCGGCGTCGGTATCTTCCACCCGCAGGATCATCGCGCCGCGATGGCTTCGGGCGAACAGCCAGTTAAAGAGTGCCGTCCGCGCTCCACCCACATGCAGATATCCCGTGGGAGAAGGGGCAAACCGTACACGCACTCCTGACTGCGTACCGTTGGGATTGTCACTCATGCTCTAAGCCCAGTCTCCTGCGCGAAATGCAATTAGTGAGTGTATCGAAAGGCGGCAAGAGCGTCCAATTCGCCTCTATTCCAGCCGCGATTACCCTGCACAGGACAACGCCTTCAAGGCCTTGAGCCTGCCTAAAGTCCCTCGGCTTCCTCCCGATATCTTTTTAGCTACCAGTACTCCAGTACGCTTGCCACCGCAAAATTCCGTGCTCCATAATCAAATGCAAGTACTTTGTTTTGAGTGTTTGACCGGGAACCGGCAGTTGGCGGGGTTGGAGTTTGCTGCCCACACTTTGTACGTATATTGGGCTTTTTGAGCCCCATTCGACCTTCCCGTGTGTCGGGAGTTCGTCCAGACGGCGGACGGAGAGACGATCTTAACCTTGGTACACGAAAGCTTCATTGCTTTGGCCCTGCTTGCCGCCGCCTCCCTGGTGGCTGGATTCTTTGCATACATACACAGCCTCAAACGCCAGCCGTATTTGCTTTTTTGGACCGCCGGATGGAGCCTGTTCGCCTTCCACTATCTTGGCCCGGCGCTATCCCAATGGGTTCCCACGACCCCGGCCCAAGGTGCGCTCAATCATTGGCTTTTTGCGCTGGCCGGAATATTTTTCTTCCTCGGGGCGCAACTTTATGCCGGGCGCAAGCCCTGGAAAGCTGCCGCGGCGATTGCCGCCGCCGTCTTCGGCCTGTGGTCGGCAGCGGATACGCTGCACCTACCCACGGGCTTCCCGGTCGCGGTGCCTTCCGCCGCGCTGTTTATTGCCGTAAGCGTGGTTTTTTGGCAAGAGAGTCGCCGGCAGGAAACGCTTGCCGATCGTCTACTGGCTCTCTCGTTCCTGGTATGGGCGGTCTTGCGGTTGGCGCTTTTCGCGATGCTGCACGACCTGCCGGAAAATCTGATCTCCAGCGTTCGCCCGGTTGCGGCCGTGCCATCGGCTTTTGTGGCCATGCTGATGGTGATGGCGGCTTACGAGGAAGAGAAGCGGCGAATCGAGCGCAACATGCTGGCGCTCTCGAACCTGAATCTGGCCACCTCCAGTTTCGTTGGCGGTGAGATTCAACGCATGTTATCGCAAGCCCTCGACCGCGTTCTGGGTGTGGTTCGGTTGCCGGCCGGCGCACTCTTCTTGCATCACGGCGATCCACAAGGGCCCACATCCGTGGTTGCAGTTGGACTCAACGAAGATTTTTGTCGCGTCGCTACCGAGGAAGGCCTGGACGATTACCTGGTCAGTCTGGTTTCCAGGCTCGGAGGATTGCTGGGCTTTCGCGACCTGCGCGACGCGTCTCTGGCGGCACTGGAAAAAGAGCCGGCCATCCGCAGATTCCGACAACTGGCCCTGGCACAGGGACTTCGCAGCGTTGTAGCCATCAGCCTGCAGGCCAAAGAGCAAGCGTTTGGCGTGTTGCTTCTGGGCTCGCCGGACACTCGCCGCTTTACGCCGGCCGAATTGCGCCTGCTGCTGGCGCTCGGCCACCAGATCGGCATGGCCGTAGAAAATAGCTACCTGGCGCAACAAACTTCTCGCCGCTCCGAAGAGCTGCACGTGCTGAATGAGATTGGCCGGGCCCTCAGCTCGACGCTCAACAAGGAAGACCTGGTGCGGAAAATTTGGGAGGAGTTGCGCCGCCTTTTCGATGTCGAAAACTTCTTCATTGGAGAGTTGGATCCGGTACGCGACGAAATGCGCTTCGACCTGGAAATTATTGACGGAATGCGCATGCCCAAGCGCAGCCGCCCTGCCGGCAACCACATGACGGAGTATGTGATACGCACGCGCCAACCGGTGCTCATCCGCGATAACTATGCGGCGGAGGTCAGGAAACTCGGTGTCGAGCCGTTGCGTACCACGGGTTGTTTCTGCTGCGTGCCGCTGGTGGCTTATGACCACAGCATCGGGGCCATGGCGGTATTCTCCGACCAGGAACACGTTTTCGACGAAGGACACTTGGAACTGCTGCGGGTACTCGCCAGCGAAGCGAGCATTGCCATTGAGAATGCCCGCCTGTTCCATGAAGAGCGCACCAAAGCACGTCACCTCGCGTTGCTGAACATTATTTCTCAGAATGCCATTACCACCCTGAATCCTGATGAAATGCTCTCAAAAATCACCGAGCAGTTGGAGTCAGGCCTGACGTATGACCATATCGGCGTGGGAATCCTGGATTACTCGACGCGGGAGTTAGTAATCCAAACTGAAGCTGGCACTCGGCGCGGCTTGCTCGGTCAGCGCATTCCTCTGGGTGCTGGATTGCTGGGCCATGTGGCGCGTCAAGGTTCTCTGGCCATCTACGACTCGGTCAAAAACAATGATCCTGCCCTCAAGCCAATCTTGCCCGACTCGGTGGCGGCGATCGCCTTGCCGGTGTTTTATGCCGAGCAACTTCACGGAATCCTGTACATCGAATCCGCGACTGCCGTGGAATTTTCGGAAGAAGAAGTATTGCTGCTGCGAACTCTGGCTGACTTGATTGCCGGCGCGCTGCACAATGCGCTGACTTTCCAGAAAGCCCAGGAGCAGGCCATTACCGACGGTCTGACGGGCGTCAAGACCCATCGCTTCTTTATGGAGGCCCTCAACGCGGAATGGAAGCGCTCCACGCGCGCGGGCCGCGCGTTTGCGCTGGTGCTCATGGATTTGGACCGTTTCAAATTCGTCAACGATTTTTACGGGCACTTGGAGGGCGACCTCGTCCTCCAACGCGTCGGGCAGATTCTGGAAGCCAACTGCCGCCGCTCCGATGTGGTTTCCCGGTACGGCGGCGACGAATTCGTCATCCTCATGCCCGAAACGAACATGGAACATGCCCGCCAGCTTGCGACTAAACTTCGCGGTTGGGTATCCGCGGATCCCCTCCTTCGGGACAAAAACATCAGCGCCAGCTTCGGTATCGCGTGCTATCCGCTGCACGGCTCGACGCCTCAGGAACTAATCCAAGTCGCCGATGCTTCCATGTATCTCTCCAAGCATCAGGGCGGAAATACCGTATCCACCGCCGATCACTTCGATCCCAACGAAGCCAAGAAGTGGAAGCGCGACGTCCTTGAAGCTTACCTTGGCGTAACCCTTAAGCGTTTGTTCGCCACCGGGCCGGAAGCCTTTGAGGAAATTTATTCGCGCTTGAAGCAGTTCACGGAGTCGCTGGCTGCAACGGAAGGTCCGATTGGTCCGGACGCTACCCTGGAGGCGCAGGGACCCCAGGCGCTGCCCCAGGCGGTGCTCGATACCGTAACCTCCCTGGCTTACGCCATCGACGCCAAGGATCACTACACCCAGGGTCACTCGCAGAAGGTGGCGGCTTACGCTGCACTCATCGCCGAAGGCATGGGAATGAGCGATCTCGAAATCGAGGAAATTCGTCTCGGTGCCATCCTCCATGACATCGGGAAAGTCGCTATCCCCGAGCAGATTCTCAATAAGAATGGCCCGCTCAATCCCGACGAATGGGAAACCATGAAGTCGCACGTGACCTTCGGCGCCAAAATCCTTGAGCCGCTGACGCCCTTGGCGCGAATTCGCGAAATGGTCCTGCACCACCACGAATATTTCGATGGTTCCGGCTACCCGGAAGCTCTGGTGGGCGAAAACATTCCTCTCGGCGCGCGAATCATCGCAGTCGCCGATGCGTTCGACACCATCACCAGCGATCGTACCTACAAGAAAGCGCGAATGGCCGGAGATGCCCTCAGTGAATTGGAACGTTGTGCCAACGCGCAGTTCGATCGAAACATCGTGGAACTGTTTGTCCGCTCTATGCGCCAGTTGCCCAATCCAGTCATTGAAGTTGCCTCCCTCACGCGCAGCTCGTAAGACCTGCGTAAAGTAGGTGCACGTTTCTACCCAATACCGCGACCCTAAAATTCCCACTTGACAGACAGGCCCAATCGTCTATTAAATCGGTTTAATCAACCTTGCGGGCGTTCCTCACCCAGGACTGTGCAGGCCCGCAGCTAGTTTCCGGCAGGTGTCGAGACACATCGTTGGGGGGAACCGTGCTGACACTACAGAATCAACCCGACTTTACTCGCTCTGAACTTTCACTTTCGCGCTGCTTCGTTGCCAGACGCAGGTCCGGCGTGGCCGTCCTTCTGCTCACCGGCTTACTTCTGCTTGTCCCGGTATTGCCCGCGCAGCTTTACACAGGCTCGGTTACGGGCGTGGTCGCCGATCCTTCTGGAGCGTCGATCCCCAGCGCTCAAGTTGCGCTCGTGGACGAAGCCAAAGGTTTCACTTTCAATGCCCTGACGGACACGGCCGGAAGGTATCTCCTCCGCTCCATTCCTCCCGGGACCTACAGAGTTACCGTCGAGGCCAAGGGTTTTCAGGGGCAAAGTCAGGAAGGCGTTAAGGTCGACGTCAGCCAGAGCGTGTCCCTGGATTTTTCCCTAAAAATCGGTATTCCGAGTGACATCGTCGAGGTCAAGGCCCGTTCTGTCCAGTTGCAAACCGAGGATGCCGTTACCGGACAGGTAGTCGACCGAAAATTCATCAATGACCTACCACTGGTTGACCGGGACTTCTTCAATTTGGCTTTTCTGGCGCCGGGAGTCGTTCCCACCAACATACCTGGCGGACCTCCCACTAATTTCAACTCCAACGGCAGCCGAAATTCGACAGCGGACGTGCTGATCGACGGCGCTACCGCCACCAATTTCGAGCAAAACAGCGGCTTGCAGGTCCCGGTGTACACACCCTCGGTGGATTCTGTCGAAGAATTCAAAGTACAGCAGTCCAACTTTACGGCGGAATATGGATTCGCCGGAGGCACGATCATCAACGTGGTCACTCGGTCTGGAACCAATCAGTTTCACGGCAACGTTTACGAATTCTTCCGCAACTCCGTGATGGACGCCAACGACTGGTTTGCCAACCGGAATGGACAATCCATCCCGCCGCTCAAGCGCAACAACTTTGGCGGCACCTTTGGCGGACCGATACGCAAGGAAAAAACTTTCTTCTTTTTCGACTATGAGGGCTTGCGCCAGCGAAGCTTCGCGTCCGCCACCGCCGGGGTGCCAACTCCCGCGGAAAGAAATGGTGACTTCGGCATTCTGTGCGGCGCCAATGGTGGCTCGTTTAACGCGTCCGGCCTATGCTCGTCGCCGGCCGGCCAATTGTGGGATCCCTATACCGGAACGTTCCAGTCTCAGCCCGATCCAGCCGATGCCGATGTCGGTCCTGGAGCCGTGCGCAGCAATTTTATCCCCTTCAACAACATTGCCGTGTACCAGAGCCCCGGCAATCCCGCCTTAACCGGAACTCCCTTCCAGTTGGCCCCCCGTCCGGGCAACTTGATCGATCCTGTCGCCGCAAAGCTGATGCAGCTCTTCCCACTACCCACGACTAACGCCACCGACCTCAACAGCTTGCAGAACCAGAATTGGTTCGGCTCCGGCGTCAATCCCAGCTCCAACAATCAGTTCGACATCAAGATTGATCATCGCTTCAGTGACAAGGACCTGCTCAGTGCCAAGTATTCCCAGCAAAACGCCACCTCGGACGGTTTCAATTGTTACCAGAATTTCGCCGACCCCTGCGCTGGCGGCCCGTCCACTTCCCGCCGATACATCTTCGCAGTGAACGAAACGCATACCTTCGGCCCGACTCTGGTGCTCACCATGACCTACGGCTTTCAGCGCGCCTTCGATTTTGCTCAGGGCATCGGAGGGGACTTCAAGAATATCGGTCAGAGCTTCACCGATCTTGGTTTTCCGGCCTACTTGAACCAATCTGGTTTTGGAGTAATTCCAGCGATTCAGATCGACGGCTACGCCGGCGCATCCGGAAACAATATCGGCACGCAGATTTTCAGCATTACCAAGGAAGGCCAGATTACCCACCATCTCAGCGGGGCTCTGAGCTGGGTTCACAATAAACACGAACTCAAGTTTGGTGGCGAGTGGCGCCTCCACCAGATCAATCACGGCAATCCCGGATGGCCTGCCGGCGACTTTAACTTTGACTTTACCGGCACTTCCCAAATCTCCAGCGAGCCGGACAACTCCAGCACCGGCGGCGATGGACTGGCCAGTTTCCTCCTCGGCGTCGGACCTCCGGGAACGGGCGCTGGCGGCTGCACGCCCTGCCAGGTGGGCTTCGACAATTTCGTCAGCACGCAGAGCTTCCGCTATGCGGCTTTTGTTCAGGACAACTATCGCGTCACGCCAAAACTCACGCTCAATCTCGGCTTGCGTTACGAACTCTCCACACCGCGTACCGAGCGCTTCAACCGGATGAACTGGCTGGACCCTAATGCCGTGTCGCCGCTCCAGGTGGCCGGCCTGCCCACATTGCATGGTGTCGAGGTCTTTGCCGGTCCGGATAACCGCTCCAATTACTACGCCGATTACAAAATGATTCAGCCCCGTTTTGGACTGGCATACCAGCTGCCGCACAGCTTCGTCATTCGCGGCGGCTACGGCATTTATTTCTCGACCCCGCGCAGCGGCGCGGCCGGAACGGGACCTTGGGGATACCAGGGCTTCGACGTTCAACCCCCGTGGATCACCACGCTAAACAGCGACCGGAGTACGCCGTACAACACTCTCAGCAATACCTCTTGCCAGCCTCCACCCAATGCCAATGTGTGCGGAGTCGCCCTGCCGCCTGGCAATTCCCTCGGCGCGTTCAACGATATCGGTTTTGCTGCGGTTGGTCCGGTGCGTCGCGTCAGTCAGAACACCCCCTACGAGCAGGCGTGGAGTTTCGGTTTCCAGAAGGAGCTGCCGGGAGGGATTCTTTTCGATGCGAGTTATGTCGGCAAGAAGGGAACCCATCTTTATCTCGGCGGATTCCGGGAAATGGACATCCTGCCCAAGTCCGCTGTCGCTGGACTGACTCCGGATCAAATCAACAATCTCAACGATTTGGTTCCCAATCCCTTCTTCTGCACCACTGGCTGCACCTCCAAGAATTCCATCACCGATCCGACCAGTGGGCTTTCTGCTCCGGAAATCCCCGCGTTCCAGCTTCTCCTTCCTTTCCCGCAATATGCGGGCTTCCAGGGTGACTCGCCGCCGATCGCCAATTCGATTTATCACGCGCTGCAGGTACGCGCCGAAAAGGAATTCTCACACGGCTTGCAGTTCCTGATCACGTACAGCTGGTCGAAATCCATCGACGACGCATCCGCAAGCGACGACAGCTTTTCGTTCCTCGGCGGTGGCACCACCGACGGATCCACCATCGGCGTGCAAAATCCGTTCGACCTTCGTGCCGAGCGCGCCGTTTCGGTATACGACATACCACAAGTTCTGCAGGTGAGTTATGTGTACGAGCTACCCGTAGGACACGGTCGCCGCTTCGGCCGCGATTTGCATCCGGTCCTCGACGCGATTCTCGGAGGGTGGCAAACCAACGGGATCATTCGAGTCGACAACGGGCGGCCCATCATTCCCACGCTGCTCAACGTCACCAACATCCCCACCTGGGGTCAGCGGCCGGAATTGCTTGCACCCCTGAAGCGCGCTTCCGGATCGATTGATAGTCTGGTAGACAACGGTTATTTTGCGAATCCTGGTGCCCTCGCGCAAACCGATCCTTTTACGCTCGGCTCAGCGCCCAGAACCATCACCAGCGTCCGCCAGCCCGGCTCGCGCAATGTTTCCATGTCCCTGTTCAAGGAATTCGCGCTTTCCAGGATTCGCGAAGGTATGCGCCTGGAGTTCCGCGCGGAATCCTTCAACACTTTCAATCATCCGCAGTTCGCGGGACCCAGCGCGCTCGTGGGCGACAGCAATTTTGGATTCATTACTTCGACGATCAGCAGCGCACGCGAATTACAGCTGGCTCTCAAACTGTACTTCTGACGAGCCCTCGGACAGTGAGCGGCGAGTATTTCGTCCTGCAGCGAGTCGCTAGGCGGGCTGCGGAAGCACGCTCGGAACCTTTGCTCCCAGCAACTCCACCATCACCTGATTTAACTTGGCGCGCATCATGTACCGTTCGTGCGCCCGCGTGATATAGCGAACGGTGATTTCCACTCCGCCAATGACCACTTTCGCGTTCACCGCGGGAGCCGCGGACAACTTGGTGAAATCGCCGGACCGCGCGGCGGTGCGCCATTCTTGTTCCGCATGCGTCGCATTCTCTTTCGTCGCTTCCATGACCTTGCTCTGAATCGCGTCGACGATAGGCCGGGGATCTTGTCCCGTAGGCAGAACGATCTGCAAGTCGTCCCACATCCACTGTCCAGAGGTGGAAAAGTTAAAGTAGTGGCCTTCGATAGCAAAACCGTTTGTGAAGGTCACGCGCCGCCCGGTGGGATGACCGGAATCCGTCCAGTTTCCCGTTTCCAGCAGCACAGTATGAAACATGCCCAGTTCTACTACTTCGCCGGTCACCCCGTTGATTTCAACCCAATCGCCCAGCCGGATGCCGTTCTTCCCCATGAGCACGAACCAGCCAACAAAGCCCACGATGAAATCCTTCAGCGCCACTGTCAATCCTGCGCCGGCCAACCCCAGAAATGTTCCGAGCTGGCTGGGCAGACCGAAAATCACCAATAGGATGCACAACACACTGAGAATTTGCAGCGAAACACGGCTTACCGCGTGTAGCGTTTCCACCTGACGGCGATCCAGCGAGGTGCGCCTAAGCAGGCTCCCGATCCATCCATCGAAAAATAATCCGATCAGCGCGATCGCCAGAATAATCGCGAATCCACGCAACGCGCGATGCACCACTCTTAGTTGGCGCTCGGAAACCAGATCGAACCACCTGCCGTACACCGCTGCCAGCTCCTTCTCGTCGTCGATGCGCTTGTCGTAACCGGCCAGGTCAATCTGCTTCGCCGCGCGCTTCTTCGTGGCGCTTAGCAGCGCCTTGGATTCGTCGCGGCTTCGCCTGGGGTGCGCGGTTGGCGCCGCGGTAACTGCCTGGTCCTCGGCCGCTGGCGGCGCGGACCCGGTGCCGCCCTCGGACTTCACTTGCGTGTCCAGTTGGTTGTGCTGGTTGGACAGTGCCCCTTGCTTCTCATCCGCTTCGGCTTTCGCGCGCGATAGCAAGTTCTTCCTCGCGCGTAATGACCACCACTGTTGGCCGCGCCGGAGAAGTCCAGGTCCTTCGTCAGGCATGGCGGAACTTGCCGCCACCGCCGCTTCCGTGGCCTTCGTGGAGGTCTCGTGCTCCGCGACCATCGCCTGAATCCGCGCCTGGGGATCGGCGCCTTCGCGCTGCAGATCTCCCTTCGCATCTTCTACTTCGTCTTGATCCAATTCTTGTTGAGCCCTGGCCAGTTCAAGCTCGTCGTCGAGTTCATCCTTTCGATCGCCGCTCGCTTTTGCCTCTGCTGCCGTAAGGCTTGCAATTCGCGCCTGATCGGCCTGCACTGCTTTCCCTGCCTTCTGCAACCGCCCTTGCGCCTCCTTCGCGGCCGGGCTCAGTGTTGGTGGATGCTCGGTCGCATCATGCAACGCCTTGGAAAAAGCCAGATCCACTTCGTGATCACCCAGCCGCAGCGCCTCCTTTGCCAGTTCGCGCTCCTCGGGTGAGTTCGCCAGCGCCGCCAATTGCTGCGCCGTCTTGAGCGGCGACTGGTCTACCACCGCCTGGCTCGGCATCGTGGCCTTGCCCACGCCACTGGAAGATGGCACGACCTGTTCAGTCGTGCGGTAGATTCCGTAGATCGCGGCACAGAGCAACACCGCCAAAACTATTCCTGAAATTCTGTGTAGGGTCTTCATGTTCGCGTGACTGGGTAAATCATGATTGCATTACACACCGCAATTGCCAATACGCGGAATGCCTCCCAGGCTGGTGATCAACGCACATCGCGAGCCGCGCGGCCTTGTGCGTCCACGCGGAATCGTCATAATCTCGCACAAATGGACAATCCTCCCAATACTCGCCTTCCTACCTCCCTATTTTTCCTTCTGGCCGTTACCGGGGTCGTTCGTATGGTTGCCTTTGCGACGCAGCTGCCGAGCATTGCCGCCGTTCATTTCGTGAAAGGCGGATTGCCTAACGGCTGGCAGTCGAAATCGGCTTTGCTGTACTCCCAGTTGGTCATGATTCTTTTTTCCACCGTCATCGCCTTCGGTGTACCGCGCCTTATCGCCATCCTTCCGCCTGCCCTGATTAATCTCCCCAACAAAGATTACTGGCTTTCGGGCGATCGCCGCAGCTGTACTCTGGCTTGGATTCGCGGTCAATTTGCCTGGTTTGGGTGTGCCTTGTTGTCGTTTCTGCTTCTGGTCAACGAGCTGATCCTTCGCGCGAATTTGACGGAGTCTCGGCATCTCGACACCCAAGCCTTCGTCACTGTCCTGTTTGTTTTCTTAGGTTTCGTGCTGCTTTGGACCTTCCGCCTCATCCGGCATTTCGCCGTTATCCGGCGATAACAACACCCTGTCAAAAAGAAACGCCTCCCGAAAACAGGAGGCGTGTTGCAAAGCACACTTACGAGCCGCGATTTTCTACAGGTAATCGCGCGATGGCCCTTCCAGGAACGCCCGCAATTTGCGCGAACGGGAAGGGTGCCTCAGCTTTCGCAATGCCTTGGCTTCGATCTGCCGGATCCGTTCCCGTGTTACCGCGAACGATTGTCCGACCTCTTCCAGCGTGTGCTCGCTGCCGTCGTCTAGACCGAACCGCATCTTGATGACCTTTTCTTCACGCGGCGTAAGCGTCTTCAGTACCGAAGACGTTTGCTCCTTCAGGTTCAAGTTGATTACCGCGTCCGAAGGAGACACCACTGCCTTGTCTTCGATAAAGTCGCCCAGGTGCGAATCTTCTTCTTCGCCAATCGGCGTTTCCAGGGAAATCGGCTCTTGCGCGATCTTCAGGATCTTCCGCACCTTGGACACCGGAATGTCCATGCGCTTGGCGATTTCTTCGCTGGTCGGTTCCCGGCCCAGTTCCTGCACCAGTTGCCGGCTGGTCCGCACCAGCTTGTTGATCGTTTCGATCATGTGCACCGGAATACGGATCGTCCGCGCCTGGTCGGCGATGGCGCGCGTAATCGCTTGCCGGATCCACCACGTCGCATACGTCGAAAACTTGTATCCGCGGCGCCACTCGAACTTGTCCACCGCCTTCATCAGGCCGATGTTCCCTTCCTGAATCAGGTCCAGGAACTGTAGCCCGCGGTTGGTGTACTTCTTGGCGATCGATACGACTAGCCGGAGGTTCGCTTCGATCAGTTCCTTCTTGGCCTGCTCCGCTTCCGCTTCGCCGCGATGAATAATCGTCAGCGTGCGCTTCAATTCCATCAGGCCGACTTCGCTGGCTTCCTCAATATCCTTCAGTTCCGTGCGGCGTGTCCGAAGCTCCTTGCGCGCTTCCGCCGCTACGTCGCCTTTCGCCACGTCCACGCGGCGTTCCAGCCGCCCCGCCTCGCGCTCCAGCGATTGCAGGCGCTCGATGGTCCCGCGCATCTTGTCGATCAGCCGCTTTTTTTCGAAGGGGTTGAACTCGATGTCCCGGACCGCAAGCGAAATCTCGATGCGTGTCCGGGCCACTTCCCATTTGGCCCGCACGTACGGTTTTCTCTTCGCTTTCGGCGTCTTGTCCAGCTTGGTTGCTTGCTTCAGGCCGGTGTCATACAGCTTGGCGATTTTTTCGATGTGCTTGAGTGTCTGCTTGGTCTTGTTCGCGATCTTTTCTTCGGTCAGTTCCTCGTCGTCGAATACGACGATTTCCTTTATCGACCGCACGCCCTTTCGCAGGTCATCTCCGACCGCGATCAGTTCCTTGATGACGATCGGCGACCTCGTGATCGCCTTCATCACCACCAGTTGCCCGCGTTCGATGCGCTTCGCAATGGTCACTTCGCCTTCGCGCGTCAGCAAAGGGACTGTGCCCATTTCCCGGAGGTACATCCGCACCGGATCGTTGGTCTTTTCGAGAGATCCCGGAGTCAGGTCGAGGTCGCTCTCGCCTTCGTGCGCGTCTTCCTTTACCGCATCGCGGTCTCCCGCTTCCGCCGACACTTCTACCGCGCGCGCCGCTTTCGCTGACGTGGCATCCTCATAAATCTCGATGCCGTTGCGCTCAAAAGTTGTCAGCAGGTCGTCGATTTCTTCCGACGAATGCACCTCCGCCGGAAGCGAATCGTTCACTTCATCGTAGAGCAGGTAGCCGCGCTCTTTGCCGATCGCAATGAGCTGCTTTACCGCATCGTATTTTTCTTCAAGCCCGACTACTGCCACAAATTCCTCCCGCGATCAGACTTCCGCGCCGCGTTTCAGGATTTCCCTGGCGGCCATGATATTTGTTTGCGGGCGAGACATAAACAGACGGGCGCACTGGCGTAAACAGCAGCGGAAAATTTTCCGCACTTCGCTGCCTCCCGCCGGCCTTACCGTAACCTTGAACGTAGTGTGAAGCCTTCCGCGCCGTACAAAATTCGCCGCTTTTGCCCCGAGACTCGCCCGCGCCTCGCCTTGTTCCCTGGCTCGACTCCTGCGTCCAATTACTTGTTTTAGATGCAGTTAGAGCCCGAACCGTTACTCCTGAAACCCTACTACGCTATACCCTTAAGTCCCCGTCCGTCAATAATTTAATTCGGAACTCACCACCCGGGGGGGTCACTGCCCATCCTTGTGCCTCCGTCTAGCGGGCCGCCGCTAGCTTCCTCATCAGTTCTTGTTTCCTCGCTAGCAACCCTCGCATCTCCGGCCCCGCGGGATTGGCCTCGATACTTCGTTGGACGTCCGCCAGTTCCCTTTCCGCTCGTCCATGGCGCAGGGTTTCCAGGCAACTCTCCGCCTCTTCCCAGGTAGCCTCGCTCGCTTCCTCAAAAAGAACCTCAAACAGCACACGCCGGTCTCGAGGCTCGAGTGCCGCTCCTACCTCGGTGGCTTTCGGCGGGTTGTCGGAGAGCGCCGCGACAATCAGCGCTGCCAACACCCGTTCTGTCTCCAGCGATTGACACAACTGTTCCTGCTGCAGCCGTTGCGCCAGTTCGCGCCGAAAGCCGTCGTCGTCCGCCAACATCCGGATCAATCGCCGTTCCACCTGTCTTGCGGAGCGCGAAACCAGCTCCGCCTGCACCTTTACCTGGCTTCGTCGCTCTGCCGCCGCCTTGCTCAACTCCGCCCGTAGCACTGGTTCGTCCAACCGCAACTGCTGCGCGATGCGCGTCGCCCATTCCGACCTCAAGAGCCGATTGGGAATCTTCTGCACGTACGGCAACAGGAAGTTCACTGCGTTGCGCTTGCCCTCCCCGGTGCTTAAGTCCATCTGGCGCGCCCGCCCAATCAAGTAATCGACATACGGCGGCGCTTCCTTGAGCAGCTTGATATACGCTTCCGCTCCGTTGCTGCGGATAAACTTGTCCGGATCTGCTTTGCCCGGCAGCGCCAGCACGCGCACCTCGAAGTCCTGTTCCAGCAGCAGCGAAATCGAGCGCTCGGTCGCCGCTTGTCCCGCCGCATCCGGATCGTAGTTCACGATCACGCGGTGCGTGAACCGCCCCAACAACTTGATCTGTGGTTCCGCCAGGCTCGTCCCGCAACTAGCCACCACGTTGCTGATTCCCGCGCGCGCCACCGCGATCGCATCCATATACCCTTCCACCAGAACCGCGAAATCCGACCGCCGCAACGCTTCCTTTGCTCGGTCCAGGTGGTACAGCACATTGCTTTTCGAATACACCGGCGTTTCCGGTGAATTGAGATACTTCGGCTGGTCTTCCCCCAGTGCGCGGCAGCCGAACGCCACAATTTTTCCCGATTCGTTGGCGATGGGAAACGTAATCCTCCGCCGGAAGCGATCGAACAATCTTCCACTCTGGTCTCGCGAAATCAGGCCGGACTCCACCAGCAGCTTCTCCGGGTATTTTTGCTTCAGCAATCGCAACAGCGAATCGCCTCCGCTCGGTGCATACCCGATTCCAAACCCTTCTATCGTCGCCTTGTCCAGTCCGCGATCTTCCAGGTAGGCTCGTGCCGCTCGCCCTTCCGCTGTCCCTTCCAGTTGTTTCACAAAAAAGCCCTGCGCTTGACGGTGCATTTCCACCAACGTCGTGCGTTGCTGATTTTCCTTCCGCTCCTCGGGTGACCGTTCGCGGGGTTGCGGCACCGCAATCCCGCATTTCTCCGCGACGATTCGAATCGCTTCCGGAAACGGGCACTTCTCCATCTCCATCACGAACTTGAATACGTCTCCCCCCACCCCGCACCCGAAGCAGTGATAGATCTGTTTCGTCGGGTGCACCGCGAAAGATGGCGATTTTTCGGAGTGGAACGGACACAGTCCCGTGAAATTTTGCCCGCTCTTTTTGAGGCGGACGTATTCCCCCACCACGCGGACGATATCCGCCTGCTGTTTGACTCGATCCGCGAACGAACCTGCTTCAGCCATTTTCCGTTCGCCTTTTTGCTTCGCTGGGTTTTGCCATTCCGAAATCTATGCCCGCAATTCTACAACCGTGATCGCCTTGCCGCCCCGATCCTCCGCTTCGAATCCATGCCGCTGCACCAGCGGGTGCGACGCGAGAAATTGCCCCAGTCCCTTCCGCAGCGCCCCAGTTCCGTGACCGTGAATGATGCGCACCCGCGAAATATTCGCCAGCGCCGCCTGATCCAGGAATTTGTCGACACGCGCGGACGCCTCTTCTATGGTCGCCCCGATCACGTTGATTTCTCCGCTGGCTCCTCCTTCCGCTCCTTCTGCCCTCACGGTCACATTCTGTCTCGCAACGCCTGCCGTCTGCGCGGGCGCCGCCAATTCGATTCCCGTGATTTCCTCAACCCCCACCTTCATCCGCAATGGCCCGGCTTCGATCTCCGCTGTCCCACCTTCGATCCTCCGCAAGGTCACCGCTTTGCTGAACCCGCGCACCCGCACCCGATCGCCTACCTGCAACTCATCCGCCCGTGGCCCCGTGTTCCTGGATTTTGCCGTTCCCAGATCACCTTGCGCATCCGCAAGCGTCTGCACCACCGCTGTATTCAGTTCCTCGCGCGCTTCTCCTCGCACTTCCTGGACTTTGCGTCTCGCGAACTTCTCCAGTTGCCCCCGCAGTTCCCTTTCCTTGACCGCTTCCACGACCCGGCTCACGTTCTCATCAAACCGCTTCTGCATCTCCGCGAACTTTCCTTCCAGCTCCAGAATTCTTCGCCCCTGCCGTTCCACCCATTCCGTGCGCAGCTTGTCCCGTTCCTCCTCCAGCAAGCGTTGTTCGGCCATCATCACCTTCTGCGCTCGATCCAACTCATCACGGCTGCGATGTAAGTACGCAATCAGCTCCCCGGCTTCCCGCGTCTCCGGACCCAGCAGCGATCGCGCATATTCGATCACTCGTTCCGGCAATCCCAGCCGTTGTGCAATCGCAATTCCGCTCGATCCCCCTGGCACTCCCACCATCAACCGGTAGGTCGGTCGCAAATTCACATCGTCAAACTCCACCGCCGCGTTCACGACCCCTGGCTTGGTGGTCGCATACGCCTTTAGCCGGTCATGGTGCGTTGTCGCCAGCACGATGCAATTCTTGGCTAGAAATTCGTCCAGCAGCGCCACCGCCAGTGCCGCGCCTTCTTCCGGCGCGGTTCCCGTTCCCATTTCGTCCACGAGCACCAGCGACCGCGGCGTGGCGGCTGCCAGCATCTGCTTCAGATTGATCATGTGCGCCGAAAACGTCGACAGATCCGCTGCGATGGACTGTTCGTCGCCGATATCCACCAACACTCGGTCGAACAATGGCAGCACGGCTCGCTCGGCCGCCACCGGAATTCCGGACTGGGCGCTCAGTGCCGCAATTCCCATGGTCTTCAGCGCCACCGTCTTCCCTCCCGTGTTCGGTCCGCTGATGACCAGCACCCGCTCCACTTCCCTCTCTTCGGTATCCGTCGCCGCCGTCCCCAGTGACAACGTCATCGGCACGACCTTTCGCCCCTCGCCCCGCAGCTTGTTCTCCAACACCGGGTGCCGCGCTTCCTCCAGTCTCACCTCGCTCCCCGCGCTGAACTCCGGAATCGTCGCATCGAACTCCTGCGCGAATCTCGCCCGCGCGAACACCGCATCCAGCTCCGCGATCGTCTCCGACGCCGCTACCAGCGCCTCTCGCATGCTTCTCAGTCTTTCCGTCAGCTCCAGCAGAATCCGCGCAATCTCCGCGGCCTCCTCTTCCGTCAGTTGCACCAGTTGGTTGTTCGCCTCCAGCGTCTCCAGCGGCTCCAGGAAGATGGTTTGGCCGGTTGCGCTCGCTCCGTGCATCACCCCCGGCACGCTTCGCCGGTTTTCTGCGCGCACCGGAATCACGAAGCGGTCGTTCCGCAGCGTGACGTAATCCTCTCCCGCCGCCGCATTTCGCGTTCTGAGTATCTGCTTCAGAGTTTTTTGAATCGAGTCGCGCGTCTGCGCTACCGACGCCCGAATTCGTCGCAATCCCGGCGACGCCTCGTCGCTCACATCCCCATTGGGCAAAATTGCTTTGCGTATCGCCGTCAGCACATCTCGGAAATCTCCGACCGTTGCCGCCTGCGTCGCCAGCAGCGGAAACTTGTCAGCCTGTTCCCGGAACTGCGTGCGCAACCAGCCGGCCGTATCCAGCAGCGAAGCCACATCCAGTAACTCCTTGGCCTCCAGCGCCCCTCCCACTCCCTCAATCTTGTCGAGCCAACCCGCCGGATCGGACAATCCGCCAAACCCCAGGTCCCTTCCTTCGCGAAGCCATTCCACCGCCTCTCGTATTTGCGCGAAGGCTCCCTCCAGTTCCGTCCGGTCCATGCTTGGCTCCAGACCATCCACAGTCCGCCGGCCCGGCGCGCACGTCGTCCGCAACCGCAGCAATTCCCGCAGCTTGTCGAATTCCAGTACGTCTTGCGCGCTTCGTGACATCGCCGTCTTAGCTCAGCTTGCCCTTCAGATACCGGACCGCCTCGTCCGGAGTTCTCATCTGTTCGATGAATTCTCCACCGCTCCGTGCACCCGTCCTCGTATCCGACCCCCGCATGCGCTCCAGAATTGGACTCCAGTAATTCCCGACGGTCACAAACGGTTTCCTTTCCATCAACGACTTGTTCATCATTTCCCACACCACCGCCAGCTCCGCCAGAGTTCCTGTACCCCCTTCGCAAGCCACAAATCCGTCCGCCAGTCGGATCAGCTCGAACAATCGCTCCTCCCAGCGGTGCATCCGCACTTCTACTTCAATCCACTCGTTCGGTTTCGTTGCGAAACATTCTGCCGTCACTCCATACGTCTTTCCTCCGGCCTCTTTGGCTCCGCGCGAAACTCCCTCCATTACCCCGCCATATCCGCCGGTGCATACTGCCAACCCACTTATTGCCAGCGCGCGTCCCAGCGCGCGCGCCGCTTCATAGTTTGTTTCCCCTGCTCGCCCGTGCGAACTGCCGAACACCGTGACGATCGTCTCTTTCTTCATGGCTTGGCTAACGGCTTCTTTTCGCAGCATCCCTTCCCGTCGCGCTTTTCTCCTGCGTCAAACTCTTCGATCATCGCCACGCAGAGTTGATCCAGCGCTTCCCCTGCTTCGCGCCCTTTCGCGCCCTGGTTATTCCCCAGAAGAGAAAAAATCAGCCGCCTCCCCTGCGGCGTATCTGCATAACCCGATCGTGTCCGCACATGCTCGACCGATCCCGACTTCGCATGCACTCTTCCCGCGGCCACGCTGTTCTTCAACCGGTCTTCCAGCGTTCCATCCACGCCGGCCACCGGTAGCGACGCGAAATATGCTCCGAACCATGGTTGTCCCTGCGCGTATTGCAGCAGCGCCACCGCGGCTCGCGGCGTGATCAGGTCGTGCCGCGATAATCCGGATCCGTCCGCTTGCATTACGTCTCCAGCCGCGATTCCCGCTGCGGCATAAAAATCCGTCGGGAATTTCATCAAATCGTCCGGCGTAGCCCAGATGCCGTTCTGGCGCGCCGCCGCCCGCAACAGCATCTCGGTGTGCAAGTTCTGGCTGATCTTGTTTACCACCTTCACCGCATCGCCCAGCGGGATCGACACGTGCTCCGCCAGCACCGCGCGTTGCGGAATCGGTTCGCTGTCTGGCGTGTGTTGCGCCCTGGACGTCCCATCCACCTTGATACCCCGCTCCGCCAGCAGTCCTGTCAGCAACGCCGCGGCATGTTCCGCCGGTGCTTCGATCCCCAACACCAGCTTTCGCGGGGTGGCGTTCGCCGGCAGCGTTCCGCGGATCACCACCAGCTTGGCTCCGGGCTCGCGCGTCAACGTCAGATCCGCCTTGATCTCCGACGCCGAAGTCACCACGTCGTTCTCCACGATGAAGTCCGGTGTCGCTGGCGCAATCGCCGCCTTTACCGCCTCCCCGGCCCGTTCGCCGGGCGTTAGCGTCATCGTTACTGTATTGTCCTCCACCACGATCGCGGAAATCGCCGCTCCGTACTCCCACACCATATCCCCGATCTCCCATCCGTCCGGATACGCTTCCCTGGGGAAATAACTGTCGTCCCCAATCACATCGCCGGTAATTTCCTTCAGCCCTTTGGCCGCCAGGGCATCCGCCAGTTCCGCAATCACCTTCTCCGGACCGCCGTCGAATTCCTCCTTCAATTCATACGGAAACTTTCGATTCGAAAGGTTGGGATCGCCCCGTCCTACCAGATACAAGTCGCCCGTCAATTTCCCTTCCGGTGATATTTCCCCCCGCGTCTCGATGGTCGTATGAAACCGGTAGTCCATCCCCAACTTGGCCAGCGCCAGCGCCGTCGTGAACAGCTTCATGTTCGAAGCCGGCACAAAATATTTGTCCGGATTCAGTTCGTACAGCGTTTCGCCTGTTTGCGCATCCGTAACCAGCAGCCCCCACGCTCCCTTGCTGGTGAGCGGAGCACCCAGCACGGTATTCACTCGTGCCGAAAAGCGATTGGCGGCCGCGGCTGCCGCCGTCTCCTGCCTGCGCCGCAACTCCGTCTTTCCGTGGCGCCCTTGCGCCAGTAAAGGCCCGCACGCCAGCATCATTCCCGCCACCCACAACGCGCTCCGTTTCATACTCTTCGTGGCTCTCACTCGTCACCTGCTGGCTAATTCTGCCCCGGGAAAGTATAGTCGAATGGCGAAATGGAAAGATCGAAACGCATATTTCACTGAGGTGATCGATGTTGAACCGTTTTCTGAGTTGTCTGCTCGCCTTTGCCTTGATCGGCCTGCCTCTCGCCGCCGAAGATAAAGAAACCGAACGCCTGGAGAATTGCGGCACCGTTCTGAGGGAAATTCTCGACATCCCCGACGACATACCCCAGGACCTCCTCGACAAGGCCGAGTGCATCATCGTCTACCCCTCCGTACTTAAAGCGGCTTTCATCATTGGCGGCAGTTACGGGCGTGGCGCGATGACTTGCCGTACCGGCCAGCATTTCACCGGCCCTTGGGGCTCCCCGACAATGATGGCTCTCGAGGGCGGCAGCATTGGATTCCAGATCGGCGGTCAGGCTACCGATTTCGTCCTGCTCGTCATGAATGCCCGTGGCGCTCGATCCATCCTAAGCAGTAAGGTCAAGCTCGGCGCCGACGCTTCGGCCGCTGCCGGACCCAAGGGGCGCGACGCCAACGCTTCGACCGACATCACCATGCGCGCCGAAGTTCTCAGTTACTCGCGTGCTCGTGGCCTTTTTGCTGGCATCTCTCTGGAAGGGTCCACGGTTCGCCCCGACAATGACGCCAACGAGCGCATCTACGGCAAGAAGCTCGACGCCGAGGCTATCGTCCTCCAGGGGGTCGCTGCCGTACCCACTCCTGCGCAAGCCATGATTTCTTACCTGAACAAGAAATCACCCAAGAATCTGTCCGAGCCCAGTTCGCTCGAATAAGCCTTACTCCAGCCAAACGTTCACCCCCAGGGCGCGGTCTTTTCCGTGCCCCTCTTTCTTTGAGATCTTGACTTTACTTCAATTATGACTTATGGTCATTTATGGGTGCTGGTCAGATGACCGTATCTCCTCGCCGCCTTCGTCGCAGTGCCGAAACTCGCGAGCGCCTCTTCCGCGCTGCCCTCGACCTCTTTGCCAAGAAAGGCTTCTCCGAGACCACCGTCGAAGACATCACCAATGCCGCCGACGTCGGCAAAGGCACCTTCTTCAACTACTTTCCCAGCCGCGATCATCTCCTCATCGCTTTCAGCGACATGCAGATTGGCCGTCTTCAGGAGGCGGTCAACCACATGCGCCTCCATCCCACCCCTATGCCCGAATTTTTGAATGCCCTCAGTGTTCGCATGACCGCCGAGCCGGCCCGCTCTCCCGACGTCGTTCGCGCCCTTTTGCAGGCTAATCTCACAAATTCGAAGGTGCGTTCCGCCATGCAGGAGCGCCTCTTGCGTGGCCGCGCCTTGCTCACCGAACTCATGCAAGTCGGCCAATCCCGCGGCGAGTTGCGCAGGGACTTTCCGCCGGAACAGCTCGCCGACGTTTTCCGCCAGTCCCTCGTTGGCACCATGCTGATCTGGTCGGTCTTCGGCGATGCCTCCTTACCCGATCGGATTCGTACCACCCTGCAGGTTCTCTTCAGCGGCCTCGCGCCTCGAGGAAGTGCAGAAACCGGGAGCGTTCCATGAACCGCAAGCGCGTGCTCATTCTTCTTGTCGTTGCCGGCATTTTCGTAGGCGCCGCGTATTCCGCCGGATGGTTTCATCGCGACACCGGCTTGCAGGGCTCCGGTACTGTCGAAGCGCGAAACATTCGCGTCGGCTCCAAAGTCGGTGGCCGCATCGCCAAAGTCTTGGTCCGTGAAGGCGATCAGGTTAAGCCGGGTCAGGTGCTCGTTACTTTCGATGATGAGGAGCTTCACGCCGCTTTGGATCAGTCTCGCGCCGCCGCCGAAAAGGCCAGTCGTGGCTATCGCAAGGAAGACGTCGCTGAAGCTCGCGCGGGAGCCGCCGAAGCACAAGCCGAGTACGACCAGCGTAAGAATGGTTACCGTAAGGAAGACATCGCGGCCGCCCAGTCCGACCTCGAGCGCGCGCAAGCAGATGAAGTTCGTACCCGGCTCGATTTCGACCGTTACGACGCCCTTGCAAAAAAAGATCTCGTCTCCAAGCAGCAACGAGACAACGCCGAAGCGGCCTCGAAAGTCGCCACTGCCGCTGTCCAGAACGCTCAGCACAAACTCGACGAGCTCCATCACGGTTATCGCCCGGAAGAAATCGCTGCCGCTGCGGCGCGCTATCGGCAAGCCCAGGCCAATCTTCAGAAATTGGAGCGCGGCAATCGTCCCGAGGATGTCGAACTCGCCAAAGCCGCGTACTCCTTTGACGAAGCGCGCTTTCGCGAAAGCCAGGTTGTTTCTCCTACCACCGCCACCGTCGAAGTGCTGGACGTGCGTCCCGGCGACATCATCGCTCCCAACGTGCCCGTCGCCACGCTTCTCGAAAGCGATCAGATTTATGTCCGCATCTACATTCCGGAAACCGAGATTGGCCACGTGCAGATCGGCGAAAAAGCCGAAGTTCGCGTGGACTCGTTTCCGAAAACGCTCTTCGACGGTGTCGTCGAGCAAATCAATCAACAAGCGGAATTCTTGCCGCGCAACGTTCAGACCCGCGAAGAGCGCGTCCATGAGGTCATTGGAGTGAAAGTCCGCATCAGTGACACCTCCAACCGGATTCGTGCCGGCATGGCTGCCGATGTCCAGCTCAAGGGCCCCGCGAAATGAGCTCTGCTGCGCCCACTCCCGCCGGCGTCTCCGGCCTCGCCATTTCCGCGGAACATCTCGTGCGGCGCTTCGGCACTTTCACGGCCGTCAACGACGTCAGCTTCCAGGTCAAGCGCGGCGAAATCTTCGGCTTCCTCGGCCCCAACGGCAGCGGCAAGACCACCGTCATCAAAATGCTTACCGGTCTGCTCCCGATCACCTCCGGTGACGCTCACGTCGAGGACCTCGATGTTCGCACCGACGCCGAAGGCGTTCGCGAGCACATCGGCTACATGTCCCAGAAATTCAGTCTCTACGACGACCTCACCGTCGCGGAAAACCTGCAGTTTTACGGACGCATCTACAGCCTGCCGCCCGATCGCCTTAGGCGCCGCATCTCCGAAATCTCCGAACTGAACGGCCTCGGTCCATACATGAACCGCCTCGCCGCCAAGTTATCCGGCGGTTGGAAGCAGCGTCTCGCTCTCGGCTGCGCCATGCTGCATGAGCCCCAGCTCCTTTTCCTCGACGAGCCCACCGCCGGCATCGATCCCGTCGCCCGTCGTCAGCTCTGGGATCTTCTCTTCGAGCTTTCCGGCCACGGCATCACTTTCTTCGTCACCACCCATTACATGGATGAAGCCGAGCGCTGCAGCCACGTCGCGTACATCTACTACGGCAAGCTCATCGCCGACGGCACTCCCAACTCTCTTCGCGAGCTTCCGGAAGTTCAGCCGCCGGGCACTATTCGCGTCGAGATCACCACTCCCGAAGTTACCCGCGCCCTGCGTTTCACTCGCCAGCTTCCCGGCATTCGCAGCGCCACTATCTTCGGCCAGTCCATTCACGCTTTGATTGACGACCACCTCGACCTCCACGCCCTGCGCCAGGAACTCCTCGCCAAAAACATCGCTGTCGCCGAAATTCGGCCGCTCGCTCCCAGCTTGGAAGACGTCTTCGTCGAGCTCACCAATCGCAATCAGGCTTTGCAGGAGGCTCCGAATGCGTGACATTTTTCGTGGTTTCGGAGCGGTCTTCTACAAGGAAACTCTCCATGTCCGTCGCGACGCCGGCACCCTGTTTTTCTCTCTCACCATGCCTTTGCTCCAGCTTTTTCTTCTTGGCTTCGGCATCGATACCAACATCCGCCAGATCAACACCGTCATCTTCAATGCCGATGGCCGCCGCGAAAGCCGCGAGCTCATCGATCGCTTCAAGAATTCCGACACCTTCCACATTCTTCGCTATGTCGAAAATGACTCCGCCATGAATGACGTCATCGTCTCCGGCAAGGCTCGCGTCGGCATAAAAATTCCCGTCGATTATTCCGACCGCTTGCTCCACCACATGAGTGCCCAGGTTCTTGTTCTCATCGACGGTTCCGACTCCTCCGTCGCCAGCACCGCCATTAACGTCACCACGGCCGTCGGCCTCGACGAATCTCTTCGCCGCGTTCTCACCGATCGCGGCGACATGGCCGTCGAGATGCGCCCCAAGCTCCTCTTCAACCCCGATTCCCGCTCCGCTAATTTCTTTCTTCCCGGCCTCACCGCCATCATGCTTCTCAACGTCACTACCTTCCTCACCGCTTTTGCCATCGTTCGCGAAAAAGAACGCGGCACCCTTGAGCAGCTTTTCGTAACCCCCGTCCGTCCCTTCGGCCTCTTGCTTGGCAAACTTCTGCCCTATCTCGGCGTCGGCTTCTTCGAGCTTTGCCTCATCCTTTTCTTCATGCGCTTCGTCTTCCAGGTTCCCATTCACGGCAGCGTTTTTCTTCTCGCGTTTCTTTCGCTTCCCTATCTTTTCGCTGCCCTTTCCTTGGGCATTCTCATTTCCAGCAAAGCGGCATCCCAGGCCGAAGCCATGCAATTGGCTTTTCTCCCGATTCTCCCCAGCGTCTTTTTCTCCGGCTACATCTTTCCCAGAGAAACTATGCCCGCCATCTTCAAGCCCATCAGCTACCTCATTCCCGCCACTTATTTCATCAACATCACCCGCGGCGTTATCCTTCGCGGCGCCACTCTCCGTCATCTCTGGACCGATGGCGTGGCCCTCTTCATCATCGGCACGTTCCTCCTGGTTATCGCCGCTCGCCGCTTCCGCAACAAAGTCATCACCACCTGATTCGCGAAACCCGCTTGCACCCCCGGCCTTGCGCGCCTACCCTAGCGTTCGCAACTCCCGTGTTCGAGAGAGGTGTTGTGACCCGTACCGGCGCAAACCTGGCCATTCTTGTCTTCTTGCTGGCATTGATTGCTGCAACCGTGCTCTTGACCGGCCCTCCTTCTTCCCTTCCGGCCTCCGCGTCGCCCGATCGCTTCTCCGCGGACCGCGCCCTCGCTTATCTCCGTGAATTTGCCCGCCAGCCTCACCCCGTCGGCACCCCCGAACATGATCGCGTCCGCGACTATCTCCTCGCTCAACTCTCTACCTTGGGGCTTTCTCCCGAAGTTCAGCGCGACACCGGCGTCACTCCCATCTACGAAGTTGCCGGCCGTGTTGAAAATATTCTCGCCAGGCGCAAAGGCACCGCCGCTTCCGCCGACGCCATCCTGCTCGCCTCTCACTACGATTCCGTTCCCTCCGCCCCGGGAGCTGGCGATGACGGCGCCGGTGTCGCCGCTCTTCTCGAAACGCTCCGCGCCCTGAATGCCGGCCCTCCTCTAAAAAATGACCTCATTTTCCTTTTCAGCGACGCCGAAGAAGAAGGCCTGCTCGGCGCCTCCGCTTTTGTCGCCGATCATCCTTGGGCCAAGGACGTTCGTGTCGCTCTCAACTTCGAAGGCCGCGGCAACGCCGGTTCCTCCACTCTTTTTGAAACCACTCCCGGCAACGGCCGCTTGGTGCAGATCTTCGCCTCCGCCACCCCTGTCGCGAACGGATCCTCACTCGGCTATGAAATCTACAAACACCTTCCCAATGACACCGACATGACCAGCTTCAAGAAATCCGGCATGGCTGGTCTCAACTTTGCCTTCATCGGCCATTGGGAGGCCTATCACACTCCGCTCGACACTCCCGATGGACTCGATCGCGGCAGTCTGCAGCAACACGGCGAAATAGCCTTGTCGCTCGCTCGCTCTTTAGGAAACGCCGATCTGGCTCAACTCTCCTCTCGCGACGCCACCTTTTTCGGCCTTCCCGGTCACTTCTTCCATTATTCTTCCTCGCGCATCTGGCCCTTCACTGCCGTCGCACTCCTCCTCTTTGCCGCCGTCGCCATTTTCGCGGACAGTGCTTACCCCGTCGGATTCTTCACCGTTCTTGGCTCCGTATTGGCCAATTTGTTCTCTATGGCCGTGCTGATGGGCGCCGCCTTCGGTTTCTTCAAGCTCGTCACCTGGCTGCACCTCAAAAAGTTGCCCGAAGGCGATGTCCTTCGCAGCGTTCCCTACGCCCTCGCCCTCCTTGCATCCCTCGCGGCGCTCGAACTCTTCCTCGTCTGGCTGGTCCGCCGAAAATTGGACTGGCACAGCTTCTTCCTCGGCACCACTCTCTGCATCGCTATTTTCTCCGTGCTTCTCGCCGTTTGGCTTCCCGGCGCTGACTTTGTTCTGCTCTGGCCTCTCTTCGCCATGCTGGTCGCTTCCATTTTCCTGGGAGCCGACAATCAGGAATCGGGAACCGTCTCTCGCGTAGTCGTGTTGATTCTTTCCCTCCCCGCCGCGCTCCTTTTCTCCGTGTTGTTGCAAAACTTCTTCCTGGCTCTGGGCCTTTCCCCGGTGGGCGCCCCTGTTCTAGGCCTTGCCCTGTTTCTGTTTCTGGCCGTCATCTTGCCCCTGTGCGAATTGCTGCTCGCTTCGACTCCCGCTCTTGTTCCCGGTCTCCTGTTTATCGCTTCCCTGTTGTTCTTCGCCTTGGGCGCCTACACCACTCGCTACTCCACCGTTCACCCCAAGCCCAGCATGATGCTCTATGCCCTGGATGCCGACTCCGCCAAGGCTGTCTGGGCCAGCAGCGCGCGTCGTGCCGATCCTTGGACTTCTCAATTCGTCGGCGCCAACCCCGTCGCCGCGCCTCTCCAAGGTTTTCTTCCGGCCTTCGTTCAATTTCCCTTCCTGCAACACGAAGCCGCTTCCCTCGCTCTCGCTCCGCCACAAATTTCCCTGCTCGAAACATCCTCTGCCGGCGATATCCGCGACCTCCGTCTTCGCCTTTCCTCTCCCCGCGGCGCGCGCCAGCTCACCATCTCCGCGCCGGAAAACGAGATCCTCGACGCCACTGCCGACGATCATCGCCTGGCCCTTCCCGCCGACTCCCGCTGGAACCAGCACGGCAAGTGGGAATTAACCTTCGCCAATCCTCCTTCCGATGGCATCGAGCTTCGCCTCCACGCGAAAGGCATCGGTCCCGTGAAGTTCGTCATCGTGGACAACTCCATCGGCCTGCCCGCTATCCCCGGTTCCAACTTGCCGCCGCGGCCCGCCGATTCCATGCCTCACCATTCGGGCGATCAAACCCTGGTCCGTCGCACTTTTGTTTTTTGACCCCTCAACCGTTACTCTGCTTCTTTCTCCCATTCGTCGAACGGAGTGCTCGTGTCCTGCCCTATCTGCGAAAAACGGAAAGCCGCCCGCTTCTGCCCCGCCAAAGGCGAGAAGATTTGCGCTGTCTGCTGCGGCACCTATCGTGAAGTCACCATCGACTGTCGGCCCGACTGTCCTCATCTGCTCTCCGCCCACCGTTACGAGGACCAACACCAGCGCCAGATTCCCGCCGGCAGCCCGCTTCTCGACGTAAACATTCCTTCCGATCTGATCCACACCCGTCAGCAGCTCATGGCCGCTCTGGCCTTCTCCATCGCCAAATTCTGCTCCGCCAACCCCGCCGCCTCCGATGCCGACATCCTCCTCGCTTTGCAAGCTCTCGCCGAAACCTACCGCACCCTTTCCGGCGGCATTCTTTACGAAAAACCTCCCGTCTCGCCTCTCCCCCGCGACCTGTATTCCGCGCTCACCGCTTTCCTCAACGACGTCAAGCAGCGTCAATCCGCCGAGCACACCAATGCGCCTCGCCTGAAAGACTCCGAACTTTTCCATCTGTTGGTTTTTCTTTACCGCATGGGACTTCTCCGCACCAACGGCCGTCCCCGCGCCCGCCGCTACATCGAATTCTTGCGCGCGCAATTTCCCGCCGCCCAGGAACTAAAGCGCGAGGAAAATCGCATCGTCATTCCCTGACCCTGACGTACCGCCTTGCTTCACGCCGCCGTATTCAGCTCTAGCGATAACTGCGCGCATCGCCCGTGTCTCGCCGCCATTCGTGGCCGCCAATCCGCAAATCCATAAACCTGCTTCAGCCGCTTCACCCGCTCCGCCATCTTCTGCCGGTAGCTCTCCGGCGCGTACCCGTTCTTCGAATACCATTCCTCGTATTGCTTGGCCAGCCGCGGAAATTTTTCGCGGATGAACGGCAGAAATTGCTTTGCCGATGCCGGCATCAGGAACAGCACCCCGGAGAAGAAAAAAAGCGCGCCCGCTTCTTTCGCTGCCGCTCCAACCTCTTCCAGTTCGCCCACTCCGTCCGTAATCCCGGGAATCAGCGGCGACGCCGACACTCCCACCGTCAGCCCCGCCTCTCGTAGTTGCCGCACTCCCTCCAGTCGCAGGTCCGGTCTTGGCGCTCGCGGCTCCAGCAGTCGCGCCAGCCGCGCCCGCAGCGTCGTAATCGTAATGCTGATGGTCAGCTCCGATTTCTCCGCAATCCGCTTCAATACCTCGATATCCCGCACGATCTGGTTCGATTTCGTGATCACCGAAACGCTCAATCCCTCCCGTTTCGCCAGCTCTTCCAGGCAGCGCCTCGTCACCCCGTATTCCTTTTCCGCGGGTTGGTAGGGGTCCGTCGCCGTCCCGATCGCGATGTGTTCCGCCACTCCCGGCTCCGCGTTCTTTCGCTGGTACGAATATTTCCTGTCCACCTCCGCTCCCAGCAGCGCCGGTCCCGCATCCTTCACGAAGATCTTCTTCTCGAATTCCGCTCCGTCCAGCTCCATGTATTCGTGCGTGTACCGCGCGTAGCAGTATTTGCACCCGAACTCGCATCCCCGGTACGGATTGATCGTCCATTCGAACGGCACCCGCTTCGAGTCGCACTTGTTCAGAATCGATTTCACCGGCAGCACAAAATATTCCGGCCGTTCCGCCGACGTCCTGCAACTTTCCGCCGCCGGAGAATTGGCTGCGAGGCGGGCTATGCCGGCCAGTTGCGCTTCAGCGTTCCGGATCCGGCTTTCCGGCCGGCGTGGGGCGCCGCCGGTCGCCTGGGACGGCGGGGGGCAATCCGCCGTTGGGCAACCCGGTTTGCTGTCGCTTAGACCGGCGGCGACGTCGGGCTCAGCCGACGGGCGGCTGCCTCCCGTAACATCATCGCCGGTCAATGGGTTTGGGCCATGCTCGTCGGGATTGGCGGGAAACAACGCGGTCTGTTCAGCGGAGTGGCGTCGAACAAACGCATTCGGCGCCGTAGAGGAAGAAACTGGGGACATGGCCCACCTCGCAGTACCCCGGGAGTATTTCGCTTTTTGTTCGCTCTGTCAATATCTTTTTCGCTTTTTCTTCGTCTCCCCCTCCGCGCCACCGCCATTCCTGCCTCTGCACCCCCACACCACCCCATCTCCCCGCTCAAATCTCTGCCGCCTTTTTCTCGCGCCTGTTGACCTCTCGCGCACCTTTCCACAAGAAAATCGCAAAGAAATTTTCACCTCTCTCCTCTTCTTCTCTATCTTCGCTCTCAGATATATCTCGCGCTTCGCGGTCGCTCGACATTTGCCGCATTTTTCGCCTCCTCGAAGCGAGGGAATGGAGCTTCATGAAACAATTGCGCGTAGGTATCCTTCTCGCCTTCGCCGGGCTTTGCTGCATCGCATCTTTCCTGCCCGTCATTTTTCTCTCCAGCGTCGGACCCGGTGCTTTTGCCCTCAGCGCCGCGCCACTTCCTCAAACCCGCCACGTTACCTGCTCCTCCGATGACCTCCGTCTTCACTGGTGCCAAGTGGATACACGCGACGGCGTTGCGCTCGTCAAGCAGCAGGGTGCTGCGGACTGCGTTTTTAATCGCACCTGGGGCTACGCCCGCGCCGGCGTCTGGGTTGACCGCGGCTGCCGCGCCGATTTCGAAATCATCGACCGCCATGATGCCAAGTAAGCGAACTGACGATTCCGCCGGGCCCTCAGTAGCGCCTCCCTTTGGGGCGGCATCCTCTCGTTACCTCTTTGCTTCTTTCCGTCTCTCCATCGACGCGGTATCCTGACGCCCCGGCGTTTCTCCGGAGGATCCGCGTGCCGAGCCCTCAGTTAGCCTTTGGTCGACCTGTTTTCAACGTCGCCGTTCTTGCCCTCTACGCCGCTGCCGCTCTGGGCTCTCCGCAAACTCAGAAAACTCCTCCCCCGACGCCAAAACCTTCTCAAGCCAAACCGCCTTCCCCCGGCCCCGCCGCGCCTCAATCCACTCACTTCCCCATCCTTCTCCTCGCTTTCGGCTCCGACCCCACCGCCTGGAGCGTCCGCATCGGCCAGCATGGCCCGGAACGCCTCGACCGCCCCGGCTTTCCTCCCATCGTTCTCGATCCCGTCGACGTCAATCGCGAAGGAACCAATGACACCTGGAACTATCGCGCCAAAGATTCCTCCGCCAACGCCGAAATCACCGTCCGTCTCACCCGCGAAGTCTGTACCGATGCCGCCGGCGCGAAATTCCCATTTCACGCCCTCGCCGAACACACCCAACTCGGCGCGCTCAATGGCTGCGCCCGCATCGCCGCCGAGCTTTTCCCCAAAATCACCAATCAGCTTGCCGACGAGGACTCCGACCCCGACAAAAAGACTCCTCCCGTGCTTCCTGCCGACGTCATCAAGTTCAAGCTGCCCTTCGCCATCGCCTATCTCAATCCCGCCGGAAAAATCATCGTCAGCGTCAATTCCGTCCGGAAAATTGCCGCCCCTGCCGGCTCCGACCTTTCCCTCTCCCACGATGGCAAGCGCCTCCTCTACGTCCGCGAAGACTCCAAGGACCCCGCCGGTCACACCATCGTCCTCTACGAATTTGCTTCCGGGCGTTCCCGCGATCTCGTCAAGGGTCCCGTCCGCCAACCCTGCTGGTCGCCCGATGACACCCGCATCGCCTTTCTCAACCAGCGCGATCAAAAGTGGCAGGTCTGGACGTTTGCTCCTTCCGCACCCGACGCTGCCGCTCCTCTCTACGTCAACAATGTCGAATCCCTTCAGGGCTGGGTCGATCCGCACACCTTGCTTGCTACCGACGCGCAAAATGCCTACTGGATTCCCGACGCCGGCAGCCCCATGCAATCTGTCGATCTCAAGGAAATGTACGGCCCCTACTTCAAGGTGGGAACTTCGGACACGCTCCGCGCCAATCCCCAGAATCCCGGCCTCTTGCTGGTTTCTGCGGACTACGCCGCTCCTCCGCCCAATGTCCCCACCGGAAGCAAACCGGGCGCATCTGGCTTTTTTCTCTACGAAGTCCGCACCCGGCGCCGCTCGTTCCTCAGCCCGCCCGACCAGTCCGCCAGCGAAGCGGAATGGTCCCGTGACGGCGTTCAGGTTTTCTACACGCGAAAGATTGGCTCCGCCGCCTCCACCTATCGAATTCTCTGGGACGCCAGCGGCGGCAAGCGCTACCTCGACGTGACCGGCCTATCCATCGGCGAATAACGGCGCAACCCGGCCAGCCCGCCCAAAGGACAGGGTATCCATTTCGCAGCTAGTACTAGTGTCGCCGGATTTTCCGCGCCCTAAAATAAAGGGATGAGCACAGCCCAGATCCCCGCTCGCCAGATCGGCATCCTCGTCCTCGATAACGATGTCCAGGGCCAGGGCGCTCTCAAGCAGGTTCTCGACGCCGAAGGCTGGCGCGTCCGCATCGTTCCAGACACTAAGCTGCTCCTCGCCGAGCTCAAAAGCGCCGAGTGGTCTCTGGTCATCGCCAATATCGCCATCACCGGATTGGATTCCGCTGCTTTCATCACCTTGCGCGAGCTCAGCGGCGTTTCACCGGAAGAAGGCGGCCGGCTGCGCACCCTTTATCTTGTCCCGGAAATGACCGGCGGCCAGTACGTCGCCACCCTGGAGTTTTCCCGCCTTCCCTACGTCGTTCGCCCTTATCACCTGCATGATTTTCTCGAAAAGGTCAGCGATCTCCTGGTCGAGATCAAAGCCATCGAAGCGCCCATCCGCCAGGTGCGCCACGAGTTCGGCGAAATCCGCAAAAAGAAAAAGCAATCCGGCCGCGCCACCACCATGTTCGCGGCGCGCGATTCCTTCTCCTACACCGAGGAAGAAATGGCCGAATACGAACGCCAGGAATCCGAAGCCGCCAAAACCCGCCGCATCGGCCCCCGCAAAAACCTCGGCGACCCCAACTCCTGATCTACCACGCAATCCAGTTCGGCAACCTCGTATCCAGGGACGGGTGGCCCAGACTCTCCTTGCTTTTTCTTGACATCGTCGGTCCCAGAGCAGGATACCATTTCGATTAATATAATCGCTGCACTCTGCGGGCAACGACAGCCCAATCAATGACGCGATCGCCATGGCACGCAGAACCCATTTCATGGGTGCCCTGGGCTTTGGCCGGCTGCCGCGTCGAGGGTGGCGTCTAGGCGCAACAGCGTGCGATACAGCACTTCGGCGCCGTTGGCTACTTGCTCGGGCGAGCTGTACTCCAGCGGCGAATGGCTGATGCCGCCGCGGCTGGGCACAAAGATCATGCCCATCGGAGCGAATCGCGCCACGTTCTGTGCGTCGTGCCCCGCGCCGCTCGGCAGATCCATGGTCGCCAGCCCGGCGCTTTTCGCCGACGCGCGAATCGCTTCCTGAAACGCCGGCGTAGTCAACGCCGGCCGGTGCGCATCCGGTTCGGCGCATTTGATCTCGACATTTTCTTCCTTGCCGATCACCGCGAACCGCGCCAGGATTCGCGCCGCCAGCCGATCGATTTTTTCCGCATCCAGGTCGCGGAGCTCCACCGGAAACGTCACGCGCCCCGGTATCACGTTGGCGGCTCCGGGCTCCACTTTCATCCAACCCACCGTGCCGACCTGACGCCCGGTTTCCGCGCGCACTTCTTCTCGAACCGCCAACACCGCGCGCGACGCCGCCGCCAGCGCGTCTTTCCGCCGGTTCATGGGAGTTGTCCCCGCGTGATTGGCAAATCCAGTCGCCGTGCAGGTCCGCTGGTTGATTTCCACGATGCCCTGGACCACGCCGATGGGAATCTTGGCTTCGTCCAGAGTGGCGCCTTGCTCGATGTGCAGCTCAAGGTATCCGGCAACGCTGCCCGGCGCAATCCGCGCGTCCGCAATTTTCGCGGCGTTCCCGCCCTGGCGCGCCAGCCAGTCGCTGAGCTTCTCTCCGCGGTCGTCGGTGCGAGTAGCGATGTCCGCGGGCAACAAGCCCGCTGCCGCGCTCGAACCGACCAGGCCGGCGTAGAATCGGCCGCCTTCTTCGTTGTTCCAGATCACCACTTCGAGCGGGTGGCGGGTGGTTATGTGTTTGTCGTTCAGCGCGCGAATGACTTCGAGCGCGCCCAAGCTGCCGACGTCGCCGTCGAAGTTGCCGCCGTGCGGAACGGAATCAATGTGCGAACCAAACAGCAACAGCGGCAGTTTTTCCGATCCGTCGCGATGCCCGAAAAGATTTCCCGCGGCGTCGGTGCGAACCGCCAGGCCCGCCTCCTGCATCAATCCCGTGACGTAGGCGCGGCCGGCGAGTTCCGCATCGGTAAAGCCCACGCGGCTGACGCCGCCTTCGGGATTTTTGCCGAACTCCGCGAGCTTCTGCAGCGTTGCCCACAGCCGCTCCTGCTGGATGTGCCGGCTTGCGTTGTCCGCGTCCGGCGATGCATTCCGTGCCTGCGCCGATGCTAACAAGGACGACACCGCCGGCAGAAACGACAACGCCAGCAGAGACGATGCGAGGACGCGAGCCAGCAAAGAGGATGCGCTAGCACATCCCCCGGCTTGAGCAGGAATCCATCTACGGGTATTGGTCATGAGGGCCTCCCGGCACTGGGTATGGTCGCGTCAGGCACCCGGCGGACCGCGCTGCCGTCGGTGGTGCGGGCGAGCAGCTCGGCGACGGTCGCATCCCACGCGGGATGGCGCAAGTCTGGCGCAATCTCCGCGAGCGGGGCGAGCACGAAGCGACGCTGCATCATACGCGGATGCGGCACCTGGAGCTCGGGAGTATTCACGGATTCCTGGGCGTAGAGCAGGATATCCATATCCAGCAAGCGCGGGCCCTTGGGAATGTCCTTGGTGCTGCCCAATCGCCGCTCGATCTCCCGAAGGGCATGAAGAAGGTCGATGGGCGGCAACTGCGTTTCTCCCTCGACGACACAGTTGAGGAACCAGGGCTGAGGCAGATAATCGACGGGCTCGGTGTCGTATAGAGAGGATTGGCGGAGGACGCGGACGGCGGCGGCGGGCAAGGCGGAAATTGCGGCGGCGAGATTGGCGGCGCGATCGCCGAGGTTGGAGCCGAGCGACAGGTAAACTATTTTTGCGGACATCCTGCGGAGGCTACCACTATTTGGACGAAATCAAAGTGGTTTGGCTGGCCACGCATTGCCACGACTGGTTGAGCTTGATCCAGGTATCGGTGAAGCGTTCGCGCCTCACGTAGGGCTTGCCGTTCTCGGTGCCTTTGACGCGAAAGGTTCCGGTGACCACGGCGGCGTTTCCGTAGACCTGGACGGCGGTCTGCTCGGTGACGACCTGCGACGGTTTATAGTCCGGGGCCTTGATGCTGGCGAGAAATTCGCTTTTGGAGGCGACGCTGCCATCGATGTCGACCGATACGAGAGTGTTGGCCATCAACATGTCGAGCGCATTGGCATTTTTTTCCTCGAGGGCGTGATTCCAGGCCTTCTCCAGGGCGAGAACCCGACCGCCCTCTTCGCTCATGTCTTTCTGGGGCGAGCGAGCGAGGGTCGCGGTTACGGTCCAAGTCGCTAAAACGAGGAGAAGGACACCGGCGGATAATTTGGGTCGGTTCATGAATTCGGCTCTCCGTGATCGAGAGATTGCAGGTTAACAATAACACCCCCCACCCCCGGGTTTTTCGTAAGTGTTGATTTCATTAAGGGTTGAAGTGCTTTGGTTTGAGACAGATGTGCAAGTGCGGATTCTAAAGGGGATAGAGAGGGCGAAAAATGGGCCAAGAAGGGGAGGCGCGAAGGTAGGAACGGTGGCCGGGGCGGGAATTGCGGGCAACACGACGGAGAATAGCACAGAGATGGCAGGTGTGTCAAGTAGAGTGTTGGTTACGTTCGAATGCGAGGAAAGGCAAGGGCGAGGGACACGGCGGGCAAGACAGGGCACCGACCTAAAAGTCGGCCACTACGGCAAAGGGCAGGAGCTGGTGAGTCAGAAGAGGCGGGGTTGGCGGCGGGGGAGATCGCGGCCGAAGTACTCGTAGGCGCGAGGGGTGGCGACGCGGCCGCGGGGCGTACGGTCGATCATGCCGATCTGCATGAGGTAGGGCTCGTACATTTCCTCGATGGCGTCTTCTTCTTCGCTGAGAGTGGCGGCGAGGGTGCCGAGACCGACGGGACCGCCGCCGTATTTGTCGAGCAAGGCGATCATGAGGTTGCGGTCGACTTCGTCCAGGCCGCTTTCGTCGACGCCGAGCATGGCGAGGGCTTCCTGAGCGACGGCCTGGGTGATACGGCCGGCAGCGCGAACTTCGGCGAAATCCCGGGCGCGGCGCAACAGGCGGTTGGCGACGCGTGGTGTGCCGCGGCAGCGCTTGGCAATTTCTTCGGCGCCGCCTTCGTCCATTTCGATATTCAGGATTCTCGCGGAGCGATGCAGGATGATGAGCAAATCCGACGGCTCGTAGAAGTCCAGGCGATGGACGATGCCGAAGCGGGAGCGCAGCGGCGCGGTGATGAGGCCGGCGCGGGTGGTGGCGCCGATCAAAGTGAAGTGGCCGAGAGGAAAGGGGTGAATGCGAGCGGCGGGACCCTGGCCGATGATGAGGTCGACGCGAAAATCTTCCATGGCGGGATAGAGAACTTCTTCGACGGCGGGCTGCAAGCGGTGAATCTCGTCGAGGAAGAAAACTTCCTTGGCTTCGAGTGACGTGAGAATGGCGGTGAGATCGCCTTTGCGCTCGAGGAGCGGCCCGGCGCTGGTTTTGATGGGAACGTTGAGCTCGTTGGCGATGATTTGCGCGAGGGTGGTTTTGCCGAGTCCGGGGGGACCGTAGAGCAAAACGTGGTCGAGGGCTTCGCCGCGAGTGCGCGCGGCCTGAATGGCAATCTGGATGTTTTCCTTGACGCGCTTCTGGCCGATGTATTCGTCGAGGCGTTTGGGGCGGACGCTGGCTTCAATGCGCGCGTCTTCCTCAAAGGCTGCGCCGGAAACGATGCGTTCGAGGCCGTGGGCCGCGCGCTGAGGCATCATGCGTTTTGCTGTTCCGTCGGCCATGCTATCGGTTTCTTACCACTATCCGTTTCTAATGCTTAGGCACCGGCGCGGCTGGAACGCCCTTTGGGGGCGCTCAGTGCTTGCAGGGAGGCGCGCAGGAGCTTTTCAAAATTGTTGGTTCCGGCTTCGCGCTTGGCTTCGGCGACGGCGGATTCCGCCGCCCTGGAATCGTACCCCAAATTGACCAGAGCGGAGATGACATCGGCTTCGGTTCCGGCGGGAGAGGCAGCGGCGGGGCGTTCGGCTTCGACGGTGACGGCATCGAGCTTGTCTTTGAGCTCGACGACGATACGCTCGGCAGTCTTGCGGCCGACGCCGGGAATTCTGGTGAGGCGACCGAGATCGCCGTTGCGAATGGCGGGGACGAGCTCTTCGACGCGCATGCCGGACAGGATTTTGAGAGCGAGGGAAGGGCCGACGCCGGAGGCGGACAGCAACATTTCAAAGAAGTGTTTTTCGCGGGAGGAAACAAAGCCGTAGAGGGCTAGGGTATCTTCGCGGACGTGGGTGTGAATGAGGAGAGTGACTTCGGTGTGGAGCTCGCCGAGGGCGGCGAAGGTCGATAGGGGGACGATGACGACGTAACCGACGCCGCCCACGTCCACGAGAATCTGGTTCGGCCGCTTTTCCGCGAGGCGGCCACGAAGCTGGCCAATCATCGAGTGCCAGTATTGCTGGTTTGGTTTGGGCCGTCAATGCGGGGGATATTTGCGCGTAAGGGAGAGTTGCTAGACCCTGGGCTTCGGGCTCGTCGAGTCCGTTTATCGAAACTAAGGCCTTTGTTATCGTCCCGTCTGTCCCCGTGCTTCAAAATCTATGCTTCCGCGGGGAACTATTAGTTGGTGGAGTCTTTGAAGCTCTCCTGAAGAAGAGCTCTGATTTTTTGCTGGGTGGCTGCTTTATCCACTAGACCAAGGCGCACGTCGGCTAGTCTGCCTTCGCGGTCAACTAGCGCCGTTAGGGGCATTCCATCGAGTCCGTACTGCTTTCCTAGTCCCTCGTTACCAATCACGATAGGGTAGTTCACCTTTTTCTCTTTGAGCCAAGGCCGCACCGACTTCCAGCCGTCATCGTCCATTGAAATACCGACCACCACTAGTCCTCCGTCTGCATACTCTTTCTGAAACTCGATGAACCAGGGAATTTCTGTTTGGCAGCCGTGGCACCAAGTCGCCCAAAAATTCACTAGAACCACTTTCCCTTTGAGGTCAGTGAGCTTGACATCCCTGCCGTTCGCATCTTTCAAATTGAAATCTGGTGCCAGAGTACGCCCACTCCGTGGTTTGAGGTTGGCCTGGACGGGAGCCGACGGCAACAGGCTTTGCCAAACCGCGACGGAGCATTCCAGACACCGATGCGCGAGCGCTTTTGGCGAAGGGAGAACCATAAGGCAGAGGCAAACGCCGACGGCTCCCGTGGCTGCTAACATCCACCTTCTGCTAGTCGAGCTTCCCCGGCCCCGCAACTCTCTAAGTCGCAACAATCCGGCAGTCACATCTGGTTCCCATTCGACGTCAGAGCCGAGCGTGGCTAGTCGTTCATCCACCCAACCGCCACTTCGAGACGAGCTATTCTTGTCCATATCTCTTGATGTACTCCTTTCGGAACGATTCCTCCGCCCGGCTCACGAGAGTCCCAATTGATGCCGGATTCATGTTGAGAACAGAAGCCACTTCTTGGTACGTAAAATCCTGACTACGCAAGATCAAGAATTGTGCCTGCCGTGGTGCGAGGTCGCTCAGCACCGAACGGACCTTATCCTGCTTTTGGGACACGTAGTGGATATCCTCGGGTGTTACGGCAGCGGGCCGGGGTTGGACCCACGCGAGCATGCGTTCATAGTGTCCCCGACGCGTTCGCCGTCGGAGCTCGTCTAAACCGACGCGAACTGCGACCCGATAGAGCCAGCCTTCTACGTTCTCACTCTGAGCTTTGTGATTACGCCATAACTTCAGAAACACTTCTACAGCGAGGTCTTCAGAGCGTACGCGGTCTCCGACGACCCGTGCAATGATGCGGGCGACTCGCCCATAGTGGGCGCGGAAGAGCGCCTCAATATCTAATTGCATCTTATTGGCAGTCGAATCAGCGACCGCTTCGCTTGATGCGCTCACAGTGTACATAACGCCGCTCGACACAAAATTGTGACAGGGTCCCTCGGTTCTTTCTATTTACTATGGCATTTTCAACGGTTTGCAACTGCTCTGGCCATAACCATCGCTTTGCCATGTTCACATGCCTGATTAACGCGGTGGTTTCAATAGGTCGATGCAACACTCGACTCGAATCCACAAAGCGCTGAAAACAAACACCAAAATCGCTCGCTAGGGTTAGATCAGCCGGAAGGCCACCTTGGCTAGGTTTTGACCGAGTACAGCCAAACGGATCGGCTGCCCAGGGAAAGTGTTGTCCGATCAACCGATCAGATGGTGTTGCATCGACCACCTGAGCCGGCAGCGGTTATCGGACAGGTGGAAATCCAGCCTGAAGCTGAATTCGAACCGGACTGGAATCGAGAAATAACCTTGCCGAGGGTAAAACCAGGGTAAAACGGTCACTGCTGATTCGACCGACCGACCCTAGAAACCTCATTTTATAAAGGAAAGATGGCGCGCCCGGCCAGACTCGAACTGGCGACACTTTTGCTTCTTTGGCTTCCAGCGGGATGAACACGAGACATGCCAGCAGCAAAATCATTTTTGCAGACATCAGTGAACCTTTCGTTTGGAACGGGCCGCTGAGATTGCCTGTGGTTGAAGGCGACGGCGGTCTGCGCTTCAACTCTATGCTTACGAGCTATGGTTACGAGGCCGCGCTAGTGAGCGGCGGCCGCGGATTTTGCGGCGGGCTGAGCGAGCCAGGCTTCGAAACTGGTTTCGCCGAGGCGGGCACCCTGGCCGGGAACCAGCGTGCGCTCCTTGAGCCTGGCGCCGGAGTATCGCGCGTCGGGGTCGGTGACGACCTCGCGAGGATCGTGGAGCTGGGCCAAGCGTTGGCGGACCAGTTCATCCAGGCGATAGGAGCGCGGCCCGGCAATTTCGACGGCGCCATTCAGGGGCGGTTCCACGGCGACTCTGGCCAAGGCGGCGGCAACGTCGTCGGCGGCGATCGGCTGGAAAGCCACCGGCGCCAAATGCACCTTGTCGCCCTGCATGGAAATGTCGGCAATGCCCTTGACGAATTCGAAGAACTGGGTGGCCTGGACGATGGAATAGGGGATGGTGGAAGAATTCCTGATGAGTTTTTCCTGGGCGATCTTGGCGCGGAAATAGCCGCTTTCGGACAGCAGGCCGGTGCCGACGACCGAGAGGGCGACGAAGTGCTTTACGTTGGCCTCGCCCGCGAACTTGAGAAGATTGCGAGTGGAGGTTTCAAAGAAATTCAACACCTCCGCATCTTGCCAAGAGGGAGAGTTCGAGACGTCAACGACGACCGAAGCACCTTTCAGAACTTCGTCCAAGCCCTCGCCGGTGAGGGTGTTTACGCCGGAATTGGGGGATGCCGCGATGGCTTCGTGGCCGAGCCCGCGCAACTTGGGAACTAGCCTGGACCCGATGAATCCGCTGCCGCCGATCACTACGATTTTCATGATTGCTCCCTCCGTTTACGTTGCTGCCTCCATCTTTCATGTATCGCCGAATGGTGGGTTTCGTCAAGCGCACAAGAACAATTCCTAAGAGTCGCGGCGAGGCGGGTTACCGAGTTGATGTCGAGGTTGGTGGAGCGGGCGGGGCGAGCCCCGGGCGCTACAAGGCGGGAATGGGAGGTTGGGCCAGAGCAGCGAACCTGAGCGATGGGGATTGCTACTTGAGGTTATCGAGGTCGAAAGTGGCCTCGATGCGGCGGCCGTCAGGCGGCGAGACCTGGATGGTTATGGGAGCAGATTTTATCTGGACCGCATCGAAGCTGAGTTCCACATCGGTGTAGGCAGGGCCGCGGCCTGTGGGGAGGCTTCGATAGCTTGTTTTGCGCGGCTGCAGAGACGTTCCCTGGGCGACGAGTATCGCTTGTTCGCCGGTACTCGGCGCGGCGTGGGCCGCCGGCTCGAATTGCCGCCTATTTTAGCACCGGGAGCGCTTGCTCGTCAGGGATGACCTCGGAACGAGAGAGACTCCGGCAGGGCGGATTTACTTCGACCTTGCTACCCTGTTGCGGCAAATTGGCGCTGGAGCGTAAGCGCAAGCGGTTGCGGCTGGTTGACGCGCGGCGCGGTTCGATTTTAATCGAAGCGAAGGGCCTGGATGACATCGATGCGCGAAGCGCGGGCGGCCGGAAGCCAGGAAGCAACGATCGCGGCGGCCATCAAAACGAAAGCGGAGAGAAGTACCGGCAAGAGGCCGGGCATCTGAACGTCCATAAAATAGCTACCCGCCACCCGAGCGGCCACATACCCGAAGGCCGCGCCTACCAAGATGCCCGCCGAAGCCATGATGGCGCCTTCGACGATAACCCCTTTCAGGAGATGGCTGGGCTGAGATCCAAGCGCGAGCCGGATGCCGAATTCGCGGGTGCGAGCGCTGACGGAAAAGGCCAGCACGCCCGCGACCCCCACCAACGCGATCGCCAGGGCCACGGCGGCAAACACTCCGAACACGAGGGAATTCAAGCGGTCCGGGGTGAGCACCTCGGCGCGAATATCGTCGAGGGTAGCAGCGTGTTCGATAGGTTGATCGACAGACATTTCGCGAATAACACGCGTGACCGGGGCGACGAGGGAATACGGATTGACAGCGGTATGGATGAAAAGGCGGCCGCCGAAAATGGGGCCCTCTTCAAAGGGAGTATAGATGGTGAGGATGGGACCGGGAACGAGGTGCGCATCATCGATATCGGCGGTTACGCCAATGATACGGTGCGGTTCGGCGTTAATTCCGGGGGCGAACTTCAAGACGGGATCGGTCCAATAGACGTGGCGATTGAGGGGATCCTGATTGGGGAACATGCGCTGGGCGAGAGTCTGACTGACGATGACGACAGGCTCTTTGTCTTTTTGGCCGTCGCGATCGTCGAAATCGCGTCCGGCGACAATGGGAACGCCGAGAGAGGCAAAGAATCCGGGAGAGATGATGCGCAACTGCGCGCGGGGATCTTCTTCGCCAGGAGCGTGAACATGGCCGTCGGCGGAGAATTGTAGGCCGAAGCTGTTATCGCGCCAGGGAACGACCATGCCGAACGAAGTCTTGGTGACGCCGGGCAGAGCGTCAATGCGACGAATCGATTCCCGGTAAAAATCAACCACTTGCTCAGGGGTTTTCCCGTAGGACATCGGTGGGACGTTGATGGCCAGGACGTGATGGGTATCGAAGCCAGTGCTTGCGGTTTGCAAGGAGATCAGGGTGGTGATGACCATACTTGCGCCGGCGAGGAGGACGAAGGATGCGGCGATCTGGGTCACGGCGAAGATGCGCTGGCGGCGGCTGGTGCTGCCGGTCATTCGCGCGCTGCCGCTCGATAAGCTATGGCCGTTGGAGGTATCGGCCGAAGGCAGACGCGGGACAAACGCCAAAATCACAGCGGCCACGATAGCCAGCGCCACGCCCATCCAGAGCAGGCTGGAATCTACGGTCAAATCGAGTGCGCGGACGGAGAAGCGAGAGGCGTAGCGGGCCAGGACGGCCACCAGCGGCTGCGCGCTCATTAGCGCGAGGGTGGCGCCAGCGCCACAGAGCAGAAGGCTCTCGGCGAGCAGCATGCGTCGGAGAGCTCCAGTGCTTGCGCCGAGTGCCGCGCGGGTGGCTAACTCACCCTCACGGCGCACGGTGCGGGTGAGAATCAGATTGGCCACGTTGGCACAGGCGATGATGAACACGAGGGCCGAGGCGGCGAGCAGCACCAGCAGGACAGAGCGAGCACCCGAGGTGATCTGGTCGCGAAGGAGCTTGGCGCCGATCTGGAAATTCGCAGTGGCGGAATATGCCTCGGGATGGGCCTTGGTCATGGCTCCGTAAACGGAGCGCAACTCGGCGCGAGCTTGATCGACGGTGACACCCGGAGCGAGGCGACCAAAAAGCTCGGTCATGCGATGGATGCGGCCGGTGACCATGGTTGCGGAGAGGTGGTGCGGGCTGGTGACAATGTTGGCGATGATTTCCGTATCCTGGGGATAAGGGATGGAAGGTTCGAGGACGCCGATGACCGTGGCGGAGCGATTTCCCATAGGTCCGCTGCCGAGCCGGACAGTTTTGCCAAGGACGGAAGGATCCTTCCCCAGAGCGGTGGACCAGAACCGATAGGTGAGAACAACGGCGCCGGCGGCATTGGGACCGTCGTCCTGCGGACCGAGCAGACGGCCGAGGACCGGGTGGAGGCCGACGACCTCGAAGTAGGAGCCATTGGCTATGCCAGCCTGAACGACGCGAGGCTCGCCAAGGCCGATCATGGTGAACTCGATGGTGGAGAACTCACCGAAAGCGCTGATGGTTTTGACGCTGGCGCGCAAGTCGTTGATTTCGGGAACGGAGAAGGCAGTGTCTTCGTTGTCAAGACCCAAAGCGCTCTGGCGGATGTAAACGAGGCGGTCCTCGTCGCGGTTGACGAGAGGCTTGAGGAGCACGCCGCGGACCAGCGTGAAGATGGCCGCGTTGGCACCGATGCCCAGCGCCAAAGTGAGGATCACAGTGATCGCAAGCCCTGGTGTGCGCCAGAGTGAATGGAACGCAACCTTCAGGTCGTTGAAGAATGCCATCATCGAGGTCTTCCTTCCAGGAAGCCGGTGTCGGGAGCTATCCAGCTAACCCGTGCATCGCTTTCGGCTCATTTCTTTGAACTAGTGTTGAGTGTATGAAAGGCAATTGTCAAACCACCTTGCCCATCCCTCTAAGCTCTTTTTTGTAAAAGGGTTAGAAGGCAATACGCGGGTTATTCGATGGCTCGGATTGCGCGATATTGGGATGTTTCGTCCAGATTCGGACAGGACCCTTGTGCATTGGAAACGGCCGCGGGGGGCACGGCAAGCGCTGCCCCCTCCAGATGATGCGTTGTTCACGATGCTCTAGTGGGTGGCGGCGGTGGATTTCGCTGGATGGTAATGGCCGGGAACGGCGCGCAGCGGGATGGCTATGCGATTCCAAAGGTTGATGGAGGCGGCCACGAGGGTAAGGTCCACGATTTCCTTTTCGCTGAAGAATTTCTTCACTTCCTCGAAAGCGTCGTCGGGGACGTGGGTCTGGGAGACAAGGGTGACGGACTCGACCCAGGCGAGCGCGGCGCGCTCGCGATCGGTGAAGAACGGGGTTTCGCGCCAGGCGTCCAGAGCGTAGAGGCGCTGCTCGGTTTCTCCAGCGGCGCGAGCGTCCTGGGAATGCATGTCGATGCAGTAGGCGCAGCCGTTGATCTGTGAGGCGCGCAATTTCAGCATGTGAATGAGCTTGTGGTCCAGGCCGCTTTCGGCGATGTACTTCTCCAGGCCCATGATGGATTTGAAAGCTTCCTGTCCATATTTGCGGTAGTCAATACGGGGTTGCATGAGGCTCCTTTCTCGTTCGATCAGGTGAGGGCTCGGCTTGCTGATTGGATGATGCGGTCGAAAATTGGTTAGGTGAATGGCGGCGAAGCCAAGTACAGGCTGACGGAAGGATCAGCGGCGGGAGCGATCCTTGCGAACGGCCTCGTCGATCAAAGCGTCGAGCTCAGCGCGGGTAAGGCGCACGGGCTCCGCGGAAGCTTCGCCGGAGTCGCAGGTTACGGGAAGTTCAGCACCGCCGCCGGGCGGTGGAATCACGGAATAGCGCACACGGGCGGCCATGAGTTTGGCGACTTCGCGGCTGGAAAGCAGACGCGGCGTTCCGGCCATCTCCGCGGCAAGGGTAATTTTGGCACTATGCTCGATGGTTTCCATGCGGAAAAAGGCGGTGATCAAGTCCGGGCCGCAGGTGACGGCACCATGATTGGCAAGCAGAAGGGCGTCGTAGTGCGGAAGGAAAGGCTCGATGGCGGCGCTGAGCTCCGGCGTGCCGGGGGTGCCGTACTTGACCAGCGGGACCTGACCCAATCCGACGATCACCTCGGGCAGGAGGGCCTGGTCCAGGGCGCGACCAGCCACGGCAAAGCCGGTGGCGGTGGGCGGATGCGCGTGGCAGATGGCATTGACGTCCGGACGCTGACGGTAGAACGACAGATGCATTTCCAGCTCGGAGGAAGCCTTGCGATCTCCCGCCAGCTGGCGGCCCTCGAGACTGGTGATCACCAGATCGGGGGGCGAAAGCATGCCTTTATTGATGCAGGTAGGAGTTGTGAGGATGCGGTGCTCATCGAGACGAACGGAGACGTTGCCTTCGCAGGCGACGATATAACCGCGCTCATACATCCAGCGACCGGCAATGCAGATGTCGGCGCGGTGCTGTCTTTCGCTCTTGGCTGAGCCGGGAAGAAGAGTGTCCATGGGCAAACAGCTCCTTGTTGGCGCCGAATTATCTTCGGAACCAGTTGGGGACACAAGCGCAATTGCAGCAGGCGCGCGGGGACTGAGAGGCGCGGCCGCTCCGGAAGCTAGGCGTAAATTCCGCGAAGCCGCAGCGCACTGGCTACACGATCGATCGCCAGCATATAGGCGGCAATGCGATTATTGACCTTGTGTAGCTCGGCGTAGCGTACCACTTCGTCGAAGGCATTTTCCATCACATCGAGAAGGCGCTCGTTGACTTCGCTTTCGCGCCAGAAGAAGCCCTGGCGGTCCTGGACCCACTCGAAATAGCTGACGGTGACGCCGCCGGCGTTACCGAGAATGTCCGGAACGGTGAAAATGCCTTTTTTGTCAATGATGGCGTCGGCTTGCCAGGTGGTCGGCCCGTTAGCGCCCTCGCAAAGGATGCGCGCCTGAACGCGGCTGGCGTTGTTTTCGGTAATCTGATTTTCAATGGCGGCGGGAATGACAATCTCGCAGGGCTGGAAGAGAATTTCGCGAGAAGCCATCTTGGTGCCACCGCTAGGGAGATCCTGCAAAGGCTTCTTTTGTGTGTAGACCCAATCGATGACCTTGGGAATGTCGAAGCCGCGTTCATCGTACAGGCCGCCGGCGATGTCGGCGAGCCCGACAATCTTATATCCGGCCTTCTGCATGAGCATGGCGGCCATGGAACCGACGTTGCCAAAACCCTGGATGATCACGCGGCAACCGTCGCGATGCAGGCCGAGCTTGGTCATGGCCTTGTCGCAGCAGATCATGACGCCGCGACCGGTTGCTTCGCGGCGGCCGGCGGAACCGCCCAATTCGATGGGCTTGCCGGTGACGACGGCAGTGGTGGCTTGACCGAGATGCATCGCGTAGGTGTCCATGACCCAGGCCATGGTCTGCTCGTTGGTACCCACGTCCGGGGCGGGGATATCGCGCTCTGGACCCAGCCAATTCGCAAGCTCAGCGGTATAGCGGCGAGTGACGCGTTCGAGTTCGCCGCGAGACATTTTGCGGGGATCGCAGATGATGCCGCCCTTGGCGCCGCCGAAGGGAATGTTGACCACCGCGCATTTCCAGGTCATCCAGGTCGCGAGCGCGCGGACTTCATCGAGAGAAACGTCCGGGGCGAAGCGGATGCCGCCCTTTCCCGGGCCGCGAACGGTGGAATGGAGCACACGATAGCCAGTGAAGACTTCCAGCTGGCCATTGTCCATGCCCACGGGAATGTAGAGGGTAATTTCCTTGCTGGGATATTTCAGGTAGCGGTAAAGACCTTGCTCCAGACCCAACTTCTGCGCCGCGACTTCAAAACGCGCTTCGGCATTTTGGTAGACATTCAACTCTTCCGGTGCAGGCGCGTGGGACATGCGGAAATCTCCTTTTGGCGAAGCAACCGGCCACACCGCGACGGCATGCTCGTTTCGGCCTGCAAGGCACAGCAGGCGGGTCCGTAAAGAGCCAAGAAACGGGATAGCCGGGCTACCCATCCCGGAAGACCGCCACTTGGCCGGGGCGCCAGTATACGAAGCTCAAGGCGCCTGTCGCAAGCCGAGCGGGGCGTGATGGTGCAAGAGTCAAACGGCGAACGAACGGTCTAGGGAAGATGAAGCGGGGCGCTCCGCGACGGGAAGGCGGCGCGATTCCATTTGCGGGCAAGTTTTGGCCTTGAAACGCAAAAATGCCATCATAGCGGCATGGAAATACAAGCATCTACGACAGGGTTTGGCGGGCTGCGGGTGTTGTCTCTGGAGAGCCGGCGGGCGCCGGAAATGGGGAAGCTCATCGTCAGCTATGGCGGAAACGCAGTGGTGGCGCCTTCCATGCGAGAGGTGCCGCTGGAATCCAATGCGGAAGCGCAGGAATTTGCGAGGCAACTCGTGGCCAACGCCTATGCGATGGTCATCTTTTTGACCGGAGTGGGGACGCGTTCGCTGGTGCGGGTTGCGCAAACGGTGGTTTCTCACGAGGAGTTCGTGGCCGCATTGGGACGTGTAACGGTGGTAGCTCGTGGACCAAAGCCGGTGGCGGCCTTGCGGGAGATCGGCGTGGCGGTGGCAGTCGCGGTGCCGGAACCGAATACGTGGCGGGAAGTACTCGGGGCGCTGGACGAGCGAAGGGATTCTTTACCGCTGAAGGACCGGCGCGTGGCGGTTCAAGAATACGGAGCGTCGAACCCGGAATTGCTGGCGGGCCTGGCAGAACGTGGAGCGCGAGTGGAAGGTGTACCGGTCTACGAATGGGCGCTGCCGGAAGACGTGGGTCCGTTGCGCAAGGCGATCGAGGCGATTGCGAACGGAGAAATCGACTTGGCGCTCTTCACCACCTCGGTGCAAGTGGTGCACTTATTGCGGATCGCCGAGGAACTGCAACTGACGGACGCGGTACGAAAGGCGTTCGGGAAGATTGTGATCGGATCGATCGGGCCGGTAACGTCCGAGACCCTGCGCGAACAAGGCATCGCGGTGGATTTCGAACCCAGCCATCCGAAAATGGGCTTCCTCGTGAATGAGATCGCGAAGAAAAGCTCCACGCTGGTGAGTGAAAAACGGCGGAAATCCGATTAAGTAGACCGCCGTCGGCGGTTATTGCAAACGGAACTGCACCGTGACGGTCAAGTGCATGGGCACGGGGTTGCCGTCCAAGATGGCCGGAGAGTATTTCCACTGGTGCAAAGCGTCCATGGCGGCCTGATGCAGCAGGGTGGGCCCGGAAATAACCTTCATGGAAGTGACCCGGCCGTCGATGCCTACCAGAGCATCAATGCGCACATCACCAGAAATGTGCTGCGTCCTTGCCAGCGCGGGATAAGCAGGCGGAACGGAGCTCAGAAGATGTGCGGCCTTGACGTCGCCTCCCACGGGGAGGGGCGCCGGCGGAGCGGCGGGTTGTTTCGCATTCAGCGAGAAACCACCACCATCGAGCGGAGCGCCAGCCGCGGCGTTTTGCGCTTCCAAGGCCGGGGCTTCGGTATTGTCCGGCGCGGAACTATTGGTGTGACTGGCGGCGTTGGGAGTAGCGAGATGCACTTCGCCGAGAATCGGTTTTTTGGGCTCCGGTTCAGCAAGCTTCTTGTAGTTGGCGAGTTCCCGCGCGGCGTACGAGATATTGGAGTTGGAGCTGGAGTTAGAAGTGCTCGGAATCTTCTCGACGGTGTTGGCCTGAATCTGAGCAACACCGGCACCGGACTCCTTGGCGGAAGTCGCAAGCGGAGCGGAAGTGGAATTCGCAGGGACATGGCTTTCCGGGGTGGCCGGAGGCTGCACGGGCGCGGAAGCGAGTGGCTTGGCGAGTGCGGCGGAGGCGGCTTGTGTTTGCTGGGAGGAATTTTGCCGGAAATACCAAGTGCCAACAGCGGCGGCGACGAGAATGGTCGCCGCAATGGCGGCAATCCAGACGCCTTTATTGCTGCGCGAGGCCGGGACGGATTCCACCGGAAGGCCGGCGAACGTGTCTGCAATCGGGTCGGCGACATGTTGCGATTCCTGAGACACGGGTGCGGTAGCAAGGTCCTGTACTTCAAATTCGGAGGCAGCCGGCCGCGGCGCGGCTTCCTTTGCAGCGGCTTCGTGCGAAGCGGCGGCGGCGTTGCGAGCGAGCGGCTCAAGCCACGAGGGGATCTTTACTTCCTCATCGAGAACAGGCTCGATGCGCGCGGGAGTGGTCTTGGGAGGAACTACGGCGGCGCGCGGAGAGTCCTTCCGCGCGATGTCAATGACCTTGTTGGGGGCCGGCGGAACCGGTTCGGCGACGGTGGGCCTGGAAGGGGCCGTCAGAGATTCGAAAGAGAGAGAGGAGAGCTGTTCCTGCAGCTTGGTGGATTCCAGCTTAAGAGAGTCGACGTTGACAGGCGCGGGAGACGGGGGCTTGACCGGGGCGGCGTTTGTCAGTGCAGGGGTAACTTCGGGCTTTATGGGAATGCGGTTGACGCCGACTCCCAGGGTGTCCGCGGAAGGCGACGATTTCGGCAGGCCGGTGAGGGTCTGCGTGTCGCTGACGTGCGGAGGCACCGGAGCGAGGCTGGGATGTTGAGGTTTTGCGGCGACAGCCGGAGGCGCAGCTAATTTTTGTGGCGGAGGAACACTGGCGATAACGGGCTTGGGAGCGGGAGGCGCAGCAGGCGCGATGCGCGGCAGATCGCTGCTCTTGACGGAGCCACCAACAGCGGGCGAAGGAGGTTTCGGAGCGACAATGCGCTCGTCGGGAAAGCGCATGCCCCAGAAAGAGCTGACCGATTCGGTGAATTCGAGTTCGACGTAACCGCTGACGCTGCGGTAGTTCTTGGACTTCACGACCTGGCAAACGACTTCTTTTTTCGTTTTGTCGTTGGTCAGAAAGAGGAGCTGGCCGGGAGTAACCGTGGAGGCGAGACGAATTACCGCGCCGTTGCTGAAAACGAGGACGGTGTTCGTCGATTCCGAAAATGGCTCGCGTTTGTCGCTGCCTTCCACGGTGCGGGCGCCGTTAACGGTTACGGGGACTTCCAGCGCAACGGGATCCGGGCGAGCGGCGGGAGATTCCGCGGCAGCCGTGCTTAGGTCGAAATCTTTTGTCGGAGACATGGCGCGCTCTCTTGAGACACTTGGAGTTTCGTGGACCGGGCAAATCAAGGAGTTTCCACGAATGAAACTATTCTTGGTTCGCGCGACCTTAGCGGCCATAGTACGAGCGTACCGCAATGGAAATATACTGGCCGGAGGGACAGGTGTTCTTGGCGCGGAGGAACTTCAGGGCTTGAGAGGCGGCTGGAATTGCTCGTCGATTTCCACCTGGTATCCGGTGACGAGCTTGTTGGTTTCGTTGGCCATGCCGATGACCGCCTGGAGCTCGTGGAACATGGCGTCGGTCATACCTTTCTTGCGTGCCGAGGCGGTGTGCGAGGCGATGCAGTAGTGGCAATTGTTCGTGACGCTGACGGCCACGTAGAGCAGCTCCTTGGTCAAGGGATCCAGCGCTCCGGGGGCCATGATCTGCTTGATGTCTTCCCAGGTGCGCTTGAGAGTGGCGGGATCGTGGGCGATGGCCTTCCAGAAGTTGTTGATCCAGTCGGTTTTGCGAGTGGCCATGATGTCGTCGTAGATAGCGCGAACCTCAGGGCTCGCATCGCAGTATTCGATGAGTCCGAAAGTGGCCATAACAGGTCTCCGTACGGCGCAGGATGGGCAAATTCAAACGTTAGCAGGAAGAGGCGGCCGGCGCCACGGGTGAGGAGTGATGAGGGAGCGCAACAGGCGGGACGGCTCCCGGCAAGAGTTGAGAATTCCCGGTATTAAAACGATATAATGCGTCGCGGTTGCGCGGATTACCCGATCGGAGGGGCGCGTTTATGAAATCCGGATCGTTCGAAAACTGTATTGCGCCCTGGAAACTAGCGTGCGTCGCGATGCTTCTTTCGTCCAACTGCTTCCTGCCGCGAGCGAATGCGCAAACGGTGCGCGTGGACACGACTCCATCACGCATCATTCCCTTCGATCCGGACCTGGCGCTCGGAAGCTCGATGGATATCCTGCAAGTCAGCCAAGTGGACGCGGTCTACAGCGAGGCGAACCTGAAAGAATCGCTCTCGGCAGGATGGGGACCCATCACTTACCGGCAAAATACGGAACTAACCGTCGCCGCGTGGCATTGGAATCCGCGCGGGAAGTGGAGTGACGCGACGCACGAGAGCGGGTATTTCGCCGGAACCGCCGAACCCAGCGCCGATCCTAAGGAAATGATCCGCAACTCGTTTGGTTATCCCCTGCCGCATCGCGGCAACACACGAGGCGACGATTCGGTGGACAAATTCTCCCGGCTCACGGACGGAGATGAGGCTTCGTACTGGAAAAGCAATCCGTACTTGACGCAGAAATTTACGGGGGAAGAGGACGCGCTGCACCCGCAATGGATCGTGGTGGACTTCGGCGGATTGCAGGACATCACCGCGATGCGCATCGCATGGGCGCAGCCGTATGCGACAAAATATGTTGTGCAGTATTGGAACGGAGAGGATGCCTTCAGTAAACCGACCAACGGTACATGGATCGCCTTTGCGGGTGGCGAGGTGACCGAAGGCAAAGGCGGAACGGCCATGCTGAAGCTGGCGGCGACACCGGTGAAGGCGAGATTTTTGCGGATTCTGATGAGCGCGTCGTCCAACACCTGCGACACCCACGGAAGCGACGATCCGCGCAATTGCGTGGGGTATGCGGTCAGTGAAATCTACGCCGGGAATTTCGCGTCAACCGGAGCGTTCATCGACTTGATTGCACACGCGCCGGCACAGACGCAAACGCCCACGATGGTTTCTTCCATGGATCCATGGCACAGGGCGGCCGACATCGAACCCCGGCGGGCGCAGACCGGCTTCGACCTGTTTTTCACCAGCGGGATCACCAACCGGCTGCCGGCGATGATTCCAACCTCGCTCTTGTATGGAACGCCGGAAGACAGTGCGGCGGAAATCGCGTATCTGGAGAAACGGGGATATCCGATCTCCTATATTGAAATTGGCGAAGAAGCGGACGGCAAGAAAACGATGCCGGAGGATTATGGCGCGCTGTACCTGCAATGGGCATCGGCGTTGCATCGCGTGGATCCCAAGCTGAAGCTGGGCGGCCCGGCGTTTGAAGGATTCAATGAAGACCTCAAGGTGTGGGCGGACGCGGACGGCAAGACTTCCTGGATGGGGCGATTGCTGGACTATTTGAAGCGGCACGGGAAGCTGAGTGAACTCGCATTTGTTTCCTACGAGCACTACCCTTTTCCGCCATGCGACATCAACTGGTCCGATCTGTACCGGGAGCCGGAACTGGTTCAGCACATGCTGCAGGTATGGCGCCAAGATGGAGTTCCGGCGAATGTGCCGCTGATGATTACGGAGAGCAATCTTTCCTGGGCGCTGACATCGGAGATGACGGATAACCTATCGGCGTTGTGGCTTGCGGACAACGCCGGAGCTTTTCTGGCGGGAGGCGGAGCAGCGTTTTACCACTCGCCCATTCAGCCGGAGCCGCTCCATTCGGGATGCCACGGGTACAGCACGTACGGAAACTTCGTGGCGAACGAGAAGCTGGAGGTCCGGCAGCACACCGCGCAGTATTTCGCCAGCCAGATGATCAACCTGGAGTGGGTCAAGCATGGTGGGGGCAGGCACGAATTGTCGCCCGCAGCAGCGGACCTGACGGACGACGCGGGACACGCACTGATCACCGCCTATGCGGCGAAGCGGCCCGATGGAGAGTGGTCGGTAATGCTGGTCAACAAAGACCCGGGATTCGCGCACAAGGTGAACGTGGAATTCGCGGCGGGTAGCGGATCGACCGCGCAACACTTCCGCGGTGAAGTCGCCATGGTGACCTTTGGGGCAGAACAATACGTGTGGCACTCCGAGGGCGCCGGGAGCCATGCCGATCCCGACGGACCGGCAGCGCGATCCAAGATCATCGCGAAAGCGGAGACCTTGTTCGAGTTGCCGAAGGCATCGATAACGGTGTTGCGGGGAAGACTGTAACCGGGAGCGGCGCTGTTCCCCGAAAGGTCAGGCCCGCGAGGGAAGATCGAGGCGCGGGGTCCACAAGACCATCAGCGCCGTGCCCACGACGAAAAACGGCGCGGCAATCGTCCACTGCGAACCCAGAAGCTTCAACACGAATCCGAACAGAACAATGGTTTCCGCGAGCACCAGCGACAAGACGATCCCGGCGCTCCATTCGCGCAAAGCGTCCGCATCTTGCGGATTGAACTGAAGTTGTTCGGCAGATGCCATGACCTTTTGCTTGCGGAAGAACAAAGCGAACCCGCCGCAGGCCAGACCCGTCACCGCAAACGCCAGCAGGGTGACCGAATCAACGGGTCGATCGTGCGGACGAAACTGGAACATGATGAGCAGAACGTAGAAAAAGGACGCGGCAACCAAAGCGCCGTGAATCACGCGGGCGCCGCGCAGGGTAGCCGCCAGAGAGCTCATGCCGCTAGCGCGATCGTCGTGTTCGAATTCCATTTCCATTTTTAGTTTCCCGGGTGGCCAACCTAGCAGGAGCGCAACGAAGCGGCCAACTCCATGTTGGCTTGCAGGCGGCGGTCAATCTGCACGGCGGCATAACGCGCGCAAAGGGTGAGCTCGCTATCGACCCATTTCAACAGTGACGGCATGCCGAAACGCGCGAGCCCGCCGATCAGGTTTACGACGCGATAGTAGGCGGACACAGCGGAGAGACTGCTGGTGCTAACGTTCAGATCGGGTGTAAGCCCATGGAGACCGGCAAAGGTGTGAAAGTCGCGACCGGTCACTTGCCCGCCGTCGATGCCGGCCGCCGCGAGTACGCAGGCAGATACCGGCTGGCGCGCTACGCCAGCGACGATCGCTCTCCAGTAGTACAGACCAAACTGAGAAAGCGCCACGATGGAGACCGCGAAGAGCATAGGCCCAAACATTCCTTGTCCTCGTTCTGGGAGCATAATGCCGGAGCTTCTTTCTGCGACCAATAGACCGAGGGTACCATCAAGGTGGAACGGCCAGGATCGAGGGCGGGAGAATGAGGGAAATCGTGGCGGCTATCTGCTGAAAGTACTGGACTTACGGAGGCCTTCGCGGTTTGCTAGCTGACAAGGCGTTGTTGACGTTTCGACAACTTTTCTGGAGGGAACAGAATGAGGCAGTCAGCCATGCGAAAGACAGCAATTGTGCTCGGGCTATTCGCCGGCGCAGCGGGGATGATGGCGGCGGCGCGAACGTCCGCGGGGCCCGCGCAAGAAGACGATCGCGCGGCTATCATCCAAGCGCTTACGGCGCAGCAGACGGCCTGGAATAGCGGAGACGTCGAAACGTTCGTGAAGTGGTATTGGCATTCGCCCGAGTTGACCTTTTCCGGCGCGGGAGGAGTAGCGCGCGGGTACGACGGAGTCCTGGCGCGCTACAAGAAAAACTATCCGGACCGCGAGACCATGGGCCACCTCGATTTTTCCGGGTTGGAGTTCCGGTTCCTGGGGCCCGAAGCCGCCTTGGTGCTGGGCCACTGGCACCTGGATCGTTCGAAAGGAAACGTCGGTGGAGTATTTTCGCTGGTGTGGCAGAAGTTCCCGGAAGGCTGGCGGATCATTCACGATCACACGAGCGAGGTTCCAGCGGGAAAGTAGCGGCGGTGTCCGGGTAAACGCAAAGAGGCAGCGGGCTATTGTGTGGACAGCGAACCGGGACTCAGCGAGGTGGCGGAGAATGCGGGGTCGCCGAGAAGCGGCTTCTGGGTCCCGTTCTTGGCGAGCAGCAGTTGAGCGACATTGGTATAGCGTTCCAGGAAAGCGCCTTCGCACCAGCCCAGATAAAAGTCCCACATTCGTTGGAAACGATCGTCGAAGCCCAGCGCGCGGATTTCTGCAAGGTTCTGGAAGAAGCGCTCGCGCCAGCACGCAACGGTGCGGGCGTAGTGCGCGCCCGACTGCTCGGCGCCGGCCAGGCCGAGCCGGGTCCGACGAGCCAGGGAACGCAAAATCTCGAAAATAGAGGCTAATTCGCTGCCCGGGAAAATGTACGTCTGTATCCAATCCACGCGACGCCGGTAAGCAGGCACTTCCTGATCGGGCAGAGTGATGGTCTGCAGGAGCATGGACCCGTCCGGCGCGAGCAGCCGGTCGCAAGCGCCAAAAAATTCGTCGTAGCGATCGAGTCCCACGGCTTCGAACATTTCAATGCTGACAATTTTGTCGAACTCGCCGTGAATCTGCCGGTAATCCTCGAACAAGAGGCGGATGTTGCCGGGAGTGAGGTCGGTTTCGGCGATGCGACGCCCGGCGTACAGATACTGCGCTTCACTGATGGTCAAGGCGGTGACATGAGCGCCGTAGTTGCGTGCCGCGTGAATGGCGAAAGCGCCCCAGCCGCAGCCAATCTCCAGAACGCGATCACCGGGCTCAAGTTCCAGCTTGCGGCAGTGCCAAGATCGAGCTTGTGTGCCTGGGCGGTTTCCAGCGAATCGGCGGCGCTTCGGAAATAGGCGCAGGAATAGATCAACCGCGAGTCGAGAAACCGGTCATAAAACTTATCGCCCAAATCATAGTGCTCGCGAATGTTGTGCCGGCTGCCCGACAGAGTATTGGCGCGGAAATTGTGGTGAAAACGCGACGCGAGAGAACGGACTCCGGAAAGCAGCGGGTTGGCGGCGTCAAACGTGCGAAGATTTCGCACCACGACGCGCACGAGCGAGACTAGGTCCGGCGTCGTCCAGTCTCCGTCCATGTACGATTCGCCGATGCCGACATCCGCGCCGGTCAACGCACGGAGAAAGAAACGCTGATCGTGAATGACCGCCATGGCGCGCAGCGAAGCGGACGGGTCACCGAACGCACACGTTTCTTCCGGACAGACGATTTCCAGAAATCCGTCCCGAAGATTTCCTGCAATTGACGAACAAGATTCGCGCGCGGTTTTCAAGCCAACGATTCATGAAGCATCATTTCCTTTCGACTCGGCGGCCAATTCCGTCCGCGAGGCCTTGCCACATGCGAAAACACCGGCACGCCTTTCGCCCATAGCTTCAGCGCTTCCCAGTGGATAGCACCGATGACACTCGCCGTCATAAACGGATAAGCAGCCAACGTGCGATGCAATTCGCGCGCTCCCACTCCCGGCGTTCGAGTTGTAACGTTGCGTCGAAAAACGCTTTCCCATCGGCCACCGTATTCATGTGCGCGACAAGCTGTTCGCCCGGCTGCTTAAAAATCCAGTCGTACGCCATCCGCATATCCATGAAGGGCGAAACGTGCATTTGTTTCGCCGTCGAATAGCGTTGCGCCGCCGTTGACGACGCGCGTCGGTTCGCTGCATCGAGCCAATAATTGTGCGTCTCGCCGAACGTGTTGTTCACTTCCGCCAGCATCGTCTGCAAATTTCCGGCGCCGTCGTAGCAGTAGTAAAACGAAACCGGATTGAACACGTAGCCGAAGTACCGCAGATGCGTCAGCAAAAAGATTGGCCCATGCGGCAACGTAATTCCATTTCGTTCCGCATCGATCTTCAATCGCTCGCGCAACGGATCGTCGAATCGCCAAAATGGTCGCGCTCGCAGTACGACGTCCAGTTCCACTGGTTGTATCCGCGCAACGAGACACGCGCATCAATTCCGGCAATCGATCGACATCCAGAAACGCCATGAACACTGGATACGTAAACGAATGCGCCTTCGGTGAAAATCGCCGATGCCGCAGCTTCCCGATATAGAGTCCCGATTCCATCTAAGCCGCCACACCCAGTGCGTTCGCCACGCGGAGCGCCGAATTCACTCCGTCCTCATGAAATCCGTAAAACCAATACGCGCCGCAAAAATGAGTGCGATTCACGCCGCTGACCTCGCTCCATCGCTGCTGCGCGCGCAACGCATCGAGCGTGTACAGCGGATGGTGGTACACGAACCGCTGCAGCACTTTGTCGTTCGCGATGTGCCCGTTCGCGTTCAACGTCACGCAGTAATTTTCGTCGACCGACAGCGACTGCAAACGATTGAGGTGGTAAGTCATCGCCACCGGGCTGTGTCCGTTGCGTTCATCGAAGTGCAAAAGATAATTCCACGAAGCGCGGGCAGCGACGCGGCGTGGGAACATACGGTCGTCGGTGTGCAACACCACGTCGTTGCGGCTCGTCGGAAGTGCAAAAGACGTCGCGCTCCGTATCGCTCGCATCTGCCAGCAGGGGCAAAACGGTGTCGCCGTGCGTCGCGAACACGACGTGATCGAATCGCTGATCGGGCCGATTGTCACCGAAGCGAAGCTGACACCATCTCCTCCGGCGCGACACCGCGGATCTCGACGCCGGTGATCACGCGATCTTGAAATCCTCGCGTGATCGGCTCGATGTAGCGGCTGCAGCCACCCGGAATCGTTTTCCACTGCGGATGGCCGTTGACCGTCAGCATTCCGTGATTGTCGAAAAATCGCACCAGCATCGCCGCCGGAAATTCCCTCATCGTGCTCGGCGCGCAGGACCACACCGCCGACGCCATCGGCAACAAATAAAATTCGCGAAACAGTTCGCGATACCCGCTTCATCGAGAAAATCGCCCAGCTTTAGCCGATCCGCATCGGCGCGACCGAAAATCGCCAAGCTTCCCAGTTGAAGCGGCGGATCTCGCCGTACAGCCTGTACGGTCTCGGCGCCAAGGCGTTTCGCTTCTGCGCAAAATACCCACTCAATCCGCGGCTCGAGTATTCGTAGCCGGATTTGCGGCAGCTCACAGCAAACGACATGTCCGAATCGACGCGCGGCACGCTGAGCTCGTCCAGCAATTTGATTAAGTTTGGATACGTTCGGTCGTTGTGTACGATGAATCCGGTATCGACGGCCAGCGGACCCGCACTCGAACCCACTGTGACGGTGTGCGTGTGCCCGCCGAGTCGCGTCTCGCGCTCAAACAGAAACACATCGTGCTTGCGACTCAGGTAGTGAGCCGCGGCAAGCCCTGATATTCCGGATCCGATTACGGCGATCCGAGACACAGAAGTGTTCCGCATTGTATTACGGCCAGGGCATTCGTCCAGATGAGTTTTGGTGAATATAGGGCGCGGCACCGGAGCGCGGTGACATCGGAACCCCGTCGGCTGCCGTACTTGGACATCGCGAGACTTCCTTTGGCGATTCGCAACGAAAGCTTCCCGGCAAACAGCCAAGCCGGGGCAGAGGCGGAACATGAAGCTCGTTCTCAAGATGCTGTTTCGAT
>CAWFXG010000042.1:0-6510 GCA_963819745.1 uncultured Acidobacteriota bacterium | reverse complement strand
CACGCAGCGGCGCCTTTGTTGAGGACGCGGACTGGACCCAGGTGACCGTTGATCCGTTCAATTTCGATGCGGCAAGCGGAAAGCGGATCACCGACGTCGCCTGGGTCTCGACCGCGCCAGCGCGATTGTGGGTTGCACTCTCCGGTGGCTCGGCCACGGGTGTATACACTTCGACGGCCGGTCTAGCGGGACCGTTCGCGCCGGTGAACTTGCCCAACGCGTTGCAAAACTCCAGGCTCGGAATTGCCATCGCCCCCAGCGACATGACTGTGGTTTATGTTTTGGGAGCAGGTCCGCACTTGTGGCGTATCTCCGGAGTTACCGCGACCGAGGTGCAGAACCTTCCCAATAGTCTGTTCGTTAGTGCGTCGGACCAGTCCGACTATGACCTCGCCGTCGCGGTGCATCCCGACAATCCGAATATCGTGGCTGCGGGCGGCGCCACGGTCAAAGCGGACAATGAATACAGCGCCTCCTTATTCAAGTTCACGATCACGGCCGCAGGGGCCGGTTTCAGTGCGGGATTTCTGGCGGCGAACCAGGGCAATCCAGCCGCGGACGCCACTTTCATTGGCAACGGCGTGCACGCCGACGTGCACCAGATCGTGTTCGTTAAGGTGGGTGGCGTCGTCCATGCCTGGGTGGGCTGCGACGGGGGGGTGTTTCGCTCCGACAATGCCGCCAATCAATACACGTTCGTGTCGCGCAACACGGGGTTGGCGGTGCTCGAGGCAGGCTATGTGGCCTGCCATCCGGTCAGCGCGGGATTCGTGATTGCCGGGGCGCAGGACAACGGCGCATTAATCCGTGTCGGCAACACGGTCTGGTTACATTTCGTGCCGGGCACCGGAGATTTCGGCGATGGCGGTGCCGTGGTTATTCATCCGGTTAAGAATCGCTACTTCGCCGCACAGTACACATATACGGACTGGAATACCAACGGTACGCTCAGCCCGCCGGTGCTTCGCAGCTATACGGATTCCGAGAAGCAAGAGAATACGAAAGCGCTCTTTTACAACACTGCCGATCTCCGGCAGGTGGGTGCGACCAACCAAGTGCGGCTCGCCATGGGAACGAACCGAGTCTGGCTGGCCGATAACTGGGACCCCGAGGCAGCGGCTACGGCCTGGGTAACGCTGCCGAGCAACACCGATCCTCGCGCCGTGAATCCCGCGAATGATGATCAGGACACGTTCAATGATAAGTCCGGCAGCATCGTCGCTTGCCGCTGGGTGGACGACGACCGCTTGCTTGTGCTCATGCGCTCCAACAAGAAGGATGGCTCCGATAGTGCCGTCCGGTTGTTCACCCGCGCAGCCAACGGCACCTGGAGCGCAACCGAAATCTCGAGTCACTCCAACAAGTGTTCGGACTTCGGCAACACCGACATCTCGCAGACTACTTCAGATTTCCTGCCTCCGCTGGGAGCCTGGAGTGACATCGCGGTTCACGTGGCGGGCCCGGGTCAGGCCGTCTCGTGCTATGTCGGCTGCACCGGGCATTTGGGGGCGGACCGGATGGACACTCTCTGGTGGTACAACGGAGCCGGCAAATGGTATCCAACCGGTCTTGCCACACCGCCGCACTCCCCGCCGGGCAGCACGGTCAGCAAAGCGCCGGTCTACGCGGTGGTGGTGGATCCGGCAGATACAACTACGGTGTACGTGGGCACCGCAGTGGGCGTTTTTCGGGGATCGCTGACCTTCGATGCAGGCACGAGTCCGCCCACCCCGATCTGGCATTTCCAGCCGTTCTCGAACGGATTGCCCGAAGCGGCGGTCCAGGATCTGGCATTCTTCAATGCGGACGGGGTGCGATTGCTGCGCGCCGCTATTCAGTCGCGGGGTGTGTGGGAAGTAGATCTAGGCACGCTCGCGGCACCCACCCGTCTGACCTTTCTTCGCGTGCATCCGACGGACGCGCGGCGAGCCCCAACCACTTCCTTGTCCAACCCTCTACTGCCTGGTCCCCCGAATTGGGACTGGCATGCCAGTCCCGATATACGGCTCCGGCCAGCCCCGCTCGAGGGCGCCGAAGCCGCTCCGTCCGCGCCCCCGGCCGCATGGAACGGCAGCAGCCCGGATACGTTTCAGTTGTGGGTGTTCCAGACGGCGCTCCACAAGCTCGATCCGCGAGTGCGCCCGAACGGACTATGGTCGAGACAATTCGAGGCGATTCTGAGGCAACGCTTTGGGGCGAACCAGGTAACTCCCGCGAACTGGACGGCGACGGTCGTGGCGGCCAATGTGTTCGCGGACCCGTGGGATGGGGCTGATCCGACAGAGGCGGATCTGTTCGAACTCGTCCGGGAGCGCGGGCAAGACCCGAACCCGACCTTCGGTCCTCCCAGCATCTCACTTCTACAGGCGCGCAAATCTAAGGTTGACGTACTGATCCACCATCGCGACGTTCGGCCCGTGGCGGGGGATCAGGTCAAAGTAACCCTGCTGCGCCGGCCCCTTGATCCTGACCAGACCACCTGGCCGGGAATCGCGATTGCGGCTGACTGGAAGGATAAGGTTGTGCAACTGATCGGCGGCGCTTCGCCGGCGTTTCCCGACAACTGGACGGTGGCAGACGCGGCGAGTCCGACGCGGCCTGCGCCGGGCACACTGGATGCCCGGTTGCCTCGGGGAGTGACCTTCGATGTCGATTTTGCGGGGGCCGCAGCGCCGGCGCGGTTCCTGTTGCTGGCAGTAGTCCACTCTACGCCGGACCCGATCAGCGTGGGGAGCTTGATTGGCGACACTTTGCAGAACCTGATTCTGCAGAGCCACCAGGTGGCGGCGCGGGTGGTGGAGATCCGGGCGTAGGGTGGGCGTGCTGGCGACGATGAAAGAGCTCGCGCGCGATGAGATGCTCGACGACATCACGCTCCACTGGCTCACAAACATCAAGGCCTCTTCCGCGCGGCATTCAGATCACTGCGCTAAATCGGCTGTGCCCAGTCCTGGCGGTGCAGACCCGCCACCACACGGTTCCGAGAGGCCAACCGCAGCAACATCGATTTCAATTGCACAGGAGAGAGATCAATGAATGCAAATTCGAAAGCGCACCTGGTCGCCCTCGACAGCCATCGGCCAGCCAGCGCCGAGCAGCGGCTGAAAGAACTTGGCATCAAGCTCCCGGCGCCGCCTGAGCCGTTCGGCACCTATGTGGAAGCGGTGCAGACGGGCAATCTGCTTTTTCTGAGCGGGATGCTTCCCACGGAAGGCCACGAGGCGAAATTCATTGGGCGCGTCGGCGCGGAGCTCGATGTGGAAGCGGGGCGCAAGGCGGCTCACCTCGCGGCGCTCAACGTCCTCGCTGTCGCGCGGCAGCATTTGGGATCGCTCGACAAAGTGACGCGGATCGTCCGGCTCGGCGTGTCGGTGGCCACTTCAGGAGATGTCCGCGATCAGCCGAAAGTCGCTGACGCCGCTTCGGAGTTGCTGCAAGACGTCTTCGGAAAAGACAAGAGCCCTTGCCGCCTGGTGTATGGCGTCGCAAGCCTTCCGCTCGGCACCCCGGTCGAGCTGGAAGTCATTTTCGAGGTGGCGGGGTAGAGTCGCGCCGAGCAATGGTCGGTCGCTTTCCCGTAAGTGCTTTTCAACGATGGCTGAAAATTCATAGGAGGAGTTATGGCAACGACAAGAGTCGCAGTAGGAACAATGAAGGTGGCGCAGATTCCAAGCCGGGAGCAGATTTCGAGATCGTCGAGCGCGAGATTCCTAAGCCGGGCGAGGACAAGTGCGCATCAAGGTGCAGGCCTGTGGTGTCTGCCACAGCGACGTGCTCACGAAAGAAGGCGCGTGGCCCGGAATTCAGTATCCCCGCGTTCCAGGACACGAAGTCGCGGGCATCATCGATGAAGTGGGCGCCGGTGTTTCCGCGTGGAAGAAGGGGCAGCGCGTCGGTGTCGGCTGGCACGGCGGCCAGGACGGCACGTGTCGCGAGTGCCGGCGCGGAGATTTTCGCAATTGCCGGAATCTGAAAATTCCGGGCATCAGCTATGACGGCGGATACCAGCAATACATGGTGGCTCCCGTGGAGGCACTGGCGGCGATACCGGAGAGTCTAAGCGACGTCGAAGCAGCACCGCTGCTCTGCGCCGGAATTACCACCTACAACGCGCTGCGGCACAGCGGCGCGCTCCCCGGCGACCTTGTCGCGGTGCAGGGTATCGGCGGTCTGGGTCACCTCGGAATTCAATTCGCGAACAAGTTTGGTTATAAGGTCGCGGCTATCGGGCGCGGGTCCGAAAACGCGGCGCTCGCAAAGAAACTCGGAGCGAGCGTGTACATCGACAGCAAATCGACGAACGCAGCGGAGGAATTGCAAAAACTGGGCGGCGCACAGGTAATTCTGGCGACAGCGCCAAGCTCGAAAGCGATGTCCGAGCTGATCGACGGTCTGGGGCCGAACGGCAAGCTCATGGTGATCGGTGCGACATCTTGATCCCATTGAAGTCACACCGGTACAGCTCATTTTCGGAAGTCGAACGATTCAAGGCTGGGCCGCGGGAACACCAGCCGATTCCGAGGACACGCTGCGCTTCGCCGAACTAACCGGCGTGCGTCCCATGATTGAAACATATCCGCTCGAAAAAGCGGCCGAGGCTTACGCGCGCATGATGAGCGGCAAGGCACAGTTCCGCGTCGTTCTGACGATGTGAAGTTGCCAAACGCGAGAGGCACTGCGAGCACTGGTCTGCAGAACTCGCATAAGCGGAGCTAGACGATGCGTCTTCTGACATTGCCCGGTTGGACCCGATGCTTGCAGGTCTCCTGCGTCACATTGGTGGTTTCTGTGATGCTCGCATCATTTGAATTGCTGGCCCACGCCCAAGGAAAGGAACGTCCCGTGGAGTACCCGACTTTTTATCGCACGATACAGATCGATGGGCTCTCCATCTTCTACAGGGAGGCCGGTCCGAAAGACGCGCCGACGCTTCTCTTGCTCCACGGACTGCCGTCTTCGTCGCGGATGTTCGAGCCGCTCTTCGCCCGGCTCTCCGATCGCTATCACCTTGTCGCGCCCGATTACCCGGGCTTCGGACACAGCGACTGGCCGGACCCGAAAACATTCGCGTATACCTTCGATCATTACGCCGAGATCATGAATCACTTCACCGAAGCGCTCGGCGTCTCGCGCTACACGCTTTACATGCAGGATTACGGCGGCCCCGTGGGTTTTCGCATGGCCTTGGCTCATCCGGACCGGATCGAGGGTCTCATCGTTCAAGACGCGGTCGCGCACAACGAAGGCCTGGGGGCGAATTGGAAGACACGGCGGGCCTTTTGGGCTGATCGCGCTGCCAACGAAAGTGCGCTTCGCACCAATCTCCTGTCGCTAGCGACGACGCGCACCCGCCATGTCGGAAACGATCCCAACGTCGAACGCTATGACCCGGATCTCTGGACCGATGAATTTGCCTTTCTCAACCAGCCCGGTCAGGCCGACATTCAAAGCGACCTGTTCTACGACTATCGAACCAATGTGGACGCCTACCCGAAGTGGCAAGCATGGATGCGCGAGAAGCAGCCGCGCCTGCTGGTGATCTGGGGTAAGTATGATCTCTCGTTCGACCTCTCGGAGCCGGAAGCCTATCGCCGGGATGTGCCGAAGGCTCAAGTTCACGTTCTCGACGCCGGTCATTTCGCGCTCGACACCGCAGCGGATCAGATTGCGCAGTTCGTCCGAGACTTCATGAAATAGCGGCCGGCATATGAGGGGGCGCGGCAGAACATAGTGTTGGATCCGGCCTTTCAAACAAAGGGGTATGCATGTCAGACAAAAAAACAGCAATCGTCACGGGAGCATCGCAGGGTATTGGTGCGGGTTTGGTCGAGGCCTTCCTGAAGGAGGGTTATAACGTCGTCGCAACTTCTCGTGATGTCACTCAATCGTTGACTGCCTCACCCAGCCTGGTTCTCGTCGACGGCGATATAGGTAAGCAGGAGACCGCCGCTAAAGCTGTTGAGGCAGCTACCAAGCACTTCGGAACGATCGATGTCCTGGTGAACAACGCCGGAATCTTCCGCACCAAGCCTTTCACGGACTTTACTACCGAGGACTTCAATGCTCTGGTCTCGACCAACCTACTGGGATTCCTCTACATCACTCAGCTCACCGTGAAACAGATGTTAAAACAGAAATCAGGGAACGTTGTGAACATCTCCGCGGCGCTTGTCGATCAGCCGGTCGCCGGCGTAAAGGCATCGGTTTCGATGATTACGAAGGGAGGCCTGAATTCAGTGACACGCAGTCTCGCAATCGAGTATGCGCAAGAAGGTATCCGCTTTAATGCCGTGGCCCCCGGCGTCGTCGACTCGCCACTGCACCAAGATGATCCCAAAGACTTCCTCAAGACGTTCCAGCCCATGGGGAAAATCGTGAATGTAAAAGACGTTGTCGACGCTGTTCTTTTCCTGGCACAAGCAGATCAAGTAACTGGAGAGATACTCCACGTGGACGGTGGTGCGCACGCTGGCCGTTGGTAGCGGCCTGGGCTAACACAGCTATGAGTTC
>CAWFXG010000041.1:0-50099 GCA_963819745.1 uncultured Acidobacteriota bacterium | reverse complement strand
TCAGCGCTTGCCGGCTGCGCCTCGCGCAACTTCTCCGCGAGACCCGGAAATTCCCTCGTCAGCGAATCCATCCGCAAGCCTCGCTTGCGGGAGATCAGCACCACGCATACTTCCTCTCCGCTTACCGGCGTCACATACGCCTGTACCCGCTCGCCCCAGTGAACTTCCATAAGCGTCGACCATGGCCGCACCCGGTAATGCCGCCGGAATGCGTACCGCGACTCCGGCTTCGGCCCGGCGTTCAGCCCTGCCCAGTGGCGCACCCGGGAATGAAGCCCGTCCGCTCCGACAATCCAATCCGCTTCAACCGAACCGCCTCCCAGTTGCACCCGTTTGCCAGCTATTCCTGTCGCCGGACTATTCCAGCGCAGCGTAACCCCGACGGCTTGCGCCCGTTCCACCAATTTCTGGTGCAGAACGCGCCTTCGCAGCCCGATTCCCTGTCCGCCTGGAAAGGCAGCGGACGTCTCCACGTTGTCGCCAAGAAATCGAATTCCGCGCAATGCAAATCCGTCCGCCTCCGTAAGGCGAACACCCAGATTGTCCAAAGCCTCCAGCGTTTCGGGCAACAAGCCTTCGCCGCATGCCTTGTCGATTGGTGGATGCCCTCCATCGGCAACCGTCACGCGCAGGCCTTTTTCCCGCGCCGCGATCCCCGCGGCCAGCCCCGCGGGGCCTCCGCCAATCACCAGCATATCCGTCATCTGCGCCATCGTGTCCTCTCGCATCTCTGGACAGTGGTTCGCTGCCAAAGACTTCAGGGCTTGCAGTCTGTTCTATTGGATGCAGGGAATGGGCCAAGACTAACTCAGGGCAACGCACCTGATTTGTCAAATAGTTGTCCCTGGGCTCGCGCCTACCCCTCTTGGGAAGTTTATGCGCCCGTTCCCTGAATAAGCGCCGCTTATCGCTTGAGCCATAAGTATTAATTTGACTGATTGACTTCCCGCGCTTCATCCTGTTATCGTCCATGACGCAATGCCCCGCATCGCCAATGCGACTCTCTCGACGATTCAGCTTGCGCACACGCGCGCCTGCGTCATCGCACAGATTCACCCCGTAACTATTATTGTCGGGGAGCGCTTTATCGGATGATGGCGGCCTAGCCGGACGGATACAGAAGTTTCGGGGCCATCATCCAGACCAGGATGATGGCCCCAGTTTTTTCGGCCGTAACTTTTGGGCCGTTGGAGAATGTTTCGTGCCCCAGAAATTGCCACTGTCCAAGCCACGTAGCCATACGCTGACCGATGGAGCCAACCGTGCTCCCGCGCGCGCCATGTTGCGTGCCTCGGGAATGAAGGACGATGATTTCGCCCGCCCCTTGGTGGGTGTTGCCAATACCTGGATCGAGATTGGGCCCTGTAATTATCATCTCCGGGAACTGGCCGTGCATGTCAAAGATGGCATCCGCGCCGCCGGCGGTGCCGCGCTGGAGTTCAACACCGTCTCCATTTCCGACGGCATTACCATGGGCACGGAGGGCATGCGGGCTTCGCTGGTCAGTCGCGAGGTCATCGCCGATTCCATCGAACTGGTGACACGCGGCAATCTTTTTGACGCCCTGGTCGTTCTGGTGGGCTGCGACAAGACCCTTCCCGGCGGCGTCATGGCGCTCGCCCGTCTCAATATTCCCGGACTTATTCTGTATGGCGGTTCCATCGCGCCGGGCCGCTTTGAAGGCCACAATGTAACCATCCAGGACGTCTTCGAGGCCGTCGGCAAGCACGCTCGCGGCAACATGACCGACGCGCAGCTTCGCGACCTGGAACAACACGCTTGCCCGGGCGCCGGTGCTTGTGGCGGTCAATTCACCGCCAACACCATGGCTCTTGTTTGCGAATTCCTCGGTATTGCGCCCATGGGCCTTTCCAGCGTTCCCGCCACCAACAGTTCCAAGGGTAGCGCTGGATACCGCGCCGGTGAATTGGTCATGGATCTTCTCCGTAACAACACGACTCCTTCCCAAATCATCACCAAAACCGCCATAGAAAACGCTATTGCCGGCGTAGCTGCGACCGGTGGTTCCACCAATGCGGTGCTGCATCTCCTGGCCATCGCCAACGAAGCTGGCATTTCTCTATCCATGGACGATTTTGATCGCATCAGCTCTCGCACGCCGGTCCTTGCCGATCTCAAGCCCGTTGGCCGTTTTACCGCGACGGATTTGTTTGCCGCCGGCGGCACTGCCCTGGTGGCCAAGCGCATGCTCGATGCCGGACTCCTCAAAGGCGAACCCATCACCGTTACCGGCCGCACTCTCGGCGAAGAAGCTGCCGCTGCAAAGGAAACCTCCGGCCAGGAAGTCGTTCGCTCGTCGCAATCGCCCCTCAGCCCCATTGGCGGCATCGTCATCCTCAAGGGCAATCTCGCGCCAGAGGGTTGCGTCCTTAAAGTGGTAGGTCACAGCTTCGAAAAATTCCGCGGTCCGGCGCGCGTCTTTGACAGCGAAGAAGCTGCTTTTGAAGCCGTCGGCCAAGGCCGGCTGAAACCCGGCGATGTTGTGGTCATTCGCTACGAAGGTCCCAAAGGCGGGCCGGGCATGCGGGAAATGCTCGCCGTCACCGGTGCCCTCGTCGGCGCCGGCCTCGGTGACTCCGTTGCCCTGCTTACCGACGGACGGTTTTCCGGCGCCACGCACGGCATTATGGCCGGGCATGTAGCCCCGGAAGCCGCCAACGGCGGCCCCATCGCGGCGGTGGCCGAGGGCGACATCATTGAGTTTAACGTCGCCGCGCGCACTCTTAACCTGCAAATTTCCGACGCCGAACTGCAGCATCGCCTTGCCCTCTGGAAGCCTCCGGTGCCTCGATTCCGCACCGGCGTCATGGCCAAGTATGCGCTTCTCGTTTCTTCGGCTTCTCAGGGCGCGGTTACCACGCCCGGCCAGGCTGCTGGCCACTCGATCTCTGAAGCCACCCATGCGAGGACTCTATGAAGATGACTGGTGCCGAAATACTCTGCGAAACCCTGACGTGCCTCGGCGTTCGCCACATCTTTGGGTATCCCGGGGGCGCGATTCTTCCTGTCTACGACGCCCTCGGCAAATCCAAGCTGCACCATATCCTCGTGCGTCATGAGCAAGGCGCCACACACATGGCCGACGGCTATGCCCGGGCCAGCGGTGGCGTCGGCGTGGCCATGGCCACTTCCGGGCCGGGTGCCACCAACATGGTTACGGGGATCGCTACCGCCATGCTCGACTCCTCTCCGGTTGTCTGTATCACCGGCCAGGTCAGCAGCAAGCTATTGGGTTCCGACGCGTTCCAGGAAATCGACATTACCGGTATCACCATGCCGATCACCAAGCACAACGTGGTGGTTTCACGCGCGGAAGACATCGCTCGTACCGTTCGCGAGGCTTTCGTTATCGCCAACACAGGACGCCCCGGTCCGGTTCTCGTCGACATTACCAAGGACGCTCAACAAGCATCCTGCGATTTTGACTTCGACCGCGCCACCCCACAGCTGCCCCTTAAGCGCCAGCGCGATAAGTGCGACCAGGCCGAATTTGATCGCGCTATCGAGTTGCTCAACTCCGCCAAGCGCCCGCTTATCCTCGCAGGCCACGGCATCATGGTTTCCGGCGCGATGCGCGTGTTCGAGCATTTTGTCCGTGCCGGAAATTTCCCTGTCGCCATGACTCTGCTTGGCATCGGATGCTTCCCGGCTAGCGATCCTCTCAACCTCGGCATGATGGGCATGCACGGCGAAGCCTGGGTTAACCACGCCATTCAGGAATCCGACCTGCTGATCGCCGTGGGCATGCGCTTTGACGATCGCGTCACCGGAGACCTGCGCACCTACGCCAAGGGCGCTCGCAAGATTCATATCGAAATCGATCGGTCGGAAATTAACAAGAACGTTCCCGTCGATTCCGCGCTCATCGGCGACGCCCGCGAAGTCCTCGAGCAGTTGCTTCCCCACGTCGAGCATCGGGATCGCGAAAATTGGCTGACGCACATTCGCGAACTGATGGGCGATTCCGCCGTTCGTGACATTCAGGGCCTGCCCGACAACGGCCATCTCTACGCCGCTCACGTGATCAACGACCTGTGGAAAGAGACGCGCGGCGCGGCGATCGTTGTCACCGATGTCGGTCAGCACCAGATGTGGGAGGCGCAGTACTACCACCACAATCAGCCGCGCTCCCTGATTACCTCCGGCGGCCTGGGCACCATGGGTTTTGCGCTTCCCGCCGCCATCGGCGCGAAATTCGCCAAGCCCGATGCCGATGTCTGGGTGGTGGTCGGCGATGGAGGCTTTCAGATGACCATGAGCGAACTGGCCACCATCGTTCAGGAAAAAATCAAGATCAACATTGCCATCATCAACAATGGATATCTCGGCATGGTTCGCCAGTGGCAGGAATTTTTTTACGACAAACGCTACGTCGCCACGCCCATGATCGCTCCGGACTTTGCCGCGCTCGCCAACGCCTTTGGCATTCGCGGCGAGCGCATCAGTGCCCGCGCCGACGTGATTCCCACCATTCGCTCGGCTCGCGAGTCTTCCGAACCCGTGCTGATCGATTTTCGGGTCGAGCAGGAAGACTCCGTGTACCCCATGGTCCCTGCCGGGGGTTCCCTCCACGAGATGATTCGCCGGCCGGACAATCCGCTGGTCGAGACTGCGAGCGAGACGTGAGATCAGGATTCCAGTTCGAGAATAAGTCGGGCCTTCAGTGAGGATAAGGCTCATGGAATGAAATCCTTCCGCCAACACGCGGGATAAAGTCCATGGAATCAAACACTTTCGCAAAACCGGGGGGGGAGGGGGGCCGGATGTCGAACTTCCTCCCCGAAAGCGTTAGTTGGGTTAAGAGATTGGAAAGAAAGAAGATAGAAAACGAAGGAAGCACAGAAAAACGAAGTACCGATAACGAACTGCAGATGAGGGTGCCATGCAAACGCTCGTAGCCTATGTCGAAAACAAACCCGGGGTGCTGAATCGCGTCTCGTCGTTGGCTCGCCGCCTCAACATCAATATCGACTCTCTGACGGTTGGCCCCACCGACAACGAGGAAATCGCGCGCATGACCATCGTCGCTCACACCGATGCAAAGGGGGCGCACCGCCTGGAAGCCAGCCTCGAAAAGCTTGTCGACGTCTTGTTGGCGGAGAATGTCACGGAGCGGTCCTTGCTGGAGCGCGACTTGGCGATGATCAAGGTGACGGCGGATCAGAGTTCGCGACCGCACCTGATGGAATTGATCAAGGTTTTTCGCGCCCGGGTGATTGATGTCGCTCCCGAGTCGCTGATCTTGGAGGTTTCCGGCACCGTGGATAAGATTGACGGGCTGCTGGAAGTGCTGCGTCCGTTTGGAGTTCTGGAAATGGCGCGTACGGGCCGAATCGCAATGACGCGTGGCGGCGATTTGCTGCGCGCGCCGGGGACGCCAGCCAAGTCGGAGCAGTCGGAACCGGCGGTGGCGAAGTGAGCGGGTCGCAATGCTTGCGAAAATTGCTGGGCGTTGATTAGGTAGGACTTACGGGTTGCAACCGACGGCGGATTCCTTGCACGGGATCGCCTAAATCGAGAGGAAACGAATGGCAAATCTTTATTACGACAATGCCGCCGATCTTAGCCTGATCCAGGGCAAGAGAGTGGCGATCATCGGCTACGGCTCGCAAGGTCACGCACATTCCCTGAATCTTCGGGATAGCGGCGTGAGCGTTCGCGTGGGATTGCAGCCCGGCAGCGGGTCGCTGGCCCGCGCTCAAAAAGAAGGCCTTACGGTAAACACGCCCGCGGAAGCCGCTGAGTGGGCCGACGTAATCATGATTCTGGCACCGGACACCAAGCAACCGAAGCTTTACAAGGAATCGATCGCACCGCACCTCGGCGCCGGGAAAACGCTGATGTTTGCGCACGGATTCAACATCCGGTTTGGCACCATCAAGCCGCCGGCTTCCGTGGACGTGTCCATGATCGCGCCCAAAGCGCCGGGACATCGCGTGCGCGAGGTGTTCGCCGAAGGCGGTGGAACGCCGGCGCTTCTGGCGATCGAACAAGACGCCAGCGGCAACGCCAAAGCCCTGGCGCTCAGCTACGCGCGCGGACTGGGATGCACCCGCGCCGGGGTGCTGGAAACGACCTTCACGGAAGAGACGGAAACGGACCTTTTTGGCGAACAGGCGGTACTGTGCGGGGGCGTCAGCGAACTGGTAAAAGCGGGGTTCGACACGCTGGTTGAGGCCGGGTACCAGCCGGAAGTGGCGTACTTCGAGTGCATGCACGAACTGAAGCTCATCGTGGATCTGATTTACCGCGGCGGTCTGAGCTACATGCGCTACTCGGTAAGCGATACCGCAGAGCATGGAGACTACACCGCAGGACCCCGAATCATTACTTCCAAAACGCGCGAAGAAATGAAGAAGATCCTGGCCGAAATCCGCGATGGTAGCTTCGCGAAGGCCTGGATCGAAGAAAACGACAAAGGCTGCCCGAACTTCCTGGCCACCCGCCAGCGCGAGCAGAGCCACTTGATCGAACAACTCGGTCCAAAGCTGCGAGCGATGATGCCGTTCCTTCAGCCGGTGACCGCGCCGGGACTTGCAGTCAAGACCGCCACTTCCGAAAAATAGCCGCCTCGCGAGAGAAATATTCCTCATTGGAGACGGTTCAATTTAGTTGACATCTCGGGGAAATTGGGTGATTCTGCGCCGCCATGAAATTCGGAAAGGCCCGGGGCCAGAGCCAAGCTCCAAATTTGCCGGAGCGAATCGAAAAACTCAGTGCCAAGCGACAGGAGATTATCCGCCCGATTTTGGAGCATCCGCGGGAATACGTGTTATTGAGCGTGCGCGCGATGGCCACTCGGCTGAAGACGGATCCGGCTACCATTGTGCGCATCGTGCGCGGCCTGGGTTTCGGGAGCTATCGCGAGTTCCAGCATCACCTTCACGAGCTTTCCCTGGCGTTCGCTTCCCCTCTGGATGCCATGCAGGCATCTGGAGCGGATGGCAGCATGCCCACGATGGTCCGCGATTCCATCGCAAGAGACATAAAGAATCTGCAAGGGCTGAAGAACAGCCTGGACCCGCAAAGATTGGCCAAACTCGCCAAGAGGTTCCACAAGGCACGTCGCATCCTGGTGTTCGCCGGCGACATTGCTTCGGTACTCGCGGAATACCTGGAATACCAGATCAACATCATTGGATTGCCGATTTTTGCAGCGACGTCAGCCGGTTCGATCACCCACGTCGCGCGCGTGGTAGACAAACGCGACTTGGTAATCGCCATCAGCTTCCGGCGCGGACTGCGGCAAACGGTAGAAGGAGCGCAGCAGGCGCGAAAGCATGGCGCGTACTGCGTGGGGATTTCGGATACCTACCTTTCTCCGCTGACGAGGGAGTGCAATGAAACGTTCCTCACTTCGGTGGAATCCACTTCCTTTGGCATGTCGTTCGCGGCACCCATATCGCTGCTGGAAGCGATGGTCGCCGCGTGCGGGGAATTCCGGAGACCGCTGACGCTGGCGGTGGCGAAGGAAATCGACGAGGAACAACGCAAGGGCTTCCGCTGGTACAACCCGAAGGAGTGAGGATTTTGACTACGGCGACTCCCAGATAAGGAGACAGGCAGGTTACCGGAAGCTATTCTGTCCCATTAGCCAATCAGGTGAGAGAAGTTTTGCCAAGTTCGGCAACGCGCCGCTCAAAAACCATTTCACACCAGCCGTGCTTGCCGCGATAGCGGAACACAATCTTGTGTCCAGGTTCGATCCTAGCGCGAGAACTTACTACGGAGTCTGAGAGTTCGACCCACTGGCCATTGACGAGGTAACTACCCTCCCAGCCGCGCAGCTCGAATTTGCCGTCATTTTTCAGGGTCAGCGGGGCGGAGGTACAGGGTACATCCTTGCCAGCGATTTTGGCCTGAGCGCAGCGATAGCGGCCGGAGAGATTTACGGTCTGGGCGCGACCCGCCGGGGCGAAGACGATCACAGTAAATAGCAATAAGGCGACGACTCGAAAGCCTGAGTGGGTAGGCAGCATCGTACAGTCCTCGGTAGCAACCGGCCGACGCCTGCGGAACACGGTGGCCTGGGCACAGGTGTAAAAGCAAGTGTCGAACCAATTGGCCATTCCCTATCTTATTGATTCGCATTGGCTTACATCGAACGCAGAGCGGGGCGCTGCGAAGATAGGCGTTTCCCAAACCGGAATGGCAAGGAACGGGAAAAAATTTGCAAAGGTTCGTCCAAGATTCTATCGGAATACAAGGGGCAGTACTGGAACGAGATACTCGACGAGTTGGCTTATCAAATGAACCTGGTTCATCCCTCGGCAGGCTCCGAGCCAAGAATCCTCTCGATGGCGGAGGAAAGCCGTTTCCACTTGGTGGTTTCACGAACAAGTTGTTTGCGTCCAGCCGTGGTCAAGGAATAGAAGCGGGCTTTGCGATTGTTCAAAGAGATTCCCCATTTCGCGGAAATCCAGCCGCGCTGCTCGAGGCGCTGAAGAGCGGGATAGAGGGCGCCGTGTTCGACGAGGAGTTCGCGTTCGGAAGTCTGCTGGATGGCGAGGGCGATGCCCTGGCCATGCTGGAAACCGAAAATGAGCGTGCGCAGAATGAGCAGATCGAGAGTGCCCTGGAGGAGTTCGAGGCGCTGGCTGGATTCTTGGGTAGACATTTCACCCGAGTATGCGGCACTACGGGTAAGATGTCAACCCGTGAAAGGCGACGACGAATTACTGGTCGGACTGGAACTCCGAAGAGCCGAGAAGTGGCGAGTCCTTGGGGAAGGGCTCGCTCCAAAGGTAGTGGTTGAACCAATCGAAATTCGACTGAAGGACAGCACGGTTGGATTTGGGCTTGGTGATGGGATGGCCGAATCCGGCGTAGAGAATGAGGCGCGAGGGGACATGCACATCCTGGAGCCCCCGATAGAGCTCGAAGGAATCCGGAACGGGGACGCGCTTGTCGACGCTGCCGGTCTGGATGAGAGTGGGAGTCTTGGCTTGCTTGATGGTAGAAATGGGCGAGGTCTTCGCGTAGACGGCCGGATCATCCCAGGGAGTCGCGTGGAGATACTGACGAGTGAAGGGAGTGATATCGGTGCTGACGTAGTAGGTCATCCAATCGCTGATGCCGGCGCCCACGGAAATCGCTTTGAAGCGGTCGGTGTGAGTGGTGAGAAAAGCGGAGATATAGCCGCCCTGGGACCAGCCCATCGAACCGAGTTTGGCAGGATCGACCAGACCGCGAGCGATCAGCGAATCCACACCGCTCATGACATCCCACATGTCACCGACACCGAGATTGCGGACGTTGAGGGCGCGGAAAGCGGAGCCGTAGCCGGCGCTGCCTCGGTAATTGGGCTGGAGAACGAGAGCGCCCTTGGCGAGAAACGCCTGAATCGGATAGTAGGAGTCACCGGGCGAAAGGGCGGGGAACGAAATGCCGGTGGGGCCGCCGTGAATGACGACGAGCAGAGGGTACTTCTTCGAGGGATCGAAGTTGGCGGGTTTGTGCAGGATGCCTTCGATTTGCGCACCGTCAGAACTCTTCCAAGATATGACTTCCGCGGTGCCTAGCGTCCAGTCCTTCACCTGCGCGGTCATGTCGGTCAGTTTGCGAGGCGAGAAGGAATCGAGAGAGGAGACATAAACCTCCGCCATGTGGGTGGCGTCCTCAGCGAGGAACGCGACGGTCTTGAAATCCCTGGTGAAGGAGCCGTCTTCGAGAACGATGGCCTCGGGCGCGGTGATGCGGGTGACTTCATGGGATTTGGGATCGAGACGGAACAAGTGAGAGGAGGTCTTTTGGAAGGCGCTGAAGTAGATGCCCGCAGGACTCCAGTCGATTGGACGAGGATCTTCGTCGAACTTGGCGGTCAGGTCCTGGACGTCGGCAGGAGAGGTTGCGGGCTTAGTGATGACGCTGTCCAGGTCGACCACCGCGATGTGGCCATTGGAATAGTAGAAGTAGGGAGCAGCGAGAGCGGTGGAGAAGGCGAGCTGCTTGCCGTCGGGAGAAAAAATGGGGCCGCTGTCCGGGCCAGGCAAAGAGACGATCTTATGGACCGCATTGTCGTGAGCGAAATCGGCGATATAAATGTCCTGGTCGCCGCTAAAGGAGATTAGCGGATTGGGAGCGGCGCCGAAGGCGATGAGCGAGGAATCGGGCGACCAGGAAAAATCGGTTACGGTCAGGGTGGCGTCGCGAGTGATCCGGCGAGACTTGGCGGGGAGAAAGTTATTCAGGGCGGCGGCGACATCGACGGTCCAGAGTTGGGACTGGCTGAAATCCTGCTCGAAGACCTCGTAGTCGCTGAACTTTTCCTTGCGGTCTGTCTGTGGTTTGCTTTCCGGATCGGATGCGAGGAAAGCGATCTGTTTGCTGTCCTTGGACCAGTGAAATTCGGCGACATCGGTTTCATGCTCGGTGAGCTGCCAGGCTTCGCCACCTTCGGGTGAAATCAGCCAAATCTGGTGGGCGGCGGGCTTGCCGGATTTCGATGCGGCATCTTTCTTCTCGTCCTTCCCTTTCCCTTTTTCGTCCTTGGCGTCGGTCTTCTTCTCCTTTCTTCCCGGCCGGCTGAATGGCGGAAGATTCACGTTCGGTGACGAAAGCGAGCCAGTGGCCGTCGGGAGACCATTCCATGGAGTCCACGGACTTCTTGCCGCGTGTCAACTGAAAGCGAACGCCGGTGGACACATTGACGAGCCAAAGCTGGCGGACGTAGACGTTTTCCTTCCAGTCGGTCTCGCGCAGACGATAAGCGACGTAACGACCATCGGGAGAGATAGCGACGCTGTTGATGGATTTGAGGCCAAGAGATTCGTCGAAGGTTGGGGTGTGCCCGGATTGAGCCGCCACGGATGAGACGAAAACAAAGAAGAGGGTGACAAACCGGATTTTCATGCGAACAAGCTCCTGAGATTTGCTCGAGCGGACACATGGTACACGAGGGGACCGTTCAGATTGCGGGAGAAACTGAAGGGGCGGACTATCCGATCGGATAGCCGGGCAAGCAGAGCGGATAGCAAGAGCGTTTGGCAAAGGGGGAAGATCCTGGAAACAGCGCACGGGGATACGCATGAACTACTTCCGGATCAGGAGGATGAGACAGAACGGAAGGCCACGGACGGCAAAACCATGGGACGGTCCAAAGAATGCAGGCAGAATGAACGTTTTTAGAAGCAAGGAAAAGCAGGGACAACAAGCAGATCGCGGGCACGGTGATCCGCGGCTCTCCTTGATTTCAACGAGAGCCAGGAGTGCCGTGCCCTAATCTAAGCGCGAGGAGAGGCAGGCTCGAGGGCGCACCCACGAGACAAATCAGGAAGCTTTTTCCTGAGCGTAGGCGACGAATTCTTCGTAGGGGCCCTTGAAGTCTTCGACTTTGCCGCCAAGAAAGTGCCAGATGCGCGTGGCGACTTCGTCGATGACGTCGTGATCGTGAGTGACGAGAAGAACGGTGCCGTCGTAGCGCTGAAGAGCGATGTTGAGAGCGTTGATGGACTCGAGGTCGAGGTGACTGGTGGGCTCGTCGAGGACCAGGAAATTGGGTTTCTGCAACATGAGGCGGCAAAAGATGAGGCGAGCGCATTCGCCGCCGGAAAGAGCGCGAGTGGGCTTGAGCGCGTCGTCGCCGCTGAAGAGCATCTGGCCCATGAGGCCGCGAAGCTCCTGCTGGTTGGCACTCGCGTCGAACTGCCAAAGCCAGTCGATGGCGGAGGTGTTGTCGCGGGTAAAGGTGTCGGTGTGGTCCTGAGCGAAGTAGCCGACGGAAGCTTCGTGACCCCAAACGACCTGGCCGCCGTTGATGGGAAATTGCTGGTCGACGGTCTCGATGAAGCCGGGGGCATTGCGCACGAGCGATTTGAGAAGAGTGGTCTTGCCGACGCCGTTGCGGCCCATGAGCGCGACTTTTTCGCCACGCGTGACGCTGGCGGTAAAGCGCGGGATAACCTTGACGGAGTCGTAGGATTTCTCGACGCTCTTGATTTCCAGCGGATGGCGGCCGGAATTGCGCTTCATGTCGAACTTGATGTAGGGGCGCTGAATGTTGGAACGAGCCAGCTCGGCGGTCTGCAGGCGCTCGACTTCTTTTTTCCGCGAAGTGGCCTGAGCGGAACGCGTGCCGGCGGAAAAGCGGGCGATAAATTCGTTGAGCTGGGCGATTTTCTTTTCGCGATGGGCGTTTTCGGATTCGATGCGGGAGCGTATTTGGGTTTTGGCGACGACCATATCGTCGTAACCGCCGACGTACATGATGACGGTCTCGTAGTCGATGTCCGCGGTGTACGTGCAAACGGAGTTGAGGAAGTGGCGATCGTGGGAAATGACGATCAAAACGCCTTGGTAGTCGCACAAGTACTTCTGAAGCCAGTGGACAGAGTCGAGGTCGAGGTTGTTGGTAGGCTCGTCGAGCAGCAGCGCGGTGGGATTGCCGAACAATGCCTGCGCCAGGAGGACGCGAACTTTCTGGCCTCCCTGAAGCTCGCCCATCTTGCGCTCGTGGAAGGCCACTTCGATACCGAGGCCGTCGAGAAGAGCGCCCGCGTCGGATTCGGCGGTATATCCACCTTCTTCGCCGACGATGCCCTCGAGCTCGCCAAGGCGCATGCCGTCGGCGTCGGTGAGGTCGTCGTGAGGTTTGGCATAGAGAGCGTCGCGCTCCTGGAGGGCCCGCCAGAGGGAGGAGTTACCCATGATTACGGTGTCCAAGACACGGTAGTCGTCAAAAGCAAACTGGTCCTGGCGGAGGATGCCCAGCTTTTTGGGGCGAGTTACGGAGCCCTTGGTGGGCTCAAGTTCGCCGGTAAGGATCTTCATCAGAGTGGACTTGCCGGCGCCGTTGGGGCCGGTGATGCCATAGCGGCGGCCGGCCATGAACGTGGTGGTCACGTCCTCAAAGAGGACCCGGGGACCGAAGCGCATGGAGACATTGTTGATCGACAGCATATCTCTCTAAGTATAGCAGGGATGAGGAAGTACTGGCCCAGGGGCGAATCGGGAGCCGGGAAGGGCGTGCGAAAAGCGAGAGCTCCCGGGGATAGAGAGATCGGGAGACAGGCGCAAACAATGGCAGAAAGGAGACATACCAGTGTGATTTAGACGTGGTTGAGAGCGGAAGCGGCTCCTGGTAGTACTCCTAGGACGGCAAAGTTCTTGACTTGCGAGAGAGCGAGGACAACAATTCACAGCACATTCGAAGCGGTTCGGTGCTACGAGAAATTTAGCGCAAGGCGTGTCCCCGCCGTATGTTCGCCGCGCGAGCAGGAAAGTAACAGTCCGGAGACTGAGCGGTAGAGGTGAGTTCATTCAGTTCGGAAATTTTGGAGGCAGGAATGAAAGCACGATTAGGTGTGCGTCTGGTGACACTGGTAGCAGCGATGGTTGCGCTGGGAATGGCGGCCGGAAACGCGCAGGCGCAAAGTTTCACGCTCTCGCCGAATAAACTGACGTTCGGTGTACCGACGGGTCAAACAACGAGCGTGCGCACGCTGGACTTCAGCATGTCTGGCAGCGGGACCGTTACGATTTACGCAGTTTCGATTGTCCCTACTGGAGAATTTAGCCAGACCAACAACTGCGTCCCGCCCGGCAATTTCTCTGTGCCCGCGACCTGCACAGTTACGGTGACATTCACTCCTACCACGGCCGGACTGAAGACGGCTTCGCTACATATTTCCGTCACGGGCCATGATGACTTCGTCGCGCCTTTGTCTGGGGCCAGCGGCGCGATCCGCCTGCTGGATCCGGTAAATGTCGCCCTGTCGAACTCCAACGCCACGTTGGAAAATCTGATCACATTCAACAGTACGTCAGCCACGTTGAGCTGCCCTGGCACTGGTGACGACAGCGCCGTGACGGGAGTGCTGTCGTCCACGCCGGACGGCTTGGGAAATGTGTTCGTGGACAATTTCCTGACACTGACGATTGGCGCCAATCCCGTTATTCAGACGAAGACGTCAACACTTCAGGGCAACGTCTGCAGTGCAAACCGCGACAATCCGAACGACAATGGTCAGCCCGACTGCTTCACGCATGACTACCAGAATCACGCTGGCGGCACAATCGGCCAGGACGTGGATAGTATTACCGGGCCTGGAGCCACACTGTTGCCCGATCATGGATCGGGAGGCATAGCGCCGATCGATGTCAGCACGCAATTGAGTCAACTGGCCGGGGCGACCGGACAGGTGACATTCAGCATGCTGGATGGTGGCGGAGAAGTCGGCAGCTCGACTTTGTTCCTGGTGACGAATTGCACGCCGCAAAACGTGCAGACCGGGACGCAAACCGGCAACCCCATAAACACCGCGAACAATCAGAACGCAGCGCAGACGCTCACGTTCGACAGCGTGTTGAATCATCTCGATCAATTTGCTTTCGATTATTCGTTCGCTGGCGCGGCCCAGACGATCGCAGCGAATCCAAATGCAACTCCGATCGTGAACAACAATTCTATTTCACCGGATCTATTCTCTTCCCTCGTTGCCGGTACACCCTTTGCGGGAGCTTCTTGCCTCCCGCTGGCAAGCCTGAACGGAATGTGCGCCGGGAAGCAACAGATTTGCACCAATCCGGGCAACGCCAACCCGGCTGGGCCGAACTGCCCGCAATCGAGTGCGCCCAATCTCTTCTTTTCCACGACGTTTGACCCGCAGACGCTGGTTACCAACCCGTCGACGATCTTCGGATTCCTGGAATTCAACGACTCCGGGACCTGCACGAACGGATTCGAGGGCCCCGAGGCAGGCAAGAGCTGCCCGCAAAACCAGATCGTAAGCTTCGCCGGACCAGGCGAATACAAGAGCGCCAAGGGAGCGAAATCCACGAACTCAACGTCGGTGGTGGTAACGGGGGTGAATCCGCCGACCACTGGAGTAACGGTGTCGCCGTTCTTCGCAACCGGACCAACCTCCGGGTGGACAAACGGAACACCGAGCGCAAACTTCCAGGGTAACCCCGGCGCATCCGGCAGCTTTGTGGCGCCGATCGATCTAATCGAATTCGGCGTGAACGCGAATACAGCGGGATTGCCGCCAACCTTCCCTCTGCCATTCCCCGGGAATGCGTCTTTCTCCGCGGACACCATCCTGTCGAACGTCGCTTGCCCAAATACCGCGACGAACCCGTACACTTCCTCAGCGCCGGTCTTCACTCCGCCGTCGCAATCGTTGGGCCCTTTCGCGGACGGGAGCTCTCAACTTCTGCACTACGCGACGACAGACTGCGCGGGAACACACGAACTGAACTTCATGTTCGCGAATAGCGTATGGTCCACGAGCTTCAAATCACTTACGTTGATGGTGGACACGCTGTCGCCGACGGTCAATTTCGTCACGCCGCCCGCAACGGGAGGGAGTTACAAGGCCAACCAGAAGGTGCCCGCGGCGTTCAACTGCACGGACACCGAGTCTGGCGTTACTCAGGCCCACTGCGTGGGCACGACAGCACCAGGCAGCAACATTGACACAAAACCGACCGATGGCCTGACGACTCTAAAGTCGTTCACAGTGACCGGCACGGACAATGTCGGCAACGCGAATACATCGACGGTGAACTACACGGTGAACTGCAACTACGCGTCCGTGGGGCTATCGCCCTCGACCGTGAAGCGGCCCGGGATCATCCTGATTACCACTTCCGTCACGGACTGCAAAACAGCGCCACAGACGGTGAGTGTGAAATTCACGCTCTCTGGACCGCTGGGGAAGAATTGCAGCCCCGGAAGCTCGGTGATGTTCACCACGCCGCAATTCACGATCAAGTCGGGGACTTCCAGTTCGATTTCGTTTCCTTTCCCGATCGCGAAGGCCGCCTGCGCGGGCAACTACACGGTTACGACGACGACCCTGCAAGGTGGGTTAACCATCGATACCGTATCGTCCACATTAACCGTAAACTAAAATCCGTCTCCGAGGCCCTGCCCTTCCTGCACAGAGGGGCAGGCAGCTATCGGAAAGAGCGGAATATCCGGATCACGTACGGGAATTCGGGACCAGGAAAGCTACTGGGACCAACGAGTGGATTCGTCGTAGATGGATTTCAAGTCGGCGCGCTGGAGAAGATCCTGCACGCCGTTGTCTTTCCGGATTTCATTCAGAATTCGCAGAGTTTCACGATAGTGCCCGCCAGCCTCCGCGACGTTGCCGTTCAGGCGCTGCATCGTGGCGATCAGATAATGAATACGCGCAGTCTGAAGACGCAGCCCGAGTTTTTCGCTGGTGCCAAGCGCCTTATCGAGCGTTGGCCGAGCGCGCTTGTAGTCTTTCGTACCGATCATGGCGTTGGCGGCCTCAACGGAGCCTTCGAGGGCTAGATATTTAATTCCGCGCGTGTCGGCTTCTTTGGAAAGAGCCAGCAAATCGTTGATCGCTGAGGCACCGCGACCTTCGGCGACAACCACCCGCAAGACGTTCAGGCGCGAAACGAGAATCCTGTTTTGTTCCGCGCCCTTCGAGGCGCTCCGGAAAGCCTGATCGTAGAGGGCCTTGGCAGCTTTCAGGTTGCCGGCGTAGAGCTGGACATTGCCTTGCGCGTCGAACACCGCCGCCCGAACGCTCTCATTCTTCAAATCGTTGGCGGAGCTTTGCGCAGCGTCGAGGATTTTCTGCGCCTCCACTCCACGCCCCGCCTTGGCCAAGGTGTCACCGAGATCCACTTGGACTTCGATCATGTCCCGACTGCCATCTTTCAAATCCGTGAGGGTCTTTGAAGCGTCCTGCATGGCAGTCAAGGCAGAGCCAATGCGGCCCTGGTATTTGAAGACCAGGCCCATCTGGTGGGATTCCATGGCGGCGCCGCGGTTATCTCCCGCTTTCCGCCACAGATCGATGGCTTTCAGGAAAGTATCGACGGCCTGATCGTATTGCCCGGTGGCAACGTAAGCTTCACCGAGACCGCTGAGGCTGTCAGCGATGTCCGCCGGGCTATTGAGTTTTTCCCTAATCTGCAATGCCTGCTGAAAGAAGCTGAACGCGTTGTCGCTGTCGCCTTTGGACAGGTAAACGGCACCGATGTTGTTCAGACAGAGCGATTGATTCGTCTGGTCGCCGCTGTCGCGCTGGATCTGGAGAGATTCTTTGAATACCTGAAGCGCCTTGTCCGACTTGCCGCGATCGAGATAGAAGGTGCCCATGTTGATGAGCGTATCGCCGATGTCTTTCTTGATGCCGATTTCGTTCTGGACTTTCAACGCCTGCTGGTAACTTGCCAGCGCAGCGTCGTATTTGCCCATCCCGCTCTGGACGAGAGCCATTTCGTTGAGATTTGCGGCGAGCAAGCGCTTGAGACCCAGGCGGCGATTGATGTCCATCGATTCCTGGTAGTTGCGCATGGCCTCGTCCGGCTTGTTCAGCATGCGATAGGAAATTCCCATGGCTTGCAGGATGAGGGCCTTCTGCTCCTGGTTGTCCACCTGGACGGAAAGGCTCAATCCCTGGTTCAGCGAACGAAGCGCCGCTTCAGCATCACCCTTGTTTATGTCCACAACTCCCATTTGCCAGAGGGCTTTAATGTTCTTAGGATCCGCCTGCAAGATTTTGGAGAACTGCTTGCGAGCGTTGTCGTAGTCGCCCTTATCGACATAGAGACTGCCGAGTGCGTATTCCACGTCGGAATTGTCAGGAAAGGTTTTCGCAAGATTCTCGTAGGCTTCGATGGCCTTCTTGTTGTCCTTCATGATCCGCGCATGATTGGCCTGAATCATGTAGCGCTCGGCCTGCGGCAATTGCTGGCTCAGGTCCAGGGCTTTGCGCGAGGCCTGCTCGGCGTCGCTGTCGTAGCCGAGAGCAGAATCGGTTTCGGCGAGGCGGGAATAGGCCAAGGCGAACTGCGGATCTTCCTTGATGGCATCCTGAAGAGCCTTGACAGCCTCGAGATTTTTGCCGTCGCGAATCAGCTGAAGGCTCTGGTTGTAGTCACGAAGCGCAGGCATGGACTGGGAGCTGGGCTGGAACGAACTGGCTTTGAGTTCCTTTAAAACGTTCGAAGAAACGGCGAGATTGGTACGGATCAGCTCGGCAAGCTGGTCCATGGTCTGTGGCAAGTTCTTTTCGCTGGGAGCATCGATGCGCAGGGGAACGCGGCGATCGCGCTTAAGGTCTTGGAGAGTCGCGTCAATGCGGATCTGGTCGCCAAATTTGGCATAGCGTCCCCAGACAAGAATATCCGCGTTGGAGAATTCGGCGAGCCGGCGCAGGGTATCCGGATCAAAATCGGAATTGGGAGGCACGCGAAGATCTTTCAAAATCTGAAACAGGCGGTCGGAGGAGACCGTGCGGAGCCGCGCGGACTGACCTACATCGGTGCTGAGAATGTTAGCCAGGCTAGTGCCGATCCAATCCATGGAGGGATCGGTGGAAGTATTGCGAAACGGCAAAATAGCGAGGGAAATCGGCTGGACAGGACCGGAAGAACTGGAAGTGAAGGGCAGTTTGGAGCGAAAGACGAAAGCGCCGACGGCCAGAAGAAGCACAACCGGGACGCCCACGGCGAGATATTTCTTCCAAGCAGGGGTATAGCGAAGGCGGCGGCCCACGGGAACGATAGTGCCGCGCGGCGCACCTCCCTTCCAGAGTTCGAGATCGTCAACGATGGCGCGGGCCGTCTGGTAACGCTCATCCGGCTTGATTTCCAGACACTTGGAAACGATGTCGCTGACCACCGGAGGCACGCCGATGTTCATCTGCGCGAGAGGAGTCGCACGCTCCTGAGTGCGCTTGAACATCATGGCCATGGCAGTTTCGGCCTTGAAAGGCGAAATACCAGTGAGCATTTCGTAGAAGATGATCCCAAGCGCGAAGAGATCCGAGCGGGCGTCCACTTTTTCGCCCTTGGCCTGTTCCGGGGACATGTACTCGGGAGTGCCCATGAGCGCGCCGGTTTGCGTCATCCCCGGCGTCTCCAGAGAACGGGCGATTCCGAAGTCCATGACATAAACGCGATTATCTTTGTCCAGCAGGATGTTCTGCGGCTTTAGATCGCGATGGACGACGCCGGCATGATGTGCCGCCTCGAGAGCAGCCGAGATTTGAATGACGATGGGGACCGCTTCCTCGGCGGACATCTTCCCTTTTTCATGGATCAGGGCACGTAGATCGCGACCCTCTACATACTCCATGGTGATGAACTTGATGCCTTTAGCCTGCCCCAGGTCAAAGATGCGAATGACGTTACGGTGGGTAACTTCACGAGCGAGGATGAGCTCCTGCTTGAAACGGCGGAGGATCTCGGGATGGCTGGCGAGGTCGGGGCGAATAAGCTTGAGCGCGACAAGGCGTTCGAGCTCGTTATCGCGGGCTTTGTAGACGGCACCCATGCCGCCCTGACCAAGAAGCTGAAGGATCTCGAAGCGGTCGGCGAGGATCGTACCGGGCTCTAGCTGCCCCTTGGCGGCAGCTTCGCTGGAAGGCCGGGGAGTGACCGCAACGGACCACGCCTCGGTTTGGCCGATTGCGGAACGACCGACAGACGTCTCGTCGAAGGAGGTAGGGGAGATGGTCTGGTCGGAAATCGGCAGCGGGGTGGCGCACTTCGCGCAGTGGTCGGCAGTGGCCGGATTATCGGTCTGGCAGAGAGGGCATTGCATGGGCTGGCAGCCTAGGCCACCAGAATCCATTATGGTTCGTCAGGGGATAAATGCAAGACAGAGTTGCAGTTAAGAGGCGAAGTGGTTGTGAGGGGAGCTCAACGGGGCAGGAGGAGTAATCGCGGACCAAGTTGCAAGATGAGACAAAAACAAGCGGAGTATCTTATGGCTTATGGCGAACAGCACCGACGTCCCAGCGGTGAGGCTCTTGCTTGGAAGTATGAGCAGTGGAAGGTGTGGGGGAGTCCGGGTCGAGTGCGTCTTCGGCCGCACGGCCAAGATCGGCGGCGCGGCCAACGAGCGGCGAATCCGAACGCAAGGAGAAATCAGCGAATGTTGACGGCTTGGCGGAGACGAAGCGAGGATCGGCAACCTCGGAATGGATGTCCTGGCCGGTCTGGGAGCGCCAGGAGGCAAAATCGGAAGAGGAAGAATCGCGCCTGAATTTGGCGGAATCGTCGGGAAAATAGGCGTTGTTGTCCAGAGTGATGGGACCCTGAACACCGGCGTCAAGAACGATGTGACTGCGGGAAGAGTTGACGATGATGTTGTTCTTGATGGTGATCTCGCCGGTGCGAGGAGTGGATTTGCTGACGTACAGATAGATACCGTTGACGTTGTTGAGGCAAGTGTTGTTGAGAAATCTGTGGCCGGTATTGTTGGCGAAGATGCAGCTACCGTTGCGGTGATTGAAGATGACGTTGTAGGAAAAAGTGTTGCCGGAGCTGGGCGCCGCATCGGTCATCAGGCCGTAGGTGCCATTGTCGTGCACCAGGTTGTAACGGATGAGATTGTTGCTGGAACCGACGGGCGGCTTGCTGGTGTCGATGGAGAGCTCGATGCCGGCATGGGTGGCACCGTAACATTCGTTCTTCTCGACGACATTGTCGCTGGAGCCGGATAGGCCGACACAATAACCCTCACCCTTACGCGAGGTGTCGTCGTTAGCGTAAGAAATGTTCGCGGAAACGAGGGAGCGGACGGTGTGGTGAAGATAAATGCCCGCGCCATTGGCGTACGTCTTGTTTCCGGAGATGGAAACGCCGCTGACTTGCAGCTGGTTCGGTGGGGGCGACGATCCCCGGCAACTGGTGCCCCCCGGACAGCCGAAAGTGCCAATGCCGATGTAACGATTGTGATGAACTTCGTTGTTGGTCACGCGGACGGCAGAGATGGGGAAAGCTTCAAGTCCGCCGTAGAGCTGGATGCCAATGTTTTCGTTATAGCTGACGAGGTTGGAATCGATGACGGCATCGTGAACACTTTCCAGGTGGATGCCGTCGCCGGCGCAGTTGCGCACTACCGTGTGGTTGATATTGATGTGATGGGGAGCGGGACCTTGAACATCCGGTGAAATTGCCCAGATACCACCGCCAATCGTGTAGGGAGCGGCATTGGCGGCGTCCGCTTCGATATTTTGTATGGTGATGTAGGACTGTCCGGTGAAAACGACGGCGCTCGGGCGGGCCCCGGCTTCGACAGCGGTATTGTTAGAAACACCAGATGGAGATCCTGTCGAGAAGATGTATAGACGGCCGGAAGACCAGGACCAATCGAGGGGAGAAGCAAGCTGTAGCTGCGACGATTTGTGGTTGCCGCGAACGCCATCGAAGATGATGATGTTGGGCTGCGTGGCAAGGTTCGCTTGCGATACCGAAGACGGACACGAATCGCAGGGCGACCACGAACTGGAGGGGATGAGATCCGCGCCGGTGATGATGGGCAGCGGGCCGTCGCCATAGGCGTCAAGAAGGATGGGGCGGTCTTCGGCGCCTGAGGAGTGGAAGGTCAGCTGTTCTCGCCAGAGACTACCGCGCTTGAGGAAAATCCGATCACCGGGAAAGAGTGAAGCGGAGTTGATTTTGGCAAGCGAACGCCAAGGAGAGGAAGCGGAGGTGCCAGGTCTGGCGTCGTCTCCTTGCCGGGAATCCACGAAATAGGTTGCGCCTCGGACAGAGTCGGTGCACAAGGTGAGCAGGACGAGAAAACAGAGGCGACGAAGGATGACGCCGCAGCGATCAACTGCGCTGGTGAGGGCCAATGGAGGCAATCCCTTTGCGGAATAGTTGCGCGACATGCGCCCCGCGAACACGGCGGGCTTTGGAAAACAGGCCGGGAATTCCGGCCTGGCGGAAAGCCGCACAGGCGTCTTGCCACTGGGTCGAAAGAAGATTGCGGGAAACATCGGAGTGATAACGCTGACGATAGGCTCCGGAATCGATGCTGTCGGAGATCAGGATGACCCGATCGAGAATGAGTTGGTCATACTCCGGAGACGGCACGGAAGCCCAGCCCGGCGGTTCGAGATAGATAGTGCGAACTTCCACGGCTGCAATTCCGCCATCCGCATTGACAGTGAGTACGGGAACGATGCCCTCCTGCTCCAAAGATGAATAGAGAATACCGGAAGAAAGACTGCCGAGACCATAGAAGCAAAACGCGGGAGACTTCCCTTCCCTGGGAATGGCCTTGCAACCGCTTACGCGGTGAGAATGGCAGGCGGCAACGACGTCGAAACCACGGGTAGCCAAAGAATTTATGAAGGCGACATCGTCCGGATCCGGGTAGTTAGTGTGCTCGGAACCGGCATGAAGATAGGCAATACAGCAGTTGGCGCCGAGCTGGCGCATGGCGGCGAGAGCGTGCTTCGCGCGATCCATGTTGGCGGGCTCCAGTCCCGGAGATCTCCAGGCCGCGGATTCGCGGAGATTGCGGGCGGCACACCAAATGCCGACGCGCAACTGGTCCGGACCTTGCCAGACGTGAACTTCTGGGGAGTCGCTGAGCGAACGGCCACTACCGAGCGGAAGTATTCCCGCGGCAGAAGTAGCGGCGCGCGTGCGATCGAGCCCAGCCTTGCCATAATCACAGGAGTGATTGTTAGCGAGCGAAACGATACGGACGTTTAGCGCTCGCAGATAGTCGAGAGCCTCGGCGGGGGCGGCGAAGGTATCGCTGAGAGAAGCCTTGGTGCGGCGAGTAAGCCCGTCGACGGCGACAGGACATTCGAGGTTGGCGACGGTGAGGTGAAGGTCGCTGAAGTGCGGGGCGACGCGAGCGGCAAGGGAGCTCCAGGATGCACCGGGATCAGGCATGAGACCGTTCGCGGGCAGAAAATCGCCGGCGAGTCCGATAGTGGCGGATGGCTTCGTGCTTGAGCGAAGGCTGGGGTCTTTCCAGAAAAGCATGATGGTAGCTCTCTTTTGCCGAACGTGGGATGAAAGCGATGTTAAGTGAGCGGCACCGGAGCGTGCTGCGCGGAATGGACGTCGTGGTCGGAAGGAACGGATGAAAACAGCAGCTGCTCGTAAGAATCCGTGAGCGAATCCCAAGAGCAGGAGCGTTCTGCATAGGCGCGGCCGTTGGCCCCGAACGCGGCGAGCGCGGGCTTGCCAGCCATGCTGACGATAGAGTCGGTCAGACGTGCGATGCCTTCGGGAGTCGGCGCTTCGACGACGCCGGCATTGGCTTCGGTGATAACGCGCCCGGTTTCGCCTGCTCCCGCGGAGAAAATAGGGCGTCCGCAGGACATGTACATAAAAATCTTGGAGGAAAGAAGCCAGCGAGCGAATGGGCCGGGCTTGACGAATGCCAGGCAGAAGTCGGCAGAGGCAATGAGTCCGGGCATCTGGTGACGCGGAGGAGCGGGAAGGAAGATTGCGTTGTCCAAGCCGCGTTGCGCGACGGCCGCTTCCAGTTCCGCGCGAGCAGAGCCTCCAGCGGCGAAGACGACTCGAATGTGCGGGTGAACGCGGAGACGCTGCAGCAGGTCCAGGGCATGATCCATGCCGTGGTAGACGCTGAGGGTACCAAGGTACACGCCGACGGTGAGTCCCTCGCGCCGCAAAGAAGAGATGTATTCGTTGGTGGCACCCGGGGAAAAGAGGCTGGTATCGACGCCGTTGGGGATGACGGCGCAACGAAGGGAGGAAATACCGCGAGCGACAAGGTCGGTCTTCATGCCGTGAGAAACGGTGACAATACGGTTCGCGCGCTTGTACAGGAAGCTTTCCAGGGCGTATGCGGCTTTTTCAACGTGGGGATTGCGAAGATAGCCCAGCTCGATGGCAGCTTCGGGCCAAAGATCGCGGATCTCCAGGATGAAGGGGATCTTGGCTCGAGCGGCGGCAAGCCAAGCGGGAATGCCGACGGTAAGTGGTGGAGAAGTGGCGACGATGATGTCCGGACGCTTCAGAACCTGGGCGCGCAAGGCACTGGTGAGCGCAAACGAGAAATAGTTGGCGAGTCGAGCGATCGATTGTTTGCTGTGCGAGGGATACAGCGGAACGCGCACGACGTCGAAACCGTTCATCCGTTCGGTCCACGTGATCTTCCAGGCGCGTCGACGATATTCCTTTTGCAGTGAGCCGCTGGGATAGTTAGGCAGGCCCGTAAGGACCGTCACGTCGTGGCCGCGAGTGACAAGGCGCGTGGCGATCTCTTGGATGCGAATGCCGCCGATTTCGGTCTCCGGCGGAAAATATTGGGTGACGAATAGGATGCGCATGTGTGCTCCTTACCAGGCAATGCCGCTGTAGCCGTTGCCCTGATGCTTGAGAGTGGGGAGACCAACAAGGTCGATTACTTTTTTGCCGTGAGCACCTGCAAGCAGCTTTTCGGCTTCGACGTCCTTGGTGCAGATAACCACAACTTCTGCTTCGTTAATGGCGTCAGGAAGCGAAGAGCGAAGATGGCACATGATGTGCGGGAGAGTCTGATCCAGAAATTGCTTGTTCTTGCCGATGAGATATTCGGGTTGAACGGTGCGGTCGAAAATGCTGATGTCGAGTCCCTTGCCGAGGAGATGCTCGGCCAGCAGAACAGCCGGACTGTACCGGACATCGTCGGTGCCTTCCTTAAAGCTGAGACCCACCAGGCAAATCTTGCGCTTGCCGGTATCGAGAACAGCGCGAGCGGCACGAAGAATATGCATGTCGTTGCTGGTGGCGATGCTGTTCAGCAACGGCGTATGGGTATCGAGGGATTTGGCTAAATACGTGAGTGCGCTGACATCCTTGGGCAAGCAGGAACCGCCGTACGCAAAGCCAGGACTCAGATACTTGGCTGAAGTATTCAATTGCGTATCTTTCACGAAGACTTTCATCACTTCCTGGCCGTCGATGTTGAGATCTTTGCAGATGGCGCCGATTTCATTGGCGAAAACGACTTTGAGGGCATGGAAAGTATTGCTCGCATACTTGAGGATTTCCGCCTCTTCCATTTTTACTTCGAGGATCGAGGCGTTCGTGCCGACGGCGTCCCAAAGCCCTCGCAAGGTACCGTTGCCGAGCTTTTCGTTTCGCCCGATGACGATATAAGGAGGGGCGTGAAAGTCCTGAATCGCGGTGCCTTCGCGGAGGAATTCCGGATTAAAGTAAAGTTCAAAATCCCGGCCAGGAGTTCTGCCGGAGTGCCGAGCCAGCGCGGGCAAGGCTAAAGACATCGTAGTACCGGGAAGAACGGTGCTGCGTAAAACAACGGAGTGAAAGTTCTGGTGCTTGCGCAGTGCGGAACCAATTTGTTCCAGGACGGCGCCGAGGGCGGAAAGGTCGACGTCTCCATTGCGACGAGACGGAGTGCCAACGGTGATAAAGGAGAATTCTGAACGTTTGACGGCTTCTTCCGCATCATGGGTGACGCGGAGCTTGCCTTTGCGAACCGCCTCGCGCACCAGTTGAGGCAGGCCCGGTTCGGAAACGGGAGGCTCGCCATTGCGGAGCATTTCGATTTTGCTGAGATTGGTGTCAACACCGATAACGTGATGGCCGCAAGAAGCGAAGCAGGCGGCGGTAACACTTCCGACGTAACCGAGACCGAAGACGGCAATATTAGCCATTGCGAGAAATTCCTCCAGGAATGATTTGTGAGCGCTTTTTTAAATTGAAAAGTAGATATTGCGACGTTTTAGAACCGTGACGAAGGGGAGGGGCCCTCGCCGTGGGAAGAACATCTTTTCACGAAGTCTTTTGTTGAATAATCAGTGGAATCTTCCCGCCGGCACGAACAATCGGGGCATCGGCGAGAGTGGCGGACACGACAAAATTGGCGCCCAGGATTGCCTGCAGGTTTTTCTGGATGGCCATCAGGTCCGCATAAGCATCCGGACTAGTGGAAACCCCGCGCACGACCACGTGGCCGGGACGCTCGTGGACAAGTTGGCAGAAACGGAGTGATGTTGCGCCCTTCAGACATTGATTGAGCGCACGTGGCGAGAAGAGTCGACCGTCCGGGCACCGCAGTGTGTCGCTCTCGCGAGTGATCGTCGGAATGACCAGCGGAAAATGGCGGCCGCACGCGCATTTCTGGCTGGACTGCCAGCAGCCTTTGTCTCCAATGCGATAGCGGATCAGCGGCATCGTGTCGTTCACGAAGCTGGTCCAGACCATATAGCCTTCTTCGCCCGGTTCCACGGGACGATTCTCAGCGTCGAGAATTTCGAGGTATCCGTAGTCCGGAAGGGCGTGCATCTGACCGGCTTCGCATTCGGTAATCATTCCCGCAAATTCGGTATTGCCGTAGAGATCAAAGACACGGGTACCGAAGGCCTTTTCAATGTTTTCGCGCAGGAACGGGTAGAGCGGCTCACCGTCGGTGAACACCGCGCGCATCGGGATGGTGTGTCCGGTTTGAAGAACGAAATCGGCGATGATCCCCAGAACCGAAGGGAATCCCTCCAGCACTTTGCCGTGATTGCGCCGCAGAAACTGAACGTAATGAGGAGCGTTGGCTTCCGAGATATGGAAAATGCTCATGAGAGTCTGACGTTCAAGATAGTTGTGGGTCCAGAAAGGCGGCTCCTGGCGGTCCGGCGGAGCTACCCGGCTCCCAAAAAAGGTGACGCGGCCGGGACGCGTTTCGATACCGGCCCAGCCCCATTGACGCATGCGGTGGGCCCAGTGACGCCGAGCGACCTGTTCGCTGTACGCCACGGTAAGGCTGGCACCGGTCGTGCCGGTAGTACCGACGCGAATGACTTCAACTGCGGGAGTGGAACTCGAAATCATCCTGTCGCTGTTCTGGCGAAGCTCTTCGCGAACGAGCAAAGGGAGTTGGGCGATGTCTTCCGGCGAACGCAGGGTCAATTTTGGATAACCAGAATAGTAGGCAGTGGTCTCACGGGCATGATCCAGAATTCGCTGGAGTGCGTCTGTTTGAAAAGCAGTGATCTGCTCGGAGGTCCAGGCTTCGTGGCTGCGCAGCTCACGCAGGTAGCCGAACATGCCGCGGCCATAGCGATTCTTGACAAGAAACCAGCCACGCGCGCTGGTCAAGAAATTCTGGACCGGATAAGGCATACGGTCGTAGGCCTTCTGCAACTGCTGGCCTCGGGCGCGAATTTGCGCTTCGATCATGAGTCCCCCTGTTGTTGTGGATATATAGATACGGCAGCGATTCGATGGTGTCGTGATACTGCGAAAACAAACCCTATTCAGATCAAATATTGCGGAAGTTGATGAGCTCGATGCCCTGACGAACAGTGATGTCGCGCAGTTGCGCCCCGGTCAAGATGCCGATTTCGAGCTCGCGCTGCAACGAAAGACTGTCCGTTTCAGAAAAACCCTGTTGGCGATATCCAGGATGGCACCAGATTTCGTAGGCTCCAGATGGCAGGTTCTCAAAGGTGTTCTTCCAGGCTTCCAAAAGGAGATCGAGCCTGCCGCTGTACCGAGGGTGGAACGTGACCCCAGCATCGGGCAGTTGCAGGTCGCGGAAATAAACGGATTGCAAGAACTCCAGATAGGACTTGGCGGCGATGCGACGCGAAAAGGAACCAATGTGCGGGCCGCCTACACGCCCATCATCCGGCCAGAAGCGCTTGCGGGGAGCGCGAGCGCGGTGTATTCCTTCCGAAGTGACAGCGCGGTAAAAAGCGCCCGCGGCTACAGGATACATGTGCATGCGGTGATGAGAGTCGGCGTGCGTAGGAGTAAGCCCATAAGACTTCATCAGACGAAGCTGAGCCCGATATTCTGCCTCGATGTCCGCGGCGGAGACCTGGAGACGAAGCATCCTTCCGGCGAGTTCCTTGGGACCCCAAAAGATACCTTCGCTGTTAACCAAACTGGAAACGTGGCCAGCCGGAAGAACCGGGCGCCCTTCCGTAAGATTGAGATGGATGCCTACACCAAGATTGGGCACGCTCGGAACCTGTTCGACGGCGTACTCCGTTGCGGGCTGATTCACCATCAAGGATGTGCTGGTCAACACGCCCTCGCGATGGGTAAACAAAATGCCATCGGTTATGCCCCTGCTGAGGCCAAAGTCGTCTGCGTTAACGATCAAGCGTTTTTGCATCGAAAGCTCCGTTCGTTGCCGGGCATTGAATACCATCAGATGAACTCGCACTACTTTGCGGGCAATGGTGCGGATCTCCGCGCAAGAATCGCGGCATAAAACGCCAGTAACTTTCGAATCTCTCTGCCGTTGTTGTAGCGTTCGACGACCGCCTGCCGGCCGGCCTTCCCCATTCGCTCGGCCTGCTCCGGGTTCCTGAGCAGGTATTCCATGGCCGTGGCGAGATCCGTGGCGCTTCCCGGAGGAACAAGAAAGCCATAGTCATTCTTCTTGTAAAAAGGCCGGATGGGCGGCAAGTCACTGCTGATTACCGGCAGACCGCAGGCCCACGATTCAAAGACCTTCACGGGAATGTTGTGAAGGAACTTGGGAATGGCCAGCAGGGGAGAGATCGCGACGCGAGCCTGGGCCAGCGTCGCCGCCATTTCAGCGTGATCGATGCGTCCGCCAAGAACGACGTTGGATGCCAGTCCGAGCCGCTGAATTCGCCCCTCGATGAGCCCGCGCGTCTGACCATTGTCCACATAACCGAACATTAGTAACCGCGGGTTGAGACCTTTGTCGACGAGGGTTCGGAGGGCGTCCAGGAGGACGAAGGTGCCTGCCCGTTCCGAAATACCGCCGCGATAAACAAAGTCATACATTTTTGGAGTTTGGGCAGGTTCCGGGAAGAATTCGAGATTCGGGAGATTGTAAAAGACCAGTTTCTTGCTACGGCCGGTGCGCGCGACGGCGCGAAGCGTACCAGAATCGGCGGCAATTACGCCGTCGAATGAACGGGCCGCGAGCCGCTCCGCACCAAGCACAATCTTGCTGACGAGTGGACGGATGATCCGGGGAATATAAGGCTTGGTCAGCATCATGGCCGGAAAATCCTCTTGAGCGTCATAAATAACCGCCCGCCGGAAGACAAACTTCAGAAGCAAACCCGCGGGTATCATTTCCGGATTGTGCAGATGATAGAGATTGACGCGTAGGCACCGCGCGCGAAAGGCGGCAGTCAACGCCAGCAAGATTCGCAAGGCGCGATTGCTGTGATTGCCGATGGAAACCATCTGCATGTCCGCGGGCCCGGTGTCCCGGCCGTGCGGCCCGATTAATGCCGTGCGGACTCCAAAGCTGACCGCAGGTTCCATCTGCATGTGGAAGGTGCGAGCGTCGAGTCGCTGGCGCACGGGGGAAAGATGACAGACGGCCATACGGTTGGGGAGAGTCAAACCGCAAGCAGGCACGGGCACCGACCCGCCCGCAGGAACCGAACCGCAGGCAGCGGAAGATAACGTAATCGGTTTTGTGGACATAGCGAGCGGCCAGTTTCTTTCCCGTGCAGAACGAAAACTGCTACCTGGATGTTGTTGCTTCCAATCGGCGCAACACTCGTGCTGGTTCCTGGGAACGAGAAACGAAGGGTTGCGGTCGCGAAGCGGAATAAGCCTGGAGCACAAAGGGCATGCTGAACATGAACCAGGACAGCTTGTCATTGTTCATGTCGCCGGCGACGCAGATATCCAGCGCCGGAAGGATCATGACGCAGAACACGCAACGATACACCAGGATGTCAGGCGAGGAAGTGTCTCGCAGCAGCCGAAACATGACACGGAAAGAGCAGGCCACAAGTGCGAGGAAGGCGATCACGGCAAAAACGCCCAGCTCCGAACCCATCTCCAGAAGAAGATTGTGCGCATAGTTGTAAGTGATGGGATTCGGCGAGAGGAAGCGATATCCCTGCACGCCTACTCCAAGAAGTGGATGGCTCATAAACGTGTGGAGACCCAAGTCCATGAGGCCACTGCGAGTGCCGAACGCGTCGTGAGGACGGGTCAGCGACGCAAGATATTCGAAGGAAGCTTCCGGGATGCGCACGAACGGCAAGGCCATAATTCCTAACGTCGCGGTAATGGCCACATCCACAAAAAGATTGCGGTAATAAAAAAGGGCGATCGCCAGGCAAGCGACCGCGCCGACGTTCGCTAGACGCGCACCGGAGCCGATAAGGGCAATCAAGAGAACGCCGAGAATAGGATAGAGGAGAACGCGCTGAATGAGAGAGAGCCTGGGGAAATAAAGGCTCCAAATGATGGCGATGCCGAGGCCAGCGGAAAGCCCGAGAGCAATGGTTACTCCGCTGGGAGAGACAAGCCGGTCGTTCCCGCCCAACATGAAAAGCGCGTTGATGGACATCACCACACCGCCCACCACCAGTCCAAAAAGGAAGCGCTTGATGCGCTCTGGCGTGTCGACGAGAAGAAACGGAGACACAGCTCCAAAACAAGTAAGGAGAGTGAATCGGAGCGTCTTGTCCAATCCCGCCTCGAAATTCGGAGTGTAGAGCAAGCTGAAGAACATCAGGAACAGGATCGGCAAATAGAACAGAAAGGCTGTAGGAAGCTTGAGCTCCTGGCCGACGAATAACAGACGCACCAGCATGGCGATCATCATGATGAGGGCTATCGCAATAGTCAGGTCGACGGGAACCGACTCCAGGCGAGGATCGCCTTTGAAGAAGCCGACGAGATAAAACATGGAGACCGCGATCTCCGCATTTTTGACCAAATAATAGACCAGGCCGCAACCCATCAGGAAAAGGATGGGCAGATAGATCGCGTGCGAAGAATTCAGCATTTGGTCAAACTTCGGGCCAAAACGGTAAACGTATGGGGCGCTTGCCGCTGCCACAAAGCTCAGTACAACAGCGCCAGCGAGCCCGGCGATGCGCGTGAAAGACGCTGCCAGAAGAGAGTGCTGATCAGCGGAGTTTGAGTGGATCCGATGCATTGGCTCGTCAATTCCGGACATTCGGTTTTAGGCTCCCCCCAGGCAGTGGCGTACGGTGCGACTGGCTCCAAGTAACTGGCGCCGGGAGACGAGTAACAGAACCGTGGCATAGACAAGCAGGCCCGCGACTCCACGCAGCACGGGAAAGGTACCCGGATAAATTCGGAGCGAAGTGAACGCCATCAGCGCACCAGCCAGCAGGCTGGGAATAAGAAATGGGCAGCGGATGGTGAGCTTGAGGCGCGAGAGGATCTCCGCATATTGGGCCAGCAGCAGAACATCAGAAATGAACAGCGCCACCGCGACACCCAACGGCCCATAGAAATGACCGAGTAACAAAGTCAAACTCGCTAGCACGATGAGCGACACTGCCTGGGCCCGTTGGCGGCGCTTCACTTCATTGATAGCGATCAGGAATCCGTGACCGAGGAATCCATCAATGGCGGAGAGCAGGGCACGATAGGCGATGATGCGAAGAACCGGAGAACTGGCGGCAAAGCGTGGTCCAAGAAACTGACAGATTTCCGGTGCAAAAACAGAGAGCGAGACAGCAACTGGAATGGAGACAAACAGCAAGACCTCCAGGATGGACTCTCGCAGATCAAGAAGGTCGGAAATGCGCTTGTTCTCATACAGACGCGTCCAAACGGGCAGCAGACCGCCACTCACCGCATAACTCCACTGCGGAAAAATGTCAGACAGAACGAACGCGGCGGAAAAGATTCCAACCATGGTCTGTGACGCGACCAAGCCAAAGCAGATCACTGAGATGCGGATATACCCGACTTGCGTGAGGTTGTAGGAGAAATAAGGTAACGAGGCTAGCGTAACGCGTCGGAATTCCGCCCAACGCCACATCTCGCGACTCGGCCAGAAATCGCGAAGCTGCCACAGACGAAGATAGAGCAGAACGCAAACCCGCAGTACTCCCAAAGTCAGAAAAGTCACGACCGACCAGTGAAACGTAATCGCCAGGATCGTCAACGTCACGATGCCGAGCATGCTCAACACGGAACCCGGAAGGATCTGGCGGGATCGCAGATTGCCAGTGAGCATCGTCGAGCAAAGAATTGCCGTGCCTTCGATGTTGAACAGCAAAAGACCCGCCGCGATCGCTTCCAGGCGATAACTGCCGATTGCGACGGCCGCCACCAACAGGGCCGTTTGCACGATGCCAAATGCCGCAGTAGTCGCTAAAGACAGGGCGAGAATTGGACGTCCTTCGGTGCTGTTGGCGGATACCGCTCGAGGCGTATAGCGTGTCAATCCCAGGTCGCTGACGGCGTTCACCACGAAGCCAAACGCGCAAGCCATCGAGTACAAACCAAACTCAGACGGGCCTAGGTAGCGAATCAGGAAGAAGCCGGCGAGGAGGTTGGCGATCCGCACCGCGCCAAGGTCCAGCCAGATCCAGAACGTGTTGCGGCCAAAGACGTTGAGAATCCCCGCGCGACTCGTGGGGAGCTGCGCGGTGGATGCGTCCGCTACGACGGTGGTCACCGAAGGCTGGTTCATTGAGATCCTGTGGGAAGAGTTAAATGACAATTGGCAAGCGGATGCCCGAATAAGCTATTTCTTGGAAAGCAGAAAGTCACCGATTGCAAGATGCTGGAGGCCGGAGACATCGAAAACGCGTAATGCATCCTGGGGAGACGACACCACGGGCTCGCCGTGAAGGTTGAATGACGTATTCAGGAGGACGGCTTCGCCAGTGATGGCCTCAAACCCGCGGATGAGCCGGTGATAGCTGGGATTCCAACGCTCGTGGACCTCTTGCGGACGCCCCGTACCGTCGTAAGGGTGAATCGCGGCGGCCATGGCGTTCCGCTTTTCCTCTCGGCTATCCAACGTAATGATCATGTAGGGGGCCGAAATCGGTTTCGGTTTGTGAAAGTAGGCCTCGCTGCGTTCCGCAAGAACGGATGGAGCGAACGGCATCCAGAAGTCACGACACTTGATCATTTCATTGATGGTCTTGACGACTCCTGGCATAGCGGGATTGGCAAGAATCGAGCGGTTGCCCAAGGCGCGAGCACCAAATTCCATGCGACCTTTGAAGCGCGCCACGATTTCGCCTCGAGCCAGAAGCGCTGCCACCGTTGACTCAATGTCACGATGCTCCTGAACGTGCGCAGAATTCTGAAACTTGTAAGAGTTAATGGCCAAGTCGATCTGAGCGTCGTTATATTGCGGGCCTAGACAGAAATCCGCCAGGGGGTCCGGGTTCGTGGAGCAGCTCTGACGGTGCTGGAGCCAAGCCGCACCAATAGAGTTAGTTTCGTCACCGCAAGACGGAAAAATAAAAAGCTCCTCCAGTTCCGGCAGATTGAGGATTTTCTGGTTGGCCTTGACATTCATGAAGACGCCGCCGCTCAGAGCAACTTTTCGAATCCCCGTTTCCGCAATACACGCGCTGACCCAGCGAGCCAGGAATCGCTCGACGAACAATTGCAGACCGGCTGCAACGTGGTCGAAGCGGCAGCGCTTCAGCAGGCCCGACAAGTACTCGGTGCTGTGGAGCAAGGGAGGGCAGTCCTTTGTGCGCCTCCACGTCATTGGATTTTGGGGATCGAAGCTGAAGAGCGCTTCGAATTGCTGGCTGAGCGCTTGAGACTCGCGGGATCTTTCCGCATACGGAGCGAGTCCCATGAGTTTGTACTCGTGCTCCATGGGCACCATGCCCAGGAGATAGGTCACGTTGGCATAGATGGCGCCGATCGAATGGCCTTCGTCGACCATCGCCAAAGTGGAAAGCTGTCCGTTTTCCCCGACATTTACCGAGGCGCACAATTGATCGCCCGCTCCATCGCAGGTCAGGACAAGTATTTTCTCGTCCATTTTGCCCCACCCGAAATAGGCAGCGGCGGCGTGGCATAGGTGATGGTTAAAGCCACGAACGGGCACCTTGTGGACATTAAGAACGTCCTTTAGTTCGTTGGCGACGGAGTTCCACTTCTGACGATTGATCGAGTCAGAGATCGCTCGGCTCTTGCGGGCAGCGGTCTTGAGTTGCGTCAAAGCCGTAGGTCCTTGCCCCCAAGACGCAAGAATATCGTCACGCCGCCAGGGACAGGAGGTGAGGTTCTCGCCGCCCAGTGCCACGCGCGGGATCAAAGGCTTGCCTTCCCGAGTCACGGGAACACCGTTCATTTCCGCCAACACTCTCGACGGCAATCCACCCTGATTTTTGACACGCGTCAGGCGCTCCTCCTGCATCGCAAAGATCAACTCGCCCTTTTCGACCAGGGCGGCGGCGGAATTGTGGCCGCTATGCACGCCGATGATTCGTTCGACGGCCGGCGCTGGGTTGATCGCACCAACCGAATCGGGAGTGCGCCCCGTTTCCGCCTTGATCTGGATCGCGCTAGTGGACATTTTCGATTTCCTCGCAGCCGGGGCGTTTTCTCACGGCTGACCAGCAAGTACCGGATGATTCGCTGTGATGCCAGGAGTGCCAACTCCGATGACGCTCCGCACGGTGCTAGCAACGTGTTCGACCTCGGACTCGGTCATGGTAGAGAAGAAAGGAAGCGCGAGGCACCGGGCCGCGGCACCTTCGGTTTCCGGCAGCGTATCAAAGGGAATAAGACCTAGTCCTCGCATGTAGGGCTGGCTATGGATAGCCGGAAAATACGCCTGACAGCCGATGCCGTGTGCGCGAAGATTCTGCATGAGCACATCGCGGCTTGTCCCACTAACGGTTTTGTTCACATGGACGACGTACACGAACCAGCTGCGCTTGTTATTTCCGCTTGGAAGGTTAAGGCCCGGAATGTTCGACAGTGCTTTGTCGTACGCAGCAGCTATTGCCGCACGCTTTTGCAGGAGACTTTCGAGGCGCCCCAATTGCGCCAGACCCAGCGCGCAATGCAGGTCGCTGAGCCGGTAGTTGTAACCCAGCTGAACATGGCGCAGCCAGGTATTGTCTTCATCACGTCCCTGGTTGCGCATGCTGCGGCAACTGCGGGCAATTTCCTCGTTGTCCGTGACGATCATCCCGCCTTCGCCGGTGGTCATTTGCTTGTTCGGATAGAACGCAAAGCAAGCGGCGTCGCCAAAGGTACCGACGTTGCGGCCCCGGTATTTTGCGCCGAGCGCTTCGCAAGAATCCTCGATGACGGACAATTGATAGCCGCGTGCAAGATCCTTTATTGAGTCCATGGCACAAGGCACACCAAAAACGTGCACGGGCAGAATTGCCTTTACTACTCGACCGGTCTTGCGATTGACGGTCTGCCCACGCGAGTTGCGAGCGCAGCGCTCGGTCAGGAAGCGCTCGATTTGAAGCGGAGACAGATTCAGAGTCTTGGGATCGATATCCAGAAAAACCGGGACAGCACGCTCGTAAAGCAGGCAGTTTGCGGAAGCAACAAAGCTGAACGAGGTAGTGATGACCTCTTCATCCGCGCCAATTCCCAGCGCTCGCACGCACAGGTGCAGGGCTGAAGTGCCGCTGTTGACAGCAACGGCATGCCGGCTGCCCACAAACGCTGCAAACCGGTCTTCGAATTCCTTTACACGAGGTCCCAGACTTAGCACGCCCGATCGCAGTACTTCATTGACCAGCAAGTATTCGTGTTCACCAAGGTCGGGTTTCGAAAGCGGAATCATGATACCCATCCATTTCCTCCCGCGACGGTGACCGCGGTAATCGGCTTTGGCTCTTCTTCCATCACAATTTCGCGTCGGTTCTTGGCGAACTGCGGCAAGAAACGGCCTAGGTAGGCACGCAGCCCTTCGCGATCGTTCATAGCCACGAAACCTTCCATCTTGCGGATCTTTTCAAGCATGTCCGTAGCCGCGGGATTCGGCTGGCTGATCATTTGAATCCCCGCCTGCATTGTGGGAACCGGTTCTTCCCACTCTTCCCACAACTCTTCGGCAAACTTTTCGCCCTGCTGAAGGCCCGTGAAATGAATAGGCACTTCCTTGCCGGGCACCATTCCCGCCAACAAACTCATGCTCTTTGCGAGTTGATAGATGTTGATCGGCTCGCCCATCTCGAAAACGAAGGTCTCGCCTCCCTGCCCCTGGCGCGCCGCCTGCAGGATCAGGTAAACCGCTTCGGGGATGGACATGAAGTAGCGGGTTGCCCGCGGATCGGTAACCAGCAGCGGACCGCCCTTCTGAATTTGTTCCCAGAACAGCCGGAGCACGCTGCCCGTGCTTCCTGCAACGTTTCCGAAGCGGACGTTCATGAACCGGGTGAGTTTGTCCTTGGCCAAATCCTGCATCAGCATCTCAGTAATGCGCTTTGAGCAACCCATGTAATTGCACGGATTCACAGCCTTGTCCGAAGAAATGTTGACGAACAAAGATGTGCCGCAACGCATGGCTGCCAGGGCGATATTGCGGATCCCCAGAACGTTGTTGCGAATCCCTTCTTGCGGATGCAGCTCGATGAGGCCTACGTGCTTGTGGGCTGCGGCGTGGAAAATTACTTCTGGAGTCTCGTGGAGCATGAAGTCGTCCACGAAATGGCGGCAAGTCAAATCAATCAGCAGTGGTCTCAACGACAGTTCGGGGTGACGCTCGCGTAGCTCCCGGTGAATATAAAAGAGGCTGTTTTCCGATTTGTCCAACAGCAACAGTTTTGCGGGACCTCCGGAAGCCACTTGGCGGGAAAGTTCCTTCCCGATGCTCCCCCCCGCACCCGTAATAAGCACGACTTTGCCGCCCACAATGCGGCGGATTTCGTTGACGTCGTGATGAACCTCCTCGCGGTCCAGGAGATCGGCAATCTCCAGCTTGCGAAGCTCGCGCTGGCCAACTTTTCCATCCACTAGTTCGGACAAAGACGGCAGAGTGCGAACAGGCACATTCGCCTGGCGGCATGCCGAAAGGATTCTTCCCATCTGAGACTGCGTGGCGCTGGGAATGCAAATCAGCACCTCTTCGGCACGCACCTCCCGCGCAACCTGCTCGAGATCTTTGATTCCACCGCGAATGGGAACGCCATAAACCGTGCTGCCATGGCGGGACGCATCATCATCAAGAATTGCCACTGGCCGGCAGCGGGATTCCGGATCGGAGGACAGATCCTTCACGATGCTGATACCGGCATCGCCGGCACCAACAATAAGGGCGCGCTTGCCTTGATTTCGCACATGAGAGCGAAAGTAGGCGATGACCGTGCCGCCACAGTGCAGTCCTCCCCACAGAAGCAACAAAAGTGCGGAATCAAGCACGAACAGCACCAGGGGAAGCGTGAGATCTGGGCAGCCAATGCGAAGGACCACGAACGCGGCGAGGCTGCTGATCGCGATAGCTCGAGTGACCTTAAGAAGATCCGCTGAAGTGGGGTATTGCAACGAGCCTTGATACAGCCGCGAGGTCATTACCCCAAACAGCTTGATCAGGAATACATAAACGGTCGTCCGAGCGAGTACCTCGTAGCCCCACGATCTGCCCAGCTGTTCCTGAAGTAGGGTGACCGAGCAGACGTAAGAAAACATAGCGAAGGCCAGGTCACAACCTGCTATGGCCAAGCGCTTGCGCAAACGAGCGCGAGCGTGAATGCTGATTTCCGATGGCAGCTCTCGAATCACCGATCTTCTCCAGAACTATGTTTGCGAAACAATCCAGCTTGATTGCGCTTACCGAAGCATGTTGTAGAACAACTGCGGAATCGGGTACGTGCGTTTATTCAGCACGGCACCCAACAGATGAGCGTTGACCGCTTCCATATTTTGCTTGGCGCGACGGACGGACTCGCGACGCGTGGAGTCGGACTCGAGAACGAGAACGATGCCATCGCCCATCTGACCGAGTGCCAAAGCATCCGCGTACAGGTTCACGGCCGGGGAATCGACAAGCACGTAGTCGAACTGAGCGCGCAATTCATCTAACCGAAGATCCATCTGCAACGGGGTACACAGTCGAGATAGGTCCACGCCTTCTGCGCCACTCACCATGACCCACAAGTTGGTCTCCCCAAGCTGGCGCGTAAAGTTCGTGACCGGGCCCGACTGGGAAAGCGCGGCGGCCAGACCATCCGTGTTGGCAACCCCGAAGTAGCGGTGCAACGCGGGTTGCCGGAGATTGGCATCGATCACACAAACGCGACCCGTGGTCTGCGCAGCAAGGGTTCGCGCGGCGCAGATGCAGTTCCATGTGCAGCCCACCCGTCGCTCGACGCCCGTGAAAATTACGGTATGAGCGGCCGCGCTGTCCTGCGAAAGAAAGATCCGGCGCACCAGACGAATGGCTTCTTCCCTTCCCAAGCCTTCGATGTCCAGGTGCAATCGCCTGGATGGCCCGGACCGCTCGCGCGGTTTCGCTGCCTCCTTAATGGCTGCGGGAACAGCCGCGGGTCTCGGTTGTGGCGGCGATACCGGTGGGGGTGGTGTCGCAACGCCGAAGAGGTCGTGCCCTTTGCCGGCACGTTGGAGCAGTTCAAAGTTGCGGCTCATAGAATCAGGACCCTCTTTCGTTTCGATTTAGATTTCAGTGAACACGGCCGGCGTTCCGGCAATCGGCATCAGGGACGGCTGTCTAACAGTTGCGGAATGACAACGCCATCCTTGGGCATGGAGGCGAGAACGGGGATGTCGAGATAGCGCTCGACTTGATCAGGCGTGGACAGCGATGTATCCAGCTGTTCCTGAACAACTACCGCGCCCACGCTTACAAGACAACCCAGAATCGTGGCGATTAGTAGCGTCAGGCCCGCAGGATTCGAAGGGAAAACAGGAACGGAAGCCTCCTCGGCAATGGAGACATTGATGATCCGTCGCTGGTCGAAAGCGTCGGAGATGCGAGCTTCCTCTCGCTTACTCAAGTAAAGAAGATAGTTTTGTTCTTCGGTTCTGACGTCTCGCAGGAGCGCCTGTTGTTCCAGTTGCTTTTGGTCGCGGTCAATCGTTGAATTACGGTAAGAGCGATCCACTTTGACGTAGGAGGACGAAAGCGCCTTCATGGAGGCGAGTTCCGCCTTGGCCTTCACCAGTTCCTGATGGAGCAGCTCGTAGGTCGGGTTTTCGTTGGTCACTTCCTCGCGCACCGGGGACTTCTCTTGATCTTCGATGGTGGCTTTGACGTGGGCGATTTGTGCCTCGACTTCCTGTACTTGGCGATCTTCTGGAACGTACTTTTGAAGAAGGTCGGTGCGTTGGAGCTCAAGTGTTACCAATGATGACTTGAGCTGCTGCAACAGCACGGCGTTATCGCTGCGCCGCGACTCGGTGGTAATCCGCGGAGCAGTTTTGGCTACCTGAGATTCGAGGTTCCGAACGTGCTCTTCCAGTTGCGGGACCGCCGCCTCCGTTTGGCGCATGCTCAGCTCAAACTCGGCGAGCTTCGGTATGGAGCCTTCCTTTTCGGTTTGCGCCGTGACCACACCCTCGCGGCGATTAAATTCGGCCAGCCTGTTCTGGGCGTCATCGAGTCGCTGCTTGTAGCGCGCGGTTTCCTTTTCAAAGAACTCCTGGGCGCCCGGCGCGCTGCGCACGGCGGCGTGCTTTTCCAGGTAAAAACCGTCGAGATTCTTCAACACCTGCGCAGACAGTTGAGGGTCGTTGGAGGTGTAGGACACTGCGATCAAGTAGGATTTCTTGATCGGCTCAATACGCAGATGGCTTCGCAACCTTCGCACCGCGAGTGCGCGCAGCTCTTCCTCCGACGATTTCCTTCCCCCAAACAGCCGGGAGAAGATGGATTCCTTCGCGCTATGTTGGAGATCACAGCTGACAACCACCCGTTCCAACAGATCCTGGCTCTGCAACAATCCGACCTCGGAATTGATGTCCTCTTCCGCCAGAGCCGGCGCGGCTTGCTGCATCACGCCAGTCTGCTGGGCGGAGAGCGGCGGGTCCACGCGCTCGCGATGCAGCAGGATCTTCGTTTCCGCGTCGTACTTGTTGGGAAGAAGAATAATCGCCAGGATGGCTCCGGTAATGATGGCCCCGAACGTGTAACCAATAGTATTGCGGCGGCGGAAGGCGGCAGCCACTACTTGGCGCGGCGCCAGAAGCACGGTCTGGTTGGCCGCTCGGTCTCGAACGATCAAATCTGTGCCGGTCATAGGCTGACTCCTGACAATCAATACCTTTGATACGCACTTACCGAACTGCTTGGGAGAAACCTGTCAAACTTGGAAAAAGCGGATTTGGGGACAAAAATCGTGTCTCCCGGCTGTACCACCAGGTCCTTTTTCAGTTCGTTGCCCTTGGTCACCTGCCGAAGATCCACCATGGTTGCCTGCACCAGGTCCTTGCTGTACCGGCGCATCAGCACGATCTGCGAATGCCTGGCGGTGTGATCGAATCCACCCGCCATCGCGACTGCCTCCATCACCGTGGGACGCCCTCGCAGTTCAAACTTGCCGGGCGTGTTTACGGCGCCGCTTACGATGAAGAACGGCTTGTCGAATTCCTTCAGGACTACGATGATGATCGGATCGTGAAGTTTCGTGGAATATGCCTTACGAATCGCCTCTGTGGCTTCTGGAACGCTCAGGTCTTGCACATGAATCGCGTCGGGCAGCTCCTTTAATTGCACGAATCCGTCCGGTTGAACGGCAACCTCCTGGTCCAGTTCCGGCGTGAATCGGAAGGCCAGCGTGAGTACGTCGTTGGACTTGAGCAGATAGCGAGTCGAGGCCGGCTGCGCTGCTGCGGCGGCCTGTGGTTGCTGCCCGGCAACACTCGACCCCACCGTGCCTGCTTGCGCAAGCAGGAGCGCCGCTGCTAAGCAGGAAGCAGATGTGTTCGGTTTCAAGTAAGACCTCATGGTTCGGTGGCTCGTCATCACAAAATTGGCGGACTGAAGTAGGCGCCCATCGAACTTCGCGGCAGGAATCGATCAATCTTCGCGAAGGTGGACTTCGGAACGTACAGCATGTCTCCGGGCTGGAGGACGGTATCTTCGTTCACCTTCTTCCCCTTGAGAATCTCTTTGAGATTCAGGGTTTTTGTTTCCACCCATTCGTCGGAATAGCGCCGAAACAAAACAACCTGGGAGTTCTTGGCGCCGTCCGCAAACCCGCCGGCTATGGCGATGGCCTGGGTGGCGGTGGTGGTGCCGCGCAAATCGTATTTGCCAGGCTTTCCCACCAACCCTCCGGCCACAAAGTAAGGCTTATCAAAGTCTTTCAGCAGAATATTGATGGATGGTTCGTGCAAAATCGTCGCATAAGCCTTCTGCAAGGTCTCGGTGAGTTCGGAAACAGTCAAGCTCTGTGCGTGAATGTCGTTGGTCAATCCGCGCAACTGGATGTACCCATCGGGCTGGATGGTCACTTCCTGATTGAATTCCGGCGTGAAGCGAAACGTCAGGGAGATCAGGTCATTTGCCTGAAGATGGTAGCGGGGGTAGCGTTGGCGAGCCTGCGGGCGGGCATCTTCCTGGGCAGCCGCACTCTCCTTCGACGCGCCAGAACCTCCTGCAATGGCGCTCGAGTTGTCAGGTGCCAATTGTGCGCACAATCGGAACGGTGTCAGCGTGAAAGAAAGGAACGCCACTAGACCGAGAATCCTTTTCATACCATCGCCTCTCTTCATTGGCGTGCTCTTCCGGCGGAGTTCACTGGCGTTTGCTCTTCTTCTTCGGAAAGTTGCTGAGGCAGCCTGATCCATTCGCCTTGCGACAGCACTTGATAGGAATCGTGGATTTGTGGATTAAGGGCGCGAATTCTCTGGATGATTAACCAGTTCGATCTGCCGTACTGATCCAGCGCAACCTGGAATAGCGTTGCTGGCTGCTTGACCTGGACCATCGTCGTGCCTTCCGACAACTTGCGAGCCGGCGTTCGGGAGTCAACCGTCTCCGTCGCATGTTTTTTCTCGGGGACCGGCGCCATGTCGCTACCTATCTGATTCGGAATCAACACCTTTTTACCCGCGGGCAATATTTCGTTCGAGCTTCGAATTCCAGGGTTCATCTGAACGATGCGGGCCGTGGTTCCAGGATTGGATTTCCCGAGATAGTCATGCGCAATATCCATCGGAGTTTCCCGACGGTTGGTCAGGATTGCCAGCGGTTCTCGCTGACTCTTTTCCGGGCTATTTGACTTTTCAGGTGTGTCGGACGACGACGCCGGCTTGTTTTCTGCTTGCGGAACATTCGGAGCAACTACATTGCTGGACTCTTCGACTGTGGAGGTTTCCGCCTTAGTCACAGGGGGTTCCGCGGACGAAGACTCGTGTGGTCGCTCGATGACCTCGGCCACCTTGTCCGCTGCCACGTGCAATTCCTCCGGCTGATACTTTGCGACGAGCAGAAACAGAATCGGGATCAGTATCAGCAAAGTGGCAAAGCGCACCTTCTTTCGTGCGGCTCTTTGCTGAACCGGCATGGGAAACGTCGCCGTGGCGTCATCAGACGGCCATGCTGGCAAGGCTGACAGCGGCGATGCCGAAGGTATCGCGCGCGCCGGCCAGCTTACCGGCACCATCTTCTGCTCATCGGAAGGGATGCTTGCCTTCGCGGGCGATTCCTCCGCGAGACCCATGTCCCGCACGACTTCATTCAACAAGTCCGCCCCGATTTCCCTGGCTTGGCTCGCAAACCCGAGCGAAAGAGCATGAAAGCAGATGTTATTGATATTGCGCGGAATGCCTTTGCTGGCCACGGCTATCGCCGAATAGGCTTCGGGCGTGAAGATTGGCAGGCCGTCATGTCCCGCTGAGCGCAATCGGTGCTGGACGTACTCGATGGTCTCGGCAAGGTTGAGATTCCGGAGCTGCACGATGGCAGCCACGCGTTGCCGCAACTGGATCAGACCGGGGCGGGACAATTTCTCTTCGAGCTTGGGCTGCCCGGCCAGAACAATATGCATCAGTTTTGCTTCCGGCGTTTCGAAGTTCGAAAGCAGCCGCACCAGCTCCAGGGTTTTATCGCTCAGATTCTGCGCTTCGTCGATAACTACCACGACTCTCCGCCCGGCCTTCAATTCCTCCAGCAGCGCGTCATTGAGCGCAGCATACATACTGGTGAGCTCTTCACCGAATTTCGTAATTCCGAGGTCTCGCAGCAACGCCTGCAGGAATTCCCGCGAAGTCCCTTCCGTCTGGAAAAGGAATGCGGTGCGCGCCGAGTGTTGCAACGATTCGAGCAAACGAAGCAGCAGAGACGTCTTGCCCATGCCTGGCTCGGCCACAATTGCGGAAAAGCCACGGCGGCTTTCGATGGCGTAGTACACCGCCGCCAAAGCCTCTCGGTGCGATTCCCCCAAGTATAGGAATCGCGGGTCCGGAGTGACGCCGAAGGGTTGCTCTCTTAGTCCGTAGAAGTCGAAGAACATGTTTGTGGGTGCAGCGAGTGGTTAGTTGCTCTAACGGACAAGATGTGTTCGAATCTCAGGCGGCGTGGCGATCGGCAGTGGGAACTATTCGAGGGCTGCTCAATCGCTCGATGTTATTTGCATCAACCTCAACCGCTGCGGCTCGACCGAGTATGGCGATGCGCAGTACCAGCCGGCAGTGCCCTTTCTTTTGCTCCAGAATGCCCTGCACGCCTTCCAAAGGTCCCGAGCGAACTCGAACCGTTTCGCCTTCCGTGGCAAATGGGTGCGGAGCGAGCGCGCCCGTCTCGTGGCCCGCGCGTCGAATAGCTTCGATCTCTTCCGCGGGTACGATGGCCGCTTCGTTTCCGATGTAGAGGATCGTGTGTAAGCCCGGTGCGGACAGGATATCCACGCGGCGATCCATGCCGCCTGCGAAAAAGACGTATCCGGGAAACAGCGGCAGCTCTAGTTCTTTCTTGCGGTCCTTCCACTGCCGAACTTCGCGATAAACGGGATGAAATACGTCCAGTCCGATTCTGGCCAGGTATTTGGCAACGCTCCGTTCGTGCTGGTGGCGCGTGTACGCCACGTGCCAAACGGACTGCCCTATTTCCAGTTTTTCTGCCATTTGCATAGAGCTTCGCCCTGTGACTTACAGAGAGCCTTCCTTACCTGATACCGCGCGCTACTAATTTCAACCTGAACTCTGTTTCTCAACTCAGCCTTCACAAATTGCCGCGTCATCGGGACCCAAAAACCTGAGCCCCGTTGGTCTTACTGAATCGCCCGACTCAACTCTCCATAACCGCGCCGCTGGTGCAGTGCGGTGTTCTTACATGCCACGGCAAATCCCCAGTTGGACTTTCGACCCAGAGGCAGTTCCACCCGTACCACCTCGCCCGTCATCTCCATGTGTAACAGCCGGCCCCCTGTCGCCGAGTGCGGGAAATGAATCGAGAGGCTGATGCTGGCCCCGACCGGAGGAAGGCTTCTGGCCAGGACAAACGCGCCTCCTTCGCTCAGGTTCTTGCTCTTGCCCTTGCCTTGGCGCTGTGCGCCATTTCGCGCTAACCAGAAAAATGTAACCGGTGCGTGAATTGGGTAACGCATACGGCTCCTCGCACACGTCCCGTCAGGTACCGCCGATGTGTCGGACGGTGCTCCAACAGCAATCTGGCCCTCGGTAGTCTTCATGCGCCTCTTGCTTACGATCACCCGCTTGACACACACAGAATTGCGGTGCCGCCAATGTACGGTCGGCTCGCAGACCACGCAAGGGACGGAATGTCACACGTCGCGATGTTCGTTTGTTTCCTGAAGAAAAGAGGAAGACCTGTACATGCACCACGCGGGAAAGCCGACGTGCGCCAAGGAACGGTCGTTAGCGGCGCACATGTCCTAATCCCGTCCGACAGGACAGGTACAAACCTCCTCTAGAAATCCAAGCCCGCACCGGGCAGCCTAGGAGACGCATGTTTCAGTTTGGCAGTGCGTCTGCATGTTTACCCGGCATTCGCGGGCAGTGATTACCTTGGGAGGACCACGATGTCCAGAGAGCGCCTGTTGTCTTGTCGATTCGCCTTAACCTGTCCTCGATTCTGGCCTTAAACGCACGAGTGGAATTTCGCGTCTCGGGTTTGGCTCAGAACGCCAAACGTTCCTGGCTACGCTGTGAGTACTTCTTACAAAGTACTATGAAGAAAAAACAGGCTGCGATGCCAGGACGACTGGTCCGCGAAATGGGCTGTCCGGGGAGCCCAACCTGTCCGGAAGGCCTAAGGGAATCGCCGTATCAAAGCAGAAATGAGTCTAACTTCTCGAATTTTTTACGCTGAAGTTACAACTGGTTGCGAGTGAGCAGCGGATACTGATCCCCGCCTATGCTCGTTCGACGCCAGCACACTGTTGGAAGGATCTAAATGCACAGGGTAAGCGAGACTGAGTCCCCGATTACACTTCTGATTGCCGAGTCGTGTGCGATGAATTGTGAATTGATGGCCGCGGCCTTACAGCGCAACCCTCAGCGCCTGGCTGTGGTCGCCTCCGCGGTGGATTCCGCCGGAATCATGGCGGCGTTCCAGGAAAAGATGCCCGATGTCTGCATCATCAGCTCTGCCTTGAAAGCCGGTGCCAACGCGGGGCTGCGCGTCACACGGGAGTTGCGTGGCGTTTATCACAACGCTCGGGTCATCCTTTTGCTGGATTCGTCCGATCGGGCCACCATCGTGGAAGCCTTCCGGTCTGGCGCTCTCGGCGTCTTTTCGCGCGAGGAGCCATTTGAGACGCTCTGCAAGAGCATCGTTCGCGTACATCAAGGGCAGATTTGGGCTAGCAATCTGCAGCTACGCTACCTGGTGGAATCCCTTACAACCACGCCGACGCCTCCCATCACCGATGCCCGAGGGGCAAATCTCCTTACCAGGCGGGAGCAAAGCCTTGTGCAACTGATCGCCGAAGGCCGAACCAACAAAGACATTTCGCGGGAACTCGGATTGAGCGAACACACCGTACGCAACTATTTGTTCAAGATCTTCAACAAGCTTGGCACTTCCAACCGCCTGGAACTGGCTTTGTATGCCATTCACCAGCGCGAAAGCCACAGGGAACACGCCAAGGATCAACAAATCGCCAGCCAGGGCTAGCGGCCAACCGAACCCTATTCGAATCGAGACCGCCGCCCGCCGTCCGGCGTTCTCGGAACAGTACGTTCTCCTCAGGAATGCCTGCGCGGGTTGCGCATTTGCAATAAACTAGGGGCGGAGAACAGATGCGTTCCGTCCTTGGCTATCGAAGGCCCGCCCCTGGCACGCAACCGCCATACCTGCATCCGCCTTATGCGTCTTCCCTTAAGCGCGCGCCGGCACAACGATTGATCCATCTTCCCCACACCCTCACGGAAATCACCGGTCCAGTATTCACTATGGGTGACGTCCAACCACGCGCAAGTGACCTGACACGCCAGCACCACTCCGAGCCCATCGGCGAACGCATCATCGTTACCGGCCGAGTTCTGGACGAGGATGGTCGCCCTCAGGCCCACACACTCATCGAGCTGTGGCAGGCGAATGCCGCCGGTCGCTACCTGCATGCCAACGACCGGCACAATGCGCCTCTGGATCCGAATTTCACCGGCGAAGGACATACCCTGACCGATTCCGAGGGGCGCTATCGTTTCATCACCATTCGTCCCGGCGAATATCCTTGGAGCAATCATTCCAATGCGTGGCGTCCCGCCCACATACACTTTTCTGTTTTCGGCCCCGCCTTTGCCACCCGGCTGGTGACCCAGATGTACTTTCCAGGTGATCCTCTTCTCCCCTACGATCCCATTTTCAATTGCACCGCCGACCAATCGGCCCGGCAGCGCCTGATCTCCGTGTTCGACTGGGAAAACACCATTCCCTTGGAAGCATTGGGATATCGCTTCGACATTGTTCTGAATGGTCGCGACGCAACGCCCACCGAACCTGCCCATGAGGAACATCCGTGAGCGGAAGCGTCACGCCTTCGCAAACGGTTGGCCCATTTTTTCAGATCGCGTTCAAGCGTCTCTATTGTCTCGACCTGGCCGCTCCCGAAGTCGCGGGAGAACGTGTTCGGGTTACCGGCAGGGTTCTTGATGGCGATTCCATAGCCGTTCCCGACGCAATCCTGGAAATTTGGCAGGCGGACAGTCGCGGCAAGTACCCGCATCCCAAAGATTCGCGCGAAAATAGACGCGAACCAGGGTTCAGGGGCTTCGGTAGGGTGGCTACGGATGAAAATGGGAAATTCTGTTTCCGGACCATCAGACCTGGCTCTGTGCCGGGGCCTGTTGGCGGGCTTCAGGCTCCCCATCTGGCCGTCTCCGTCTTTGCGCGGGGACTCCTCCGGCGTCTCGTCACCCGGATGTATTTCCCAGACGAGCCTGCCAATTCAGCAGACTTCGCGCTCGGATTGGTGCCTGCGGAGAGGCGTCACACCCTGATCGCGCGGCCGTTGGCCTCTGGTCCGGGACTCGAATGGAATGTGATCCTGCAAGGACAGGAAGAAACCGTGTTTTTTGATTGCTGAGAGGCCCTCGATGGCCCGCTCAAGAGGAAAACTCGACCAGTGTTTCTAACTCTTACGCAGCGCCTTCGCGAAGTCTTGACGAAACACATTCGGCAAAAATACGGCCAGACTTTGCCTGTCGGACTGGAGCGCCCTCCCAAAATCGAAATGGGTGAAGCGGCCTCCCCGATCTGCTTCGAACTCGCAAAACGCTTGAAGCGGGCGCCGCGCCAGCTTGCTCAGGAAATTGCCAATCAACTCCCGGCTGTCGAAGGCATTGCACGGATTGAGGTCGCAGGGGCCGGCTACCTGAATGTTTTCTTCGACCGGGCAGCTTTTTGGATCGCCGTCTGCCAGGAAATCGAAGCGCATCGGCCGCCGCCCAAGCCCGCAAAAATCATTGTCGAGCATACCAGCATCAATCCGAATAAGGCTGCACACATCGGACACGTCCGTAACGCCGTGTTGGGCGATACCATGGCGCGAACCCTGCGCCACGCCGGATATAACGTGCAGGTGCAAAACTACATCGACAACACCGGTGTCCAGGTCGCGGACGTCGTGATCGGTTTCCTCCAGATGGAACACCGCACTCCGATCGGCGTCAAGATGCTCGCAATGGAACCGCGCTTCGATTATTACTGTTGGGACCTGTACGCAAAAGCCACGCAATTCTTCGCCGAGGACAAAGAGCGAACCGCGAAGATGCGCGGGGAAACCCTGCGGGCCATCGAAGAGGGTCGCGGCGAAGACGCCGAAGTAGGCCATGTAGTCGCGGACGCCATCGTCACTTGCCATCTCCGCACTATGGCGCGGCTCGATATTCGCTATGAGTTGCTCGCCCGCGAAAGCGAAATTCTCCATTTGCATTTCTGGGATACCGCATTTCAGAAGCTTCGAGATCAAGGTGTCGTGCAGTTGGCCGTTCGCGGAAAAATGGCCGGCTGCTGGATTATGCGCTGGGAGGACACCAAAGAATCCGCGCCAACCGAGCCAGAAGGCGCTCCGCTCACAAGCGATGGCTCGGATTCGCTCCCCGAAGATGCCGAGAACACCCAGGACAAAATCATCGTGCGCTCCAACGGAACTGTGACCTACGTCGGCAAGGACATCGCCTACCAGCTCTGGAAGTTTGGCTTGCTCGGCAAGGATTTCCGATATTCAAAGTGGCCGCAAACTCCCGATGGCTCAACCGTTTGGGCCACCTCTTCCGCGGCCAACGCCCCGGACGCTCCTCCCTTCGGCCAGCCCGCGACCACCGTCTACAACGTCATCGACGCCCGCCAGGCGTACCTTCAGACCGTTGTTGCCGAAGGCTTGCGCAGGCTCGGGCACGCATCCGAGGCCGACAATTCCATTCACCTCTCCTATGAAATCGTGGCTCTGACGCCTCGTTGCGCCTCGGAAATGGGCTACGAGCTGTCACCCGAAGAGGCAAAAAAGCCTTACGTGGAAGTAAGTGGCCGCAAAGGGCTTGGCGTGAAAGCCGATGACCTGCTCGATCGTCTGGAGGCCGCTGCGCTAGCCGAGGTGCAACAGCGCCATCCTGGCATGCCAAGCGACGAACAGACACTCACCGCCAGCCAAATCGCGGTTGGCGCACTCCGTTTCTTCCTGCTCAAATTCACCCGCAACGCCGTCATCGCGTTCGACTTTCACGATGCGCTGAGTTTCGAAGGCGAAACCGGACCTTACTGCCAATATGCCGTCGTGCGAATCCGCGGCATACGCCGGAAAGGCCTCGAGGCCGCAACGGCTTCCCCAACCGTGGTCCCAGGTGACGCGCAGAACATGTTGAGCGGAGCACAAGGCACCGGGCTGTGGGAACTTCTATTGCTCGCAGGATCCCTGGATCATGCTGTCGACGCCTCAATCACCACTCAGGAGCCGGCTTTCCTGGCCAAATACGCGTTTCAACTCGCGCAAGAGTTCAATAACTTCTACCACAAGCATCACATCCTGTCAGAAGCCGACGACAACCGGCGAGCATTTCTGTTGGCATTGACGGAGCTCGTCGAATCGCAGCTTCTGCGCGCCCTTTCCCTATTGGGCATTCAAGCTCCGGAAAAGATGTAACACCCGCGCCCGTACGAGAACCCGGCGCGTCGTCAGTACGAAGTCACCAGGTGCACCAGCGTTCGCAGCGCTACGCCCGTCGGGCCTTTCGCTAGCCACGGCTTGGCATCATCGTTCCAGGCTGTTCCGGCGATATCCAGGTGGACCCAGGGCGTATCCCCGGCGAATTCGCGAATGAACCACGCTCCGGTGATGGAGCCTCCGCCTTTGCCGCTGCCGATGTTTTGAATGTCCGCGAAGCTGCCCTTGATAAATTCCCGGTACTCTTCATCCATGGGCATCTGCCACATTTTCTCGCCAACGGCTTTTGCGCTCGCCAACACTTTCTCCGTCCACGCCGGATCGGCCCCGCCAAACACGCCCACATTGATATTCGCCAGCGCGACCACGATGGCTCCCGTAAGCGTAGCGGCATCCACCAGATGTGTGGCGCCTAGCTGTTTCGCATAGTGAATTCCATCCGCAAGGATGAGCCGTCCTTCGGCATCGGTATTCAGTACCTCAATCGTTTTTCCCGACATGGCCGTCTGGATATCGCCTGGCTTCTGCGCCTTGCCTCCCGGCATGTTCTCCGTCGACGGTACGACGCAAATCACTTTTACGTTCGGCTTCAGCGCCGCAACCGCCCGCATGACCCCCAGCATGGTCGCCCCGCCGGCCATGTCGTATTCATCTTTTCCATGCCATCGGCGGGCTTAATGGAAATGCCACCGGTGTCAAAGGTCACCGCTTTTCCACCAGCCCAATCACCGGTGCGCCAGGTTTGAGATTCGCCGGTGTATAGGTAAGCACCATCATGCGTGGCGGCTCTACGCTGCCCTGCGCTACGCTGAGCAGTGCGCCCATTTTCAGCTCGGCGATTCGTTTTTCGTCCAGTATCTCCACGGCCAGCCCGGCTTGTTTGCCCATCGCTTCCGCTTTGTCGGAAAGCATCTTGGGAGTCAACTTGTTCGATGGTTCGTTGACCAGGTCGCGCGCGAAGTTAACCGACTCGCCGATGGCCTTTCCCGGCTTAGGCCCTTTTCGCCGGCGCCTTTCTCCGCGTCCGAATACCCGAACAGCGTGACGTCATCGACAGACTTGTCGTTCTTCTTATCCGATTTGTATTTGTCGGTCTCGAAATTCGCGGTGATGGCGCCTTCT
>CAWFXG010000040.1:0-67828 GCA_963819745.1 uncultured Acidobacteriota bacterium | reverse complement strand
GCGGGTGGTACAGTTTCACTTTTCCAGCTTTGAAAGTACGTCATCAACTGTTGTGGTGCGCACACCTGACGACTTCCCAAAAATCTCAACTTCGATTTTTCCATCTGCGAAGAATTCGACTTCCCATCGCTCGCCAGGTACGGCAATCAGAGCCATAATCGAATCCTCGCGGTTATGCTCAAGCCGGTAGGAAATCTTACGTTCTTCAAGATGCACAAGAAAAGCTAGAAGGGTTTCCATGGCATTCATTTAAGCCGCTCTTTTCGCTTCCGTGTCTAACAAGCCCACAACTTCCTCAAGGCTCCAAACGTGGTCTGTAATGCCCGCTTCCATCGCCGGAGCGACGCGGAGTGTTTGGTGTACGCGGCAGAAATTATAATGCATATAGTGAAGGGCAACCGCATGTGCATGGTTTTCGATCTTCTTGGAGAATCCGTTGGTTAGGCGCGTAAACCGGCGCATCTGCATCCGCATCGTTAGATTTTGGCGCTCGACGTAGCTGGTCGAAATGTCCTTTGCTTTGGGATTCCCCGTGATGGCGATCTGACGGCAACCGATGCACTCTGCAGGGCTGTAACGCGCTTCGCTCTCGCGATCATTGCCGTACAGCTTGACCAACATCGCGTAATCAATATCAGAGCCAAAAGCAGACTCCACAGCTTGCAAGTAGACGCGGTGCCCGTCTGTGGTCAGCTGCACACGGTTGGCAAGGCGTGCGGCCAGATCGTGCATGAATTCGTAAGCCGTCCCTGCGCCACGTGTCCCAATGTTCCACGTAACTACTAGCTTTGTATCCGCACAGAGTGCAACCCAGGTCCACACGTCCCCATACCCAAACTGGCCGCGCTTGTCGGCGGGCACGTTCTTGTCTTTCGCGTAGCAGAAGCTCCAAATTTCATCGCACTGAATCCGCTTGCAGGGTAGATTGCGAAGCGCCTTGTCCTGATATTCGGAACACGCCTTACCGAGGTCGGCCAGTAGCTTGAGAATCGTGACTTTCGACGCGCAAGTCATGCGCGACGTGGCGCGTAAAGAATTTCCCTCAACGATGGCTGCGACTATCTGCGCCCGCTTGGCTGTAGTTAGTTTATTCATGCGTCGAGTATGCTTGAGCGCTAAAGCTCTGTCAAGCATAAAGATTGTTTATTTTGACGCTTTACTTTCTCTATGTGTGGGCGTATAAATAATAAAGGCCGGTGAACCTTGGTAGAGGCGCACCGGCTGAAAGGATGTGATTTTATGAGAAGTCCCCACCCCTCGAAAGGGTGAAGGGTTAAGGAAAACTCCCTAGGAACCGTCTGGCTGGCGTGGGCTTTTCATAGACACGCCTTGCCAGATGTAAGGCCAGATTATCACGGAATTGCTGGCTTTTCCAGCAGAAAGCGGTGTTTTATGAGTTCAGAACATTACGCGGCAGTATTAGCCGATCTTGAGGCACGCAAGGCCCAGATAGAATCGGCTATCGCAGCTATCAAAATGATTGCGGCGCAAGGTGGCGGCACATCTCCGGACGGTGGCGGCTCAACGGCTGTTGGCCCTAGCGCGTTCTTGAGTATGAGCATCCCCGATGCTACGAAGAAATATCTGAGCAGCGTCAAGCAAAAGAAGTCCACGCAAGAAATTATCGATGCTCTTACGGCTGGCGGTCTGCCAAATGAGTACTAAGACGGTATACACGACGGTATACGCTATCTTGGCACGTCGTCAAAAACAGGTAGGAGACATCGTCAATATGAAGGGCGATTGGGGACTGGCGGAATGGTATCCAAACCACCGTTTCAAGACGCCTAAAGAAGAACCCGGAAACGACGAAGAAGCTACGGAAGAAAAGAAGGTCGCTTCTGCTTAGGCTTTCTCTTTGTGCCAGCGCTTGCGGGCAGCGTCACTTGCGATCTCACGGCGACGTGCAGGGTCTAGCTTTTCAGCCCTTGCACGTCCGCCCTTCTTTCCGCCAAGTCTGCCTAACGCAACGGCGGCAGGATTTTTCGGTTTCTTGCCCTTGGTTATCGGGATTGGTTCAGACGTGGATTGGCTAACGACGCGGAAAGCTATTTCGTTAGTATCTTCCTCTTTGCTTGAACGCTTTGGCATGACCCATGATTGCATGGACCCATGGGCGGTTCAATGGGGTGGAATTTCAAACTGTACCACTACCAAACGGGCTGCCATATGCCTGGTTAGTTCGCGTTACCGGACATTGAGGGTTGGGCCGATTTCAGTTGTCCGATTTGCGCTCCTTTAATGGACACAAGGGAGCGTTTAACAGGACTTGGGTCCACTAGCTGGAGGCTAGGTCTATTCTAGGCAGCAGACCCGTCGTAGTATCGAACGATTGAGGATGGGAGGACTTTCCACTTGTTCATTAAGGATCTTTCTCCATGTTTGTATGTCGCCTCCTCACACGCTGAGGGGGAGAAATTTAAGGCAGTCGGATGGCTTGCTTGGGGCCATCCTTACAAGCGACGGAAAGCGAAATTGCCGGAGCCGCGCTTTGGCCAGCTACTTCGACTGCTTGTTGATCCTTGGGAGCCCAGTCATTTCATGGGAAGCCACGAGTGTGAATTCTGTCCTGAAGAAGATTCTCCGGTTTCCCTCGAAGGATACAAAGGGTCTGAAGAGCCCCTTGTGAGCCGCAAAGTCGCTAATGGCGGGGAATTCGAATGCGTCGAATGGCAACTGCCATACCTGGAAGGGTATTACCGACGCCATCGTATTGAGCGAGATGGACTAGTGGTTCATTTTGGCGCCAATAACCTCTATGTCCCTGATGAGGGTTGCGTCTACGTGGCACCTTCGATGATCGTGCACTACATAGACGTGCATCGCTACGAGCCTCCTGCGACGTTCTGGGAAGCCGTGATGAAGTGTCCCGAAATGGGCTCCGAGAGCTACCGGCAGGCACTGACGGTAAACGGGCCTGCCAATGAGGATTGGGTGCGCGCAGTGCAAGCGGGATAAAGTGATTGCATCTAGATCGCTTTTCAGAATTTTTTTTCGCCAAGTCCCGATAAGTCGGCGTTTAGGAAGCGTTCATCGCGTCTGCCGTTAATTTTGGGAGGAATATGGGCAACTCGGAAGTAATCGCTCCAACGATCCAATTCCACATGCCTGGCAGCGTTTAATCAGGACTTGATTCGCCATTCTTACCAGTGTCCCGTGCTCTAGGGTTATAATCGCCACAATCTATGCCTCTTGCTCCAGGAACTAAACTTGGTCCGTACGAAATTCTTTCGCCGCTCGGTTCCGGGGGTATGAGCGAAGTCTACCGCGCGCGGGACACGCGACTCGATCGCACCGTGGCCGTTAAGATTTTGCCGACCGAACTGTCCGTCGACCCGATCCGGAAGCAGCGCTTCGAACGCGAAGCCAAAGCTATTTCGGGCCTGAGTCATCCGCACATCTGCACGCTTTTTGACGTGGGCAATCAAGATGGAACGGACTTCATCGTCATGGAGTGCGTCGAAGGAGAGACCCTCGCGACGCGTCTTCAAAAGGGCTCTCTCCCGATGGCGCAAGCTCTAAAATATGGCGCGCAGATGTCAGATGCACTCGACCGCGCTCATCGAAATAGCATCGTCCATCGTGATTTGAAGCCTGGCAATATCATGCTGACGTCATCCGGTGCCAAGCTTCTGGATTTCGGCCTTGCCAAGTCGGCAGCTCAACCTGCGACCTTGGCTACCATGACGGGGACCCACCTGCAATCTGATCCGGTAACGCAAGAAGGCGTGATCGTTGGCACGTTTCAGTACATGTCCCCCGAGCAAATTGAAGGACGAGAAGTAGACGGAAGAAGCGATATTTTCTCGCTCGGCTCCGTGCTCTACGAGATGTTGACAGGGAAAAAGGCGTTTGAGGGGAAGAGTCAATTGAGCGTGGCGAGCGCCATTCTGGAGAAAACGCCCGAGCCGGTCAGCGGGGCGAACCTCATGGCGCCGCCAGCACTAGACCGTGTCGTCGGGAAATGCCTGGCCAAGCTGCCCGACGAACGCTGGCAAAGCGCCAGCGATCTTACGACGGAATTGAAATGGCTGGCGGAGGGAGATCTCTCGGCTCAGGTGGCGCGAATTGAAGAAAAAAGCGTGATGGGGCGCTTGGGATGGCTTCTCAGCGCTGCTCTGTCGCTGCTGGTTGCCGGAGGATTAGTGTGGTGGTCGAAATCCACTGAACCGAATCGAACGACGTACTACTCGAGCCCATTTCATCTAGGCGCAAACGATTTGACGTTATCACCTGACGGGAAAGTGGCCGCGCTGGTGGCGTATTGGGAGCAAGGGAACAAATATGTAATTTGGACTTACCGGCTGGGAGAGGCCAACGCCACGGTGGTCGAAGGAACAGACTCGGCCATGCATCCGTTTTGGTCACCGGATGGAAGGTTCATCGCCTTTTTCACCCAGGGAAAATTGAAAAAAGTTGATTTGCAAGGAAAGTCAGTGCAGGTGATTTGCGATGCGCCTAACGGGCGTGGAGGAACCTGGAACAAAAATGGCGTGATTTTATACACTCCCGATGTCTTTCTAGGAATTTACCGGGTCTCCGCCGAAGGCGGAACGCCCACAGAAGAAACTAAACTCGATGATTCCAGGTCCGAATCAAGTCATCGTTGGCCGATCTTTCTGCCGGATGGAAAACACTACATTTATTTATCAGCAAACTTTTCGGGGCAATTCGATAAGAATGCGCTTTTTCTCGGAGAACTCGGTTCCAAGGAAAAACACTTTATCGTGGGCGCCAGTTCCAATGCGGCTTATGCCGAACCGGGTTACTTGCTCTACATGCGAGACAACGAACTGGTCGCGCAATCGTTCGATTTGAAGTCCTTCTCTCTCACCGGGCAACCGCGCCAGGTCCTTCGAGGAGTGTACTCCATGCCCGTGCTGGACCTTGCCTTGTTCGATGTCTCCGCAAACGGAACCCTGGTGGCGCAGACCGGATCGGCCCTAGGGGTTTCGCGGCTCACATGGTTTGATCGCGACGGAAAGGCTGAGGGTAATCTGGGTCCGGCGGGCACCTACGCGAATCCCAATCTTTCGCCGGATGGCCGTCGGGTGGCTTATGACCAAAGGAGTCCAGATGGGCGGGCCATCGGCGTGTGGGTCCAAGATGTGAAGTCCGATACCGCGTTACACCTCACACTTCACCCCTCATTGAATCAGGTGCCGGTGTGGGGTGCGGATGGAAAAAAGATCGTCTTCACTTCCAATCGCAAATTGACCAACAAGATTTTTCAGAAAAATGCCGACGGTTCGGGTTCCGAGGACCAGATCACGGATATAAAAGCCGGAAGGATGATAAATCCTTGGGACTGGTCGCGCGATGGCAAATACCTGTTGGCCAGGAATGAAGGGGAGCTGTGGTATTACTCGGCGGCCGAGGATAAGAGCCACGTCTACATCAAAGGCCCGTGGGTGGTGAGAAATGCGCAGTTTTCTCCGGACGGTAAGTACGTGGCGTACGCCACTAATGAAACGGGAGACTGGGAGATATATGTCTCACCGTTTCCGGATGCGGGCAGCAAGTGGCAGGTGTCGCGCGGAGGCGGAGAAGAGCCCCGCTGGCGGGCAGACGGGAAGGAACTGTTTTTCGTTTCTCCAGAGGGAAAATTGATGGCCTCAAGCGTGAAGTTGGGGGCGAGTTTTGAGGCCACGACACCGACACCGCTGTTCCAGACGCGAAGGCGACAGAAGATCTCTTCGCAGGATGTGTTCACGTACGCGGTAACGGGCGAGGGAAGCAAGTTTTTGTTTAACACGTTGATGGAACAACGGGAAGTACCCCCGCTGACCATCATCCGGAATTGGAACGCCGAGGTCGAGAAATAAGGCGCGAATATCGGCTATCTAACCGAGCATAGCGACCCAAGAGGTTTTCGGCTTCAACGAAGCCATGCACATTTTAATCTCGACGGTTGCGACGTATCTACATTTTCGAAGTTTGCGATTGGTTCACAAGATCTGAATTATTCTTTATCGCCTGATTGCGTCGGATTACCGGAAAAGTGGATTTCATGTCGATTTTACTTGTACGGAAAGCGTTAATCAGGGTGCGCCGGGATAAACCGGCATGTTGCAGGGAATGAAAGAGTCCTACAGGAAAGGAGACAGCGACTCCATCTTGGCCCTCAGTCTTGCAGGTGACATCGCGAGGTGTCGCTTGAAGCGTAGACAGGGGTATCGGTGGGCCGGGCTATTGAGCTTCGAAAAACGCAAAACCAGGACGCCGACTCTTTCCTGATGGAGGAAGGCACCACGACTGCTTTGCGATATCGCGAGCGAGCAGTCGGTCCTGCGTAGTCGAAGAACCCGCGCACGCTGAGAAACAACATGCACGAGAACCGGGAGACCTCTGGAGTGCCTCGTCCCGCAAGTGAACGAGGCCGGTCTGCGAAGGTGCAAAGCCATAGGCAGACGCGCACGCTCCGGAGGAGTCGGACCGCGCCATACTATCGATGAACCAGGCGAACAAAGAAGAGCGATCTTCGGCGGAGCCTGGGGAGAAAAGGGCGCGGGCCAAGGAGAACATCGTTCAATCTGACACTAGCCCGACACAGCGCGGGGAAGTGAGTGTCCCACAGATTGCACGGTGTGCGAGTAGCAGCACCGCTCGCTAATCCTCCAAGGTGGGAGCCGTATGCGGTAATGCCGCTCGTACGGTTCTGTGCGGGGGGCGATCAGCGATGGTCGTCCCTACCGCGACACCTACGATTTGTCGCGACAACTCACGTAATGATAATTTTGACGGCATGGGTACTTGGGGCACGGCAGTCTTCTCCGACGATACGGCGTGCGACGTGCGCGATGGCTATGTTGACTTCCTTGGTGATGGATTGAGCGGACCCGAAGCGACAAATAGGCTCGTTGGCGAGTGGTCGGAATCGCTTAAAGACGCCGACGAAGCTCCGGTTTTTTGGCTCGCGCTGGCCGCCACTCAATGGAAGTATGGACGCCTTGAGCCGCAAGTTTTACAGCAAGCACTGAGCGCAATCGACGGCGGCTCAGACCGCGCTCGCTGGGATGTCGGCTCAAAAGACTACAGAAAGCGTCGTGCCGTGCTCGACAAGCTTCGGGCACAACTAACGTCATCGCAGCCGCCCGAAAAACGCGTTCCCAAACGGTTCCGTGAATCAAGCGAGTGGAGAGCCGGAGAACTTATTGCCTTTCGGCTGCTCTCCGGCGGGTTCGTTGTCTTGAGAGTCATTGGACACCACACGGACAAAGGTGGGACTTCACCGATATGCGAACTCCTGGATTGGATCGGCGACAGTCTGCCGACGAATCACGGTTGAAGACTGTTGGTATCCGAAAAACGAACGAAGCTCGGCCTATGACGCAATTTATGCTTGGAGGAATCAAGGCCACAGAAAGACCAGATGACCGCCTGCGCCGCCTTGGCATTAGCGTGAAACCTTCTCAAGCGCCCGGTGGATACACAGTGGTGTTGTGGCGGTGGTTCGACCGTGTACTGAAGGAACGCTTTGACATTGCGTGAAGTACAGGCCGCTCGCCCCAGTGGTCGGCTGTCAGATGCCTGGTAAGTCGGACAATGAGGTGAAATTTCCAGAGATCTCTTCCCGCAGCCTCAAAACAACTAAAGGCAATCCAGTTGTTTTCTGGTCGGGTTCGAGTTCGGTTTTAGTCTGACCGAAGTGCAGCCCATCTGTCGGCAATCTAGCGTCGTATGCAGGATCCACCGGCGAAACGATTGCTCCTGCCGCAACGCCCTCCTAATGCAGAGGCCAAAGTATCCGGTGTTGGTATTTACAAATCCAGGCGTAATGCCACGATTGCGGCCATGTCCGTGAATGAGCGTCACCTCATGCTCACCCATTTCCCATGCTTCTTGCAAGATCTGGCCAAGAACTCCGTTGAAAACGACTTCACCCGGATGGTAGCCGTGAAGGTCGATTTCCATTTGTCCCCCTGGTTTGTCGGGGCCGTGGAACTGACAGAGACTCCCTCTTTCACGGGCCAGGTTCAATTCCAATCTTGTCGTTTACGGCCTCTCTCAGTCGTTGTTTGCAGCCGAGATATTTTTCAGTGGTCTGCACCGAGACGTGGCCCAGCAGAAACTGAATTTGTTCCAGTTCGCCCCCAGCACTGTGGCAGAGACGAGCACACGATCTTCGAAGGTCATGCGGCGCGAGTTTTAGGATTCCAACTCTGCCCGCGTACTGCTTAACGACATGCCACACCACCTTTTCGGTCATTTCGGTGCCCCAAATCGTTCCCGTCCTACAGACGCAACGAAATAACCGCCCGTGGGCGACACTCGACGCGACGAGCCAATCGTCAACGGTTCGCTTAACCCACGAGGGCACCGGTATGGTTCGAACGTGACCGCCTTTGCCAATCAAATCGACGATGGCCCAGTGATCCTCGCGACGCTGGAAATGATCAACCGTCAGTTCGGTCAGTTCGCGGCGCCGTAGGCCACAACCCAATAGCAAAGCAAGAATCGCCCGGTCCCGCTTGCCCTTCAAAGTGGCAGGATCAGGGAGTTGCCATAGCGTTCGAGCTTCCTCAGCCGTTAAGCCAGTTCCCAAGTCGGCACCCAAGTTTTTTTGCGCCTTTGACTCGGCGAATGCCGGCTGCAAGATCAGGGCTCAACAATCCGGAATCTGCCGCTTCATATGCTAGCCGTCGTACGGCTGCCAGCCTGACGTTTATGGTGCCTGGCAGCGAGGTGACGATCTTCGAGATGACAGTCGGTAACGGATTACGACCGTCTTGTTGAACGACAGTCGCGGAGCGGAGCAATACCAAGTCACAAACTCATCGATCGAGTGCCGATAGCTGCGCTGCGATTCGAACGACCTCAAGCTTACGATCACGGCGACCTTGGCATGCTCCAAATCGGGCAGGCCCAGCTTTGTTTTCACTCGGTTCTGCGTCACCTTCGATTTGCGCTTCATGGTTAGCCGCCTCCCAACGACTAGCCAATGAGATTGTCGAATGGAGAGATCGGGGTTGAGGCGGGAATTCCCAATGTGTCGAGTCGAGGTGTGAAGCGGTGGTTTAGGTACAGCCTATCCGTTGCCGACTCTTTCGTCCGAGTAGAGGAAAGCCGACGGGCGGTAGGTGTTACTTGGCTGTTTCCGCCGTTTCCAGCTTCGTGCCCGTTTAGGCTCACCATGGCATCATCGGCTCTGCGCCCATAGCGCGCAGTTATAACTCCCGGCTGACAAAGTATTAGACCAGGGTCAGGAATGCCATGTACGTTCCACAGGCTTATTGTGCCCTCACCAGACTCTGGGTGCCCCCAAGGACGGAGATCTGATCAGCGCGCACTTCCTACAAGGAGAAACCTCAATGCATGCAGATTCGTCCGTCCTAGAGCGAATACCGGAAGCGTTAGCTTTCAGCAAGTCCCAAGCAGCTCGAATGTTAGGGGTGAGCGTCCGGACCGTTGACCGGCTTATCGCCATGAAACACCTGCCGGTTCGCCGCCTGGGGCGACGCGTTTTAATTCCGCGGAATAGCCTTCAGAGTTTTCTGAGGGTGGATCATCCGACCCAAGCTACTTGATAATCTAGCTGCTAGATTATAGACTCTCGGTGTGTCGAAGAAAGGCGCGCCAGGTGATGACGTGCGTGCATTCCTCCGCAAGATCGGGAGGAAGGGCGGAACGGCTCGCGCCAAGAAATACGATACCAAGACATTCAGAAAGTGGTCGAAGGAATCGGGAGCGGGACGCCCTCGGAAATCTAGGAAGGAGCAGCCATGAGTCAGAGAGGAGTTTTCGAAAGAGTGGCAGGTTCGGGAGTTTGGTGGATCTGCTATTTCGACCGGTTCGGCAAGAGGCACCGAGAAAAGGCCGGCGCCAAGAGCGTTGCCATTAAGCTCTATGGAAAACGCAAACAGCAGGTGCTGGAGGGCAAGAAACTCCCCGAGAGCTTTCGCAAGCCATCTGTCAACTTTCTTCAACTCGTTGACGACGCGCTGGCGTATTCGAAGAGGAACAAAAGGTCCTACAAGACGGATGTGCCTCGTTTTGCCAGCCTAAAGGAGTGGTTCGGTTCTTATCCTGCAGAAGAACTAACGCCCCAAGAGATGGAAAAGACTTTGGCACGGGCGGCAGAAAAGGAGAAGTGGGCGGCCTCTACCTTTAATCACTATCGTTCGCTGATGTCCCTCAGCTATCGCCTGGGGATACAGAATCGGAAGGTGACTTCAAATCCTGCGCGATCCGTGACGCATCGTCGCGAGGACAATAATCGTGTGCGCTTTCTAACCGTCGAGGAGGAAAAGAAGCTTCGAAAGGTGCTTGAGGCCAAGTGGCCTGCGCACCTGCCGGAGCTCGATCTGGCGATCAACACCGGCATTCGGAAGGGCAGCCAATACGGGCTGACATGGGACATGGTAGACTTTCGAGGTCGGATGCTGAACATCCCGCGGACGAAGAACGAAGAACCCATACACGTCCCGTTAAACGATTTTGCGATAGCTGCTCTGAAACTTGTGCACGGGTGCGGCGGTCCGAGAGGACGGGTGTTTCAGTCAGCTAAAACCGGCGAACCCCTGGAAAATGGACGCCATTGGTTCGACGATGCGGTGACGGAAGCCGGAATCAAGAATTTTCGCTGGCACGATTTGCGGCATACGTTTGCGAGTCGTTTGCGAATGAAAGGTGCTCCGCTTGAAGATATCGCTGATTTGTTGGGGCACAAGAGTTTGACGATGACCAGACGGTACGCGCATCTCGGGCCTAACAAACTGCATGCGGTGGTGTCGTTGCTGGGAGCAAGTGCCACCACAAGTGCCACCAGCGAAAACGGTCCCGAGGCGACTAGCCCGCAAGTCATTGTGCAGTAACCACTTTAGGGGCGTAGCTCAGTGGTAGAGCAGCGGCCTTTTAAGCCGAAGGTCGTGGGTTCGATCCCCACCGCCCCTACCAGTTCTCTTTTTGACTCTACAGGACTTGCGAAATCCGCGAGGCAGCAATAGGCGCGGAGAGTGTCGGCCGGTCGCACATGAAATTCGCGGCACGGATGGCAAGCCGACCGATTATTCCCGCGCTGGGCGCTTCATATCCCCAGTTGCTGGCAGAAGGGCGAGGAGAATTCCTGAGCTCGACACTCTTCGTTATGGTGCGGCAGCGAATTCCTTGGAACAGTATCGACGGGCCGTCGCTACCATTAGATAATTGGGTCTCAAATCAACGGCTACTCACCACGAGAAAAGCCGATCCTCTCGGCGAGGGCACGCTAGAGGTTTTCGATGATTTCCAAGCCGTAAGGGGCGCGCATGGCTGTAACAGTTCGGAGTATACTTCCGGACGCGCGCGACACCAAACGAAACCCTTTCGACATTACAACACTACCCCCTCGGAGCTGTAACTTCATTGTACTGATGTTCTGTAGCTCCCGTTTGTGATCGCGGTCACGCGGTAAGGTGATCTACGCCACAGCACATTCCTCCCCGCGCGGCTATGTTTTTCTCCAATGAGAGGTACAAAATGCTTACAGATCAACGTGATCTTCTGGACGTCCTGAAGTTCGAACTTTATTTTCTGGAACAGGGCGGCTACGAACGGTCCTCCGTGGCTGCTTGGCGACCGCGCGTCATTTTCGAAGATTCGCCCACGTGCATAAATTACGAGACAACCGGAGGCCGAGTTCCTTGCAGTGCTTGCGCGCTGATGCAACTTGTTCCATCAAACCGCCGTTTTGCCACACACCCCTGCTGGCATATTTCTCTAAACGAATCAGGCGAGACCCTAGACTCGCTCTATCGCTACTGCGATCAGAGCCAAATCGAAGAAACTATCAGTAGCTGGTTGCGAGCTACCATCAATCAGTTGGAAGAACAGCGCGCTACTCGGGTAAGCACTCCAGACAAGCCACTCGCTCTACCTGGCGAATCTCTGGTAAGCAGTCCGCTCTATCAAACGCTTCATCCCAAATGTGCCAACCCGGCGTGTCCGGTGGCCTTCCATTGGACCGGCGGCGGAAGGTTCTTCCGCTTTCGCCTAAATCCCATCCCGGAGAAAGACCCGTTAGCCACCGCCGATACGTCCGTCACTGTTGGTGCGGCTGCCAATACAGATGCGAATCAAAGCTGCTGCGGAGTTCACGGAGTGAAACATTATTGGTTGTGCGAAAAGTGCTGCCACGCCTTTACGCTGGTGCGCGACGACGCGGCTGTTGTGGTTCTCAAGCTGCTCTGGTCTGAACTTCCATCCCCACAGGTTCCTAAGGATTTTCATATCGTGGTTGACGATGAAAGCGGACCGCGCCTGAATTCCGGCATTTAACGCAAAGACTCAGTTTGAAGCCAACTTCCAAATCGGGGTGTGGGGAAGCATTTTTTGCCGCCCACCTTTGCCCGAATTCATTAATCTGACCCCGTTCATCCTCGTTTCTCCTGAGATAAAGTACTCAGCGGTCAGGAAAAAAAAAGCGGCCTGGGTCCTAGCGGCAGCACGATCACAAAGATCAACAAAGAGATGAGTCCAAAAAGTCCGTGTGATGTTTTCCGGTTTCTAGAGAAAGCAAAAAGAAATGATTCCACAACAAGATTCGCAGTCCGGTTCGTTGAGGTGGCCGATCCATCGTCACTTCCTACAACCGGACTTCGGGGGAGTCAGTCGTCTTTCCTTGTCCGCCACCGTGTTTATCAGGCAGTACAACAGTTCTCCTAGCCTTTCGAGAACTCTTTGACTTGCTCAGCGCCATCCTGATAAAGCAATTGCTGAAGTTCAGCACGACAGTCACTATCCAGCTCTGAGACACCCACGAGAATCTTCCCGTTCGTGACTTCGGGGTCATAGAGGCGCTTTTTGTACGTAGGCAGCCCTGTGGCGATCACGAATGCCACAATCGTGGTTAGAATCGCCCCCAGCATCATCAATTCATACATAATGATTCCCGTGGGCCACATGGCCACAATCGGCATGCCGCCGGTTGGCAGCGGATAGCTGCGTTGCGTCAAGGCAGAAAGCGCGTACCCCACTCCTGCTCCAACAAGAGCGCCCAGTGGAGCGAGCCACGGCATCAGTGTCCGCTCTTCTTCCCATCCGAAACCCTCTTCATCTAAGGGCTCGGAAGACATGACGACGATCGCTTTCGGGCTGAGATGCAAGCGCGAACGCGCTGCACGCAGGGCCGTCAACGCGCGTCGCGCGGAGTTTGCATCAGGAAAGAGTCCGTAGATCGCATTCATGGATTCGTCCGATCTCAACTATTCGTCGATGGTAATGTACCGTCCAAAAGTATAGCCGCCGGGTTTGCAGGGGCGTTTACCTGTGCAATTTGCTTCGCGTGTCGCCCACCTTTCAATTCCCAAATCGAAATGATCGGAACAAACTTTGCGAAGAGAACGTACATGAGAATCATTCCCATTAGCGTTCCGACGGTAATGGTGATTTCTACCCAAGTTGGTCGGTAGCTTCCCCAGTCATAAGGCAAATATTTGTGCTCCAGGGGTGGCACAACAATTAGGAACCGCTCCAGCCACATTCCGACAACTATGGTGGAAGAAGCGATCACCGTGCCAGCGATGGTTCGCAGTTTCTTGATCGCGAGTATCGGAAAGGGAATCAGGAAATTGCAGCAGACCATGGTCCAGAAGAGCACGGCAAATCTCCCTCGCTGGATGGACCAGAACGCAGCCATCTCGGCGGGCTGGTTGCCGTACCATACAGTGAGGCGTTCCGCGAAGATGAAGTAGATCCACAGAAGGCTCATGACCAGCAGCAGCTTGCCAAGGTTGCTGAAGTGAAGTGGTTTCAGGTACTCCTCGAGATGCAATGCCTTGCGCACCAGCGCCATCACAATAATCAGCGCGGCTATCCCGCTGAAAATCGCTCCTACCACGAAGTACGGCCCGAACACAGTGGAATGCCACATGGGCACCGGCGCCATGGCGAAGTCCCACGACACAATGGTGTGCACAGAGATGGCAACCGGCAGGATCGTGACCGCCATGATGCGCATCGCTACTTCCAGTCGGTGCCATTCCCGTGGTGTTCCGCGCCAGCCGAGAGCAAGCACCGTGTAGATGCGTTTGCGCAAGCCAGTAGCCCGATCCCGCACCATGGCCCAATCCGGAATAATTGGAAGCAGAAGAAAAGTCAGGCTGCCCGTGAGATAGGTGGTGATGGCAAAAAAATCCCATACCAGGGGAGACCGGAAATTCGGCCAGATGTCGCGCTCGCTGGGGTACGGAATCAACCAGAAAAACAGCCATGCGCGCCCCAAGTGGATGATCGGATACTGTGCGCCGATGGCCAGCGCGAAAACCGTAATTGCTTCGGCGCATCGTGTCACCGGGCGACGCCAAGTAGCATTGACCAGGCGGAGAATCGCTGAAATCAGTGTCCCCGCGTGACTGATTCCAATCCAGAAAACGAAGTTCGTGATGTAAAAGCCCCAGAACACCGGCCGCGTGATGCCTGCCACGCCCATCCCGCATACATCTGGTATGCGTAGACGAGTATTCCGGGAATTCCGATGGCGACCAGGACGAAAACAAGTATGTAGAAACGCCGCGACGTACGGAACAACGGCAGCAGCAGATCCTCGCGGATTTGTTCGGACTTATGATCAATCACATCAGCCTGCGCAGCATTATTCGTTGCCATGTGAAGACTCTCGTACGAGATAGGTCACTTTCGGTAGTGTTCCAACTCCTGCGAGCAGCGTCGAACCCCGTACGGAACGTGACATCCGCGACACCTGACTGGTCGGATCGTTCAGATCTCCAAAAACCATCGCCGTCGTCGGGCAAGACTGTACGCAAGCCGGGTTGACCTCGCCGTCCCGTAGCTCACGGTTCTCCGCCCTGGCGTTAATCTCCCCCGCGAGTATGCGCTGGTTGCAAAACGTGCACTTTTCCATCACGCCGGCCTCGCGCAGAGAAACATCCGGATTCAGCTGCAAGTGCAGCGGCTTATCCCACTCTGGACTGAACCAGTTGAAGTCCCGAACCGTGTACGGGCACGCATTGGCACAGTAACGAGTACCGATGCACCGGTTATAAACCTGCGCGTTAAGACCTTCCGCATTGTGATAGCTGGCATAGGTAGGACACACTGGCTCGCAGGGAGCCGCATCGCACTGCTGGCAGAGAACTGGTCGAAAGCGTGCCCGGACATCTGGAAATTCGCCCTCCCAATACCGTTCCACATGAATCCAATGTATCGTTCGGCCCCGAGCAGCTTGATCGGCGCCCACCGTGGCGATGTTGTTTTCAGCGTGACACGCGGCAACGCAGGCCTCGCAGCCGGTGCACCGATCGAGGTCAATCACCATTCCCCATCTATGCGCCATCCGCCCTCCTGCTATCGCCGCTCGCAAAGTCTCAGTCGTTACCGGTTTATCTTTTCCTGGCTCCACTGGGTTGGGCCGCCCGACAGCATAACCAGCTTGCCTTGCCCTACTTTTGTGATACTCACTCGCGTTCCCGCCCATGCGAGCGCCCCGGTCATGGGTTCTACCTGTGGCGCGAGCATCTTGATTGGGTTCGCGCCGCGGCCGCTGGCGTATCGTCCATATACCTCATGCCCTTGTCCCACCGGAATCGCAATCAAGTCTGACGCGATTCCCGGCGAAAGCAGCGCGGGAGCACGTAGCTTCCCGTGGGGGGACGCCACCTCCACAAGGTCGCCTTGTTCGATCTGCAGAGTGGCTGCCGTGCGCGGATTTATTTCCACCCACGTGCCCCACATTCCCGTCGATAAAACCTCCGGAATTTCCTGCATCCAGGGCAGATTCGCATGTCGCCCGTCATAAAACTGCTGCGTTGCGTACGGCAGGAAATAGAACGGATACTCCCCTACGGAGCCCGCGAATTCCGCCTCCTGGTTTTTCACCGCGCTGAAGGAACCCGCGGCAGCCTTTACTTTCGGCGCAGCACTTGCCTCCCCGCTCCACCAACCGCCCTGCTCCTTAATTTTGTTCCAGAATTCGGCGCTGTCTTTTGCATTGATCGAACCGGGATGATGCGCGAGAGGTGCGAGTGTCGCTTGCAACATTTCTTCGTAACTCTTCCACGGCAGGGCTTCGCTCGTCTGGCCGCCCAGGCGATGGGCCAAATCAAGCAGTACGTCGGACAGCGCACGCGTGTCGTGAAGCGGCCGCATGGCTGGTGGCGCAACGCTTACCACCGACTGTGTTGTTCCCGACTCCGGAACATCATCGATCCACGATTCGAGAAACGAGTGGTCGGGAAGAATCAGGTCTGCTAGGTTGCTTGTCTCGTCGAGAAAGCTGCCGAAGCTGGCGATGAACGGGACTTTTTCAAGTGCCTCTTTTATCCGCCATCCCGACGGAGTGGCAAAGACAGGATTCACTTCATGCAGAAGCAGCACATCGATCGGTCGCGCCTGGCCGGAGAGGATTTGTTCCGCAAGTGCCCGGACCGAAATGGCCTTTCCCTCTCCAAAATTACCCCGAGCCACTGCGGATGCGGGCAGTGGCGGTTCTGGTGTGAACTGAAGTCCGCCCGGTTTCCCGACGCTCCCCAGAAGCGCATTCAGAGCGTTAACCGCGAGGGCCGTGAACAATCCGTTAGTCTGCGCTAGCGGTGCCCCACCCACCAAGGCCACTGCGGGTGATCCTGCGGACATCTCGCGCGCCAATCTCGTGGTCGTTTCAGGAGGGACTCCAATTTTCCACGCGATTGCCTCGGGTGAAAATGCTGGCAGACCCTCCCGCCAGCCATCAATCCGCGTTCCCGCGAAGCCTGCCATTTCCGGATGCCCAAGCTTTTCCTTCAAAATGACGTGGGCAATTCCCAGAGCCAGTAGGCCTTCGGTACCGGGGTGCGCGGGAATCCACTCGTCCGCATTCGCTCCCGTTTGGGATACGCGGGACTCAACCTGGACAAACTTTCCGCGAATACCCGAACGGTTCTGGCGCATTTTCCCGTAACCCACGCTTTGCGCCACGGGTGAATTCCATGTACCCAGAAAGTCAGAACCAAAGGAGATCACATAACCGGTGCGGACCAGGTCCACCGTCGGCAATTGCTCGTAACCGAAGCTCAGCCAGTTCGCTCTGCGTAACACCTGGTCGTCAAAAAGTTCAAAGCGCACCCACTGTGCACCGTCGAAGCCGGATAGAAATCGCTCGATCAATACCCCGCACTGGCCGCGTTGCGGGCTCGTCAAGAAGGTCAGCATTTTTGATTCGTGTCGGGAGGCAAACGGCTGGAGATGCGTTAATAGTTCCCGTAGCGCCTCGTCCCAGCTCACCTGCGTGAATTGTCCTGAGCCGCGCTGCCCGGCGCGCTTGAGAGGATGCTGGATGCGATCCGGGTTATAAGTGACCTGCAGCCCGGCCTCGCCCCGTACGCACAACTTTCCGCGGCTCACGGGGTGTTCCGGATTACCTGACAGTTTCTTGGCCAACCCCATTTTGACCATCCCAAACTGCGCGTTGCGGACAACCTCAGCTTCGCCTTCCATTACACGCACCTGAATTCCACAGCCCGCGGAGCACATCCTGCAAACACCTGGTTTCCAGACGGCTACGCCGGGCACAAGATCTTCTTCAGGCACGAAACGAATGAACTGCGTTCCTCGGTCGCTACACCCCTCGGCTGCAAATGCCGCACAGCTCAGGGCTGAGAGACTCAAAAATGTCCGGCGTTCCATGGTCTAAAAACTCCTGTAACCACCCCGATGAAGCAGTCCTCGCAGCCACGGTCTCTTCTCTTGCTAGTAATGACAGGTCGTGCAATCGGCCGAGGCGCCCTTGGCCCTATGGCAACTAATGCAGAAATTCATGTTCAGATTTTTTGTCCGCACAGCCACGGTCTGCTGCGTCATATCCCCGTGGCATTCCTGGCAATCGACGCCCGCGCGGATGTGTGGCGCATGCCAGAATCGCACGTGTTCCGAAGGATAGAACCAGTACACCGGCTTCCAGGGGATGTCCTGTTCTTTGGCCGCATAGCCTGTCAGTTTCTTGATCTCAGGATTGTTGGTGGCAACCTCTTGATGACAGGCCATGCAGAAGGTGACGCTGGGAATTCCAGCGTCCGGACCCTCTGTCACCCCGACGTGACAACTCTCGCATTGCATGCCGTGCTGAAGATGAAGCCGATGATTAAACGCAATCGGCTGCAATGGTGTGGATTGCCATTGGAAGTATTCTTTGACGGAATCAAGGAACGGTGTGCGAGCCGGTTTGAAAATTGGGGAGAAATCTGCAGGCGTGGAAACAACGGGTGTTTCGGCAACGCCAAGGATAGTTGAGCGTGCTTCTACCTTCCTCGCATGGATGCCTACCCACAGGAGTGCCACTGCGCTGAAGGCAACGGCTAGGAGCACCGCGAGGCACTGTAAACTGCGACGACGCGCCTTGGAACGCTGAACTTCTCCGTCGCTAGCCGCAGCGTCTGTGGTCTTCAGTCGGGTTCGCGAAGTGTTCATACGCGGTTTGAGCGCCACTCGCATTTTGCTGCTACTTCTTCGCTTCCGGCTGCTTCTTCCCAAGTTCCCTGACGAACGCAATCAAATCATTGATTTGAGTCTTGTCGAGACTTGCTCCAAACGGGGGCATGTTTTTCTTGCCCTTATCAATTTGGAGGTAGAAGTCGGCATCGCTCTTCTTTTGGACATCGGTTGAGCGAAGGTCGGCAGCCCTCAGGGCTTTTCCGAAATTGGTATTGCCGCTACCGTCTTCACCGTGGCACTTTTTGCATTTTTCCAGGAATATTTTCTGGCCATTCGTGGCGCTTGCTGTCTGCGCCTTGGCCGGATTGGCGATCGCAAACGTGAATGCCAGCAGTAGGGCTCCGCCGACTTTGTGCCATTTCCTCACGATCGAGACTCGCTCCATGTTCTCTCCTCGACGTTTCCCGCTTGGGCGATGTTCTACTCGAGCTGGACATTAGGTCTATTCGACCCGCACTGCGGTGACGGGCATCACGCCTCTTCGTATCCGTTATCACAATCGGTCTGGCGGCGAACACGCAAAGCTGCAATTGCTGATGGTCAAAGGAGCCGGTCTTTGATTGACTGGGAATCTTCCCACTAACCTGCCCCCGCGCCTGATAGGCCGGACAAGTGCGTTTGGCTGGCCATAAACAGCGTTCTGGGAGATCACGATTACCAGAAATCTGGAGTCACTTTCCTTCTACAGTTGTACTCGAATACAAGGTGCGGGTTCGAATCCCACCCGCGACGACCGATTTTGTATTTGCCAGAGGAGCATCACTTAATCACCTGAAACCATTCGGGATGAATTTGAAGCGTTGACTATGGGCTCTGTCGAATGGAGAGTGCCGCAAAGAACCGTCGAGCGAACCTTTTCGCATTCCGCTTTTCCGACGACGCTCCATAACCTTTAGAAACCGATTTGAATTCCAGGGTATCGGATATCCAATTTCAGACAGGGTGGACGGCAGATTGACACATCGCCGAGCTAGCAGCGCGGCGAACCAGAAATCGGGATCGTTTCGGTTGGGCCGCCTCCAATTAGCAGAAATCCAACGCGTGACGCGGTCGAGCTCACGATAAATGTTACAGAATTTGAACTGTCGTAAAATCGTATCTTTTCTCCATGGCCATTCTTATTTGGACTTCCGCGCCAGGTATAGCGCGTGGCGAGCTATGACGAACTTAATAAATTCTCCCTCTCATAAAGTCGCCAAGAGGAATTGTACCCGGCGTGTACCTGACTTCGGCGAATTTGCGTATTTGCGCCAATCTCGCAATTCGAAGAATCAATAACCTACGCAGTCTCAACAGCGCTTTTAGTTCGATCCCCACCGCCCCTACCAATCTAATCGAGGAAACACTCTGCGCACGGCTGCCGTCCTCCGATCAATCCTTTTTCCCAACTTAGGCCTGGTATCCGAAAGACAATGATAAGATCGCAATCGTAATCTCGGGGTGGGAACGATGTGTTTCCTGGCCAGCCGCCTCTTCTTTACCGCAACCCTTGTTCTCTATCTTGTCGGCTCGTGCTTCGCCCAAACACCTTTCCGGGTGAATGAGGCAGCTACGCGAATCGAGATTCGTGACGATGGCACCATCGTCAATCTGCGCGTAGAAAACCCATCGCATCAGACCACCTCGGCTCAGGTCCGCGTGGAATTGGTCGACCCGCAAGGCGTAGTTCAAGTCCATGCGGAGCAGGGCGCATCTTTTCCTCCTGGTTCAACGAAGCTAAGAATCGCGTTGCCTCCGGCATTTGCTAAAAATGCACATCAAAATCACCAAAACCTCCTCTGGTACCGCCTGCGCTACACCATCACGCCGAGTTCTTCGAGCGGATCAACTCCCGAGCCCGTGGTGGGCATTCTCTCGGTTGGCCAAGCAACACCTGAAATCTTCGAATTGCACGTTGCTGGTCCAGCGTTCGTCAGAGAAGCAGGACATTACGCCGCGCGCGTTCGGGCAATACATCCCGTAACCGGTCGTCCGATTGCGGGGGTCTCTGTCCAAGCCTCCCTTGACCTCGACACGGATGACGACAAGCCTCTCTTGACGAGAAGCGCACCTACCGATGGACGCGGATTCGCTACGCTGGAGTTCACCCTCCCGAACAACGTCGACACGGATCAAATCGATATAAAAGTGACCGGAAAGCTGGGAAGTTTTTCAGCGGATGCGGATGGCACTTTTCGTGTGAATCATTTCTCGAACGCGTCAATTAGCACGGACAAGCCCCTCTACCAGCCCGGACAAACCCTCCACGCCCGTCTGATGGCGTTCGATACCAACAAGAGGGCCATAGCAGCTCAACCTGTAATTCTGAAGATTCTCGATCCTGAACAAACATTGGTGTATCGAGCAGAAATCCAAACATCCAAGTTTGGGATTGCTGCAGCGGATTGGCAGATACCGGACAATCTACGTCTCGGAACTTATCGAATTCAAGCTAACTTTGGGGAGGGGCGCTATGAGGACTCCGGCGCGTCTGCCAGCGTAAAAATCAGCCGCTACGATCTGCCGTCCTTCACCGTCATCGCCAAGCCGGATCGAACTTTCTATCTTCCCGATCAGAATGCTTCCATCGAAATCCGCGCGGATTATCTATTTGGGGAGCCCGTACGGCACGGGCATGTTCGCGTAGTTCGCGAAACTGAGCGGCAATGGAATTACCGCGAACAAAAATGGGATACCGAGGAAGGTGAAGCCTACGAGGGCGAGACCGACCAACAGGGCCGATACGTGGCTAAGGTCGATTTGACCCACGACCACAATCGCCTGGAGGCTGACGACTACAAGCGCTTTCGTGATCTTACGCTCGCCGCCTACTTCACCGATTCCTCCACCGGGAGAACCGAGCAACGTCGTTTTGACCTGCGCGTGACCAAGGACCCGATTCACATGTACGTGATTCCCTCAAGCGGTCCGCAGTCGAACAGGCTCCCCTTGCAGTTTTATCTGTCCACGGATTATGCCGACGGTTCGCCCGTTCCATGTGATGTCGAAATCGAGTGGCTGGCGCCGCAGCAATCTCCCAAAAGTGCCGCTTCATCCGCGCCGGTTCGACAGTTCCTTCGACGGGTTCATACCAATCGTTACGGGGTGGTGAAAGTCTCCGGTTTGAGTGTTCCGGGCGATGCAGACTCCAGCAATGTTTCCCTGAGTTTTCGAGCGCGCAATCACCGAGGGGAAATCGGTCACCATACCGAATCACTGTGGTTCTCAGATCGGCCTGGAATTCGAGTCGAAACTGACAAGACGTTATACAAGTCCGGCGAGCCGATTGAAGTTCAACTGAAGGCCAGCGAGCAGGACGTCTCCGTAGTCGTTGAAGCGATCCATGACTTCCAGGCCGTCTCCACAAAATTGGTTCGCGTTCGGCATGGTAGCGCCAGCGTGGTGTTTGATCCCAACGACAAATTCCAGAACGAGGTTTCCATCCTGGCTTACGCGTTCGGTCTCAAACCCGGAGACGACTATTACAATTCAGCGATCGCGGATTCGCATACCGTCCTGTTCCCCAAGAACCACGAACTCCAGGTAGACCTAAAGCTTGCCAAGTCGACCTACCGCCCAGGGGAAGAAGCCGTGGCCAAGTTCCGGGTAACCAGCCCTGACGGGACGCAGGCCAGGAGTGCGTTGGGCCTGCTAGTCGTCGATAAAGCTGTTGAGGAACGGGAGAGAAGCGACCGCGAGTTCGGCGGCAACAGCGGCTTCTATAATTTCCGCGACATTTGGGGTGGAACTTCGGAAGTCAGCGGTGTCCGCAGAAGCGACCTGGACAAGATTGACCTCGCCAAGCCTGTTCCAGACGGGCTCGAACTGGTTGCGGAAATTTTGCTCCAGGGAAATGGAGCATGGCCGGAGACCTTTGCCAGTGAATCGAGTTCCGCGGATTTGGACAAACTCTTTGCATCGGAAATCGACCCCAAAATAGAACCGATCCGCAAGGCCTTGGATCTTCGATACGAGCAGAAGGGTGAATATCCCAAAACTGAGGCCACTTTAGATAGTTATCTGGCGGCTGCCGGGCTCCGTTTGCAAGACATCCAGGACCCGTGGGAAATGCCTTACCGCGCCGCTTTCAGCGTTTCTCGCGAGTCGGATGTCCTGCAAATCCTCAGCGCCGGCCCCGACAAGACCTATGGGACGGAAGACGATTTTGTGGTGGCCAGGATGACCTGGGCGTATTTCAAACCCAACCACGACGCAATCCGCCGGGCAGTGGACGAATATCACAGTCGCACTGGTCGATTTATTCGAGATGCGCAAACGCTAAAGATTGAATTGGCACGCCTCGGTAGTGATTTTGACTCATGGAAGGACCCCTGGGGCCACGGATACCAGTTGTCCTTCGGAATCGACCGAACTCAATTCACCGTGACGGTAACGAGCGCCGGCCCCGATGGCCGTTTCAATACCAAGTTGGCTTCCTCCGACGATGACTTCGCGCTGGCCACAATACGAATCGACTACTTTTCAGCTACGCGAGAAAAAATTGACTCGGGTCTGGCGAGCTATTTCAAGAAAACCCACACGTTTCCAGAAACTGTGGAGCAATTACGCCAGGCCCTCGAGAGCTCAGGAATCCATTGGGATGGACTGAAAGATCCCTGGATTCGTCCCTACTATGCAACTTTTCGGCGGGAATCTCGATACGCCGATAATGTGATGGAGGAAAGTTACGACAACCACCAGCACGGAGGCGAAACGCACACCGGCATTGTTCCCGTAACCCAGCAGATCAATTGGGTCTACATCCGGAGCGCCGGCGAGGATCGGGTGGAAGGTACTTCGGACGACTTCGATGTTGCGACGTTCTCTCGCGCCGTCGTGGAACAAAGCGGGCAGGACAAGGCGGCTGTTGCGCTGAGGGACCAGACGATTCTATCGGGAGCGAGCGGCGCCATTTCCGGTACGGTAACGGACCCGACTGGTGCATTAGTCACCGGCGCCGATGTGAGTGCGAAGAACAATTTAACGGAGCAAACCTTCACGGTGAAAGCCGACAACGAGGGCATGTACCTCCTGCGAAATCTCCCAGCGGGTTTCTACAGAGTGCAATTTTCCGCCCTGGGCTTCAGGAGCTATGCGATTACCAACGTGCCGGTGCGGTCCTCGAATATGACGAAACTGGACGCGCGGCTCAGTCTTGGGGCTGTGACGCAAACGGTCGAAGTCTCCGCTGCGACAGTTACTATTCAAACCGCATCAGCGGAAGTTTCCGTGATTGCGAAATCGGCTGTGGCGAGCCTTGCGCTTCCTCCCCAGCTTTCCACCCCCCGGCTCCGCGAATATTTTCCTGAAACTCTGCTATGGCAGCCAGAACTGGTGACCGATGATAAAGGCCGCGCGCAGCTGAAATTCCCGCTGGCCGGCAACATTACCACCTGGAAGCTCTCGGCAGTCGCTTCGACAATTGACGGAAAAATGGGCGCTGCCGAAAAAGATATTCGCGCGTTCCAACCCTTCTTTGTTGAACACGACCCTCCACGTTTTCTCACTGTGGGCGACGAAATAGCGTTGCCTGTAATTCTGCGCAACTATCTGGACCATCGACTGCAGGTTAACGTTGAAATGAAACCGTCTGACTGGTTTTCGGCCATAGGTCCCACGACCACAAGGAGCGATATCCCCCCGCGCTCCTTCGCGCGAGATATTTTTCGTTTTCGAGCCATCGCCGCCATAAAAGAGGGGAAGCAGCAGGTCAACGCAATCGGACCTGACGCCAGTGACGCCATCTCCAGGTCCGTTACCGTTCGGCCTAATGGCGAAGAGAAGACCGAAAGTGTGAGCCAGGTATTCGCTGAAGCGACTGCTCTCGATGTGGCGATTCCTGACACCGCTATTTCCGGCTCCGTCGAAACGACTCTGAAAATTTATCCGAATCTGAATGCTCACGTGATGGAGAGTATTGAGGCGATTCTAGAACGGCCTTATGGCTGTGGTGAGCAGACGATCTCATCGACTTATCCGAGCGTATTGCTTCTCAAATACGCGAAAGGCGCAGGCTACGAAAAATCTCCACTGTTACCGCGCGCGCACAGATATGCGCAGCTAGGTTACGAGCGTTTGCTTTCCTATCGCGCCCCAAGGGGAGGCTTTTCCTATTGGGGCAAGGGAGATGCGGACCTGGCTTTGACGGTCTATGCGCTCAGGTTTCTGAACGATGCGAGTGAATTCGTCGCAGTCGACGATTCCGTGATTGAAGAAGCGCTTTCTTGGGTGCTCAACCAGGCGCAACCAGACGGTGGTTGGATAGCGTGGGGCTGGAACGGCAAAGAGGATTCTAGAAGAAACGCCATGCTGACCGCTTACGTAGTGCGAGTGCTCGCCACCTCAAAACTAGCTGCTAATGGCCCCGGAGGAAATCCGCAAACCGCAAAGGCGGCCTCACTTGCAGTGCGCCGCGCCCTCGCATATCTCCAGCCACAGATCGAGTCGGTTGATGAGCCCTACATCATTTCCTTGTATGCCCTGGCGGCGCTGGGTGCTGGTGAAAACACGGCCTTCGCCAGCAGTGTTGAAAGATTGCGTAAACTTGAGCATAGAGAGGGCGCTTCGAGTTACTGGTCGCTCGAAATGAATACTCCCTTCTATGCCTGGGGACTAGCCGGAAGAGTGGAGACCACAGCCCTGGTACTGCAGGCGCTCGCCAAAGGCGCCAATTCTGACGACTCGCAGACCCTCATATCGCGCGGCTTATTGTTCCTCCTGCGGAATCAGGATCGTTATGGCATCTGGTATTCCGGCCAAGCGACGATCAACGTGTTGGACGCCATCGCATCTCTAGCTTCCCGCAAGGACAAGGCCTCAAATCAAACTGGAAACCTAGCCACTGGCGGATCGAGGGCCGTGATTTTAGTCGACGGCAAACCAGCGCTTTCTATTGATTTGCCGCCAGCCAATGCGTTGAGTGGACCGGTGGATGTCGACTTGTCAAAGTTCGTCGCCTCCGGAAAGCATCGCATCGAAATTCGCCGGACAGCTGATTCTTCACGTACCTCAATTCAATTGTTGGCGGACTACTACGTGCCCTGGACGCACGCCTCGGTGGAAAGTGATTTTCACCAGGAAGCAAAGGCTTCGGATGCAGTCCGTCTCGCTGTTCATTTCGACAAGCAGTCTGCGAATGTGGGTGAAAGCGTCCGGTGCAGCGTCGACCTGGAGCGTGTCGGTTTCCGGGGCTACGGGATGCTGCTGGGAGAGATTGGTTTGCCTCCCGGCGCAGCGGTGGATCGCGCCTCCCTTGAGGCCGCAATGAAATCTTCCGGCTGGGACATCAACCAGTACGACATTTTACCCGACCGCTTGATTGTGTATGTCTGGCCCCACGCGGGCGGTACAAAGTTCTCGTTCACCTTCAAGGTACGATTCGGAGTGAAGGCCCTTACGGCCCCAACGATTCTCTATGACTATTACAACCCTGAAGCCCGAGCGGTTGTAGAACCAACCCAATTCGATGTGCATTAGTTTGTGAAAAGTACAGAGCAGGCAGCCAATCCTTGACTTCTTCTTCGATTGTATGCGTTCCACGGAGTCGAAACTAGCCCATCTCAAACTGTGAGTCACGAGGGCCCCCGACCCTTTCGGTTTTTAAAAGGGACGGGGGCCCTTGACCCTCTTTTTCCAAAACTCTTGGATCGACGCTCCAGCGATCCAGTCGCAGCGGCATCGGCGCCCGTGTCTCCGTAAAAACTGATTTGCGGCAGCAGACCAATGAGGTGCGCAGCGGTTCCAGCTACATATCCAACAGCGACATGCGCGTCCACTTCGGCTTGGCATCGGCGAATAAGATTGGAACTATTGAACTGCGTTGGCCCAGCGGACTCGTGGAACGCTTCCACAATTCGCCAATAGATCACATCGTAACCCTGAAGGAAGGGACGGGCGAAGAAGTCCGGATGGCAACTGCGAACGTGCCCAAGTCAAACTAGAATGGTCCGGGCAAATTTCGTGACGAATCTTTATTCACATACGGTCAACATCGCCACGAAGCTGGCGTTACTGGCCGTTTTTTTCTTCCATGGGACACCGCAGTCGCTCTTGCTTGGACCGGCGGCGGCTTCCGAATCGCCGGAGCCGATGGGCGACGTGGTTGAACGGCGAGCAGCATATTAAGCGCCGGCGGCAGCGCCAGAAGACGACCTCCTTGGTACTAATGACGACATAATTGACATACTTTTGATGTCAAGAGCGGCGCATGCCTGGGTATGTCCGCCAATCTGCATCTCTAAATACATGCGATTCGAAAATAATACGACTCCGAACTCACAAAAGTGTTGAAATTATTGAAATGAACTGATACGTTCTCGCCAATTTGCAGTTACCTCAAGCTGTTTTCCGGGTGTGGTGTGGGACTCATGATTGCAAAAAATCGGCTATAGAGATCAAGGCGGGTTACGCCCGAGGGATAAGTGTCGAGGAGCTACGGGCTCCGCCGCGGAGGTATTACATGAGAAGTCACCGAATTAGCCTAGTCATAATGTCGTTGGTATTTTTCCTCGCGACAATAAGTTCGTACGCGCAGATGGCAGGGACCGGTCAGATTGTCGGAACGGTGATGGACCCGTCGGGCGCGGCAATCATTGGCGCTGAAGTGAGCCTGACCGACACGGCGACGGGCGATACGCGAACGTCGACGTCAAACGATGCCGGCAGGTACGTCTTCTCGAATCTTCCATCGGGAAAATACGATGTCACTATAAACAAATCGGGATTTCGACCGGCTAAGCTAAGTGATCAGCGGGTGGTAGTAGGCGAGACACGCACGTTCGACGTGAAGCTGGAAATTGGTTCCTCCACACAAGTCGTCGAAGTCACGAGTACAAATACCGAGTTGCAGACCATGAACGCCACCATTGGTAATACCATCAGTGGCGTTGCTTTGACGTCTCTACCGGGGCTGGGGCGCGACGTGAGCACTTTCGTCACGCTGCAGCCAGGTGTGGCGCCAGACGGCAGCGTGGCTGGAGCAAACCAGGATCAGAACTCCTACCAGCTGGATGGTGGCAATAACTCCAGCGACATGGATGGAACGCAAAACACTTACACTCCAAGCTTTGCGGGCGATCCGAGCGGCGGCGTGGTGAATAGCTTTGTCACGGCTACTGGTGTCAGCGGAGCCCCCGGTGGCGGCGGACCGACCGGCGTCATGCCCACTCCGGTGGATAGTATTGAGGAATTCACGGTAGGGACAACCAACCAAACAGCGGACTTCAACAGTTCTGCAGGGGCGCAAGTGCAAATGGTGACCCGGCGCGGCACCAATAGCTGGCATGGCTCCGGCTACGAATATTATTTGGACAACAACTGGAATGCGAACACCTTTGACAACAACGCGTCCGGTAGTCCCATTCCCAGCTACCATTTCAACCGCTTTGGCGGCTCCGTGGGCGGGCCAGTGGTGTGGAAAAATGTTCTTGGCGGGAAGTGGTTCCTTTTTGCGAATTACGAGGGCTTCCGTTTTCCTAACTCCAGCACTCGGACGAGAGCAGTTCCGTCCGAGGGAATGAAACTTGGGTTGCTGCAGTTTGATGGGACGGTTTACAACTTGAATCCGACTCCGACGTTGTATCCATCTGATGCCCCGGCCATCGGCGCGTTGGTACCGGGTACGACCTATGCCGGTTCCGGCACCACATATGACCCGCGAGGGTTGGGAATAAGTCCGACGGTTCAAGCCATGTGGCAGCAATTCATGCCGGCGTCCAACCAGGGAACAGCGTGTCTGGGCCTAAGCCGTTGCGACGGTTTGAACGTGTTGGCCTTCCGCGCCAACATGTCCTTGCCGTGGAAAGATAATATCGGCGTGCTTCGCCTCGACCACGACTTTAGCCCCAAGTGGCACTTCAACTCTACATACCGGTATTACCACATGGAAAGAGCCACATCGAATCAAGTGGACATTGGCGGGTTCTTGCCAGGGGATACGCTGGGAACTCCTGCATCGGCGGCCTCCCGCCCGCAGGTACCCTGGTACTTCACGGCCGGTCTGACAACTAACATAACCAACAATGTGACCAATACCTTCCACTATAGCTACCTGCGCAACTATTGGGCCCGCGCCTCGGCTGGCCAGCCGGTACAAATAGATGGACTGGGCGGTGCGTTGGAACCCTTTGGCGAGACCTCGACGAACGTGTTGGCTCCGCTCAACTTGGATACCCAAAATGTTCGCACGCGCTTCTGGGACGGCCAGGACAACATGTTTCGCGACGATGTGTCCTGGAGTAAGGGCACTCACTTCTTCCAGTTTGGCGGAACATATCAGCGCAATTGGGACTATCATCAGCGCACCGATAACGGCGGAGGAATTAATTATCAGACCGTATATGCGCTGGGCTCCGGCGGAGGCCAAGGCGGTATCAACGGCATGGACATGACGGGCTTTATTCCCGCCGGCATTTCTGCCGCTGGACTGTCGTCTCCCTGGTCGCGGGACTACGGCATCGTACTCGGTATACCTTCTCTCACGCAGATCGCTTACACGCGGACTGGTTCGGACCTGACACTGAATGCTGCAAATACTCCGGCATCCGACAAAAGCACCATCCCCTTCTACAACTTGTATGTTAGCGACACCTGGCGTATGAAGCCGACGTTCACCTTGACATACGGTTTGGGTTGGACGCTGGAAATGCCGCCGGTTGAGGAAAAGGGCAAACAGATTGTGTTTGTCGATGAGAATAGCAAACCCATCAAGACGGACGTCTATCTAAAGGCGCGCGAAGACGCAGCATTGGCGGGGCAGGTGTACAACCCGCCGGTAGGCTTTACCCTGGTCGGCAATGCCGCCGGTCAACACAAATACCCCTATAACCCGTTTTACAAATCGTTCAGCCCGCGAATCGCGGCGGCGTGGAATCCGAAATTTGACTCCGGCTTGCTGGGCCAGATGTTTGGACAAGGCAAGACGGTCATTCGTGGAGGATACAGCATTCTCTACGGTCGACTGAATGGAGTGGATCTCGTACTGGTGCCACTGTTGGGCACGGGCCTCATCCAGGCAGTGCAATGTATCGGTCCGCTCGCGGATGGTACTTGCAGCGGAGGAACGGGCACGCCAAATACCGCGTGGCGCATTGGCCCCCAAGCAGGTGGCTTCGATGGTTTGGTGGCCCCCCTTCCACAACCCAGTCAAACGCTGCCCCAGCCTGACTTTCCTGGAATCAATGCCATCGCTGCTGGTGCGGGTGAAGGCCTGGATCCAAACTTCCGGCCGAGTATGAGTCAGCAGTTCGACTTCACCATACAACGGCAGATCAGTAACAAAATTTCGATCGAATTTGGGTATATCGGTCGGAAAATTACGCATGAATTTCAGCCGATTAACGTGAACGCCGTGCCGTACATGATGACGGTCGGAGGACAGCAGTTCGCCAAAGCCTATGGCCAGATGGTGATGCAATACTGCGGCGGAAATGCCGGTCTGGCGGGCGGGGGATGTGCTGGCAATCTAAGCGCGGTGACACCTCAGCCGTTCTTTGAAGCCGCCCTTAACCCTGCCTACTGCGCCGGGTTTGCAAGTTGCACCGCGGCAGTAGCTTCCAAAGAAGGCAACGACGGCACAGGCAACATTCAACAAGCTAACGTCTGGAGCCTGTGGAGCGACCTGGACAACGGCAACTTCAATTTCCCACGCACAATGCTGAACACTCCCATCGCGGGCGGTCCGCTGGATTGCGGCACGACTGCTGCGCCTACTACGTGCGGTGCTAACGGCCAACTGACGACCGGAGTCGGGATGAACACCAGCTTCGGATACGGGAATTACAACGCGGCGTTCCTCTCGGTCAGGATGGCTCAATGGCACGGAGTGACGTTGCAGAGTAACTTCACCTATGGTAAAGCACTGGGCACAGGTTCAGAGGTTCAAGCGTCCAGCCAACTCACTGTTCCGGATGCCTATAACCTGCATTCGGCATATGGAGTGCAGCCTTGGGACCGCAAATTCCTTTTCAACACGTTTCTTGTTTATCAACCCCCGTTCTACAAAGGCCAGCACGGACTGGTAGGACACATCGCAGGCGGCTGGACATTTGCGCCCATCGTCACTATCGGAAGCGGCTTGCCGTTGGAGGTGCAGCCCACGGACGCGTTTGCTAATGAAGTGTACGGTGGCGGTCAAGCCTTTGGCGAAGGAGATGGCAACTCCTTCGCTGCGCTACAAAACGCCGTGAAGATTTGCCCGAACAACTTTGGGAGTTCGCGACATAACAACCCAACAGTTGACCCGGCAAATGCCGGTTTGGAGTTTGGTTCAACTTTGTACGGCCCGAGCATGTTCCAGCATCCGGACCAGGCGTATTTCTGCTTCCGAAACCCAATCCTGGGTATTGACTCTACAAACGGCGGAGGGGCCGGCATTCTGCGAGGCTTGCCCTTCTGGAACGTGGACTTTGCCGTAAAGAAGAACGTCATGGTTACGGAACGTGTTTCCGTGGAATTTTCAGCGACGTTCTCTAACCTTTTCAACCATAACCAGCTGTCCGATCCCTACTTAATCCTCGGCGATTCGGGCGACTGGGGCGGGCTAGGGGGCTTCACTAGCATTTACAACGGTGGGACGGCCCAAGCGAACACGCCACGAGCAATGGAGTTTGGGCTGCGCTTAACCTTCTAAACTTTAGTCCGCAGTCCGCGGATAAGGATTTAGGCTGGATTAAACAAACCGGGACGCCAATCAGCGTCCCGGTTTCATTTGGTCAGAGCCCCTATCGCGTTGAGTTGCGATGTTTCCCGAACAAACCCACCGTGACGCAACGCCAGCCAACGAAAGAATCCTCCTTGCCGAAGGCGCGCCCGATTTTATGCAACGAGCCTCCCGCCTTCCAACGGCACCACATATCGATCTTCCGCGCCGACGAAAGCCCAAACCGTTTCCCTTGAGTCATAAACACCACCTTTGACAGCGGCTTTATACCAGATGGTGTTGCATCGACGATTGAGCCCGCAACCGCGAAACGGACCGGATAAAGCGCCAGTGACGAAGCGCGCGGGCTTCGTGTTATCTTCAATATTCCGCATGACGCAAACACCTGAAAAGCTGGGGACACGAGAAATTGCGCTGGGGACGCTGCAGCTGGGCGGCGCGAATCCGCTGTTTTTGATTGCCGGGCCGTGCGTGATCGAGAGCGAAGCGCATGCCTGCGCGATGGCGGAGAAGATCGCGCGCATCGCGGGCGATTGCGGCGTGCCGTACATTTTCAAGGCTTCGTATGACAAGGCTAACCGGTCTTCGGTGAAATCATTTCGCGGGCCGGGAGTGAAAGAGGGCCTGCGCATCCTGGGGAAAATCAAAAAGGATTTCGGCGTACCGGTACTGACGGATATTCACGAGAGCGGGCAGGCGGGCGCGGCGGCGGAAGTGTGCGATGTGCTGCAGATTCCGGCGTTTTTATCGCGGCAGACGGACCTGCTGGTGGCGGCAGCGAAGACCGGGCGGATCATCAATGTGAAAAAGGCGCAGTTTCTTTCTCCCTGGGATATGAGCAACGTGGTGGAGAAAATCGCGAGCGCGGGGAATGACAAGATTATTCTGACGGAGCGCGGCGCGTCGTTTGGCTACAACAATCTGGTGGTGGATATGCGCGCGTTTCCGGTGATGCGGAAATTCGGGTATCCGGTGGTGTATGACGTGACGCATTCGCTGCAATTGCCGGGCGGCGAAGGGAAAACCAGCGGCGGGCAGCCGGAGTTTATCGAGACTTTGGCGCGCGCGGGCGTGGCCGCGGGCGTGGATGGAATTTTTCTGGAGACGCATGACAATCCGGGCGCGGCGCTTTCGGATGGCGCGAATGCTTTGCCGCTGGCGCAGCTTGCTTCCCTGCTGGCTCGGGTGAAGCAAGTGGCGGAGCTGGTGCGGAGCTGGGGAACGCGATGAGCCTGGAAACCGCGCGGCGGGTGCTGAAAATCGAGGCGCAGGCGATTCAGGATGTGCTGGCGCGGCTGGACGAGCGGTTTGTGCGCGCCGTGGATGTGCTGTTTGAATGCAAGGGGCGCGTAGTGGTGAGCGGGATGGGCAAGTCCGGCTTAATCGGGCGGAAGATTTCGGCGACGCTTTCGAGTACCGGCACGCCATCGTTTTTTCTGCACCCCGCGGAAGCGCTGCATGGGGATCTGGGCATGCTGGCGCGCGGAGATGCGCTGCTGGCGGTGTCTTACGGCGGCGAGACGGAAGAAATTGTGCGGCTACTGCCGGCGCTCAAGCGGTTGGAGATGCCGCTGGTGACGCTGACGGGGAAAACGGAGTCGACACTGGCGGAGGCGAGCGACGTGGCGCTGGATGTGAGCGTGGCGGAGGAGGCGTGTTCCTTGAACCTGGCGCCGACGGCGAGCACTACCGTGGCGATGGCGGTGGGCGACGCGCTAGCGGTGGCGCTGCTGGAGCGGCGCGGATTTCGGCACGACGATTTTGCGGCGCTGCATCCCGCTGGGCGGCTGGGAAATAAATTATTGCGCGTGGAGCACGTGATGCACGCGGGCGACGCGCTGCCGCGGGTTTTGCCGGACACACCGATGCCGGATGTGTTTCACGAGATGAGCAAGAAGGGCCTGGGGATGACTACGGTGACGGAGGCGGACGGCAGGCTGGCGGGAATTTTGACGGATGGGGATTTGCGGCGGTTGATGGAAAAACATCGAGGGGCCACTTTGGAGATGACTGCCGGGGCGTGCATGACGTGCGGCGCGCAGACGATTGGTCCGCATGTGCTGGCGAGCGAGGCGCTGAATTTGATGGAGAAGCGGAAGATTACTTCGATTGTGGTGGTGGATGAGGCGAAAGCGGTTCTGGGCGTGGTGCATTTGCACGATTTGTGGACGCTGGAGTTGATGTAGGGCAATTTCCGGTGAACAGCTGGAAAGTTTCAGGGCGGAGGAATTTCATTGGCTAAGGTGAAAAAGAAAATGGCGCGGGTTTCTCCGCGCGTGGCGAAACGGGCGAAGGAGATCACTGTTTTTCTGATGGACGTGGACGGGACGATTACCGATGGGAGCGTGACTCTGCTGTCATTGGAGAACGGGTCGGCGCAAGAGATCAAAACGTTTGATGCGCACGATGGGCAGGGGTTGAGCCTGGCGCACACGGCGGGGATTCGAACCGGAGTGATTACCGGGCGAGGGAGTGCGGCGTTGCAGTGGCGCGCCAAGGAATTGAAAATGGAGTTTGTGTACGAACACCAGGCGCACAAGATTGCGGCGTATGAAGAAATTTTGAAGAAAACGGGCGCGAAGGAATCGGCGGTGGCGTTCCTGGGCGATGATCTGCCGGATATCACCGTGATGCGGCGCGTGGGGCTGGCGATCGCGGTGGGCGATGCAACTCCCGAAGTGAAGCGCGTGGCGCATTACGTGACTAGCGCGAAGGGTGGAAAAGGCGCGGCGCGCGAAGTGGTGGAGTTGATTTTGAAGAGCAAAGGGATTTGGGAAGAGATGATCGACAAAGCCCGGGCGTGAACTTTTTTATTGTGGATGAGCTCGCGCTGTAACCGCGTTTGAAATGAAAGAGAGATTTTATGATGCATGCTTGGCATGACGTTTCGCCAGGGAACGATCTTCCGCGGGATTTTCAGGCGGTGATTGAGATACCGCTGGGGTCGAACGTGAAGTATGAACTGGACAAGGCCAGCGGGTTGTTGCGCGTGGACCGCATCATTCATTCCGCGGTTTATTACCCGGCGAATTATGGATTTATTCCGCAGACGTATGCGGAGGATGACGATCCGCTGGACGTGCTGGTGCTGTGCCAGGAGGCGGTGCAGCCGCTGGCGTTGATTCAGGCGCGGGCCATCGGGTTGATGACCATGGTGGATTCCGGAGCGAGCGACGACAAAGTGATCGCGGTGGCGACCAACGATCCGGAATTCAACAACTATGTGGAAGCGCGGGATTTGCCGCCGCACCGCTTGCTGGTGCTGAAAAGATTCTTCTCGGATTACAAGCAACTGGAAGGCAAGCAGGTGCAGGTGGAGGATATTCGCCCCGCTTATGCGGCGATTACGGTGATTGAGAAGGCGCTGGCGCGTTACAAGAAGGAACGGCAGAGGTTGATGGCGGACCATGGGCGGAGCGCGAAAGTGTCTTCCTTGCCGCAGTCGAAAAGCGAAGCGTGAAACTTGAAGAGTACGGCGGATCGCGCGCGGCGGAATGTGGGGCTGGCGCGGGCGATTTCGAAGCTGGGATATTGTTCGCGCCGCCGGGCGGCGGAGTTGATACGGGGCGGGCATGTGCGCGTGAATGGCGTGGTGCGCCAGAATGCGGAAACGCCGGTGCACATTGGCAAAGACCGGCTGGAAATCGATGGGCGCCGGATTGAGGAAATCGGAAAGATTTATTTGCTGTTGAATAAGCCGCGAGGGGTGGTGACTACCGCGAGCGATGAGCGCGGCCGCGAAACGATTTACGATTGCTTGAATGCGGCGCTGGGGAAAGATTTTGCGTGGGTGGCTCCTGTGGGGCGACTGGATAAAGCCAGCGAAGGGCTGTTGCTGATTACCAATGATTCGGAGTGGGCGGCGCGGATTACTTCGCCGGAGATGCATGTGGATAAGACGTATCACGTGCAGGTAGCGGGGCAATTGGCCGCGGTGCAGGTGGAAAAGTTGATGGCCGGATTTGCGGTGAGCGGCGGAGAATTTTTGCGGGTGAAGAGCGCGCATATTTTGCGGGAGGGCGAGCGGAATTGCTGGGCGGAGATTATTCTGGATGAAGGGCGGAACCGGCATATCCGGCGGATGTGTGAGAGTTTGGGGATCGAGGTGTTGCGGCTGATTCGAGTGGCGGTTGGGGAGTTGAAGCTGGGGGAGTTGGCGAAGGGTGCCGTTCGCGTGTTGAGCGAAGAGGAAAGAGGGTTGCTGTTTACGAAAACAAAGATAGTTTAAGCACGCGCCCATGTAATCGCCTGACGCATCACAAAGTAAGCCGTTAAACTAAGAGTTGCAAAGAGCGTCGCGCGTCCAGCCCGGCGGCACAATCCTAAATCAGAGCGTTTTTAATTGTGCGTGGAGTATGGTGAGAGTGGCGCATTTATTTTTGATACGCGGGAGCGCAAGGTTGATGACGATGTGGACGATGAAAATGAGAGCAGGTCGAATGGGCGTCGGCGCATTGGCGATCGCGCTTGGGGTCGTGTTAATGGCCGCGGCATTTGGCGTGATTGTGCCGCGCGCGGTGCAAGCGGATGCAGCGTCGGCATTTGATCTTTCGGGGCCGCGGGTGGAGATGAAGGTGATGCGCGCAGGAAAGACGCTGCCGATTGCGAATGTGCCGAACTTGCAGGCGGGGGACCGGTTGTGGATTCATCCGGATTTTCCCGATTCGCAGTCGGTGCATTTTCTGGTGATCGTGGCGTTTTTGCGCGGGGCAACGAATCCCCCGCCGGAAAACTGGTTTACGAAAGCGGAGGCGTGGAACAAGGGTGTGCGCGAGGAAGGATTTTTTGTGACGGTGCCGCAGGGCGCGCAGCAGGCGTTGCTTTTTCTGGCTCCCGAAACTGGCGGAGATTATGGATCGCTGCGCGGGGCGGTGCGCGGCAAGCCGGGCGTGTTTGTGCGCGCGTCGCAAGATTTAAACCAGGCCAGCCTGGACCGTTCGCGGCTGGATCAATACATGCAGCAGGTGCGGGAGAGCGCGGGACTGGAAGCGAAAGAATTGCACGACCGCTCCGTGCTGCTGGCGCGCACGCTGAATATCCGGCTGGAGATGCAGTGCTTCGACAGGCCGTTGGAGCAGCAGCCGTTGTGTCTGATGCAGAACAGCGATCAGAAGGTTCTGGACGATGGGCACAGCCAATCGATGGTGGCGGCGCTGACGACCGGGCCGTCGTCAGATTTGATTGGGGCGGTGAGCGCGACGCCGCTGGCGGGCGGCGGATCGTACAGTCCTTACGTTGGCGCGATCGTGGACCTGGCGAAGATCATGGAAAGTTTTCGCAGCCCGGAGTATCAATATATTCCGGCGCTGGCGCTGCCGCGGCAGGAGCAGTTGAATCTGCGGCTGAATAATCCGCCGTCATTTCGCAAGCCGAAGTCGGTGATCGTGGTGGGGCTGCCGGCGGTGGAAGCGGCGCAACTGCCGCCGTTGCGGCCGGTGCATCCCGGTGAGATTTATTGCTTGCAGAAGCCGGCGCTGGTCTTGCCGGTGGAAGGCGCGCCGCTGGTTTTTTCGACGGATATCGGGCATCACTTTGCGCTGGAGTTTAAGGACCAGGCTGGCGCGGAAGTGAAGTTGCCGGCCAGGGCCGACGCGGTGCGCGGCGGATTTGTGATCGAAACACGCGAGTTGCAAGGCCGCGGAATGGAGCAGGAAGTTACGGCTACCTTGCGCGGGATGTGGGGATTTGAAGCGTATGAGGGACCGCGATTCGATCTGAAGTCCGCGCACGCGGGCAAGTGGAACATTGCGCCCTCGGAACAGAGCGCGCTGATCGTGGGGCGTGACGATGTGCTGCACGTACAGTCGTCGTGCGCGACTTGCGTGGAGAAAATCGTTTTCCGAAATGAAAAGGGCGCGGAGCTGAAGACCAACTGGAAACTTGCGCGGCCAGATGCGCTGGAAGTGCAGGTGGCGCTGAAAGACGAAGCTCCGGGCTTGGTGACGATGGCGGTGAAACAGTTTGGCCTGGCGAAGGTTGACGAGGTTACGCTGCATACCTATGCGGAAGCGGCGCACCTGGAGCGCTTCACGATAAATTCCGGCGACTATCAGGGGCTGTTGCGAGGGACACGGCTGGATGAAGTGGACAGCGTGGAATTAAAAGGTGTGCGATTCACGCCGGAGAAACTTTCGCGCGCGAACGAAAAGGATGAGCTGCGGCTAGCAGTCACAAGCGGTGCGAGCGGCGCTGGCGGCGGGTGGCAACCGGACGAAAAGGCGGTGGCGCACGTCACGTTGAAAGATGCGCGAGTGCTGGATCTTCAAGCTACCGTGGAAGCGCCGCGGCCGAAGGTAACGCTCATCAGTAAAAATGTGCAGCCGGGAGCGCCGACAGCGTTGCGATTTGGGAATCAGGATGAGTTGCCGCAGGACGCGCGTTTGTCATTTTTTCTAAAGACGGTGGTGCCGGAGAAATTTCCTCTCGGGGAAAAGATCGAAGTGGCGGGGGCGGACGAAGCGTTTCACGTGCTGTTGAGCGTGGCCGACGGGAACCTCGTCTTGCAGGATGCGGAAAACATGCTGGCGACTCTGGACCCGCTGAAGAGTTTTGGGCCTTCGGCGTTTGGACCGCTGCGATTCCGTCCGGTCGCCGAGGACGATGCCAGGGGCGACTGGCAGCCCCTTGTGAACCTGGTGCGCTTGCCGACGCTCAAGGAAATTCGGTGCCCGGATAGTCCGGACAAGCAGTGCAAATTGAGCGGAACAAACTTGTTCTTGATCGATTCGGTGGCGTCCGATCCGCAGTTCACCCACGTCAGCCCGGTACCGACTGGATTCATGGAATCGACGATGAGCGTGCCGCGGCCGAACGGGACGCTGCTCTATCTGAAGTTGCGGGATGATCCCGCGACGGTCAACACCGTGGTTCTACCGGTGCTCCCGGAAGATCGATAGAACAAATCTGCCGGCAGAGCGCTTCGAGGTCTTGTCGCGGAAGCGCTGCCCATCTTCCGCAAAATTCAATTCGCGCTTGCGGGAGCTTGGTCCAGAAACTCAAACTGCTTTCTGTGCGTGTCGGGCGCGGCGTGCGGACCTGGCGCGAGATACATGACCTGGTAGGATGTTTTTTTCTCGTAGCGCGGCCACTCCGGCACGCCCGCCCCGTTGGGGTTCCCAGTTTTTGCAAAATTTGTCCAGTACGTGCCCATCGCCTCCGATAATTTGTAATCTTCAGGACGCCACGGCAGTTTCTTGGAATCCAGCGTGCCAAACACAAATTCGATTTCCCCGGAATGATTAGCCTCGGCCTCGGCATCCGCTGCATGCCCTTCCGGCAACGGCAGCGGCTGATCGAATTCATAACGAAATACTGTGGATCCCCCAGTTTTGAGATGTACTTCAATCCATTTCCAGGTTCCGTAAGCGATAAAATCCGCGCCACTCAACAGACCCGCCGAACTTTTTAGCTGCTCGTCGGAATTGTCCGGGAATAATTTCATGGCTTGGGCGGCAGAATCTCCAAATCGCTGCCTGATTTTCGCTGCGTAATTTTCTTTGCTGACCTTCTCTTCGCCAAAGAATCCGTGGTAGGTCCCCTCGTCGCGATTCCAACCCGCCAGCAGCGGAATGTGCGCCTGCTTGCCCTGAGAATAAATTTCGAAAGCGCTTGCGGGCATAAAGTACCCGTCGATGTTGGGCCCGAAACGGAAAGTATTGTTGCCCTTCACCACCGCATCCAGTAGCTTTTGCGCATCCACCGCGCGTAATTGCGCGATCGATTTCATCCCCAACTCTTCGGCGAATATCAAATTCCGTTTTTCAGATTCCGCGAGCGGCTTGGCGTCCAACGTTTTTCCAAAAAATGCGCCACTTTCTCCGATGGCCGCGTACACAAGTCCCTTGGCCACCGGCGAAGCCACCTGCGCGCTCACCGAAAACGATCCCGCCGATTCCCCGAAAATTGTGACCTTATCCGGATCGCCTCCGAACGCCACGATATTTTCATGTACCCATTTCAACGCCGCCGCCTGGTCCAGTAATCCATAATTTCCCGAAGCATGATGCGGCGATTCCGCGGTCAACTCCGGGAGAGAGAAAAATCCAAAAATGCCCAGCCGGTAGTCCATGCTGACCACCACCACACCCTTGTGCGCCAGGTGTTCGCCATCCTGGCGAGGCTCGGAGGTCGCGCCGGCCTGAAAACCGCCGCCGTAAATCCACACCATCACCGGAAACTTCGCGCCCGCCTTCGCCGCGGGAGTCCACACATTCAGGTGCAGGCAATCCTCACTGGGCCCGTTGTCGCGGAACACCATGTCGTCGTAAATTCGCCCCTGCATGCAGCGCGCCCCAAATTCCGTCGCCTTCCTGACGCCTTCCCACGCGGGAACGGGTTGCGGTTCCTTCCAGCGCAAATCCCCCACGGGCGGTGCGGCGTACGGAATCCCTTTAAAAATTTGAATTTTCCCATCCGCGCTGGCGGTGCCTTCCACCATCCCGGAGGTTGTTCGCACCTGCGCGGGAACACACGTTGCGGCGGACAGCAAGCCAGTGAACACTCCTAATCCACGAATTGTTTTCATCCAAGAACTACCTCGCTGTCTGTTCATGCGCTCTCCTGACTTGGTCACTTCGGAACAATCCTCGCCGCCCATCCACCACCAGGCGCCAACTTAATTTTCATCTTCATCGAACGATTCACAACGCTCTTCTCCATCTTGTAATCGCTGCCATACCGGTCGGCATTCACTCCATCGCGATAACTGGTCATCGCGAACTCCCCCTCCGGCAGAAAAGAAAAATCAATTTCCAGTTCCCGCGGAGTCCAGTCGGACATCGCACCGACATACCAGTGGCGTCCGCTTCTTCGCGCCACCGCCACGTAGTCTGCGATCCGTGCATCCAGCACACGCGTGTCGTCCCACACCGACGGAATCGGCGCGAGAAACTCCATGGTTTCCGGCTCGCGCAAATAATTCGAAGGGCTGTCGGCCAGCATTTCCAGCGGGCTCTCGAAAACCACATACATGGCCAACTGCTGGCAGCGCGTGCCAAGACTCATCGGCCGGTTGAAGATGGGCCAAAAACTTTCTCTCGACGCGTTCAGCATCGCCCCCGGCGTATAGTCCATCGGCCCCAGAAACATCCGCGTAAACGGCAACGTGACGTTGTGTTCCGGCTCGGCGTCTCTGCTCCACTTGCTCCATTCCATTCCGCGAACGCCTTCGCTGCTGATCAGATTCGGCCAGGTACGCGTCATGCGATGCGGGCTTCTGCCCGCCATGAAAATCCACCAGCATTTTGCGATTAGCAGTTTCGCGGCTCACCTTGTGATAGAAATTCGACCACCAGCTGGTCGTCGCGCTGCATGAAATCGACCTTGATGCCCTTAATCCCCCATTTGGCGAACTGGTCCAGCGCCGGCTGCAGTTGATCGTCCAGCGTTTTCCACGACCACCCACAAAATAATGCCCACGTTTTTCGTTTCGCGTAGGCGGTCAGCTCCTCCATATTAATGTCCGGGTTCACCTCCATCAGGTTCCCAAGCTTGTACCAGCCTTCGTCGAGAATGATGTACTGCAACCCATATTTCGCCGCGAAGTCGATGTAATACTTATAAGTAGCGGTGTTCACCCCGGATTTGAAGTCCACGCCATATATATTGTTGGCGTTCCACCAGTCCCAGGCCACTTTTCCGGGCTTGATCCACGAGGTGTCGGCCACCTGCGACGGCTTTTCCAGCAGCCACACCAGCTGATTGGTTAGCAGGTCGCCGTCTTTTTCCGCCACGCCCATCAAGCGCCACGGAAAAGTGCGCGTGCCGCTGGTCACCGCGATGTAGTCCGCGCTTTCCGTCACGCGAAAGTCGCGATCCTTCTCCAGCTTTTCTTTCAGCGGGTAAGGCGGAAAAATTGCCGCCAGCCCGTTTCTGCCGGTCCCGCGCAGCCACAATCCCGGATAATCTTCGATGTCCGATTCAGCGACGGCTAATTTCGCGCCTTCGCCCACATCCACAACTGCCGGAAGCGTGGCTTTGAACTCCGGTGCGATCTCGCTCAAGTGCTGCGGCAGATATTTGCGTTCGTTGTGCGAAAAAAAGCTGTCTTCCTGCGGGTAATAAACAATCTGGTCGCCCGGAAAATTCAAATGCATTTCTTCGAGGTAAACTTTCACCTGTTTGTCGGGCAGGCTGGTTTCAAAACGGTAGGCGGCTCCCTCGTTATACGCGCGAAAGACCATCGCGTAGCCGCCTGCCATATCCAGTCGCAACTCGCGGTAATTCTCGCGAATTTTTGCGAATTTCTGGCGCACCACCGGCTCAACAACCTCGTCGAAGCTGCGCTCTTTGGCGCCCGATACTTTCGCGCCCGCACCGCCTAGCTGTTTATGATCGATATCCATCGAGGCAGTGCAGTCCTGCAACAGCGGCCGCCCCCTGAGCAGCACATCAAACCGAACACCATCCGCGGTGCGTATCCGAATCTCAATGCGCTCGTCGGGAGAGCGCAGATCGTAGCTGCTGGCCGGCGTAGGTTGACCGGTGGCGTTCCCCCCGCCAAGGCCGGCCAGGATCGCCAACAGCCATCCCCGTCTTAAATATCTTTGTAACGGACCCCATCGCATAATCGTCTTCCTCTGTGGGCAGGTGTAAGCGGAGCCGTGGGCCGCCCTCAACCTGGCTGGTGCTAATCCAATCCCTGCCGGGAATCGTATAACACGGTGGACCGCCTAAGCCGAAGCGCTATCACGAACGGCTTGACTGGCCCACCGACGTATTGGAGAATCGAGCCGTTTTGTTGCCGGCAATGGTCGCGTAATGAAGCAAATGCACGCATGATCGAAGCAAGGTCCTTTGCCGGGCGGCGCTATCGGCCTTCAACGAAGTCTCCCGGCCATCAAGTCCCCCGCCTCCCATTGATTCACGATTTTAATTCAAATGATGAAACTTTTAGTGGCTTCGCGGCTCTTATCGTCGTACCTTATTCCACAGTTTTGGTTTGCAAACCGGTGCGTCCAGCCCCACAGCGCGATCAACAATTTTATGGCCAGGGTGTGTTCACATCCGCCCGGCTCAACGATCTTCCGGCAGAACTTCTGCCTGAGGGATGCAGTTAAATTCAAATCGATGGGGGTTCTTCAGGATCATGACAAAGTCGAATAAGTTCCTCACTCACCGGCGCGGCTGTCGCGGGCTTGCTCGCAGGCACCGGTGCCAGCATCAAGGCGTCCAATCTGCTGCCTGGGCTTAAGTCCGCTGCAACCGCCCAGGACACAGACAAACCGGCCGCTACCGACAAGAAGGTCAAAGAAAAGCACGCTTGTAAGGGCCAAAACTCCTGCAAGGGCAAGGGCGGCTGCAAGTCCAGCGACAACGGCTGCAAAGGCAAGAACTCCTGCAAGGGCAAGGGCGGCTGCGCCACCGACGGCTCAAAGATGCCGGAGTAGTTTTCTACCGACACTCTTTCCGTGCCATTGAGGGCCGGTCGTGTTGGCCGGCCCTTGATCTACTCAAGTGGTCCGCTTGAATTAATTCGCAAATCCATCCGTTTTGTTGTTTCCGGTATCGGAGCTTTCATGGGCACCAACCACTTCAATAATTTCACCGAATACGGCATCGGCATCGGCCTGCGCGTTCCGCACTACGAGCACATTTTGAGCCGCAAGCCGGTGGTCGACTGGTTCGAAATCATTTCCGAAAATTTCATGATCGATGGCGGCCGTCCGCTTGCAGATCCTCGATCAGATCCTGGAGCAATACAAAGTGGTGCAGCACGGCGTCTCGATGTATTTCGGCTCGGCGGAAAAGCCCAATCGCGAGCATCTGCGCCGCCTGAAGGAGCTGGTCAAGCGCACCAAGACTCCCTGGCTCTCCGATCATCTCTGCTGGGGCAGCGTCGACGGCCGCTACACGCACGATCTTCTGCCGATGCCCTACACGTTCGAAGCCGCGCAAGCTCACCGCGCAAAAAGTGCGCGAAGTGCGCGATTTCCTCGAAGTTCCCATCGCGGTCGAAAACGTCAGCAGCTACGCCGAATTTCACGTCTCGGAAATGACCGAGTGGGAATTCCTGAACGAAGTGGTGGAGCGCGCCGATTGCGGCATTCTGCTGGACGTCAATAATATCTACGTTTCCTCGCAGAATCACAGCTTCGATCCGTTTGCCTATGTGAACAGCGTGCCCGCCGAGCGCGTGGCGCAGATTCACATTGCCGGGCATTCGAAATATCGAAAATACATCCTCGACACGCACGATCATCCGGTGCATCGACCCGGTCTGGAAGCTCTACGAACGCGCCATTCAGCGCGTCGGGCACACCGCCACGCTGCTCGAATGGGACGACAGCATCCCGTCGTTCGACGAAGTCCACGACGAAGCCCTCAAGGCCAACCGCTTTCTGGCCGCCACCGCGCTGGCGACCGCGGTATGAAGCTGCTCGAGCTCCAACGCACCATGGCCCGCGCGGTGATGCAGCCGCTCACCTTCAGCGAACGCATGCAGCGCACCGCTCCCGACGGCCAGCCCATGCGCGCTTACGCGGCGCGCTTCATCAAGCCCAATGACCGCCTCACCTCGTTCGAACGCCTCGAAATTTACAATCGCCAGTACTGGTTCCGCCTGCTTTCCAGCATGGTCGAAGATTTCCCCGGCCTCCGCGCCGTTCTCGGGAGACGCGCGCTTCGAAGCCATGTCCAAGGCCTACATCACCGATTGTCCGTCGCGCTCGTTCACGCTGCGCAATCTTGGTTCGCAGCTGGAATCCTGGCTGCACCGCCATCCGCGATGGGCGGGAAAGAAGCAAGCCCTCGCTCTCGACATCGTCAAACTCGAGTGGGCGGAAATTGACGCTTTCGACGGCAAAGCCGAGCCGCCGCTGCGCGCCGAAGATTTGAGCGCCGCCGCCGCCGGCCCCAACCTGCGCCTGCGTCTGCAGCCCTACATCCACTTGCTCGGCCTGCGTTATCCAGTCGACGACCTGCTCCTCGAAATAAAAAAGAACGACGACGACAACGATTTCGCCAGCAACGCAATGCAGGAGCGCCGCAAACGCAAGCGCGTGCAACATGTAGCCAAGCTCAAGCCCGCCGCCATCGCGCTCGCCGTCCATCGCATCGACAACAGCGTCTACTTTCGGCGCCTGGAGCCCGAAGAGTTCGCGCTGCTGAGCGCGCTCCACGAAGGAAAGACACTGCAGAAAGCCATGGACGCAGCCTTCCGCCGCACCAAGATCCCTCCGGAAGAGCTGCCCGGCACCATTCAACGCTGGTTTCACAACTGGGCCGCGCTCGGCTGGTTTTGCAAGGCTGAAGAAAAGTCGCCGCGCTCCACAAATCGCGCCGCAAAAAGAAAGCGGGCCTGAGCTGCGATGAATTTCCTGCTGCGCATCAAAAAACTCTACAACTCATTCTTCTATTACGTGGCCTTCGCACAATCCCCTTTTCTTCTTTTTGTGCGCCTCTACTGGGGCTGGCAACTGATCGAAAGCGGCTGGGGCAAGCTCCACCATCTCGATAAAGTGACCGAGTTTTTCACCAGCCTGGCGTTGCCCATGCCCGCGCAAACCGCCGTGGCCATTTCCTGCCTGGAATTTTTCGGCGGTATTTTCCTGGCCATCGGCTTACTCTCCCGCCTCACTTCCCTGGCGCTCACCATCAACCTGATCGTCGCCTACATCACCGCCGACCGCGAAGCCCTCTTCTCCATCTTTTCCGACCCCGACAAATTTTATGCCGCCGCTCCGTACACCTTTCTGGTCGCATCCGTCATCATATTGTTTTTCGGCCCGGGAAAATTTGCGGTGGACACTCTGCTGAATCGCTGGTTTCCCACCCCGCCCGGTGAAAAGAAGCCTCCATTGGCTTGGTAATCAAGCCCGCGCCGGAAATAGCTGCCTGGACCCGACGTGGTTCGAACGATGTTCTCGCGTTTACAACTCGCCGTTGTACTCTCTTCCCTTCTCGCGGCCGGATGTTCGTTCGGCACTCGCGCAGCTGAAATGACCTCCACCCTCATCGTCGCCGGCTCGCACATCGACGTCACTGTCGAGGACGAAAAAAATTCCATCCCGCAAGCTGACCTGATCGCCTGGGTAAAAATGGCGGCGGAATCCGTAGCCGGCTACTACGGCCGCTATCCCGTCCCGCATCTCAACCTGCGCATCACCACTTTTTCCGGCCACGGCGTTCGCCACGGAATGACCTGGGGCATGCACGGAGGCCTGATCAAAATTGGCCTCGGCAGCGAAACCACTCGCGCCGAATTGATGAATGACTGGATGCTGACGCACGAGATGATTCACCTCGCTTTTCCATCCGTTGCCGACGACCACCACTGGATCGAGGAAGGCATTTCCACCTACGTCGAGCCCATCGCGCGCATCCGCATCAGCAACATGAAGGAAGAGCAGATGTGGACCGACCTGATCAGGGACATGCCCAAAGGCCAGCCGCGCGAAGGCGACGAGGGCCTGGACAACACGCACACCTGGGGACGCACCTACTGGGGCGGGGCGCTTTTTTGTTTCGACGCCGATGTGGAAATCCGCCGCCAGACCCAAAACAAAAAGGGCCTGCAGGACGCCCTGCGCGGCATTCTGGACGCCGGCGGCAACATCACCCAGGACTGGGATCTCGCTGAAGCTTTCAAAATCGGCGACAAGGCCACGGGCGTGACAGTCCTCACCGATCTCTACAACAAAATGAAAGACCATCCCATGGCGGTGGACCTCGCCGAAAAATGGAAATTCCTCGGCATCGAATGGGACGGCACCACCGTCCATCTCCGCGACGACGCCCCCGGCGCATCCATCCGCCGCGCCATCACCGGCGCCGACGCCCAAGGCCACTCGGCCGCGTCAATCCAGCCCATCGCCGTCCTCGCCGGCCGCAAAATCGGCTCGTAATCTTCCTCGATTCCGTCGGTATTTGCGGTCAGATTTGCTGCTATCCACCTAGGTCTACCTCGAAGGCCTGAGGTCGGGTACCCGACACTGGCCCCGGGGACCAGAACAAAAAGAGGCCAGCTCATCGAAACGTGTGGGTGAAATCGATGATCGGGGCTCGTGGTGTCCTGTTTCACACACCGTTCTTGGTTCCGGTTGTGAATTGGTTACCCCCATGCCTCAGTGGTTTACGGCCTGTCAATCTCCCCCACATCGCCGGGCCAGCCAGCCGCGGGCACAGATCGATGCTCGTTAACCCGCACAAACAAAGGCTATATCCCGCATCGCACCAATCTGGTGCTTCGACTTGCCGACATCTTGGTCTTAAAACCAACCACGCCGCCACGTAACAACCTAGCCCACCCCTGTACTAGTTAGAAACAGTGCCCCCTTTCGCCGGATGACACCGTCTTTCCTGCGGAAAACACTGTAGCCCTATGGCAATAGTACCGGTACCTATAGAACCGATGCTACTCGTCCGTAATTCCGCCACTGTCTCTCGCGAAATTGCCGGCGAAACCATTGTTGTCCCCATCTGCGCCGGAGTAGGCGACATGGAGGCGGTCTACACCTTTAACGATCTCGGCGGCCAGTTGTGGCGCTTGCTCGAAGACAGCCGCGCCGCGCAAGACCTGGTCGAGTGGGTGATTCAGCACTTCCACGTGAACCCGGAAGTAGCCGCCACCGACGTTCATGCCTTTCTCGACGATCTCAGGGAAATCGGCTTGATCGAGACAGTCAGCCTTTACGGCGAACGCCGCGGCAGTGAAGCGCAGCCAACAAAACCAAGTTTCGCAACAAGGTAGTCGAGGGCTCAGTGCAAACGGTCAACTACGGGGAGTTCAGCGGAGGAGTACATAAGAGGTACTCCGGCAAGCGCGCACCGATGGACGTGTCCATCGAAGTCACCCGCCGCTGCCCGCTCGATTGCCAGCACTGCTACAACAACCTCCCGATGGGTGACCTGGTCGCCCGCGCTGCGGAACTCACCTTCGCCGAACATGTTCGCCTCCTGGACGAACTGGTTGCCGCAGGCACGCTCTGGATTCTCTACTCCGGCGGCGAAATTTTCGCGCGCAAGGATTTTCTGGACATTTACACCGAAGCCAAAAAGCGCGGCTTCCTGATCACCCTGTTCACCAACGGTACGATGATCAATGAACGAATCGCCGACCACCTCGCCAAATACCGTCCCTTTTCCATCGAAATCACCTTGTACGGCGCAACGCGCGAAACCTACGACGCCCTGACGCAGAAACCCGGCTCCTACGATCGGTGCATGCGCGGCATCCAGCTGCTGATGGAGCGCAATCTTCCGCTGAAACTGAAAACCGTTCCGACCACCATCAACCAGCACGAAGTCTACGCCATGAAACATCTCGCCGAATCGCTCGGCGTGGAATTCAAGTTCGATCCGCTGGTCAATCCGCGCATCGATTGCTCGCAGAGTCCTCTGGCCGTGCGCCTTTCGCCGGAACAAGTTGTCGCGCTCGAATTTCGCGATGCCCCCCGCAAAGAGGAATATCGCCGTTTGGCGAAAGACGATCTCGCCGCGCCCGCCAAGGAACCGCAGCCTGAGAATCATCGCTATTCCTGCGGCGGCGGAGTGAACGGTTGCGCCGTCGATCCCACCGGCAAAATGACCATCTGCGTCATCTCTCACCAGCAGGGTTACGACATACGCAAGGGCAGCTTCACCGAAGGGTGGAACGGCCCGCTGCACGAAATCCGCACCCAGCAGCGCACCCGCGCCACCATCTGCGACGGCTGCAAGATTCAGTCCTTGTGCAGCATGTGCCCCGCGAACGGCGAGCTCGAAAATGGCGATCCCGAGTCACCCGTGGACTTTCTCTGTCAGGTTGCCCACTTGCGTGCTTACACGCTGGGATATGCGGTCCCCGGCCACGACACCGAACATTCCAGCTGCCCGAATTGCGAAGGCGGACACAATCACGTGGACTTGCTCGAAGCTGCCGCGCGTATCGACCTTCAGAAATCGGAAGAAATTGATTTGCTGCTCGAAGGCGGGCCCACTTCGCCCGTCTTGAATGTTTTGCAAACTGCTGGGGGATGCCGTAGCGGCGGATGCAACAGCTGCGCGGCTGTCCATGCTTAACAGAAAGACGGGCTCGATGGAACGGAAAGAACAACCGGCGCAACAATCCGACGGCTATCAGCCGCCCAAGGTGATGCGCGTCAGCCTTCGCCCCGAAGAGGCCGTGCTCGGCCATTGCAAAGTTTCAGGTCAAGCGGGCCCGGTTTCCGCTTCCTGCCGCGGGGCAGTCACCTGCAGAAGCATCGGGTCCTGAAGAATTATCGCCATGGCGACTCTCCTCACAGCGGTGTCCTCCGAACTTCATGGTTGCAATCCCGAGCAACTGCTCGGGAACGCCCATCTTCCGGCTGTCACTGACGGTGACTCGCGGTGGGCCCGCTCCAGGGAAACTATTTCCAACCGAGTCGCTTACCAGATCGGCGGAATTTCCTTCGGCATGTTTTCAGACGGCGATGTTTCACTCGCGCTCGATTCTGCGCTGCGCGATTTCGAGGTTCCCGCCTCGGCATCGGAAAGTTGCGACGTCAACATCCGCGTCTCGCTGGTCGATCAACTGTCTGCGCTGCAACGCCAGCCACTTTTTCATTCCGGCGGCCTCTGGTCGCTCTTCGAAGAACGCCGCGATCAACAGGATGGCTACCGCCTGAATTTCCAGCGCAGCTTCCCCGGTGAAACACCCTACAAATCGGTGTGGTTCAACCGCAATTTCACCACCGGCCATCTCCAGCTCTCGCGGCTTTTTTTTCAGCAAGATCGTCCCGTCTATCCGCTCGAATATCCACTCGACGAAGTGTTGATGATCCATCGCCTTGCCTGCGGCCAGGGTCTGGAAGTCCATGCTGTCGGGATCGTGGATGAGCTGGGACGCGGCCATCTCTTCCTCGGACACTCTGGCGCGGGAAAAAGCACCACCGCCCGACTGTGGCTCACCCATCCAAATATTCGCATTCTCAGCGACGACCGCATCGTGCTGCGCCGCCGAGACGGCCAGATCCGCATGTATGGAACTCCCTGGCACGGCGACGCGGGAATTTCTTCCCCGCATTCCGCCCCAGTCACCAATATTTATTTTCTCGAGCAGTACTGCCACAACGAAATTCTCAGCCTGGCCCCCGGCTTGGCCGCCGCCGAGCTTTTTGCCCGCAGTTTCGTTCCCCGCCATTGCGCCCAGGGCCTGGAGTTCGCGCTCAGCTTCATCGAAAGCATCGCGCGCGATATACCTTGCAACATTTTCCGCTTCGTTCCCCAGCAAAGCGCCGTGGAGGTCATCCGCCATGCGCGCGATTGAAACGCTGACCACTCGCGACTCCCGCAAGTTCTCCGCGGTATGCCGCGAACTGCTCGACCGGGGATTGCGCGTCCGCTTCCGCGCTCACGGCGCAAGCATGCGCCCCAACATTTGTGAAGGCGACGCCATTGTCGTCGCTCCCGTCCCAAATTCTTCGGTCCATCGCGGCGACGTAGTTCTGACCGATGGCGAGTGCGGCTTCAAATCACATCGCGTAATCCACCACAACGATGTCACCCGCACCGTCATCACTCGTGGAGATTCCGGCCAAGAAAACGATCAGCCGTCGCAGGCGCCGCTCGGAAAAATTATTAGCGTCGAACGCCACGGCCGCGCCACATCCGCCGTCGGCCTTCGCGCCCGCTTCGCCGCAAAATCAAATACCGCGCTCTATCGCGCCAGAATGTCCTTCTGGAGCCGCACTGCCCGATTCGTTAGCCGCGTTTTCCCTGCTTCGTTGCTGCTCTTTTTCTGTTTGATCGCCTCCGTGTCGCCCGCGGCGGCCCAAGCCGATCTTTCCATTTCGCAAACGGCGTCCGCTCCGGTCGTCGCCGCGGGCGCCAACGTGGTCTACACCATCGTGGTCACCAACAACGGCCCCAACCAGTCTCAAAACGTGGTGTTCTACGAAAATATCCCCGCCAACACCACCTTTCAATCCATCGGCACCGTTCCCGTCGGATGGACGTGCACCACTCCGGCGGTCGGCGGCACAACACCCATTAATTGTTCCATCGCCAGTCTGGCGAACGCCGCCACCGGTACGTTTACTGTCACTCTTAAAATCAACGCAGGGACCGCGGCCGAAACCGCTATTCAGAATGTCACCAGCGTCACTTCCAATACCACTAACGATCCGGTCGCTTCCAATAACACTTCCACCACCACCACTTTGGTGGGCATCACGGGCAACGCTGATCTGCAGTTAACACTGTCCGCATCGCCCGCTCCCGTTTTCGTTTCCAGCCCGCTGGTCTACACCGTTGCGGTGCAAAATCTTGGCGTGGCCAACGCCACCACCGCCACCATTACCGACACTCTGCCGGCTACGGCAACATTTGTTTCCGCCACCGCCACTCAAGGCAGCTGCTCGCAAAGCGCCGGCGTAGTCACTTGCAATCTCGGCACGCTCAATGCGGGGGTCACCGCCACCGCTACGCTTACGGTCACTGCGCCGGGCACCTCCAATTCGCTGTCAAACACGGCCAGCACCACTTCCGCGGTCACCGATCCTTTCTTGTCCAACAACTCCGCCACGCTGGTCACTTTCGTCCAGCCGCTTTCCTGCGCTACGCCCGCGCGCGACGGCACCGGAGGCACGCTCGCTGGAAATGTAAACACCTACTACGCTCCCAGCGCGCCCGTGGTTCTCGCGCCCGGCGCAAAAACCGTGACGTTGAGCGCCGCATCCGGTTCCAGCACTCCCATCGCCATCGGCGATTTGTTGCTGATCATCCAGATGCAAGACGCGGCTATCAATTCCACCAACACCGGCGCGTATGGCGACGGCACGCCCGGCGATCCGGCCACCGGGTGGTCGAACGCCAACAGCGCTGGCCGCCACGAATTTGTCACCGCCACCAGCGCGCTCTCCACCGCCGGCGGCGCGCTGACTTTCTCGGGAGCAGGACCCAGCGGCGGCACCCTGAACACCTACACCGCCGCTGCCTACTCGGCAGGCGTTCAAGGCGCCCGCACATTTCAAGTCATCCGCGTTCCTCAATATCAATCCGCCACGCTCAGTTCCACGGTCGCGCCCATCGCCTGGAACGGCACCGTCGGCGGCGTCCTGGTCATCGATATCGCCGGACAACTTACTCTCGGCGGGACCGTCAGCGCTGATGCTCTTGGATTTCGCGGCGGCGGCGGCCGCACCCTGACCGGGGGAGCAGGCGCCTCGCAAACCGACTACATCACCCTCGCAACTTTCGCCGCTAACGGTTCGAAAGGCGAAGGCATTGCCGGTACTCCGCGTTACATGGTCAATTCAACTCTGAGCGCTCTCATCAATACCGGCATTGAAGGACTCCCGAACGGCAGCTACGCCCGCGGCGCACCCGGCAACGCCGGCGGCGGCGGCACGGATGCCAATCCCGCGCCAACAACGAAAACTCCGGCGGTGGTGGCGGCGGAAACGGCAGCGGCGGCGGCAACGGCGGTTACGCCTGGAACACCGCGTCCCTCGGCAACGGCTTTGGCGGCGCGCCATTTCCAGGCTCGGTCAGCAGCCTCATCATGGGCGGCGGCGGCGGCGCTGGCACCACCAATAACGGCACCGCCGATCCCGACCAACTGCAATCCCTCCGGCATCAATAGCAGCGGCGCGGCAGGCGGCGGAATCATCATCATTCACGCGGGTTCAGTAGTTGGCACCGGCACCATCACCGCCAACGGCCAGACCGCTCTCGACGTGAAAAACGATGGCGCGGGCGGCGGCGGCGCGGGCGGCTCCATCGAACTGCTCACTCTTTCCGGCGGAATTTCCGGCGTAACTCTCAGCGCCAACGGCGGCAACGGCGGCGACACCTGGCTGACCTCAGGTCCCGGCGCCTCCTATCCCGGCAATCGTCACGGACCGGGCGGCGGCGGCGGTGGCGGAGTCATCCTCACCTCCAGCGCGCCGGCTTCCGCGAGCGTTCTGCCTGGAGCGAACGGCACGTCCACGACCATTCACGATTCCTACGGCGCAACGCCCGGCCTTGGAAACGGAATCGTCGTCACCAATCTCGGCACCACCGGCTTCACGCAGACGCCCGGCAATCGACCCGGCGCGCAGTGCTCCGTCGCCGATCTGGTCGTCACCAATTCAGGCGCACCCAATCCGGTGCTTGCCGGCGGCAACATCACTTACACGCAAACGGTCAACAATAATGGCCCGCAACCGGCCCTCAACGTGGTGTTCAGCGAAGCCATTCCATCGGGCACAACTTTCGTCTCTCTCGCATCGCCCGCTGCCTGGACATGCACAACTCCCGCGGTCGGTGCCTCGGGGAATATTTCCTGCACTCTGCCCTCGAACGATCCCAGCACGCTTTCCACCTTTACATTGGTGGTCAATGTCGGTGCCGCGGTTCCCGCCGGCACCACCATCAGCGATACCGACTCCGTCAGCTCCGGCGTGAACGACACCAATCTCGCCAACAACACCGCCACCGTAAATATTCTCGTCGCTGCGCCCGCTTCCGCCGACATCAGCGTCACCAACTCTGCTTCTCCCGGCACCGTCGCTCCCGGCGCCAACATCACCTACACGCAGTCGTTGACCAACAACGGCCCTTCCACAGCCACCACCGTGGTCTTCACCGAAGCCATTCCGACCAACACCACATTTCAGTCCATCACAAATCCTGCCGCCTGGAGCTGCTCCACGCCCGCGGTCAACGGAACCGGCACGGTAACCTGCACCGTCGCCTCCGTCACCTCTGGCGCAACCGCCAACTTCACGCTGGTTGTCAAAGTGAATGCCGGAACCACCACCGGCACAATCATCTCCGACACCGACATGGGTTCGTCAGCCGTCACCGACTCCAACAGTTCGAACAACAGCGCCACCGCCGACGTCACCGTCGCGGCCGCCAGCCAGTCCGACATGGCCGTAACCATGACGGACTCGCCCAACCCGGTCCTCGCCGGAGCCAACATCACTTACACCGCGGTGGTCACCAACAACGGACCAGCCACCGCCACCACCGTCACTGCCGTCGACACCATTCCCGCCAACACGACATTTTCTTCCGACACCGTACCCGCCGGCTGGACCTGCGTCGTCAACGCCACCACCGTCTCCTGCAGCAATCCATCGATGGCCGCCAATGCCAGCTCCACATTCACATTTATTTTCACAGTCACTGCCGGCACCGCGCCCGGCACGGTGATCGTCAATTCCATCACGGTAGGTTCCGCCGTCTCCGATCCAACATCGTCAAACAACACCGCGACCACCAACACCACTGTCACTTCGCCATCTCAAGCCGATCTATCGATCAGCAAATCCGCATCGCCCGATCCCGTCAACCAGAACGATACGCTCGTCTATACCATCTCAGTTGCCAACAATGGCCCCGCGTCCGCCGCCAACGTGGTCATGACCGACCCGCTGCCCTCCGCGGTCACCTATCAATCTTCTTCCGCAACCCAAGGCACCTGCTCGCAGGCCAGCGGCACCGTCACTTGCAATATCGGCACGATGAGCAACGGCCAGATCGTCAACATCACCATCAACGTCACGGCCACCACCATGAGCACCGCGAGTTATGCGGTCAACACCGCATCGGTCAGCTCCACGACTTCCGATCCCGACAACACCAACAATAGTTCCACGTTCACCTCCACGGTCGCAGCGCCCAACCTTGTTCAGCTCGTCTACTTCCAGGCCAATCCTCGCGCCGAGGGAGGAGTGCTTCTCGAGTGGCGCACCCGCGAAGAAATTCGCAATCTTGGGTTCAACATTTATCGCGAAGACGCTCTCGGCCGCCATCGCGTCAACCCGTCCATCATTGCCGGCGCCGCGCTGTTCGTGCGCGGAGGCAAGCCGCAGCACGGCGCAAAAACCTATCAGTGGATCGATCCCGCGGGAACCGCGGAATCTTCTTACCAGCTCGAAGACGTCGAGCTGAATGGCGTGCGCACTTCGCACGGCCCCGTGAATGTCGAAGCCGCGACAAATTCAACTCAGCGCGCCACGCACTCCGCTTCCCGCACTTCCAATTCCGTGCTGCTCGCGCAATTGAACCGGGTCAGCGACGCCGCGCAGTCCGCATCTCTCACCGTTTCCGCAGCGCCCAGCCGCCTGAAAATGCCGCGGCCCACATATGTAAAAGTCGTCCCCGGCATATTCCGCGAGTCGTTAGACTCCCTTGCCGCGGTGAAAATCAGTGTGCGCAACGAAGGATGGTATCGCGTACCGCAAGCCGCGCTGGTTGCCGCCGGCCTTGAACCCAACGCCGACGCGCGCCTGCTGCAGCTCTACGCCGAAGGCATCGAGCAGCCCATGCTGATCAACGGCCGCGGCGCAGGACCGCTCTCCCTGGGCGACAGCATCGAATTTTACGGCACCGGAATCGACACGCCCTATTCCGACACGCGCGTCTACTGGCTGGTCAAAGGAACACGCCCCGGCAAGCGCATCACCGCTCTTCCAGCCGCAAACTCCGGCGCCACCGACAACGCGCAAGGTTTCCCCTTCACTGTGATCCGCGAAGACCGCACCACCTACTTCGCCACGCTGCTGAACGGCGAGGACAATGACAACTTCTTCGGAGACACGGTCACCTCCGATCCTGTTGACGAGAGCCTCACGGTCGCCAACCACGCTTCCAATTCCGCGCTGCCCGTCACTGTGGACGTCACCCTGCAAGGCGCCACCGAAGGCCAGGCTCATCGCGTCTCCGTCAGCTTCAACGGCGCGTCCATCGGCGAAATGAATTTCTCCGGCCAGGCCAACGTCACCAACACGTTCCCGGTCGACTCCAGTATCCTCGCCGAAGGCGCCAACACCGTCACGCTCACCGCTCTCGAAGGCGACAATGACGTCAGCGTAGTGCAGTCCATCGCGCTGCATTACCCGCACACCTACGTCGCCGACCAGAATTGGCTGCGCGCCACTGCGCCGAGCAGTTCGAACATCCACATCACCGGCTTCACCGGCGCACAAATTCATCTCTACGACATCACCGACCCGCTGGCCATCATCCAACTCAACGGCTCTGTGCATCTCGAAGGCTCTACCTATTCCATCAACACTGCACTGCGCGGCAACTCACCTGCCGAGCGCACCCTGCTGGCTTTCGCCGACGACCAGATTTCAGCTCCGTCCGCGTTGACCTATCATGCCCCGAGCACGCTATCCACGCATCGCGCCAACGCCGACCTCGTTTACATCACCCATCCGGATTTCGTAAATAGTCTCGCGCCACTCAAAAACCTGCGCGAATCGCAAAAACACGACGTCGCTATCGTCACCGTCGACCAGATTTTCGACGCTTACAATTTTGGCGAGCGCAGCCCCTACGCAATCCGCGCTTTCCTGCAATCCGCGGCCGCGCAAAACCAAAATCACAAATTGCAAGGCGTGCTCTTCGTCGGCGACGCTTCACTCGACCCGCGCGATTATCTCGGCTTCGGCAACCTCGACCTCGTTCCCACCCGGATCATCGAAACCGCCGCGTTCAAAACCGCCTCCGACGACTGGTTCACAGATTTTCAGAGCAATGGCTTCGCCACCATTCCCACCGGCCGCCTCCCGGTGCGCACCGCCGCGGAAGCCGCTCTCGCGGTGAAGAAAATCGTCGATTACGAACAGGGATCCTACGCGGGCACGTGGAATGGCCAGGCCTTGGTGGTGGCCGACAACAACATCGGCGCGAATTTCTCGACGCCTGCAAACTCGGCCGCCGCGACGCTGCAATCCTCGCTGACGGTAAATAAAATCCTCGCCGATGGCCAGGACCCCGAAGCCATCCGCCAGCAAATTCTCGCCGGCCTCAACAACGGCGCGCTCATCGTCAATTACAACGGCCACGGCTCCACCGAGCAGTGGTCCTTCGCGAATTTCCTAGACGATGACGCCGCAACCAGTCTGACCAACGGCCAACGCCTACCCGTCTACCTGTTAATGGATTGCCTCAACGGATTTTTCCACGACGTCTACACCCAGAGCCTCGCGGAATCCCTGCTGCTCTCGCCCAACGGCGGAGCCGTCGCGGTATGGGCATCCTCCGGCTTTACCGATGCGCAGCCGCAAGCATTTCTAAATCAAGCCGTGCTCAACGCTCTGTCGCAAAATCGCAACCAGCCCCTGGGCAGCGCCATTCTCGCGGCAAAAAGCGGCATTACCGACGCCGACGTTCGCCGCACCTGGATCCTTTTCGGCGACCCCTCCATGCGCCTGCAATTCCCGCCGTCCCCGGTGAAGAAGCGAAGACTCGCCGACGCCGAAGACAAACCATTGGCCTACCGCTGGTATCGAGCGATCGGCCACCATCCCCAGGATGTCGACCACGCGCGCCGCGGGGTCGGTGCAGAAAAACGCCACCCAGCCGGTCGGCTCCCGCACCAGCACCACGCGGATCACGCCGCCCGCCGGACGCCACGTCGCCAGGAACGTCTTGATCGTCTTGGTGACCCGCTCCCCGTACTGCACGACACTCGACCTGTTGCCAGCCGCGTCGTCTGGCCGGCCCGCTTGGCCAGGCTGATCCGTTCCTTGCCGTAGGTCGCCTGCGGGCCACGCTGGCTCGGCGGCTTGGGCAGGGCAGGGACCACAGGGCCGCATCCTTGCGGAGGCGGCTGACCACCGTGTAGCCGGCCGCCGTCGCCGCCTTCAGGAACGGCTTCTTGGCATAGCCGCCGTCGGCCACCACCCAGATCCAGCTCGAGCATTCTCCACCCACGGCTTCAGCCAGCGCAGCTGCTCGGCGGCCAGCTCCAGCTTGGTGCGGAACGCCGGCCGGTGCTTCGGGTCGATGGCCGGCAGGTCCTTCGGGCGGACGTAGAGTCGGGCCTGCAACGGCAGGGCGATCGTGCCCCAGGCCGGGTGGGTGACGAGCGGCCAGGACGACCCAGACGTGGCCGTAGACGAACTTCTCGCCGGCCGGACCGGGGGTCGGGTTGTGGTGGACGCCGGCCCCCTGGACGTGCGGCCCGTACCGCTGCGTCGGGGTGTCGTCGAGGGCGAAGGTCAGCCGCGTGGCCCCCGCGAGCAGCGGCCGGACCACTTCGATCAGCAGGCGTCGGGCGATGCTGTCGGCCCTCTTGCCGGCGGCCGCGACGGCGATGTAGCAGGACGGATACTGGTCGCTGAGCTTGGCCGCCCTGATCCAGGTGGTGACGGTCCGGCGTCCCCGGGCCAGGACGGCGCCGAGGAACAGCAAGGCGAGCCTGGGGGCCGACCGGCGGTCGAGGGCGGTGGCGAGCCGGGAGAACCACTGGCACGGGGCGTGTGTCGAATGCGAGGATGGCATCGGGGGCCGGCTCCGCTCGGGGTGAAGTGGACCCCAAAGTCTAGACCACTGAACCCGATTTTTAAGTTATGGTCCCGACCTTCCTCGGCTCATCTCGAGCCTCTCCCGGCCTCCTGATAAACCTCGGCTGGCGTCCGGTACTTGAGGCTCTGATGCGGCCTCTCGTGGTTGTAGAACCGGAACCAACTCGTCAGCCCCGACACCAACTCCGCCACGCTCCGGTAGTCCTTCAGATAGACCTCCTCATATTTCAAGGAACGCCACAACCGCTCCACGAACACGTTGTCCAACGCCCTCCCTCGACCGTCCATGCTCACCGACACCCCGGCCGATTCCAGCCGACCGGTGAACGACCTCGCCGTATATTGCACCCCCTGATCGGTGTTGAAGATCTCCGGCTTTCCTCCCCTCAAGGCCTCTTCCAATGTCTCCAGGCAGAACCGGCCATCGAGGCTGTTGGAGAGGCTCCAGGACAGGACGTACCGGCTGTACCAGTCGATCACCGCCGTCAAGTACATGAACCCCTGATGCATCGGGATGTACGTGATATCCGAAGACCAGACCTGATCCCGACGCTCGATCGTCACTCCTCTCAGCAGGTAGGGATAGACCTTGTGATCCGGGTTCTGCACCGTCGTCCGAGGGCCCGGATGGATCGCCTCCAGGCCCATCAAGCCCATCAGACGCTTGACTCGCTTGCGGTTGACCTCCTCGCCCTCACGGGCCAGCCAGATCGCCATCCGGCGGCTGCCGAAGAAGGGTGTCTTGAGATATTGCTCGTCGATCCGCCGCATCAGTCGCAGGTTCTCGATCGTCTCCGTCGCCGGCTCGTAGTAGAAGCTCGACCGATTGAGCCCCAGCAACTCGCACTGGCGACGAATGCTCAATTGAGGATGATTCGATTCGATCAAGGCTCGCTTGGCCTCGACCTCACGAGGCAGATTTTTTTTTCACCCAGGCCAGCTCCATCTGGAGCCGCCCGAGTTGCTCGTAGAGTTCGGCCTGGATCTTCTCGGGATCGGGCTGTCGAGCCGCCGATCCGTTCTGAAAGAGGGTCTCCATGCCGTCGAGGAGTTGCTTCTTCCACTGGCTGATCTGGACCGGGTGGACCTGGAACTGCTTGGCCAGCTCGGCGATGGTCTTGGCCTGCTTGGCGGCCTCCAGGGCGACCTGGGCCTTGAAGGCTGGTGAGTGCTTCTTGCGGATTCGAGCCATGCGTTGCCCTCGGTTTGGACCTCGTCAAGTATAACTTAACGACTGGTCCAGAAACCGGGGTCCACTATAGGGTGTCAGGCAGTGTGGTAACCGCCATCGTCCCGGTTGGGCCGGCCCCCGTCGAGTCAACGCTTATTGGGCGGCCATGTCGGAGAGGACGCTGATCACATTGCTGAAGGTGGTGTTCTCCCCGCTGTATCTGCTAATGCGGCTCATCGAGGAGGTCAGCGGCGAGGGCCGATGGTACAGGCGGCAGAGGCGTGTCATGGTCGCGGAGCGGCCCCCGCTCGCGGACGCGGAATACCTCCGAGCCCAGGGTGCCTCTGCGGACGATGCCGCTCTTTGGCTTGCGGTCCGGCGATCCATGGCCGAATCCTGCGGCCTTCCGAACGAGGCCATCCGCCCCCAGGACAGCCTCGCGGACCTCTGGCGGATGCAATGGTTGGGGCCGGACCTCATGGATCTCGTCTTCCGCTTGGAGCGGTCGCTGGGGCTGAAGATACCCCGAGCCGCCGTCGAGGAGAGGTTCTGCGGCGGCTGGCCGGATGAGTTCGGTCAGTTCGCGGCCAATCTCGTCCGCGTCCTGCAGGGCTTACGCCGGCCGCCTAGCTGAAGACGCGGTGGCCGCATTATCAGGGCCCGGCCAATAAGGGGCATAAATGCATGAACTCCCGGAAAGTGCAGGTCGATAGTGAACCGCTTTCGAGCGATCGGTTTGAGAACGACCGCCGATTGGCCGGAACGGGCGCCGGGATGGGCGGAGGTGTAGTCCGTAAGACGCGTACCGTACAATCGCGGGGGACGACGATCCTGCCGTCTCAACCGCCCGGAAGGGGCGCCGCGACCGGGTCCGGTGCCGAGTCGACGGCGTCCGATAATGGCGGTCGTGTCCCGAAGGGCCGCGTAACCGCCCCGACCGGCACGATTGACCCGGCCTGGTTCTCGCCGCTTCTACCGTCTCGGAAAGCCCGCTGGATTTATCGCGATTTGCGATATAACATGGACGAAGAATCGTTGTCGCGTTCGGAACGAGAGGTCGGGCGTGCGAGTCATCTCGAAGCGACGCCTGATCGAATTCTGGGGATCCCGGAAGACCGACGACGAATCCAGGCTGGCCGAGCGTGACCTGACCTCGTGGCACACGCTGGCGAGGGGTGCGGATTGGAACAACTTCGGGGCATTGAAACAGACCTTCGGGACGGCGGACGCGGTCGGCAATTGCGTCGTCTTCGACGTGGGCAACAACCGCTTCCGCCTGGTCGGTCGCATCAACTATCACGCCCACGTCATCTACGTCCTGAAGGTGATGGACCACGCGGAATACGACAGGAAGACTTGGGTCGATTCCTGCGGATGCAACGACCCGCCGCCGGCACGGACCGATCCGCCCCGGCCGCCGAGTCGGGCCAGGAAGTCGGCCCGTCGCAAGTCACGGAGATGATCATGGATGCAAAAGTCGCGACCTCCTCGCTGCCCGACACCTATTTCGACCTGGTGAGGAAGTTCCCCCTGGTCCACCTCCGCGACTTTGCGCACCTGGAGGCCGCATCCGCCGTGATCGACGACCTCCTGCGGCAGGACCTGGACGAGGGGGGCCAGGCCTACCTGGGCGCGCTGACCGACCTGGTCGAGGTCTTCGAGGATGAGAACGTGACGATCCCCGACGCGAGCGAGGCGGACGTCCTGCGGGAGTTGATGAACGCCAATCGGCTCAGCCAGACGCGGCTCGCGAAGGAGGTCAGGATCTCGCAGTCCACCCTCTCGGCCGTCCTGAATGGCACGCGGTCGCTGACCAAGGCGCACGTCACCCGGCTCGCCCGGTACTTCAACGTGCCGGCCTCCGTGTTCCTGCCCGCCTGACCCGGTCCGGCCGCTGTGTCGAGCCTGACCGAGAGGCCAGCCGCCGGCAGGCCGTGTGCCGGCGACGGAGCATCGGCGATGGCGATCGTCACGATCTCCTGCCCGCGAGGGGCGTCCCGACCGGGTCCCGGGCCGAATCCGCGGCGTCCGATAATGGTGGTCATGTCATCTTATGATCGATCCTATCGGTTCAGCGGATCGCGTGGCCTTCCGCCTACGGCGTCCTGAAGTAGCGTTCCCGACTCGTCGCTGTATCGTCGTGATCGAACCCGCCTCGAGATCCGACCTCCAATTCTTCGTCAACTTCACCGGCAGGTCCATGAACCAGCGGACACGGGCCGCATGCTGGCTGGCGAGGATCTTATCGCGAAATCGACCATCGGCCGTGACGACCCGGCCGTCCTGCCAAATCGCCAGAGCCAGGAACAAGCCGTCGTACACCGAGGCCCCGATCTCGATGGCCAGGGTCAGCGACAGCCCGAGGAGGGGGCCGCAGGGATGGTATCGGATCGGCGAGCCGTCGCGCAGCGCTTCCGCCACCATCAGGGCGTCCTCGAGGGAGAGGTGGAGAGTGGGGTCGGCACTCCGTGTCCTCTTCAAGAGGGCATGGGCCCCCTCTAGCGGGAGCAAGTCCGGGGCATGGCGGTCAAGGCCGGGGCCCATGTAACGCCTGGCCTCGCTGAAGCCCGCCTCGGGGATGTACCACTTCAGCGCGACGCTGGTGTCGATGACGTAGGGCATCGATCCACCGACCCGGTGTCGGAGGCCGAGGAAGACCCGGCCGCGTGCGGAGACTCGCCCTCGTCGCCGGGCGGAGACTCGATCGTAGATCGCCGCTCATCAGTCGCGCACCTCGCGAACCAATGCGGCATGTCCGGATGCTCGCGGCCGGAGAGCCGGGCGACGATCCGGTCCCCGCGGCTTCGCGAGCGGCGTCAACGTCAGAGGCGTGAGCCGCGGAATCCAGGATCATCTGGACCTCCGCTTGGAGCGAGCGGCCCGACTGCTCGGCCCGCCGACGGAGCAACTCGTGGGTCGAAGGCTTGAGATCGCGTATCAGCATATCCGGCATCGGACCATCCCTGCTTCGACCGTTTCCGGGACTCTCAAGTGGTATCACAATGATATCGTGGCGGACGGCCGTGGGAAAGGGGTAGAGAAGGTCTAGTTCGGAGTGATGCGGGTTCTCCCGCACTCTCGATGACGCCGGAGGTGGAAATCCTGAAATCGATGGGACTTGCGTTCGGCACACCTGGTCGGGCGGCGACTCCGCTGAGGTCGTCGCAACAGGAAGCCCGCTCAGGAGTTCGGTCAAACAGCCCCCGACATCGATCATCGAGAGTGGGGGGAGAACCCAGATACCGCGGCACTTAACAGGCATCTTGTGAACGAGGGACGCGGCCGCGGCGTCCGATAATATTTGTTATGTCATTTTATGATCAAAGGTAGCGATCGTGCGGCCTGGGACGGCCCGCCGCGGCGGAGTTCCAGTATGGTGTTTATGTACCATAAGGATTAATCGCCGATTTCCACGGCCGGGAAAATAATCAACCCTCGGACGGCTGTCGGGGTCAGCGGTAGGTGAACTCGATCTTCCGCTGGCCGAGCCACGGGATCGGGAGCGAGTCGCGATCGAGCGCCGCCTCGCGCAGGATCGGGTTGTGGCTGCGGCGGTCGAAGCGCGACGATCAGCCGGTCGTTCTCGAATCGTCACCGTCCCGGCGGTCTCGACGAACCGGCGGTACAGTTGCTTCGGGGCGGCCTTCTCGAAGCCGTTGCAGCCGCGACGCCAGCCAGCGGTAGCAGCCGTTGGCGATCACCGTCAGCGCCGCGTCGAGATCGACGTTCAGCCGCACCTCGCTGGCCAGGCAGTCGAGGTGGAAGAAGTTCACGCTGATCCCCAGGCCGTCCTCGATCCGGTTGCGGCCGGCATAGCGGATGATCAGCTCGCGCGGCGTCTCCTCGAAGTGGTTGGAGAGGAACAGCGTCGGGTCGCTCGCGACCCAGGCCGGTCACGGCGATCTGGCGGATCGGGCCCTCGTAGCCGCGCAGTCGCACCGGCTTCCTCGATGTAACGGATGTGCGTGTGACAGCGCTTGGGGATGTCGATCACGGCCCCCTTCCAGGCCGAAGCGGGCTGCCGTTCCAGGCGCCGGAGGATGGCCGCCCCGCGTCGGCGGATGGTGACGAAGTGGATCTTCCGTCGGTTGAGCCGCGACAGCTCGGGGTAGTCGACCACCTTGCTGTCGAAGTAGAGCCACCTGGGGTCGGAGCCGGTGACCGTCGTGCCAGAACTCGACGAACCGCATCAGCTCGCCGTGCTGATCGGCGCGGGTCAGGTTGGCGTTGGCGTAGCACAGGCAGCGGCTCGTCTGCTCCAGGGCGAAGAAGGTCAGCACGCTCGGTGCCGGCCTTGCCGCGCCGCGGCAGGTAGTGGCGGTCGAGCGCCGCGGGGTCGCCGCGGTAGGGGATCGGGTGGAAGTCGAGCGAGAACCCCTCGGCGCTCGGGGAACATCAGCGGGGCCAGGGCCTTGACCCATCCCTGCAACAGGCCCAGTTGCTGGTCGCGGCCGGTGCGGTAGGAGTAGTCGGTGGCGAACGACTTCTTGGGGAGGATGTTGAGGCCGGCGAACAGGCCGAGGGCCTCGTCGCAGTTGAAGTCGTCGATGTGACTGCGGCGCTCCTTGTCGAGCAGCTTCAGCGCCAGGAGCGACAGCATGGCGCCGAGGGCGGGGACCATCTCCGAGCCGGGATAGCCGGCCTCGGCGACGAGGCGGTCGAAGCCGAGCCGGGCCAGCAGCGGCAGGAAGAGGAAGAGGCCCGCGACGCGCGAGTGGAGCGTGCGGCCGGGCGTGAGGTTCAGCTCCCGGCAGTCGGCGACTTCGGGCGGTTCGGGGCGTGGCCGGTCTTGGCCGGCGCGCTGCCCCGAGTGGTCGTCCGCGTCCGTCGGGGAGAAAAAGGGGGGCGTGACGCCGCGGCGACAATCGGCCCGGAACCGGCTGACCATCGATCTCAGGGCCGAGGAGTTTGTAGCCGAACCGCACGGCGACTTGGTCGAGTGGCTCGGCCTTCGACGAAGACCGCGCGGAGGGCCTCGTATTGACGTTGGAAGGTCTGCTTGGGCTCGAGGAAGAACCGGCTGGTGTGACTCCCGTCCATGACGCGGGCTCCCGGATGTTGATTATTTTCCGGCCCGGAACCGGCGTAGAGCGTACACCCAAAATCGGGGCCGAAACAGGGTCGAACCGACCTTCTCCTCAGGTCAGAGCCTTGAAAACCAGGGGGAAACGCCTGAAATGCATCGGAACATGCATGAAACTGCGAATGTAGATTTTATCCCGATCGAGTCGTTCTGGGCCGGATAAACGATCAACGATCCGAGGGCAGAAATGGCCAAATCCCCGAGGAATCGAGGCTTCCGACCCCAGAAAGCTTGATTATTTTCCCGGCCGCGGAAATCGGCGTTAATTGTAGTGGTTGGGCGGGTCATGCAGGCCAATTCTCCAAGGCGATGATGCCGTTCAACTCCGACGTGTCGATGCGGGATCCCTCCGAAGCCTGGCGAGATCACTCCAGAGCAGAGTGCAACTGACCATCGTCGCGACGAGGAGCAGGGCCTCGCCGGGCCGGTCCCACCAGGCGATCATCGCCGCCGAGGGCGAACAGGGCGGCGATCGCCAGGATGATCAGCGACAGCCGACGGTGGAACAGCCCGACGTCGGTCTCGTGGAACTCGGCCAGCGAGCGGTAGACGTGGCGGCCCTCGTCGTGGGGCGTGCAGAAGGACTTCAGGACGCAGGCGTTGCAACTCGACGCGGGGGCCTTGTAGATCGCCAGCTTGTCGCGGTCGTCGAAGGTGTGCAGGGTGAGCAACTCGCCCTGCGGGCATTCGTAGCGGTCGAGCAGCGGGTCGTAGCCGAACCCCTCGTGGGCGTGGCGTCGGGCCTTGCGGAAGTGGACGCGGGCCACGACCTCCAGCGCCCAGCCCCCGACCCACAACGCCGACCAGGTAGCCCAGGAGGAGGCAGAGGGGCACGTCGATCGATCGAGCCCCATCCGGCGAACGGCGGCATGGTGGACGGCCTCCCGGTCCGATCACGCCTCGCGGTCGACGCGCCGGCCGGCTGGACCTCGGTGAACAACGTCGCCTGGAGCGTCGACCCGTCCGCCTCGCGCGGGACCGGCCTCAGTCGGGGCCGGATGACCACGATCACGCTCTGCCAGAGGATCGCGAACGAGCCCGACATGAAGATCGACGTCGCCCGGGAGCCTGGCCCACGACAGCCACGGATAGTTGCGGAACCACTCCGACCGCGCGTGCCAGTAGCCGTTGGTCACGACGTCCCCCAACTGCAAGACGCCCAGCGGGAACAGGTGCCCGAGGATCATCAGCATCAGCCCGACGTTGGTCGCCCAGAACGCATAGCCGATCAGCCGGTCGTTCCAGTCCTCGGGCCGGGCCAGATAGCGGGTGCAGAAGCACAGCAGCGCCAGGGCCAGCATCCCGTAGACGCCCATGAACGCCGCGTGGCCGTGGTTCGAGGTCAGCAGCGTGCCGATCTCGTAGTAGCTGACCACCGGCAGGTTGATCAGGAACCCGAACACGCCGGCGCCCAGGAAGTTCCAGAACCCGACCGAGACCAGGAACAGGACCGCCCAGCGGTGGGGGAACTCCTTCGCCCCGCCCACCTGCTGCCGCGTCGCCGAGCTGGAGGAACGACCACGCCTCGACCGTCAGGAGCGTCAAGGGGATCACCTCGGCCGCCGAGAAGAACGCTCCCAAGGCCATCTGCACCGCCGGCCCGCCGCTGAAATAGCTGTGGTGCATCGTGCCCACCACGCCGCCGACCGAGTAGAGGATCACGTCGAAGTAGATCAGCCGGGTGGCGAACCGCTCCGAGACGATCCCCAGGAGCACGAAGATGTTGGCCACCAGCATCGTGGTGAACAGCTCCAGGAAGTCCTCGACCCAGAGGTGGACGACCCAGAACCGCCAGAAGTCGGCCATGGCGAACGTCCCCTTGGGTGCCGCCAGGAGCCCGACCGCGTAGAACCCGGGGATCGTCAGCGAGCTGTAGAGGAACAGCCAGGGAAGGTTCCCCCGGCTCTCGATCGCCAGGCGGGGCCGCAGTCCCCGATAGATGATCACGACCCAGAGCAGCATCCCGACGATCAGCAGGACCATCCAGAACCGGCCGAGGTCGATGTACTCCATCCCCTGGCGCCCGAAGATCGGCCGCAGGGCCCTGGAGAGGTAGCCGTGGATGCTCAGCATCTCGCCGCCGAGGCTGCCGAAGACGACCACGGCCAGCGCCCCGAGCAGGATCGCCGACAGCCAGCCCTGGCCCCTCGGCTCGCGGCCGGCGATCAGCGGGGCCAGGAAGATCCCGGCGGCGAGGTAGGCCGTGGCCACGAAGAAGATGGCCATCTGGAGGTGCCAGGTCCGCGTGAGGTTGTAGGGCAGGAGCCTGGGCAGGTCGATCCCGAAGAAGCCCGTCGCCTCGACCATGTAGTGGACGGTCGCCCCGCCCACCAGGTTCTGGAGCACGAAGAGGGCCGCCACGACCAGGAAGAACCAGGCCGTCGACCCGCTGGGCCGGGGTCAGCGCCGACCTCCGCCGGGGGCAGGAAGCGAATCCGCCGCTCCTCGGTCTCGTGCCAGCCGATGGTCCCGCCGAACCGGCCGTAAGACGCCCAGGACGATCCCGATCCCGCCCAGGAGCGCCACCAGCGACAGGGCGCTCCACATGATCGCCTCGCCGGTGAGCGTGTTGCCCACGAGCTCGTCGGGCGGCCAGTTGTTGGTATAAGAGTAGGTCTTGTCGGGCCGACGCGCGGCGCGTCCAGGCCGTCCAGGCGATGAAGCCGGTGACCTTCCGCGACTCCTCGGGGTCGGCGATCAGGTGCGGGCTTGAGCCCCACGCCGCTCGCCTCGCGGTCGAGGAACGTCTCGCGGAGATAGTCGAGGTTCGCCTCGAACGCCGCGACCTGCCCGTCGGTCCAGACCAGGGTGCCGGTCGCCGGGTCGTAGCGGTTGGCCTGCAACTCGCGGCGGACCCGCTCGCCGGCCGCGTCGTCCCCGCCGTAGAGGTCCTTCATGTGGACCGCCTGGCGGTGGAGGTAGTCGGCGGTGAAGTCGGGCCCGAGATAGGCCCCGTGGCCGTAGACCGTCCCGTACTGCATCAGGCCGTAGGTCAGGAAATGCTCCTGCCCCTGGACGATGTCCTCGCGGTCGAAGAGGACCCGGCCCCGCTCGTCGACGATCCTCGACGGGACCGGGGCCGATTCCCGGTAGGTGCGGACCGCCGCGTACCCCAGGATCGCGAAGCCGAAGATCAGCGTCAGGATCGGCCGACTGCAACCAGAGCGGCGAGACCGTCATCGGGCGGCGAGGGCAGATGCTCACGATGACTGTCCCTTATAGGTCGGATCGCCGAGGAGCGAGGGTATCCGATCGACCGGTCATGCACAATCGTCGGCCGGTCTCCGTTCGTTCCCGGACGGCCTCCCGTCGCCCCCCGGTGAGCGGCGGATGGATGGCCGGGTCGGCCTCGGCCCGCCGGCCCTGACGGCGGCTCCCAGCCGCCGGATCAGTCGTCCAGGAACACCACGTTCTCCTCGACGGCCTCGCGGCCGATGTGGAGGCGGTTCGCGCCGCGAAATCCGGGTCGGGGTAGCCCACCGCCAGGCCGCAGAGGATCGTCAGTTCCGGCGGGATCTTCGGACTTCGGCCCGGACCACGTCGGGATAGCCCGCCACCGAGACCTCCACGCAAGTCCCCAGCCCCCGGGCGGTCAGGGCCAGGAGCAGCGTCTGCAGGAACATCCCCACGCTCACCGCGTCGGCCGGCCCCAGGTCGTGGTGGATGCAGGCGATCCCGACCAGCGGCGCCCGAAGAACTCGAAGTTGCGCATCACCGCGGCCAGCCGGCTCGCCTTGTCCTCGCGGGCGATCCCCATCGCCCCGTAGACCTGGACGCCCAGCTCCTGGCGGTGATGCCGGAACGGCTCGGGCAGCTCGGGGATGTGGGGTGCCTGGAGCCGGGCCTCCTTGAGCAGCGCCTCCCCGAGGCGATCGCGGGCGGGCCCGGAGGCGAACACCATCCGCCAGGGCTGGATGTTCGAGTTCGACGGGGCGCACTGCACAGGGCCAGGGCACCCTCGACCGTCGCCCGCGGCACCGGTCGGGGGAGGAATTTCCGCGTCGAATGCCGATCCTTGATCCATTGTTCGAGGTCATACATGGCAGGTCTCCGGGCCCGTGATCTCATTCCCGACGATGGACTCAAGCGTCAATCGCAAGCCCGCCGGCATGGGGGACGTCCGGCGGCAAATGGCTCGTCTCGCAAGACTCTCGACTCGCGACATGAGGCATCAACGTGGATTTCATCGGCCCAGCCATTCCAATCGACGGGGGCTGAAGTCGAGGATCCTTTTCGCCTTCCGATTCGAGGCGCCGCGGAGCTTCGTGCCGTAGTAAACGGCGTCTTCGTCGGCCGCCTCCTCGACATCGACCCGGGGAGGGGGC
>CAWFXG010000039.1:0-88388 GCA_963819745.1 uncultured Acidobacteriota bacterium | reverse complement strand
TGGTCAGGGTGAACCCTTTGCCGGGGTGGAAGAACTGGTCGAAGCGGCAGACGAAGGCTTCGTCGGATTCGCTCAGTCCGGCAATGATGGCATCGAGGCTGGCCTGGACGGCAGCCGCGTCCTTGTCCTTGAGATCGTTGTCAATCAGGATGACGATGGAGAGCGGAAAGGCTTCGGAGGAGAAAACGTCGATGTTCTGTTCCACGTTGTCCTCCAAGACACGAAACTCATCGCGGGCGAGGTCGGGAACCAGGTTGCCGTCGCCATCCATAACCGTCACCGGGAGAATCACCAGGTTGGAATTCACGGTGATCTTGGTTTGCGCGTCATTCTGGTCGGGAGGTACCGGGCGGCGCGAAGGAACCTGAGCGGGAGACTGCGGCCAAGAGAAGGCGGCAATTGAGGTGAACAGCGCCAGAAATAGCGTCGCGCCAAGGTAAACAGACATTTTTCGTGGACTTTTCATGATCCTGGGGCCAAACTTTCCGGTGTTCCATCGGTTGCGACGGGTGGAACCGCGCATCCCTGAGCGGCTTAGCGGCATCCTAAGTTGGCGTAAGCAGCCCAGCGGCAAACATTTTCAGGCCGGGCATTTCTCGTCAAGGAAATTATACATGGCTTCGGTGAAAACACTTGTGACGCTGTGTGCGATGAGCGGGTTGGCCGCGGTGCTGGCGGTGAGCGTACGGGGCCAAGAGCCGGCGCAACAAGGCCCGATCATCAAGAGCCAGGTGAACCTGGTCAACATTTTCGCCACCGTCCGCGACCACAGCAAACGCATCGTCACCGACCTCAAACAGCAAGATTTCAAGATCCAGGAAGACGGCCAGGATCAACAGATCGCCTTCTTCTCCAGAGAAGTGACGCTGCCGATCACGCTCGCGTTGCTTCTCGATACGTCTGGATCCGAACAATTCATGCTCGGCGCGATTCAGGACATGGGTGGGCAGTTTCTGGGCCGCGTGCTGCGCAAGGGAGACGAAGCGCTGATCATGTCGTTTGATACGGACGTCGATCTGCTCGCCGATTGGACCGACGATCGCGGCTTGCTCGATCGCGCGATTCGCAAGACGCGCATCAACTCGCCGATGGGCGGCGGGATGATCAATCCCGGTCCAGTCGGCGGCAATGTCACCGGCACCGCGTTCTACGATGCGATTTATCTGGCGTGCAACGACAAGCTCTCGAGCGAAGCTGGGCGCAAAGCGATTGTCGTCGTCACCGACGCGCAGGACGAAGGCAGCAAGGTTCGCAAGGAAGAGGCGATCGAAGCGGCGCAGCGGACCGACACGGTGATTCACATTCTGCTCGTCGCGGATTCACGCTTCGGCGGCAACGGCAGCGTCGCAAAACAAATCACCGAAGAAACCGGCGGGCGTATGATCGTCGCCAATACCGAAAAGCATCTCCAGGAAGCGTTCGATCAAATTTCGGAAGAACTGCGCAGCCAGTACACGCTCGGCTACTACCCGACCAACACCGCGCGCGACGGCAAATTCCGCAAAATTAAAGTCGATGTCTCCAACCACGACGACAAGGTCCTGGCTCGCAAGGGCTACTACGCGCCTAAGGGCTGAGCCGCCCGGAGCTTTAAGCAGATAGGGCGCTGGGAAAGCGCGTCTGAAAGTCGATGAGTCCCGCCCATTCCGGCGTAACGGTTATGCGCACCATGCTGGTGATCATGGTGCGGAGCTGCTTCAACCACGCCTGACCCTGCTCCGGACCGAAATAACGCTCTGCTGCCATTTCGTACTCTGGAACGATTCCCTCCACGGGCTGCAACCAAGCCACGCCACGAAGCAGCAAGATTTTGTGTGGAAACGTATCGCTGTCGATGGTCAGGGCCACCGCGGGATTCTTGGCTAAGGCTTTGAGCTTCGGAGCTTTCGGCGGAGTAGCCATCACCAATTCCTGGCCGGTCCAATGAAACCAGATGGGCACAACCCTCGGAGTGCCATCGGTCCAGACGTACGCCAATCGTGCAGGAATTCGCGAGGCCAAAAGATCCTTAGCCACGGGTTCCTGAAGCAGCGCCAGATCTCCTTGCTTGATGGGCATGGAACTCCTCCAATGAGCGCAAAACCGTACGTGTACGTGCCGAGATACCGGGGCCGAATTCGATTGTAAAGGTACACCGGCATCGGCAACAAGAATATGGAGGGCCAAAAAATGGCCGGACAGGTTGATCTGTAGCACGCAGCAGGCAGCCTGCAGAGCGAAGGTCCGGAGGTATACTTCCAGCCATGTCCGTGTTCGTTTCGCTATTACGAGGCGTCAATGTCGGTTCCCACAACCGAGTCAAGATGGAGGCGTTGCGGGCACTGTATAAATCCTTGAAGCTGAAGGATGCGCAGACGTACGTGCAAAGCGGGAACGTGGTGTTCCGGTCGGACGAACGAGACACGCCCGTGTTGGCTAAGCGAATCGAGAAAGGCATCGAGCGAGAGTTCGGATTCAGCTGCCCGGTCGTGCTACGAAGTGCGAAGGAGCTAAAAAAGGTCGTCGCCGCAAATCCTTTTTGCAGGCGCAGCGATGTCGCACCCAATAAATTGCTGGTCGTGTTTCTGTATGGGACGCCATCATCGGAAGGTCGCGACCAGATTTCCCAGATGAAAACGGACCCGGAAGAGATTCGGGTGTCCGGTCGCGAAATCTATATCCATTTTCCAAATGGAGCGGGGCGGTCGAAGGTGTCCTGGGTGGCGATGGAGAAGATACTGAAGACTCCAGGGACCGCCCGGAACTGGAACAGCGTAACGAATCTGCTGGAGATGGCGGTAAAACTGTCCGAGGAATGAGCCACAAACAGGCAGAACGGGCCGGGGTTACCGGCCGAATTGAGAGGGAGTCATGGGATGCAAGGTGGCGGTGGTGCAAGCCTCGCCGGTCGTATTTGACCGGGAGCGGACCGTGGGAAAACTGGAATCGCTGACGCGCGAAGCAGCACAAGCGGGCGCCCGGATCGTGCTGTTCCCGGAAGCGTTTGTCTCCGGCTACCCACGCGGCCTGGATTTTGGGGCAGTGGTAGGAGGACGCAGTGATGCGGGACGCGCGGATTTCCAGCGCTATTGGGAAAGCAGCGTAGACGTACCGGGGCCCACCGTCGACCGGCTGGGCAGGGCGGCGCGATCGAATGGCGTTCATCTGGTTGTCGGCGCGGTGGAAAGGGACGGAGGCACGCTGTACTGCACGGTTTTGTTTTTTGCGCCCGACGGCGACTACCTTGGCAAGCACCGGAAGGTGATGCCAACCGGATCGGAGCGCCTGATTTGGGGATTCGGCGACGGATCCACCATGCCGGTGTTCGCCACGGAAGCGGGAAAGCTGGGAGCGGTTATCTGCTGGGAGAACTATTTGCCGCTTCTGCGCGCCTCGATGTACGCCAAGGGCGTGGAGATTTATTGCGCGCCAACGGCGGATGCGCGCGAATCGTGGATCGCCTCGATGCGGCACATCGCGGTGGAAGGGCGTTGCTTTGTGCTGTCGTGCAACCAGTTCAACCGCAGAAGCGATTTTCCGGCGGACTATGCGGCGGCGTTCGGTGCAGCCGAGCCGGACGCCGTGGTATGTCGAGGCGGAAGCTGCATCGTGGATCCGTTCGGGAATTTTTTGGCGGGGCCAAAGACCGATGGCGAAGGAATCCTGTTGTCGGAGATCGATCGCGGGCAAATCATACAAGGAAAGTACGACCTGGACGTCGTTGGGCACTATGCACGGCCGGATATTTTTCAATTGCACGTGGACGAACGGCCGAAGCGGCCGGTGACGAGCCGCAACGACGCGGGACTGGATGCGGGGACATTTGATCCCGTGGAACCGCGTACGGTGGACACTGCAGACTGATTCGGAGCGAAGAATAAATTCCAGAACAACCGGTGTACTTGCGTCTCTATCCAGTCACTTGGTGGCTTCTGCCCATTCCTGTTCGGCAAGATGCAGCATAGCGGGGCGATCTTCCTGCAAGACCCAGCGCTGCCGGATCAAGTCTTCGAGGGCGGCCGTATAGCGGCGAAGATAGTCATCTCGGGAGGCATAGCGCTCGGTCACGGAACGCCGCGGGTCGCCGGAACGCTGGCGGTCCGCGAGCGTCTTCGGAAACGGGATAAAGGAAGCCTCAAACGACACGCGCTGATCCGGTGCGCCAATAGCAGGATCGCGAAGGTTCCAGGGAGCATAGGTGGCGAGCGGAACAGTAATCTCCGGCAACCGCACGCCGTCCCGCTCATTTCCATCGGAGTCCGGCTGGGGCACCAAGATGGGGAATGGCTGGGCTACTTTGGGCGGCTGGAACCCCAGAATTCCTTCTTTCCATCGTGGACCGAAATCGATGCGGTACGCGGCGTTGGCTTCATGGGGCCGGGCAACCCCCGGGATGGCCGGGAATGCATAACTTTCCAGAGGAACGAGGGTGCCGTCGACAATCCTGGGATAGCTGCTGGGCGGCGGGGGAACATTGCTGCGAACCCACGCGTCCATCGACGCGATCATGGCTCGCCAAAAATACTTGATGGGCAACGGCGATTGCGGCTCCTGACCGTGAAGATCGCCTTGACCCTTGGCAGGCGGAAATGGACCGGAGAAATGCTGGAGCCCGGTGAAATGATAAATACGCACGCTGGGAGAAACAGCAACGTCGCTTTGGCCATCCGCCGTGGTGTGAATAAGCGCGGCGGCGCGACCCCAGTATTCATAGGAAGTGTTGGAAAGAAAAATGCGCGGCAGGACCTTTTCCGCGACGGCACGATCCAGCAGGCCGCCCTGCTCATGAGTAATCGGATCGGTTTCAGGTAGATCGGTAAACGGGAAAATGTCCGTTGGATAGAAAACCGAGGAGGTCGGCTGCGCGTCGCGAGAAGGTTGCGCAAAACGATAGTTGAAGTTGCCTCGCCCGGCGCCAGCTACGTGGGCAAGGACGCCATCGAGCGCAATGCGGCCGTCTTCGTCGGCGTTAAAACCCTGATACAGAAAATCGCGCAGGAAACGGCCATTTTGCGAGATGCCTTCGCCGTAAACGCGAACAGCAGGCGCGACCGCATCCGAGGCATGCTTGGCGTACGAAGCAAAATCGCGGATGGCGGCGAAACTGCCTCCCGCCACGACGGGATCGGCGACCACGTAAACGTATTCGTAGATCTTCCCCGGCTGGAATCCGCCATTGAGGTGAATGTGGCGATCGCTTGGAACCTGCTTGCCATCAACGGTCTGCGCGAACTGCCATTCCGTCCGAGGAATGATTGTGCGCGGAGCGTCGCGCGTCTCGCGGATGCTCAACACGTTGCGCGGGTCATCCGGAGCCGCAACCGGATATTCCGATCCGCCGATATTGCCGAGGATCAGATGGCCGAGGGGAATTTCTTGCGCCGGCGCGGAAAGCATGACGTCGCCTCGCAGCAAACCGGAGATGGTCGATCCGTTCTCTTTGGCCACCGGAGCGAAGAAACGCAGCGCATCCTCGCCGGAGGCGTCCCACTGCCAACCCAGGCTGACGATGGTGTAGCCGTTGCGCAGCAACCAAGCATCCCCGGCGTCGGTGGAGAGGTCGAGGTTGCCGCCATCCACCAGGGAAATAATGCGGGCGCGGCCGCGATTGGGCACTTCCAGCAGCATCGAACCATTGCCTTTGTGCGGATCCTTCGGGCGCACCGCTATGAAATCCGACGAAAATTCCACCTCACCATTCTTGAGGTTGACAGCGTTCGGAAGATCCACAATGCCCCGATTGTGGGGATTGGCCACGGGGAGCGAGAAATAAATGCGCCCGACGATGCGCTCATAAGGTCCGGCCGAGCCGAAAACCCGACCACCGAGCACGGCCGTGCGGGAGGTGATTTCGACCCGCTGCACATGGGCATTCACAAGGGGCGGCAACAAAAAGCTGAGAAAAAGCAGGGCAAGAAGCGCTCGGCGGCTCGACATGCGGGGCAGGATAACATGGCGGCCGATGAGCAAGTCCACCGCGAAGGGGAAAAATCCAGTAACGAGGAGTTGCCGTATCGATTGATGGGAGATTGACCGTTCCATGAGCAACGTCTACCATTTGATGTTCCGAACAGCTCAAAAAATGGAAGGAAGCCTCATCGCGCATTACCTGGTTATCCGCAAGATTGGCGGAGGCGGGATGGGTGTTGTCTATGAAGCGGAGGATACCAAGCTGGCGCGGCGAGTGGCGCTGAAGTTTCTGCCTGCCGGCGGAGATCGAGATGCATTGGCCCTGGAAAGGTTTCTGCGTGAGGCGCGCGCCGCCTCCGCGCTGAACCATCCGGGCATCTGCACCATTCACGCCATCGAAGAACACGAAGGGCGAACGTTCATTGCCATGGAGCTTCTGGAAGGGCAGGCCCTGGACAAGGCGCTGGCTGGCGCGTCGCTTCCCGTAACCAAGAGCGTGGACATCGGCATCCAGCTGGCGGACGCGTTGGATGCGGCGCACAAGAAAAGCATCGTCCACCGGGATATCAAGCCGGGGAATATCTTTCTTACGGATCGCGGCACGGCGAAGATCCTGGACTTTGGGCTCGCCAAGCTCTTGCAGGACCGCGACAAGGCGCAAAGCCTGGACGGCGAAACCGTTGCAGACACAAGCCCGGCACTGCTCACGAGCCCAGGAACGGCAGTGGGCACAATCGCGTACATGTCTCCGGAGCAGGCGCGCGGCGAGGATCTCGATGGACGCAGCGACCTCTTTTCACTGGGAGCAGTGCTCTATCAGATGATCACCGGCAAACACCCGTTTCCCGGTTCAACCAGCGCGGTCATCTTCGATCGCATTCTGCATGGCGCTCCGGCGGCGCCGGTGTCACTGAACCCCGATGTGCCGGCGGAATTTGAGCGGATCTTGAACAAATCCCTGGAGAAGGATCGCGACTGCCGGTATCAGGTGGCCGCGGAGCTTCGAGCCGACTTGAAGCGGCTGCAGCGGGAAACGGATTCGGGAACCAGCACGGCGGCGTCTACCGCACGGGCGGCAACGGCGACGAGTGGAACCGCGCCGTCCGCAACGTCAGCCCAAGAGCCCGCTAAGTCGAGTGGTTCCGTCCTGATCGAAGCTGCCCGCAAGAACAAGATTGGCGCGGGAGTGACGATTGGCGTGGCGGCTCTGGTCATTCTTGCCGCGGCATTCGGCATTTACGCACTCGTGCGAGAGACGCAACACATACCGTTCGAGCATTTTTCGATCGAGAATCTGACCAACAACGGGCACATTTCGTTGGCAACGCTGTCGCCGGACGGCAAGTATCTTCTGCATGTGCGAGACGAAGACGGCCTGCAATCCTTATGGCTCCGGCACATTCCTACTGGAAGCAACACGCAGGTGGTGGCGCCCGCGGCTACACGCTATGCGGGCTTGACCTTCTCTCCCGACGGCAACTATCTGTACTGTGTCCGACGCGACGAGGACGAACACACCATCGCTTCCCTCTATTCGGCGCCTATGCTCGGCGGAACACCGCGCCTGCTGATTCGGGATGTGGACAGCCCCATCACGTTTTCTCCAGACGGAAAATTGTTCGCTTACGTGCGAGAGCATCACGACACTCCGAATTTCGATTTGTTCGTAATGCACGCGGATGGCTCGCCGGATCGTGCTCTGTTCCGCAACACCATCGTGCCGACCGACAGCGATGTGCCGGCCTGGGCGCCGGACGGCAAGACCATCGTGATTCCGGTGGCTCAACCGACGAGAGATGCTCTGGGTGGTTTGCTGGCCGTCGATGTGGCTACCGGCAAGCGACAAGAGACCGCGCTCAGTCCCGACAGGATTTATTACGATCCGGCCTGGCTGCCCGGCTCGAACGGTCTGGTGGTGTCGGCAGCATCGATCGAGAAAGGACTGCTCCACCGCCAACTAGGCTTCGTAAGCTATCCGTCCGGCGAATTCCGAGCCTTAACGATGGACACCAACAGCTACTTTCATCCGAGCGCCTCCGCGGACGGCAAGAGCCTGGTGGTCAGCGCGCGCCAGTACAACTATCAATTGGCAGTGGCCCCCGCCGCGAACCCCGATGCTCTGCAACCAGTGTCTCTAATGATGTCCAATCAGCCCATCTGGCGGTGGGATTGGATGTCCGAAGGGAAGCTGGTGATTCCTCAGGGTGGGGATATCCGCCTGGTGGGCACCAGCGGGGGCGAAACGGTGCTGTTGTCGGATCGCAAGCATACGCCGGACGAGGTGGTGTCCTGCGCGGGCGGGAAATTCCTCGTGTTCCGATCGCTGGGAAAAACCGGCGCGGCGATCAATTTGTTTCGCGTCGATCCGGGGGGATCGGACGTGACGCAGCTGACCTTCGGCAGGAATGAGAACCATCCGCAATGTTCGAAAGACGGCAAGTGGATCTACTTCGTATCGGTGCTGGAGAACCAGTCGCTGAAGCGTATTCCCGTCGAAGGAGGGACGCCCCAGACCGTTATCGATGATCCATCGGACGGCTACGCCCTCTCACCGGATGGCAAGAGCATCGCGATTCTTGACGTGCGAGAGCTGGATCACCGGTTAGTGCTAAAGGTCTACTCGATCGAAGAGAAGAAAGAAAATTATCACAACATCGATGCGCGAGCTTCCGTCCCGATGGACTACTCGCCGGACGGGAAAGGCATTGTTTATGCCGTTCGTGAACGGGGAGTCGACAATCTCTGGATGCAGGCGCTGGATGGCTCGCCCTATCGTCAACTGACGCACTACACCGCGGAACGAATCGCGCGATTTGTTTTCTCGCCGGACGGATCAAAGCTGGCCATCGAGCGCGGACACAATGAGTCCGACGCGCTACTGCTGAAGGACACTACCAACTAAGCGTTCAGGAAAAGACACCTTTCCCGGCTTTATTTTCCGGCGGGATTCGCGGCGGGCGGAGCTGCGGAATCTCCGCGAGCCTTTGCGAAATAGCCGCGACGCGCGCGCACCTGATAGCCCTTGTGGTCGGGCACGTCAATGCGAATGCGGTGGTATTTGCCATCCAGCACGGAGTTGGTGGGAATGTAAGCGATCGAGTATTGATTACGCAGCTCATCGCCGATGTCCTGAAAAGACTGGTCAAGATCGTCCACGTGATAGGGGAAAAAGGCGCGGCCCCCGGTTTCCTCGGCGAGATCCTGGAGGATCTTGTCGCCTTCGGTAAGGTGCGTTTTACGATCAGCAAGCTTTTCCGGATTGGTCTGCGAAAGCTGGATCCACTGAGTGCTGGTGCTAATGGTGTAGATGACCACGCTGGTGCGCTGGGCCATTTCGATGGCTTCGGCGCGCGTGTGGTTGGAAAGATTGTCGTCCCCATCGCTGATGACGATCATAACGCGGCGCACGACGTCGGGCTGGTCGCCCGCGGGCCGCGGCGGATGGCTTAGCTCCTTTTCGCAAGCGACGTAAATCGCATCGTAAACGGCGGTCCCGCCCCCCGCGCGCGTGGCAACGATCTCATCGCGGAGGCGTCCGGTGTCATCGGTGAAAGCTTGCAGGATATTGGGCTCGTCGTCGAAGGTCATGACGAAGGCCTGGTCGCGGTTGTGCCGAATCACGCTAAACAAGAAAGAGGTTGCGGCATCCTGCTCGAATTTGAGCCGGTCGCGAATACTATTGGAGGTGTCCATTAGCAAACCAATGCGCAAGGGAAGATCGGACTGCTTGCTGAAATAGCGGATGGTCTGCTGGGCTTTATCGTCCCAGATCTTGAAATCTTCCTTCGCCAGGTCGGGCACCAGTTTGTTGCGACGGTTGAGCACGGTAAACAACACGTCGACCAGGTTCACGACCTGCGTGATGCGGCCCTGCTCCTGCGGTTTGGCTTCTTCCTGGGGTGCAGCAGGTTGCGGCGGAGCAGGTTGTTGCGCGCGATCACTCAAGGGAACGCAAAACAGCGCGGCAATCAGAAAACCAGCAGTGAGCACTCTTCTCATGGGTTGGCTTTGTTGATTATAGGTAGCCCGCGAGGGCAGCGTCAATTCGCTTCGGAGAGTCACCGGCGGTCGTCGCTAACGCTTGTAAATAGGCCTGGAGTTCGGACGGCAGCGGTGAGCGGAGCTCCATGGCGGCACCTGTTCTCGGGTGACTGAAACCAATTTTCGCGGCGTGCAGAAAGTTGCGTCCGAGCGCCGGCAAAACCGCCTTTTCGACGCGGACATGAGTGGAAGCACCGTAAAGCGTGTCCCCAACAACGGGATGGCGCAGCGCGGAAAAGTGCACGCGAATTTGATGGGTTCGGCCGGTGTAGAGCTGCACCTCGACGAGGGTCAACCCGGCGATGTGAGTGAGCACGCGCCAATCGGTGCGCGCCTCCCGGGCGTTCCTTAACACGGCGCTGCTACGGGCGGTCATGCGCACACGGCGTTTGGGGTCGCGTGTAATGGCCAGATCAATGCGACCGCTGGGCTCCTTCAAAGTCCCATGCACCAGCGCGAGGTAGGTCTTGCGCAAGGTCCGCGCCCGAAATGCTTCACCCAGTTTGGCATGCGCGGCGTCGTTCTTGGCTACGAGAAGGATACCGGAGGTGTCCTTGTCCAGACGATGGACGATCCCCGGACGAAATACATCTCCACCCTGCGATAGCGACTGGCCGCGGCCCAAAAGAGCGTTCACCAGCGTGCCTTGCGAGTTTCCCGCGCCCGCATGAACGACCATGCCGGCGGGCTTATTGACCGCCAAAAGGTCGTCATCTTCGTAGAGAATGTCCAACGGAATGGATTCCGCTGTGGCCCGCATGGGCGGGCGCGGTTGGACTTCCACGGTAATGTGGTCGCCGGTGCGGACGCGATGCGCGCCCCGACTCCGGGTACCGTTGCAGACCACCAGACCGATGTCGATCAAATCCTGGACCCGGGAGCGACTCAGCTCCGCACAATGGGACGTCACTACGCGGTCGAGACGCTGTCCAGCCTCTTCCGGGTTGACGAGAAATTGCAGCTTCATGGATTTGTCTGCGAAACGGCTAGCTGGCTTGATGCTTGGACACTTCCGGCGCGTGCGGCCTGTGGCCGAACAGAACGTCAAAAATGATGAGCGCGGCACCGATGGTAATTGCGGAATCCGCCACATTGAAGGCCGGCCAGTGGTACGAACCGATAAGCACCTCGAAGAAGTCCGTCACGGCGCCGTGCACGATGCGGTCCGTCACATTGCCCGCAGCTCCCCCCAGCAGGAGCGCGAGACCCGCGGCGGTCAGCGTGCCGCCGCTGTGCCCGGCTGCGAACAGCCAAGCGAGAGCGCCGATGACCAGCACGGAGCCACCGATAAGTACCATACGGACCCACGGTGAAGAAGACTCCGCGAAAACACCGAAGGCAATGCCAGGGTTGCGGCTGTGCACCAGGTAAACGAAATTGTGAATCAGCTCCTCACGCCAGCCCTCCACCGTTCGCGTCTCGAACCAGGCCTTGCTCGCTCGATCGAGCAGCACCACGGTCAAGGTCAGCCACAGCCATCGTAATCGGCCGGGAATCATTAGACGGTCGCCTCGATTTCGGTTAGAGCATCCGAACAGCGCTCACAGATCGTCGGATATCTCGAATTCTCGCCGACGTGCGTGGAATAATTCCAGCAACGCTCGCACTTCTTGCCGTCGGCCTTCTGAACGGTCACTTCCAGGCTTGGCACGGCGTCGGAGCGAAAATCTCCTGCACCGGCAGTCAAGAAGTCGACTTGCGAGACGATGAAGAGTCCCGGAAGAACGGGCAGATATGGTTTCAGCTTCGATTTCAGCTCCAAATCAGCGTTCAACAGAACTTTAGCCTCTAACCCCGAATTGATCTTCTTTTCATTGCGCGCGGTTTCCAGCGCCTTCAAGACTTCCCCGCGCACCTTGGAAAGCAACTCCCAGGCGACAATCTTTTTGGGATCCATCGCGGTGCGAAGCTCAGGTTCTTCCGGGAAGAGGGACATATGGACACTTTCCGGGCCCGCCTCCTTAGGCAAATATTTCCAGATTTCTTCGGAGGTAAACACCAGCACCGGCGTGATCAGGCGTACCAGCGCGGAAGTGATCTTCCACACGGCGGTCTGCGCTGAACGGCGCGATTTGCTTTTCGCCGCTTTGGTATACAACCGGTCTTTCAAAACGTCGTAGTAGAAAGCACTGAGATCCACGACGCAAAAATCGTGCAGGGCATGATAGACGCGGTGAAAATCATAGGCGGCATACCATTCGCGACACTTCTGGGCCAGATCCGCGGTGCGCTCGAGCATCCAGCGGTCCATCTCCTCGAGCTGGTCATTGGCGACGGCATCCCGAACCGGATCAAAATCAAACAGGTTCCCGAGGCCGTAGCGAAAAGTATTTCGCAACTTGCGATAGGCTTCGCTGAGCTGGGTCATGACCCGCTCGCTCATTTTTACGTCCGCCTGGTACTCGACCGACGCCACCCACAGGCGCAGCAGGTCCGCGCCCCATCGCTCGCAGATCTCCACGGGATACAACGTGTTTCCCAGCGATTTCGACATCGGCTGGCCTTTTTCATCCAGCGTCCACCCGTGCGTGACCACGCTACGGTACGGGGCATGATTGCGCACTCCCACCCCGATCAGCAGTGAACTGTGAAACCAGCCGCGATACTGGTCCGGTCCTTCCAAATACACGTCAGCCGGCCACTCAGGTCCCTTCAACACCGCAAGGTGCGACGATCCGGAGTCGAACCAGACATCCAGAATGTCGTTTTCCTTGCGCCATCTGGTCGAACCACACGAACAGGTCGTTCCGCCGGGCAAGAGTTCTTCGGCGCTGTGGCTGTACCATGCGTCGGCGCCTTCCTTTTCGAACCATTTCACTACATTTCGTAGCGCGGCGAAGTCTTCCAGGCGCTTGTTGCAGCCTTCGCAGTAGAAAACGATGATCGGAACTCCCCAGAAGCGCTGCCGCGAAACGCACCAATCCGGGCGCTCGGCGATCATTTCGTACATACGGTCTTCGCCCCAACCGGGAATCCACTTCACGTTGCGAATGTCCGCGAGCGTCTTTTTGCGCAGCGACTCACTGTCGCCATGCGCCGCCTGGTCCATCCCGATGAACCATTGCTCCGTAGCGCGAAAGATGACCGGATTGTGACAACGCCAGCAATGCGGGTAACTGTGCTTGTATTCGTGATACCCCAGCAGGGCGCCACGATCGGCAAGCAACTTCACGATGATCGGGTTGGCGGTGAAAACGTCTTTGCCTTTGTATTCCGGCAAACCTTCCAGGTACACGCCGCGATCATCGATGGGCGCATAGATCTCCAGCCCATATTTCTGACCGGAGTTGAAATCGTCCGCTCCGTGACCCGGCGCAGTATGCACGATGCCGCTGCCTTGATCCAGCGTCACATACGTCGCGAGAATTCCCGGGACCTGGACCGGCAGAAATGGGTGTTGAAAAGTCATGCCTTCAAAATCGCGTCCTTTGAATGTGCCCTGGACGCGCGCATCCTTGATGCCGCACTCCGCTTGCAGCGCGGCGACGCGATCCGCGGCCAGAAGCAGCGCGCCTTTTTCCGTGTCCACCACGGCGTATTCAAAGTCGGGATGAAAGGCCAGTGCGCGATTGTGCGGGATGGTCCAGGGCGTCGTGGTCCAGATGACCGCGCTGATGTCGCTGCCTAATTTAGCAGCGTCTCCCTTGCCACCACCCACGACGGCAAATTTCACCCAGATAGAAGCGCTGGTGTGGTCTTCATATTCCACTTCCGCTTCGGCAAGCGCCGTCGAGTCGTAAATGCACCAATAAACGGGTTTGCGGCCGCGATAGACATATCCCTTTTCCATGAAGTCCAGAAAGGCTCCAGCGATGATCGCCTCGTACTCGAAACTCATGGTCAAATAAGGGTCGTTCCAGCGGCCAAAGATTCCCAGGCGCTTGAAATCGCGCTTATGGAATTCGACGTAACGCGACGCGAATTCGCGGCATAATCGCCGGAAATCCGCAGGTGGTACCTTGCCTTTGCCCCCCAGTTCCTTTTCCACCTGCGTCTCAATGGGTAAGCCATGGCAATCCCAGCCCGGTACGTAGGGCGCATAATGCCCTGCCATGCTCTTGGTCTTGACGATTAAGTCCTTCAGGATCTTGTTCAAACCCGTCCCCAGGTGAATTTCGCCCGTGGGGTAAGGCGGACCGTCATGAAGCACGAACAGGGGCTTACCTTTGCGAACCTCCAAAATGCGCTCATATAAGTGCTCTTCTTGCCACGCAGCGAGCTGCTTCGGCTCGTTTTGCGGTAGCCCAGCCTTCATTGGAAAATCGGTTTTTGGCAGGTTCAGCGTCTTTTTCAGTTCGAGTGGCTCGGCCATGGATCGGTCGGAAGAATCCCTTCTGTGCCGTTATTTCCCAAGGGTAGAGGCGGGAAACATCGGAAAGCAGCGTAATTCCGTATGTTACAATATTGGAGAGAAGGTGTCAGCCGATACCCGGGTGCAACCAATCCGCGGACGCGCGAATCGTAACCTTTTGGAACCGGAAAAGATCGCTGTGTGTCGACTCCTACTAGGGGATAACGGTGCCAAGTAACATCATCAATTTGCTGCCGCCCGACATGAATAAGCCGAAGGTCTCTGACGCGCAGCAAACTGCTGCTGTGCCGTCGTCGGCAGTGCCCAAATTCAGCACCCCGCAGAACGTCGTGACCGACGGCTTCTGGTCCAACCTCAAGCAGTTTCTGACGGAAAAACCCGTCAAGGTCGACGGGAAGACTTCCTCGCGCCTGATGCCCGAGGAATACGGCGGCGGACTTAGCGACAACTTCAAGGAGTTTTTTAGCTCCCGCCCGGTGCCCAAGGGTCCTCTGAACAGCAAATTGGCGGTCAACTGGGGTGCCAATTTTGGCGGCTTCGGGTATCGCATCAAGGAATTTTTTTCACCGACCAAGTTGCCGCCGCTGCAGGTGACCAGCAAACCTGTGAAAGTGAAGGATATCTGGTCGAAGGATGAAAACTTCGGCTGGTCCCAGTTGACGGCGATCGGGATTCACGCCGCGGTATTTGCCCTGGTGCTCATCGTTCCTCTGTTCTGGCATTTTTCCGCGCCGACGGAGGCCAAGAACAAGAATCTGGATGTCACCCCGCTGGATATCTCCCCGTACATCTCTAAATTGCCGGCGGGTGCTACGAAGGCCGGTGGGGGTGGGGGCGCGAACGATCACACCCTGACCCCTCCGACCAAAGGCAAGCTGCCCAAGTTCAAGTGGACGCAGTTCACTCCGCCGCAAGTTGTGATTCAAAATCCGAATCCGAAGCTCGCCATGGATCCGGCGCTGCTCGGCCCGCCAGACTTGAAGGTGCCAAGCCCCAACATGTCGAATTTTGGGGATCCCCTGGCCTCGGCCCTGTCCGATTCTCTGGGTCACGGGAATGGCACCGGCATCGGCAGCGGCTCGGGCGGCGGATTGGGCCCCGGTGAGGGCGGGGGAACCGGTGGCGGAGCGTTTCGCGCTGGAGTGAACGGAGTGGGGGTTCCGGTGTGCCTCTATTGCCCCACACCGCAATATTCTGACGAGGCTCGCAAAGCGAAGTATCAGGGTACGGTCGTTCTTCAAGTGACCATCACAACGGACGGTCGGGCGGTCAACATCTCGGTGGTCAAAGGACCCGGCCTCGGTCTGGAAGAGAAAGCTATCGAAGCCGTCAAAAGCTGGAAATTCAAACCTGCCGTCGGTCCCAGCGGCAAAATCGTCGCCACCATCGTCCCTATCGAAGTTACCTTCCGCCTGTACTAGCAGGCTGCGCTCGAATCTTCGATCTTTGCTACCGGATTGATCTGCCCTGAGCTTGTCTTTTTCTTTTGCGGGCAACCAAGCCTCTTGCCTGGCTTCTGAGTCGGCTATCGCCAACCCGGCGTCAGGTGTCCCGCCAGCAGTGCCATCGAATCTGGAACCATGTGGACATGGCTCGTCCACCCCGTGTCTTGGCAATCTGCTACGATGAACTCATGAGGAAGTTCTCGCTTGCCGTTTTCGCCTGCTCTCTTTTTGCATTTTCCCTGATTCCGGCAGTCGCGGCGCAAGACTCAACCGGATCGCTCTTGTTCCAGGCTCGCATCACTCCCACTGCCGCGAGGCCCGAACCCGTTCGCGAATTCACCTTTTATCTGCTGAAGAAGAGCTACGCCGACATCGTCAAGGACGTGGAAGCTCAGGACGTGCTGCCGACGCGGGAAAAATTCATCGACGACCTGAAGATCTCGCCGGAATTAAAGGAATGGCTAAAGGCCCACGAAATTCTTGACCTCACCGCGCCCAACCTCGACCGCTTGGTCACCCCTGACGAGGTCATTCACATTCCCGAATTTTTACTGGCGTACCAGCGATCGAACAGCGGCGGTGTTACCAACGGCATTCCAAAACCAAAGTATCGAGAAGCGGACAAGACTGAAAATCCGGACCGCTACCACAAGCAATACCAGGAATATCTGTTGGCGCTGAAGAAGTTCATCCAGGCCCATCCAGAGACCGAGAGCGGGATGGAACTCGAACTCACGGGAGTTAATCCGCAGGCCAAATGGGCTCAACTGCAGGCCGATCACAAGAGACGTGTCTTGCGTCGCGCCCCGGAACTCGCCCAGACGCGCTTTCTGGCGGCGAAAGCGGACACCGACCTGGACGGGCATGCAGCCGTGGCCAACCTCCCGGCGGGAGTGTACTGGCTCACAACCCTGAATCTGGAGGCTGGCGCGGGTGATATCCGGTTACGATGGGACGTGCCCTTTGAGATTCAGCCCGGCCACGCTACTCGACTCGAATTGACCAACCTGAACGCCACCGATGCTACCGGCGTAACTCCTTAATCCGCAAGGCCTTCACCATGGGCACACTCCCCCTCTGGATCGGCTTCAACCTATTCGTACTGGCAGCAATTGCGTTGGATCTGGGTGTGTTCAGCCGCCGCCTGCACAAGGTCGGATTGCGCGAAGCGGCATTCTGGAGCTTGCTGTGGGTCGGAATTTCCCTGGCCTTCGGATTGGGTGTCTTGCATTTTGCCGGGTATCAGACGGGTATAGAATTCTTCACCGGCTACCTCATCGAAAAAGCCCTGAGCGTCGATAACCTCTTCCTGTTCCTGGTGATCTTCCGCTCATTTTCCGTCGACGAACGTTACCAGCACCGCATGCTGCAATGGGGAGTCATCGGCGCCCTCGTTATGCGCGGTGTGATGATTGCCGTAGGCACCGGACTCATCTCCCGCTTTTCCTGGATCATGTATGTATTCGGAGCATTCCTGGTCTATGCCGGAATCCACATGCTTTTCGCCCACAAGGAGACCGTACATCCGGAGCAGAGCAGGATATTCCAGTTGGCGAGCCGCCACCTGCGCGTTACCCGCCAATACCACGGCGAGCATTTTTTCGTACGCAAGGAAGGCGTCCTCTTCGCAACTCCGTTGTTCCTGGTACTGATGGTCGTGGAGATTACCGACGTGACTCTGGCGGTGGACTCCATTCCCGCCGTCTTCGGAATCACCCGCGATCCATTTATTGTCTATACGTCCAACGTACTGGCGATTCTCGGTTTGCGTGCGCTGTACTTCCTGCTGGCGGGGATACTGAACCGTCTGCGTTTCCTGACCGTCGGGCTGTCGTTTGTGCTGAGCTTTATTGGGGCGAAAATGATTGTCGAACCGTGGCTGCATATTTCCCAGCCGGTCTCCCTGCTGGTCGTTGCGGGCATTCTCCTGCTGGCTCTCGGTGCTTCGTTATTATTCCCGGCCAGGCCGGAAGCGAAACCACCGGTCACTCCTCCGGTCACTCCTCCTCGAACATGACTTCGTCCACGTAACACCACATCCAGTTTTCCCCGCGCTCCAGCGAGCGGACAATCGGATGCTTGGTGCCGTGGAAGTGCTTGGTGGCATGTTTGTTCTTGGAAGAATCGCAGCAACCCACGTGCCCGCACTCCATGCACAACCGCAGATGTACCCAACTGTCGCCCATCTTCAGGCATTCTTCGCAGCCTTTGGTCTTGGGCTTCACATTCTGAATCGTGTCCGTGTGCGTGCAAACATCCGCCATGCTGGCCTCCAGAAGTCCCTAGTGAACGGCAGTGACGGGAATACGGACCTCAAAGCGCGTATCCCCCGGCTCGGATTTTACCGAAATCGATCCCCGCATGCCGGTAACGATTCGATGCACAACATCGAGGCCCAGGCCGGTTCCCTCTCCCACTCCTTTTGTCGTGAAAAAAGGATCGAAGATTCGTGGCTGCACCTCCGGTGGAATGCCCGGGCCAGTGTCGCGGATTTCTACCAGCACAAACTCGCCGTCCCGCGCCGCGCGAATGCCCAATGAACCATTCTCGCGCATGGCGTCGGCGGCGTTGTCGATCAGGTTGGTCCACACCTGGCTGAGCTCACCGCCATGGGCCATGACCTTCGGCAAATCCGGAGCATAGTTGCGCGTGACGCTGATCCCGCGTTTGAGCTTGTGGTGCATGATGGTCAGGGTGGTCTCCAAACTTCTGGTGATATCGATTTCCTGCATCGAGCCCTGATCCATGTAGGAATATTCCTTGATGGCTTTGATCAGTTCGGAGATGCGCTCGGTGCTGTGCTCCAACTCGGCCGCGATCCGATCCATTTCCAGCAAGGTAGCGAAGCGCGTAAGTTCCGGCTCCAACGCGGATCCGGTAGCGACCGCCACTTGCTCCAGGTGCGCATCCGTCAGATTGGCATCGGCAAGGAGTGGCGCCAGCACCCAGGCTTCGGAGACCTGGTGCGATTCCAACCAGGACTGGATGGCCTCTTCCCGTTCGATTCGCGCGAACTCGTCCTTGAATTTTGCCGGAGTCAGCGCCGCGCGAATCTCTTCCTCCGTTTTCGCGAGTCTCGAGCAGTCTTCCGGTCCGATCGTGGAAGTGCGCGCTACCTTCCGGAGACGTTCCAGGCATTGTCGCAGGGAATCGGCGGAGCGTTGCGCTGCCGCGGACGGATTGTTCAGCTCGTGCGCCAAGCCTGCGGAAAGTTTGCCCAGCGCAGTCAGCTTTTCGCGTTGCTGGTTGGCCACCGTGAAATTGCGGACCCGATCCGTCAGCATTCCCACCAGCCGCTGGGTCAGGACCGGCTGGCGCTGAATGAGTTCTGCCATCTTGTTTGCAGGAAACTCGAGGAAATGGACGTCCTGCACCGCTCGCATTGTCACCGGAAAGCTTTTCAGCCGGGAAAACGGCAGCGTACCGGTAACAGTGGGTCCCTCGATCATGATGATCGGCGCGTCCGGGCCCGCCTTGTCCCTCCGTCCCCGAAGATCTCCGCTCAGCAACACCAGCATGACGTCTGCCGGGGTGTCTTCGTACACCAATATCTCGCCTGCTTGCCGGTGGCCTTCCTGCGTTTGCGAAAGGAACCACTCCAGATCTTCCTGCGGCAGGTCCGCGAACGCCTCTACCTTCCGCAGATCAGGCAGGAGATTCCGCAGTCGTTCCGGATTCCAGTTATCGGTCATTCGTTTTCCGTCCTCATTTTGGCATCCCCATGGGGACCCGAACGGTTGCTACTGAACCTTCGCTAAATACTGATGCATGAACTGCACTACAACTGCGCCCTCGCCAACTCCGGATGCCACGCGCTTCACCGAACCATGCCGCACGTCTCCGACCACGAAAACTCCCGGAACGTTTGTCTCCAGCAGGCCTGGATCGCGGTCCAAGGTCCACGTTGCAGGACGCTTGCCGTCCCGCAGCAGGTCCGGGCCGGAAAGCACGAACCCCAAGTCATCGCGCTCGATGAGTTTGCCAAGCCAATCAGTCCGGGGACGCGCGCCGATGAAGATGAATAAACTGTTGGCTGGGAGAATTTGTGGCGCATTACCCTCCCGCCGCACGGTAATGGAGGACAGCCGGCCTTCTCCATGAACTTCGGTGACGCTGCTGTTGGCCCACACTTCGATATTGGTCGTCTTTTCAATTTGCTCGATCAGATAGTGCGACATAGTGCTGGCCAGCGACGCACTTCGCACCAGCATAATGACCTTGCCGGCGAATTTGGAGAAGTGCATAGCTGCCTGACCCGCGGAGTTGGCCCCGCCAACGATGTAGACGGTCTCCCCTTTGCAGGAAAGAGCCTCGGACGTCCCGCCGCCGTAATAAACTCCAGCACCGTGAAGTTTGTCGACTCCGGGTATGTCCAGCGTTCTCCACTGCACTCCCATGGCCAGCAGCAACGCGTGGCACGAAATCTCCGTGCCGTCGGCAAGTGCGATGTAACGGTAGGGACCCTCGACGCGTACGCCCAAGGCTTCCTGCGGCGCAAGGATTTCCACGTTGAATCTTCGCGCCTGGGCGACCGCACGTCGCGCCAGATCGCTGCCGGTCAGCCCGGAAGGAAAGCCTAAGTAGTTCTCTATGCGTGAGCTAAGTCCCGCCTGACCGCCTGGCGCTTCCCTTTCGATAATCACGGTGCGCAGGCCTTCAGATGCTCCATAGACGGCCGCGGCCAGGCCCGCCGGACCTCCGCCGACGATCGCCAAATCGTAAAAACTGGTCTCCGCGCGGGTATGTAGACCGAGCTTGGCCGCCACGGCGGGCAAAGGGGGCTCAGGAAGGCGCTCCCCATCGGGGAAAAGAATCAGTGGCAGGGTCTCCGCTTCGGGACCCAGGGACTCGACCAACCGGCGTACGTCCGCATCGTTGGAGGCCAACTCAATGTCAATCCACTGGTACGGCACTTGGTTACGCCCGAGAAAGTCTCGTAACTCGTAAGACCTCGCGGCCCACCGCGTTCCCAGCACCCGAATGCCCTCATACGGCGGACGAAATTGCGCCAGCCAATCGTGCAGCAGGTCATCCAGCGCCGGAAAAAGCTTTTCCTCCGGAGGGTCCCACGGTTTCATCAGGTAGTAATGGACGCGTGCTTCGTTGATGGCATCGATCGCGGCGGTCGTATCGGCATAAGCAGTCAGCAGAGCTCGTTTGGCCTGCGGATGGATGTCCATCGCTTCCGAAAGAAAATCCACTCCATCCATCTGCGGCATTCGCTGGTCGGCCAGCAACAAAGCCACCGGATTGTTGCGCGCCTTCAACTCCCTCAAGGTCGCGAGTCCCGCCTTGCCGGAGTCTGCGCGCATTACCCGGTATTTCTGCGCATACCTCGTACGCAAATCCCGTTCAATGGCTCTCAATACTTCCGGATCGTCGTCGACGGTCAATAAGACAGGTTTCGGCATAGCCTGTGGGATGAATCTGGCGGTACCTTCGTTACCTCGAGCGTTTCACTTCTTCGTCTAGACCCTCTCACGCTACAATTCCTGAACCTTCCATGTCCAGTCCCCTTGCCGATGCCGTCCTGCAGCTGAGCTCAGCGGACGTCCTGACACGAACTCCGGCTGCCACCACCATCTACCTCCAAGGCCAGTCCGCCGCAATGGCGGCCACATCGGCTTGGTGGGAAAATGCCGACTTGGCCGAACTGCTGGGCTCCCGGCCCGCAGTCACCGTAGGCCTGGCGGTCGAGCCCCCAACCTTTGAAAATATCTGGCGCGCAAACGGAAGGCCGCTGCTGGCAGACGTTCCTCCGGAACAGGATACCCGGGAATTTGAATTGCACTTTCCCGATGGAGTAGCCCTGGATATCCTGACTACGCGAGAAATGGGTGATCAGGGTGCCATCGCGCGTTACCTGAAAAAATTCGGCGAGGGCATCCAGCAGGTAGAATTTCGATGCGCTGACGTGGACCGGACCACTCGAATTCTGCAGGCGAAGTTCGCTCTTTCTCCCGTTTATCCCGAAGCGCGACGCGGAGCTGGCGGCACGCGAATCAATTTCTTCCTGGTTCCGTCGCCCGCCTCGGGTAAATTACTCATCGAGCTGTACGAAACGTCCCCGCTCAACCGGCACTAGTGCCTTCTTGTTTCTCCTGAATTTCGCGAACCGCTCGGAGCACCTCGCCGACCGTCCAGGCCTGCGCGATGCAGCCGATGGGAGCGAATGGTGGATCGCCTTCGAAAATCTCCCCCAGAGTACCCAGACCGTACATGTGTACCCCGATTCCCAGCGGCTCCAGAAAGCGGAGAGCTTCCTCGGTGTCGCCATAAACGCGGAGATGCGCCAACACAAACGGTCCCAGAAGCCAGCCCCAGACCGTTCCCTGGTGGTAGGCGGCATCCCGGTCTCGCGGTCCGCCGCCGTAGTGCCCGCAATAGCCTGGTTCCTTGGGTCCAAGGCTGCGCAATCCGTAGGATGTCAGCAAATGCTGCGCGCAAATCTCCACGACGGACTTCTGCTGGTCTTCCGTCAGCGGGCTCACCGGGAGAGAAACTGCGAAAATCTGGTTGGGCCGCAAGGCTGCATCATTGCCGATTCCGGGCGAATCGATTACGTCGAAACAACAATCTCGTTCGTTATTCCAGAATTTTTGGAAATTCTTTTGCGCCTTGGCCAAAAGCTTTTCGTAGCCCTCGCCCGGTTTACCCAGCAGGCGGGAGAATTCCGCGATGGTCGCCAGCGCATTGATCCACAATGCATTCACTTCCACCGGCTTGCCGGTCCGGGGAGTGACCACCCAGTCCCCGACTTTCGCGTCCATCCAGGTGAGTTGCACGCCGGGCCCTCCGGCATACAGTAGGCCATCGGCAGGATCCACGTGGATGTTGTAGCGCGTGCCCTGGACATGCGCATCGATCATCGCGCTCAACACCGGAAACAGCGCCTGCAGGACCTTTTTGTCCTCCGTCGCCGCGCAGTATTGGCGCACGGCCTCGAAGTACCACAACGCCGCATCAACGGTGTTGTATTCGGGCTTGCCTCCGGCATCCGGAAAATTGTTCGGCAGCATTCCGCCGTCCACGTAACCCGCGAATGCCAGCAGAATTCGCCGTGCTACGTCCGCGCGCCCCGTCGCCAGCGTCAGCCCCGGCAACGCAATCATCGTGTCCCGGCCCCAGTCTCCAAACCAGTGGTAACCTGCAATGATGCTGCGTCCATCCGGTTGCTCCGGAAGACTGCGGCGAACTATGAATTGATCCGCCGCAAGCACCAGCTGCGCCAGCCAGGCCGGTGAGTCGCCATCCCTTTTTCCGCTATCCGTTTGCCATTCGTTTAGCAGCGTGGAGTGCTGCTCGGAAATTTCCCGGCGTGAGGCTGCGCCATCCAGCAAGCAATTCTGTTCGGTGCTCGCCACGATGGTCACGCTCGCTCCGACGCTCAGTTTCGCGTGGAATATCGCGGCGAACAGCTGATCCTCATGATCATCCAGGCCGCGTTCCCTCTCCGCCTCCAAAAAACAATCCCGGTACCACTCGTGACGCGATTCACAGGTTGCTTCCCGGCACTTCAGATAAAATGTCCGGGCTCCGTCGAACGCGCGGATACTCACTCCGTCTTCGACACTCTCGATAGCCATGTGCCAGTCGCCGGCATGCGTAGACGCATGAAAGTCCCGGTAGTTCACCAGCGCCTTCACATCCATTTCCACCGGTCCAGTTCCTCGAATCAGGCTGTATTGGATGTAAGTGGTGTTCTCTCCCTGGCGCATCCACACACGCTTCTCAAGCAATGCGTCGGCCAGCGCATAGGTCCAAACCGGCGTTGATCCGTCCAATCGAAATGTTTCAATGTTGAGAAAACCTTTGGGGTCTACCGCGCCGCTCGACCATTCGTGCGTGGCCAGTGAGTACTCCGAACCGCCATACCGTACAATTTCATCCAGGGTGCTCACTAACTGCGTTCGCCCCACCGGCGGCTGCAGCGCCGCAATCAGCAATCCGTGGTAGCGGCGGGTCATCGCGCCCGCGACCGTTCCCGAGGCGAACCCGCCTAAGCCATTCGTCACCAGCCACTCGCGCGATACCGCCGCTTCCAGGTTTCCGCATACTTCGCGCCCGAATTGCACGCTGGACGGAAGCTCCGGCGTTGGGTTTTGCTTGCTGGTCCGGCGCGGCGATTTGCGAGACTGCGTGGTCATTGGCGAGGCTCTCCCCGGGGAAACTATCACTTCATGCGTGTCGCGTTGCTATTAATTTTCAGAGACAATCCACTTGGTCATCAGGTAGCGGTCGTGGTCTACGTATCCCCTCCCGCGATACAAGCCCAGTCCCGGCTCATTCCCGCGATCCACTTCCAGGTGGATCGCATTGACGCCCAGCTCGCGAGCACGCTCTTCGTCCCCGATATTCGAAGCTGTATCCTAGCGTCAGAATCACGTAGCCCGCCACTTCTCCACCCATCACCATCAGCCACGCGCGACCGAACTCCGCCTCGGAGAAGAATTTCTCCCAGGCGCGCGTCACCGCAGCTTCATTGAAGGGAATCGCGGGTTCTTGCAAGGCCAGCCGGCGCATCATCGGAAGCAACTCCGGCACGTCGGCTGCTGTCGCTGCGCGAAAAATGATTGCCGGCTCGCTACTCACCGCTCTGTTCAATCAACTTGGCCACCAGGCCAGTCCAACCCGTCTGGTGGCTCGCGCCGATGCCTGCGCCGTTGTCCCCATGAAAATATTCATAAAAGAGGATGAGATCGTTCCAGTGCGGATCCTTCTGAAATAGCTCAGTCCCCCCAGCTACCGGGCGATTGCCGTCGCTTCCCCGCAGGAAAATTCGGATCAGCCGCCGCGAAATCTCGGCCGCCACCTGCCACAAGTCACACTCCGTATTGGTATGCGCCGGACAGGCCACCTTGAAGTCCTCTCCGTAATAATGATGAAACTTCTGCAACGATTCAATCAGCAGGTAGTTCACCGGAAACCAGATCGGGCCTCGCCAGTTGGAATTTCCTCCAAAGAGCCCCGTGCTGGATTCCGCCGGCTCATAGTCCACTCGATTGCAATGCCCATTCACGTACACTTCGTACGGATGGTCCAGGTGATACCGCGAAAGAGCGCGCACGCCATACGGCGACAGGAACTCCGTCTCGTCCAGCATCCGGCCCAGTACCCGCTTTAACTGTTTTCGATTCACCAGCGATAGCAGCCGCCGCACCCCACGTGACGATCCCTGGGTCATTTCAATGTGCTCGGGCACATCAGTATGGTTGTCGATGAACCATTGCATGCGCCGCTTGAATCCCGGCAAGCGATCCACAATCTCCGGCTCCAGCGTCTCCACCGCGAACAGGGGAATCAATCCCACCATCGAGCGAATCTTCAGGAAGCGCTCTTCCCCGTTCGGCAACTGCAGCACGTCGTAGTAAAAACCGTCCGCATCGTCCCACAAGGCACGCCCATCCGTACCCATGTCGTTCATGGCGTGCGCAATGTGCACAAAGTGCTCAAAGAACTTGCTGGCGACGTCTTCATACGCCGGATCCTCTTTCGCAAGTTCCAGCGCGATTGCCAGCATATTCAGGCAGTACATGCCCATCCAGCTTGTCCCATCGGACTGCTCCAGATGTCCGCCGGTCGGCAGCGGTGCCGACCGGTCAAACACCCCGATGTTGTCGAGTCCCAGAAAGCCGCCTTCAAAGATATTCATGCCCTCGGGATCTTTGCGGTTTACCCACCAGGTGAAATTCAAAAGCAGCTTGTGGAACACTTTTTCCAGGAATCCGCGGTCGGCCACTCCACGCACGCGCCGCTCGATCTTGTACACACGCCATGCCGCCCACGCATGCACCGGCGGGTTTACGTCGCCGAAGGCCCACTCATACGCCGGCAATTGCCCGTTGGGGTGCATGTACCATTCGCGTAGCAGCAGCGTCAGTTGTTCCTTCGCAAAATCCGGATCGACTAGCGCCAGCGGTATGCAATGAAACGCCAGGTCCCATGCCGCATACCACGGATACTCCCACTTGTCCGGCATGGAAATCACATCGTCGTTGTAGAGGTGCGCCCAGTCCTTATTTCGCCCCTTGAGCCGTTCTGGCGGAGGCGTTGGACCCGCGGGGTCGCCGTGCAACCAGGTATTCACGTCATAGTGATAAAACTGCTTGCACCACAACATCCCTGAAAACGCCTGCCGCATCACCATCTTCGCGTCTTCCGACAATTCCTTCGGAATGCGCGAAGCGTAAAATTCGTCGGCCTCTTGCTGGCGCTTCGCGAATAGGCCCTCGAAACCCGCCGAAAAATCGTTTGATCCCGGCACTCCCTCGCCGCGTTCCGCTTGTGCCGGCGAGTTCAGTGTGCCAACCATCCCTGAGTCCATATCCAAGGAAGCCAGCGGCTCCAGGTCCGTCAAGCGCAGCTTCAGGGTTGCCGATTGTCCACTCCCCAACTGCAACACGTATACCCCCGCCACCTTGGTGCCCACCTGCTTGGGATTCACCGCGGCTTTCTGTCCACCAATTACATATTCGTGAAACGCATCTTTGACGTACGACCGGTTCTTACCTCCGAACAGCTTTTGATTGTTCGTCTCGTTTTCCGTGAACACCAGTTCCGGGTTGCCCTGGAATAACAGCCAGCGCTTTCCATACTGCCAATGCTGCAACTCCGCGCAAACCGCGCCCGGGACGCCCGTGGCTACTCGCGCGGTTGGCCGGCGCAGATCCTTGCCCCAGGACCACGTGTTCCGGAACCACAGTGTTGGCAGGATATGCAGCGCCGCTTGCTCCGGCCCACGGTTCGCAACCGTAATCTTGATCAGGATGTCTTCGCAGTCGGCTTTGGCATACTCCACCATTACGTCGAAATAGCGGTTCTCCTGAAATACCCCGGTATCTACCAGCTCGAACTCCGGGTCGGCTTTGCCCCGCTTCGCGTTCTCCTCCACTAATCTTTGGTACGGATATTCCGCCTGCGGATACTTGTAGAGCATCCGCATGTAGCTGTGCGTTGGCGTCGAATCCAGGTAAAAGTAGTATTCCTTGACGTCCTCGCCGTGATTGCCCTGGTTTCCAGTCAGCCCAAATAGCCTTTCCTTCAGGATCGGATCACGCCCGTTCCATAAGGAAATCCCGAAGCACATCATCTGGTGCCGGTCGCAGATGCCCCCGATTCCGTCTTCGCCCCAGCGGTAGGCCCGCGAGCGCGCGTGATCGTGTGGAAAAAACTCCCACGCCGTCCCTCCCTGGCTGTAGTCCTCGCGCACCGTGCCCCATTGCCGCTCCGAAAGATACGGTCCCCAGCGTTTCCAATGCCTCTTGCGGGTGCGGGCTTCTTCCAAGCGCCGGTCTTCTATGGTCTGAATTCGGGGCATGTTGATAGGTCCTTTGCCAGCGGGAGATTTCAGTGGACCGGCCGATACCACCGGTCTGTGTTGCTGGGACGCTAGCATTACTCCCCCGTGCGCGTCCAGCGACGCCACGGAGTTCACCCGCGGAATGGGATACCGCGAACCCAAAAAAGAGTCAAAAAAAAGACTTGACAACTAATACTGTGCGTCATACAGTGTATGCCGTACAGTAGATGGCGCACAGTATGACCACCAATTCTACTCTCTTCGAGAACCTTCGCATGGAACTTCGCCGCGGCTCCCTCATCCTCGCCGTTCTTGCTCAGCTGAAAACCGAGCAGTACGGATATACCCTTCGCAAGGCGCTGGCCGACCACGGAATGGCCATTGATGAGGGCACTCTCTACCCGCTTCTTCGCCGCCTGGAGACCCAGGGCTTGCTGGTCAGCGAGTGGCGCGAGGAAGACAAGCGTAACAAGCGCTTCTACGTGCTTTCCGCCGAAGGCAAACAGATCCTCAAGCACTTGCTGGCGGAGTGGAAAAACATCGATTCGTCACTCAATGGGATTGTTAGGGGGTAACGATATGCAAGCTACCTATGATTGGGCAAGTACCGAACGGAAGTTCGCCACCGAAGTGCAGGTTAACGGTGTTATCGCCGTCCGAGATCTTGAATCCGCCATGACGCGTCTGCTAGTGACCTTTGCCGCGTCCGTCACTCTGGCAGTGGGTCCGGAGGCCTTCTCGGCGATCGCCCGCGTGACGGCGCTTTCCTTGGAGGTCATCTTCGTCGCCGCGAGGCTTGGCCTATCCATTGTCCACAACATCGGTTCCTTCGTTTTGTAGGGCGCTTTGTAGGGAAGGAGAAAGAAATGCAACTAATCGAGGAATACCTGAAAGCCGTTAAAAGCTACCTGCCCGCCGCGCAGCGCGAAGATATTCTGAAGGAGCTTGAAGAAAACATTCGCTCCCAAATGGAAGACAAGGAAAGCGAACTGGACCGGCCGCTGACCGAAGCCGAACAGGAAGCCATTCTCAAGCAACACGGCCATCCGGTCCTTGTCGCGGGGCGCTATCGCCAGGACACCCGGACAGTCGCATTCGGCCGTCAGTTGGTTGGCCCCGCCCTTTTTCCGTTTTATGCCAGGGTTCTGTCAGTCAACCTCGGAATCACCGGCGTCATTCTGGTGATCATCTTTACCGCCCTCTTCGTCGCCGGACAGCCGGTAAACCTCTCGGAAATGTTTCGCGTGTGCCTTCTGCAACTTTTCATTCAGTTTGCCATCATCACTGCAATCTTCAGCGCCGCCGAGACGCACATGACCAAGTATTCTGACCGCTGGGACCCGCGCAAAGCTGGTTACCCGCGTTACTTGGATCTTTCCGTCCCCGCCAGCAAACCACAAGTTTCTCGAATGGAGTCTGTCTCACAGCTTGTAATTGTCGCTGTATTCCTGTGTTGGCTCCGGGCGGCTCAGGGAGCTCCATTCTGGGTTTTCGGACCGGCAGCGAATTTCCTGAAACCTTCACCGATCTGGCATACCCTTTATTTCCCGTCGGTGCTCCTGGGGCTGGCTTTCATGGTGCAGTCTGGCATTAACCTTTTTCGACCAGGTTGGACCTGGTTGCGTGCCGCCGTGCGCTTGCTTGGCGACGTGTCCGGCTTGGTCCTCTGTTCCTTGCTCTTGAAAGCGGGACCCTGGATAACCATTTTGCCGGCAGCAGGCGACCATGGGAAAGATTCCGTGAAGGTCGCTGAAACCATCAATACCTGCATCTACTACGGACTGCTGGTTACACTCGTGTTCATCGGCATCCAGTTCGCGCTGCACGTCCGTTCCTTGTTTCGTGAATCGGGCAAACACTCTCTCGCCGGCGCCGGCGTATGACCATATCTTCCAGTGCTTCCGGGCGTGGCCGCTATGGATTGAACAAACCCGGCACCACCCGATATCCGGCATCCCGGCTCGCATCCAGGCGTAACGCCGGGCGATCCAGCACCTTGCCGTCCAGGATGACCGTTTCGATTTTCTGCGTGTCCGAGACATGTTCTGCGGGCTTGCCGTTGACGATCACCATGTTCGCGCGCCGGCCGGCCTGCAAGCTTCCCCAGTCCGCTTCCGCCTTCATCACCCGCGCCGCATCGTAGGTGGCCGCACGTATCGCCTGTAGCGGCGTCAGGCCCGCATCCACCATCAACTCCAGCTCGTGATGCAGCCCTTCGCCCTGAAACACGCCCGGATACGGCGCATCCGTGCCCGTGGCCAGCAACACTCCGGCGTCGAACAGCTTTTTCACGTTGCGCTTGGACTCCTCGAACTCCTCCACCGCGCCCCGCGTTTCCTGCGACTCTTCTGCCGTTTGCGGCTTGGTGGCAAATGCAGTTAGCTCGGACAGGAACCAGGGTGGCGTGGTATCGGCGATCAGCGGCCGCCGCAGGAAATTCATGTTCTGGTATCGCGTTCTCGCAAAAGATTCGTGCACGATGAGCGTCGAAATCACAAATACGTTGCGCTCTTTGATGAACCGGATCGCTTCGTCCGGCATCTTTCGCGTCGGCGCGTGGGCAAACCCGGAAATTCCGGTGTTCACCAGGTCCGGAGATCCATTGCGCTCCCATTGGTCAATCACCACACGAATTCCCTCTTTCGCCGCAGCCTGGGTAATTGCGTGCAACATGCGGTCGGACAGGTTCGCATATCCCTTGATCATGTCCACTTTGGCCAACTTGTCCCGATGCACAAACTCGGTAACCTGCGCGCGCGACGTCACGGCGTAAGCCAGGTCCGGCCAGGCGGGATCGGCGGAATCCAGCATCGCGCCGACGCAGTAAATCCGCGGCCCCAGCAGGCGCCCGGCCGCTTGCTCTTGCCGCAGTTGCAGAATCCAGGGCTGATAATTCCCGGTATCCAGGATGGTTGTCACCCCCGCATACAGCAGCGCATTCAGGTACCGCTGATAGCCGAGCAGGTCGACCGACGTCCCGTCCCAGGCGCCTTGCATGTGCACGTGCAAATCGGCCAGTCCGGGCATCACCGTGCGTCCCGTCGCATCCATGATTCTCGCCCCGCTCGGAACCGTTACGCCTCCATCCGGCCCCGCATATTCGATCTTGCCGCCGCGCACGATCACCGTCGCGCCTTCCACCGGCGCCCCGCCCATCCCATCGATCAGCGTCGCGTGCACAATCGCAATGGGTCGGTCGTCCGCGGCGTTCGCAACTTTCATCGCTCCGAGTAATACAAGAATCAGAAAAAGCCGCGTCCCACTCCAGAACATATTCATTTCGCTTTCCGCCTTTCCCACACGCGTTCCACTTCGTTCCTTCCAATACCTTGTCTAGATGGTGGCTGTTCTTGCTGACCGGTTTCGAATCGCCGCGCCCAGCCCGCACCACAGCAACAGCGCAATCCATTCGTAGACCGAGAAATGCCCAGGAACGAAAGGCAACAATTTCAATACCACCATCAGCGCCGTCACCAGCACGCCCGCTCCCGCTATCCTTCGCCCCGCCGCCGTCGGGCTCAATTTGACGTAAGCGGCGCACGCCGCCATCCATCCGAATGCTCCGGCCACCGATCCCACTTCGGATATCGGCACGAGAATCGCGTTCCCTAGAAAAATCGTCGCCGCGATAGCCACACCAATCGACACCACCGCCACCGTAGGCGTCCCGTTGACCGGATGAACGTACGCCAGCCGCTCGTGCACCAACTTCCGTCTTCCCAGTGCAAACAGCAGTCGCGAAGCGGTCAGCAAGTTCGCATTGAAGATCTTTAATAGCGAAATCAGCGCCGTGACCATCACCACCTTTACGATCCACGTCGACCGTAAAGCACGTTCGAATGCCATCGCCGTGGGAAATTTCTCGTTCCGCAGCGACTCCCAGGGCACCGCGAACGAAACCGCCGTGATCACCATGGCGTAAAACGCGAATCCGATCACGATCGCCAGCAGCACTGCCTTCGAAAATCCTGTTGGCCGGAATTCCGGGCTCGCCTCTTCCGCGCACTTCCCTACCGCGTCGAATCCCGTCAGAAAGTACGGCACGATTTGCCACACCAGCAGAATCGACAGGAATGGTGCATGGCTGAATGCTGGGTGAAAATTGGAGGCCGAGCCGTTCACCAGTGCCGCGGATCCGAACAACGCCACCATCATGATCACCATCGCCGTCGTATATCGCAAGAACCGCGCGCTCAGTTGCACCCCGCGATAATTCAGCGCCGTGAATGCCCCAGTCAGCAGGAGTCCAAGGATTACGTGGGGCAAGTAGATGACGTATCCGCTCAGCGAATACAACGCGTAGCGATTTAGCCACGGAAACAAGTACGCCGCGATTCTCCCGATGGCCACCGCCTCATACGGGCACACCACGAAGTACGCCAGCAGCATCACCCAGCCTGTCGCGTAGCTGATTCCTGGCGAAAATGCCTTCGCCGTGTACGCCGCCTCGCCGCCGGCGTCCGGAATCAATTCGATCAACTTGCCGTAGACCCACCCCACCGGCAACAGCATCAACGCCCCTACTCCAAATCCCAGCAGCGCTCCAGCCGGCCCACCACGCTCCAGCCAGTCATCCATCACCACTAGCCAGCCAACGCCAATCATCACGCCAAACGCCAGCGAGAAATAATCCGTTACGTGCAGCTTGCGTGCGAGTTTGTTCCTTGAGGGAGCAGTCGCGTACGGGTCGGCGGCTGCTGGAGCATTGCGGTTCATCGGCGCCGCATGATATCAACGGTGGCGTGCAATAGCTATGCGGCCCGCCTGACACCATGAAAAAACCTTCACGCGTACCTCAAATACCTCGCAAAAAGTGGAAGGATCTTCCGGATCCACATCCGCTTCCCGTCGATGCGCTGGAATATCCGCGCTTCGCCGGTGTCGCCACTTTCATGCGCCTGCCTCATATCCCCGAAGCCAGCCGTCTGGATGTGGCCCTGATCGGCGTGCCCTTCGATGGTGGTACCAGCTACCGCCCCGGCTCGCGCTTCGGCCCGCGCCGCATCCGCGAACAATCCGCCATGATCCGTCCCTACAATCCTGTCCTCGATGTCAGCCCCTTCGATCGTCTTCGCGTCGCCGATTTCGGCGATCTTTCCGTTAATCCGCTTTCCATCGAAGATTCCTACCGCCGCATCACTCAGGGCCTTCAGCCGGTGCTTGTGCACGGCGCCATTCCCATCTGCATCGGCGGCGATCATTCCATTCTTCTTCCGATTCTTCGCGCCATTCATGCCGCGCACGGACCTGTCGCGCTCGTGCAGCTCGACGCACACTCGGACACCTGGGATCAGTATTGGGGCAGCAAGTATTCACACGGCACGCCGGTCCGGCGCGCCATCGAGGAAGGGCTCCTCGCCGAGCCTTACATCCTTCAAGTCGGCCTACGCGGCCAGCTTTATGGTCCAGAAGACATGGATTACTGCCGCGAGCACCACATCTCCGTCATCACCGCCGAAGAGTTTCACGCCCATGGCCTGGCCCTCGTACGAGACAAACTTCGTCCCCTCGGCAACCGTAAGACCTATCTCACCTTGGACATCGACGTTGTGGATCCAGCCTTTGCCCCCGGCACTGGCACGCCACAGGTGGGCGGCCTTTCGAGCATGCAGATTCTTGAGCTTGTTCGCGCTTTGAAGAATTTGAACCTGGTGGGTTGCGACCTGGTGGAAGTTTCTCCGCCTTACGACAACGGCGACATTACCTCGCTCCTCGCCGCCAATCTGCTCTTCGAACAACTTTGTTTGCTGGCCTCTGATTGAGACCCGCCTTACGGGATCCGTTGCAATCTATTGCAGCACCCAGCCGCCCGTCTTTTCCACAAACTTGCATCCATATCGCGGGTACTGCGTTTCCTTCCACTCCGATCGCACCACGCGCGCCTTGCCCACCAGTTGATCTCCCGCCCCGACCAGGTACACATCCACAATCGTTTCCGGCTTTAGCTCCGCGTTGCAGGCGCAGAGAAATCCGCTTAGGCTCACATTTTCCGTCATCGTCAATGCGGAAAATGGCTCCCCGCTTGCGTCGGTTCCTCGCAGTTTCAGCGGTACGCTTAGTCGCACCCGCACCTCGCTGCGCCGCTCTTTCCTCCGCACTTGCAGGAACTCGCTTAGCCGGTCCCGTAGCAGGTCGAAATCCACGGGCTTTTCGAAATATGCCGCCACTCCCAGGTCGCGGCAGAAATTCTTGGTATTCGCTCCCGCCTCCCCGCTGATGACAAAAACCGGGATCAGCTGCGTCGAACTGAACGACGTGAACGTTTGGCACAGCTCGAATCCGGAATATCGCGGCATCCGCAAATCCAGCAGAATCGCGTCCGGCTTGTGCTCCAGCGCGAGCGCCAGCGCGTGCTCCGGCTCTCCGGTGTCTACGATTTCATAGTCGTCGCCTAGATTCATGCGCACCAACCGGCGCATCGCTTCTTCGTCATCTACCACCAGGAGTTTCCCCACGGCGTCTCCTCTTCTATTCTTTCTTTCCCGATCTACTCCCTGCCAATACCGGTTCCTGCGTCTTCACCGCGGCGCCTTCTGCCTTCTCGTCCAGCACTTCGCGCACCTTGGTCAACAGCGCCTCTTCCGTGAATGGCTTATGCAGCAAATGCGTCCCCTGCTCCAACACTCCGTGCCCGGCTATAAAACTGTCCGTGTAACCGGACATGTACAACACCTTCAGGTCCGGATAGCGACGCACCAGGTGTTCCGCCAGTACTCTCCCGTTGATTCCCGGCATGATCACATCGGTCAGCAACAAGTCGATTTTGCCGGAATGCGCCGCCGCCATCCGTATCGCCTCTTCTCCATTCCCGGCCGCCAGCACTTTGAATCCGCTACCCTCCAGGAACGTCCGCGCCAGCTTCATCAGCGCTTCGGCGTCTTCCGCCAGCAACACTGTCTCGCTTCCCTTCAGGTTCGCCGCCGGCTTGTTCACCGCCGTTTCCGTCACGGCCTCTTCCACTCTCGGCAGGAAAATTTGGAACGAGCTGCCTTTCCCCATCTGGCTGTCCACCCAGATGTATCCACCGCTCTGCTTGACCACGCCGTATACCGTCGCCAATCCCAACCCGGTACCCTTGCCCACTTCTTTCGTCGTGAAGAACGGCTCAAAGATATGTGCCAGTGTTTCCGAGCTCATCCCCACGCCAGAATCGGTCACCGACAACATCACGTACCGCCCCACCTTGGCCCCGGCATGGTGCCGCACGTAGTTTTCGTCGAACTCCACATTCGACGTGCGAACCACCAGCCTCCCTCCATTCGGCATGGCGTCTCGCGCGTTCACCGCAAGATTCATCAATACCTGTTCCACCTGGCCGTGGTCCGCCTTCACTCTTCCAATCTCCGGACCAAGCTCCGCGCTTACCGCGATGTCTTCGCCGATTAGTCTCGGCAGCATTTTCTGCATGTCGGACACCAGCGCGTTCAGGTCCAGTACTGCCGGCGTCAAAATCTGCTGCCGGCTGAACGCCAGCAACTGCCGCGTCAGGGACACCGCCCGCTGCCCCGCTTTCTCCACTTCTTCGGCATGCTCGCGCAGCGGATTCTCCGGCCCCAGCTTCCTTTTCAGCGCTTGGCTGTATCCGATAATCACGCCCAGCAGGTTATTGAAGTCATGCGCGATTCCCCCGGACAGCCTGCCTACCGCCTCCATCTTTGCCGCCATGCGCAATTGCCGTTCCAGCACTCGCCGGTCCGTCACATCTTCCGCAAACACCTCAAAATAGGCCTGCGCTACTTCTTCTCCCACTTTTCGCCCGCTGCACCTCGCCGTAATCGGCGTTCCGTTCTTCTGCTTCCACTCCACTTCCACGTCTTTGAATTCCCCCGCGCTGCTTACCAGCTTCACCAGGCTCTCGAAATCGCCCGCATTGCGAAAAACTTCCTTGCCCAGATCCGCCGCCATTAAATCTGCTTCGCTCGGATATCCCAGCATCTTTTGCAGCGCCGGATTCACCCGCAGGAATCTGCCATCCAGGCTTACGCGAAAGATTCCGTAAGGCGCTCCTTCCACCACCGAACGAAATCCGACTTCCGACAGGCGTAGCGCTTCCGCTGCCACTTTCCGGTCCGTGATATCCCGATTTACGATCACCAGTTTATCCGGCGCGCCTTTGGTGTTGAAAATTACGCTCGCCGTCGACTCCAGCACCCGCCAGGTTCCATCGCGATGCTGGATGCGGTATTCCAGCGTGCTTCCCTTCCCGGTTCGTCGCGCGTTCGTCGATGCGTCTTTTACTTTTTGGCGGTCGTCGGGATGAATCTGCTCTAGTCCAAACGAATGCTTCAGTTCCTCCGGCGAATATCCCAGCACTTTCTGGTATGACAAACTGTTGTAGATTCGTTTGCCGTCCAGGTCCACCACCGCGATCAGATCGGCCGCGTTCTCGCTGATCAGCCGGAACAACTCCTCGCTTTCGAACAGTTGTCGCCGGATCCGGTGGATCTTCAATTGCTGATAAACCGTATAAATATCGAACAGCAGCACCAACCCGACCAGTCCCCAAACCGCCTGCTGCAAGCCGAAAATCGCTTCCCATCCTTCGCCGGAATGCAGCAACGGAGGCAGAAACGACGCAATTCCGCCCGTAAGGATCAGCGTGATGATGACTGCGGTGATCCACAAAAACCACTCGCGCCGTTCGATACCCCGCAGCCGGTGCGGCGTCGAGTCCTGGTCCCCGTTCGCTTGTTTTGTTTCCTTTGTCCCCATCTTCGTGTCTCTGGCGATCCCCCGCTGCCGTCTGCGGTCTGGCGCGGCATTTCCACGCGCACGGCTGGCTCCGCCCGTGTCTGTGCGCCATCGCAAATCGGTTACCCTACTTGTTGCGGCTGCCGTCCATCTTCTGGCCGCTCATCGATGTCCATTTGGCCTGGCACGGAATGCTTTGGAACCTGACCAAAAAATTTGTTGAATGAGTTACGAGCTAAAAATCTCCTCCGGCGAAGATTGTGTACTGTCCGTTACCTCTACGGTCTGCAAGACCCGCAACCAGCGAATTCGCCCCATTTTTCGCGCGTTTTGCTCACCCTCCCGGGCAGCCGCATCGCTGGTTCTGCGCTCGAAACGACGCTTTTCTCCCGGATCGTTCGTCGCCCCTCTCTTTCAGGTGCCCCCAGTTCCCAAATTCCCCCCGCTCCAGTGCACTCAACCGCCTCCCAACGGAAAAACACTCGATCCCTTGCTCACCATCCCAAGCAATCGACCGCTGCATCGGAATCCCAAGCCAGACAGGTGCCACCCGTTTCACCCGACGCCGGGCACACCCGTGCACTAACCGTGACTTTCCACTAGGGAATAAAGAACCGTACGCGAGGCAATCCAGAAATGGCCCTACGAAACTACAGAATTGGCTGGGAGGCCTGGACTCGAACCAGGATAGCCAGAGTCAGAGTCTGGAGTCCTGCCAATTGGACGACCTCCCACCCGGGGGGAACAAAAAGGAATCGCAGCACTTCCGGATCTCCCGGCAGCCACGATTCAGCCTTTCCAGATTAATAGGGAATGTAACTTGCGTCAACCAGTCCGCACTTATCCACTCCATCAAATCTCCAAACCCGCCGCACGATTTCCATCACGCTCCCGTCCTTTCGCTCGCCACCATCCGCCCTTCCCGCATGGTGAACTCTTCTCCGCCCCAGGTAATCCGGTTCGACGCAAAACTTGCCAGCCACACCAGGAAATGAATCGCGTCGCGCAGCGGCACCAGCCACATCTTCCGGCGCAACACCTCGTCCCGTACTCCCCACACGCCCACTGTCCACGCCATCGCCAGTCGCAACACTACATACGCCGCCAGGTACACCGCGCCGATCCATTTCTCCGGCGCAATCCCCGCCGCCAGCACCGCCCACGGCAGCCCGTGCGTGAACAGCAATCCCGTATACGACCACGGCCGGCACAATCGCACCGTGCGCGACCACCTTACCTGATGCTCCCAGAATCCACGCAACGTCTGCGCCGGGTACATCGTCCATACCGCTTCCCGTGACAACTCCACCCTTCCACCCGCCTTCGCTATCCGGTTCCCCAACTCGTAGTCATCCGAATGCATATCCGCGATCGCCGCCAGTCCGCCCATTTTTGCGATCCACTTCTTTGTCGTTACGATCGACGCTCCCAGCGCGAATGTCATTCCCTCTTTCCATTCCGCAACCAGCACTCCGGGAAAAAAATCGCTCGCGGCGCCCACGGCTTCCATCTCGGCGCACAAATTTCTCTCCGCAATCGCTCGATAGAAAGACGTTACTCCTCCCGTCTCCTCGTCCGCCAGTGGCGCGGTCACCCGGCGCAAGTAATCCGGCCCCACGCGCACATCGCCGTCCGTCAACGACACCACCTCGTGCTTCGCCTCATTCGTCAGTCGGATCAATTTGTTCACTTTGCGGTTCGACCCGATCTTCTCCGCGCCCACCAGCAGCCGGATCTCCCGCTCCGGAAATTCCCTAATCAACTCCTCGATCAGCGCTACCGCCGGATCGCTTTCCTCGTTCACCGCAAACAAAATCTCGTACTCCGGATAATTCAGCGTGCAAAAGCTGCGAAGATTTTCGCGGGATCCGAAATCCACTCCTCGAACCGGCTTCAGCACGCTCACCGGCGGCGCATAGTCTCCCAATCTCCGGGCTCGCTTACGCTTCCAGAAACGGATTGCCGCGACCGTCGCCGTCACGTAGTACGCCAGCGGAAACGCCGCCATCAGCAACACCGCATCCCGCCATCCTGCCCGCATTCCGGTTGCCGCCCACGCACCCATCATCGGCAAATTGCCCTTCGCATCCGCCCGCCAGATCTCGCAACAACCCCCGCACCTTCGCGCCCGATCATTTCGCTTTCGCCCCGTCGCCCACCGGCACCAGCAGCTTGCTCCTCACCCGATATTCCACGCCGCGCCATCGGATCTTGTCCGTAAAAAAACCTGCCGCCCACAATACCGCGTTCACCGTGTCGCGCACCGGCACCAGCCAGATCTTACTCCGCATCGCTTCGTCCCTCAGCCCCTGCACCGCGGCCCACGTCACTCCCATCCTCAGGACCAGGTAAGCCGCAACGTAAAACACCGCCAGCTTCGCCCACCCCGCGCTCCACGCCACCACTGCCGCCGCGCCTGCCCACGGCAGCCCCAGCGTAAAAATCATCGCCACGTACGCCGCTGGCCGCACATTCCGCAATCCGATCGCCCATCGTAATTCCTTGCTCAAATAATCTTTCGCCGTCTCCGGCCCATACATCAGCGACAGCGGCGCATCCACCAGCTCCACGCGATACCCTTTCGCCGCAATCCGGTTCCCCAGCTCGAAATCGTCCGAGTGATGATTCGCCATCGCTTCCCACCCACCGATCTCCGCCAGGCGTTTCTTCGTCGTGGCCATCGTCCAGCCGTACGCGAACTGCACTTTCCCTTCCAGTTTTCGCGCCACCACTGCTCCCGGCACCGAATCCGCGCACATCCCCAGCATATCCAGATCCGCCGCCAGCGTTCCTCCGCCTGCGCCTCTCGCAAACGACGTCACGCAACCCACCCCATCGCCCTCAAACGGCGCGACCACGGTCCGCAGGTATTCCCGGCCCACTCGCGCGTCGCTGTCCGACATCACCAGCAACTCGTACTTCGCTTCCTTCACCAGCCGGCACAGGTTATTCACTTTCCGGTTTTCCCCTATTTGCTCGATCCCCGTCACCAGCCGGATTTTCTGCGCTGGAAACTCCGCTTTCAATTTCTCAATCAGCGGCACCACCGGATCGCCCGCTTCCGCCACCGCGAATACCAATTCATATTCCGGATAGTCCACCCGGCAATAGCTTGCAAAATTCTCGTACGCCCCGCGGTCCACTCCGCGTACCGGCTTCAGGATGCTCACCGGCGGCGCATACCCTTCCTTCGGCGCGCGGTCTTTCCGCCTTTCCCGGAAATATCCGATCACGCAGTACAACGACAGCACCGAATTCGCCAACGGCGCCAGCGCCAGCACTAGCACCATGACTCGCGCTACAAAAAAAATGCCTTCCACCGGCAATCCCTTTGCCCCCTGCGGATTCCATTTGCCAGGAGCTCAACCGCCCGCCCCCGCGCTCGGCGTTTCCCGCTCGCATGATACACTTTCCATTCTCATGCACAGTAGCCTGCCACGTCGTTTCGCACTCTTCGCGCGCTCCTTTTCGCTCGCATGACCATCTTTGACGGTCGCCGCCCGCTTCTCCTGATCCTCGTCATTGTCCTTCTCTGGGGTGCCGTTTATAGCCCCGGCGTCTTTCATCCCCCGCTCTTCGACGACGCCGATTCCGACCACGCCGAAGCCGGTCGCGAGATGCTCACCCTCCACGACTGGGTCACTCTCCACATGAACGGCATCCGCTATCTCGAAAAGGCTCCTCTTCCCTATTGGGCCATGGCCGTCAGTTTCAAAATTTTCGGTGTCGGCACTTGGCAGGCGCGCCTCGGGCAAGCTCTTGGCGTCCTCGCGCTGGCCTTCATTCTTCTTGTCATGGGCCGCAAATTTCTCTCCTTCGAAGCTGGATTTTGGTCCGCCATCGTTGCCGTCACTTCCTTTGGACCTTACCTCTTCACTCGCATCCTCATTCCCGATGTGCTCGTCGGCACCTGGATCGCTCTCGGCCTTTACTTCTTCTTCGACGGCTGGCGCTCCGGGCATCCCTCGCTTTTCTCCTGCTGGGGTTTCGCCCTGACCGTCGCGCTCAACGTCCTCACCAAGGGACTCATCGGGCTCGTCTTCCCCTGCGCCATTGTCTTCGTTTTCCTCCTTCTCGCCCGCGACCTCCGCCATCTCCTGCGCATGCGCCTCATTTCCAGCGCCTGCGTCTTCCTGCTCGTTGCCGTTCCCTGGCACGTGCTGGCCGCCCTGCGCAACCCCGCCGCCGGACAAGCCAGAGGATTTCTCTGGTTTTACTTCGTGAACGAGCACTTCCTTCGCTACCTCGGCAAGCGCTATCCCGTCGACTACGGCACCTTTCCCCTCCTGCTCTTCTGGGGCATGATCCTCGTCTGGCTTCTTCCCTGGAGTCCGTTTCTCCCGCAAGCCCTTCGCCGCGTTCAGCTTCGTCTTGCCAATACCGCCGCCAGGCGTACCTCGCCGGAAGCCGCCCTCTTGCTCTTCTTCGTCTGGGCCATCGTTATCCTTCTCTTCTTCAGCTTTTCCACTCGCCAGGAATACTATTTGGCGCCCGCGCTCCCCGGTCTATGTCTCCTCGTTGGTTATTGGCTCGCTTTGGAGTCGGAATCCGCTTTCGGAAGCCAGCCGGCTCGCTCCGGTCGCATCTCCGCTTCCGTATTCCTGGTCTTCAGCCTGCTCATTGCTGCCGTCACTCTGACTTTCGCCGTCATTTCCCATTCTCCGCCGCCTGGCGTTGAGCTGGTCGACCTCCTCAACAAGAATCCCGAAGCCTACGTGCTCTCTCTGGGCCATTTCCTCGATCTCACCGGCAGTGCCATGGGTCTCTTCCGCAGTCCTCTCGTCGGCACCGCCTGCGCCTTTCTCCTCGGAGGCGGCCTGAACTGGCTCCTTCGCCGTCGCGGCATGCCTCGCGCCGCGAATTTCGCCCTCGCCCTCCTCGCTTGCGCCTTCCTCGAGTGCGCGCATATCGCCCTGGGCGTTTTCTACCCGGTGCTGGGCTCGCAGCCACTCGCGGCCGCCATCCAGCGCAATCTTGAGCCGGATGATCGGATCGTCTGTGACGGCGAATACGCCAATGCTTCCTCCGTCGGCTTTTACACCGGGCGCCGCCTGCTCATCTTCAATGGCCGTATCAACGGCCTCTGGTTCGGCTCGCTCTTTCCGGACGCTCCCGCCATCTTCCTCGATGACTCCAGCTTCGCGGAAACCTGGGCTGGCCCTCACCGGGTCTTCTTCGTCACTGGCTCGGAAGACCGCCGCTCATTCCTTTCCCATCTTGGCCCCACCGAGGACGTAGCCCACTCCGGCGGCAAATTCGTCTTCACCAATCGACCCGCTTCGAACAGCTCTATCCATCCTTAAGGATTTGCTGGAGTTGCGATCGGATCGGGTGGGCTTTCAGGACGTTCCAGTTCGCTGTGGCCATCTTCAAGGAACAATCGATTCCTATTGACTCAAAATCGACGGTGCCGTATAATACCGCTCAAGCAAGTTACTGCCTTAGTACCCAAATACACAACAACCAGTCGCCGCTAAGCCCTTTATAAGGAACACTTATGTATGTGTATCCATCTAGGCCCTCTTAAGTCTTTTATATTCCGCACTTACAAGAAATAGGGGGGGGGCCCTCCCGGCGCTTCCATTTCAGCTCAATGCCACCAACGCCACTCCGGCGCACACCAGCGTCACTCCCGCCCATCTTCGTGGGCTGATTTGTTCACCCAGAATGTACTTCGCCGCCAAAGTTCCTAAAACGTAAGGATTTAGGGCCGACGCCGGAATCACCAGGCTGATCGGCGCCCAGGACAACAGCAGCAGCAAAAGGTAAAACGACAGCGCCAGTTGCGGAATCCCTACCCAAAACCACACGTTGCGCAGCGCGCGTCCCAGGAAAACCAGCAAAGCCCGCGGCCGCATGCGTTCCGGCTCTCCGGTCTGCTTCATCCCGTAGGTGACCGCAATCTCCCCGCCCGTGCTGCCCAGGAGAAACAGGACAAATACCACCAGGTCCCGAATCACGCCGCCACCTGCTGCACCGCTTCCGTCGTTCGCGGCTTCGTCTGGCTTACCAGCAGTACGCCGACGCAGATCAGAACCACGCCAATCCACCGGCGTGGAGATACCCTCTCATGCAGAAAAATTACCGCCAGCAACGTCAGCAACGCGTACCCGAACGCTCCGGCAGGCATTACGTAACTGTAGTCCGCCCAGCTCATCACCGTCATGTAGCTGACGGTAAAGCCGATCAGGAACAATATGCCCAGCCAGATCGTTCCATTGGTCACCGTCAGCAGAAACGCGTGCTTCAGGCCCGCCGCGGACAAAGAGACCGCGCCGATCTCCGTCATCCCCCGCTTCAGCAGCAAATCGCCGGTGTTCGCGCACACCACCATCAGGAGGATCATGACCAGCGTCTTGATCCGCAGCCGTACTTCGCGTTTCATCTTTTCGGGTTAGTCGTTTCCGGAAGCCGTGCTTCCCGGCACCGCGACCATCGGCTTCTCGATGTCGCCGCCCTGCTGCACCCACTTCCATCGCTCCGAACGCAGCTTCAGGAAGTCCACTGCTTCGTGGTACAGCCGCTTGCGCTCGTTGCCGTCCCACAGCGCTTCCTTCACGATGCGCCACACCACTTTCGGCCGGAAGTAGTACTCGTCGTAAAAGCGGTTCACGCCACCCATCATCTCCGCTTTCGACAGGTGCGGATACTCGATGTGTGGCAACTGGTGCCCACCCGAATCCGCCAGCGCTTCCACTTTCAGGAAGCCTTCTTTCGCCATCGAATCGTGCAGTTCCGTGCCGGGCATGGCGTGCGCCAGCGACACCTGGATCGTTTCGCAATCTAGTTCCTTCGCGAAATCGATCGTCTTTTGAATGGTTTCCCGCGTTTCGCCCGGGAGCCCGATGATGAAGTCGCCATGCACCCGGATGCCGACCTTCCGGCAGTTCTTCATGAAGGTGCGCGCCATTTCCACCGTCGCGCCCTTCTTGATGTTCTTCAGGATTTGCGCGTCGCCGGACTCGAAACCCACGATGAACAGCCGCGCTCCGCCGTCGGCCATCGCTTTTAGCGTTTCGTAGTCGCTGTGCACACGCGCCGTCGAGGACCAGCGGAATTTCAGCTTCTTGAATCGCGCCGCCAGGTCTATGACCCGGTCTTTTCGGATATTGAACGTATCGTCGTCGAAAAAGATTTCCTTCATCTGCGGGAAATACTCGATCGCCTGGGCCACTTCCCGTTCCACGTTTGCCGTCGAACGCGTGCGCCAGGCATGACCGGAAATCGTTTGCGGCCACATGCAGAAAGTGCACAGCGCCGGGCATCCCCGCGTGGTGTAGAACGAAACGTACGGGTGCAGCAGGAACGGCACGTTGTAGCGCTCGATTTGCAGGTCCCGCTTGTAAATGTCCGTCGCGAACGGCAGCGCGTCCAGTTCTTCGGTGTGCAGTTGCGGCTGCGCCGCGTTGTGCACCACTTTGCCGTCTTTCAGGAAGCTGACGCCCTGAATCTGCTCCAGCGGTTTGCCGTGTGCATACTCCACCACCGAGTGGTCGAACTCCCCGCGCGTCACGAAATCGATATCTTCGCTGGCCTGCAGCGTCTCGTCCGGCTTGATGTGCCCGTGCGGACCCACAAAAGCGATTTTCAGGCTTGGATTGGTTTCCTTGATCTTGCGGATCAGCTTGACGTCGCTCTCGAAGCCCACCGTCGACGTAAAAAGAACCAGAAACTCATAGTCCTTGCAGATTTGCACCGTCTGCTGCCAGTTCACCTTGTGCGGCGAAGCGTCCAGCAACCGGCTTCCCGGTATCATTCCGGCGGGATAGGTCAACCACACCGGGTACCAATACGACTCGATTTCCCGCGTCGCGGGCCACCGCGAACTCGCTCCGCCGTCGAAGTTCTCAAAACTCGGCGGATTCAACAGCAAAGTCTTCATAACATCCGGCATTCTGTCACCCTCAGCCTTTTCAAAATGGGCTTGTCAGTTGTTCAAATTTCGGCTTATCGACCAGATCGGCGGCCTACCAGCCGCATCGCCCCCTAAAACAGACCCACGTAGCCTGGGTAATAGTTTACCGAAGTTCCGAGCAGCGCTCCAACCCTTTCCCTCAATGGTCGTATTTCTGGCGCGAAATGCTAACTACAGCATTGAATGGCGCGTCCATCTAACTGAAAACAAGGGAGAATGGGTCGATCGCGAAATGTTCAGCCATCGTCCCTATTCAAGAGGCCCGCTGTGAATGCAAAAGAAGTCCTCGCAACCGTTGACACCATTCTGGTGATCGACTGGCCCAGCAAAGATGTCCCCGAATCCCTCGCCCTTGCCGGCTTTCGCGTCATCGTCCGTGGAGGTCCCGGCACAAAAGATTATTCCGTCTACCAAGCGCACGACGGAAGGGTCCAGGTTCGCCCCCTTGGCCACGCGCCGGAGCGCTCAGATCTGATTTACGCCCATCGGCCCTTCGTGGAGCTCCCGCAAATCATCACCACCGCAAGGAAGCTTCATGCCAAGTTCCTCTGGACGCAATCCGGCTTGTCCGGACCCGGCGCTAAGGACGCACAGGGTTGCTGGGTTCCAGAAGATGAGTTCCAGCAGGCTCGAGCTTTGGTGCAATCCGCGGGATTGCTGTACCTTGCCGAGCCCTATATCGCAGACGTCGCTCGAGAAATCCGCGCTTAGCGCTCGCGGCTTGCGCCGCACTCTTCCGCGGCGACGTCCAGAATCCCCCAGATCCGATCGAGCCAATCCAAATGTTCCGGCTTCATCAAGACCGATCGCAACACCGTCCGTGTCCCGGTGTCCGCTGGCTCGCCGCCGAAAAATGCCGACGGCAAGTCCGCCACCGCGAGATGCAGATCCCGGCGCGCGGCCGCCGCAAACACCTTCCGGCACAACGCGGAGGACTTTGCGGCCCCAGGCGCACTCAGCGCGAAAACTACAATGTCGAGCTCTGGAGCGAATCCCGGAACGAACCGCCGGTCCAATTTCAGCCTTTCGTGAAAAGCCATCGCCGCTTCCCTGCCGCGCTCCAATCCCGGGCGAATTCCCCGCCGCGTACTAGCGGCAGCAGTCTTTGCGTGGCCCACAGCGCGGCTGCCGCCGCGCCGGGCCGCGAGCATTCCAGGCTGATCTCGCCGAGATGCAGCTCCGCCGAGCTGAAATACGTATAGGGAGACTCGTGCTTGTACAACCTCCCCACTGCCGGATCGCGAAAAAGCACGCAACCGCACCCGTACGGCTGCAGCCCATGCTTGTGCGGATCGATGACGATGGAATCCGCTTCGCTGATGCGGGCAAAGGCGCTTCTCGCGTGCTCGCCCAGATTGCTTGCCAGCGCAAAATATCCGCCGTACGCGGCGTCCACGTGCACCCGAAACCCAAACCGATCCCGCAGTGCCAGAATTTCCGGCAACGGATCGACCGAACCCGTCGCCGTGGTGCCCAGCGTTGCAACGACCGTTCCGACGTCGCCGCGGGCCGCAAGTTTTTCCAGGCCATTCAAATCCATGCGGCCATACCCATCGACCGGGACACCTTCAAACTCCAGGCGCAGCACCCCGCTGATGCGGCCATGCGTGTAATGCGCCTGTGTGCTCGCCAGAATTTTCTTGCCAGTTTGCAACTGGCCCGCAACCCACAACGCTTCCAGGTTGGCCATCGTGCCGCCGCCGCACAAGTGTCCGAGAAAACTCCTCCAACCGAACATCGCCGCGATTTCCGCCACCGCTTCTTTCTCCATCGCGGACGTGGCGCGCCCTCCGTCCAGCGCGTGATTGTTCGGATTGATCCACATCGCCAGCGCGTATGCCAGGCGCGCCACGGGATGCGGCGGCTTGAGCATTTGTCCGGCATACAGCGGGTGGAAATAGGGATAGTTGTCGTGCAGGCGAATCGCCGCCGCTTCCAGTACTTCGCTCAGCCGCTCTACCCCGGGAGTTTGTGCTTCGTACCCCGGAAGCGCCGCAAATCCGCCGTCCAGCTTTTTCGCTGCTTCCAGAAAGATTGCCAGTGTTTTCTGATCGAGCTGCAAACCGGTTTCACTCCCCAACAGCCTTCTGCGCTACTGCCACACCTTGTCCAGCTGCCCGGCGGTCTGCAACAAATCCAGCTGCGCCTGCTGCCGCTGGAAATTGGCATCGAGATACGCCATCCATTTTTCGTTTTCTTCCAGCCTGGCTTTTTCCACTTCGCGCAGGTTCACTTTTCCTTCCCCGAATTGCGATTGCAGCACCGCGACATTCTGTTGCGCCAGTTGCAGCTCCAGCCGCGTCACTTCCTTGGCGGCTTCCCGCTCGCGCAGGTGCCGCGTCTTTTGCCGGACTGCCGCGCTCACTTCGGTCTTCTTGCCCTCCAGATTGGCTTTGGCCACATCCAGGTTCACCTGCGCCAGCGCGATGTTCGCCCGGGTCTGCGCGCTGAACAACGGCACCTGCACCTGCACTCCCGCATTGAAATTGTTCCGCTGAAAAGTCCGGAAAAATTGATCATAATTATTGAAACGCGCCAGCACGCTGTACACGCTGACGAATTCCAGCGTCGGATAATACCCCCGCTTTTCTCCGATCAGCCGGTATTCCTTGGCGCGCACGTCGGCTTGGCTGGCCAACAGCGAAGTATTGCTCTGCATCGCCATCGCCACCAGGTTGGCTCCTTCTTGCTCCGCTTCACCCGGCAAATCCTCGGGATTCACTTCCAGCGGCGTATCCGCCGCCAGTCCCGTCTGGCTGCGCAGAAATACTTCCAGTTCGTCCTGGCGGCTCTCCAGTTGCAAAATGCGCTGCGCCACCTTGGCTTTCGTCAGTTGCGCCCGCGTCACTTCCACCGGCAGCTCCAGGTTTTCTTTTTCGCGCTCCTGTGTGACGTCCGCGATGCTCTGCGCGCTTTCCTGCTCCTTGCGCAACAGCTCCAGCGAATGTCGCACCATGACCAGTTCCAGGTAACTCGCTGCGGTGCGGGCGATCACACTGTTGCGCGTATCTTCCAGCAGAATGGACTGCGAGCGCGCCTGCTCGCGCAGTTCCTTCGCCTGGCCCCGCAGCGGTTCGTTGAACACCTGTTCCGTGTAGCTCAGGCTGAACAACGCCGGCGCGCGGCCGCCGGGTGTTTCCGGAATGCCGTAGGTGTACCCGGCCCCCGAGCCTGCGTACACATTGGGCAGGAATTGCGCGCGCGTAATCATCGCGGAATTATTGGAGAGTCGCGCTTGCAGTTTCGCCACGCGAATATCCTGGCTGTTTTGCATGGCCAGCTCCACGGCGCGTTTCAGCGTCAGCAGAACGCCGCCACCGTTGGCTCCGGTGTCCTGCGCGGCGGCCATCGGCGCCGTCCATGCCGCGAGGCTGGCCGCCAGCATGGCCGCGACGCGCCATTTTCCCCGCCAGAGCTGAACTTTTCGGCTTACGTTTCGCATGTATGCACCCCAGACACGCGACATCCTCGACGCCGCGAAACAATGCTATTCGTACCGCAGAGACTCGATGGGTTGCAGCCGCGCGGCCTGGTTCGCCGGCAGGTACCCGAAAAGTAGCCCCGTCGAGCACGAAACCACGAACGCTACCAGCACGCTGATTCCGGAAATCGGCACACGCAGATTGCCTGGCAGCAGCGGCTGGATCGCCGTTGGAATCGCTATCCCGATCAGTATCCCGATGATCGCTCCGCCCCCGCTGATCAGAAACGCTTCGAACAAAAACTGATACAGGATCGCGCGGTGCTGCGCCCCGATGGCCTTGCGTATCCCGATTTCCCGCGTCCGCTCTCGAACCGTTACCAGCATGATGTTCATGATCCCGATACCGCTGATCAGCAGCGCGATGAAAGCGATCAACAACAGCACAATCGTTAGCGCCAGGGAAATATTCTTGGCCGCGCTCAAAATCGCCGCCAGTGTCTGTACGTCGTATTCTGCCGCTGCAGGATGCCGGCTTCGCAGCAGTTGCTTCAACTGCCGTTCGACGCGCGGGACATCGTCCGAGCTTTCCGCCTGCGCATACAGCACCCGCAGGACATCCACTCCTGTGTAGTACTTCATGAGCGTGTGCGGAATGATTACCGACTCATCCTTGATTTCCGACAATCCAAACGTCGACACCCGCTCCTTGAAGACTCCAATCACCGTAAACGTCAACTCTCCCATCCGAATCGATCCGCCGATGGGATTGTCGAGCCCGAAAACGCGATCGGCGACGGGTTTCGTGATCAGGCAGGACTTGCTGCGCGTCTGCATGTCCGCGGCGTCAAAATAGCGCCCGCGTAAAATCACCAGTCTGCGAATCGCCTGGTAGCCCTCGGTCACTCCGATGAGATTTACCGGACGCTCCCGGCCGGCGACCACCACCGACATCGGCAGCTCGCGCGTGCCCGCAACTTCGGCCACGCCCTTCACCGTGGCTCTCACCGCGTTCATATCGTCCAGCGTCAGCTCGTAGCTCAGCGGCTGCCCTTTGGTCCCCGCGTTGATCAGCTCCACCCACACCAGGTTCGAGCCGACCGCTTCGATCTGCCCGATAACATACTTCTGGCTGGTCAGCGCCACGGTAACCACCAGCACGATCGAGGCGCTTCCGATGATCACCCCAAGCGAGGTCAGAATCGCGCGCATCTTGTTGCTGCGCAACGCGTCGATCGCCACCGACAGCGTTTCGCGCACCGCGATCATCGCTTCCTGGCCTGCGATACTGGAGTTGACAGGTTCATCGTTTCGAGTACGGCTTGCTCCGAACCCTCGCGTTCAACCTTTTTGCAATCTCTTCAACGCTTCGCGAGCGTTCTTATTCTTCGGTTCCAACCGCAACGTGGCTTCGTATTCTTCTATCGCCTGTTTCGGTTTGTTGACCTGCTCGAAAAGGCGCCCCAGCCACTCGTGGACATCCGCGGGTCGCGGGTAATTGCTGCGCACCGGAGCCCGCTGCAGATAATCGCGAAATAGCTTTTCGGTTTCGGCTGCATCGCCTTTTTTCAGCACCAGCGCGACGCCGCGGTAAAAATCCCCGCGCGGATCCGATGGTGCGGCATGCTGCCCCGCATCCGCAACCTCCAGCAGCCGTTCCGCCTGGCTGTGTTTCACGGCGTAGTCACCGATGTCATAAATCAGGTCGGCGGATTGTGGATGGCTCTCCAGCGCTTTCGTGAATTCCGCGTCGGCCGCGGCGAAATCCTTCTTCTGGCGGCGGCAGTTGCCCGCGGCATAGTGCCCTTCCGACGCGTCCAACTCCGCGAGCTTCGCGATGTTCGGCCGCGCTTTCTCCTCCCCGCCGTTGGCGATGGGTGGTGCGCTGCAGTCATACTCCACCAGCGCCTGGCGCGCCGGCATATTCCGGGGATCGAGTTCCACCGCGCGCTCGAATTCCCTGCGTGTCTTCTTGGCGAAAGAGAGCGCGGTGAACCAGCCTGAGTGCGACGCCTTTTCGCCGTATGCGTGACCTAGAAATTCGTGAAATTTCGAGTTCTGCGGCTGCAGCTCCACGGCTTTTTCCGCGGCCGCCACCGCGGCGTCATGCTGTTGCATCTCGGAATACGTTTTGGCCAGCAACAGTTGGGATTCCGCGTCCTGCGGATCGGCCGCTAATGCGCTCCGCAGTTCCTGCGCCGCTTTTGGGTAATCGCTGGCCTCGTATGCACGCCGGCCCGCGGAAAGCGGACCGTCTTGGCTGGCGCAAAGCAGCGGAAGCGCGCTGAGCCACGCCGCGACAAACAACCTCCCCGCTCTCCGAACGGCTCTAGTGGGCATCCGAGCGGCCCTGCACGCTGTGCGCGTCGGTATTCACCACTTTTACCGCCATCCCGTCGCGAAGCTCCGCATCGCCGGGCAACGCGATGACTTCACTGCCTTGCAGGCCTCCGGTGACTTCGTAGTTGGCGGCGTCGGCGATGCCCACCTGAATTTCGTGGCGCTCCAGGGTGGTCTTGCCGAGATCGTTGCGGCGCACCGCGTAGACGAAGGTGTGTCCCGCGGAATTTTCCACGGTGCCGCGCGGCACCGTCAACACATTGGTCCGTTCTCCGGTATGTACGCGCACGTTGACGTTGGTGTTGGGCAGCAGTTCCCGCTTGTCGTTGTCCACGTTGCACAGCAGCTCGCCGACGCTGCGGGCTCCGCGCGGCACCACTTGTTTGGGAATCACTTCGGTTTTCCCGGCCCAACTGCGATCCGGCAGCGCGTCCCAGGTGATTCTGACCGGCTGCCTGGGCTGTAGCGCGCCAAGTTCCGGCTCGTCGATGAACGCGCGCACGCGCACTTTGCGGAGGTCGGCCATTTCCGCGAGCAGTTCGCCGGTCTTCACGAAATCTCCGGCACGGACCGGAAGCGAATACAGGGTACCGTCGGCGGGAGCGGTAATGCGTCCGTCGCGGACTTTTTCCTCCAGCGCGGCGGTTTCGCTGTGCAACTGTTCCACCTGCAGCACGGAACGGTTGGCGTCCAGTTTGACCCCGCGATCGAATTCCTGCTGCACCGCGGTCAGGCGCGTGACTTCGGACTCGGCTTTGGTCAGCTCCAGATCGTTGGAAGCCAGCTCGTCTTTGGTGGCCGCCTGCTGTGCGATCAATCGAACCAACGCGTCATGATTCCGCTGCAGCCGGTCCCGCTGGGCCACCGCGGACGCCAGCGCTCCGGCGTTCCGTGCGGCTTCATCCGGCCGTCCGCCGGATTTTGCCGCGCGCAAATCATCTTCGGCGCGCAATAATTTCGAGCGCGCATCGGCGAGCTGCGCGGTGGCGTCCCGTACGTTCAGCTCCAGCAACAACTGGCCTTTGCGAACCGTCTGGCCTTCCGTGACGCTGATTTTTTCAATGAACGTGTCGAGTTGCGCCCGCATCACAAATGGAGAGATCGGCTCGACTTTTCCGTTGCTGTCCACCGACGCCACCACGTTTTCACGCACCGGGCTCACCACGGAAATCTTCGTCACCGGTTGGCGCCCGCTCAAGCGCACCAGCACCACCGCCAGCAGAGCCGCGGCCACCAGGAAGATCACGATGCGGTTTCGCAATCGCCGGTCCATGTTCCTCGCGTTTCCGCAGGCTCCTTTCCGCACGCGCCAGTGCGCTTGAGCGTTCTCCCGCTCGTCGAAAAATTGTGCTGCTCGGCTTGCCGGCCCGCCGTCCAATGGGCGTGAGAACGATAGATTGTAGCAACAGGCCCACGGCTTTCCCTAGCCCCGTTGCGGGTTCCTTCGGAGGTGGATGCGCCATTCGCTGCCGGGGATGCCGCGGTTGGCCGACTAGCAGAATATCGCCGAGGTTTGCGTGGCACACCGGCGCGCACTTCCAGTAGGATGCCTCTGCGCAACGCTCGGCCACATCCGCGAAGCGAGAGCTTGGCGCACTCCGGGACTCCGATGATCGACGTCTTGAACCTGTCCAAATCGTTTCGCGACAAGAACGGCCGCGAGATTCGCGCCGTGGACGGGGTTTCCTTCCGCTGCCGGCCTGGGCAAATTTATGGGCTGCTCGGCGCCAACGGCGCGGGCAAGACCACCACCTTGCGGATGCTCGCAACGATTCTGGAACCTACCGGCGGCACCGCGCTCGTCGCCGGATATGACGTCATCGACGAACCTCAAAAAGTTCGCGGCGCCGTCGGATTTCTTTCCACCGCGACCGCGCTTTACCCTCGCCTCACGGCTCTCGAGCTCGTTCAATACTTCGGCCGCCTCAATGGGCTCGAAGAATCCCTGCTGCTCGCGCGTATCGACAAAATCTTCGGCCGTCTGGATATGAACTCCTTCCGCGATCGCCGCTGCGACAAGCTCTCCACCGGTATGAAGCAGAAAACTTCCATCGCCCGCACCCTCGTTCACGATCCTCCGGTGATGATCTTCGACGAGCCTACCCACGGCCTGGACATCATGTCCGCCCGCACCATCACCACTTTCATCCGCGAATGCCGGGACGCCGGCAAGACCGTCATTCTCTCCACCCACATCATGAGCGAAGTGGAAAAGCTCTGCGACACGGTAGGCATCATTCAGGGCGGCAGGCTGCTCGCGGAAGGCACGCTGGCCGAACTCCGCGACAAATACCGGGAACACGACCTCGAGGAACTCTTCATCAAGGTCATTGCGCCCTCGTATGTCCCCTCGGAGCGTGCGTGACGATGTCCCTTCGCAATGTCTTTATCGTTTATCGAAAAGAGCTGACCGAGGCCCTGCGCGACCGCCGCACCCTCCTCTCCTCCATCCTCATTCCCCTGCTGGTTTTTCCGGTGCTCACCGTCGGCCTGGGGTTCGTGGCCACCGAGTTGATTGGCGCCGCCGGCCGCGAGCCCTCCAAAATCATGGTTCTTGGCGGCCAGGATTCCCCCGGTGTTGTCGCCGGATTGAAAGCAGTGCCGAATCTGCGCGTGCTTCCTTCTTCCGCGGATTACGTGGATCAGATTTCCAACAAGAAGATTCGCGCCGCCGTGGATCTTCCCGCCGGCTTTCAATCGGCCGTGGAAAACGGCGAATATCCGGAAGTGAAGGTCTATGTCTTTACGGGCGACATCAAATCCGCTTTTGGGGCCACCCGAATCGAAAAATTCTTCACCGAATATCGCGACATCACCGTGCGCAAACGGCTCGCCTCCCGCAATCTTTCGGAAAATCTGATGAAGGCCTTCACCGTCAAACAACAAAACGTCGTCGCCGAAGACAAAGTAGCTGCCGAATCCTACGGCGGTTTCATCGTCTATCTGGTCATCCTCATGTGCATGACCGGCGCCATCTATCCCGCCACCGACCTTACCGCCGGAGAAAAAGAGCGCGGAACCATGGAGAGGATCTTGTCCAGCCCCATTGCACGCAGCCATCTGGTCTTCGGCAAATTTCTCGTGGTTCTTACCGCTTCGCTGGCCACCGCCACCCTCTCGGTGATCTCCATGGGCGCTTCTTTCGCCCTACTGTCGCGGCTCGCCCCTTCCGGTGGCGCCGGCAAGAACCTGCCGGTGATGAACATGCATCCGCAAACCATTTTTGCGATTTTCGTCATGGCCATTCCGGTGGCGGTGCTGTTCTCCGCGGTGCTCATCACCATTTCGGTGTTCGCCAAAACCATCAAGGAAGCGCAGTCCTATCTGACCCCGCTGACATTCCTCGTAATTATTCCGGCGATCGCCGCGGTTTTGCCCGGAATAGAACTGAATTCGCGGCTGGCCCTCGTGCCCATCCTGAACGTCAGCCTGCTGTGCAAGGAAATGGTCGCCGGAACCTACCACTGGAACTTCATCTTGATCATTTTCTTTTCTACTTCGGTGTATGCGAGAGTCGCCCTATACCTGGCCGTCAAGATGTTCCAGCGCGAATCGGTCCTCTTCTCCACGTGATGCCGGCAATTCGCTAGGTCACTTTCAGTATCAGCAGAACTCGGTCGTCCTCATGGATGCCGTCACGCGAATGCGTTTCCACCTCTTCGATAATCGTCGCCAAAATCTCCGCGGGACTTTTCTCCCGGCACCTGCGCACGGACTCCGCCAGCTGCGGCTTCCCGTATTCGTTTCCTTGCGCATCCATCGCTTCCGTAATTCCGTCCGTGCAAGCCACCAGCAGATCGCCCGGCTTCAGCGCCACGGTTCCGCTCTGGTAACTCACATCCGGCAACAGTCCCACCACCATGCCGCCTTCTTGCAGCCATTCGTGGGTTCCGTCCGCGCGGATCACCGCCGGCGGCACGTGCCCCGCATTCACGTAGCGCAACTGCCGCCCGTCATTCTCCACCAGCGCGAAGAACATCGTCAGGTATTTGGTCGTGCGGCCGTAGTTTCCCGAGGCTCGCGTGCCGGCCAGTATCTTTTGGTTGATGGTCGACGGCAAAGCTTCCAGCGGTTCGGCATGATCTGCCAAGGCATGCAGTGTCGCTTGTACGTTGGCCATCACCAGCGCGGACGCCGCGCCTTTTCCTTCCACGTCGGCCACCACCAGCAGCAACGCATCCTTTCCCGCGGCGGTGACCGGAAGAAAGTCGTAGTAGTCCCCCCCTACCAGTTGCGACGCGCGATGCGAAACGCAAATCTCCACGCCTTTCCAGACCGGCGGCGTTTCGGGAAGGAATCCCGCCTGGATCTCGCGGGCCAGCGCCAGGTCGCGCTCCATCTTCTCTTTCTCGATGCGTTCGCGGTGCAGTTGCGCTTTTTCCAGCGCCAGCGCCACGTGCGAAGACAGCGCGTCCAGAAACGCTTCATCCTCCGCGGTAAACGCCTCCGCTTTGTTCAGCAGTTGCAGCACGCCGATGATTACCCCCGCGTCGTTGCGAATCGGCAGGCTCATCAGCCGCCGCGTCGTAAAACCCAGCATGCGATCGACGTCCGGCTCGAATCGCGGATCTTCATACGCGTTCTCCAGCCGCACCGCGTGGCCGTTGCGGGCCACCCAACCGGCAATTCCGCGCTCCGCCGGCAGCCGGATCACGTGCTCTTCCAATCCCAGTCCGACCAGCGACCAGATTTCGTCGCGTTCCGGGTTATACAGGAACACCGTCCCGCGCGTTGCTCCCGTCTGCCGGGTGGCTATCTGAAGAATGATGTGGATCAGTTCGCCCAGATCCAGCGTCGAGTTCAGCCGCTTGGTGGCCTCCACGATGCTGGACAATTCCTCCATCGCGCCGCGCCGTTCGGCCAGCGCCAGCACCACCGCGGCGTACCGCGCCAGCAGGTCGAGTTCCGCGCGCACGAATTCACTCAACGGCCCCTTGCCGCGTGCTTCCAGCACCCGTACCCGAAAATCATCGCTTCCCAGCGGTCCGGTCCAGATTGCCGGGTCAGCCGCCGCTGATTTTTCCGCCTCCGCTGCCGCCGCCCGCGCTTCCGGCAGTTTTCCCGCTTCCGCCCACACTTCCGCGATGCCGCGGTCGATGCGCCACAGCCGTGCGCCGGCGATTTCCGGCTGCGCCATCACCGCGCTCACGATGCGCGCGGCTACCTCATTGATCGGGAAGCGGCCTTCCAGCTGGCGGAGGCCTTGCAGCAGCTCCGGAAACAGGTCTTGGGGTTTTCGCCGAGCCGAAGTCTCGCTCATGGGAGTAGGCGCCAGCTGCGGGGGCGGGCGCGCCAGGGCGTAAGCCTAACAGGGACGGCTATCGATTGGAAAGGGCGCGCCAGCCCGAAAGAGCTGCCTTCGCGTCGCGCAATAGGACGCGGCTAGGAGGCGCTGGCCACGTGGTACTGCTTCAGCTTGCGGTACAGGGTGGTTTTGCCGATGCCCAGAATTCTCGCCGCTCCGAGCTTGTCCCCGCCCGTTTCTTTCAGCGTCCGCAAAATGGCGCGCCGCTCCAGTTCCTCCAGCGGCAGCAGCTCGTCCTTTTCCGGCGCTCGTTCGCTGCTTGGGTATTGCAGGTTCGACGGCAAGTCCCCCACGTGCAGGATCGGCCCGGATCCCAGCGCCACCGCCCGTTCAATGGCGTTCTCCAGTTCGCGCACGTTGCCCGGCCAATCGTAGGCAATCAGCCGCCGCATGGCGTCTTCGGAGATGGTGCGCACCGGCCCCCGCGGATCGGAAAATTTGTCGAGAAACGACGTAACCAGCAGCGGGATATCGCTCTTGCGTTCGCGCAGCGGCGGCAGCTTGATCTGCACCACGTTCAGCCGGAAATACAGATCCTGTCGGAAACTTCCATTCTTGATGGACTGTTCCAGATCGCGGTTCGTAGCCGCAATCACCCGCACATCGATCCGCCGCCGTTCGGTGGACCCCACCGGCTTTACTTCATGCTCCTGCAATGCCCGCAGAAGTTTTGCCTGCAAGTCCACCGGCATGTCGCCGATTTCGTCCAGAAACAGCGTCCCGCCTTGCGCCGCCTCCAGCAGCCCCTGTTTGCCCTGCTGCGCTCCCGTGAACGCCCCTTTTACGTAGCCGAACAATTCCGATTCGATCAGCGTGGGCACCAGCGAAGAGCAATCCACCGGCGCGAATAGCGCGATCCTTGCGAACCCCGGAAAAATGGATGCTGCGCGCAACCAGTTCCTTCCCGGTGCCGCTCTCTCCCAGGATCAGCACCGGATATTCGTGCTGGCTCACTTTCTGGATCACCTTGTACACCCGCTGCATCCGCTCGCAGACCCCGATGATTCCTCCGAACCCCGGCCTCGTTCGCAATTGCTCGCGCAGCAGGTGATTCTCCTGTTGCAGCGCCACCGCTCGCGCTGCCGCTTCCAGCCGCGCCTCCAGCACGTCCGCTCGCAGTGGCTTGGTCAGGTAGTCGATTGCGCCCAGCCGCGTCGCTTCGATCACCAGCTCCGCCATCCCGTACTTGTGTCAGCACCATTACCGGCACTTCGCGATGCGATTCGCGCACATGCCGCAGCAAGTCCATGCCGCCGGTGCCTTCCAGCGCCAGGTCGATCAGCAGAAAATCCACCGCGGTGGCCGTCAAAGCCTCCACCGCTTCCTCCGCGCTCAGCGCCCGGGTCGCTTTCATGCCCAGGTGCTGCGCCACGATCGCGCACAACTCCAGCGACTCCCGTTCGGCATCCACGATCAGGATATTCATGGACGTCGCCTCCCGCGCAATCGGCGCCCGTTCCGCCACGTGGCCATCTTTCACCATGCTTTCCGGCAAGGCTTCCCCAGGGGCATTCCTCGCCCTAAGCCGCGCCACTTCACGAAAACCCTCTGTGGTTAGTAACTATTAATATTACCTATCACATACTAATCTGGAAGGGCAACACTATTCCGTTCTTGTACTCTCCACCTCATCCACTTCCGGCCGCCCCAGCCTTCCCGCCGCCCACCCAGGACCAACTCCGTTTCCAGCCTGGCACCTTCTGTCCTCTTTTTTCCCGTTTCGGTCCGCCTGCCCACCCTTTACCTCTTCCTCCCTTCCTCCTAGCATTAACCTAGCCAAAAACACATCGGGCTCTTCGAAGTCCATCTCGAAGAGCCCGATGTTCCGTTTTGGTTTCCGGCCCGTTCGCCGGTGTCTTACCTATCTAGGGTTAGTACGTGGCGCCTTCCGGCACGAAGATGAATTCGACGCGGCGATTTTCCTTCTCCGCGCCCTTCTCCTTCGAGGCTTCGCCCGTTCGCGTGCTGATTCGCGAAGCGTCGATGCCCTTTTCTCCCAGGTACGCCTTGGCCAGGTCGGCGCGAGACGCCGCCAGCTTCGCGGCCCTCGGCTCGTGAGGATCGGCGTAGCCCACGATTACCAGCTTGGCGTTCGGCTCGCTCTTCAGCCGCAGCGCCACGTCGTCGCCCACCCGCTTGCACAGGTTGTCGAACCGTGCCACGCCCGGCTTGGTGTAACCGCACTCCCCAACCTTACTTGCTTGCGGAGGTGGCGGCGGCTGTTGCACATCGACGCTGGTCTGGCCGCTGGCCTTGTCGCCGTTGGCATCGGTTACACCGCACTTTACCGTGTAGTTGCCAGGCTGCAGGCCGGTCGAGTCGAACTGCGCGGTAGCATCGGTGCCGCTGATCTGCCCGCCGGACGCCGAGTAATCGTACGTCAGCGCCAGATTATCCGGGCTGCTCGCCGTCGACGTGATCGTCGACCGCTCGCCTGGCTGAATTTGCGTCGGGTTCGCCGCGCACGAGATCGTCGGCGGGTGGTGCGGCTTCTCTTCCACGCGAATGTCCGTGGCGCAAGTTGCCGTTCCGCCCTTGCCGTCATCTACCTTGGCGTTCACCGTGTAGCTGCCCACCGCGACGCCGGACGAATTCCAGCGCGCATCCGGCCCAGTGCCTTCCACCGCTCCGCCGGTTGCCGTGTAGCTGTACGTCAGCGGCAAATTCTCCGGGCTGCTCGCGTTCACGTGTACCGCAACCGGATCGTTCGATCCCGCGAATACCGACGTCGGGCTAGCCGAGCACGCCGCAACCGGCGGGCCCTTCGGCGCCGGCGGAGGTGGCGGCGGGAATCCCCACCGGAACACTATGCCGGTGCCCAACCGCAAATTGTTCTGCCGTGCATTCGAGCCCAGCAGCGATCCCGAGAAATTCGTCATCAGGTAGTCGATCTGCGCGAACCGCCATGCCAGGTTCTTCCACAGCACCACGTCCACGCCGCCGCCCGCCGCCATCGCGAACGCGCTCTGCGTGTCGGGGTTCCCGGTGATCTCCAGCCCGGACCGCGATGCGCCGATCAGGAATTCCGCGAAGGGAATAAAGTGGTCGCGACGCAGGTTCAACCGTGGTCCGAACAAATACGTCGACCACGTGCCATTGATCTTGCTCCCGGCTTCACGCGAGAAGTTGTAGCCTCCGACCTCCGCGGTCAAGCCCAGCCAGCGCGTTGCGTTGTACGCGAACGAGCCGGTGGCCCCGTGGTTGCTCCAGGAATCGAACGGCGATCCCGGATTGAAATTTACATAGCTGTACATTCCCGCCAACTCATACTTGTTCCACAGACGTCCCGGCGCGTTGGAATCGTCAGCGGCTGCCGGAAAGGGTGTCGGCTTCGCCTTTGGTGCAGCCGGCATGGGAAACAAGCTCCGGCTCACCGGAGCTATTCCGGCGTCCGTATCGCTCTTTGCAACCGGCGCGGCGGCTTCGTCACTCGTCTTAGCGCCATCGCTCTTGGTGTTTTCCTGCGCCCATAAAGGAAGCGCCAGAAACCCACTCATCGCCACTATCGCACACCACTTACGCATCGTAATCCTCCATGCTCTATCTCGAAACCCCGCTGCAGCTTCGGTTGCTCTCGTTAACTCCACTGCCGGCGCACTTCACCCCGCCACTAACTCTCTCCGCTTCGCACCACAGTCGCTCCACGAAGAGACCCCTGCCTTTAGACAGCTGCCGCTCATCGACACTTTCCCGGGGGGTTACCGCATCAACTGTCACAATGGGCGGACCCATAGCCTAGTCCAGACCTCCCGGTTTTCGCAAGCCTTTCCTCGGAGTGGCTGCGGTTCTGCTATTTCGTCGATTTCGCTTTGGCCGGACACCCTTCTTGCTCGAAAAGCGCACTGTTTCGTTTTTGAGGTGCTGCCCGGGGATGAACTCGACAAGGAAAATACCGTACCTTATCTTCCCCCCGCTTACCCTGTTCCCTGTATTCCCTTGAAATTTCTATCGTCTTTATGGACTCCTTTACCGCTCCTTACGGGTACAGCACCCCTCACACCGAGGAATTCCGGTGCGTTCGAGCATCCAATCTGCACCGGCTTCGTGAGTCTGTCCCCTCGCGTGGCCGGCCCTCAGGAGATAAACATGAAACTGCTGATTGCCACCGCGTCGTTGGCCCTCCTCGCTTCCGCTCCCGCTTTTCCGTCTCAGGAGCCAGACAAGGACAAACCCCGCCAGGAAGAGCCGAAAAAAGAAGAGCACCCCAAGCCCGCACCCAAGCAGGAAAAACCGGAGAAGCAGGAGAAACCCCCGGCTCAGGATCGGTCTCAGGAAAAGGCCCGCCAGGAGCAGGCCGACCGCCAAAAACAATCGGAAGACAAGCATGCCAGGGACGCCGAAAAGCACAGCGAAAAATCGCAAAGCGAAGCGCAAAAAAACGCCCAGAAGCAACAACAGAAAGAACAGCAGCAACAAGCCAAGCAGGCCGACCACCAGCGCGAACACAACGACCAGCAGGCTCGCGCTCAACAGCCCCAGCATAACGACCACGATCGCGACCAGCGCAACGTCCGCCGCATTCGCGAAGATGACTTCCACGCTCACTTCGGCCGCGAACATCATTTCCACGTTCGCCGCGAAGACGACCGCCGCTTCCGTTACAGCAACTACTATTTCCAATATTCCGATCCCTGGCCCAGTGATTGGAGCTATGACGACGACGTCTACGTGGATGACATCGACGGCCAATACTATCTGATCGATCCCGTGCATCCGGGATTCCGCCTGCTGGTGGTCATCGTCGGCTAACGCGTTTCTCCATCTCCTCCTTCGCATCCTCCGAAAATGTTGAGCCGGGGCAGCCATCAATCCTGTCCCGGCTTCTTTCGGTTTGCCTCTGACTCCCGTAACGCGCCACACTAGTCGGACTTCACATCCTTTGCCGGGCCCGTGTGGCTGGTCGCGGGAAACGGCTTAGCGGGAGCTGCTTGCTTGGAACCGTTTCACATTCATGTCGCCGATGACGTGCTCGACGATCTGCGCGCCCGCTTGCTCCGCACCAGATGGCCCGATCAGATTCCCGGCATCGGCTGGAAACAGGGCACCGAGTTGGAGTGGTTACGCCGTCTCGTATCCTACTGGGCTCACGAATTTGACTGGCGCGTCTGGGAGCGCAAGCTCAACGCGCTCCACCACTTCACCTGGGAAGGCATTCACTTCCTGCATCACCGTGCCCCATCCGGCCCTCTGGGCCAAGGTCTGCCGCTTATCCTCACGCACGGCTGGCCCGGCACGTTCCTCGATTTCCTCGACATGCTGCCCATGCTCGAGCACTTCGACGTGGTCGTTCCCTCCCTTCCCGGGTACGGATTCTCGCCGCGCCCACTCCAGGTCGGCGTCAATTATCGATACGTCTCCGACCGCTGGCACCGGCTCATGTCCGAGCTCGGCTATTCCCGCTACGCTGCCGCCGGCTATGACTTTGGCGCCGGCGTCACCACGTTCCTCGCGCACGACCGTCCCGAATCCGTCATCGGCATCTATTTGACTACGCTCGAGTCCGACCTCACTCCCGTAGTCGCCGACACCGACCTCTCCCCTGCCGAGCGTTCCTACCTCGCGGTCAGCCGCGCCTGGGACGCCACCGAGCGCGGCTACAGCACCATTCAGTCCACCAAGCCGCAGACTGTCGGCTATGGACTCAACGATTCCCCTGCCGGCCTGGCCGCCTACATCGGCGAGAAGTGGCACTCGTGGAGCGACGTCGCTCCGCCCGACGACTTCCTTTGCGCCACGCTCACCCTCTATTGGGTCACGCAGACCATCACCTCATCGATGCGCGACTACTGGGACAATCGCTGGCATCCCGTCCATCCCAGCTACATCCGCACTCCCACGGCGTTTGGTGTTTTCGCGCACCAGACCGTTCCCGAAGGCGATCCGCCGCGCTCTTATCTCCAGCGCGTCTACAACATCCAGCGCTGGACCGTCTTCCCTCGCGGCGGGCACTTCGCTCCGGTCGAGCAACCTGCGGCCGTCGCCACGGATCTCACCGCTTTCTTCCGTGACTTGCGTTGACCCCTATCCACCACTATCCACGACGAACCGGCTCTACCTGGCCCCAGCGTCTGGTGGCTGTTTTCCCGTTTCCACGCATCTAAATAGCTAAGAAAACAGGAGATTCCATGGTCAGCGGACGCCTTCGGTTCTTGCTCGCTCTCGTTTGCTCCACCGCCTTATTTCTCGCGGCCGGTTGCCTCTCTTCCGACGACTCCCGCACCAGCGAGGAAAAAACTCGCGACGAAGTTGCTCGCGCCACAGAAAAAGCCAAGCCCGTCATCGAAGACGCCGGGCGTAAACTCGGCGAAGCCGCTCACGTCGCCGCCAAGCAGGCTCGCGCCGCCGCTCAAGGCGTTCGCGAAGGCTGGAAAGAAAGCGGTCGCCCCCCTCTCGACATCAATTCCGCCACCCAACGCGAACTCCTCGCCCTTCCCGGCATCACCCGCCCGCAAGCCCACGAAATCATCGCCGCCCGTCCCTTCGACGACAAACACGATCTCGTTGCCAAACATATCCTCTCCCAGCCGCAGTACGACCGCATCCGCGACCTCATCGCCGCCAAATAATCATTTGCCAAATCGTCATTCGAACGTTTAACCATCCCATTATATTGCCTCTTGACTAACCTCTCCGTCCTTGCTATACTTCTCTCTGTAAATGTGTGCGGGCCATCCGCCACTTTCCGTCTTCCCAATTTTTTAATCCCTTTATTTTCAATATATTGATTTCAATACGTTGTTTTCATTCTGGGCCGGTCTCCGCCTTGCCGAACTCCGTGCGCACCGCCGGCCCTCCTGTCAGGAGTAATCCATGACCGAAAAGCGTACCGGTTCCAGCTCATCCAAATTCTGCGAGTTCCCTTTCTCCGACGGCCGCCGTTGCCGCATGCTTCGCGCCCCCGACCACCCGACGCTCTGCCTCTTTCACGCTCGCGACGAACAGGAGCTCCGCGTTGCCCGCGAATTTGGCGCCCATCTCGCCGCTTCCCTCACCGGAGACTACCTCACCGCCGCCGACATTAATCACGTCCTCAGCAAAGTCTTCACCGCTCTGGCCCAGAAGCGCATCTCCCAGCGCGACGCCGCCACCCTCGCCTATCTCGGCCAGCTCCTCCTCTACTCCGTTCCCAAGGTCTACAAGGAAACCGGCGTGGCCTACTCCACCAAGACCTGGCACAACCTGATCGACAACGCCATCCGCCTCCCCGACTCCTGGCCCGAAACCCCCGCCTCCGACACCGATTCCGCGCCCACTTCGCCAGAAAACAAACCTTAACGTCCCGCCGGCGCCATTCCAGATTCTCGAGCTGTACGCTTGACGTCACGCGTAGTTACTGATACTTTGACCGCCAGGTGATTGTCAGCTATCGGGACAAAAGAACCCAAGACTTCGCCATCGGGAAACGCGTCAAGGCATTCTCTGGGTTTGATCGATCTGCCCGCCTAAAGCTGGACCGCGTGGAGGCGGCCGCGTCCTTGCGCGACCTGGCGGCCTTGCCGGGTAACCGTTTTGAGGCCTTGGCAGGAGACCGGAAAGGCCAATACAGCATCCGCATTAACGATCAATGGCGAATCTGCTTTGAGTGGCTTGACCGGGCACCGGGACCATCAAATATAGAGATTGTTGATTATCACTAGGAGCATCCATGCCGATTACCCCTATTCATCCTGGCGAACACCTCGCCGAAGAACTGCAAGCGCTCGACATGAGCGCGGCCGCACTTGCCCGTCAACTCGATGTCCCCACCAATCGCATCACTCAAATCCTGAACGGCAACCGCGCCATCACCGGCGATACCGCACTGCGTTTGGCTCATTTCTTTGGCACTACCGCTGCGTTTTGGCTCAACCTGCAAAGCCTCTACGATCTGCGGCTCGCGCAAAACAAGGCGGGAAAATCCATCAAGGCCCTTCCCACGCTACGTCGGCGTGAGATGATCCACGCTTGACTTCACCGCGGATGGAATAGCACCTGCGCCAGCAACGAAACAAAGAGCACGGCAGGTAGCATCCCTGCCAGGATCTTTACGGCAATTCCCTTGGCTCGCTTCCCGTTCTCACTTTGTTCGTTAGCTTCAATCGCGTGGCGCGTCCAATAACCGTTGTGAGCCCAGCGACACTCGCATTCCGTAAACTGCCATCCCTACCACTACCAGCAGCACGCAGGCTCCCCGACCTGCGTACCAGCGGCCGAAATCAAGGGAAAACGGTGTGCTCCACAGTACGAAAATCGACGCGAACATCGAGAAGGTAGCCAACAGCCCAAGTCGCCCTATCGCATAGGCAGCGATCGCTCCAGAAACCAATGCCACCGGTACTTCCAACGAATAGTTGTAGCCGCTGATGTTCAACACCGTCCAGAACAGGCCGGCGGTGGTTGCGGCGATCCACTTCCGCCTGGTGAGCTTGCCCATCAGAAACATCATCGACAGAGCCCCGATACTGTTCGTGAGACTATCATTGAGCTTTTGTAATGTGTCTCCCAGGAACGCAGGAGTCGATTCCAATGTGGCTGGCTCGAAGTAAGGCGTCTCCCCGCGTACCGGTAAGAAGAACGGTGCCGCAACCAAACTCACCCACAGACTTACTTGTGCTGCGCCGAGTAGAATTCCCAAGAAGACATCGCGGCCTACCAGCGGATCAGTAAACTTGCCCGACAATATTCGCGTCCAGGAAACCAGCAACTCTGGCCAAGTGCGCCGAATGTACGGTTCCAAAGCGAGGTAAAAAACGGCCATAGTTAACGGTATGCCCGCTGCCATTCCGATTGCGGCTTCGAGCCACTCCCATTCGTAGCCCACGTCGTACAAATGGTGAGAGGTAAGCATCAGAAAGACAAAACTGACCGCATAACTGATCAGTCCGAATCGCAAGGCGCCACGACGGTCGCCCCGGCCGGAACGCAGGTTGCGATAGGCGAAGTATAGGGAAATCAACAATGTCGCCACGCCAAGAATGCCGAAGACGATTGCCGCAAATCGATTGCCGCCCGGCGTCCATGCCTTCACCATTCGCGCCGGTGACTGATCCGGCCGGACGATCTGGAAAAAAATGGGCTTGCCGCGATACGAGGCTCCGTGAACCTCGAACTGGTATCCTTGCTCTTCGCCCTTCCATGCAAAGGAATGGTCTGCTGCAACATCGGGCGTCCATACGGCCGATGTCGGTGTCAGGCGCTCTGGATTTAACGACGCCGCTTGCCAGAATGGTCCCCATTCCGGGGCCGGGTCGCCCGGCGGGGGGTCGCTTTTTTCGGGCGGTATTTCAGAGAAAAATACCAGTCGTCCTTTCGTGTCAAGAGCCAGTGAAATCTCACCCGAGTAGTAGGGCGCTGGGTCGAGCGGCCGGACTCTCCGGTGCGACGTGCTTTGCAGCGGTCGCGGGCTCTGCCGGTAGCGGAATTGCAGAACACTCGGGTAGATCGATGCTATTTCTCGGTACCTTTTCGGTGCCGGCGTCCGGCTCAACATTCGATCATCGTCGCTGGATTGGGTAAACCACCAGGCGTCGTCGGCAGGGGCAGGAACATCTCCCAGGCTGGAAGCCAGATCACGGGCGCGATCCGTCAAGTATTCTCGGGATTTGTCGACGGGAAACAGATTGATGAGGTGCGCGTACCGGGCAAGATATACCGTCGCCCCGATACACAGAAGCATCGCCGCGGACAACAGCAATGCGGAGCTTCTGGACAATGCTCCCGCTTCGCCCGACGCCGCCACCATTTCCGGTGGAGGTGTTTCGCCAGCCGCAATCATGGCCGCCAGGGGGTTCCCGCCGGGCAAAGCTGCCGATATCGCAGCGACGCTCAGTGGTCTTTTCGTCGCATCTTTCTGTAAACATCTTAAAATCGTATTTTCAATTCCGGGATCGAGGTCGCGAACCGTTTCACCGGGAGGAGCCGGGATACTTTGCAAGTGTTGCTGCTTGCATTCCGCAAAGCTGCCGCCCTCAAACGGGCGCTTTCCGGTATATAGCTCGTACAGCACCAGGCCCAGCGCGTACACATCGGTGCGAGTACTGGCCGCATCGCCCCGAAATTGTTCCGGCGCCATGTATGCCGGTGTTCCCGCTACCTCACCAGTGTCTTCGTCTGCTCGCGTGGCGAGGCCAAAGTCTGTGATGTGCGCGTGTCCTCGCCCGTCCACCAGGACATTGGAAGGCTTTAGATCGCGGTGGAGGATTTGCCGCGCATGCGCGGCGGAAAGCCCCGCGCAAATTTGCTGCGCGAGTTCCGTCGCCTTGGCCACCGGCAGCCTGCCGATGCGTCGCAGCAGCGAAGAAAGGTCTTCTCCGTCCACATACTCCATGGACAAGAAATTTCGCCCTTCATTTTCGCCAATATCGTAAACGCGGCACACATTCGGGTGGGTGATCTGACGTGCGTTCCGCACTTCCCCACGGAAGCGATCCAGCGCAGCTGCGTCTCGCACCGCTCCCTTCGCCAGGAACTTTAGCGCCACGGCTTGCCCCAGCTCCAGATCGTCGGCGCGGTAGACTTCACCCATACCGCCACGACCCACCAGGCTCACGATCCGGAAGCGATTCGCCAGGATGGTGCCGGGAACAAAACCCCCGTGATCCGAAGCCGACAAACTCAGGGGCCGTCCCGTGGGTGTTGCTGATGGGGTACGTTTTAAGGGAGGGCGACGCTCGCCTGTTGCGTCAATTGTCTCGAGTTGTGCCGCCGATGCCGTCGATTGACCGCACGACGAACAGTAGGCGGCGTTCTCCGCAAGCGGCGACGCACAGTAGATACATGTAGGCATCTGTCCGGTGTTTCGAGCCTCCAAATTGTAACAAGAAGGAGACGCGAAGGCGGCAATTCCATCATTCGCGGCGGGAATTTCTGGGCACTCACGCAAATCCTTTGTAATCCGCACTTCCCATTTCAAAGGACTTAAACTCCTTTATAATCCGCACTTCCGAAAAACCGGGGGGAGGGTCCGCATCGTCATGCTCCTTCACCGAACCCGCCTCCTGCGCAGTGCTCGTTGTAGACTCGCTGGACTCAGGAAAATGACGAAAGGCGACGCCTATGAAACCTTTTCAGCCAGACGGCCGGCACACCGTGATTCCCCGGGTTATCACCCCGAAAGTGGAAGAGATGGTGCGTTTCGTGAAAGAGGTTTTCGGTGGGCAGGGTGAGCTCCAGGTCCACCGCCCGTCAGAGATCCGCATCGGCGATTCCGTGATCATGATCAGCGACGGAGATGGTCTTCGGGAGCCCGCGCCGGCTTTTCTTTATGTCTACGTGGAAAATGTGGATGAGACTTACCGGCGAGCGGTCCAAGCCGGCGCAGAAACACTGGAGCTTCCCGCGGATCAACCGTATGGCGACAGAAGGGCGATGGTGAAGGACCCCTGCGGCACGCTGTGGCAGATTGCTTCGCATCTGTAACGCAAGCAAGAAACGGATTAAGCGGCGTCTCACCTGTACGGGCGGGGCTTGCCCCGCCCGTTCCATTTCAAGACTCGCGATACCGGCGATTTCTCCTGCGCGAACTATTCGTAACGCAATGCTCGAAGTGGATCGATCCTGGTGGCGCGCCACGCCGGAACTAACGCCGCGAGAAGCGCACAGCCGGCGAGAATTACCGTGGCTAGAATCAAGATCGACGGATCGTAACTCTTCACCCCATAAAGTTGGCCGGCAAGTACAAATCCGCTCGCCAGAGCGACCGGTATGCCGATGGCCAGGCCAATCCCGAGGTGCACCAGTGCGTTTCGCAGCACTAAGCCGAGGACGTTCCCGCGGTCGGCTCCGAGCGCCATTCGGATTCCAATCTCGTTGGTTCGTCGAGTGACGCCATAGGCGGTTACCCCGTACAGCCCGAGGCAGGCCAGGATGAGCGCGAGGAGACCAAACCCCTCCGCAAGTCGCGCAATGAGCCGTTCCTGATTAAAGTTACGCGCCACTTGCTCGTCAAAGCTCACCACTCTCAGTACCGTCAGATTGGGATCCACCTCCGCGATTGCTTTGCGAACGGCTGGTTCGAGGTTCTCGGGCCTGCCCGCGACGTGAAGCTCGATCGTGCTGACCCAGCCCCGCAGCGGCTCTCCCGGACGCACCTGGAGCAGCGGCAAGAAGAACGTGGGATAGGCAGGGCCGCGCGTGTCCTGATATTTTGCGTCCTCCACGATGCCGACGATCTCATAGTCGCCGCTATGACCAAGATCGGTCATGCCGAAGTAGTGGCCGATGGCATTTTCGTCAGGGAAAAACTTGCGCGCGAACGTGTCGTTTACAACCGCAACGGTTGGGGCGCCGGGACGGTCGCGCTCGTCGATCACGCGGCCTTGCAGCAATCGTGTGCCGATGGTCTGAAAATAATGCGGTCCAACGCGCAGCCAGGATGGCGCCGTCCTGGAATCCGGCGGCTTCCCCTGAATCGATACGTATTCGTTCCAGTTGTTCCCTGCCAAGGGACTGTACGTCGAAAGACTGGAACTCAGCACCCCGGGAATCGGCGGCATCGCTTCCTCAAGCCGCTGATACAGCGCTGGAAGCTTCTCTTCCGTATAGCCGGCGGCCGGCAGATTGATGAGGCTGACGATGAGCCGTCCATCGGTCACGAACCCGAATTGCTGATATTCTAGGTTGCGCAAACTCCTGGTGAGCAAACCGGCACCCACCAGCAGCACAATCGAAAGAGCGACCTGCACGACGATCAGCGATTTCTGAACCTTTAACGATCGTCCTCCGGTCGCGCGCCCGGCGCCGCGCAAAGCGTCGGCCGGATTCGACCGCGATGCCATCCAGGCCGGCGCGATTCCAAACACAACGCCTGTGGCCAGCGACAGCAGAATGGCGAATCCGAGTACGGGCAGAGAAGGACGCGCGCTGATCGGAACGTAATGTGCGCCGCGAAACGCCAACAACAATAGCGCCTGAGTTCCCGCGTAGGCGACGTACAGGCCCGCCACACCACCGGCGGCGGCCAGGAGCACGCTTTCCGTGAGCGACTGGCAAATCAAGCGGCTGCGCGTCCCGCCCAAGGCCAGCCGCACCGCGGTTTGCGACTGGTGATCCAATCCTCTCGCCAGTAGCAGGCTGGCGATGTTCGCGCACGCGATCAGCAGCAGCAAAGCCGAAAGCGTCGCCAGCAAGCGCAAGGCCAAGGAATAATTCGTCTGTATTTGCTCGACGCCCCGCGCCGCTGGCGTCAGCCGAATGTGTTGCCGGGGGATGTCGTTCCAATCTCGCTGGGGAATCACGTCGCGATGGCTGGCGAGCCACTGCTGCAACTCTGTGTTGAGCCGGGCCTGGACCAAGTCCGGTGCAATCCCGGTCTTGAGTCTGCCCACCAGATACAGCCACTCGACGTTCGCGCTTTGTAATCGCCACTGCTCCCGTTCTCCGGCCAGGGGAAACCATAAGTCCGGAGGATCGCTGCGCAGCGTCTCGCCATAGAATTGTGGAGCAGTGACGCCAACAATGGTGTACGAGGCGCCGTTGATGCTCAGGACCGAGCCGATCATCGAGGGATCGAGCGCGAAGCGCTGTTGCCACAGGCGATAGCTCATCACCGCCATGCGCGGCGCGCTTGGCGAATCGTCAGCCGGTCCGAGCAGCCGTCCGGCAGCGGGGTGAATACCCAACATCTGGAAATAGTTGCCGGACACGAACTCGCCCCTGTACGGCTCGGCGGCGGAATCGTGCGGCCCGCGAACGATTAAATCTTCGAGATAGGACTCAAAGGCGGCGAGTTGTTCGAATTCGGGAGTGTGGTCGCGAAGGTATTCGTAAAGTGGATGGGAATACAAAACAAAACTGCCGCCGTCCTGGGTGCCGGTCATGCTGCAGCAATTGTTGTTGTCGCCCAGGCGATACAGCTGCTCCGGATTCGGTACCGGCAGTGATTCCAGCATCACGGCGTTCAGCAAGGTGAAAACGGCGGTGTTCGCGCCGATGCCAAGGGTCAGAGTGAGCACAACAACGGCGCTGAAACCCGAAGCTTTGCGGAGAGAACGGACACCGAAGCGAATGTCGCGCCAGATTCTCTCTACCACCGATTCCCATGCGGCGGCATACACATGCTCCTTCGCCACTTCCCGGCTGCCCCGCTCCAGGCGCACCGCGCGAGCGGCATCGGCGCGGGTCATGCCGTCTCCCATCTTTTCCTCAGTAGCCATCTCCACGAAGCTGTCCAATTCTTCGTCCAGTTCCCTGGAAACCTGTTCCTTCCGGAACAACGAGCGGAGCCCGTCCGCCAGTTTGCGCAACAGGGACATGGCTTCCTACGACGCCTCCAGGATTCGGGTGATGGCCGCGACTTGCCTCCCCCATTCGCGGGTTTCGCTGTCGAGCTTTTTTCGACCTTGCGCCGTGAGGCTGTAATATTTGGCGCGCCTGCTGTTCTCCGTGGCTTTCCACTCGCTTTTGATCAGCCCTTCCCGCTGCAGCCGCTGCAAGGCAACAAAAAGCGAGCCGGCATTGATGCGAAAAGTGCCCTTGCTCATCTGCTCGAGGCGGATGGCGATTCCATATCCATGCATCGGTTCGAGGGCCACGGTTTTAAGGATGAGCATACTCAACGTGCCTTGTACGACGTCGCCCGGCTTGTCGGTCACGGACACTCCTCTTGAGCTTCAGGAGGGAGTACACTGGATCTCCTCCTGATTGTCAAGAGCAAACAAGGACCTACAATCTTTAATGATCCGCACTTCCCATTTCAAAGGACAGGAACTCCTCTATAATCCGCACTTCTGAAAAACGAGGGCCGCCATCAGCATAGCGGTTCTCCACCGAACCCGTCACGGGTCTCAGCGCGGCATAAGGATTCAGCATGAACCAGTTTCCGAAGTTTGATCTCACCGGGCAGGTCGCTCTCGTCACCGGCGCCGCTCGCGGACTTGGCCGCGCCATCTCTCTGGCTCTCGCCAACGCCGGGGCCGACATCGCTCTCGGGCTGCGCGACATTGCCACCGGCGATCCGCTCGCGCAGGAAATCAGCGCACTGGGACGTAGCGCTCTTCCGCTGCAAATGGATGTCCTCCATCTCGATCAGATCTCGCGCGCCGTCAGCGGCACGGTCGCCCACTTCGGCAAACTCGATATCCTCGTCAACAACGCCGGCGGCGGCTTTACCAACCTCGCCCTGGACGTTGCCGAAAAAGAATTCGACGAGACTATTGCTCTCAACCTGAAAGCCACTTTCTTCGCCAGCCAGGCCGCCGCCAAAATCATGATTCGCCAGAACTCCGGGCGCATCATCAACATGAGTTCCCAAGCGGGATTCGCCGCGCTCCCGACCGAGTCGGTTTACTGCGCCTCCAAAGCCGGGGTCTCGCACCTCACCAAGTGCCTCGCCGTGGAGTGGGGCGCGCACAACATCACCGTCAATGCCGTCGCCCCGACGTTTATCTCCACGCCCGGCACCGACGACGCTCTTGCCGATCCCGGTTTCCGCGCCGATGTGATCGAACGCATCGCCGGGCTGCATCGCATCGGCGAACCCATGGAAGTGGCCGGCGCGGTGGTTTTCCTGGCATCGCCCGCGGCTTCGCTTATCACCGGTCACACCATCCTGATCGACGGAGGCTGGACCGCCCGCTAGCCAACTTCCTCGGAACGTTCCGCATCCAGCATGGCCATCGCGATGCGCTTCATCCCGTCGGCGAGGGTGGCGCCGAAGCTGGATCGCACTTGCGCTGCGTATTTCTCGGCATTCTCGCCGGACAGCAAAATGCGTTGGGTGATCCGCGTGCGCCGCTCCGCCAGGGCTTCAAAGCGCCACTCAAAGGACAGCACGGCCTGGTCCAGCGGCATCTCGATCAGGAAGGATGCGGCGGGTTGCACGTCGCGAATCTGCCAGCGTAGCGGCGTCTGGCCAGGAAAAATCGTCGTTCCCCAGGATCCCGGAGCGAAGGGCCCGTCGAGCTGAAACCGCGCGGGCGGATCGTCCCAATTCTCCACGTCCGTGCGCCACTTCCACGCGAACGCCGGACGAACGTCCGCTTCCACCGAATGCTCCAGTTGGCAGGTTTGATGATTCATTCGACGCGAACTGTACCACGGCAGACCAGCGCACCTGCGACGCAACGGGACCTCTCCCCGGCCCTGCTGCCTTATACTGGCTCCGCCATGACCAACACCACCATTCTCGATACCAACTGGATTGGCCAGCCGCACGCCATTGCCGCTGCCTTGCTGGAATCGGATGGCCACTGCGCCATTGTCGATCCCGGCCCGGAATCCACCTTGGCCACGCTGCGCGAAGGCTTGCGCGCGCACGGTCTGGGAGTCGGCGATCTCGACTCGATCCTGCTCACGCACATTCACCTGGACCACGCCGGTGCCACCGGCTCGCTGGTCCGGGAAAATCCACGCCTGGCCGTCTATGTCCACGTCAACGGCGCTCCGCACATGGTCGATCCTTCCAAGCTGCTCGCCAGCGCCGCGCGCCTCTGGCCGGACAACCTCACGCAACTTTTTGGAGACACGCTTCCGGTGCCGCAGGAAAATCTTCGGGTGCTGGAAGGCGGCGAAACGGTGGCGCTCGGCGGCAGAAAGCTCAGCGTCACGTACACGCCGGGGCACGCCTCGCATCACGTTACCTACTTCGACGAATCTTCCGGTGTGGCTTTCGTGGGGGATACCGCCGGAGTACGCATCGAAAACGGCCCGTACATCCTTGCCGCCACCCCGCCGCCGGATGTGGACCTCGCTGCCTGGGACGCCTCTTTCGCCGCGATCCGCCAACTGCATCCAGCCCGGCTGTTCCTCACCCACTTCGGCTATTCCGACAATCCCGCGGCGCATATCGCGGACTATCGCGAGCGCCTGCACCGCTGGGTGGGAGAGGCGGAGGAAATCTTACGCTCCACTTCCGACGAAGCCGCGGCGATGGCGGAATTCATTTCGCGATATCAGGCGGACGCGGAAGCCAGCGTCGGCAAAGTTACCGCGGAACAACTGATCGCCGTTGCCAGCCTGCACCTTTCCTTCCTGGGAATCGTGCGCTACCTGCGGAAGCGCGCCAAGGCCGCAGTCTGAACGGGTGGAGCCGCGGGGATCGTTGATATTCCAATAAAATATTTTGATTCAATGACATAGGAAGTTACGAACCGGCTTTTATGCTCCAAGTCGTTATTGACTAGCAGCGCAATCCCCGTCTACAGTACTAGAGACATGAAGTACTAGAACCCCTGAAACTATTTGACACAAGGGGTCATCTAGCTATGTTTTCTCTCTCTCGGCGAGTCGGTTCGCCGTTACTGTGCTTGTACCGTCACGCGACGCAACTCTCCGCTTTCGTTCTGGCGCTCGCGCTTCTGCTGATTTCCGGCTGCGCCGGAGGATGGCAAGGAACGAAGCCTGCCGCTTCCTCGGTGATGGGTCTTACCTCGCCACAGGACCAGACGGTCACTGTCGGCCAGACCGCGACCTTCGCGGTGACCTCGACCGGCCCGGGCCCGTTTACGTATCAATGGTATAAGGACGGCGTCGCCATTCCCGGCGCGAACTCCAGCACCTACACGACTCCGCCCACGGTCATGGGCGATTCCGGCTCTGTTTTCACCGTCAAGGTAAGCGGTCCAGACGGCACGGCAACCAGCTCGCCCGCCAAGTTGACCGTCAAGCCGATCAAGCCAGCCATCGTCGTTCAGCCGGCCAGCGTCTCGGTGGCTCCCGGGCAAGTGGCGAACTTTTCGGTAACCGCCACGGGAACCGGCCCGCTTAGCTACCAGTGGTACAAGAACGGCGTCGCCATTCCTGGTGCCACCTCCAGCACCTACACCACACCCGCCACGAGTGCGGGCGATAACGGCGCGGTTTTCACCGTCACCGTTTCGAACGCAGCCGGCTCGGGGACCAGTAATCCGGCGATTTTGACTATCAGCAGCGCGGCTCCCATCGCGGGCAGCCTGGTGCCCAGTTCCACCACGCCGCCCTACAAAGGGTCGGTGCTGCTGGTGCCAACATTTTCCGGCGGAACGGCGACGATCGGTTCGACAGGCGTTGGCAGCTCGGACATCACCGCTTCGGCGGTGAGCGGCGGCTCGTATCCAACGCCGGCGCTAACTTCCGGCAAGACGTATTCGTTGACGGTCACGGGTCCCGGGGGCGCGGTGTCGACCACCTGCATGGTGACGCCCACCCCGGTCACCATCACTCCGATTACTCCTGCGAATCAGACTTTCGCTCCTGGTGCTGTAACTTTTAGCGCTACAGCGAGCGGCGGGCTCACCAACAATCTGATCTGGACGGCCAGCAGCGGGACTTTCGTTGCCAACGTATGGACAGCGCCTGCGGTGGCCGGTACGTACACCATCACGGCGACCAGCGTGGACAACCCCGCGGTGTCGGTAACCACGAATGCAACGGTTGCTGTTCCGTCGATCACGACGCAACCCGTCAATCAGCGCGTTTGCCCCGGCGCAACCCTGACGTTGACGGTAATCGCCAACGGTGCGGCCAGCTACCAGTGGAATTTGAACGGGGTGGCCATTCCCGGCGCCACCGGCGCGACTTATTCGGTGTCCGGCGCGAACTCCGCCAACAATGGAAACTACACCGTGACGGTCACTAACGGAGTGGGTAGCGTAACGTCGAGCGTGGCTTCGGTCATTGTCGGTTCGTCCATTACGGCGAATCCCATCAGCCGATCCATATCCGCGACGCAAACGGCTTCGTTCTCGGTCACCGCGACCGGACTCAGCCCGTTCGCCTATCAGTGGTACCAGATTCCGTCCGGTGGAAGCATCGGCGTGGCGATTCCCGGCGCGACGTCCAGCCTGTACACGACTCCGTCGGTGGACGCGAGCTACGACGGCGCAAAGTATTACGCGACGGTGACCGATTCCTGCTCCACGCTGACCAGCACCAGCGCCACGCTGACGGTTACGGTGAGTAATACCTCGCCGACCATCATCACGCAGCCGGTCGGTCAAACGGTCGCAGTGGGTGGCACGACATCGTTTACGGTGGTGGCCTCCGGCTCTCCGGCACTGGCGTACCAGTGGTATCGAATACCGGCTGGGCAGGCGACGGGAACGGCGATCCCTGGAGCCACGGCGGCGACCTATAACGTTCCGGCTTCGGCGACGACCATCGCCAACGATCAGGACGCGTACTACGTGGTGGTCACGAATCCGTACGGGCAGGCGGTATCCCAGCATGCACCGCTCGCGGTGGGCAGCGGCATCCTGCTGGAGATCACCGGCCAGCCCCAGGATCAGTTCGTGGACGAGGGCGACGCGGCAACATTCACGGTTACGGCTAACTCCAACCTGCCCTTGACGTATCAGTGGTACCGGGCGGACCCCGGCACGGCCACGTTCACGGCGATTCCGGGAGCAACCAGCTCGAGCTACACGCTTGATCCCACGGCGCTAACCGACACCGGCGCGGTGTACCACGTGGTGGTCAGCAACGGCGTGACCTCCGACGTGACCAGCAACCAAGCGGCTCTTTTTGTCGGACCGCTGTCCGGCATCGACGATCTGTGCAGCACCACCTGGGTGGCGCAAGGCACTGCCGTGGCGAAAGCCGGGTGCAAGTTTCAACTGACTGACAACCTGAACAACCAACGCGGCGCGATTGTCTGGCCCACGCTGGTCAGCACCGACAACATCCAGCTCAGCTTCACCATGCAGATTTTCGACTCCACGAGCAATCCTCCGGCCGACGGTTTCGCGGTGGTCCTTGGCGATCCGTCGCTGGGTGCGACGCCGACGAGTGTGGGCTCCCCGGGCCAGGGATTGGCGGCGCAAGGAATTCCCGGATTCGTGCTGGCGCTGGATGACTATCTCAACGCGGGCGAATACCCGGTGCCGTACTGCGCGGTGGGAAGAGGCGAGAGCGCGTTGTGGGAAAATCCGTGGTTCGCCGTCAACACCAACATTCCGGCGATCGCAGCAGTCGGCAGCACCATTACGCACAACTACACGATGTCGCTGGTGCAAAGAAAACTGATCGTCACGATGGATGGAGCGCAGATTTTCTCGGATGACGTGAGCGTTCCATCGGTGGCGTATCTGTACATCACCTCCTCCACGGGAGGAAAGTTCGAACAAACGATCGTGAGCAACCTGGTCGCGACGGTTTCGGCGCCGTCGGAATGATGGGAGCCGGAATAATTCAGGAAAGTAAGAGGAAATTAGCGATGCGATTGATCTTGTTGGCAGGGGCACTGATGCTCGTAGGAGCAACAGCGGCGATGGCGCAGAATGAGGGCTACAGCGGAGACGCGGCGGTGACCTATCACTATGTGCGCACCAATGCGGCGCCGGGAGAATGCGGTTGTTTCCCGTTGAATGGGGCGGGGATATCGGGTTCCTGGGACTTCACCGGCCCATGGGCGGTGGTGACTGAATTCAGCTCGGAGTTCCGGCCCAGCAAACCGACCGGGGAAGGGTCACTGACGGTGACGTCGTTTCTAGCCGGGGCACGCTACCGATTACCGCAACCATGGATGAAAGGAAGTCATCGTCCTTATCCCTTCGCGCAAGTTCTGATGGGGCCGGCGCACAGCGGAGGCGGCGAAGCCGGCGTGGCCAATGGAACATGGGCGTTCGCGGCGCGGATGGGAGGCGGCATCGACGTGCCGCTGAAATCGAATTTCTTGGTGAGAGCGATTCAGGTGGACTGGTTCCGGTCGCAATTCGCGAACGGACGGAACGACCACCAGAACAATCTGCTGATTTCCGCGGGCATCGTCTACCGGTGGTCGCACAGCAAGTAACGCTCTCGCCTTATCTCATCGCGGTGGCGGCAAAAAAGGTTTGCGACAAGTGATCGCCCCAGGCTTCCCTGACTTCGAGCGCGATGGCATAGGCCAGGAATTCTTCGCCGGGCTGCAGCATTTCGTCCGCGGGGTTCAATTTGTCGATGCGGTCCTGCTCGACTTTTTCCAGGAATAGCCGGAAACCGGCAATTTCATCGAGGAGCTGGCGCCCTTCCCGAGTTCTGCGACGCATCCACGGCGCGCAACCCAGGTTGACGGCGAGAAGCGCGAGGATCGCCAGGGAAAATGCCGGCGAAACTCCGTCCCAAAGCTTCTGAAACATCAGCGCGATGACGCCGGCAAAGACCGCGATCGCCGCGGTGCCGGGCAAAACTTTGATCCAGCCTCGCCGGACACGCAGAGCATTGCGAACCGCCGGAAGGAAACCGACTTCCACGATCAGTCCGAGAATCAAACCGACGAACAAGATCCACATAGTGAGAAAGAGGGCGGCTGCAGGGTCTCGGCCGTGCGCCAGCAGAGCGAGCGTGAAACCCGCGGGGAAGGTTGCCAGGACGCCCAAGGCGATGACACCAGCATTTCGGGTGAAGTACTTGCCATCCAGGCGTTTGCGCAATTCCTGGTGGATGTTGGCGACGTAGCGGCCCTGTTGCGCGGAGTTGCGCTCTTCCAGCGCCGGTGTGAAAAGCATCACCGGGCCATCTTCGAAAAGCACGGCCAGCAACCTGCGCTCCTCCGGAGCCAACTGCGCTTCGGTGGCGCGATCGCTCATCAGGCGGGACAGCTTGTATTTGCCGTCTTGGGGTTCGGCGCGCAGGCAGCCTTTGACGGCGAGTTGGGCAATCACCGCGGCAAGCGAGCGCCCGTCTGTGCCGGTGGTAATCACGTAGCGCATCGCGGCAGCGGACATGCGGAGTGGCGGTTCGTAGCGAGTCACGAGCGGTCCGGGCTTTGGATCCCTGCCCACGGCGATCCAAGCGATCAGGTAATACAAGAAGAGGAGAGCTGGCGCGGCGATCATCCAGCCGTTGAGGCCGAGGAGGCGGGCCGCGAGGACCAATAGGAAACGGCGCATGGAGTATCCGTGTTCTTGCGAGCGTGCGTCACGATCAGCGTTCCCGATAATTTTAGGCGAGCGCAGCGGCGTAAACAGCGACAGAGCGGGGCGCTGCGACGTGACATGTAATGACGCGATAGCTACAAAGGGGGGCGGACGCGGGCGCCAAAACAGACGGTGTGACGAAGGCGATCAGGAAAGCGGGTCAGGGGAACCGGCGGGATTGGAGTCGGTGGGATTTTCCTCGGGCGAGGCGGGTTCGCCGAGGTCTTCCGCAGGTGCGGGCTCGGGGGCGGGCTCAGGTGCAGCCTCTTCGGCGGGATTTGGAGATGCGGTTTGTTCGGGTTCGGGAGCTGGCGCCGGAGCAGCGGGCGGACTGGCAGGTTCCGCCGGAAGGGAGACGGGCGCAGGAGCAGCGGCCGATTCCTGGCGCGCGGCAAGTACATCCACGAGCAGGTCGACGATTTGTTTTGCGCCGGCGCCACCTGGATCCTTGTCCGGGTTGTACTGGGCGATATCGAGACCCAGCAAATTCTTGTGCGCGGCAAACTCGGCCAACGCGGCGCGAACTTGCTCCAGGCGCAGGCCTCCCGTACCGGGCACATTGACCGCAGGGAATTCGTCCTGGGCAATCACGTCGAGGTCGAGGTGCAGCACAAACTCGCGCGTATCCGCATGCATATTGTTCAAGGCAGTTTTCGCCGCGGCGCCGGCGCCCTTGGATTGAATGGTGGACGCGGAAACCGAACGCATCGCGGAGGCGGCCAGAAATTCCTGCTCGGGCGGATCGAGGCGCTCGATACCGAACAAGATAACGTCCGGCTCACGCACCAGCGGATTTTCTCCACAGAAGCGCACCAGCTCCGGAGCGCCGCGACCGATGATGTGCGCGGCGACCATGCCGTCAATTCGGCCGGAAGGAGTGGTGGCCGGAGTATTGAGATCGGCGTCGCGATCGAACCACAGCAGGTTCATGTGCTTGTAGTAGCGGCGGGCGCCGGCGAGCAAGCCAATCGACTGGGCACAATCTCCGCCGAGAACCAGCACGAGGGCGCCGCTTTTCACGGCGAGCTCGGCGCGTCCTTTCAGATCGTTCAAACCGGCGACGATTTCGGTCAGATTGCGGGCGCGGCGATGCTCATCGTCATCGGCGAAAAGGCGGGGGGCGCAGTCTCCGAAGTCGGCGACCTCAAAACCGGCCGCCTGCAACCGTTCGATGATTCCCGCGGCGCGCAAAGCCGCCGGGGCTTTTTCCGTACCGGCAGAAAACGCCGCGGCGCTGGAAGGAGCGCCAATCAAGGCAATCTTCTTCGGCTGACGGACGATTTTGACCGCCAAGGTTCGCTCCTGAGGCTGTATTTACTGCTTATCCCTGCTGGGCTGCGGCGAAAGCCGCACGGTGCTGCCCTACCCTGGATCTGTAGGCCGGTGATACCGGCCCAAAAATTCACATAAAAACGACTGCCAAGCGGTTCAGCGCCGCGGCGCGGCGGCAATGGTCGCCAACTCCGGCGGCAGCGTAAAGCGTACGTCCTCGCGAATCAAGTCCAGATCGCGCTGATCGGTGAAACCGCACTCGGCCAGGCGCTGGCTGACTTGCTCGACGAGCACTTCCGGCGCGGACGCTCCGGCGGTTAGCCCGACGCGCTTGACGCCTTCCAGCCAACTGGGGTCGATATCGTTGGCGGAGTCAATCAGCTGGGCTTTGACGCCGCTGCGCTGGGCGACTTCCACCAAGCGGTTGGAATTGGAACTGTTGGGTGAGCCCACCACGAGAATCAAATCGACATCTCGCGTGACCTGCTCGACGGCTTCCTGGCGATTTTGGGTGGCGTAGCAGATATCGTCGCTGGCCGGCCCCTTGATGGAGGGAAAACGCTGGCGAAGGCGCGCGACGATTTCCTGGGTGTCATAGAGGCTCAAAGTGGTCTGGGTGAGAAAAGCGAGCTTTTCCGGATCGTCCACCTGCAAGGCGTCGACGGCGGCAACCGAATCCACCACAATGGTGCTGTCCGGAGCTTCACCGGAAGTGCCGACGATTTCCTGGTGATCCTTGTGGCCGATCAGAATGATGGTGCGTTTTTCGCGCGCGAACTTGAGGGCTTCGAAGTGAACCTTGGTGACCAGCGGGCAGGTGGCGTCAATAACGCGCAGCGAACGATCTTTCGCTTCTTGCCGAACTGTGGGAGGCACGCCATGCGCGCTGAAGACCAGAACGGCGCCGTGCGGAACGTCCGGGATGGATTCGACGAAGATGGCGCCACGCCGCCGCAACTGTTCGACTACGTAGGTGTTATGGACAATTTCGTGGTGCACATATACGGGCGCGCCATAGGCTTCCAGAGCAAGCTCCACGATGTCCACGGCGCGTACCACGCCCGCGCAGAATCCCCGGGGCCTGACGCGCAATAAGACTTTTCCATTGGCTTCTGTCGGCATCGTCATCCTGAACAACAAATTTGCAACACCTTATCATACCTCACGTCACGGGGCGTTGACACCTTTTGCGAAGCGGTTCGCAACGGCAACACCATCAGGGCAAACGATTTGCGTGAAGAACATAACGTTGCTTATGGAAGGCAGGCTCTGACACAATGCCCTGCAACTTACGGGAGGATAAATGTCGACTGCCGCACAAACACCAGGCCCGCACCCGTCCGAACAGCTGCTGCAAATGAGCATGGGTTACATGGTCTCTTCCGCGTTGTACGCGGTGGCCCAAGCGCGCATTCCCGACCTGATGGCCGGCGGCCCGAAGGGGACGGCGGAGATGGCCGAGGCTTCCGGGACGTCGGAAGATGCCCTCTACCGAATTCTGAGAGCGCTGGCATCCATCGGCGTATTCAGGGAAACCGCGCCGCGAACTTTCGCCCTCACGTCTGTGGGCGAATATTTGCGAAGCGACCGCGAAGATTCGTTTCGCGACATGATTATGTGGATTGCCGATCCTTTTCATTTCCGAACCTATCCGGAAATGCCGCATGCGCTGAAAACAGGAGCGACGGTGGTGGAGAAAGTAACCGGGCACTCCTGCTTCGGGTACTTCGAGAAAGACAAGGACCTGTCCGCGGTCTTCAACGCGGCGATGACGATGTTCAGCAGGATGCTGGGACCCGCGGTGCTGGAGGCGTACGACTTTTCCTGGCTCGACGGAAAAACGCTGGTGGATATCGGTGGAGGACACGGGCGGCTCCTGTCGCAAATCCTGAAGAAGTATCCGGGCATTCATGGCGCGGTGTTCGACCTGGAACATGTCGTGGCGGGCTCGGAGGAGCGCATCCGCGAAGATGGACTTGCGGGCCGATGCGACGCCGTGCCGGGCGACTTCTTCGAGAGCGTTCCCGCGGCGGAAGCGTACATCATGAAACACATCCTCCACGACTGGAATGACGAGCAAGCGCTTAAGATTTTGAGAAACTGCCACCGCGCCGGCAAAGGCCAAGCCAAAGTGATCCTGGTGGAAACGGTGCTCGCGCCGGGAAACGAACCGCACGTGGCCAAGTGGCTGGACCTGGAAATGCTGATGCTGCCGGGCGGCCGCGAACGCACCGAAGAAGACTTTGCAAAATTGTTCGAGCGAGGAGGCTTCACCTTGCAGCGCGTGGTGCCCACCAAGTCGCCGGTGAGCGTGCTGGAAGCGACGAAGCGAAGCTAACGGGTTCAGTCCCAGAGCACCATATTGGCGCTGGAGTGAGGGCGAGACTGGGCTCAAGATGCGGTCATGAGCACCGCGGAAATGAATATCGCTCCCGTTGTACTGGAAGGGCGGCACGTGCGGCTGGTGCCGCTCACGCGCGAGCACATTCCCGGGCTGTGCGCCGTGGGCCTCGTCGAGGAATTGTGGCGCTGGATCCCCATACCGGTGCAGACGGAAGCGGACATGGCGGAATACGTTGAAATCGCGTTGAAGGAACGCGAGGCCGGCATATCGCTGCCGTTCGCGCAACTCGAAGCAGGCACCGGCAAAGTGATTGGGAGCACGCGGTACGCGAATATCGAACGGCTGCACCGGCGCGTGGAAATCGGATGGACGTGGATCGGGCGAGATTGGCAGCGCTCGGCCATCAACACGGAAGCCAAGTATCTGCTGCTGCGGCACGCTTTTGAATCGCTGGGCTGCCGCCGGGTGGAACTGAAGACCGATTCGCTCAATGCGAAATCCCGCGCGGCCATTTTGCGGATCGGCGCGCAGCAGGAAGGCATTTTCCGCAATCACATGAGCACCGCCAGCGGCCGCGTTCGGAATACCGTTTATTTCAGCGTGATCGACTCGGAATGGCCGGAAGTGAAAGCGGGACTCGAGCGGAAACTGGCGCGCTGAGCGACGCGGCAGCCCCTCCAGGAAGACCGCAACTATCGGCAAATACTGGTGTTTTATGTTCAGGGGCGGCAAGTGCGTGCGCTCCAAGGAGTTGCAGATGTCCTTCTTGCATTGGTTTGGGCGGAGACCCGCTGCGGTTGCGGCTGCATGCCTATTGGGGTTTCTCGCCGTCGGCTGTGATGAACACGTCCAAGTGACGCGAGATCCGGATGTGAGGATCAAGAAGCTGGCCACCTGGGCCTGGAGGCCCGCGGGTCGCGAGGCGGAGGCTAACGGTGGGCGGCCAGTGACTTCTCGCGATGTGCTTTCTCCGGGGAATCGAGACACCGTGGTGCGTGATCGGGACGCGAATACCGATGCGGTGCGCGACCGCGTCAAGAACGCCATTACGCAAGCGCTTACTTCCAGGGGCTTGAACCAGATCAGCGATCCCGCCGCAGCGGATTTCCTGGTGGACTATCACTTTGCCGTGGAGCGCCACAATTCCACAGTTCGAACGGTTTATCCCGGCGGCTATCCAGGACTGGTATGCGGTCCATTCGGGTGCTATGACCACTGGGGCTGGGGCCCGCCGGAAATAGGTTACGAGCGAATCCGCTTCCGCGAGGGAACCATCGTGTTCGATCTGACCCAGCGCGCCGAGAAGCACCTGGTCTATCGAGCCATCGGCGAGAAACCGGTGCACCGCGACACCTTCACGCTGACGCAAGACGACATCAACGGGCTGGTGCATCACTTATTGAAGGACCTGAAGACGAACGGCTGACGGAACAGGCGTTACGGCAAAAGTCCAAAAACGGCCAGGCTGTTGGTTGTTCCCACAAAGACCCGGCCGTTGGCGACGGTCGGAGTAATGTACTTGTTTGCGGAAAACGAGTCGCGGCTGTTGGCCGCCTGGCCGGAGTTGTAGAGTTCATTCGAAAGATCGGCGGCATCGTAAGCGTGCAGGATTCCGTTCGAGGAATTTTCCACCGTCCAGACAATCCCATTACTGGTGCCATTGGCGGAGATTACCGGCGCCGAACCCGGATAGCCGTACACGCGAGACGATTGCGAGGAAGGCATAGTGGAGAGTTTCGCGTTGGTGACGCGGAACGCTTTCAACGTGTCGTGAATGGCGCCGTAGTAGACAGTGCCGTTGAAGTAGGAAGGCTTGGCGAATTCCAGGCCGATTTGTCCGGGGATTACCTGGTACACATTGTTGGCACCGCTGTTGAACTTGCCCATGTTGTCGCGATCCAGGACATAAATATTGGTGTCCTTGCCGGAACCGAGGGCGAGGTGGCGGGTGTTGCCACTGGCGTCTTTCAGGTCGGGCAGGAGCAGCGGGCCGCCGGAGCCGAAGTCCAAATCCGCCGCGGACTGGTTGACGGTATCCTGGGGCGTGAAATAGTCCAGCAACTGCAGCGGCGTGGCGGCGGAAATTCGCGCGAAACAGTTGCCGCAATTCTTGTTGGCGGGCATTCCCGCGCCGTCGAGAGAGGTGCCGAAATCCCCGTTGCCGATGATGAAATAAATGCCCCCGGCGGCATCGGCGGCGGGCGCCGCGCCGGACATCCAGATGCCTCCATCGGCGCCGTTGGGGACGAGATTAAGCACGCCAGTTTGCTTCAAAGTGTCCGCGCTGTAGGCAATGACCCACGAGGTGTAGGGAGCACGGTCGCAGTGTGATGCCCAGGTGGTGTAAATGTTGGAGCCGACCTGAAGAAGGCCGGCGCGCTCCTTGTATTGCTTGGGATCGAAGCTGACTTTGCCGTTGGAGCTGCCGGCACCGCTGCCGGTAAAGGAGGCGGTAACTTCGGTGGGACCTCCGAAAAGCTCGGCGCCAGTGGTGAGATCGAGCGCGTGGATGCGCTGGAAATAGGCTCCGGAGGAGTTTGTAGAAGTCGAAACGACATAGATGGCATTGCGCGAGCGGTCGATGACCGGAGTGGAGGTGATGCCGATTTCGGGCATAACCTGGCTGCAGCCGCGGGCGTCGCCGGTGGATTCGCCGGAAGCGAGGGTCGAGGTCTTCCACAAAAAGGACGAAGTGTTACCGCCAACAGCGTCGGTATCAAAGGCATAGACGGTGCCGTGTTCGGTCACGGCGTAGACGACGTTCTTGCTGCCCTTGTTAGGAATGTTCAGGTTGGCGAGGAAAAGCGGCTGGCCGTCGACCAGACCGTCGACCAGAAAAGTACCCAACAGTCCGAACTTGGCCTGCTGAACGTTGGCGAGCGTGAGGGTGGTCTCATTCAGGTTCTGTCCGGTACGAAGATTGTCGTAGTGATAGGTCACAACGTCGGTGGTGGCGGCTGGTCCGGGCAAAGCAGCGTTGACGGTCAGAGTGGCGGAACTGCTGGTGACGCTGCCGAGGGAATTGCTTACGATTACGTCAAAGGTCGAGTGGTTGTCGCCGGAGGTGGTGGCCGGGGTGGTGTAACTGGCGGAGGTTGCGCCGGAAATCGACGAGCCATTTTTGCGCCACTGATAAGTGATAGGCGCAGTGCCCGCGGCCACCACCGCGAAAGTAGCGGTCTGGCCCAGGGTTACGCTGGCACTGGCGGGCTGGGTGACAATGGAGGCAGTCGTGGGCGTATCCGAGCCGCCGTTACTGCCGTTACTGCCACTCGCGTTTCCCGCGCACCCGGAGAAGGAACTTGCCGCAATCGCCACAAGTACGCAAATCAACCATGTATATCGAAAGAATCGGGCCACGAGTATGCTCTCCGTCTAGACTGGAAGTGCCTGCCACAAGCACAAAGACGCCATCAAAGTATACTAGATGGTTTACTTATAAAATTTCAATGAATGACCTGTCTGGCCCCCCGTCACTGGCACCATCTTAAGGCCACACCACAAACCATTGCACCTGTACTACCGGCCCAATAAAGGACAGCTGATTAGATTCGTCTAAGGTGGCCTTCGGCTGCAGGGTCCTATACGGTGTAGGAGTACTCAACCTCACCCCCTTCCTTGTTTCCGCAACCGCTTCCCCGTATTCTTTATGGCTCATGCTGCTCGAGAATCAAGTTGCGCTGATCACGGGTTCCGGACGAGGAATTGGACGCGCCATCGCGCGCCTGTTTGCCAAGGAGGGAGCGAAAGTATTCCTGACGGCGCGCACCGAAGGCCAGTTAGCCGCCAGCGCGGCGGAGATAAATGGATTTGGAATGGCGGGCTATGCAGCCGCCGATCTGGCGAAGGAAGCCGATTGCGAAAGGGTCGTCGCGGAAGCCCGAAAACGGTACGGGCGGGTCGATATCCTGGTGAACAATGCCGGGCACTACGGCCCGGTCGTGCCGGTCGAGGAGTATCCGCTGGCGGAATTTGACCGGGTGCTCGCGGTGCACCTGCGAGCGGCATTTGTATTGAGCAAATTGGTGTTGCCGGAAATGTACGAGCGCAAGAGCGGGGTGATATTGAACATTTCCAGCTTATCCGCGAAGTCCGCTTTCGCATGGGGATCGGCGTATGCGGCAGCGAAGGCCGGAATGCTGGGCTTGACGCGGGTGACGGCTGCGGAAGCGGCGCGCAAAGGGGTGCGCGTGAATGCGCTGTGCCCCGGCCCGGTGACCGAAACGGAAATGTCCAAGGAGTTGGGCGGAGTACTGGCACAAAAAATGGGAGTGACCCCGGAGGAACAGCTGGCCGGCTTTTTGGGAACGCTGCTGCAAGGGCGCGGGCAAACGGCGGACGAAATTGCGCAAGCGGCGCTGTTTCTGTGCACGGCGCAGTCCAGTGCGATTACCGGCCAGGCGATCAATGTGGATGGCGGCGCGGCGTATTTCTAATTTGGCGGGACGCAGAGTGAAGGTGGTTGCGGCTCGGGACGCAGAATTATTCGGAGCGCAGCACGGCGATGGGGTCCACGCGAGTGGCACGGCGCGCCGGCACATAGCAGGCGGCAAGAGCGGCAAGCAGCAAAACGGCAGCCGCCATCGAGAAGACGCCGGCGTTCAGCGGCCGCACACCAAAAAGCAGCGAAGTAAGCAGGCGGGTCAGCAACAGCGAGGCCAAAAACCCAACGGCGACGCCGGCAAGACTCAGCCGCATGCCCTGGCCAATCACCAGCCGCAGTATATCGGCGGGCTTGGCACCGAGCGCGGCGCGAATGCTGATTTCCTGCCTTCGCTGCGCAACGGAATAGGCCATTACGCCATAGATCCCGATGGCCGAGAGCAGCAGCGCGAAACCCGCAAAGACCCCGACGAACTGGACGATGAGTCTTGGCTGCGCAACGGACGTGGCGATCACGGACTCCATGCTGAGAATGCCCGATACCGGCAAGGTGGGATCGAGCTCGGCAATTTTGGCGCGAACCGCGGAGACCAGCGGCTGAGTGTCGCCTTGCGAGCGGACGAGGAGAGTCATCTCGGGCCAGGGAAGCTGGGTCTCGGGAAGGTACAGCTCTTCGGAATTGGCGCTGTCCAGGGAACGAAACTTTAAATCGCCAACCACGCCAACGACTTCGCGCGGGATGCGATCACGCGAATTGGCGATGTGCTTTCCGATAGGATCCTGGCCGGGCCAGAAATGGCGCGCGGCGGTGTCATTGACGATAGCCACCAGGAGGCCGCCAGCCACATCGCGCTCGCTGAAGGTGCGGCCGCGCAGCAGCGGCGTGCGGGAAGTTTCGAAATAGCCGGGGCTCGCGTGACGCATGGCGATTACCGGATCCCGGCCGATACCCTGGCAGGGGGTGCCTTCCGGGCAAGCAAAGATCATTCGGATCGCTCCGGAGAGAGGAAGGTAACTGGTGAGCCCAGCGGATTCGACGCCGGGCACCGCGCGGACTTTCTCCAGCAATTGCCGGTAGAACTCCACTTGCCGATGTGGCTGAGCGTAGCGGCCCGGAGGCAGGGCTATCGGAAAGGTCATCAATCCGTGCGGCGAGAATCCGGGATTGACCTGTACAAGACGGCCAAAGCTTTCGATGAGCAATCCGGCTCCGGTAAGCAAAATCAGGGCAACGGCGACTTCGCCGACCACCAGCACCGAGCGAAATCTGCCGCGAGTTCCGCCTTCCGAGGAGCCGCGGCTGCCTTCCTGCAAGGCGGATTGCAGATTCGTGCCGGCAACGCGCAGGGACGGGACAATACCAAAAAGTATGCCGGTGACGACACACAACGCGAGGGAAAAGAGCAGGACTCGCCCGTCGATATCTGCTTCTGCCAAGCGGGGCACCGCGCCGGGACTTACGGCCCGCAGAACAGGCATGAGGAGTTCCGCCAGGAACACGCCGACGGCACCGCCCAGAAAAGAGAGCAGCAAGCTTTCGCAGAGCAACTGCTTCACCAGTTGGCTGTGCGTCGCGCCGAGGGCCTTGCGAACGGCGATTTCCCGGCCGCGCGCGGTCGCGCGCGCCAGCAACAAGTTGGCTACGTTGGCGCAAGCGATGAGCAGTACGAAGCCGACCGCCGCGAGCAGAACGATCAGGGAGGGGCGCAGCGTCGATACCAGGCTGTCCCGCAGGGAGGCAACTGAAACTTCAAAATTTTTCCCGTCGACATAGCTGCCGAATTGTTGCCGGTAGCGCGCATCGATAGTGGCCAGTTCGGCTTGCACGCGAGCCAGAGTTTCGCCGGGTCGCATTTTTGCGATCACCGTCAGATAACCCGCGCCGGAATGGATCTGCTCGGGACGCAGGAAGCTCGCTTCGAACTCGCGCGCGAGCCACACGTCGGGCTCGGGAAATTGCAGGGGGAACCGGAAGGATGGCGGCAAGATTCCGACTACGGTGAAGCTGGTTCCGTCCAGCACTACTGCGCTGCCCAGCGCCGAGGTCACTCCTCCGAAGTGACGGTGCCAGAATGCGTCACTGATGACCGCTACGTTTGCTCCGCCGGGTTGGCCCTCCTCCGCAAGAAAGAACCGGCCTTCCGCCGGCGCCAGGCCCAGCACCTGGAAGAAATTCCACGAGGCGCGAACGGCCGGTAAAGCTTCGGCATCGCGTTCGGTGGTCAAGGCAAAATTCTGGCCGTAGAACGCGGCCACAGTCTCCAGGGTCCGGCTTTGCTCCTGAATCTGCCGGAACTTGGTATAGGAAATTGACACGCCGTACTGGCCGGTCTGACGATCGATTTGGCCGATGTTCAGAAGGCGGGAGGCTTCGGGATAGGGCAATGGCTTGAGCAAAACAGTATTTACGACACTGAAGATGGCGGTATTGGCGCCGATGCCGAGGGCCAGAGTCAGCACCGCCACTGCGGTGAATCCAGGATTATTTCGAAGGATGCGTAAAGCAAACTTGAGGTCTTGCGACAGCCAAGCCATCCGGGCCTCCGTTTCTCGAGTGAACCAGTCGCCGCCGAGACAGTAACCTCTCGGGCAGGAAGCACCACCACCTATTTAATCGATTCTGCCCATAGAGAAAGTGCTCTCCGGAAGCAAATTCCCGGGGCTCCGATAAGGAACCCGGATAAGGAACCGGGCAGGGTTACCCCTTCATTGACTTGTCCGGGCGCACCACCTAAAATCGCGCTGCTCCGCTTTCACTCCCATGTTGGGCCAGACCATTTCGCACTACCGCATCACCGACAAACTGGGTGCCGGCGGGATGGGCGTGGTCTACAAGGCTACCGACCTGACGTTGGAGCGCACCGTCGCGCTGAAGTTCCTTCCGCAAGAAATAGCCGTAAGCGAGCAGGACCGCGAACAATTGCTGCGCGAGGCACGCGCCACCTGCGCCCTGGACCATCCCAATGTCGGCGTGGTTCACGGACTGGAAGAGTCCGACGAACACCGGCTGTTCATCGTGATGGGCTACTACGAAGGGGAGACGCTGACGCAGAAGCTCGCTCGGGGAGTGCTAACCACGCGAGATGCGTTGGATATAGCGATCCAGGTGGCCGACGGCCTCAGCTCGGCGCATGCGCGAAACCTGGTGCACCGGGACATCAAGCCGTCCAACATCATTGTGACGCGAGACGGCGTGGTGAAGATCGTGGACTTTGGTCTGGCGCGCATGGTTTCGTCCGCCAGCGCCACGCAGAGTACCTCCGCAACCGGCACGCTGCCGTACATGGCTCCGGAGCAGATCCTCGGGGAGCCGGTGGATTGCGCCTGTGACGTATGGGCGCTCGCGGTGATTCTGGTGCAGATGCTCACCGGCAGTCATCCCTTCGTGCGCCCGAACACGTCGGCAATGACGTTCGCCATCCTGAACCAGCCGCCGGCGGCATTGGACGCGGTGCCGCCGGACTTACAACCGATTGTGTACCGCGGCCTGGCCAAAATTCCGGCGGAGCGGTATGCCAACGCCGGGGAAATATTGAACGATCTGAGGCAGGCGCGGGTGCGTTTTGAGGCGACCTTCACGGCGCTCGACGATCCCACGCTGACGCGGCCGGTGAGCGCGAGCGAACTGAAGAAATATGCGGACCGCGCGGCTACGCCCCGCTGGAGGAGCAGGGACCGAAGCTTGCCGCGACGCGCCTGGTTCGCCATTGCCGGCGCGTTGGCGATTGTAGCCGGCTTCGCTTCGTGGCCGATCGTCCGGGAGCGCGTGCCGGCGCTGGCGTATGCCAGCAGCCAAAAACATATTGCGGTGTTGCCGTTCGAGAGTGTGGGCGGGGATGATAAAAGAAATCTGGTTGCCAATGGTTTGACCGAAGCGGTGACCAACGGCTTGTCTAACCTGGAAACGGCGAATGGCGCCCTGTGGGTATTTCCGGTGACA
>CAWFXG010000038.1:0-18073 GCA_963819745.1 uncultured Acidobacteriota bacterium | reverse complement strand
GGGGCCCACCCCCATGGAATTGCCCGCGCTGGGAACCCCCACCAGCGAAACGTCTCCGGTGGCGGCGGCAGGCGATACGGAAATACGGAATGGTATCGGCTGACCGTGCGTCACGTTGACCGCCGCGCCGCCATTGAGCGTCAGCGTCGTCGTCGATGGCGTCAAATTCACGGACGACCACTTGTTCACCAGGTTCTGTGCATTCAGCGAACCCAGTCCAGTGGCCAGGTCGTAGCCCGCCGTCGTCGTATACGCCGGCGTAGTCGAGCCTGCACTGGACACCAGCACGCCATACCCGACCGAGGAGGCGTTGCTGCAATTGGGGCTTTCTCCCGTACAGGGCACGTCGTTGTTACCTTTGGTTACGTCGTTGAAGTTGCAGCCGGCCACCGGCGCGCTGGAAGAATTGCAACTCAGGTTCGCCGTGTTTTGCTGCTGTGCCAGCGCATACAATACGTAGTTCGCGTTGCCTTGCCGCGGAGCAGGGTGTTGCGCTGTCGCTTCCTTCTGATTGACCAGCGCCATGATCCCCGCGAACGCCGGAGCGGAAACCGACGTGCCGCCGACTCCCTGAAACGTAACCCCGATGTTCGTAAGCTTGCAGGAGGAATCCGAAACATTCGCATCCTTCTGGCACATGATGTAGAAGCTGTCGTTGAAGCCGTTACCCGCAAAAAGCGAAACGTCCGGCAAGTCCCGGTGATTGTCGTTGGGCACGCCTTTGCCCGCCTGCCACGCAGGTTTGGCGTACAGGGTGCTCATTCCTCCGCTACCCGCCACGATGTCCAACGGATTCCCTGATTTACAGCCGGTTAAACCGGCTCCCGCGCAGGAATCGTTCCACGGCACTTCGGGAATGTACGACTTTGCCGACGCTGGCACCGGGAAACTGACGGAAGTCGGCGTGGTTTTCCAAAACTGTGACTCCCGGCCCGCCTGATCGAAGTCCGTTCCGCCCACCGCTACGTTGAACGGCGTCGAGGCGAATCCGCTGACCCCCAGTCCGTGCGTGGCCGTCTGCGCGGTGTCGAAGTCATCGCAGCCGGCCGACCCGCCGTCCCCGGCGGACAGAATCACCGTGATTCCCTGGGCCGCCGCCTGCTCCCACAGCGAGTTGAAAAACTTGTTTAGAGTTGTACCCAGATTTTTCTCGCACTCTCCAAAGCTTTCGCTCATCACCGCGTCCAGGTTGTGGTCCACGATGTACACCGCCGAAAGGTCGATCCCCGAAGTCGTTTCTGTCGGCGCCGAAGTCACGAAGTCAATGCGGGCGCCGGGCGCAACGGCGCCGGACCACTCCACGTCTAGGTCGGATTCGCCCTCCGAACCGTTTACTCCTGGATCGGCGCCGTTCACAATCACATTTTGGCTCGAGAAATTTTGCGGCAGCCCGAATATGGTCCGGAAATCGATCACGTCCTGAACGTCGATTTTGCTCTCCCCCACGATCGCGATTCCTTGTCCGGTGCCGTTGATCTTCGGCGAACCGCTCAGAAGAGGCTGGCTGTTGTAAATGGTCGCGAAGTCCGGGGGGCCCACCGCATAACAGTTTCCCGATTGGCAACCGGGAAATGTGAACAGCGGTTTAGTCTCGCCGGAGCTTCGCAGTTTTTGAAACGTGCCCAAACGGTGCAGGTACGACTTCACCGGAAAATTGTTGAACGAAACGACGCCGGCGATAACCGGAGCCAGCGCCGCTGGAATCTGCGAATCGCCGGCGTTTGCAAAATGCGCCTCGCCTTGGACTACGTATTGGTGAATTTCGGTGTGCAGCGCGTTGCGTACTTGCCCGGCGTTCCCGGAGAATTCCACCACCGTCCGTCCGGCTCCCACTTTGATTCCGGTGAATCCCTGCGCCGCCAGCCATTGCGTCACCGCCTGCACGTCGGCGTCCGCCGGCCCGAATTGCTTGCCGAATTGATCCGGCGTCAGCCAATTGTGATAGAAGGGCGAAGCCTTGCTTTGCTGGTCGTCCAGCAATTGCCGCAGCGCGGTTTCTTGCTCCCCGCTGGGCTGCAGCAGGAGCAGCATGCGGTGCAGCGGCTGCGCGTCGCTCACCGCCCCGCGGTCGAACTCCGGACGCGCCAGCGGGTGCACATTTCCGGGAAGCTTCACCAGCTTGTTTTCGTCGATGGCGTCCGCAATTCGCGTCGGAATTTCGGCCGTCACGGTGCCAGCTTGTCCGGAGCAACGAACGGCGCAGAGCAGCCACAGACCGAGCACCACGATGCTTCGAGGGGAGGGTCTCATAAGCAGTCACCCGGGCTTCAAATTTCTTCGTGAAAACTGGCGCGCCATGCTACCCCGAAAAACGCAACGTCGCGCCGCAACAGGTCTTCCGCAATTTCATTATTCACTAGCAATACCACTGCCAATCGATATCCTAGACGTTAATAGCATTCGCCGATGATTATGCGCAAAGTAGCGGCATCCAAGGGGCGAACTGTGGTATACTTCTTCCGTACAGTACCGCGTCCGGCAGTCTATTCCCGCCGGCGAATCCGTTCGTATCCCAACTTGTATTTCAGACGTCCGCGACCCCGCAGCCGCCGCAAACACCCAGCGGAGCGCCTCCTCGCCCAATGGACGAATCCGTCCATCACTGGCTCAAGCTGTCGCCAGATCAGCGCCCAACCCCACGGGCACTCGCCGCCACCATTGCCGAGTTCAGTGTCCGTGCCATCACCTCGCCGCCGCGGGACGATTCCGCCCAGCGCCAGAACAAAAATGAAAATCACAAGGAGCGAACGGCGGATTCCAACGCCTCGGCAATTTGATCCGCCGCCGTGCCGGGAGGAAAAGTAACCGGCGCGCCGATGCGCACGGTAATCTCGCCGAGGTGCGCCAGCCGCCGGCGTTGCCGTTTCATCCCCCAAACGCCGTCGAGCCGCATCGGCACAATGGGAAGCCGTAAATTCTCCGCCAGCAGTCCGATCCCGCCGCGAAACTTGGCCATTTCACCGGTCTCGGAATCGTTCACTTCGCCTTCGGGAAAAACCAGCACGCTGTACCCGCGGTCCACGCATTCCCCCGCATACCGGAAACTTTCGCGAAATCCGGAAAATTGCGGCAACGGGAAAACATTGAAAAGCGCGGTAGCCAGGCAGTAGCCGAGCTGGTAGGCCCAGCGTTTCGCGAACCACCACTCACCGGGAGGATGACGCATGCGCTGCAATGTCTCCCCGCCCATCGCCGTGGCCAGGTAGTGCCGAAAACACAGGGGCAACGCCGCCAGGATCAGTCCGATGTCCGCGCGCCGCGTGATGTGATTCGCAACGATCAGCACCGGCCCGCGCACCCCGCGCAGATTCTCGCGGCCCACAATTCTCGGGTGCCCCAGAATCAGCGTCGCAGGCCACACCAGCCCATAGTAAATCGCCAGTCGAAACCAGCGCAGCGGCCAGCGCTGTGTCCAACGCGGATAAACGTACTCGGTGCGCCCTGCCGACGGCTCCCGCAGCAAGCGCTCCACGTCGCCCACGGTTTTCGCTTCCGCGAATGCCGTCTCGTTCAGTTCCACCTGGTAGCGTTCTTCCAGCGCGCTCATCAACTCCACGCGATCGAGCGAGCTGAGGTTCAGATCGCCGTCCAGGTTTTCAGGTCCGCTTCGGGAGTCGGAAAGTTTGGCAAGCAAAACGCCGACCTCTCCGCCTTCAAAAAAGCGCCCGCGACGGTCCGCGGCCGCTACAGGTGCCGGTTTCTCCTTAAGCTGCCCGCCCAAGAGTTCCGCCGCGCGGGAGGCAATCACGGCAATGCGCGGCTTGCCAGTTGCAGTGCGCGGAAAATCGGCCTCCGGCCAAACGATCCAACTCCGAATCCTTTGATATTCCGCCAGGGACTTGTTGGCGTTCTCAACCGCGTGACCCGCGCCCGCCCCGTCTGCATCGCGCGTGTAGCTCCCCCTTTCGGCGTCGCCGTCCTCTTTGTAGGGGCGCGCTTTAGCGCGTCCCGCGTCAACCATCAGCAACACCGCGCAAGCTTCCGCATTCCCGCCGCGTTCGATGGGAACCACCACGCAGTCGCGCACCAAGGATTGTTTCCGCAGCGCGACCTCCAGATCCTCGGGATAAATGTTGAGCCCCGCAGGCGTGACGATCACGTTCTTCTTCCGCCCGCGAAAACGCAGGTTGCCTTCGCCATCGAGTTCGCCGACGTCTCCGGTGCGCAACCAGCCCTGCTGCTCCGAGGGCCGCAAGGCCCCCGCTTCCCAGTAGCCGCTGGCCACATTTTCTCCGCGCACCAGAATCTCCCCGTCTTCGGCCAGTCGAAACTCGCGCCCCGGCAAAACTTTCCCGATCGACCCCTGCGCCGCGCGAAACGGATGATTCAAGCTGATCAATGACGCCGTCTCCGTCATGCCGTACCCCTGCACCACCGCATAGCCCATGCGCTTAAAAAATTCTTCGGTCTCTCCGGAAAGCGCCGCGCCTCCGCAAATGAACGCCCAGAATTTCCACCCGAAGCGCCGGTGCATCCGCCGGAACCTCCAAGCCCGGCGTAGAAATTTCTCGCCGTCCGCCGCGGCAAACTCGCGGCGGAACTCTTGGCCGCCAGAGCGCGCCTCCAAATCGCGCAGCACCCCCGCCCGCAATCCATCCAGCATGCGCGGCACGGCAATCAGCGCCGTAGCTCGCTCCCGCTGGATGGTGCGCACGATCTCAGCAGGATTAGTGGAGTGCTCGAACACCACGGTAGCGCCCAAAAGCGGCGGCACAAACAGCGCCATGAATTGCCCAAACACATGGCTGAGCGGCACCAGCGAAACAAATCGCAACGGATGCATCCACTTCTCATACTTGCGGTACGGATCGATCCCGCGCTCCAGCGGCTCCAGATTCGCCAGAAAATTTCCGTGCGTCAGCACCACCCCCCGCGGCTCAGCGGTCGTGCCGGAGGTAAACAGAATCTGCGCGATGTGCCCCCGCGTCAGCGGCTCGTCGGCCAGAGACTCGTAGATCGGCTCAGACAATTCGGAGTGAACACACCGCTCCTGAATCTGCGCTGGCGTCTCGGGATGACCAAGCCCCTCAGCGATTGGCCCAGGCGATTCGCCGGGGACGCGCCGAGTAACGACCACGCCCGGGCGCCGCTCCATGTCGGCCAAATCCTCCAGTTTCAGTACGGGGATGGCAGCATCGAGCAAAGGTTTGTCGCGGGCAGCGATGACCAGTCGGGCCGACGTTTCACGTGCAACACGCCCGGCAAACTCAACGGTAGCGCCATCATCCATAGGCACGGCCACAGCCCCGCGCAACAAACACCCCCAAAACGCAGCCATCCACTCCGCCCCGTTAGGCCCCCAAAGCAGCACGCGGTCTCCCGTCCGCACGCCGCGTCCTTTCAATTCCTGCGCGCACGCCGACGCGACATGAGCAAGCTTCGCGTAGCTCCAAGCCTCGCGGCGGTAGCCGCACCGCTGCACCACGGCAACGTCGCCCGCGTAGCGCGCAAACTCCGCAAACAGAGAAATAAGGTTAGCTCTGGGCATTAGCCGGTGCGAATGTCCCGCATCAAAGCAGTCCGGATTTTACGCCTTATGGAGTGCGGCGGCTCGGCGCCGCCTTTGCGGATGCGTTGTACGCTGCGCTTGCTCGGCTTAATCACGGTCACTTGAGACACTCGGGGCCTTGAAACCGGGGCCAAAGCTCCAACGCACGTGGCTTGCCACCGGCGCTACAATACAGCTCTGGGAGTCTACAAGAGGAATGCCGGTCTACTGGTCGACTCGAAGCTGACGGCAATACTCACCATTTTCGCAGGTGGGCAGGCCACTCTGATGGATGTGCCCGCCCAATTCCATTGCACTTTTCGCTGCTCACTTTTCCAAGCTCGGTGATGTCGCACGTGGTCCCGAACGCGGTTTGGATGTCGGCTTCGGGCAAAGCCCAGAAGGCTGTTACGTCTGCGTCTCTGGAGAAGCGTTTCTGCAGTTCACAATTGGTTAAAATCTGACGGTACGCCCAACACGCAAGCCGTTCCATTTGCCGAGTGCGTAGTAACGCAACATCCTGGCGCTCACCACTAGGATAAGCATTGGCAAGAGACCTGTCCCATTCGTGTAGATGTTCCACGTCCGACCGCATTCGGTACGCCTCCTGCAATGCCGCGCGTGCGGTCGCTTGATTGGCGTTGGGAGCGGCAAATATCAAGCAGCGAGAAACGAATTGTTTTTCCGTTTTTCCAGCCTCGTGTAGAATGAGCGCCTCAAGGGCGCGAATGAAGCTATGTAAACGGTTGTCGGCCCGCGGGTGTTCGAGTCCCATGTTGAGAGCGTCATATCCACGCCAAATGCGCCATCGCTGGGGATCAGGAAGCTGTTTCAGTAGTTCCTTTCTCCCCGCGTACAGATTTGCCGCGGTAAGTAGGTCGGCTTCACGAATAGTCCAAGGGAAGTAGCCCCGCGTTACGCCGTAGTGCTCCAGTCGGCTGGATGTTCGGCAATATGACTGTCCGCTCTTCAGATACCCGTCGAATTCAACCGCGCTGTCATATTCGATTGTGTCTATCAGCCTCAGCACAGAAAACAGCCCTAGCACTTCTTCACGTAGCCTAGCGTTTACGTCGTCCACTACCGGGACCGATTCGGTGGTCCACCCGCCCGTTGCAGTCCGTAGGAAAACCAAATTGCAGTCTTTGAGGCTCTCAATAACTGTGCTGCCAAGCCATCTTCCCCAGTGCGCTTCGAGTTCGAACGGGAAACGAGTCAGTACCTGCGTGCCGTCAGGCAGGAAAGTTCCGCTACTCGATAGTTCAGCCCGCACGTTTACAATCGCTAGAGCGGAGAACTTACAATCAACTGAAATCGCCTTTGGAACCGACGACATAGGCTTACTCCTTTTCCAGTTTCATGTTACGGAGCAAAGCCGCAATCCCACAGAATGATCCACGACCCTGAATCAATGAACTGCCGGTATTCTTGGGCGTCCATCTGAAATGTGTCATTCGCGTAAAGCGAGAGTAGGCGCGCGTGTTCTGCATCAACGCCTCTTATGAAAGGAACGAAATGTCGGCGCAGTACAAAATCGTCCCTATCGTGGAGTTCGAGCGTAATCTTGCACCGAGAGACTCGTTTGAGCGATTTCTCCACCGAATCTCCTGGTTCGCTGGCTGCACTTTCATCTGTTTTCGGTTGGTCGATCCACGCATCCATTTTGTAACGAAACATTCCTTGGCGCTTTTCGCCTGAAATCCAAGACGTCGCGAGCTTGAATTTCACTTTTAGGGGATCATCCTCAAACATTCGATACTCAGCGGTACCCATATCTACAGCTTTTGCGAGCGAGACTGGAGCGCCGGTGCGAGCCTTGTCATTTGTTTTTAATTGAGCGAACAACAACGCGGGCACGACGATAAATGTGAAGGATGTTCGTAGCACACCGGCACGCATTTCGTATTTGTTCCCCACTGTTGATACCCTACTCTTCAATTTAGAAGAAAACAATATTGCTGGAGATGGCCAACGACCTAGCTGCTGGGGCGAATATGGATACTCGCAAGGCTTGCTGTTCCCATGCCGTAATTCCCGTTCCATTCCGTTATGCGCCTGGAATCAGTGGTGCAAATCTTTGCCCTGATCGATCAATGACTCAAGGCGGCAGAAACAGTGCGCTTTGTTCCGGCGGAGGCTGGCCGCTTCTTCGCGCGTAAGGCGGCGCGGGTGGAGCGAACTTCGAAACGCACGCCTTCGGCTTGCTGCAAGTACGCGACGATCTCGAAGAGATTGCGGGCAGTAGGATTTCCGTTCGGGCCAAACATTTGGTGAAGAGTCTTGGCGTGAATCTTGGTATGTGCGGCCAGCTTGGGGAAGCCGACGGTGGCGTTGATGTAGTCGCGTAATAGCTCTTTGCCGAGCGTTACCTCACCCGAGAGAAGGCTTTCCAGTGCATCGCTCAGAAGCCCTCTTCGAAAGGCCGGATCGCGTTTCGCGTCCGCTTGCACCGTTTCTCGAAAATCTCGGGTCAAAGCCATGTTCATTCCTCTTCTTTCTGCCGTTTCTTCCTCTGCTTGTAGTCTTCCCAACGGCCGAGCGCCAGGCTGATATCGTTCTGCTGGCGTTGTTTCGTTCCACCGCCCAGAAGGATCACGATCTGCTCGCCGTCTTTCCCGAAGTACACGCGGTAGCCGGGACCGAAATTGATCCTGCACTCAAAAACACCGCCTCCGACACTTTTGACGTTGGAAAAGTTCCCCAGTCCAACCCGGTAGAGCGCTGTCGTCACTTTCCGGCGGGCCTCCGGATTTAGCCGGCCACGCCACTCGCCAAAAGGGCTGTGTCCACTACCTTCGAGATATTCGCGAAGGTCGACCATTGTTTGGATGGTAGCGTATATTGTACCATTGTCAAGGATTGCCTCGGCGATTTGTGCTCCCGCTGCGCCGCGGTATCTTGGGGCTGACTGCTTGCTCGCCCGGTACATCAGTGGCGCTTCTTACGCCGTGAAGGCGGCAGCAAGCTTCCGCACTCCAGAGGGCGTGCCAACGTGGAACGTGTTATTGCATCTGAGTAAAGCACCTGAGCGGAATTCCAGGGATCTCGGGTACAATAGATAGGGCTGAGGGGCCGGGCACCATTCCCCTATTCCAATTTAAGGACTTACGCGGAGCACATGCCGGTACCAATATCACAGGGTTGGACGGTTGCGACTTACGTCTTGAAGCAGAAGCTTCGGGGGCGTAAGCGCTACCCGTTTGTGTTGATGCTGGAACCGCTGTTCCGCTGCAATTTGGCTTGCGCGGGTTGCGGCAAGATTCAGTATCCGGCGCACATTTTGAAGAAGGAATTGAGCCCGGAGGAATGCTTCAAGGCTGTGGACGAGTGCGGGACGCCGATGGTTTCCATTCCCGGCGGCGAACCTTTGATGCATTCGCAGATCGACAAGATCGTTGAGGGGCTGGTCGCTCGAAAAAAGTACATCTACCTGTGCACCAACGCGCTATTGCTCAAGGAAAAGCTCGATCTCTTCAAGCCCAGCAAATACCTGACTTTCTCCGTGCACATGGACGGGCAGCGCGAGCACCACGATTTTTCGGTGTGCCGCGAGGGTGGTTACGATCTGGCGGTCGAAGGCGTGAAAGAAGCGGTGAAGCGTGGCTTCCGCGTCACGACCAACACCACGCTGTTCGACGGCGCCGATCCCAAGAGCGTGCGTTCCTTTTTCGATGAAATGATGGAGCTGGGCGTCGAGGGCATGATGCTCTCGCCCGGTTATTCCTACGATAAAGCGCCGGATCAGAAGCACTTCCTGGGCCGGGCGCGGACGAGGCGGCTGTTCCGGGCCATTTTGGCCAACCGCAAGGCTAGCTGGCGCTTCAACCAGTCCAAATTGTTCCTCGAATTCCTGATGGGCAAGCAGCAATACGCCTGCACCCCGTGGGGCATGCCGACCTACAACATCTTCGGCTGGCAAAAACCCTGCTATCTGCTGCAAGACGGCTACGCAGACACTTTCCAGGAGCTGCTGGACTCGACCGAGTGGCAAAATTACGGCACCGAGTCCGGCAATCCCAAGTGCGCCAACTGCATGGTGCATAGCGGCTACGAAGCCTCGGCGGTGGATTACACCTTCAGTGGCTTGCGCGGCCTGTGGACCACCGTGAAGGCCACTTTTTCCACAAGGTATGAAGACCCCGATGCGCTGGCGCTGCTGAACGAGCCGGTCAAGCCAGTACATGCGTTCAATCCGCTGGTGCAAATCCAGGCCGAAAACCCCCGCCTCGAAGAGACCCGGGCGTGAGCGCTCCGAGCCACGCGGCGCGCCAAGGGGCCGCCAACCCGGCGCTGGATCCCGATAAACTGGAAGTCGCTCCGGGAACCGCACGCCAGGCCGTGGAAGGCTGGGTACCGGACCTGGCCACGGAAGAAGAAGTTCGCGCCGCGCTCGAGCAGGCGTTCGATTACCGCGGCGACGTGACCATTACCCGCAAAGACGGCACAAAAATCGAAGGATACATCTTCGACCGCATCGCCGGCGCGACGCTCGGCGCGTCCTTTGTGCGGGTCCTCCCAAAGGATTCCAACCAGCGCGTCAAGATTTCCTATGCCGATATTGCGGCACTGGCGTTTTCTGGCCGCGATCCGGCGGCGGGCAAGAGCTGGGACGCCTGGGTACGGAAGTACTGGACCGAAAAAGACTACCGGCGAGGGTGACGCGAACCTGCAGCCGGAATCTCTGGACTGAGCGCCCGCCACCTCCGCCCGTGCAGCTAACTCTTTCTTTTTCTTAAGCTTACGTAGGGCACTAGGCCCAAAAAGTACGCTTCCAGCGCGTAGACAACTCGCCCATTTTGTGGTATCCTTATTTCAGTATTTGCTGTTCTTGGATCGCCTTTTGCTCCGTTCAAAGGGCTGCAAGAACAAACTTTAGCCGTCTTCCGCGGACCGCAGGTGGGCCTGCTGGGCGGCCATGCACGAGGGTAGCGGAAGTGAAGGAACAAGGAACGGTGAAGTGGTTTAACGCCTCCAAGGGTTATGGTTTCATCCAGCGGCAAACCGGAGAAGACGTTTTCGTGCATTTCTCCGCGATTCAAATGGACGGCTACAAGTCCTTGAACGAGGGCCAGTCCGTAGAGTTTGAAGTCACCAAGGGCCCCAAAGGCCTTCAGGCTGAGAACGTTACCAGCCTCTAGGCTGTGTTTTGCGGGCCTCCGGTGAAGACCGGAACGCCCACCAAGATTTTCTTCTGCGTCGAGCGAGTGAGTCCAGGAGGACGTTGTGCAGACAATGCAAGAAGGCCAGACGATCAAGCATGAAGTGTATGGACTGGGTGTGGTCACCGCATCCGATCAGGAGCGGACCGCCGTCGATTTTGACGATCATGGCGCCAAGCTGTTTGTCACCAGCATGATGAACGCCGAGCTGATCGGCGAAGCGCCCGCCACTCCGCCCAAGACCAAGCGCCGCCGCAAGGCTTCCACGGTGGCCAAGGCCGCCAAGAAGGCCGCTGCCGTCGCCGCTGCCGCTACCGCCGGCCGTTCGTAGCTTCCCCGCCTGTCTCGAATCCCTGCGCCCCCTCTGGGGCCGGGGTGTGCCCAGAGGCACGCCGGAACCAGCGTAGTCGCTAGGTAGAGCGAACGCCGGTCTGAGAAAGTGAAATGTAGGGGCGCGCTTTAGCGCGTCCCTCCCCTCTTTTTTTCCGCGGCCTGTCCAGTCGTGCCGCTAGAGCGCACAAATTCCCGGGCTTAAGCCCCTGAGGTTTCTTTACTTTCGACAGGCCCGATTTATGAGATATCTGGATGGCTTCCAGTCCAAGAACTAACGGTGCGCCGATTCAGTTTGCTCGAAGGCGTGATAGGAAGAACGGACCAGCGGGCCGGCTTCGACGTGCTTGAAGCCCATGGCTTCCCCGAGGATTTTGAATTCGGCGAATTCGTCGGGGTGGACGTAGCGGACGATGGGCAGGTGCTCGCGGGTGGGCTGCAAGTATTGGCCCAGCGTCAAGATGTCCGTGCCCTGAGCGGCCAGATCCTGCAAGGTAGCCAGCACTTCTTCTTTTTCTTCACCCAGCCCCAGCATTAGACCTGTCTTTGTGGGAACTTCAGGATGCGCTTCCTTGGAACGGCGGAGCAGTTCGAGAGAGCGCTCGTACAGCGCGCCTTTGCGCACCTGGCGGTACAGGCGCGGGACCGTCTCGGTGTTGTGGTTGAGCACGTCCGGGCGCGTGGCCAGCACCAGGTTTAGCGCCTCCCAATTGCCGCGAAAGTCCGGGATCAACACTTCGACCTTGCAGCCCGGTACGCGGCGGCGAATCTCCTCGATGGTCCGCGCAAAAATCTGCGCGCCGCCATCGGGCTGGTCGTCGCGATTCACCGAGGTGACCACCGCGTAGCGCAGACCCATGCGCGCAACCGCCTCGGCCACGCGAAAAGGCTCTTCCTCGTCCGGCGGGCCGGCGGGCTTGCCGGAAGGCACCGCGCAAAAGCCGCACGCCCGCGTGCAAATATCACCCAGAATCATGAACGTAGCGGTCCCATGCTCCCAGCATTCGCCCATGTTGGGGCAGCGGGCGCTCTCGCACACGGTGTGCAGCTCCAGGGTACGCATAATGCGCTTCAAGTCCTGGTAGCGCTCGCCACCGAAGAACTTCACGCGCAGCCATTCCGGCCGCCCATGGGCATTGGCGGATGGCACCGGCGCCGCCGGTAAAGCGTTCGAGATGATGTTGAAAGGTGAGCCCATAGCGGTGCGCGCGAATTCCTATTTTACGCGTATCGGCGACGGCGCACAAACCTTTCGGCAAATGGGTTGTGGGTCAGTTTCCGGTTACCGGAAACTTGAAATCCACATGGGCGGCTAGCTGCTCTGCGTCCTGCCGGTAGACCGGGTATTCGCGCAACTCGCCGCTCTGGCTGACTTCAACGGCACGCTTCAACGCTCTCAAGGCGAGGTAACATATCGAAAGGATTGTGGGAGCCGTTGCAAATGGAACGATGCCAGCAGTGTGGCTCGGAGCTAGAGCGGGCAGCGCCGTTTTGCTCGCATTGCGGAAGTCCGTTGAGGCAAGGTTCCGCAGGATCGTCCGGTGCTGACGCTTCAACAATGGAGGCGGTCGTCGCCGCGGACGCACCCACTTATCCGTCGCTACGCAAACCTTCTTCTTCCCGCGACGAAGGGCGCTTCGCGCCCGGCACTCTCATTGCGGAGCGCTACCGCATCATTTCGATGCTCGGACGCGGCGGCATGGGCGAGGTGTTTCGCGCAGACGATCTCACGCTAGGCCAGCCGGTGGCGCTCAAGTTCCTCCCCGAGTCGATGATCGATAGGTCTATGCTGGAGCGCTTCCGCAATGAGGTCCGCATCGCCCGCCGCATCTCGCATCCTAACGTTTGTCGTGTTTATGATATCGGTGAGACCGACAACCTGGTTTTCCTGTCGATGGAGTACGTGGACGGCGAAGACCTCTCGTCTCTGTTGCGGCGTATTGGCCGGCTTCCCCGCGATAAAGCCCTGGAGATCACGCGCAAGATTTGTGCCGGGCTAGCGGCGGCGCACGACAAGGGCGTGTTGCACCGAGATCTGAAGCCCTCGAATATCATGATCGATGGGCGAGGCGAAGTGCTCATCATGGACTTCGGCCTGGCGGGCTTAGCTCATCAGATTCAGGACGTGCGCAGCGGAACTCCGGCCTACATGGCGCCGGAGCAGCTTGTGGGCAAAGAGGTCACGGCTCGCAGCGATATTTATGCGCTCGGGCTGGTGCTCTACGAACTATTTACCGGCAAGCCGGCGTTTGAAGGCAAGACGCACGACCAGATGATGCGCGTTCGCCGCGAGAGCACACCGCATCGCTTTTCCACTCTGGTTCGTGATCTCGATCCGGCTGTGGAAATGGTCATCCTCCGCTGCCTCGAGGAGGAACCGGAACATCGTCCGTCATCGGCGTTGATTGTTTCATCCGCGCTGCCCTTTGATGAGTATTTGATTGCCATCTACCGGCCCGACGACTACGACCCATCCGTCGAAACTGAAGAGATGGACCGCGAGATTGACGTCCTCAACGACCAAATGGTGGCTGCCGGTGCCAGGGTATTCGTGTGCGGTCTTTCCTCGGCCAGTAGTGCGAGGTCGCTGCGGGCCCAGCCCAACGGCGGCCTGCTCATCACCGATGGACCGTACACGGAGTTCAAGGAACACGTCGTTGGTTTTTGGGTGCTGAAAGCTGCTGATCTGAGCGAGGCACTCGCCTGGGGTCGCAAGGCTGCCTTAGCTTGTAGGGCGTCGGTCGAGGTGCGGCCGTTTGCATATCCGAAGAAAGCAACGGAACCATCTGGACGCCAATGATTAAATCGCGACTGCCTCAGTCCACTTGCTTGAGTAGTCGGGTTACCGGAGATGTGGTTTGGATCGTTTTCACTTGGACGATTAGCGCGTTTATCGGGAGTTTAGACAGATTCCTATTGCGCGGCCGCGTCAATGAACCAGAACAGCAGATTTAGAATCGAGATTGCGGCGACATGGGACCGAAGTTTTCCCTTACCCACAATTGAAGCCACGAGTCCGAGCAATGCCGTCAGAAAACCGAACCGTATGCAAAATAATTCAACTGGGTGATAAAAGGGATAGCCTCCTGTAAGGGTCGCGTGGACAAAGAGGAAAACCGAAAGGACCGTAGAGAAGGTCGCAAAACAGAGCCCGACAAAGGCTGCACGCGCTCGCCATTCTGGCGTGACCTTTTTTCCCGACCTGAACCACGTGACCCATTCCCAAACGATATAGGTGCAGAGCAACAAAAACACGAGAGAGGGAATGGGTCTCAGGTAGAGGGGCATGGCAGCAGACTATGCGCGTGAAATCTAAATGGAAAAGATTAAGTCATAAGTCCTGGTTGGTCGGGTTACCGGAAACTTGCCGTACCAGGACTCCACTTTTCTCCGATTACCCGTCTTTCGTCCAATTGGAAGGGCCCAGGAGTACAGGCCTCGGGAGAATGACGTCCTGGTCCTCACTCCACAGACCCCGCACGGCGATCATTCGTGGTGGGAGACCTCGATTCGGAATGAGGCGATAAACTGCTCGCCCGCAGCGATCACGCGGAGTCCTTCGCCGGAGCATAGTGCGTTTGTTTTCGCAGTCATCGGCTCAATGGCGATGAATTCTTTATCCTTCGGAGCGAAGATCTGAGCGAAGTCGAAACCGTTTTTGAATTCGATGACGAGAGAGTAGCCGTTACCGTCGATCGAGAACGTGGTCTGCTCACTCGAAAGGGCAAAGCCATCGTCATAACTGGTGTTTCCAAGCCGGACAGCGAAGGGCGTCGACGGAGTTTCCGTGCTGGTAGGAATCCCTTGCGCATCGAGAGCCAGTTTGCGCATCGCAGGAGCGTTCAGTGTCCACTCTGCCCGCGGGATTCCAGGAAGCCCGAAATAGGGATGGAAACCGAAACTGATCGGGACCTCTGAACCTGAATCTGCAAACACTCTAGTTTGAATCTCCAAATCAAGAGGCCGCAGCCGTACTGCCATCTCGACATGATGCGGGAACGGAAAAATCTCGAGTAGCTCTTGGCTGCGCCAATCCAAACGCGCGGTTAGTTCGTCCGCGTGGCTCGAAATAACGTTCCAGTTGAGTTGAGGCCAGGGAACGCCGTGCATAGGGAGTTTGTGATCATCGAAATGCAAACGTGGTGAACAGGGATCTAGCGAGACCTGACATCCAGCCGCGCGATATTGCAACCTGCTGAGGCGATTCGCCCAAGGATATAAGAGTGGAATGCCGGCGGTGCTCCCTTTGATGCGGGCGGCATCGAGATCGTCCACACGGCGGAGAAGCTCAACTCCACGGAAGCGAAGAGAAGCGCCGAGCATTCCAGCCGAAGGCCAGAATATTGCTTGCAAGTCGCCAGCAGTGAGGAGATGCGTGGTGGGGCTGCTCATGACGCTCCGCGGGACGTGTTGTCACCCGCTAGTCTAAGACAATTAGGTCTTTCCTAGAATCTGTTTTGCCAGATGATCCGGCTCGACATTCCGGTGTTAGTCCGAGAAAAGGAAAACAACCCCTCGACGATCCAAGTCAGCGCTGTGGATACAGGCAACCGTCGAGTGCTCAAGGCCCGATAAGTCGGGTAACCGGACTTGCCGTACTATTACTCCACTTGTCCGGTTTGCGCGTTTATCAAGCCCTGGCATAACTCGCGGACGCGAACGAGATTGGGCTATGCAAACTTTGGAATCGTGGATAACGCAGGTTAGAATCGATGCCATGAAAATCACCTTCCGTTCACTCCTCTCGTTTTTTTCTATTGCTGTTGCAACAGCCTCTGCCGTTTTTCTGATCTTCTCGTTCCATGCGGCGAACGCGGAGCCGCCCGCCCGCTCAGGGCTCGACCGCGAGATTCCCTCCGGCGATAGCGCGGAGCAGCAAGCGGTCCTGGCGCCTATAACGCAATTGTTTGATGGCATGGCAAAGCGCGACGCAGCGATGATCAAGAAACCGTTGCTGAGCGGCGGCACCATGGTGCTGATGAGGGACGGCAAGCCGAGTCAGATGACTTTCGAAGATTTTGCGGACCGGGTCGGAAAGCCTGGAACCACGCAAATTCAGGAGCGAATTCATGATCCGCTAGTGCGCATCGATCACGATTTGGCGGTGGTGTGGGCTCCTTTCGAGTTTCTTGTGGATGGCAACGTGAACCACTGCGGGACGGACTTGTTCGATCTTGTTCATACGGATGGTAAATGGGTGATTGCTAGCATCGCAGATACGGGACGGAACGATTGCGTTCGCAGGTAGACCTGGCTGGCGCTCCTTCCTCTTTTTTCTTCAGCAATCTTCGTTAAGTGGTTCGTGAGGGCGCTCCTTGTAGGTGATGATGCGAACGATCAAAACCTGCTCCAGAGGAGCGCCCTTTTATAATGCGTTTATCAGGGCAAGTGCCTTTCTTCCGAATGGTCCGCGATTCGGCCCCGAGCAGTAGACCCATGTCATCCGATGATGGTCAGATACTCCGTAATCTACGGGAGTCACCCGATGACCGCAGCGGACTTTCGCAGGATTGCACTGAGCCTAGAGGGGGTGGAAGAATACTCCCACGCAGGATTGCCGGCTTTTCGTGTCGGAGGCAGGAAATTTGCTTCGCTGGCCTCGCAAGCAGGGGGGTACGGAAATCTGATGCTTACCCTGGAGCAACAGGCGACGTTTGTGGAGGAGGCGCCCGATATTTTCCTGCCGATTCCTGGCGGCTGGGGAAAGCTGGGACACACGCATATTCGCCTTGCGGCGAGTGAGGATGTACTGACGGGTGCACTCCGAACGGCGTGGAAACTGCGAATTGATCAGAACGTAAAGGCAAGCCGGAAAAAACCTCATGTGGCGGAGCGCAGCGGAGTAACAGATAAGCAGCACGGGAATCGACGCTAACTCCTGATAAGTCGGGTAACCGTACAAGTGGTTTTTGGGCTGATTTCCACTTCTCCGGTAACCGCTGTTGTCAAGGAGGGGGAGCAGTGAGGCGACTAGCCCTTTTTAGTCTTCATCCTACGATGCCGAGGGTTCGGTACCTTTGACGAGTTTCATACCTGCGGCCATCAGAAGCAATGCCATAGCTATCTGAAGAACGACCTGAATCCCAAAGCCGCCGCGGCCAAAGAATGCGACGAACAAGAAACCCAGGCCACTTAAGATCAGAATATATCCGTACTTGTTCGGACGCCTTGCTTTCAGAAGCGGATGGATATTTCCCCCGGTGAAGTAGCCCGGGTCGTAGCGATGATCCTGCCAGTCCTTCACATCGCGAAAAGGGTCGTTATCCTCTGCTGGATATTTCTTCATTTGTGGCGGAATGGAACATGAAAAGCATATCAACTTTCGAACAGACACAGGCGATGTGGTTCCATCGATTACCGAGTCGGTTACCGTATTCTCCTTCGACGCTGTGGGAGTAAAGCCGTGACCTTGACGTTCGCGCTCAAATTTCATCTGGTAAGTCCGGGTAAGTCGGGTAACCGCACATCTGAAGGCTACTAGTTCTGCCGCGTCACTGGGGGGCGAGGCCTTCGGCGATAAACATGCGGCTCTTCGCGGAGCTTTGCCTGAGCGGCTTGATCGCGTCGTAGGCCGGCGAATCGTACCAGGCGCGCGCTTTCTCGGCGCTGTCGAAAGCGATCACCACGATGCGCTTGGGTGGTTCGCCCTCGAGAGACTGGGTCTTGCCGCCGCGAACGACATAGTGGTGCTCGAAAGGCGCGAGCGTTTCCGGCACCTTCTCCCCATATTTCTGCATGGTCGCGGGGTCGGTTACATCGACTTCCGCGATGACGTAAGCAGGCGGCGCCTTGACTTGCTGGGCATGAATCGTTCTGGCGCCGGCAGCGCCGATCGAGACGCCAGCCAGCACGGCCAACGCCAGTTTGAGGTTGGTCTTCATGGGTTCCTTCTCCCGGTGCATTTTTGCGAACGAAGCGGCGAAGCGGACAACGCGATCGCTGAGATCGAAACATACCTGGCGGGGGAAAGTCCAGCATGCGGCCCGCAAACCGCTCCGGTTTGAACGAATCGGGCGGATTGCCGTGTGGGAAATCTAAAGAGCGCAGCACCGAACAACAACAATCACGCGAGGCGGTCGGATTAACGAGAATTTAG
>CAWFXG010000037.1:0-20334 GCA_963819745.1 uncultured Acidobacteriota bacterium | reverse complement strand
CGGAACTTGCAGCGAGGGAACAGCAACCAACGACGACAGTCTCCCGTTGCCGCCGCCGACAACAGAAGTATTGAAGGGTATCAGCTCGCCATGCGTCACATTGACCGCCGCGCCGTCTCAGGTCAGCGTCGTGGCTGACGCCTTATGTTCACCGACGACCACTTATTGACCAGGTTCTGTACGTCGCGGAACCCGACCCGGTGGCCGGATCGTAGCCCGCGGTGCTTGCATAGGCCGGCTTAGATGGGGCCGACAGCGCCACCAGCACGCCGATTATGTTCGCGGACGCGGCGCTGCAATTGGGCGTGCCTCCCGTGCACGGCACGTCGTTGTTTCCTTGAGTGACGTCGTTGAAGTTGCAGCCGCCTGCGGGCGTGCTGGAGGAGTTGCAGAGCCAGGTTCGCGGCGTTTTGCTGTTGCGCCAGGGCGTACAGAAATTAGTTCGCGTGCCCCTGCCGGGAACCTGATTTTGCGCGGTCACTGCTTCTGATTGACTACGCCATGATCTCCCGCGACGCTGAGGCGCGGAAGCGGATGTGCCACCGATTCCCTGAATGTCACCCCGACATTCGTCGGATTACAGGAACCGTGCGGTGACGTCCCTCTGGCGGATGATGCAAGAACTGCGTCGAACCCGTGCTCGCGAAAAGGAAGACGTCCGGCGAGTCGCGATGATTGTCGTTCGGCACGCCTTTGCCCACTTGCCAGGAAGGCTTGGCGTAGATGGTGCTCACGCCGCCGCTGCCTGCCACGATGTCGAGCAGGTTCCACGACGCACACCCGTTCAGACCAGTTGCGCGCAGGAGAATCGTTCCAGGCACCTCGGGAATCTACGACTTCGCCGACGATGGCACCGGCGAATTGACGATAGAGGTTGGAGAAGTATTCCAAAACTGTGACTCGCGGCCGACTGAGTCGGAGTTCGGTGCCGCCCACGGCTACGTTGAAGGGCGTCGAGGCGAATCCGCTGACCGCCAGGCCGCCCAGTAGCGGTGCGCGGTCGAAGTCGTCGCAGCCCGCGGATCCGCCGTCCCCGGCGAGAATCACCGTGATTCCCTGAGCCGCCGCCTGCTCCCACAACGAGTTGAAGAACTTGTTCAGCGCCGCGCCCAGATTTTGCTCGCATTCTCCAAAGCTCTCACTCATCACCGCATCCAGGTTGTGGTCCACGATGACACCGCTGACAGATCGACACCCGAAGTCGGTTTCCGTCGGCGCCGAAGTCACGAAGTCAATCTTCGCTCCTGGCGCAACTGCGCCGGACCACTCCACGTCCAGATCGGTTCGCTCTCCGTGCCGTTGATCCCTGGATCCGGTCCGTTGACGATCACGTTCGTGCTCGAAAGATTTTGCGGCAGCCCGAACATGGTGCGGAAATCGATCACGTCCTGAACGTTGATGTTGCTCTCGCCGACTATCGCGATCCCTTGGCCGGTGCCGTTGATCTTCGGCGAACCGTTCAGAAGCGGAGCGCTGTTGTAAATGGTCGCGAAGTCCGCGACCATGCCACATAACAGTTCCCCGACTGGCAACCGGGAAACGTAAACAGTGGCCTAATCTCGCAGATCTTCGCGACTTTTGAAACGTGCTAAACGGTGCAGGTACGACTTCACCGGAAAATTGTTGAACGAACGACGCCGGTGATAACCGGAGCCAGCGCCGCTGGAATCTGCGGATCGCCGGCGTTTGCAAAATGCGCCTCGCCTTGGACTACGTACTGGTGAATCTCCGTGTGCAGCGCGTTGCGTACTTGCCCGGCGTTCCCGGAGAATTCCACCACCGTCCGTCCGGCTCCCACTTTGATTCCGGTGAATCCCTGCGCCGCCAGCCATTGCGTCACCGCCTGCACGTCGGCGTCCGTCGGCCCGAATTGTTTGCCGAATTGATCCGGCGTCAGCCAATTGTGATAGAAGGGCGAAGCCTTGCTTTGCTGGTCGTCCAGCAATTGCCGCAGCGCGGTTTCTTGCTCCCCGCTGCGCTGCAGCAGGAGCAGCATGCGGTGCAGCGGCTGCGCGTCGCTCACCGCCCCGCGGTCGAACTCCGGACGCGCCAGCGGGTGCACATTTCCGGGAAGCTTCACCAGCTTGTTTTCGTCGATGGCGTCGGCAATTCGCGTCGGAATTTCGGCCGGCACGGTGGTAGCTTGTCCGGCGCAACGAACGGCGCAGAGCAGCCACAAACCGAGCACCATGATGCTTCGAGGGAGGGTCTATAAGCAGTCACCGGGCTTCAAATTTTCTTCGTGAAAGCCGCAACAGGTCTTCCGCAAATTTATTATTCACGAGCAATACCACTCCCGATCTATATCCTGGGCGTTAATAGCATTCGCCGATGATTATGCGCAAAGTAGCGGCACCAAGGGGCGAACTGTGGTATACTTCTTCCGTACAGTACCGCGTCCGGCAGTCTATTCCCGCCGGCGAATCCGTTCGTATCCCAACTTGTATTTCAGAAGTCCGCGAGCTACTCCGCAGCCGCCGCAAACACCCAGCGGAGCGCCTCCTCGCCCAATGGACGAATCCGTCCATCACTGGCTCAAGCTGTCGCCAGATCAGCGCCCAACCCCACGGGCACTCGCCGCCACCATTGCCGAGTTCAGTGTCCGTGCCATCGCCGCGCCGCCGCGGGGCGATTCCGCCCAGCACCAGAACAAAAACGAAAATCACAAGGAGCGAACGGCGGATTCCAGCGCCTCGGCGATTTGATCCGCCGCCATGCCGGGAGGAAAAGTAACCGGCGCACCGATGCGCACGCTAATCTCGCCGAGGTGCGCCAGCCGCCGGCGTTGCCGTTTCATCCCCCAAACGCCGTCGAGCCGCATCGGCACAATGGGAAGCCGTAAATTCTCCGCCAGCAGTCCGATCCCGCCGCGAAACTTGGCCATTTCACCGGTCTCGGAATCGTTCACTTCGCCTTCGGGAAAAACCAGCACGCTGTAGCCGCGGTCCACGCATTCCCCCGCATACCGGAAACTTTCGCGAAATCCGGAAAATTGCGGCAACGGGAAAACGTTGAACAGCGCCGTAGCCAGCCAGTAGCCGAGCCGATAGGCCCAGCGCCTCGCGAACCACCACTCGCCGGGAGGATGACGCATGCGCTGCAATGTCTCCCCGCCCATCGCCGTGGCCAGGTAGTGCCGAAAACACAGGGGCAACGCCGCCAGGATCAGTCCGATGTCCGCGCGCCGCGTGATGTGATTCGCAACGATGAGCACCGGCCCGCGCACCCCGCGCAGATTCTCGCGGCCCACAATTCTCGGGTGCCCCAGAATCAGCGTCGCAGGCCACACCAGCCCATAGTAAATCGCCAGTCGAAACCAGCGCAGCGGCCAGCGCTGTGTCCAACGCGGATATACGTACTCGGTGCGCCCTGCCGACGGCTCCCGCAGCAAGCGCTCCACGTCGCCCACGGTTTTCGCTTCCGCGAATGCCGTCTCGTTCAGTTCCACCTGGTAGCGTTCTTCCAGCGCGCTCATCAACTCCACGCGATCGAGCGAGCTGAGGTTCAGATCGCCGTCCAGGTTTTCAGGTCCGCTTCGGGAGTCGGAAAGTTTGGCAAGCACAACGCCGACGTCTCCGCCTCCAAAAAAGCGCCCGCGACGCTCCGCAGCCGCTACAGTCGCCGGTTTCTCCTTAAGCTGCCCGCCCAAGAGTTCCGCCGCGCGAGAGGCAATCACGGCAATGCGCGGCTTGCCGGTCGCAGTGCGCGGAAAATCGGCCTCCGGCCAAACGATCCAACTCCGAATCCTCTGATATTCCGCCAGGGACTTGTTGGCGTTTTCCACCGCGTGACCTGCGCCCGCTCCGTTTGCATCGCGCGTGTAGCTCCCCCTTTCGGCGCCGCCGGCCTCCTTGTAGGGGCGCGCTTTAGCGCGCCCCGTGTCAAACATCAGCAACACCGCGCAAGCTTCCGCATTCCCGCCGTGATCGATGGGAACGACCACGCAATCGCGCACGCCAGTTTGCTTTCGCAGCGCCGCCTCCAGGTCTTCGGGGTACACGTTGAGCCCCGCTGGCGTGACGATCACGTTCTTCTTCCGCCCGCGAAAACGCAGGTTGCCTTCGCCATCGAGTTCGCCGACGTCTCCGGTGCGCAACCAGCCCTGCTGCTCCGAGGGCCGCAAGGCCCCGGCTTCCCAGTAGCCGCTGGCCACATTTTCCCCGCGCACCAGAATCTCCCCGTCTTCGGCCAAACGAAACTCGCGCCCCGGCAAAACTTTCCCGATCGACCCCGCGCCGCGCGAAACGGATGATTCAAGCTGATCAATGACGCCGTCTCCGTCATGCCGTATCCCTGCACCACCGCGTACCCCAAGCGCTTGAAAAATTCTTCGGTCTCTCCGGAAAGCGCCGCGCCTCCGCAAATGAACGCCCAGAATTTCCACCCCAAGCGCCGGTGTATCCGCCGGAACCTCCAAGCCCGGCGTAGAAATTTCTCGCCGTCCGCCGCGGCAAACTCGCGGCGAAACTCTTCGCCCTCTCGCCGCGCCTCCAAATCGCGCAGCACCCCCGCCCGCAATCCATCCAGCATGCGCGGCACGGCAATCAGCGCCGTAGCTCGCTCCCGCTGGATCGTGCGCACGATCTCAGCAGGATTAGTGGAGTGCTCGAACACCACGGTAGCGCCCAAAAGCGGCGGCACAAACAGCGCCATGAATTGCCCAAACACATGGCTGAGCGGCACCAGCGAAACAAATCGTAACGGATGCATCCACCTCTCATGCTTGCGATACGGATCGATCCCGCGTTCCAGCGGCTCCAGATTCGCCAGAAAATTTCCGTGCGTCAGCACCACCCCACGCGGCTCGGCGGTCGTGCCGGAGGTAAACAGAATCTGCGCGATGTGCCCCCGCGTCAGCGGCTCGTCGGCCAGAGACTCGTAGATCGGCCTAGACAATTCGGAGTGAACAGACCGCTCCTGAATCTGCGCTGGCGTCTCGGGATGACCGAGCCCCTCGGCGATTGGCCCAGGCGATTCGCCGGGGACGCGCCGAGTGACGACCACGCCCGGGCGCCGCTCCATGTCGGCCAAATCCTCCAGTTTCAGTACGGGGATGGCAGCATCGAGCAAAGGTTTGTCCCGCGCCGCGATGACCAGCCGGGCCGACGTTTCACGTGCAACACGCCCGGCAAACTCAACGGTAGCGCCATCATCCATAGGCACGGCCACAGCCCCGCGCAACAAACACCCCCAAAACGCAGCCATCCACTCCGCCCCGTTAGGTCCCCAAAGCAGCACGCGGTCTCCCGTCCGCACGCCGCGTCCTTTCAATTCCTGCGCGCACGCGAAAGCCACATGCGCCAGCTTCGCGTAGCTCCAGGCCTCACGCCGGTAGCCCCGCCGCTGCACCACGGCAACGTCGCCCGCGTAGCGCGCAAACTCCGCAAACAGAGAAATAAGGTTAGCTCTGGCCATAGCCGGTGCGAATGGTCCCGTCTCGAACAGTCCGGATTTTACGCCTTATGGAGTGCGGCGGCTCGCTCGCCCTGAAGCGTAGCAGAAGGTTCGCCGCCTTTGCGGCTGCAGCCGCGCGCAAAAAATCTGCCACGTCCGCGGACTAGCTGGCGCCACCGTCGGGCGATCTCGCGTGCCGCAGGCCACTCCGGTAACGGCTCCGACACCGCAAAACGGGACCAAGCTCCCGCACTCCAAAGCACGTGCCGTGCCACCCAACAGCTTGCAATTTGTATCCGGTAAGAATCGCCTGAGCGAAATTCTGCGCGCGTTGGGGTTCAGGACTGCGAGCGAACGTATGGGTGTTTCGAACGAAGCCTCAGCCATTAATGACTTAAGCGGCGGAAGCGGTGCGCTTTGTACTGTCGAAGGTTGGCCGCTTCTTAGCGCGCAAGGCCGTGCGCGTGGACCGGACTTCAAAGCGCACGCCTTCGGCTTGCTGCAGGTACGCGACGATCTCAAACAGATTGCGGGCGGTGGGATTGCCGTTCGGGCCAAACATCTGATGAAGAGTTTTTGCGTGAATCTTGGTCTGCGCGGCCAGTTTGGGAAAACCGACGGTGGCATTGATGTAGTCGCGCAGGAGTTCTTTGCCCAAGGTCACTTCACCGGAGAGAAGGCTTTCCAGGGCATCGCTCAGAAGCCCTCTTCGAAAGGCGGGATCGCGTTTCGCGTCCGCTTGTACCGTTTCTCGAAAATCTCGCGTCAAAGCCATTTTCATTCCTCTTCTTTCTGCCGCTTCTTCCTTTGCTTGTAGTCTTCCCACCGGTCGAGGGCCTGGCGAATATCGTTCTGCTGGCGTCGTTTCGTTCCGCCGCCAAGAAGGATCACGATCTGCTCGCCGTCTTTCCCGAAGTACACGCGGTAGCCGGGACCGAAATTGATCCTGCACTCAAAAACACCGCCTCCGACACTTTTGACGTTGGAAAAAGTTCCCCAGTCCAACCCGGTAGAGCGCTGTCGTCACTTTCCGGCGGGCCTCCGGATTTAGCCGGCCACGCCACTCGCCAAAAGGGCTGTGTCCACTACCTTCGAGATATTCGCGAAGGTCGACCATTGTTTGGATGGTAGCGTATATTGTACCATTGTCAAGGATTGCCTCGGCGATTTGTGCTCCCGCTGCGCCGCGGTATCTTGGGGCTGACTGCTTGCTCGCCCGGTACATCAGTGGCGCTTCTTACGCCGTGAAGGCGGCAGCAAGCTTCCGCACTCCAGAGGGCGTGCCAACGTGGAAATTTAATCGCCATCGAACTCACCCTGCCTGAGCCGGTAATTCATACGAACACAGCTGAGCCCAGGCTTGCCGTCTCCAGCGAGATCGTGCGCCGAGCAGCGTGAGACGCCTAAGTAGTCAAACGTGTTTGTGCTCGCGCACCGAAGGAAAAAAAACAATACTTGCCGTCTCGTACGTTGAGCGGAAACCGATGTGGGCGATGATTTCTTCAAACACGTGATTCTGTTCGCGAAAGGCGCGAACCTCGGCGGGAGAAAAGTACCGGCGAGCCTTCTCAAGGCCGACGCCCCCTGGATTTTGTAAGGTAGGGACGACCGATCGGTTGTAATCCTGATATGGGAACGCATGAAAGAAAACGCTATAGACGACGCTGAAGACCACCGTGGACGCGCCGATGCCGAGAGCTAGAGCACAGATGGCGGTCAGCGCGAAGCGGCGATCTTTACGAAGGGTGCGGAGGGCGTAGCGGAAGTCGCGGGCGAGATTGTCGAGATGAGTTTCCCATCGAGTGTCGCGCACTTCTTCTTTGACGCGATCGATGCCGCCGAATTCTTGTTGGGCGCGGCGGCGGGCTTCGTCTGGAGGCATTCCGGCGGCAACACGATCCGCGATTTGCTGCTCCACATGGAAGCACAGTTCTCTGTCGAGTTCGCTTTCGGTCCGGGATCTGCGAAGCAGGCGACGAAGCCAGCGCATGGGCTAAAATTCCTTCTCGGGAGCACGCAGAACCAGGCCCACGGCATCGCAGATGCGCTCCCAATTCAGCACCTCCTCCTCCAACTGCTTGCGGCCCTTCTTGGTGAGCGAGTAGAACTTGGCGTCGCGGCCGGTTTCAGACGGTTTCCATTCCGCTTGCAGCCAGCCGCGATCCTCCAAGCGATGGAGGGCGGGATACAGGGAACCTTGATGAACCTGAAAGAAGTCTTTCGATATTTGCTGAAGACGCTGCGCGATGGCATAGCCGTGGCTGGGACCTAGAGCAACCGTCTTCAGAATGAGGAGATCGAGGGTGCCGCGGAGGAGTTCAGTCTTGAGTGCAGTCATGCCGATACCTAGAAATCCGACATATACGGTAAATTGGGTTGAGTGTCAACGCATCAGTTCCGGCATTTCGAACGTGCCACCCTGAAACATGTTATTGCATCTGAGTAAAGCACCCGAGCGGAATTCCAGGAATCTCGGGTACAATAGATAGGGCTGAGGGGCCGGGCACCATTCCCCTATTCCAATTTAAGGACTTACGCGGAGCACATGCCGGTACCAATATCACAGGGTTGGACGGTTGCGACTTACGTCTTGAAGCAGAAGCTTCGGGGACGCAAGCGCTACCCGTTTGTGCTGATGCTGGAGCCGTTGTTCCGCTGCAATCTGGCTTGCGCGGGTTGCGGCAAGATTCAGTATCCGGCGCACATTTTGAAGAAGGAATTGAGCCCGGAGGAATGCTTCAAGGCTGTGGACGAGTGCGGGACGCCCATGGTTTCCATTCCCGGCGGCGAGCCTTTGATGCATTCGCAGATCGACAAGATCGTCGAGGGGCTGGTCGCTCGAAAAAAGTACATTTATCTGTGCACCAACGCGCTATTGCTCAAGGAAAAGCTCGATCTCTTCAAGCCCAGCAAATACCTGACTTTCTCCGTGCACATGGACGGGCAGCGCGAGCACCACGATTTTTCGGTGTGCCGCGAGGGTGGTTACGATCTGGCGGTCGAAGGCGTGAAAGAAGCGGTGAAGCGCGGCTTCCGCGTCACGACCAACACCACGCTGTTCGACGGCGCCGATCCCAAGAGCGTGCGGTCGTTCTTCGATGAAATGATGAAATTGGGCGTCGAGGGCATGATGCTCTCGCCCGGTTATTCCTACGATAAAGCGCCGGATCAGAAGCACTTCCTGGGCCGGGCGCGGACGAGGCGGCTGTTCCGGGCCATTTTGGCCAACCGCAAGGCTAGCTGGCGTTTCAACCAGTCCAAATTGTTCCTCGAATTCCTGATGGGCAAGCAGCAATACGCCTGCACCCCGTGGGGCATGCCGACCTACAACATCTTCGGCTGGCAAAAGCCCTGCTATCTGCTGCAAGACGGCTACGCGGACACTTTCCAGGAGCTGCTGGACTCGACCGAGTGGCAAAATTACGGCACCGAGTCCGGCAATCCCAAGTGCGCCAACTGCATGGTGCATAGCGGCTACGAAGCTTCGGCGGTGGATTACACCTTCAGCGGCTTGCGCGGCCTGTGGACCACCGTGAAGGCCACTTTTTCCACAAGGTATGAAGACCCCGATGCGCTGGCGCTGCTGAACGAGCCGGTCAAGCCGGTGCATGCGTTCAATCCGCTGGTGCAAATCCAGGCCGAAAACCCCCGCCTCGAAGAGACCCGGGCGTGAGCGCTCCGAGCCACGCAGCGCGCCAAGGGGCCGCCAACCCGGCGCTGGATCCCGATAAACTGGAAGTCGCTCCGGGAACCGCACGCCAGGCCGTGGAAGGCTGGGTACCGGACCTGGCCACGGAAGAAGAAGTTCGCGCCGCGCTCGAGCAGGCGTTCGATTACCGCGGCGACGTGACCATTACCCGCAAAGACGGCACAAAAATCGAGGGATACATCTTCGACCGCATCGCCGGCGCGACGCTCGGCGCGTCCTTTGTGCGGGTCCTCCCGAAGGATTCCAACCAGCGCGTCAAGATTTCCTATGCCGATATTGCGGCACTGGCGTTTTCTGGCCGCGATCCGGCGGCGGGCAAGAGCTGGGACGCCTGGGTACGGAAGTACTGGATCAAAAAGACTACCGGCGAGGGTGACGCGAACCTGCAACCGGAATCCCTGGACTGAGCGCCCGCCACCTCCGCCAGCGCAGCTAAACCGTTATTTTTCTTAAACTTACGTAGGACACCAGACCCAAAAAGTACGCTTCCAGCGCGTAGACAACTCGCCCATTTTGTGGTATCCTTATTTCAGTATTTGCTGTTTTTGGATCGCCTTTTGCTCCGTTTAAAGGGCTGCAAGAACAAACTTTAGCCGTCTTCCGCGGACCGCAGGTGGGCCTGCTGGGCGGCCATGCACGAGGGTAGCGGAAGTGAAGGAACAAGGAACGGTGAAGTGGTTTAACGCCTCCAAGGGTTATGGTTTCATCCAGCGGCAAACCGGAGAAGACGTTTTCGTGCATTTCTCCGCGATTCAAATGGACGGCTACAAGTCCTTGAACGAGGGCCAGTCCGTAGAGTTTGAAGTCACCAAGGGCCCCAAAGGCCTTCAGGCTGAGAACGTTACCAGCCTCTAGGCTGTGTTTTGCGGGCCTCCGGTGAAGACCGGAACGCCCACCAAGATTTTCTTCTGCGTCGAGCGAGTGAGTCCAGGAGGACGTTGTGCAGACAATGCAAGAAGGCCAGACGATCAAGCATGAAGTGTATGGACTGGGTGTGGTCACCGCATCCGATCAGGAGCGTACCGCCGTCGATTTTGACGATCATGGCGCCAAGCTGTTTGTCACCAGCATGATGAACGCCGAGCTGATCGGCGAAGCGCCGGCCACGCCGCCCAAGACCAAGCGCCGCCGCAAGGCTTCCACGGTGGCCAAGGCCGCCAAGAAGGCCGCTGCCGTCGCCGCTGCCGCTACCGCCGGCCGTTCGTAGATTCCCCGCCTGTTGAGAATCCCTGCGCCCCCTCTGGGGCCGGGGTGTGCCCAGAGGCACGCCGGAACCAGCGTAGTCGCTAGGTAGAGCGAACGCCGGTCTGAGAAAGTGAAATGTAGGGGCGCGCTTTAGCGCGTCCCTCCCCTCTTTTTTTCCGCGGCCTGTCCAGTCGTGCCGCTAGAGCGCACAAATTCCCGGGCTTAAGCCCCTGAGGTTTCTTTACTTTCGACAGGCCCGATTTATGAGATATCTGGATGGCTTCCAGTCCAAGAACTAACGGTGCGCCGATTCAGTTTGCTCGAAGGCGTGATAGGAAGAACGGACCAGCGGGCCGGCTTCGACGTGCTTGAAGCCCATGGCTTCCCCGAGGATTTTGAATTCGGCGAATTCGTCGGGGTGGACGTAACGGACGATGGGCAGGTGCTCGCGGGTGGGCTGCAAGTATTGGCCCAGCGTCAAGATGTCCGTGCCCTGAGCGGCCAGATCCTGCAAGGTAGCCAGCACTTCTTCTTTTTCTTCCCCCAACCCCAGCATAAGACCTGTCTTTGTGGGAACTTCAGGATGCGCTTCCTTGGAACGGCGGAGCAGTTCGAGAGAGCGCTCGTACAGCGCGCCTTTGCGCACCTGGCGGTACAGGCGCGGCACCGTCTCCGTGTTGTGGTTGAGCACGTCCGGCCGGGTGGCCAGCACCACGTTCAGTGCGTCCCAGTTCCCGCGAAAGTCGGGGATCAGCACTTCGACTTTGCAGCCTGGCACGCGGCGGCGAATCTCTTCGATGGTTCGCGCGAAAATTTGCGCCCCGCCGTCCGGCTGGTCGTCGCGGTTCACCGAAGTGACCACTGCGTAGCGCAGACCCATGCGCGCGACCGCCTCGGCCACGCGAAAAGGCTCTTCCTCGTCCGGCGGGCCGGCGGGCTTGCCGGAAGGCACCGCGCAAAAGCCGCACGCCCGCGTGCAAATATCACCCAGAATCATGAACGTAGCGGTCCCATGCTCCCAGCATTCGCCCATGTTGGGGCAGCGGGCGCTCTCGCACACAGTGTGCAGCTCCAGAGTGCGCATAATGCGCTTCAAGTCCTGGTAGCGCTCACCACCGAAGAACTTCACGCGCAGCCATTCCGGCCGACCGTGGGCGCTGGGGGATGGCACCGGCGCCGCCGGTAAAGCGTTCGAGATGATGTTGAAAGGTGAGCCCATAGCAGCGTACGCCAAAGCTCTATTTTACGCGTATCGGCGACGGCGCACAAACCTTTCGGCAAATGGGTTGTGGGTCAGTTTCCGGTGACCGGAAACTTGAAATCCACATGGGCGGCTAGCTGCTCTGCGTCCTGGCGGTAGACCGGGTATTCGCGCAACTCGCCGCTCTGGCTGACTTCAACGGCACGCTTCAACGCTCTCAAGGCGAGGTAACATATCGAAAGGATTGTGGGAGCCGTTGCAAATGGAACGATGCCAGCAGTGTGGCTCGGAGCTAGAGCGGGCAGCGCCGTTTTGCTCGCATTGCGGAAGTCCGTTGAGGCAAGGTTCCGCAGGATCGTCCGGTGCTGACGCTTCAACAATGGAGGCGGTCGTCGCCGCGGACGCACCCACTTATCCGTCGCTACGCAAACCTTCTTCTTCCCGCGACGAAGGGCGCTTCGCGCCCGGCACTCTCATTGCGGAGCGCTACCGCATCATTTCGATGCTCGGACGCGGCGGCATGGGCGAGGTGTTTCGCGCAGACGATCTCACGCTAGGCCAGCCGGTGGCGCTCAAGTTCCTCCCCGAGTCGATGATCGATAGGTCTATGCTGGAGCGCTTCCGCAATGAGGTCCGCATCGCCCGCCGCATCTCGCATCCTAACGTTTGTCGTGTTTATGATATCGGTGAGACCGACAACCTGGTTTTCCTGTCGATGGAGTACGTGGACGGCGAAGACCTCTCGTCTCTGTTGCGGCGTATTGGCCGGCTTCCCCGCGATAAAGCCCTGGAGATCACGCGCAAGATTTGTGCCGGGCTAGCGGCGGCGCACGACAAGGGCGTGTTGCACCGAGATCTGAAGCCCTCGAATATCATGATCGATGGGCGAGGCGAAGTGCTCATCATGGACTTCGGCCTGGCGGGCTTAGCTCATCAGATTCAGGACGTGCGCAGCGGAACTCCGGCCTACATGGCGCCGGAGCAGCTTGTGGGCAAAGAGGTCACGGCTCGCAGCGATATTTATGCGCTCGGGCTGGTGCTCTACGAACTATTTACCGGCAAGCCGGCGTTTGAAGGCAAGACGCACGACCAGATGATGCGCGTTCGCCGCGAGAGCACACCGCATCGCTTTTCCACTCTGGTTCGTGATCTCGATCCGGCTGTGGAAATGGTCATCCTCCGCTGCCTCGAGGAGGAACCGGAACATCGTCCGTCATCGGCGTTGATTGTTTCATCCGCGCTGCCCTTTGATGAGTATTTGATTGCCATCTACCGGCCCGACGACTACGACCCATCCGTCGAAACTGAAGAGATGGACCGCGAGATTGACGTCCTCAACGACCAAATGGTGGCTGCCGGTGCCAGGGTATTCGTGTGCGGTCTTTCCTCGGCCAGTAGTGCGAGGTCGCTGCGGGCCCAGCCCAACGGCGGCCTGCTCATCACCGATGGACCGTACACGGAGTTCAAGGAACACGTCGTTGGTTTTTGGGTGCTGAAAGCTGCTGATCTGAGCGAGGCACTCGCCTGGGGTCGCAAGGCTGCCTTAGCTTGTAGGGCGTCGGTCGAGGTGCGGCCGTTTGCATATCCGAAGAAAGCAACGGAACCATCTGGACGCCAATGATTAAATCGCGACTGCCTCAGTCCACTTGCTTGAGTAGTCGGGTTACCGGAGATGTGGTTTGGATCGTTTTCACTTGGACGATTAGCGCGTTTATCGGGAGTTTAGACAGATTCCTATTGCGCGGCCGCGTCAATGAACCAGAACAGCAGATTTAGAATCGAGATTGCGGCGACATGGGACCGAAGTTTTCCCTTACCCACAATTGAAGCCACGAGTCCGAGCAATGCCGTCAGAAAACCGAACCGTATGCAAAATAATTCAACTGGGTGATAAAAGGGATAGCCTCCTGTAAGGGTCGCGTGGACAAAGAGGAAAACCGAAAGGACCGTAGAGAAGGTCGCAAAACAGAGCCCGACAAAGGCTGCACGCGCTCGCCATTCTGGCGTGACCTTTTTTCCCGACCTGAACCACGTGACCCATTCCCAAACGATATGGGTGCAGAGCAACAAAAACACGAGAGAGGGAATGGGTCTCAGGTAGAGGGGCATGGCAGCAGACTATGCGCGTGAAATCTAAATGGAAAAGATTAAGTCATAAGTCCTGGTTAGTCGTGCCAGCTCAGACGGTCGATGCAACACTTGCCTGAAGTTTACTCGCTGGAGTTTGAAATCCTAGAGTTTTTCTGGGACGTTGATTCAAGCGCAGCTCGACCTGGTCGAGCTGCGCTTGAGTGATGGGAGCTAGGTCGGTTCCTCGCGGGAAGTATTGCCGCAGGAGCAGATTGGTGTTTTCGTTCGTGCCACGCTGCCAGGGACTTTGTGGATCGCAGAAGTAGACCTGCACATCGGTAGCAACCGTAAACGCCTTGTGCTTGGCCATCTCCAATCCGCGATCCCACGTCAACGAGCGCCGCAGGGTGGCCGGAAGTTTACCAACGCGTTTGCTCAACGCCGCCACCACCACCGCCGTGTTTTTACTCGGCACCTTGATCAGCATGAGGAAGCGCGAATGCCGCTCCACTAACGTCGCAATGTAGCTGTTCTTTCCACCGGCCAGCAGATCGCCTTCCCAGTGGCCGGGAATCGCTCGGTCTTCCGCCTCCGCGGGTCGCTCTCGAATTGAGATGGCATCGACGATCTGCCCCCGGGAGTGTCCATGTTCGCTGGCATGACGCGAACGGCGCATGCGCCGCTTCGACCGCAGGTGGTTCATCAGCTCTTTCTTCAATACTCCTCGCGCTTGAATGAACAGGCTGCGATAAATAGTCTCGTGGGACACGTGCATACTCTCGTTGTTGGGATAACGGGTCTTCAGCCAACCGGAAATCTGTTCGGGCGACCAGTCCAGGATCAGTTTACTCGCAACCACGTCACGCAACCTGCGGTTGCCGGCCAGAAGACAACGCTTCGGACGCAACGCCGACACCCCTGCTCGGCGATCTGCATCGTGGGCACGATAAGCAGGACGACCACCATGGCGAGCGACCTCCCGGCTCACCGTAGAGGCGGATCGTTTCAGGAGTCGAGCGATCTCACGAATCGACGAATCAGAGGCGATTCCTCGTGAGATGTCTTCTCGCTCCGCTAGGGTGAGTGACAACCGCGAGCGGCGACGAGCGCCAGGAGCTATGCCGCCACATGGCAACAACACCTTGCGAATGGTGGGATGTGGCCTGCCATAAGCGCGCCCAATCTCGTGCTGGGACTGCCCGCACTTCCATCGGCGCCAGATGTCGATCTTTTCCGCAGGAGAAAGTCTCCACCGTTTTCGTTGGATCATAAACACCACCTTTGAACAGATTAGTTCCTAGATGGTGTTGCATCGACCTATTGAATGCACCCGGGTTACCGGAAACTTGCCGTACCAGGACTCCACTTTTCTCCGATTACCCGTCTTTCGTCCAATTGGAAGGGCCCAGGAGTACAGGCCTCGGGAGAATGACGTCCTGGTCCTCACTCCACAGACCCCGCACGGCGATCATTCGTGGTGGGAGACCTCGATTCGGAATGAGGCGATAAACTGCTCGCCCGCAGCGATCACGCGGAGTCCTTCGCCGGAGCATAGTGCGTTTGTTTTCGCAGTCATCGGCTCAATGGCGATGAATTCTTTATCCTTCGGAGCGAAGATCTGAGCGAAGTCGAAACCGTTTTTGAATTCGATGACGAGAGAGTAGCCGTTACCGTCGATCGAGAACGTGGTCTGCTCACTCGAAAGGGCAAAGCCATCGTCATAACTGGTGTTTCCAAGCCGGACAGCGAAGGGCGTCGACGGAGTTTCCGTGCTGGTAGGAATCCCTTGCGCATCGAGAGCCAGTTTGCGCATCGCAGGAGCGTTCAGTGTCCACTCTGCCCGCGGGATTCCAGGAAGCCCGAAATAGGGATGGAAACCGAAACTGATCGGGACCTCTGAACCTGAATCTGCAAACACTCTAGTTTGAATCTCCAAATCAAGAGGCCGCAGCCGTACTGCCATCTCGACATGATGCGGGAACGGAAAAATCTCGAGTAGCTCTTGGCTGCGCCAATCCAAACGCGCGGTTAGTTCGTCCGCGTGGCTCGAAATAACGTTCCAGTTGAGTTGAGGCCAGGGAACGCCGTGCATAGGGAGTTTCTGATCATCGAAATGCAAACGTGGTGAACAGGGATCTAGCGAGACCTGACATCCAGCCGCGCGATATTGCAACCTGCTGAGGCGATTCGCCCAAGGATATAAGAGTGGAATGCCGGCGGTGCTCCCTTTGATGCGGGCGGCATCGAGATCGTCCACACGGCGGAGAAGCTCAACTCCACGGAAGCGAAGAGAAGCGCCGAGCATTCCAGCCGAAGGCCAGAATATTGCTTGCAAGTCGCCAGCAGTGAGGAGATGCGTGGTGGGGCTGCTCATGACGCTCCGCGGGACGTGTTGTCACCCGCTAGTCTAAGACAATTAGGTCTTTCCTAGAATCTGTTTTGCCAGATGATCCGGCTCGACATTCCGGTGTTAGTCCGAGAAAAGGAAAACAACCCCTCGACGATCCAAGTCAGCGCTGTGGATACAGGCAACCGTCGAGTGCTCAAGGCCGATAAGTCGGGTAACCGGACATGCCGTACTATTACTCCATTTGTCCGGTTTGCGCGTTTATCAGGACTTGTGCCTCCAGATATTTCCCACCGGTTCGCTCCAGTTCGTCGCGTCAACCGGGCGAACGGCTGCTTCTCTAGATCACTTCCCGCAAGAAGCCCTTCTCGCAAAAACGACCTCACCTACTTTCACCTGTGCCACACACCCGCTTTTGCCGCGTATGAACTGGAGCTGTTCATGATCGTAAGCGCTGTTATCCGGAAATTGCCAAACATCGGCAGAGACCTTCGTCAGCGGATTAAAATCCATCTCCAGCAGCGCTGTGAGTTGATTGTTGCGTTCGAGGATGCGAAGCACGTTGTAATCCCAGCCGTATTCGCCAAAAAGGTTCGACCATTCCGGTTGCGTGGCGGGCGGGTTTCGAGGATCGACACGCTCGTAGATTTCCTTGGAACGCCCGGTTACATCGATTCCATTCGCGACCGGCACAATCCGCCAACCCCAGCCGTTGCGGTCGTCGGTTACCAGAACGCTTTCTAGCTGGCGCAGTTCGCTGATTCCGCCACCGTCCATCGGCTCGATGAACAACCTCGCGTCCCGCTGGAAAATCTCGATGCTCTTGGCCCCCTTCTCATAGCGGCCTTCCAAGCGACGCATGTCCTCGGCGGGAATGCTAGTGGTAAGCCGGAGTGGAGGGAGCGGTTTGTTGGTGTGAGCGGCTAGCATGAAACGCAGGGCCGTGAGTGCGACGTGCCAGGCGACTTCCGTGGAATTGTCCATATTGGTGATGGCCACGACCCCTAACTTTTCTTCGGGCATCGCCAGCACTTCTGTCGAGAAACCGTACACGCCGCCGCGATGGCCCACCATCTTGATGCCATCGACATTGAGTAGCGCGAATCCGATGCCGTAGCCGGATCCGGAGCTCTGCGGCGTGAACATCTGCGCCAGAGTCTCCGGTTTCAGAACCGACCCGTTTGCCCCGCGCCCTCCGGTAAACAGCCAACTCAGGAACCGCGCCTGGTCGACGACCGTTGAATACAGATTGCCCGCTGGACCGGTTCCGAGTTCAAACGTAGGCGCTCGGAAGGTGCTGCCGTCGTATGCCCACATGTAGCCCTTGGCCAGTTTCGTTGTGAGGGAAGGCAGCGGCAGAAACGCACTGTGAGCGAGCCGCAGTGGCTTTAGCACGGAGTCCTGCAAATATCGCGTGTACGGTTCCTTTGTAATCGCTTCGAGCACTCGTCCGGCCACGGCATCACCCGCATTGGAATATTTGGTGTGCGTTCCAGGTTCATACACCAACTGTGTGGCGTTGAGACTATTCACGACCTCGGCCAGCGCAGGCTGGGAGCTATCGAAATAACTGCCGACCGGAGGTTCACGAACCAGACCCGCTCGATGCGACATCAGTTGACGCAGGGTGATCGGTTTATCGAACGGATTGGCCGGGTGAAAATTCGGAAGGTATTCAGAAACGGGCGCGTCCAGATTCAGATGGCCACGCTCCACCTGCTGCATGATGCCGATCGCGGTGTACAGCTTCGAAACAGAGCCCACGCGATAGACGGTGTTGGCTGTGGCGGGAGTTTTGTTATCGGGATCGGCAAACCCAAATCCTTGCGCCCACACAATGTGTTGATCGTCGACCAGCGCGATTGAAAATGCAGGAAGCTGTTTTTCACGTATTTCGTGCTGTACCAGCTCCTGGAGTGCAGCGGCAACTTGCGTATAAGGTTTCTCCGCAACGACGCGTGATTGAGCCACCGCGTCTCCCACACCAGCGAGGAGAAAGAACATCGCCATCGTTGCAAGACGGCTCTTTGAAGCGAGTGACATGGCGGGCACCTCGACGCGACTAAGCACGAAAGTTAGACGAAGCCGGATGGTCTGAGTTAGGTGCCCTAAATTGCTACGTCCCGATAAGTCGGGTAACCGTACAAGTGGTTTTTGGGCTGATTTCCACTTCTCCGGTAAGCGTTAATCAGGCATGTGAAGTTCGAGGCCCGCTATTGCACTATACTTTTCCGATGGATTTACCCGGGTTCAAATTCTCCCCATATTTCTGCATGGTCGCGGGGTCGGACATCGACTTCCGCGATGACGTAAGCAGGCGGCGCCTTGACTTGCTGGGCATGAATCGTCCTGGCGCCGGCAGCGCCGATCGAGACGCCAGCCAGCACGGCCAACGCCAGTTTGAGGTTGGTCTTCATGGATTTCATTCTCCCGTTGTGTATTTTTGCGAACAGGCGCTGACCTCGACAACGTGGTCGGTGAGATCGGAACACACCTCATAGGGCAAAGTCCACCGACCAGTCCCGATCCCGATCAGTCATTTGAATCGGGACCTGGCCCTAAAAAGCCTCAAGAGGCTGAAAAAGTGAGCGCCAAAAACCATCCCTGCGAAGGAAAGAGTTACGGCAGTTGGCGCAAGACGCATGTTCTGAGAGAATCGCGGCTGCAAGACCTTGACAAGACGGTATGCCATCCCTTTCCTTGCTCGAATTCGTCGAACGCTGGAAGGCCAGCACGCTTACCGAGCGTGCAGCCGCGCAATCTCACTTCATTGACTTGTGCGAAGTGCTGGGCACACCGCATCCGCCGCCGCAGACCAAACCGGCGACACTTTCACATTTGAGAAGCACGTTTCCACCCTGGAGGACGGCAAGGGCTTTGCCGACGTGTGGAAGCGCGGATTCTTCGGCTGGGAGTACAAGGGCAAGCACAAGAGCCTGAGCGCCGCATATCCCCAGCTTGTGCGCTATCGGGAAGACCTGGAAAATCCGCCCCTACTGGTGGTGTGCGACCAAGACCGTTTCGAGGTGCATACCAACTTCACGGGCACGCGCCCGCAAGTCTACCGCTTCACCCTAGACGATCTGCTCTCCGCCCACCCGACCCCGAATTGCGCTCTCCCGCCCTTGGAGGTTCTCCGGGCGGTGTTCACGATCCCGAGCAATTCCGCCCGGAGGCCGCGCACGCGCGCGTCACCGAGCACGTGGCCTCGGAGTTCGCCAAGCTCGCGGACAGCCTCAGGAACGCAACGTAGAGCCCAGCGCGCCGCGCACTTCCTCATGCGGCTGCTTTTCTGTCTCTTTGCTGACAGCATCGGCCTTTTGCCCGACCACCTGTTCCGGCAGATGATCGAACTCGACAGAGCCAAGCCCGCCAACTTCACGCGCAAGCTCCGCCAGCTCTTCGCCGCCATGTCCACCAGCGGCAGCACCTTCGGCCCGCATGACATTCACTATTTCAATGGCGGGCTGTTTGCCGATGATGAAGTGTTCGAACTCACCGCCTCCGATATGGCAGTCTTGCGCGCCGCCGCCGTGCTGGATTGGTCGCAAGTGGAACCCGCGATCTTCGGTACACTCTTTGAGCGCAGCTTGGACCCGGGCAAGCGCTCACAGCTTGGCGCGCACTACACCAGCCGGGAAGACATTCTGCTGATCGTGGAGCCTGTAGTAATCGAGCCGCTGGCGCAGCGCTGGCAGACGGTGAAGGCAGAGGCCACAGCGCTGGCGGAGGCTGCGCAGAATGCCAAGGGCCGCGCGCACGCCAAGCTCCGCGAAGAGTTGCAGGACAAGCTTTCGGCTGGATAGACGAGTTGTCGAGCGTGCGCATCCTGGACCCCGCGTGCGGTAGCGGAAATTTTCTTTATCTCGCGTTGCGGCGGATGCTCGATTTGTGGCATGAAGCCCGCGTGTTCTCCGCGGAGCACGGCCTTCCCACGATCCTGGAGCAACAGGTTCACCCGTCGCAGCTCTTTGGGCTGGAAACGAACGTCTACGCGCAAGAGCTGGCCTCGGTGGTGGTCTGGATTGGTTATCTGCAATGGCTCAATGAGCACGGCATTGGATGGCCCACAGAGCCGATTCTGCGCAAGCTCGATAACATCCAGCACCGCGACGCCATCCTCACCCACGATGCAGAAGGCAAGCCCGTCGAACCCGAATGGCCCGAGGTGGATTGCATCATCGGGAATCCGCCGTTTCTTGGCGACAAGAAAATGCGCGCCGAACTTGGAGACGACTACGTTAGCGCACTCAGAGCGCTCTATGCAAGCGCGTACCGGGCGGAGCCGATCTGGTGACGTACTGGTTTGAGAAGGCGCGCGCCATGATCGAAGCGCACGGCGCAAAACGCGCCGGCCTGCTAGCAACGCAGGGAATTCGAGGGGGAGCGAACCGGATTGTATTGGACAGGATCAAAAAAAGCGGCGGC
>CAWFXG010000036.1:0-4665 GCA_963819745.1 uncultured Acidobacteriota bacterium | reverse complement strand
AACGGGCTGGAATTGGCTGAGCTTCCGGATTGGACGATCCACTCGTAACGCGCAATTTGAACTCAAGATGGGCTGGATTGGCGCCTCGGCCTGAAGTCGTCAGTCGAGGAAATTGACCACGAAAATCGGCGAACCCTTGCCAGACTATGAGAAGCTTGCGCCACGAGGAGTCTGCTTCTGAAACGACTGATTATCGTGTTCACCGTCCTTATCGTCCTGCTGTCGCTCGCGGCGAGCCTCGCAGGGGCCTTGTCCTACGGGCATGATCGCTATCGGACCGTCACGACGGCTCGAGTTGAAACCGTCGCGGTCCAAGATGCGGGCGTCTACCGGTACAGCCTGCGAACCCTCGTGACCGCCGGGACCCCTTGGGACTTCGTTCGCCTGTTCGTTGGCATACCCGTCCTCGTTGCTTCGTTTGTCATCTATTTGCGTGGGTCGTTGCGAGGCACCGTCGTGTTTATCGGAAGCCTTGCGAGCTTCCTCTATCAGTACCTGCTCTGGACGTTCGACTGGGCCTACAACGCGTACTTCTTGGTCTATGTTGGCGCCTTCGCGTTGAGCCTATGCACCCTTGGGATGGTGCTTGCGCGGATGGATCTGTCACGCGTTCGCACGGAAATATCGGAGCGCTTCCCGCGAGTCACGGCCACGAGCTTCTCCTTCGCCGTGGGCGGCCTGCTCCTCTTCAAATGCTTGGGTGAGATCATCCCGAGCATTGGCGCCAGCACCATGCCCGCCAACTCCACTGGCTACTACACGATGGTCGATCAGGCACTTGACCTCGGTCTTCTGGTGCCCTTGTTCATCCTCGTCGGCATCCTGCTTCTCAAGCGGAACACGCTCGGGTATCTGCTGTCGGCGAGCACTCTGATACTCGCCATGACGGTCGGACTTTCGGTCGTGGCCGGCGAGTTGATGCTCGGACTGTCGACCGGCCACGTGAACACCGCTGGGATTGCCGTGTTCGCTCTCTTCCTGATAGCAGCGCTTGGGTTGCTCGTCAAAATGTTGGCCAGCATGAGATCGACAGGCTCGCTCGCCATGAGGTAGGGAAGGCTGGCTAGTCTCTCAAGATCATCAGCATTTTTGTGCGCAACCGCGCACCGCATTTTAGACTTCTGAGGGATATGCGGAACCTGTTCGCGATATCAGGAGCATCCCTCCGGCGACGCCACAGCACAGCAAAGCGCCAATCCACATCGGCGCGTGTGCGTACAGACCGAACAGCAACAAGAGCCCCGCGGCCAGCCCAAGAAACCAGGCACGCAACCACCGACGCAATCGGAATATGAGCACAGCCGCGGTTGCGAACTCCGCCAGGGCTAAAACCCAGACCACAATCTCGATTGCCTCTTCCATCAGTGCCTGCTGCGGGCGTCCCTCAACGCGCCCTTTTACGCCGAGCAATATCTTTGGCACCGCAACGTGATCGGCAAATTCCGTGAAGATGTCGAGTAGAAGCCGACTGTCCGTCCAGTGGTAGCGAAGTCGAATCCGGCTGATTAAGCGGGTGTGGCTTTCGTCAATTGGAAAAAGTGCCCATACGAAGCTCCCGTTTGAAGGAGATGGACCCCCTCGCCAGATAAGGTAGCGGCCGGGCTCAATCGTATCGAAGGCCACGGAGGCAACTGCACTGATGGGGAGCACGTCCCCCTTCTTCGGATGTTGCAGCTCGGGAAGAATTGATACAGCGCTGCGGATTCCTGTCCTACTGCCGAGGTTCTCAATCAGGTCGTAGCCATAGAATCCAGCGCGTCCATATCCCATCTGCGCTAACCATGGCCAAATATCTTCCGGTCGCCGTGAATGGTGACTCCCCGTGTGGCGCAGAAAGATGGAGATGACACGAGGTCGTCTCCCGGCATGGAGCGCGAACTCTCCTTCGACGTCGCACCCCAATGCAATTGCGAAGGCCGAATAGCAAGCAGATAGATGGCGACCATCAGAACTGGCAACGCCATTAACGCGAGTAGCCTCATTGCCATGGAACGACCAGGAAGCCTGTGGTTCATAAGTTTGACACTGCCTCTTTGAGATGGTCGACTTGTCTTCCGGCACCAGACGCAGAAAGCAAGCGCGCGATGTTGATCCAAGTCTAGCCCTGCTTTGATGAGCTGTCTGTACGATGCGAATTCTGCTAAGAGATATTTGCTTTGGAACAATGCTCTGCACTGTGCACCTGCTCGGTTAGCGAAAAATCGACTGTGCGTGATTCCAAATCGAAATCAGCTTGAAATCAAAAGTTGTCCTATTGCCGTCGCTCGATAATGGGCTTCAGAAATCACAAGACGGCTTTTCTGCTGGCGACTGGTCTTGAATCCAGGAGAAGCTTCGGAAAGAAACCGCATAACCAAGGATGAACTTTGGCCGTCGAAGATAATGTGGCAAGGTTGTTTTTCCTGAGAGGCTGAGATGCGCGCGCTGGCGGTTTTGCTAACTTTGGCTGGATTCGCGCTTCCCGCGTATGGGGCAAAACGGGTCACGGTTGCGGAGTTGGAGCAGACGCTTGCCGCGGTTCATGGCTTACCGGACGCAGAGGTTGCCATGCAACTGTCGGATCTGGAATTGACCGAACGGTTGAGCACGGCAAGGCTCGACCGCCTGGAAACGGACCTGCCCGGCGAGAAATCGCGGCAGGCCCTCCTGATTTTGGCGGATACGTCGGCCTTCCTCGATCCTCCCGCAGCGGAGACACCCAGCCAGGCCTCCCCGGACCTTACCACGCAGCAGAAGATTCTGGCTCTGACCGTGAATTACGTCACGCAGACACTTCACCAGTTGCCTAATTTCTTTGCGACACGAGTAACTCGCAGTTTTGAAGACACGCCGGCGGTGAAACTGGATATTGGCGCTGGCCCCCAGCATCGGCTTACCAGCCAATTCACCTGGTTGGCGACTCCAATGTCACCGTGTCTTTCCGTGACGGTCACGAGGTTTTGGAGAAGACCAACTTGGATCCGCGGGTGCGCCCGCTGACCACCGCGGGTGTGTTTGGACCGATCCTTGGCACGGTGCTTGTAGATGCTGCGCGGAACAAGCTCGTGTGGGGCCACTGGGAACAGGGCCCATCCGGTCTCCAGGCCGTATTCAATTACGAAGTACCAAAGAAAACTCTCATTACACAATTACGTACGACTCCGGTCCTACCGATCACGCCTGCAACATCACGAAACAAACCTTCAGCGAGGTCGTCGCCTATCACGGAGAGATGGCCGTCGACCCTGCGAGCGGAACGATCGTTCGACTGATGCTGTTGGCGGACCTGAAACCGGATGAATTCACCGTCAACTCTGGCATTGAGGTGGAATACGGGCAGGTCAGTATCGGCGGCAAAGACTACTTCTTGCCGATCAAGGAGTGTCACCTCTTCGCTTGCGCATTCTCTCCTACTCCAGGGGGATGGCGGGGACGGGCAGGGCTGTCCTGCGCTTGCGTAATGCCGGGCCTTTCAGAGATCGCTGAACGATGTGGTATTCGAGAACTATCACGTCTTCCGCACCGATGCCCGCGTGCTGACCGAGAGCGAAGCGGCGAACCTCGAGCACCAGCCCGCTCCCGCTCCCAACGGGAACGGTTCAAAGCAAACAGAAGAAGCAAGCTCCTCTCCTGTTGCGCCCGCAACCCCCGAACCGTCCCCTGCACAAAGCAGTTCACAGACTGCGTCCTCCACAAGCGCCGCTGCCAATTCGGCGAATCCTCCCGCCCTGGAAGTCCAGCCGGCCGTGCAACCCGCACCCGACATTGCTAACCCCGCCAACTCCGCTAACTCCCCTGACATCCCCGTCTTCCGTACAGCCGCCCGCCAAGTTCTCGTCGATGTCGTTGTCGGCAAGAAAAATGGCGCTCCCGTTTCCGGCCTGCCCAAATCGGACTTCTCCATCGAAGAAGACGGCAAGCCCCAAAGTGTCGACTTCTTCGAGGAACACTCCGCAAGCGCATCCGCCCCCGTCGAGCAACCCGCCCTGCCCCCGATGCCGGCCGGAGCCGTCACCAACATCCCCCCCGCACCGCCGACGGCCGCGCTCTACGTGTTCCTTCTCGATTCCCTCAACAGCGAGCCACAGGATCAGGTTTTCGTCCGCGAACAGGTGCTCTCCTACCTGCACAAAATGGATTCGGGGACCCAGGTTGCCGTTTTTTCGCTCGGCTCCGGTCTGCGTCTTCTGCAGGGATTTACCTCCGATCCCGCCGCGCTGCTGGCCGCCGTCAGCCGTAAGGGGGGCGATCGCGTTGCGATGGTCCAGACCCGCAGCGACAACGCCGACGATGCCGACGCAATCGCCACCCTGCAGGCCATGCGCTCCAACGGTGCGGCTCGCCCTTCAAGGTGCCCAGGCCAACGCCCACGCCTACAGCTTCGGCGCCCGCGCCTCGATGACCTTCGAAGCCCTCAACGCGCTCGCCCGCTATCTCCAGGGCATTCCCGGACGCAAGAATCTGGTCTGGTTTGCCAGCTCGTTTCCCGTCGTCTTCTTCCCCACGTCCGCCCAGCTTGACCAGCTCAAGAACAATCCCAATCTCCCCGGCTACATGAACCACGTCCGGCAGACGGCAAACTTGTTCACCCTTTCCAAGGTGTCGCCGTCTACCCCGTCAGCGGCGCGGGCGTCATGAACTCCAACATCGGACTGGCCGACTCCGCCGGCGCGCGCAAGCTTTGTT
>CAWFXG010000035.1:0-8432 GCA_963819745.1 uncultured Acidobacteriota bacterium | reverse complement strand
ATAACGGCACTGCCCGCCACCAGCAACATGTTTGCGCAAATTGGTTGAATAGCCTGCATGAGCCCTGTCGCAATAAATGCGTTTCTGATCTACTGCAATTCGGTCCCGGTAAAGACCGCTGCGCCTGGCAGTCAAATCGTATAGAATCGCGAATCCGGAGACAAGCTCAATGTCCAATCGATTCGGCGCCCGGGTTCCCGCCGTTACCAGCTTTGTTTTTCTTATGATCGCGCTTTTACTCGATGCCCAAACTCAATCGGGAGCGAATTCGCGGATTCCCCGGATGCCCGATGGCAAGCCGAACTTCACCGGCTTATGGGAGGCGCTGGGCACCGCCGATTGGGACATCCGTGATCACAGCGCGCATCCCAGTCCTTTATTTCAGCTGGGAGCCGAAGGCGCCGAGCCCGCCGGAGGAGGCATCGTCGAGGGCGGCACGATTCCATACACACCGGAGGCCGCCGCAAAACAAAAAGAAAACTTTCGGGACCGGATGAAGCTCGACCCCGAGATCAAGTGCTACATGCCCGGAATCCCCCGGGCCAATTACATGCCTTTTCCTTTTCAGATCGTGCAATCACAAAAGGACATCGCCTTCGCCTACGAATATGCGAGCGCGAATCGCGCCGTGAACATGGGCAAATTCAAAGAAGGCCAGGTGGATACGTGGATGGGAACTTCGAACGGCCACTGGGAAGGCGCCACTCTGGTGATTGATGTCAGCGGTTTGAACGGCAGCAGCTGGTACGACCGTTCCGGAAACTTCCAGACCGACAGTACCCACATCGGGGAAAGGCTCACGCTGGCGGACGCCGATCACATCAACTACGAGGCAACCATCGAGGATAAAACCATATATACTCGCCCCTGGAAGATCAACACCGTCTTTTACCGGCGCAAGGAAAAGAACGCGCAGCTTAACGAATTCAAATGCGTCGAATTTGCGGAAGAACTGATCTACGGAGATCTGAAGAAGAAATAGCCGGACAGGTAAGGAGACTGGAATGTCGAACCGATTTCTCGCGGAGATCGCTCTCATGTTGGGCGCTGGCGTGATGATCCCGGCCCCGGGGGCGGCCTTCGACCAACCCGCCAAAGAGATCTCTCCCGCGAAGAGCTGGACCCAGCCGAAGACGCCGTGGGGTGATCCGGATTTGCAGGGCACCTGGACAGGCGACGACTGCATCGGCACTCCCCTGAACCGTCCCGCAAAGTTCGGCACTCGGCTCTACTATACGGAGCAGGAACTCGCCGACCGGGAGAAGCAAATCGAAACGCAGCACGAAAAGGATCTGGTGGATACGGTCGCATCCGATGCGCACGTGGGTACGGGACCACCCAACCACTGGGGAGAGCGCGCGCGGCGGCCCTGCAAGCAGACTTCGATGGTGGTGGACCCGCCGGATGGCCAGACACCCGCACTGGTGCCGGAGGCGCAGAACAGACCGAGAGGGGAAGACGCCAATAACCAAAACCCGAAGGCCGATTCCTGGGAAGATTTCAGCTACTACATCCGCTGCATCAGCCGCGGCGTAATCGGCTCAATATACCCGGTGGTCTACGGCAACGGACAACAGATCATACAATCTCCTGGCTATGTTGCGATCATGCAGGAGATGGTGCATGAAGCTCGCATCATTCCGATGGATGGCCGCCCTCACGCGGGCGCGGATATTCGAAGCTACATGGGCGATCCACGAGGACATTGGGAGGGGAACACTCTGGTTGTAGAGACCACGAATTTTTTGGGCAACAAAACATCCGCGAGCGCCAATGGCTGGGGCGTTCCTTTGACCGACGCCCTGAAACTGGTGGAGCGTTTTACCCGCGTGGGACCGAATGCGATGCAGTATGAAGTGACGGTGGACGATCCGAAGACGTATGTGCGGCCATTCAAGATCGGATTTCCGTTAACTCAGGAGCCGGGTTACCAGAACTTCGAGTATGCGTGCCATGAAGGCAATTACGCGATGTTCGACTCTCTCAGCGGCGCGCGCGCCAAAGAAAAAGCTGCGGCTGCCACGAGGAAAATTGAGGAAACAAAATGAAAAAAGCACTTGCCGTAATCGCCTCCGTGGGCGCTTTGCTTTCAGCCGCCGCGCCGGCTTGGGCGCATCACGCGTTTGCCGCCGAGTTCGATGCGGGGAAGCCCATCAAATTCAAGGGAACCGTGACGAAGATGGAGTGGATTAACCCGCACGCCTGGATTCACATCGATGTGATAGGCGACGACGGAAAAATGGTTCCATGGATGATCGAAGCGGCGGCCCCGAACGCGCTGCTTCGCCGCGGCTGGAACAAGAACTCGCTCCCCGCCGGGACCGAGATTCTCGTTGAAGGCTTCCAGGCAAAGGACGGCGCGAATCGCGCCAACGGCAGTGTCATAACCTTCACGGACGGAAAAAAGCTGTTCGTCGGCTCCTCCGCCGGCGACCCGGGTGCTGCCCCTGGCGCGCCAGGCAAATGACTCGCCCGGATTGCGCGACAGGTTGCCTGGTCTCGCAGCCGTGTCGTATCCAGGGCAAAGGTGTTGAGCAGGAAACGGCGATTCCTCCGCAAGCCATCGGCATCGTTTCCCTCATCTGGCGTACAGCGACGTTGGCGGACACCACTGATGCGGTGCTACCAAATCGCCAGATATACCTCAATGATCTTTTTCTTTGCTTCTGCGCGATCTTGCGCTTTACTACACGTAGATAATAAGCAGTTCAGGCAGCCATGCTGTGCATCCTGAAGGACCATTTGGCTGCCATCACCCGTCCTGCCCCGTCCGCATCTCGTCGGCAAACAGGCTCGAATCACTTCAATAAATCCGCCACCTTCGCGACGCCGGCCTTTGCACAGGCGTCATCCTGCTCCTGGCCTGCGCCCGAACTGGCAACTCCGCCAATGATTTCGTTTCCGGCCCGGATCGGAACGCCGCCGCCCAGCGCAAGGACGCCGCTTACGTCGCGCTGCCCGGAGTAGGCGGGATCGCTTGTCCGCTTCTGAAAATCGAGGGTGCTGCTGCCGAACGTGCGCGCGGTGTAAGCTTTCCGGCGCGCCATTTCCAGCGTTGCCTCGGTCGCCTTTTCGTCCCTTAAAATCACAAGCACCTGCCCCGCCCTGTCCACCACCGCCACCGCGGTACTGAAGCCTTTCTCTTTGCACGCGGCCAATGTGGCTTCGGCGATTGTTTTGGCGACCGGGAGCGAGAGATCGCGGTTCGTTACGAGGCCATCGGCGTGCGCAAGCGCGGCGACGCTCATCCCTGCGAGTACCCTTTTTATCGGTGACATAGTCGTTCTCCATGACTGTCAAATTTGTTCCTGCGACGCGCGATCGCTTTTGATCGCCCTTTGAAGCGAGAGCATCAGGACCGCGGCGGCAACCGCCGGAAAAGCCGCGGCCATAAACACTGATCGATTGACCATTTCAGCGCCATCAGAGTACCACCGAGCCAGGAGCCGACGAATCGCGGCACTGAAATCGCTCAAAGGTAGCACGCCGGAATTCCCCGTCGGCAAAAATCCAGGCGCTCTTTATCGCAGTTGGCGATGATTCAAGCGCTTGCTTGGTTATTGTGACTCCCTTTCTCCCGCCGTTGCACGCAATCGCCAGCAGTAATCCGGAAAACCAGAGCTCAAAATGGCGGGTTTGTCGCGTTCCGGTGGGCCCCGTATTTCGGAAAGTGGCGGGGTTCGGAGATGACTCGATTCGGGCTGTAACTGTAAGCGTTTTACCGCACCGTAGAGGCAGTCGGGCCGGTCCTTGCCTCTCATTCACTTGCGGACCCGAACGTTATCGGCCTACATCTCCACGGCGTGCGCTTCGGCCACAAATCCTTCCACTTCCAGATCGCCAATCACGTCTTTCTTCGTGAACATTCGAATCTCATCCCACCGGCCATCCCGCGCCTTGTTCACCCATTCCGCATCGCCGATCAGGCCGCGGCCGACCGAAATCAAGTCGAACTCGGCATTGTTGAACCGGCGCAACAACTCACGCAGTCCCGCGGCTCCAGTGGACTTCGCCTCCTTGCCGAAGAAATTGTCCATCACATCTGTGTCAAGGCCAACACTTCCCACGGCAATCACCGGAGCGTCGGTCATGGACTTTGCCCAACCCGCGATTCCCCAATTCGAATGTGGCCACTCGGGAACCCAAAAGTAGCGAGCCGAAGCATGGAAGATATCGACTCCCACGCTTCGCAAGACACTGAGCATCGTTTTCAGGTCATGCGGCGTGGGAACGATGCGGGCGTGGTAATCAACTTCTTTCCATTGCGAAAAACGAAACGCGATGGGAAACGTCTCGCCCACCTCCTCGCGTATCGCCCGGACGATTTCGGCCGGAAACCGCACGCGGTCGCGGATATCATCGCCGCCATAACCATCCTCGCGGCGATTAGTTTCCGCCCACAGAAACTGATCCAGCAGGTATCCATGACAAGCGTGGACCTCAACGCCAGCAGCGCCGATCTCTTTGGCTGCGAGAGCACCCCGCACGAAAGCGTTGCGAATCGCATCCAGATCCCCGAGCGACGCAGCGATGCCGTTAGGCGTGCCCGCGCGCACCAATCCCGACGGGCTTATCGTGGGAAATGGCGAATAAGGGCCGTCGCCGCCTTCCTTCCGGACAGCGCCTTCGTGCCACAGTTGCAGGAACATTCGGCCGCCGGCGCGGTTCACTGCATCGAAGCATCGCTCCCAGGCGCTCATCGTCGCGTCATCAATGCGGCAGAAAATGGGCGTCTGCGTAGAGGAAGGATGATCGACGGCGCATGATTCAGTAATGATGAGTCCCACGCCGCCCTCGACCCGCTCGCGGTAGTATTCGGCGAGGCGGGGCTGAGGCATACCGTTTACGCACCACTGCCTTTGCATTCCCGGCATTACGAAGCGATTGGGCAGCGTGAGCCCGTTAATCGAAAACGGAGTGAACAGCGGGGCCAGATCGACGGTCGACATCGTTGCGCTTCTTTCGGGCATTGATCCTGGCCGTAAGTATACGAAAACTTTGGCTCTCGAACTCGTCTGGCCGCAGGCCCGGACGTGCTACAGAAGCTCGGGCGCTGAGATTATGGCGCGAGCCCGCGCGGCCATAAGCGCGTCCTCGGCGCCGGATCGACTCGCCCGAAGAGCGAGTGCAAAGTTCCTTCATCTAATTGGTTGATACCGGCTATCAACAAGGATGGATTGACTTGGATATGCCCTGCGAATATATTCGCCACGTTTGTGGTCTAAATGGGGGATTTTAGACCATATTTGATAATCCGATTTTTCTTTGATTATTGGGGTGAGTGATGATTCGATCTCTACTGGTGGCAGCCATTCTGTGTCTGGCCGGTGTGGGCGTGTTCGCGCAATCCAACCAGGGCACAATTACGGGAACTATTTCTGATCCTGCCGCGGCGGTTGTTCCGGCGGCTCAAATTGAAGTCAAAAACACTGCGACAGGCGTCATCTATCGCGGCGGTACATCGGGCACGGGCAACTACGTGCTGTCGGTCCCAGCGGGCGTCTACGAAATTTCGGTGAATGCGCCAGGTTTCAAGAAATTCGTCCTGTCTAACGTACAGGTGGCTGTCGCCACCGACACCCGCAAAGACGTAACGCTGGAAGTCGGCGCGACGAAAGAGGTGATCTCAGTCACAGATACGGTGCCCTTGCTCAAGACCGAGAGCGGGGAGATGAGCGACACGGTCGCAATCAGCGAAGCGGATCAGCTTCCCGTGCTCACCATATCGGGCGGGAACGTCTTCGGCGCCACCACGATGGGCGAAATTCGGAACCCGCTGCAGACCGCGGAACTGCTTCCTGGGGTTACTTTTGGCAACGACCAGGCAATTGTGTTGAATGGATTGCCGAGCAACAGCGAAGCCATCCGCATTGAAGGCCAGGATTCCACCGGAAACATCTGGAAAGTCCTGCAGCAGCTTAGTCAGGGCGCCAGTGTGGACGCCATCCAGGAGGTAGCGGTTCAGACCAGCAATTTCGCGGCGGAGTACGGCCAGGTGGGCGGCGGCTATTTTAATTCACCATGAAATCAGGCACCAACTCGTTGCATGGCAGCGTGTACGACTACTTCGCAAACGAGGCGCTGAACGCCGGGTTGCCGTTCACCGATGCAGGCACGCAGGACCCGGCAAAAGAAGGCCAGCACATCCGCAACCCCGTGCGCCGCAACGATTATGGATTCACAGTAGGCGGGCCGATCCGCATTCCCAAGGTATACAACGGAACGAACAAGACCTTCTTCTTCTTCAATTTCGAGCAATTCCGCGAGAACAGGACCACTTCGAACGGCCTCACCACGGTGCCGACCCTGGCGTATCGGAAAGGGGATTTTTCTACAGCCGGCTGTTTTGCCTACGTCCCGGCCTCGAGCACCTGCGCCTTCAGTCCCCCCATTGTGAACACCGCCACGGGCCAGCCTGCGGTGGATCCAGCGGGCCAAACGCTCTCTTTTGGTGAAGTCTTCGATCCAAACTCGACGCGGGTCGTAGGTGGATCGCAGGTCCGCACCCCTTTCGCCAACAACGTAATCCCGTTTTCAATGTTGAGCCCGTTCGCTCTTCAAATTCAGAAAATGTTCCCGCTGCCAAACGCACCCGGGCTTATAAACAACTACATCATTCCCTCCTACACGGACTGGAAGCACACGACCGAATGGTCTGTAAAACTGGATCACTCGCTCAGCTCAACCATGAAGCTCTCCTGGTACTTCTCGCGGCTGCAGAGCAATGAGCCCAATGCCAACGGTTTCAGTGGCATTTACGTGGCCCCGAACCCCACCGCCAATCGGAACTACACCACGCGCCTGAATTTCGATGACAGCATCAAGCCAACTCTGCTGTTGCATATGGGCATCGGTTTCATTAACCAGTATCAGCCGACGGACTACCCCAATTTCGACCAGTCCACCCTGGGCATGAGCGGGTATTTCCAGCCGAATCGCTTTCCCTCGATCGGCGGATTCTTCGATGGCAGCGGCGCCTCGACGAACATCGCCGCAGGCCTCGAAAACTTCGTCAGCGGTGGGTTCGGCGGCCCGAGCACCGGGGGATTAGGCCCAGCCTTCATTTCCTTCCTCTGGGAACAGAAGCCTACTGCGAACACCAACCTGACCTGGGTACACGGAAACCACATTTTTAAGTTCGGGGGCGAACTCGTCATCGACGGATATCCCGAGCACAGCGGATGGCGGGCCAATGGAGCCTTTGGCATTAACAATGCCGAAACGGCCGATCCCTGGCAAAATCTCCAGCCGTTCAACTTTGCCAATCCGACCGGCTTCAGCTACGCCAGCTTTATGTTAGGCCTGGTAGACGACATTGAAATCAGTCCAAACACCCAGACCAGGACGGGCACTCACAGTCTGGGGTTCTACGCGCAGGATAGCTGGAAGGTTACCAGGAAGCTGACCCTGGATTATGGTCTGCGCTACGATTTCCAGACCTATTTGAAGGAACAATACGGCCGCATGCCGATCGCTTCCTTCACCACGATCAATCCGACGGTCGGGCTTCCGGGCGCTGAGATTTACGGAGCCACTTGCAAATGCCAGCTCTCTCACAACTATCCTTATGCCTTCGCGCCGCGCGTCGGGTTAGCCTATCAGATTAACCCGAAGACTGTGCTGCGCACGGGCGCCGGCATCACGTACGGGGTGGTGCAAACCCCACAGGGCGTTCAATACAGCCTGGCGAACTACTACACCTACAACTCGACCGGTTATGGGATCAGTCCGTCCCCGAACGTCCCCGAATGGTTTTCCACTGGCGAATCCCTACCCCAATGTAACGTGGCCGAACTATGATCCGGGCAGACTGCCGGTTCTGACACAGGGGCTGTTGCCGCCCTCTTCTCCGAACACCATTTTCAGTCCGAGTGCCCGGCCCCCGCGGACCTGGCAGTGGAGCTTTGGCCTGCAGCGCGAATTACGAAAGGACCTGGTCGTGGAAGCCACCTACGTGGGCAACCGCGGAGTCTGGTGGTCTGCGCAAGGCCTCGACCAGTACCAATGTAATTGTTTGACACCCCAGATTCTGGCGCAACACGGGCTCAACATCAACAATCCGGCGGACCTCGGGTTGCTCACGGATCAGATCGGCTCTCCGCAGGCGATTGCCGCCGGATTTAAGCCGGCCTACCCGGGAATGCCGCTCACTGAAACGGTCAACCAGCAAATCCGTCCGGTGCCGCAGTGGGCTTCTCAGGGTCCACAGTCGTTCCTCGGGCCTCCCCTGGGCAAAACGTGGTACGACGCGCTGCAGATCAAGGCCACCAAGCGCTTCTCGCACGGCTTGCAGGCCCAGGCCTCGTACGTGTGGTCCAAAGGCGAGGACCTCGGCACTGGTTCGGAGGCCCCCATCTTCCTGAGCTATAACCCGGTCATCTCGGACATTTTCAATTTCGGGATAAACAAGCGCTCAACCAGTTGGTCTATCC
>CAWFXG010000034.1:0-129706 GCA_963819745.1 uncultured Acidobacteriota bacterium | reverse complement strand
GTCCGCCGCTCACCGGACGAAGCGATCTTCTGGTGCTCGGCCGATAGCCATCCGGCGGTCTCCTTCCGAAATGAGTGACAGGTGCTCCTGTCCCCGTGCCGAAAACGCTCAGCCCCCACGGCAGGCCGGCGTTATAACCAGTCGGCTGGAATGGCGGATCACTTGGTGGAGCGCTCGGCATGATGACTTCCGCGGGCACGGGCAGGCAGTGGGTCGCCGTGCTTTACGTGATGGCGATGGCGGCCTTGATCGTCGGCCTGGATCTGGCGTTCTTCAGAAGCAGGTTCTGGGAACGGCTGATCGTGAATATTGGGATTGTCCTGGTGTTCGCGGCTTTTTATCTGCGATTTCTGAAGCGAACCTGACCGCACAGGGGACTTCCAGGGCCGCCCGATTGGCGGCTTGGTAGGTGATGCTCGCGAAATTGGGGACAGGCGCCCCTGTCCCCAACCCTCTCCGGCTCAATCGGACGGCTTGTGGCTGCGCAGCGTTGCGTTGATGCGGGTCTGCCAGCCGGGCCCCGTCGCCCGGAAGGCCTCCAGCACATCGCATTTCGTTGACAGTTTACTGAACTTCCCGCGGCTTTGGCCCTCTCTTGCGGGGTGCGAGCGCCGGGCCGGACTGGTGCTCCAGGCGCGCAATCCAGGTGTCGGCCCCGAGTGGCCGGCCGGTGGTCTCCGCGCGCCTGAGCGGTGCGAACGGCGCCTCCTCGTCGACCGTTCCCGGCCAATAGCGACCCATCAGCTTAGGCAATATTCGATCAGACCAACTCCACCTGCACCTTGCGGCCCACAACGGCGGCGGCCCGCTGAAGCGTTTCCAGGGTGACGTTGCCGTCCGTGGGGTCGAGCACCCGGTCGACCTGGGTCCGGCTGGTGTGCATCAGGGCGGCGAGTTTGCGCTTACTCAGGTTCTGCGCCTTCATCGCCTGGCCGAGTTGCCAGGCGATCACCTCCTTGACAGCCTTGGCCTGGAATTCCTCCAGCACGCCTTCGTCCTGAAGGAGTTCGTCGATCCCCGATCCCAGATGGCTATTCTTCATCATCGATCTCCTTCTTGCGCCTGCGCGCGATCTTCAGGTCTTCGTCGGCGTCTTCTGCGTCTTCTTGATGAAGCCATGCAGCGCGACCAGCACGCCGCCATGGAAACAGATCAGCACCCGCGAAATCGTCTTGCTGGGAAGGTCCGTGCGGACCTCCCACAGCCCATCCCCCATCGGACGGCGCAGCGGCATGCCGACCGGCCACCGATATTGAACTCGCAACAGATCCATGCCGACGGCCAGCCGGTCGTCGCGGTCCAGCGCTTTCATCCAATCCCGCGCCGGTTCGCCGCCACCGGCTGATCGGTAGAAAACGAGCGGGATCTTGGGCGGCTCGCCGTTCATCCCGCACCACCGCCAGTATATATGTACCTTAAATAGTGCCGACTGTCGAGCGGCTCCATTGGTCTTGCCATCCCTGACGAACACCCGTTCTCTTTATGTTCCATGTCGCCTCTGGCGATTGTGTACTTTGCAAACCCGCGTGTGGCTAAGCTCTGATCGGCGCGTTATGGTTGCGCAACAAGACTGCGCAACGAGAGCGGGAACATGGGGCTGCGGTTCGAGAACCTGGACGACAAAACGCGTCGGTTGATGATTGAAGAGATCGACGCCGACGTGGCGGGGCTGTCGATCTACCTGAGCAACTATCGACCGATATGGGCCAGCAAGAATGGCCGCGGCCTTCTGAGAGAGGCCGCACGTTCAGGTTCAGACGATACGCTAGCGCAGACGCTGAATTTACGTCGATGCTTTCGACGCGAGACGGCCCGGAGGAAGCCGAAGGGCGGCTTCACCATGGTAAGGTGACCGGTAACCGCCGCCGAAACGCTGTCACAAGGGCAATTCAACACCTACTACATGCGCGCCCTGAGCCGCAGGGCGATTGAGGATGGCGGCACGCTCACCGTCTACAGGGCCCGCGCAAGTCAGAACTGAGGTGGTCCCGGAAAATCGGACAGGTGGTTAAGCTCGGTTCGCTCCTGGAAGGACGGACCTGATGACGGGCAAGCGGAAGCGGTATTCGGCGGATTTCAAGGCGAAGGTTGCTCTTGAAGCGCTGCGCGGCGAGCTGACGACGGCGCAGCTGGCGAGCCAAGCACGGCATCCACCAGACGATGGTGGGGGAATGGAAGAAGCAGGCGATGGAGGGCCTGACGGCGATGTTCTCCGGCCGTTCGGCGGCCGAGCAGACGGCGAAGTCGTCTGAGGCCGAGGTTGAGAAGCTGCACGCCAAGATCGGCCAGTTGGTGGTGGAACGGGATTTTTTGGCGAAAGCCTCCGGTCGATGAGCGTCGACCGGAGGCGACAGATGATCGAGCCCGACCATCCGCGGTTGTCGGTCGTGCGGCAGTGCGAGTTGGTGTCGATCAGCCGATCCGGCGTTCTACTACCAGCCGGCCGGGCGAGACGCCGCTCAATCTGGCGCTGATGCGGCTGATCGACGAGCAGTTTCTGGAGACGCCCTGGTATGGCTCGCGCCAGATGGCACGCCATCTTCGACGCGAGGGCTATGACGGTGGGCCGCAAGCGGGTGCGTCGGCTGATGGCCAAGATGGGGCTGGCGCCGATCTATCAGCGGCCGCGCACAACGGTTCCGCATCCCGAGCACCGGATCTACCCGTATCTGCTGCGCGACCTGGTGATCGACCGGCCGAACCAGGTCTGGTGCGCCGACATCACCTACATCCCGATGCGGCGCGGCTTTCTGTATCTGGTCGCGGTGATGGACTGGGCGACGCGGAAGGTGCTGTCCTGGCGGGTGTCGAACACCATGGACGTCGAATTCTGCATCGAGGCGCTGGAGGAGGCCCTGGCGCGGTTTGGCCCGCCGAAGATCTTCAACACCGACCAAGGCAGCCAATTTACCTCGCCACGCTTCACCGACGCCGGGGCAGAGGCGGAACATGAAGCTCGTTCTCAAGATGCTGTTTGGATTCATCTTGGTGTTCATGGTGGTAATGACCATTCGAACGTCGCTGCAAGTGAGCTTGTGGAGCGCGCTGCCAGATTTTGCCGCGAGCCCGTGGTCCATGGCCACGCTCTATGACGCCTATTTCGGCTTTATCACGTTCTTCTGCTGGCTGGCGTGGCGCGAACGAAAGCTGGGAGTGAAGATCGTTTGGTTCGTGCTGATCATGGCGGGAGGGAACATTGCCATGTCGCTGTATGTGCTGCTGCAGCTTTTCGCCTTGAAACCTGAGGAACCGGCCAGCGTGCTGTTCCGTCAAAAGACTGCGTAAACGAATCGGGAAACGATGAAAGAGGGATTTTTCCAGCGGCGGCTGGTGCGGCCGACACTGGATTTGCTGAAGCAGGGCGTGACGCCGGAGAAGCTCGCGCTTAGTCTCGCGTTGGGGGTGGCGCTTGGGGTATTTCCCGCGCTGGGCTGGACCACCGCCCTGTGCGCTTTGGCGGCGCTGGTTTTGCGATTGAATCTGCCGGCAATCCAGCTGGTGAATTACTTGGTCTACCCGCTGCAGATTGCACTGTTGATTCCGTTTCTCCGGCTCGGAGAAAAGCTTTTCGGCGCGGCACATCTGCCGCTTTCTGTGCCGCAAATCTATGCGATGATTCACGCCGGAATGTGGAACGCCATTCGCGTGCTGTGGACCACCACCTGGCACGCCATCGTGGTGTGGGCGTTGCTGGCGCCGGTGTTTATCGGCATGGTGTACGCGGTGCTTGCTCCCGCATTCCGGCGGGTGTTGCGGCCGCAGAAGACGCAGGCAGTGGAGGCGGCCTAATGCTGGTGACAGCTGTCCATCTGGCGTTGGTCGGATTGGCACTGGTCGCGGGGATGATGCTGGTGTTGTGGATCATTCATTTATTGATCCGCAACGCCGCGATTGTGGATGTGGGTTGGGCGGCGGGACTGGCTTTACTCGCAATCTACTATGCGGTTGCCGGACCGGGTTACCCGGCGCGGAAATGGGCCATTGCCACCATGGCTGGATTCTGGGGATTGCGGCTGGCAGGGCACTTGCTGTTCACGCGCATCATCGGGCATCCCGAAGAAGGGCGTTACGTCCAGCTTCGAAAAGAGTGGAAAACGAACTTGCCGTTGCGCTTTCTGTTTTTCTTCGAATTTCAAGCACTGCTCGATGTGGTGTTGTCTCTGCCGTTCCTGCTGGCGTGCCTGGACATCGCGTTCCCGCTGGGAATGCTGGAGAAAACTGGTGGTGCGATCTGGCTGGTCGCCATCGCGGGGGAAGCATTAGCGGATCATCAACTGAACGTATTCAAGCGAAACCCGGAAAACAAAGGCAAGACATGCCGCACGGGCCTGTGGAACTACTCCCGGCATCCCAATTATTTTTTCGAGTGGCTGATTTGGGTGGGGTATGCAGTATTCGCGCTGGGATCGCCGTGGGGCTGGCTAGGCCTGCTGTCGCCCGCGCTGATTCTTTATTTTCTGCTTGGACTTACAGGTATTCCGGCAACGGAAGCGCAAGCGTTGCGCAGCCGGGGAAATGAGTATCGCGCCTACCAACGAACAACCAGCGCTTTCGTGCCGTGGTTTCCCAAGAAGGCGAGGACCGGCTCGTGACTTCCGAAGTGAGCAGGACTGAAACGGCTGGTTCGCACGCGAACTGGCTGCCGGCCGCGCAGGCAAAGCCCGGAGAGCGCTTCTGGTATGAGGCGCTGCTGGAGAGCGGGCTGGTGCCGGATTTTGTGATCCGTGCGGCGATCCGGCGAATGTTGCGCGCGCGACTCCGGGAAGAAGATGTTGGAAGCGAGGCAGCCAATCGCGCCAAGCTGCTCGAGTTCGCGGAGGAAATGAAGCGGAGCAGAATCGCGCTGCAAACGGATTCCGCGAATGCGCAGCACTATGAGGTGCCGGCGGACTTTTTCAGAACGGTGTTGGGGCCGCGATTGAAATACAGTTCGGCATTTTACCCCGAAGGCTGCCATTCCCTGAAAGAAGCCGAAGAAGCGATGCTGCGGTTGACGTGCGAACGGGCAGAGCTCACGGACGGGCAGGAAGTGCTGGAGCTGGGTTGCGGCTGGGGATCGTTGACCCTGTGGATGGCGGAACAATACCCGAACAGCCGGATCACCGGGGTATCGAATTCCGGTTCGCAGAAAGAGTTCATCGAGGCGCGGGCAGCAGAACGCCATCTATCCAATGTGCGAATTATCACAGCGGACATGAACACGTTCACGGAGCAGGGACAATTCGACCGCATCCTGTCGGTCGAAATGTTCGAGCACATGCGCAACTGGGAGCAATTGCTGGGACGCACAGCCGGATGGCTCCGGATGGAAGGAAAACTGTTTCTGCATATGTTCACGCATTCGCGGTTTGCCTATCCCTTCGAGGTGCGCAACTCCGGCGACTGGATGGCGCAGCATTTTTTCACCGGCGGGATGATGCCGAGCGAGGATTTGCTGGCTCTGTTCGATCGCGATTGGAAGATGGCTGAACGCTGGCGGATTCCTGGAACGCATTATCAGAAAACGTCGGAGGCGTGGCTCGCAAACATGGATGCGAACAAGGCTGAATTGCTGCCTCTGTTTGAGGCCACGTACGGGAGCCGCGAGGCAAAAAAGTGGTGGAGCCGCTGGCGCATTTTCTTCCTGGCTTGCGCGGAGTTATGGGGTTATCGCGGCGGCCAGGAATGGATTGTTTCGCACTACCGGCTGGAGCGGAAGTAGCGGCCAGCAGGCACGGGCGGTTTTCCTGAGTCTTCTCCAGACACGAACGGCTTACAAAATGTCCAGAATTTCCTCGTAGCGCTTGAACGGCGGAATCAAATAAGCGCCAGCCATTTCCTGGCGCGCCCAGGCGAGCATTTCCCGCGCGAGTTCAAATCCACGTTCGCGAGCGGCGGCACCGGCGGATTCCAGCGCCTTCAGCAGCGGCTCCGGGATAATGATGCCGGGTACCTCATTGTTCAGACGCAGGGCTTGTTTATAGCTGTTCAGTGGCCACACGCCAATCAATACGGGAATAGCCGGCTGGCCGCCCAGTTTCTTGAGAAAGGTGTGCCAGCTTTCGGGATCGAATAACGGCTGGGTCATGGCGTAGTGCGCGCCCGCCTCGATCTTGGCGTGGAAGCGCTCGATTTCGCCGTCGAGATCGTCGGCGACGGGATTGAGCGCGACGCCGATCGAAAAATTCGTTGCGCCGCCGAGAGTCTTGCCGGCCCAGTCCGTGCCCTGGTTGAGGCGATGAAGAATTTTGACGAGGCCGACGGAATCGACTTCGTAAACGCCGCTGGCTTCGGGATAGTCGCCGACAGAAGGTGGATCGCCGGTGATGGCCAGAACGTTACGGACGCCGCCGACGGTCCACGCGCCCAGAAGCATGGCCTGCAAACCAATGATGTTGTAATCGCGGGTGGTGAGGTGCGGAACGGTTTCGATGCCACGCGCTTCCAGGGCGCCGGCGGTCATTAGCGCATCCATGCCGACGCGAGCCATGGCACCGCTGTTGATGTCGATGGCGTCGACTTTGCCGGAAGCCATGAGGCGATCGACCTGCTCAAAAATTCTTTCCAATGAGATGCCCTTGGGCGGATCGATCTCCACGCAGACGGCAAATTCGCCAGCGCGCAGTTTCTTCCAGAATTTGCTGTCCGGCTCGCGGTCCAGCACAGGAACGGGCCGTGAGGCAACCGCGACGGAATGAGCAGCATGCTGGACGGGATGCAACGACTTCACAACTTCGGCCATGGCGCGGATGTGCGCGGGAGTGGTGCCGCAGCAGCCCCCAAGGACGCGAACACCGAGAGCGGCGGCTTCTCGAGCGAAGAGCGCGAAATATTCGGGCGAAGATTTCGGGTAGACGATGCGGTCGCCCTCGCGTTTGGGAAAGCCGGCATTCGGCATGCCGCTGACGCGAAGGCCGTCGATGCCGGCGAGCTCCTCAAGAATTGGCAGGAGCGACTGCGGACCGAGAGTGCAATTCGCCCCGATCACCTGAACATCCTTACTCTTGAGCTGGGCGGAGGCGTCCGTGGGGCGAAGGTCGCCGAAAGCCATGCCGTCTTCGGAATAGGTGAGCTGGGCGATGATGGGCAGGGCGGAAAAGGAGCGGATCGCTTCTACGGCAAGAAGCAATTCCTCGATATACGTAAAGGTTTCGAGGCAGAAAAGATCGACGCCGCGCTCTTCCAGGGCCAAGGCCTGCTCGTGAAAGATCTGGCGGATTTCGTCGGGTTCCGGATGCCGGGCCTGCACGCCGATGCCGAGGGGGCCAATGGATCCGGCGATGAGCACCTCGCGAGAGGCGGAATCGCGGGCTTCGCGGGCGATCTTTACGCCGCGACCGTTGAGACGCTGCACATCGTCGCCGAGGCCGAGTGGAGCGAGCTTGAAACGATTGGCGCCGAATGTGTTGGTTTCTATGATTTGCGCGCCGGCCTCGATATAAGCCTGATGCACGCGAAAGACGGCTTCCGGCTCGGTGGCATTCAATTCGTCAAAACAGCGTTGTGAGCCCACGGTGTCGTGCAACATGGAGCCCATAGCGCCATCGGCAATGAGGATGGAATTCTTAAGCCGATCGTTAAAATCCTGAATTTTCATTCCACTCCATTGTACCTGTGACAATCCTGAAGACAGTCAGGGGAAAGAAATCTTGCCTGGGAGATGTAAGCCAATTTGAATCCGGGCCGGTCCAGGGAGTAGGACCACGCGGCGCCGGGTATGCTCCCTGGCATCGACGCGCCCTAGCGCTTCTGGTCCATGAGACTGGCCACGGTGCTCATGAGGTCGTACTTGGTGAGAATCTCGAAGCGGGCATCGCCCATTTCCACGAAGACCGCGGGATTTTCATGGCTAAGGATGTAGGTAATCCGCTCGACGGGAGCGGTGCATGGCACCCGAGGGAGCGGCTTGCTCATGACTTCGCGGACGACGAGCTTGCGCAAATCCTTGCCCTGCAGAGCCAAGGTGAGAATCTGGTCTTCATAAATGGTGCCGATGGGAAGATTCTCCTCGAAGACGGGAATCTGCGAAATGTCCTGGTCCTGCATGGTCTTCAAGGCGTGGAAAACGGTCTGGTAGGGCCGGGCGATGACCAGCTCGCGAACTTTTCCGGACTGGTGTTTAGCGCTGACGACTTCGGCAGCAGTGATTTTCACGGCGGCATCGACGTAGCCGCGCTCGCGCATCCATTCGTCGTTGTAGACCTTGCTGAGATAGCGCATGCCGGTGTCCGGAAGCAGCGCGACGACAAAGGCATCCGGGCCGAGGTCGGCGGCCAGACGCAAGGTGGCGGAAATGCAGCCGCCGCCGGAGCCCCCGGTAAACAAGCCTTCCAGTTTCACCAAGCGGCGGGCGACAACGAAGCATTCCTCGTCGTTGACCTGCAACACGTCATCGACAATGTCTAGATTCATGGAAATGGGGAAGAAATCCTCGCCGATGCCTTCGACCACGTAGGTGGTGGCCTTGCCGACGGTGCCTTGCTTCACTTTTTCGTAGTACAGGGAGCCGATCGGATCGACGCCGACGATCCGAATCTTGGGATTTTTTTCCTTCAGATACTTGCCGACACCGCTGATGGTGCCACCGGTGCCCATGCCGCAAACGAAATGCGTTATTTTGCCTTCAGAATCATCCCAGATCTCCGGGCCGGTGGTGCGATAGTGCGCTTCCGGGTTCATGGGATTGTCGTATTGATTGGGATAGAAGGAATTGGGCATTTCGCGCGCGAGTTTTTTGGCCACGGAATAGTAGCTGCGTGGATCATCCGGTTCGACGGCAGTGGGGCAGACAATCACTTCAGCGCCCAAAGCCTTGAGCAAATCGACTTTTTCCTTGGACTGTTTATCGGTGATGGTGAAAACCATCTTGTAGCCGCGCACGGCAGCGACTAGGGCCAAACCCATGCCGGTGTTGCCGCTGGTGCCTTCGATGATGGTGCCGCCCGGCTTCAACAAGCCGCGCTTTTCGGCGTCATCGATCATGGTGATGCCGATGCGGTCTTTGACCGAGCCGCCAGGATTGATGTACTCGGCCTTCACATAAATCTGCGGGCGCAAGCCCTGATTGATGCGGTTCAGCCGAACCAGCGGAGTGCGGCCGACGGCTTCCAGGATGTTGTTACATTTCATTTCGGTCTATCTCAACAGGCCAACGCGCAGGTCCCGTGCAGCGGTTGTGCCATAATTTCCCAGTCTAACATGCGGCTGCGGAGCGACGTAACGAGCGCGGCGAAGGAGATACGAGTGAAGCGCCAGAATATTTCGAGCGGCACGCCTTGGGAACCAATCGTCGGCTATTCGCGAGCGGTGCGCATCGGGAAACAGGTCAGCGTGTCCGGCACGACGGCCACCGCGGCGGACGGAACGATTGTGGGCATCGGAGATGCGTATGCGCAGACGGTGCAGTGCATCAAGAATATTGAATCCGCGCTAGCCAAGGCCGGCGCAAGCCTGAAGGATGTGGTGCGGACCAGAATGTTCGTAACCAATATCGCGGAGTGGGAAAAGATCGGGCGCGCGCATGGGGAATTTTTCAAGGACATTCGGCCGGTAACCAGCATGGTCGAGATCAGCAAGCTGATTTCCCCGGACATGCTGGTGGAGGTGGAAGCGGAAGCGCTGATCGCCGAATAGCGGGCGGAGCAAGCCCCGCCCCTACAGGAATTGCGGGCGTCCTACCAGTGGGCGCGGATGCGGTACTTCAGGACCGATGTGCCGTTCTTCTCCACTGGCACCTGGAACTGCGCTGCCCACGCCGCCGTCTTGGTGAACTTGTAGCTCGAACTCAGCATCTCCCAGTCCCCACCCACCGGCTCGTTCACTTCCACCACTATCGGCGTGTCCTTGTGATTCCGCAGGGTGATCTCGAATTCCATCTCCCAGGTGTGCGTGTCCACCCGTTTGTAGTCCGTCTGCTTGCGCTCCGCAATCACATCAAATGCATTCCCAATGTGCACCGTCACCGTCTCATCCTTCGGCGTATGGTCGATGCGGTCTTCCCCAATGAACAACACTCCGCCCTTCGAATCCTTCTGGTATACCCGCACGTTCCCCGCCGGCAGCGGCATCCCCAGGCTGGCTTTCTCTTCGTTCTTGAACTTGTAATACACCATCACCGGATCCTTCAGCGGTGATCCCGGGTTGTACTGGTTGTGGTAGTAGAAGTTCTGCCCGTTCACGATGAACACTTTCTGGACGGGTACTCCGCTGCCCTGCAGCAGGCTGATCTGCTTGGTCTCCTGGTTCTCCACCGAAGTACGACGCCCCAGCGAATACAGGTGATATTCCGAAAAACTCTCCTGCGCAAATTGGGGGGCGGCAGCTTTTGACATGACCTCCTTCCTGGCTTCCAGCGCTATGACACGGCCGTTGGCGGGCAAGCGGTTGAGGTCACCGGCAACGAGTTGCAGGTGAGCATTGTGGAAGGCCGTGCCGCTGTTGTTCACCAGCGTCACCCATCCATCCAGATCCGCCGCCTTGTCATCCCGTCCTACCGTCAGCACATAGTCCGAGTTCCATGACAGGTTGGTCGCCAGGTACGACGCTTCGATCTGCTGCTTCCGCGCTCCATTGTTCTCCAGCGACATCAGCAGCGTCGGTCGTTCGTACAAGTTCGCCGGTACTTCCGGAAATCGCAGGCTCTCCGAATACATCCCGGTCACAATGTCGTTCCCGATCTTCCACACCGGCCCGTTGTTGTCCGCCAGCAGCGTAGCTTTGATCTCTTCGTGCTTGGTCGTGCCGTTCTCCTGATACGACCGCACCAGGGTCACTTCCTTGCCCACGTACTTGTGCAACAGCTTGGCCGGCTCCAGCAAATCGTATTCGTAGTTCTGTTCGATCACCCCCAGCTTGTCCGCGTCGGTCAGCGAACGGAAATGCACGGTGGCGGGGTTGACGGTGGCGGCGATATCTTCCAGTTTCAAGCGGAACGAACCGTTGGGAAGAGTGAGCTGGCGTACATCGCGCACCAGGGCGATGTTGGAGTTATAGACGGTCACCGCCAATTCCGTCTGGTCCCCCAATGTGCTCGTTTGGTCCGGCACGGACTGCGTAGCTTCTTTCTGTTGACCGCCCGGGCGATGCGCAGGATAAGCAAGGGCGGCGGCCGCGAAGAGCGCGATGGCAGTCAGAGTTAGCTGCAACAACCGGTTGCGGAGCTTTTTCTGGGAGTTTTTCATTGTGGTGACCTCGATGGGAATCTTTCTTCCGACTTGAACTTAGAACGAAGGTATTGCCATTTCTTGCGTGTTGCCGCGGGCGGAGCAAGCCCCGCCCCTACAGGAATTGCGGGCGTCCTACCAGTGGGCGCGGATGCGGTACTTCAGGACCGATGTGCCGTTCTTCTCCACTGGCACCTGGAACTGCGCTGCCCACGCCGCCGTCTTGGTGAACTTGTAGCTCGAACTCAGCATCTCCCAGTCCCCACCCACCGGCTCGTTCACTTCCACCACTATCGGCGTGTCCTTGTGATTCCGCAGGGTGATCTCGAATTCCATCTCCCAGGTGTGCGTGTCCACCCGTTTGTAGTCCGTCTGCTTGCGCTCCGCAATCACATCAAATGCATTCCCAATGTGCACCGTCACCGTCTCATCCTTCGGCGTATGGTCGATGCGGTCTTCCCCAATGAACAACACTCCGCCCTTCGAATCCTTCTGGTATACCCGCACGTTCCCCGCCGGCAGCGGCATCCCCAGGCTGGCTTTCTCTTCGTTCTTGAACTTGTAATACACCATCACCGGATCCTTCAGCGGTGATCCCGGGTTGTACTGGTTGTGGTAGTAGAAGTTCTGCCCGTTCACGATGAACACTTTCTGGACGGGTACTCCGCTGCCCTGCAGCAGGCTGATCTGCTTGGTCTCCTGGTTCTCCACCGAAGTACGACGCCCCAGCGAATACAGGTGATATTCCGAAAAACTCTCCTGCGCAAATTGGGGGGCGGCAGCGGGGGCGTTCATGACCGCATCGCGATCCAGCATCCCGCCCGCAGCTCCTCCCTGCGGCAAGCGGTTGAGGTCACCGGCAACGAGTTGCAGGTGAGCATTGTGGAAGGCCGTGCCGCTGTTGTTCACCAGCGTCACCCATCCATCCAGATCCGCCGCCTTGTCATCCCGTCCTACCGTCAGCACATAGTCCGAGTTCCATGACAGGTTGGTCGCCAGGTACGACGCTTCGATCTGCTGCTTCCGCGCTCCATTGTTCTCCAGCGACATCAGCAGCGTCGGTCGTTCGTACAAGTTCGCCGGTACTTCCGGAAATCGCAGGCTCTCCGAATACATCCCGGTCACAATGTCGTTCCCGATCTTCCACACCGGCCCGTTGTTGTCCGCCAGCAGCGTAGCTTTGATCTCTTCGTGCTTGGTCGTGCCGTTCTCCTGATACGACCGCACCAGGGTCACTTCCTTGCCCACGTACTTGTGCAACAGCTTGGCCGGCTCCAGCAAATCGTATTCGTAGTTCTGTTCGATCACCCCCAGCTTGTCCGCGTCGGTCAGCGAACGGAAATGCACGGTGGCGGGGTTGACGGTGGCGGCGATATCTTCCAGTTTCAAGCGGAACGAACCGTTGGGAAGAGTGAGCTGGCGTACATCGCGCACCAGGGCGATGTTGGAGTTATAGACGGTCACCGCCAATTCCGTCTGGTCCCCCAATGTGCTCGTTTGGTCCGGCGTCCGGACGGATTCTTTTTCCTGGGCTGCCGGGCCGTTATGGTTGCGCCGAGCCGGATACGCGATTGCCGTAATCGAGAAGAGGGCGGCGCCGGTGAGAACGGCCTGGCGGGTGCGCCGCCGGAACCTGTTGGAATAGCTATTCATGTTCGTGACCTCATCTGGGATTTGCCTTCCCAATTAGAACGGCCGCGCCAAATTTTCTTGCACACTTTCATTGAGGAGCCAGCCTGGTCCAGGTACGACCACCATCCGTGGTCTGATACGCATCCTGGGTGGGAGAAACGGTGGCCCGGTCCGCATTCACGGCAAAAACCGCCGCCAGGTCATCGGCGACGGGGAAAGGCAGCTTTTGCCAGTGCGTGCCGCCGTCGGTAGTGCGTAGAACGGTGCCGGCCCGGCCAACCAGCCAGCAAACGAGATCGGAGGTGCAGGAGCCAGCGAGAAGATCGTTGACGACACCACTGGGCTGAATAGACCAGGTGGTGCCGGAGTCGCTGGAGCGCTCGATGATGCCGCCGGAACCGATGCGCCACATAACGGAGCGGGTCGGGGAAGTGATCAAAATTCGTTTGGTGTCGCTGACGGCGCTGACGACAACGGTGTTCCGCGCGGACGGTTGCTTGTCGGCGATGGCGGAGTCCTTCTTGAGTGCCGCCACGGCGCCGGTATCGGCTTCTTTCTCTTTGCGAGTTTCGGAATCGACAGCTCCGCCCCCGGCGGAAGCACCCGGCGAAAGTTCGGCGGGAGGCGCCGGAGCAGCCGCCGGAGCGGAGGAAAGGGCACCGCCTGCGACTCCGGCCACTTTGTTTCCGGCGGCGGATTCCTTGGTAGCGCGGTCGGAAAGGGCCTGCTGAGCGGACTTGGCGACTTCGCTTTGACGCACCCGGCCCGTGGCGTTGGCTGCCGCGGATTCCTCGCGAGAGGCATCTCGATCCACTTCATCGTTAGGAACGGTCTTAGCGTCTTTTGGTGCATCCAGGCGACCCGCGGACGGCTTTTGTGCCGGTGCTTGAGCCTCGAGCCGCGCGGAACGGTCGTCCGAGGAGGGTGCATATGTCTGCGAAACCGGTGGTGCCGGCGGGACGGCAGGAACCGGGGCGTTGACGGCATCGCGTTGATTCCTGGCGAGCTGAAACTCCTTCGGGCGCGATTCGTGAATGGCGATCCAGACGAGCAAGCCCGCCGCCAGGGCGCCAGCCGGGGCAAACCAGCGCCAATGCCGAGAGGACGGAGGTTGCAGGACCACCGGGCGTTGGCCGCCGATACTCGCGCCTGGCTGCACGGAAGGCGCGGGCTCGGGCATGGGTGGTCTGGCGGCTTGTGCGGCGATGGATGTCACCGAGCCGGGCCGAAAGGATTCGAGCAGGAGATCGTCGGTGGATTCCAGCTGGGCCAGGATTTGCTGACAGCGGGAGCAACCGGCGACATGCTCTTTTGAGGCGGCCATCTGTTCCGGAGCGAGCAGGCGTTCGTGGTAGGAGGCAAGAGTTTCGGCATCGGGACATGCGGGAGAACCGGCGCGGAGATTTTGCGCGAGGGCCTTTTCGAAGTTTCGTTCGCGATCTTCACGCGGCATAGCAATCTCCATCCTTAGAACGGCGGCGAGTGGAAACCTTGCAAGGAAGGTTCATGGCTCCAAGCCTCCTCGCGAAGCGGGAGTACGTGGGAAAATACGATCGAAATCGATGGGCGCGTCTTCGGCGGCATATTCGAAGCAAAGCGCGATTTCCACGTCGCTCAAACCAGGTTGGGCAGGAGCGCGGCCGGAGGCCGGGAGGTCCGAACGCAGGGATTTTTCGACGGAGGAGCGCAGCTCCCGGCGGAGGCGATCGAGGTTACGAGAGACGCTCGATTCATGCTCGTCCAGAAGACGGCCGATTTCCGCGAGGGTGCGCTGCTCGGCGTAATAGAGGCGCAGACGGCTAAGATCGCGAGGAGGAAGGGAGCCAAGAGCGGACTGGAGGGCGGCGGAAAAAAGGGAGATGTAGCGGGGGCGATGCGGATCGGCAGGACCATTTTCGGTGGAGGCCGGCGGGCTGACAGGAGTGGATTGCGGTTCATCCGTAGCATCAAGCTCCGTGAAACGCCGGTCGGCCCGAATGGCATCCACATGGCGCTGGGCGAGGACAGCGCGAAGCCAGGTTTTGAGAGAGCTGCGACCGTGGAAGTAGCGGAACAGCGATGGTCCGGCGGAGGAGCTTCCTTTGACACCATAGAGATCGGCGAACAGGGAATCGGCAAGATCACGGGCGTGGGGAGCGGTGGCGGAAGAGCGAAGCAAAACCGCGGCGGACGCGCGGAGATAAGGTTGATAAGTGGAGACGAAATGCTCCCAGGCCGGTTCGGACCCGAGCGCACAGGCACAGCTCAAGGCCAAATCGGCGAGATGCAAAGCGCTGAGGTATCCTTCGAGGCGACTATCCGGACCAGAGGGAAAGGACTTGGCGACACTGTTATCCAGCGCACTGGCAAATTGCGAACGTGAGAGCCCCCACGACTCCGCGCCAGATTCTTGATAAAAGCGGTCCACGAGGTCCGGATGATGAATGAGCAAGCGAGGAGCAGGCTGAATCTGGTCGTCGCCAGTAGAGGGATTTTGGCTCATGGGTCCGGCAGCCATTCCGGCTAACGCCGCATCACAGAACATACCGCGGATGAAGGCACCAGGCGCGGAAAAGAAGCGGCCTTGTGCACTCCCCATGGGTTCGGCGGTATTTCGGCCGCCGGCTCTTCCAGCTCTTGCATCCCGCGGCGTTAAGAAACAAGAAAACGACGAACACGGCGCAACACCGGAGGCATTAGCGACTTCGCGTCGCTAGTACCAAGGTCCTATTAGGAAGCTCCCAAGGCGTTGGCTACCCTGTCGTGGCCAGTGTGTATCTCTCTGTCTTGGAAAATGAGCTGGGACGGCCAGCGAGCTAACATGCCTGTTCAGCGGAGAGAAATTTCTGAGGGCGGTACGCGGATGACTACCTTGGTTGTAGAACCAAACGAGACGAGATTGGGCGTCGGACTGGACGCGGCGCCAGCAAGCGGCAAGGACCGCGATGCGTGGAAGCGTTCGATAGGAACGAAGCCCATTCCGGCGCGGCTGGAGCTGCTGCCGGAAGGCGAATCACGAGCCAAGCGAGTGGGACTTAGCGCGATGGCGCAGGTTTTGCTGGTTGGATTCTTCCTGGCAGTACCGTTGTTCTTTCCGGAGCGGATGAAAACGGCGATGCACTTTCAGATGGTGACGCTGGCAATGCCGGTAACGGAGATTCCGGTAGCGCCGCCGCCGGCAGTCATCAAGCCCAAGGTAACGCCGCCAAAGCCAGTGGCAATCGAAGAACCGAAGCTGAATCCCAAGCAGCCCCACATCTTTATCCAGCAGAAGGTGCTGCAACCCAAGATCGAAAAGATGGAAGCGAAGGCGCCGGTTCTGGATCAGGTTTTCGAAGCAAAGCTGGATAATCAGAGCAACCAACCGAAGCGCCCGAAAGAAGAAGTGAAGCTAAACAGCCTGAGCAGCGGGAGCGCGGCGGCTGCGACAGTGAACCAGCCGGTGGCCAAGGTGCAGACGGGCGGATTCGGAGACACGAACGGAGTTGCGGGAAAAGGCGATCCGAACAAAACGACGAACGTGGCGCGATTGGGCGCTCTGACGCTGCCTGGAGGTCCCGGGTACGGAAATGGAACGGGCGGGGACAAGGGTGTTCGCGGGACGGTGGCGAGCACGGGCTTCGGAAATGGAATCGCAACGCCACCGCAGAATACCGGAACCAAACGCGCGGTGCAGAGCACCGGGTTTGCCGACCAGAACGCGGTGACCGACGCACCGAAGAAGAAAGCCGCGGCGGGTGACGGCGGCACCTCGACTGTTGCCATCCTGGACAAACCCCGGCCGGAGTACACCGCGGAAGGGCGTAGTCTGAAATTAGAAGGCGACGTGGTTCTGGACGTGGTGTTCCTGGCAAACGGCACGGTTCAAGTGCAACACGTAGTCAGCGGACTCGGGCACGGCCTGGATGAGTCCGCGGCTCGTGCAGCCCAGCAAATCAAGTTCAAGCCGGCCAGGCAAGATAACCAGCCGGTGGATTTTCCGGCCCGCGTGAGAATTGAATTCCGCTTGGCGTACTGAGGGGAGCAAGAAGATGCGTAAGTTAGCAGCAGGAATCCTGGTGCTCGTGTCGAGCGCGATGGGAGCGGGCGCCGCCGCAGCGGGGCCAGCCAAACCGGAGCAGGCGCGGACCATGGAAGAAGTGATCGACCACGTAGTCAAGCAGGAAAACCAGTTCAACCAGGACATGCGGAAATATTCGCCACTGGTGGAGACGTATATCCAGAACCTGAAGGCGGACCCGGAGCTGGCGTATGTGCCGGCGGGAGACAAGTACTTTCTGGGGAAAGCGGACTTCAGCAAGGGAGTGAACCTGGTCTCGCTGACGGACACACGAGGGGCGGCGAAGAAAGTAATCGGCGGAGTTGGTGGTTTTTTCTCTTTCGCGATGCAGTATTTGCCGGACGGCTTTCTGCAGATGATTTTTTTGGACACCAACGGCTTCGACAAACAGCACTACAAGTTCGACTACGTACGGCGCGAGTTCCTGGGCGAAGTGCGCTGCCTGGTATTCGACATTTCGCCGCTGCCGAAATCCGGAAAGGGGCGGTTCCTGGGGCGGATCTGGGTGGAAGATCAGGATTATCACATCGTGCGGTTCAACGGGGCTTATGGAGGCAATGGGCATACCAGCTGGTATTTCCACTTCGACAGCTGGAGGACCAACCTGCAACCGGGATTGTGGCTGCCGTCGTTCGTGTATAGCGAAGAAAAGAACATGCACTATGCGATGACCAAGAAACTGGACTTCAAAGCGCAGACGCGGCTGTGGGGCTACAACGTCGGGCACGAGGCGCAGGAGCAGGAGCTCGGCAAAATCCTGGTGGAAACGCAAGTTCAGGATGATTCGAAGACCGCCAACGACCTGACGCCGGTGCAGGCGCAGCGTTCCTGGGATCGTCAGGCGGAAGACAACGTTGCGGATCGATTGCAGCGGATCGGGCTGATGTCGCCGAAGGGCGAAGTCGACAAAGTTCTGGAGACGGTCGCGAACAACATCGAAGTGACCAACAATCTGGATATCGAACCGGAAGTACGCTGCCGAGTGATGATGACCAGCACGCTGGAATCGTTCACGCTTGGTCATACCATCGTCTTAAGCCGCGGTCTGGTAGATGTGTTGCCGGATGAAGCGAGCCTGGCGGCGGTGATTGCACACGAGCTGGGACACGTAGTTCTGGGTCACCGGCTGGATTCGAACTATGCGTTCTTCGATCAATTGTTGATCGACGACAAGGATACCTTCCGGCATTTTGGATTCGCGCGCACGCCGCAAGAAGAAAAAGAAGCGGACGACAAGGCAGCGCAACTGCTGGATAAGTCCCCGTACAAGAATCAACTGGTGAATGCGAATGCGTTCATGGCCGCGTTGCAGGCGAGGCAAAAGGAAATTCCCAACCTGATCAGTCCGCACCTGGGCAATCGCGTACCCGGAGTGGCCGACGCAAAGTCCGTGGCAAGCACGAGCGCACCGAACGCCACGCCGGAGACCAAGCCGAATCCGCAAGCGATTGCGGCCCTGCCGATCGGGGGACGCGTAAAGCTGGACCCGTGGGCGGACAAGCTGGAATTGCTGAAGAGCAAGCCGGTGGGAAACATCGCAGAGCGGGAGAAAATGCCGTTCGAGGTTACGCCGTTCATGCCGTACCTAACGCGATTCGGATCGGAAACGGGCAAGCCGGTGAATGCCGGAGCGGGCGAGCCCAAGCCGGTGTCCGATGCGGCGGCTAACAACAACGAGTCAACGGTTAAACCGTAAGAGAATACTGCGAAGCGAACTTCCGGCCCGGAGCTAACAATGCTCCGGGCCGTTTCTTTTTTGAGGAACCCCATAAGCGCCGGAACGATCAGTGAGCTGAGGCGAGTTCGCGAATCAGGCGATCGTTGAATAGCACGCCGTCGTAGAAGTCCTGAATGGCGATGCGTTCGTCTTTTCCATGGGAACGAACGTCGTTGATGTCCAGAAATACGCCGGAGATTCCGTAGGTCGGAATTCCTGCAACACGCAAGTACTTGCCGTCGGTAGCACCGGTTTCCATGACGGGCATGACGAGGAGGCCCGGAACCATGGAGTGAACGGACGTTTCGACGGTGCGCATCAGTTCGGGGCGAAGCGGAGAGGGCGGGACCGCGGCGGGCTTGACGACTTCTCCATCCACGTCGCGTTGCTGGACGAAGGAGACGGCAATCTTCAGATCGGCAACGACCCGCACAAGGGTGTCGCGAATGTCGTTGGGGTCCTCCCCGGGAAGGATGCGGCAATTCACGGTGGCGCGCGCCAACTGGGGCAGGGCGTTTTCGGCGTGGCCACCGATAAGCAGCGTCGGGACGCAGGTCGTGCGGAGAATGGCATTGTAGAGAGGATTCTCCGACAGGCGGGCCACGGCGGCAGAGTCGGGCGGATTCTGAGCGACGGCCTTCAGGTCCGCAGCCAATTGTCCGGTCAGCTGGGTTGAGCCGCGCTCTAACATGGCGCGTGTGACCGGACTCAGATCGACCGGAAAATCGAAAGTCTTGAGCCGCGCGAGTCCGTCAGCAAGACGATAGATGGCGTTATCGCGGCGGGGCATGGAGCTGTGGCCGCCGGGATCGTGGACCTCGAGCTGGAAGCTGGCATAGACTTTTTCGCTGGCCTGCACTGCGGCGTACATGCGCTTATTGCCGTCACGCAGGAAGTCGCCGCCGTCCATGTTCACGCAAAATTCGGCATGGATCCAATCGCGGTGGTGCTTCACGAGCCAATCGATGCCGTTGGAAGAACCGCCTTCTTCATCGGCGGTGAGCGCAAGGATGAGATCGCGCTGAGGCGTAAAACCTGCTTTCTTGAGGCGCGCAAAATTCGTGATGAGGATAGCGGCGCCGTCTTTTATGTCTTGCGTGCCGCGGCCATAGAAATAGCCGTCCTTTTCGACAAACTTGAAGGGGTCGGTGGTCCAATCCTCGCGGCGAGCTTCGACGACGTCGAGGTGGGCGATGAAGAGAAGCGGTTTGGCCGATGGGTTCGAGCCGTGGATGCGGGCAACGAGATTCTTCTTCCGCTCGTTCGGGCCAGCGACAACTATATCTTTCTCGGAAAAACCCGCATCTCGAAGGCGCTGTGCGGCGGCTTCGGCGGCGGTAGTAACGTTGCCTATCGAATCAGTGGTGTTGATCTCGATCAACTGTTGGAAGATTTCCCGCGCGAGTTGGTCGGGAGCCACCTTCTGGGCCTGAGCGGATACAGTGGAACAAAGCAGGATAACCAGGGAAACCCACAGCCCGAATCGCGAACGCATACGTTAATTCCTCCAAGATCGAGTCACGCCTGCAACGTGGTAGATGAGCTATCCGGGCTGTTGTCAGCCGCCAGAGCGCGACGCAGACAAGCGGAAATGTACGACATCGGAAAAAACAACATCACCAAACCGAAACCGGGATCGAGAACGCGCATGACCAGCGCGCATAAGACTACCAGACCGACGGCTACGGGCTTCATGGCTACAACGCGCAATCTTGCGTTTACAAAAACGGCGATTTCCTTTGGCCACTTGAAGATCCAATAGAGGTTATAAAAAGGGATGAAATGAAAGCCGACCGCGCGCAACGGAGAAATAGGATGCCGCCACCCCGGGATGCCCGCCAACAAGACGTGATAACGGTAGACGCAGACAAACCAATAGACGCCGCCGACAAAGCTCACCAAAAAGAGGTAGAGCGGGGGAATGCCGCCTTTTTTAGCGAGTTCGGGATCGACGGCAACGGCAACGAATTCCGCGACGATGGTGGCGATGCCGAGGAGATAACCGATTCCCAGTCGCGGGAGCGGAGGCAAGGCCGCTGGGGATGTGGACTGGGCCGGTTCGACATCGAAAGAGTTCATTCCGCGCCTAGGCCTCGCCTGCGAGCGTAACGTTCCGCGTGCGGACACGTCAAACCCGATGGGCTCCGGAGAAGCGCAATTCCGCGACGGCGGAGTTACCATGGAACGCAGTACACAAGTTTCAGGAGGAAACATGTCCGCAACAAAACGGTGGATCAGAGCGGCGACCGGCTTGGCACTTTTTGTGGCCGGCGTTGCGGCGGGCAATTGGCGCGCGGAAAGGGTTGCAGCACAGAACAAATTCGGGACACCCAAGAGCGTTTTACATGTGGTCGTCTATAAGTTCAAAAACACCACTTCGCAAGACGACAAGGACAAAGCGATCGCCGGGATAAAGACCATGGCTGCGAAGATTCCTGGAATCAGAAACGTTTGGCTGAAGACCCAACGCAATCAGATTCGCGACTTCGACGGGGTATACGCAATCGAGTTCGCCAGTCCCGAAGCGGCGGCGGATTATGCCGAAAGCCCGCTGCATGATGCGTGGAGGAAGCGTTGGGAGGAGTTGCGGGAAAACAGCCTGTCATTTCAGGTCTCGAATCCCTAAGGAGACTCGAACGCAAAAACGAAGCACTTTGTTCCCGGCACGGCAGGCATTATCCTATCCGCCGTCTTGAAACCATTGATTACCAGCGAAGCTCCGACGCACGACTCGCGAAGCACAGGACGCCGCTCATCCTTCGGAGCACCAGAACAATTCAGGAGGAACGATGAAAAAGCCGGGGATGAGTGTGCTTGAGCGTTTCCGAAAGGCCCACGGCGGGCGACTTTGCCTTTCGTGCTTGCTGCTCGGGGCGATGGCGGTGCCGTTCGCGGCGCTTCGCGCACAGAATGCCCCGCGCGACGACGAGGGTTACACGAAGAAGATCCGCGAATTCACGACAGAAAAGCAGTTCCTGACGGATCTGGTGGATCACCTCCCGGCGTCGGCAAGCGTCCCGACGCCCGAAAAAGTGCTCGGGCACATCGTGGGAGCTCCGGACATCCTGGATTATTGCGCCGACATTTACCGCTATTACGACGAACTGGCAAGAACGACGCCGCGCGTGAAAGTGTTTCGGGTGGGGAAGTCCGAGGAGGGCCGCGACTTTCTACTGGTGGCGGTGAGCGACGAAGCCAATATCACACAGTTGGACCGCCTGCGAGAGATCACCGGTAAGCTGAGCGATCCGCGGAAGATAAACGATGCCGAGGCGCAGCAACTGATCGCGGCGGGCAAGCCGATCTACTGGGCGTCCGGCTCGATTCATTCGCCGGAGACCGGCTCGCCGGAAATGCTGATGGAGCTGGCCTACCGGCTGGCGGTAGAAGACACGCCGATGATCCAGAACATCCGGAAGAATGCGGTGTTCCTGATTACGCCGGTAGTGGAAGTGGACGGACACGACCGCATGGTGGACTGGGCAAATTATCACAAGGCAAATCCAGATAAGCCGTTGCCGGACCTGGTTTACTGGGGCCACTACGTGCAGCACGACAACAATCGCGATTCGCTGGCGATGGGACTGAAGCTGTCGCAAGTGATGATGAAGAACTTTTTGTATTGGCACCCGCAAGTGCTGCATGACCTGCACGAATCGATTCCCTACCTGTACACCTCCACGGGGACGGGACCCTACAACGCATGGCTGGATCCCATGGTGATCAGCGAGTGGCAGAAACTGGCGAACTATGAGGTCGAGCAACTGACGGAGCGAGGGCTGCCGGGAGTGTGGACGCACGGCTTTTACGACGGCTGGGCGCCAAACTACATGTTTTATGTAGCGAACGGACACAATTCGATCGGGCGATTCTACGAGACGTTCGGGAACGGATTTCCGGACACGGAGGAGCGCACGCTGTCGCCGTCGGAAACCTCCCGCGCATGGTACCGGCCCAATCCACCGTACCCGAAAATCAAGTGGTCGTTACGAAACAACACCAACATGCAGGAAAGCGGATTGTTGATGGCGCTGGACTACACAGCGCAGCACCCTCAGGAATTTCTCAGCAATTTTTATGTCAAGAGCAAGCGCTCGATCGCCAAGGCCACGACAGAGGGACCCGCTGCCTGGGCGATCCTAAACGACGGAAGGCGCCCGGCACTGGCGGCACAATTGGCGAGCCTGCTGCAAAAACAGGGCGTGGAAGTGCAAAAACTCGAGCAAGAGCTGGAGGTGAAAACGGCGGAAGGAACGGCGGAGGAAGCAGGGAAGGCTGCGAAGCCCGACAAAGAGAAGGCCGACGACAAAGAAAAAAGCAAAGAAACGGCTGAAGCCAAGAAAAGCGAGGCGCCCAAGACCGTCAAGCTGCCGCTGGGAAGCTACATCATTCGCATGGATCAGCCCTACAGCCGGATGGCGGACATGCTTCTGGACACGCAGTACTACTCGACCAACGATCCGCAGCCATACGACGACACGGGCTGGACACTGGGACCGCTGCGCAACGTGAAGACGGTACGAGTCACGGATGGCGCGATTCTAAAGGCTCCGATGACGCTGGTGGAGTCGCCCGCGCGGGTGATGGAGGCGGGTGTGGCGGCCCCGCACGCGGTGAAGGGCAAGTCGCCATCGGTCAAGTGTTACATCATCCAGGCGAATGCCGAGCCGAACCTGGCGGCTTTGCGATTCCGGCTGAAAGACGTGAAGATTTTCGCGGCGGAAGAGCCATTCGAAGCCGCGGACAGAAAATTCGCCGCTGGTTCCTTTCTATTGCCGGTGGAGTCGAACACCGCGGACCTGGACTCGCGACTCAAACAAGCCGCGCAGGAGCTGGGCATTCAAGTAATCAGCGCAGGCGCCGAACCGGGCGTGGCAAAACATGCGGTTGCCGTGCCGCGAATTGCGTTGCTGCATACCTGGACGAGTACGCAAAACGAAGGATGGTTCCGTCTGGCGCTGGAAGAGACAGGAGTGCCCTACACCTACATTTCCGACACCACGGTCAGAACCACGCCGAATCTACGCGACAAATTCGACGTGATTCTGTTTCCTCCGACATTTTCCGAACTGCCGGAACTCTTGAATGGAGTCCCCAAACGGACACTTCCAGACGGAAGCGACGCCGGGCCGATTGCCTGGCAAAAATCGGCGATCACACCGAATTGGGGTGGCGTAGACGAGAGCCCGGATATTCGAGGCGGGTTGGGTTTCGATGGCGTGGCACACCTGGTGACGTTCGTGGAAGCAGGGGGGCTATTCGTGCCCGTCGGGTCGAGCACGCATTTGCCAGTCGATTTGGGCTTGACGGATACCGTCTCCATCACACCGACCAAACAGCTGCGGGTAAGCGGGTCGGTACTGCGAGCAAATGTGGAGGACGCGAAAAGTCCGATCCTGTATGGCTATGACGATTCGGTTGGGGTTTATTTCAATCGCGCTCCGGTATTCAAGGTAGCGCTGCCCGGCGGAGACGAACGCGAACGGGATGACGCGTCGCGGCCAAGCGGGCGAGGCTCGACCAGCGACCCGGATGTTCCTCAGGGACGCGCTTGGACCCTTCCTGAGCCCGCGCCACACCGGGAACGGGCGGAACAGGAACTGTACGTGGACCCCCAAGCACGGGCGTACTACAGCAGCGCAATACCTCCGAAGAGCCTGTACCCGCGGGTGGTGTTGCGTTTTGCAGACGAGAAAAACCTGTGGATCAGCGGCATGCTGGCGGGCGCGGGCGAACTGGCGGAAGCGCCGGCGGTCATAGACGTCCCGGTGGGCCGCGGGCACATCGTGCTATTTGCAAACAATCCGATGTGGCGGCAGGAAACGCAGGGAGATTTCATGATGCTACTGAACGCGGCTCTACATTTCGATCATCTGAACGTCGGACAGAAGAGCGTGGACACAGGGACAGGGAGCCCGGCGAAAAAATAAGCAGATCGTCGAAAGCGGTCCGACGCAAACGCCAAGCCGGGCAATGTCAGACGATAGGGGAAAGAGCCGAACCGTCTAAAACTTCAATCCCCAGAATGAAGCGTCCGGCTTCACCAGCGCCAGACCAACGTCCCAGGCTTCATGGTCGCGCCAGACGACATCGGCTTCGGCTTTGCGGCCGGTTTCAGGGTGAACCAGACGCACGCGGCGATGCAGAGGGAGCGGCGCCCCGACGACAGCCATACAGCCGGAGTGGCTGACGTCCACCGTTACGGCATTGGCACGACGGAGAGCGGAGTCTTCATCCCACTCGACAAGGAATCTTACTTTAGAAATTACGCGCTTGTGGCTGCGAAGCCTCGCCCAGCGCTCGTTACAGGTCTCGATCGCCGAATTAGATGCGGGTGGAAAAGCCATTTGTAACCTCGCACAAGAGGTGCCTACCAGGGCCGGAGAGGGAATACCAACGTAGCGCGGGCTTTTGACCAGGTCAATAGTACTTTATCGGGCTTTTGGGAGGAAACGGGACTCGAATGCCGCTAGCCGGGTAATTCATCCGACCAACCCAGCTGGCCTAGTTCCTGGCACAAACGGGCCAGGGGGAGGCCCACGACGTTGAAATAGCAGCCTTCGATGCGAGGAATGTAGCGGCCTGCGCGGCCCTGAATGGCGTAGGCGCCGGCCTTGTCGAACGATTCCGCGGTGGACAAATATCGAGTCAATTCTTCCTCGGACAAGGTCCCGAAGTGGACGTGGGTGGTCTCCACAAAACTCCGGCGCTCGGCGTCCGGGAGGCGAATCAGGGTGACGCCGGTTACCACCGAGTGGGTCCGCCCGGAGAGCTTGATCAGCATGTTGCGGGCATCGTCGGTAGTGCGGGGCTTGCCAAGAATCAGACCATCGAGTGCAATCACGGTATCGGCGGAGATCAGGATGGCAGGTCCCACGGCGCGCGCAGCAGCCAATTCGCCCTTAGCATCAGACAGACGCAAAACCAGGTCATTCACGGACTCACCAGGGACCGGAGTCTCGTCTACGGCGGAAGATAGAACAGTGAAGGAAAGGCCGGCATCGCGCAAGATGGAGGCGCGTCGTTCGGAAGCGGAAGCGAGAATGAGCTTCATGAGGTTGCGGCTGAGAGCAGAATACTACAGGCTGACTGCTTGAGTATCGGCCTGACCATCTGAAAAAACGCCCCATTTGAGCCAGGGGGCACCTTGGGTAAGCGCTGCGACAAACTAAATGACGACGGATTCCTGGTATTCGCCGAAAGCTTCGCGGAGGGTGTCGGAGATTTCGCCAACTGTCGCATAAGCCTCGACGGCATCGAGAATCGCCGGCAGTAAATTGCCGGAGGTCACAGCACGCCGGGAAAGTTCCGCCAGCGAGGTTTGTACGCGGCCAGCATCCCGACGACCCCGCAGGGCACGCAAGCGCTGGACCTGGGAATTCTCGACCTGCGGATCGACGCGAAGGGTAGGAATCACTCTCTCATCCTGGGTCACGTAGTCATTTACGCCGACGACGATCTGCTCGCGATTTTCCACCGATCGCTGGTAATCGTAGGCGGCCTTCTGTATTTCACCCTGCACAAAGCCGCTCTCGATCGCGCGTAGCATCCCGCCCATCCCGTCGATTTTTTGGAGATAGTCGGTGGCGCCGGCTTCGATCGCATTGGTGAGATGTTCGATGGCATAGGAGCCGCCGACGGGATCGATGGCGTTGGCGACGCCCGTTTCATGCGCGATGATCTGCTGCGTGCGCAAAGCGATCAGTGCCGCACTTTCGGTCGGCAGGGCCAGGGCTTCATCAAGAGAGTTGGTGTGCAGGGATTGGCATCCGCCCAACGTCGCCGCGAGGGCCTGGATCGCAACGCGAACGATATTGTTTTCCGGCTGCTGCGCGGTAAGCGACGATCCGGCCGTTTGCGCATGAAAACGCAAGAGCAAGGACCGCGGATCGCGCGCGGAAAAGCGATCGCGCATGATACTCGCCCACAGGCGGCGCGCGGCGCGGTACTTGGCGATTTCTTCGAGCAGATCGCTATGCGCGTTGAAAAAGAAAGAAAGTTGCGGCGCGAAATCGTCCACAGGCAGCCCGGCGTCCAGTGCGGCCTGAACGTAGGCGATGCCATCGGCGAGAGTAAAAGCAACTTCCTGGATGGCGGTCGAACCGGCCTCGCGAATGTGATAGCCGGAAATGGAGATGGTATTCCACTTGGGGAGCGCGTCACGGCACCATGCGAAAATGTCGGTGACAATGCGCATGGCCGGACGAACCGGATAGATGTACGTGCCCCGGGCGATGTACTCCTTCAGAACGTCGTTTTGAACCGTACCGGTTATTTTCGAAAGATTTGCTCCTTGCTTCCTGGCCACCGCCACGTAGAGACAAAGCAAAATCGCCGCGGTGGAATTGATGGTCATAGAGGTAGAGACAGTCTCGAGAGGAATGCCTTCGAACAGCGTCTCCATGTCTTCCAGGGAATCGATGGCCACGCCGACTTTTCCGACTTCGCCCAGGGATAGCGGGTGATCGGAATCCATGCCGATCTGGGTAGGAAGATCAAACGCCACGGATAAGCCACTCTGACCCTTACTCAGGAGGTAGCGGTAGCGCCGGTTGGACTCGACGGCGGAACCGAAGCCGGCGTACTGGCGCATCGTCCACAGACGTCCGCGATACATCGAAGGATAAATGCCGCGGGTGTACGGGAATTCGCCAGGATAACCAAGCGCGTCTTCCGGGTCCCAGTCGCCGAGACTCTCCGGGGTGTAGAGCCGTTCGAGAGGCATGCCCGAGAGAGTGGCAAAGCGTTCCCGGCGTTCCTTGGATCCTGGCCGCGTTTTGGTGTTGCTCATGGGCGACGTATACCAAACGAAATTTCTGCCGCGCCGGATCTCCGGCATCTCTTGAGACTTAGATCCTGCGCGCGCGGCGAAAAGAAGTCACCGCAAAGAAAATAAATAACGCGGCGATGCCCGCGGGGATCACGATCAACCAGAACGTGATGTCCCGCGTCCAGGCACGGAAACCGGAATTGAGCCAAGCCAGCGCGAGAATAGCGAACATCGCGCCGGTTACTTCGTGAAAAAGCTGGCGCAAAACCCGCCACAGACGGCGAAAGCCAGTTTGCTGCGGCGCGACAGCTAGCCTTGGAACCGATAAGCCCACACTGGGATTCTAGCGCATAACACCAATCGCCAAGCTCCAGGAACGATTGCCGCCGCGGCAGAGTGCGCACGTCGGCGCTGGCAGCACCGGGCGGATTTGGCAACTTTCTGAAGAAGACACCCGCCAAACCTGACCGAAAGGGCTATGAACACTTTGGAGACAATGGAAGGTAGCCATCTTGTATCGAACTAAACACAGGCCTAAAATGTAGCAGTAGGAGAAACCAGCGTGCAACTTGACGACAATTTGAAAAACTTGCTGCGCGAATTGGGACACGCCATTAACGACACGGTCTCGGAATCCGAGCGAATCACCGGCGCCATTGCCGGAGTGCGCGCGCACGGGTATGACATTGTGCTCAAGCTGGACGCGACCATCGGCTTGGCGAAGCGCGATGCGGCTTCAGGCGAAGTCACCACGTTGACCACGCAGGACCGGCGGTTTCTCGAGTCGTTGCGAATTCAGGTGGATCAGGAGTCCTTCGAACAGGATACCGATCGCAAGCCGGTTGCGCGCCTGACCATGACTCCCCAAGATGTGCGCTTCCTCAAGTCTTTGCGCATCGCCACGGACGACATCGAATGAAGTCTCTCGCCACAACCGTTGGGCTTGGCGCCCTGGCGCTGCTATGCGGGGCTGCAGGTGTTCGCCCGGCGGCAGCCCAGGAACCCGTGGTTGTGCCCATAATCGTCGAAACCGCCGTGCCCATCGTCGTGAATGCGGTGAAGCCCAAACCCACAGGGTTGACCAAGTTTGAAGGCACCGTGATGAACGCCAACATCGCACAAATCACCGTGCGCGCCAAAGGCAACGACATGGCCATCCAAACGTTTTCCTTGACGCAAGATGCCTCAGCCAAGATGCAACAGATCATCGACAAGGGCGGATACCAGTACGGAGACAAAGTCACCGTTCTGTACGACGCCGGTTCGATGAAAGCCGTAAAAGTAAAAGGGAAACCCTCGCGGCCCCTCTAAGAGAGGCGCGTTGCTTCGACTTCCCGCCGTCGCCGGCCGTTTTTATCCTTCGCAAGCAGACGAATTACTTTCGGTCGTTCGGGAATATTCCCAATTGCCAATAGGTGCGCACCCGGCAAAGGCGCGGGCGTGCCTGGTACCTCATGCCGGCTATGTGTATTCCGGCCACGTCGCCGGTGCTGTTTTCTCCAAAATTCTCTTCCCTCGAAAAATCCTGATTCTCGGCGTGCGGCATTTTCCGCGCGGAGAGAATGCCGCCATTCTGTCAAGCGGCGCCTGGCGCACCCCGCTAGGAGATGCGCCGGTCGACCCGAAGCTGGCGGAACTCGTGCGCATGACCTGTCCGTTACTTCGCGAAGACCAGTTGGCACACCGCGATGAACACTCGCTCGAAGTTCAGCTGCCGTTCTTGCAGGTGTTGTCGCCGGATTTTTCGTTTGTCCCCATCGCTCTCGGCGCGCTTCGCTTCGAAGCTCTGGTGGAAATAGGACAAGCAATCGCAACCGCTGTCACAGCATCGCCCGAAGAGTTTCTACTGGTGACCACTTCAGATTTGAATCACTACGAGGACGATGCGCTTACCCGCAAGAAAGATCGCCTGGCCTTAGAAAGGCTGCTTTCGCTTGATCCACGGGGCTTGTACGACGTTTGCCGGGAGGAGCGTATTTCCATGTGCGGATTGGGACCGGCCGTGGCTATGCTGACCGCTCTCAATGTCCTCAACGTGCAAAAGGCGGAACTTGTTCGGTATGGGACATCCGCAGATGTTTCGGGAGACGCATCTTCTGCCGTTGGCTATGCGGGGTTAATCTACTTGTAGTTGACGGGGCTGGCCCTATGGTTCTTAGTGCGGCCGCCCACCGCCACCCGAAGGCGCGGAACGAGCTGTTGAGGCCGGCGCGGACGCGGACCGGGAAGTGGTAGCGGACGCCGCGCGGGAACTGGCGGAGCCAACTGACGACGGCATAGGCGCGTAGCGCGTGCCGCCCGAAGCATGGGGTGCCGGCGGCGGAGTCATCGTCCGCACTGCCCGGTTGGACGCAGGAGCTACAGGCGCGGTTCGTGCAGCGCTCGCGGGAGCAACGCCGGGAGCACGACTAGCCGCGCGTTCTCCCCCTCGGGTAGATGCCGGTGGAACCACCACGTTCACCGCTGGGGCATTGTTCGAATTCACGAAGCGGTGTTCCTTGGCGTCATAGGCAAGGGAGGAGTTGGCGCCACCCACTGCGGTGTGAGCTGCGGGGTTGGAAGTCCTCGCCGTCATTACTCGCGCAATTCTGGACGGCGCGGCTACCGCCTGCAGCGTGTTCGCCGGAACTGATCCGCGCGGCGGCGCCTTCACGACTTTCCATTTTTCATTCTCGTTCGCCGTCAGGATCGCTCCCGACCCATTCACCGGAAGAATTCCACGCGCCATGTTTACCGGAAGTTTGCCGCGCCCGTCCAACGGGTGCGCGGGCACGATTCCCAAAACGCCTGGCTTGGATCGCACCCACACTCCAGTGACTGGCCGCCACGGAATATATCCGTAACCGCTGCCAAACCCGCTGGGGGTCCACAGCCAGCCGAAAGCGGGATCGAAGATCCACCCGCCGAAGTGATATGGCAGCCAGCCCCAAGGCTGGTTGCCGATGAATGAAGTCCCGAAGAACGGGTCGTTATACCAGCCGCCACCGGCAAAAGGCGACCAGCCCAGACCAACACCATAAGGACGCCAGCAGTTGCCGTAGCCCGCGACCGGATACCAGGCCCCATAGGTGTAAAGATCGGCGACGCCCGAAGAGTAGTACGGCGAGTTCACATACGACTGTGCGGAGTTAGTAGCTGCGGTTACCGCATCAACCCGGGATTCCGCCCAGCGATCAAATTCGTCTTCACCGCTAGCCTGACCGATTGCAATCGAGGAGTCGTCATTGGCCTTCATGATCAGCGACTGATCTTTGGCGACAATCGAATTCTTCCCATTGCGCAAAACAGAAACGTGGCCCTTCAGGACGTTGATGGAACTGCCGTCATCAAAATTGTCCACGCGAAAGGAAGCCCGGCCGGTCACTTCGGCGGTGAAATCCCCGCCGGTAAGACTGAAATAATCATCGCGAGAGGAGCTGACGTGGGCGAAAGCACTGCCTTGGCGAAGGATCAGGCGAGTGGTCTTTGCGCCATCGTTCAAAGACAAATCGTAGAACTCCAGCACGCTATGCTCGTTCAGGAATACTTGCGCTCCATCTTCGAACTCCACAGCCGCTCGGCCGCTATCGGTGGCCAGTACGTAACCCTGCCGAATGGGCAGGTTGAGTTCGGCTCGCTCCCAGGTGTTTTGGTCGGAAAGCGGGTCGCCATGAATCTCTCGGGCAAATCGCACGTCTCCCTGTAACAAGCTCAGTCGAATAATGCGCGCGTGACTGGAATCACCGAACGCAGGCACGAGACCGGCCAGAAAGATCGTGGCCACGGCAAGGGTAGAGCGAAGTAAAGCCCGGTAAGTCATGGGTCACCCCCTGGTGGGGACGCGGAAGCGGGTACGGAAGACGGTTTGTTGCAAATTGACACCCGCCTTGTACCGGAGCTTTTATAGTGCTCGCCGGCGAAGCACACGTCAAGTGGGATGGGGCTTCGAGGCGTCAGCTGCTGGCGAGCCATCGAAATCTTGGGTTAAGCGAATAGAAACGATGCTATTTCTCGATTCTTGACACTCCCAATTTGAAACGCTAGTTTCACCATGGGGGTAGTGTAGGCACTCGTCGCTGTTCGCGCTGGAATCGCACGCCTTTTCCGGGGTTGAGGGCGGGCAAATCCATAACCTGCAAGCGACGGACCTCTCACTCATTCATCCGAGTACCTCAAGGGAGAACTATGAGTCGCATTTCCAAATTCATCTTCGTCGCCGTGTTTGTCGCAGGCTTGCTCTGCGGCAGCGTTACCTATGGGCAAGGAGGCGCGACGGGGGCCCTAAGCGGGTTGGTCCTGGACAGCAGTGGGGGGGCGGTCGCGAACGCCGACGTGCAGGTAATAGATACTCGCATGGCGCTTCTGGCGCGCAAGGTGACCACCAACTCGGATGGCGCCTTTACGGTGCCGTTGCTTCCGCCGGCTGTCTACACAGTGGTCGTTAACAAGTCGGGTTTTGCGGAATCGAAAGCGGAAGGCATCGAAGTCCACATCACGGAAACGACGCGCATCAGCATCACCCTGAAGCCCGGATCCGTAAGCGAAAAGGTCGAAATATCTGCCCAGGTTACAAATGTCGAGACCACCAACGCGACCACCGGACAATCGATCGGCACCGAGACGGTACGCGAGCTACCGCTCTCCACCCAGAATTACCAGCAGTTGTTGACTTTGTCGTCCGGTGCGCAGAGCGACCTCAACGCCTCCGCGCAACTGGGACGCGGCAACTCCCGGGTAATCGTGAACGGCCAGCGGGAAGACAATAACAACTACTTGATTGAGGGCATTAGCGCCACGGACTACAACGTTGCGCAGGGCACCAATGTCCCACTACCGAACCCGGACACCATCCAGGAATTCAAGGTCCAAACGTCACTTTACGACGCCAGCCAGGGACGCAACGGAGGCGGCAACGTTAATGCCATCCTCAAGTCCGGCTCCAAGGATCTGCATGGGGACGTCTACGAATATTTCCGCAACGACGTGCTCAACGCTAACGACTTCTTCCTGAATGCGAGCGGTATCAAGCGTCCTCCGGTCAAACAAAACATCTTCGGCGCGAGCCTCGGCGGCCCGGTAATCAAGGAAAAGCTGGGCTATTTTTTCGTGAACTACCAGGGCACGCGCCAGCGAAGCGCCCTGTCTCCCGGCACACAAATCAACAACCCCGGCTTGCCAATCGTTCCGGCGGACCGGTCCGCGGCGAACCTCGCGGCAGTATTCAGCACACCGGCCACCGCCCCGACAGCGGCTAACCCGTCGGGCTGCCCGGGCGTGGCCATCACCATTGATCCAGTTATGGAGAATTTGCTCAACTTCAAGAGCAACCAGTTCGGAGATTCGAGCGGATTTCTGTATCCCTCCCTTCCCGGCACTCCGGGTGTCAACGTTGATCCGACCACCTGCGCGGTAAGCCTGAATACCGCGCCTTTTATCGTCAGCAAGCCGGGAAAATTTACCGACAACCAGTTCACGCTGAATTACGACCGCGAATTCCGCGGCGGACAGGACAAAGTTGGCGGACGCTTCTTTTTCTCCAACGCGGAATCCGTGCTGCCTTTCGGCGCCGGCGGCTTGCAGGCTTCTCTCGGCGGCACGCTAGCCAGCAGCATCAGCGCCACCGACCTGAACTTCCCGTACGACCTTCCCGTGAATGCGCGGTTCCTGACAATCAACGAGACCCACCTTTTTTCCTCAACCTTGGTCAACGATTTCCGATTTGGCTATGTGCGCATCAACAACAGCCTGCTGAATAGCGCTCCAGTCACCGCCACCGATCTGGGCATCGACCGTCCGACGAATTCGGTTACCGATTCCATCTACAAGTTCTCCTTGTTCGGTTCCGGCTTTCAGCTCGGCCCGACTCCTCCTTCCAATCAATTTCAAACGCAGAACAACTACAACCTGGTGGATACCGTCAGCTGGGTGCACGGCGCGCATGTGCTACGCTTCGGCGGCGAATTTACTCGCGTCAATCTCGATAAGCTCTTCCCGCAAGTCTTCAATGGACAGCTGTTCTTTTTCAATTCACAAGGATCGGTTGCCACGGGCTTAAACCCGGCGGTCGGCGGCATTACCGATTTCCAGAAGGCGCTGGAAGGCGTGCCTGACGGCAGCTTTGGAGGAGGCGGGGTTTTCAATCATCAGTACCGCACCAATGATTTCGCTTACTTCGCTCAAGACGACTGGAAGGTGCGTCCCAATTTGACCCTGAATCTGGGTGTCCGTGTAGAAGAACTGGGCGCGTTCCATGATGATCGCTGCCACATCGGCAACCTCGACCAGGATCTGGCCGCGGCCGGGCAGTATCCATTCATTTACGGCGGCTGCGTCAAAGGCCTGAACCTGACAGGCCTGAGCGCTACGGGAAGCGACTCTACATACAACAACAACTACGCGACGGGCATTGGCCCGCGGCTCGGCATGGCCTATGACCTGTTCGGCCATCACAACACCACTATCCGCGCCGGCTACGGTATCTACTACGTGCGCGAGGATGTGGGCACGGCAGACCAGCTCTCTTTCCAGGCGCCATTTCTTCCCGTGGCCTTCGGGCCTGGAGCGCCAGGTTGCCTAGGTTCGTTTTTCTCGGCGACGCCGCTGCCCGGTTGCCCCAATCCGAATCCCAATGCCCTGCCGCAAGCAGGCGTGCTCGATCCGAATTTTGTTCCATGCCTCGGAGTCTTCCAGGGTTTCACCGGCAACGATTCAACTTCTTTTCCAATATATGGCTGCAACGGAAGCGGGCCGGGCCTGATCGCCTCGCAGAACATCTTCGGCCTGGTGGTGCCGCGGCACTTCGTGGCACCTAACACGCAGCAGTGGAACCTCACGATTCAGCGAGCGCTGGGCAAGAGCTGGGTGCTGGAAGTGGGCTATGTGGGTACGCATGCGGTGCACTTGCGCGAGACTCGCACCAATATCGAAGCACGCCTGGCCTCTATCGCCAATCCGATCCACCTGGTCGCGGACGATGGCACGCCTTTCGACATCACCGAAACCACTTCCGCCAACGGTCCGGCGCGCTCTGCCAATCCCGGAATCAATGGGTATAGCGGCATGCAGATTTTTGCCGACGACGCCTATTCTCACTACCATTCGTTGCAGACCACGGTTTCCCGACGGTGGAATGCTGGCTACTTCCAGGCTGCCTACACCTTCTCGCGTTCCACCGACGCCACCTCCAGCGGCAACACCGCGCTGAATACTGCCTTCAACGATGAAAGTTCCCTCGCCAATTCGCGTGGCCTTTCCGACTTCGACCGCACGCATCGCCTGGCGGTCAGCTACCGCTATGACTTGCCCTTCTTCCGCGATGAAGAGGGACTGAAGCACACCTTGCTGGCTGGGTGGGCCATCAGCGGCATCACCATCCTTCAATCCGGCACGCCCTTCTCCGTGTTGGATTCTTCCGCAGGAACCGCTTTCCTGGGCGGAGGCTTGCAATCCGGAACAGTGGGCGCTCAACTGGCGTCCGGCGGCTCGATTTCCGCGGGCAAAACGTCCGGCGGCATCCACGACCGGGTAGACAACGGTTATCTCAACCTCTCGAACTTTACCACCGCACCGGTTCTGGACCCCGCTCTCGGTGGAGACGGCGCCGTCACCATCTTCGGCAACCTGGGACGCAATATTTATCGCGGCCCGCACCAGCAGAACTGGGACTTCTCGCTGATCAAGAACTTCAAGTTCGGCGAGCGCCAACAACTCCGGTTCACCACCGATTTCTTCAACATGTGGAACCACGTGAACTTTGCCAACCCGAGCGTGACGGACGTTGAAAACCCCAGCGCATTCGGGAGGATCTTCTCCACCGTCGGGACGCCAAGGCTGATTCAGTTCTCGCTGCGTTACGCGTTCTAACCAGTCTCACTCGTATTAAACTCTTGGGGCGCGGCTCAGCCGCGCCCTATTTTTTGCCCATTACGACCGAAGAAAGCAGGCTTCATGACCCCCGTATCTTCGAGGATTCCTTTGCTGGAACGCGATGCCGTCTCTCCCGAAGCGGCCGCGATGTACGACGCACTGCTGGCGGCGCGCGGCGTGGTGCCCAACATGTTCAAGGTGCTTGCCTGCAATCCTGCCATCGCGCAGGGCGTCGCCGGCCTTCTGAAGCCGCTGCTAAGTGATGGCGCTTTGCCCGGCTGGTATAAGGAATTGATTGCTGTACGCATGTCCATCCTGAATCAATGCGAATATGCACGTCGCGCTCACGGCATTTCCGCGAGGCAAAAAAACGCCAGCGACGCGCAGATCGCGGGCGTTCAAGACTTTGAGGGCGGCCCTTATTCCAAAAAAGAGAAGTGGGGCTTTCGGCTGGCCGACAAATTGCACTTGGGCGGACGCAGCGTCGATGACGGACTATACAGGCAGTTGCTGGCTGCTTTCACCGATCACGAGCACGTCGAGCTTTTCCTGACCGCGGCGGCATTCGAAATGTTCCCCCGCTTTATTGACGGCTTGCAAATACCGGTGACGCCCCCCGCGCCCGCAAAATGATAGGATGCTGCGGATGAAATCCATCGCATCACGCGTTTCACAGCTGAACGGCGAAGGCGCTCTGGCGGTATTTTCACGAGCCAAGGAGCTCGAAAAGCTTGGAAGATCGATCATTCACCTGGAGCTTGGCGAACCTGATTTTCATCCCGCGGCTCCCGTGGTGGATGCTATGCGTGCGGCGGTAGCCGGCGGGAGGGATCGCTATGTTTCGCCTCGCGGTATCCCGGCTCTGCGTCAGGCTATTACGGAGTACTTGCTTCGCACGCGCGGCCTTACCGTCGAAGCCGAGCAGGTGCTGGTCGCGCCAGGGTGCAAAATGGCGCTGTCGCTGGCCATGATGGCGTTGATCGAACCCGGCGACGAAGTGCTCTATCCAGATCCCAGCTTTCCGATCTATCCATCGTTTACGCGCGGTCTCGGTGGCGTCGCCGTCCCGTTTTTCCTGGAGGAGAAAGATAAATTCCAACCGGACATCCGGGAACTTGGCTCCAAGATCACGTCGCGCACGAAAGTATTGATTTTCAATTCGCCGAACAACCCCACGGGCACGGTGTTCAGCAACGAGACGCTCAGCCAGATTGCGAAACTCGCGGTGCAACACGACCTGTGGGTCATTGCCGACGAAATTTACGCTCGAATCTTGTTTAGCGGCGAATATCAGTCCATCCGCGCCCTGCCGGGGATGCTGGACCGCACCATCATCATCGACGGATTCTCGAAAAGCTTCGCGATGACCGGCTGGAGGCTCGGTTACGCCGTGGCCCCAAGACATTTCATCGACGCTCTGGACATGCTGGTGCTCAATACCTTCACCTGCACCGCGGAATTTACCCAAGTTGCCGCGGTCGACGCGCTGCAGGATTCCACCGGCGCGGTGGACGCCATGGTTGCCGAATATCGCCAGCGCAGGGATCTTTTCGTCAATGGCCTCAACCGCATTCCGGGGTTTCGCTGCCTGTGTCCCGATGGCGCCTTCTACGCCTGGGTCAACGTGGAAGACACCGGCATGCCCGCGGAACAGGTTGCGAATCTTCTCCTCGACGAGGCTGGCGTCGCCGGGATCGCAGGCGCGGCCTTTGGAACGGCCGGCAAGGACTATCTTCGCTTTTCGCTGGTGAGCTCCCGCACTCTGCTGGAAGACGCTCTCGAACGCATTCAACGGATTTCCGTACGCTGGAGGGCGGCGGTTGCTCGATAGCGGCGCATCGCAGGCATTTCTGCCGGCATCGGCCGGTCAAGTTCCGAATGGAAGGGGAAAATGAAACATCTGGTTCACTTCGTTCTGCTCGTGTTAGCTGCGGGCCTGGCTGCCGCAAGTTCAGGCGCACAAGCTCGGCCTCTGGCCGGCTCGGATGTGCCAAGGCTCTACGAAAAGCTCCTCGCACAGATCGAGAAGATCCCCATCTACGATAATCACTCCCACGCCACCTTCCCCGATGATTCCGATATGGACGCCATGGCCTCCCCTCCGGGCGAAAGCACCAGCATGCGCCTGCGGGACGATAATCCGGAGTTCGTTGCCGCCGCCAAAGCACTGTTTGGCTACCCGTACGCCGACTTCGCTCCAGAACATGCCAAGTGGCTGATCGAAAAGAAGAAAGCCGCCGAGCGAGCGGGCGGCACAGCCTACTGGGATGGCATCCTCGACAAGCTCAACGTCGAAACATGTCTCGCCAATCGCGTGGCTCTGGCTCCCTATCTCGATCCCAAGCGCTTCCACTGGGTGTTCTTCGTGGATTCTCTCCTCTTCCCTTTCAGCAACCGCGCTCAGGTAGCCAAAAATGGCGACATGGCCGTGTACATGCCGCTGCAAGAAAAAGTCTTGCAGCGCTACATGAACCAGGAAAAAATCAATGGTCTTCCCGCCGATCTCGCGGGGTACGAAGCCTTTGTCCGGCAGACCCTGATCGACAATCAGAAAAATGGCGGAGTAGCCATGAAGTTTGAGGCCGCATACTTCCGCTCCTTGCACTTCGGCGACCCGCCTCGTGAACTCGCCGAATCCATTTACGCCAAATACCGTGCTGGTGGCACGCCCACCAACGACGAGTACCGCGACTTTCAGGATTACATTTTCCGCGTGCTCATTGAGCAGGCTGGAAGGCTTGGCCTTCCCGTGCACTTCCACAGCGCGGTGGGCATCGGCGATTACTTCAGCCTCAACAACGGAAGCCCGCTCAATCTGGAAAACGTCGTGCGCGACCCGCGCTATTCCGAAGTGAAATTCGTGCTCATTCACGGCGGCTATCCGCACACCCTCGAAATGATCTGGATGACCGCTGCCAAGAACGTCTACACCGACTCTTCGCTCATGGGCTACTACGTCTACCCTTCGGAGCTGAAAAACATCCTCAAGCAGTGGATTTCGCTTTTCCCCGAAAAGATCATGTTTGGTTCGGACGCTTTTCCATTCAACGATGCCGTCGGCGCCGAGGAGACTTTCTGGCTCGCATCTCGCTCTGCGCGCACCGCTGTCGCCGCCGCGCTTGCCGAACTTGTCTCGGAAGGCGCTGTCACCGAATCCCGTGCCCTGGAACTCGCGAAAATGTATCTGCATGACAACGCCGCCAAATTGTACGGGGGAACGAAATGAGCACGCCGATGAAGCATGTCGCCTGGAAAAATGTGGAACGCGAAAAACTCAACCCTCTGATCGACCGCGAAATGGTCGTTGGCGGCAAATTGATGCTCGCTCGCGTCCTGATGAAAAAAGGCGCCCACGTGCCTCTGCATCATCATCACAACGAACAAGTTACCTATATTCTCGAAGGCGCCCTCAAATTTGCGATTGACGGCAAGGAAATCGTAGTCCACGCCGGCGAAGTCCTGTGCATCCCCTCGAACGTGCCGCACGAAGCCTGGGCTCTCGAAGACACCGTGGACCTCGACGTTTTCGACCCACCGCGTGAGGACTGGCTGAACAAGACCGACGACTACCTCCGCCACGGCAGGTAGCGCATCTCAGGTCGCATTATCCGCAATCCTTCGGCTCCTCGTTCGGGGTTTGCTGGTTGTCCCCTTCCCAAGAATGCTTCGTGGACAACGTTCATCCCGTCTGTTTACTGTAGCTTAGCGGCTTGGAACTCCCCCCGTCGAAGCCGTTCGAGGCATTCCATGAACCGGTTGATGGCGACCATGCTGTTCGCGCTGGCATTGTCGCGCTGCGCATCCGCGCAGCAACCATCGACAGATCCCCTGGCCAGCAAACTAGCCATTGATTTCTCCCAGACGTCCGCCGCCAGTCAAACGAATGCGGCCTCCCCGCTGTTTGCCTTTCAACCAGTCGCGGCTTTCCCGGCGCTTTCCAGTTCCGTTTCGCCTGCTTTCGTTACTTCCTTATCCGACTCCGGGCCGGCGTTGTTTGCCTTCCCCTTACCATCCTCGCGGCCGCAACGGCCGGCTAGCAGGACTCGTGCGCCCAATTCCTCCGTCGGCGTCGAGGCCGCTCTTAATTTCGCAGTCGTCCGCTTCCGCTCTTCCGTCTATTCCGCCACCGCCATCGGGTATAACGTCAACGTGGCGTTTTACCTGAATGACTGGTTCGGCATCGAAGGCGACGTCACTCCCGCATTCTCGGTTGGCACCGTCTTCGCAAAGGAACACGTAAAATATTTAGGCTATGGAGGGGGCCCGCGCTTCGTCCTTAGGCGAGGTCCGGTGGAGCCTTGGGGCCACATCGTCTTTGGGGGTGCACACATTCTTCCGCAGACCGCCGCCGGGCACCGGAACGGCTTCGACGTGCAGGGCGGTGGAGGAGCCGACTTCGTCCTGAGCGACAACGTTGCCTGGCGTGTGGAAGGCGACCTGGTTCACACCAGTTTGTTCGGCGCTTCGCAGAACAGTTTCCAGGTGCTCACCGGCCTCGTATTGCGCTTCTAGATCGCACCTTCTCGGACCTGCTGTTCTCCGCTGCTGCAATCCCGTCAATAAATCCCGTGCTTCGAATCTGCGGTGGCGATTTTCCCGCCATTCGCGCTCAAGGTGTAGTCGTCTCCGCCACTTCCCTTCCAGGATTTCACATCAAACGTGCTCTCTGCTGGCGCGCGGTGTACGGCGATGCCGCTCATGCGCAACGGCTCACCCTTACGGCACACTTCCGGCATTTTCTTCGCCTCCAGGAAATACGCGGGTCCCGTTCCCACCACTCTGCTCTGTCCGTCCGGTTCCAGCAACACCGCCGCGTTTTCTTCCACGGCAATTGCTCGCACCTGCTTGGCCCAGTCGTCCCGCAAAATTCGCGCCAGAAACACCACCAGGCGGCCCATGCGATCGCGCTTGGCAAAATGCGTATCGGTAATGACATTCGCCAGCAGCGGAATACGCAGGAATTCCCGGGACAGTGTCACCCTGTTACCGTAGGGATCGGCCAGTGCCTCCGGTGAATGAATCGTGTCGATCATCGACGAAAATGAAAACTCCCCGAGAATGGCCAGCCCCGCGCTCGACCCTCCCATCGGTTTGCCTGCGGCGATGTGGCGATTCAAGGCATCCTGCACTGGAGTGTCCTGCCAGAACCGCACGTAGTTCGACTGGTCTCCCCCGGCGAAGAAGATAACCTCCGCGCGGTCAATGATCAGCACCACGTCCGGATCGTCCGAGTCCTCGCGATCATCGAAGACAATGGTAGCCACCGAATTTAACGGGCACACCGTGCGGATTTCTTCGTTTACCTTCCTGGCGTAGTCGTCTTCGGTATTGGCGCGCAGAATCAGTAAATCTCCGCCGTTTGCCCGCTCGCACAGAAACCGGAACGCCGTCTCCTGATGTTCGCCGCCACCCATCAGCGCGAAACCTGCGCGCGGCTTCACCATGCTGTCATCGGCATTGCCGGATCGAAAATATTTCCACTTTGCGAAGCCCGGCGCCGCTGCAAACGTCGCTAGCAATAGGGCACAGACGCAGCAGCAACGGAGAATCACCCTTACGTTCATGTTTGGTATCCTGAAGATCACCCTGTAGGTAATCGTTTACGCCGCTCTTCGTCAAGCGCCAATCCTCTTTTCCAACATGGAAAACTTCACTATTTCCTCGTTGACGGCACCCCATTCGCACTCGCATACTCGCACTCAATCTGTTTCGGGGTGATACAGATGTTTCGTGGGCTCATTCTGCCGTCCGGCGCTTCTTTGCAGCAGCGGTGCGCACTGGTGAGATCCGGCAGTCGCGAGTCTGGACTGTAAGCCCCTCCGCGTCGGTCGCCCTTCCTGTTTCACTTCGCTCACACGTGGGCGGCAATTCAATTTAGCCAGGTGTTGTGCCGTACGGAGGATTCATGAATCGCAAATCGACCTTTCTTTTCTTCCTGATTCTACTTTTGGCTGCCGCGATGATCCCGGCTGGCGTTCGCGCCCAAAACGCGCAAGGGCGGTTCACCGGCGAGGTCACCGACTCCAGCGGCGCCGCGGTTCCCGCCGCAACCATTACCATCGAAAATCTCGGCACTCACGTCCGCCGCGTCTTGCAAACCAGCGCGGACGGCAGTTATGCCGCACCCAACATCGATCCTGGCTTCTATTCCATCAGCGTGGAAGCAAAGGGCTTCAGCAAAGTCATTCGCGAGCGCGTTCAGTTAGAGGTCGGCACCGACGTCAAGCTCGATTTCCAGCTCAAACTCGGCGAAGTTACGGAAACCGTCGAAGTCAATGACGAGGCTCCGCTGACGGAAGCCAGCAATGCCGTGCTGAGCGGGGTGCTATCCAACAAGGCGATTAACGAATTGCCGCTGCAAGGGCGCGACTTCCAAAATTTGCTGCCTCTTCATCCCGGTGTGCAGCGCGATCCTGGCGGCGGCTTCCACACCCTGACTTCCAACGGCAACCGGCCCGACGATAACAACTTCATCATCGACGGCGCCACCGACAACGACGCCTACTACGGCGAGACCGTCGTTAACGACGCCGGCATCTCCGGGACTCCCGCCAGCACGCTTCCTCTCGATGCCATTCAGGAATTCAATACCACCGAACAGCCGGGCGCTGACTACGGCGCGAAACCCGGTGTCGTCGTCAACATCGGCATCAAGTCCGGCACCGACGAACTTCACGGCACGGCGTACTACTTCCATCGCAACAGCGCTCTCGACGCCCGCAATTACTTCAATCCCAGCCCGGATGGCGTCTCGGCCCTGCTGCTTCATCAGTTCGGCGCCTCCATCGGCGGCCCCATTGTCAAGAAGAAGTGGTTTTATTTCGCGAATTATGAAGGCGTTCGCGACAAAGTCGGCAATCCCGTCATCGTGGACACTCCAGTGACCAGCTCCCTAATCGGTCGCGTCGATCCCGCCGACTTTGACCCAACCACCTACAGCATCGTCGATGCGGAAGCCGCCGCAGGATGCCCCGCGGCTTGCAATCCATTGAGCCTTAAACTTATCCCCCTCTTTCCTAAAAATACCGGCTTCACCGCCGACCCGAACGATCCATCTGCCATCAACTTCAATTTCAACAATGTGAATCGCGAAGACAACGTGGTCTTCAAGAGTGACTATCACCTCAACGACCGCAACAATATCTCCGCGCGCTTCGTTTACGCGAACAGCAACGAAATCGAGGAAGACGCACTGCCTGTCCGGCCGGAATGGCTGACCGCCGCCAGTCCCACCACCCAGGTCTTTGGCGTCAACTGGACCTGGACTCCAAACTCCCGCTGGGTCAACGACGCACGCTTCAGCTACAACCGCTTTTACGAAAAAATCGCGCCGGTCGACTCCAACGTCGACCCGCAAACCTACGGCCTCAACACCGGCATCACCGATCCGCGACTTTTCGGCTTTCCGCGCATCAATCCGGGCTCATCGGATTTCAATTACCTGGGTGGCAATTCCAGTTGGCCGCTTTGGACCACTCCCAGCCACACCGAGAACTATTCCGATACTGTTTCCTTCAGTAGCGGGAAACATTCCCTACGCTTCGGCGGAGTCTTCAGCAATGGCGCCGTGGATTATCTGCGCGCCACGGAGGGCCGCGGCCGCGTTGACTTCCGGCATCTTTCCAATTTTCTCGCGGGCGATGTCCGCGACTGGAGCTTTGCAATTCGGCGAGCCCGCTCGCAACGTCAGCATGAAGTCCTTCGGACTTTTCGCCCAGGATGACTTCCGCGTTACTCGCCGCGTCACCCTGAATCTTGGAATTCGCTACGACGTTACCTTCCCCATTAAGGACGAACACAACCTGCTGGCCAACTTTGTCCCCTCGCAGGGTCTGGTCCAGGTCGGCCAGGGCATCAGCGAGCCCTATCAAACCAACTATCACGACGTTTCCCCCCGCCTCGGCGTCGCCTGGGATGTCTTCGGGAACGGCAAGACCGTTCTGCGTTCCGGCTTCGGCATGATCTTCACGCAACCTTCCATCCGCACCTTCATGTTCAGCGGCGGCGGCCTCAATCTCAACCCCAGCGGCGTGCCCAAAATCCTCCCCGATGGCTCCACCGTTCCGGGACAGGGGAATCTCACTACCTTTTTTGTTTCCGGCGATCCTGCCGAGATCAACTGGACCGACCAGTTGACCGGCGACATGCACATATTCCCGGTATCGGGGACCAGCGCCAATTCCTGCAGCAGCGATGTGCCTTGTACCGTCTTCGGCGTGGATCAGCACCTCAAAACGCCGTACGTGCTGAACTGGAACCTCAACGTCCAGCAGGCGCTCACTACCAACACGCTGTTGCAGGTTGCCTACGTCGGCAATCGCGGCGTCAAGCTCTATAGCATCACCGATCCCAATCAGGCCGATCCGGCGATCGCCACCGACCCGGCCAGCGGTTGCTTCGCTTCTTTCGATGACAATACTTCCTGTGAACAGCCCGCTCGGCCGCTTTCCACTAACTGCCCCGCCTCCCTCGGAGGACTGGGCACCGGCGGTCCCTGCTTCCCATATATCGGCTTCCTGAATTTCCTCGGCAATCAATCCAGCTCCAGCTATCACGCGCTGCAAGTCACGCTGACTCGACGGTACTCCAAGGGTCTGTATCTACTTGCCGGCTATACCTACGCCCACGCCACCGACACTGCAGGCGCCACCAGCAACCTCGCCGACGTACCTCAAAACAGTCTCAACTATGCTGCCGAGCATGCCAGCAGTGACTATGACATCCGTCACCGCTTCACCTTCTCGGCTACCTACGAACTGCCTTCCAGGAAATCCTTCGCGCAGTTGCTCGAGGGCTGGCAGGTCACCAGCCTGGTGCAGCTCCAGGGCGGCTACCCGATGTCCTTCTACGACGTGGACTCCGACTTTACTGGTACCGGCGAGGGCTTCAACAACAACGGCAACGACCGCTGGAACATTCTGGGCAATCCCAAGAACATCAAGTGGTCCCCCAGCAATCCCATCCCATTCGTCGAACCCGGCGACCCCGCCTATAGTTCCTGCCTTGCCGCAGCGAACACGCCGGCCTTGCTCGAAAGTCTCGTGGAAGAAGAAGGATGCTACGTGCAGAACGGCACTGTGCTCTATCCCAATGCCATCGGCACTTACGGCAACACCGGCCGAAACGTTTTCCGCGGACCGGATTTTCTGGATTGGGACGCCTCTCTGGGAAAGAATTGGAAGCTCAACGAACGTATGAAGCTGCAGTTCCGCGGCGAGGTCTTCAACCTGCTTAACCATCCGATTTTCTCTTCAAGCTCCGTGCGCAAGAGCCTCAATGGCAGCAGCCTCGGTGTTGCTCGCGGCACTCCAGACGTGTGGGCCTCTAACCCGGTCATCGGTTCCGGCGGATCGCGCCACATTCAGATCGGTCTCAAACTCATCTTCTGAGTTCCACCACCAAATACCAATCGGGCGCCTCTTCTTGATCGGGAGGCGCTCGATTTTCTTAGTGCAACACCGTGCCATACAGCGCGTTGTGCCCGCCGCGCACACCTCGCCCGTAAGAAAGGACCACGTTCAGGCTGCCCAGAATGCTCAGCTTGCACTGCGCACCGGTGTCCACCAGCCACTCTCGCGAACCGAACAATCCGGATGCATCGGCGATCGCTCCGCTATCCACGAACGGCCCCAGCTTCACCCGCAGCAATCCGTTGCTGTAAATGTTCTTGTCCAGTTCCCAGTTCGCCAGGAAATATCGACGACCGAGCGGCGCCGCACCCTTGCGCCCGCCATTCGTTCCCGCGTGTCCTCGCAGCCAGAGGTCATTGTCGCGTTCGATTCCGAGCTGAAACAGCTCGTCAAATGGCGCACGTCCCGCAATGCCTCCAACCCGGATCCGCCATTGCGTTTCGTAGTCGTCCCCCTTCGCTTGCGGAAGCCAGTGCGCCTTTAGCTCTCCGCGCAACCACCCGAATGATCCCTGCCCCGCGGTAAATTGCCTGCTAACGCGTGCTTCCGCCGATCCATCCACGGTGAACCGCCGCTCCGGCAACCGCAAAATCGAGCGCTCCGCGCCCCAACGCCCCGACACCGAAGTGCCATCCGAAAAAAAATCGCTCTCTGCCGCGGAGGTTTGCGTCCCGATGTTGCGGAACGACCGATGCGCAACTTCCACTCCCGCGCTCCAACTCCATTTCCCGTTCTCCACCGAGCGGAACTCCCCGCCACCCGCTATGCGCCGCACGTTCAAATCGCCCAGCGGCAGCCCGCCGCCAAAAAACGTATTCACCAGATTCCAGTTTTCATTTCGTACATCAAAGTAAAACCGCAATTGCCGCGAGGGTTCCTGAAACAACGGCATGGATACGGCCGCTAAAACCCGCCTCTTTTCCGCGTCCCACCGCAACTGTCCAGTTATGTTCACCGCTCGCCCGCCGATGTCGTAGACCTCCGGGTAAATCGTGTCGTACGCCATTCCGCTTAGCAGCGAAATTCCGCTCTGCCACCAGGAGCCGCCCAGGCCGCTGCGTTCCGCCAGGTGTAGCGTCGCCTGATAATCCCCGCCCGCTACGGGCGCCAGCTCCACTCGCGGTGCCGCGTAAATGCCCAGATTCGCGAGCCTCGCCTCCCCTCCCAGCAGCGCATCCCCGGTCAGCACTTGCGGTGAATTGAAGCCAATCGCCCGGTTCAAAAGCGCCGGCGCAAGCCGCGGCGGAGGTGCAGCCGTCACGCTGGCCAGGCGCGGCTTGTCCAGCGCGTTCCAATACTTCAGGGCCGCTTCCAGATTGTTTTCGAGAAAATAAATGGTGCCAAGGAAGTCCCGTGCGTAAGAATCTTGCGGGTTGAGTCGCCGCGCCGCGTGCAGTTCCCGCTTCGCCGCTCGAAAGTCGTGCTGCTTGTAGCTGACACCAGCCAGCTCGACCGGAAATCGCGGGTCGCCGGGCGCTTTTCGCTCTCCGGAAAGCAGTGCTTCGCGCGCTTCCTTCCATCTTTGCAGCCGCGCCAGCGCTAATCCGTTGACGAAATCCAGATCGGCGGGCTGCTCCGCCGCGCCCTGTGCCAATTTTGCCGCTTCCTCCCACTGGCCCGCGTCGAAGGCACGCCGCGCCGCCGCCTGGCGCTCGGATTCTGCTGCCGCCGCTTGTCCCGCGTGACAAATTTCGATCGTGCTGAACTCCATGGTGAGGAACAGTAGGAATGCCGCGAAGGTGATCAGCCGGCCGGCGCCGGTACCGCAAGCAACAGCCAATTCTTTAGCGCGGACCATTCTTTCTCGAATTCCCGCCGTTCCACTCGCAACAGCTTCCCGCGCGACGGATCGTTCAACAGCACCGCTTCGTGCTCCCAATCCATCCCGGTCACCACTACATAATGATACGGCGACTTCACGCCACCCGGTTGCAGGCTGACGATCAGCGGCCGCCCCTTCTTCAGATGCTCCTGCAGATCGCCCCAATTCCCGTTGAGCACGAACACGCGAAATCCAGATTCGCGGAGATACTTCTCCATCTCCGACGCGAAAATCCCGTGCGCCTTGCGCGGATACAATTTTTCCTGGATAGCCTCTGGGTCGTCTCTTCCGCCGGCCACCTTCGCCCCGTGCGATGCCCAGTATCGCAGCAGCATCGCCATCGAAGCCGACCCGCAACCCTCTTCACTCTGCTTGACGTACGGAACGTCCAGCCATATTCCGCCGCTATGCGCTTCCGTCTGCGCAGCTGCACTCGCCGGCAATGGCAGCAATAGAAAAACGGCCGCGAAGACCGCTGGTACTCGCCCCATTCGGGCCCAATTCATTTTCCTCGCAATGCCATTTAGTGCAGCGCCGCGATCAACGCAATGATCAGCACCGCGATGATGACAATCACCAGCAAATCCCGGTCGGACAAGCTTCCCGCCGCAAAATCCGCCTGTATCCCGCGCGACCTCTCCGCCAGACGCGCCGTATCCTCATCGCTGAGTTGCCCGATCGCCTGCTCGACCTTCGCGTATTCCACCTTTGCCGTCGCCAGCGCCTTTTGCCCCGCCTCCGACGTCAGCAATGCACGAATCGCAGCTTCATCGCCTTGCCGCGATGCCTTCGCGCTCACGGCGTCTCGCGCCAACTCGCTGGCCGGCACTATGTGTTGTGGCTCTTGCGCCGGCACCGCCGCCGGCGACAGCAAAAAGCTTGCCGACAACATCACCGCCAGCATGTTTGGGACGGTCTTCCGGTATGCGCCCATGCATCCTCCTCGATCTTTTCTCTCGCACTCTGGCTTAGGCACTTCGAGTGTAAGGTTGCGCCGCGCAGCCTGACAACCTCGCATCACCCTGCACTGTGCTTCTTTTGCAACTGTTCCACTGGCTAGCCGAACACCGCGCCCAGCACAATCGCCAGCACGATGATCAGTACAATGGCCACGATCAGCGTCGTCCCCAGCCCGCCTGCCGCAAAATCCGCCTGCGCCTGTTTCGAACGCGCCGCCAACTTCGCCAGATCCTCATCGCTCATCTGGCCCAGCGCCTGGTCGACTTTCTCGTATCCTACGTTCACGGACTTCAGCGCCTTCTGCCCCGGCTCAGACTTCAGCAGATCCCGCACCGTGTCCCGGTTGGCTGTCCGATTTTGACCCGGTGTCGCCGCATCTTGCTGCAAATCGGTCAGCGATACCACGTGCCTGCTCTGCTCTGCCGCCAACGCGCTTGCCGTCGGCGCGCCCGATTGTGCCCATGCCGGGGCGGGGCCTGGCATCAACCCGATCGTCAGTACGCATCCCAGCAAACCCACACTCCATTTCATCTTTTTCATACGCCTGTCCTTCTGCGGGCCTGCTGGTCGAAGCCGGTTTTCGCCAGGTTCCGCGGCTTATCGTTCCCGGTTTAGATTGTGGGGAAATTAAAAAGGTTTACAGCTACTTCTGACTCTTCGGCCGGTCCTATAAGTAAGATTTCTTACGCGAGGCGGGTTGGCCACCTGCGCCTCGAAGCGTTCTTCGTTCTACGTCCTTATTGCTTCATTTCTCCCTGATACTTGCTCAAATCCACCTGCTGCCACTCGCCTTTTTCAATGCCGTCTCGGATCTGCGCCCCGGTCTTTCCCTTGTGCGCTTGTTCAGACGAATAGAACTCTTCCTTGGTGCAGACATTGCAGCCCGCCGCATGCTTGCTCACGAAACAATCCAGCAAGCTCCCGTGTCCCTGACTTCGGTCGCAATGGCAATAGCACGGTTGTTGGTACAGCACTTTCTTCACTTTTGCCGCGCTGGTATAGGCGTTCCGCACTACGGGATCGCTGAATTGCTCCGGATCCATGGTTGCCGGCAGCGGCCCTTTCGGCACCTCGGAATGAAATGCCGGTACGCTTTCGTCCGCACCTTGCGCAGTTCCTGCCGCTCCGAAGTCAGCCGACAACCGCGACGCACCGGGTTGCGGCACCGCCGCCAGCGCCAACAGTCCCAACACCGCCATCACGAACACTATGCTCTTTCGGCTGCGCATCTGTCCCTCTCCCCGGCATGCGCGGGTACATCCCGCGGCCGCATAAGCCTGACGCGAAACTCTACGCGACTGCCGCTCTTGCTGTCGACGTTCGCCGCAGCACATGTCTTTCCCGCACATTGCGCTGCACCCGCCGACCCCAGGTTCTCACGAACGAGAAATTTAGCGCACCGCCGATCGCCGAACTGGCGAGCGGGATTAATCGCCCCACCCATTTTTCCGCTGCTTCCTCTCCCACCTTCAGTGCCAGTTGCCGCGCGATTCTCGGCGCCAGCTTCTCGAAAATTTGCTTCTCCGCCATGTCTTTGCCGTAGTCGACGCCCGTTGCGGCGGCCGCCGCCATCCACATCTCCATCCGCTCCTCATGCCCATGCGTCTCGAATCCGTAGAGCAGGCACAATCGTTGCGTCAGCCGCAGCGTTATCGCCGTCAACAATCCTGCGTCCGACACCAAAGTCATTATTCCGCCAAGCCCTAGCCCCGCGCCTTCCGCCGCCGCCAGCCGGCCGGCATCCCGAATCAGCTTGGCCGCTACCGTATCCAACTGTTCGAGCGGTACATCCTGCATTCTCTCCAGGCTTGGTACCCACAGCCCGTGCTTGTCCGCCAACTGCTTGCGGAAGTCCTCTGGATTCACTTCGATGGACCGCAGCCCCCGGCCTACGCCGAAACGCAGAACCTTCCTCAGCCCTCTTCCCGCAAGAGAGCCCTTGGTCGTTTTGTGCAACCGTGCCATGTTCATAATCATCCTATGGCGGTTAGAGTCTGGTGGCAACCCCCGCGTTGTACTGGACTACCGGGGTGGCAACCGCCCCCGAGCTGTACTGCCGGACATTGTCCGGCACGTGACAATCGGGGCTGCGTACTACTTGACCTTGATGAGCTTTTGGGTAAACTGCATTTTCTTTATGGCCACCGTGCCACAATTCGCTCCCGTCGAAGTCCCCAGCGACTTCGCTTTCCCTCAACGGGAAGCCGCCTTTTTCTACGGCTTGTTCCTTCGCGGCCACTCCCCTGAGCTGCTGCGACGCGATATTGAGGTGCCTCCCGCGGTACTGGCGAAGTGGCACAAAGACTCCGAGCGCGAGCCGGAACTTCGCGACATCTTCTTTCGCATGGTCGAATATCGTCGTCACGTCCTGGCCATCTTCGATGCCTTGGTCGGCTGGGATGCTCAGCAGCAGCGCGTGCAGTAAGCCTGAACCCGCCTTTTACCTGTTCCATTCTCCTGACCCAAAGGCCAGCCGCCAGCCCTCAGGCAACCCCCGGTTCCTCGATCGCTTCTAACCCTTGCCGGGGCCCAAGTGTCACAAAAGAATGGAGATTTCGTTGATTGACGCAGGACTTCTCCGGGGAGTAGAATCCCTGAGTCCTACAGCTTGAGGTGTCTTTATGTACAGGGTAGTTCGCACCCTTTTCGTTTCCGTTTTTTCTCTGGCTATTGCTCTCCCACTGGTTCAGGCACAACAAGCTCAGGATCCCACCGCGGCTCCCGTTCCTCAAAAACTCGACAAAGAACAGCGCAAAAAGCTCAAAAAAGCCGCTAAAGAGCTGGATACTCCTTATAAGCAATGGCTTAACGAGGACGTCGTCTACATCATCGCTCCGGAGGAGCGTCAGGCCTTTTTGCAACTGGAAACCAACGAGGAACGCGAACAGTTCATCGAGCAGTTTTGGCTGCGTCGCAGCGCCAACCCGGATTTGCCGGACAACGATTTCAAGGAAGAGCATTACCGCCGTATTGCGTACGCCAATGAGCATTATGCGTCCGGTATACCCGGCTGGAAAACGGATCGCGGCCGCATGTACATCATGTGGGGGCCTGCGGATGAAGTGGAATCGCATCCCACGGGCGGCACGTATGATCGGCCCATGGAAGAAGGCGGCGGCTCTACCACGACGTATCCTTGGGAGACTTGGCGCTATCGCTATATGGAAGGCATCGGTGAAAACGTCATCTGGGAATTCGTGGATCCCACCGGTTCCGGCGAGTATCGCCTCACCATGGATCCCTCGGAAAAAGATGCCCTTTTGCACGTTCCCGGCGCAGGCTTGAGCTTGCTCGAATCGATGGGCATGGCTTCCAAGGCGGATCGTTTCACGCGTTCAGACGGCACCAATCTTCCCACTGCCTTGGGTGGCACGCCGGCGAGCATGAATGAATTTAGCCGCCTGGAGCAATACTCCAAGGCCTTCAAGCCTCCGCAAGTCAAATTCAAGGATCTGGAAGCCATCGTAACCGCTCGCATCGTTCGCGATCAGATGCGTTTTTCTTGGCGCACCGATTTCCTGAGGGTCACCAATGACACGGTTCTCGTCCCTGTCACCATTCAAGTCCCCAACAACCAGCTTTCCTTTGAGTCCAAGGAAGGCGTGCACTCCGCCACCATCAACATTTTCGGCCGCGTCAGCACTCTGACCGGCCGTGTAGTGCAAACCTTTGAGGATCCCGTCAGCCGCGATTTTCCGGACAGCCTTTTTCAGCAATCGGTCAAGCTGCAGTCCATTTATCAAAAAGCCGTGCCGCTTCGTCCCGGCCTCTATCGCCTCGATCTGGTCATCAAGGACGTAAAGAGCGGTAACGTCGGCGTCATCAATACTCGTCTCCAGGTTCCCAAGTTTCAGGACGACCAATTGGAAACCAGCTCCCTGATCCTTGCCGACCAGCTCGAACATGTGCCCGCTAAGCAAATTGGCACCGGTCAGTTTGTTCTGGGTTCCTCCAAAGTGCGCCCGAAGATGGACGCCGACTTCACCAACAACGACAAAATGGGCATCTATATGCAGGTTTATAACCTGAAGCCCGACGACAAAACCCACAAATCCGCCGCCACCTTCGTCTATACCGTCAAAAAGGGCGATCAGCAGGTTTTGCAGTTCAAGGAAACCTCCGCGGATATGAAGCAGAGTGGCGAGCAGGTGACTCTCGAGCGTTTGTTGCCTCTCTCCTCACTTGCTCCGGGCAAATATTCTCTCGAGGTCGTCGCAACTGATACGCTGTCCAACAAAACCATTACCAAGACCGCCGATTTCACCGTGAAGGCGCCGAGTGATACCAAGGCGGCTGCAAACACTGCCCCACAGGCGCCAGGAAGGTAGTTTAGACGTGAATCAAAGACGGCTGCCTATCTTGGGGCCTCTACTGCTGATCGTGCTGGGTTCCGTTTTCGGTGCCGCTCGCTCCGATGCGCAGGTGAAGTCTGCTTCCGGCATGCTCGCCGGCGTCGTCAAGGACATCTCCGGAACGCCACAGATGGGTGCGTCGGTTCAGCTTGTTCCGGAATCCATGAGCGCACGCGCTGCGGATTATCTGACCAACACGCAAGGCGTTTTCCGGGGTGAGAAGCTTTCTCCAGGTCTCTATACCGTCCGCGTCACTCTTGCCGGATTCCTTCCGACCCTCCAGCAGCATGTACGAATTAGCTCGCACCTCACCACCGTTGTCCGCGTCGAGCTGGAGTCCATATTCGCTTCGCTCGATCAGTTGCGCCGTCAACCTTCCGCTACCTCCGTGGAAGCGGATGATTGGAAGTGGGTGTTGCGTTCCGCTTCCGTCTCTCGCCCGGTGCTGCAATGGATGGAAGAGGGCGATGTCGCGACCTCGCAGTTGGATACTCGCAACTTGCGGCCGCGTGCCCGCCTGGACTTTACGGACGGCGCCCGCCGCCCTGGCTCCGCCTCTACCATTCCCTCCGCTCCCGCCACCGCCTTTGCCTACGACCAGTCTCTCGGCGGCTCGTCGCGTCTGATCCTTGCTGGTCAGATGAACTATCAGGATTCCGCTCCCGGTGGCGCCTTGGCCACCGTCTGGCTCCCCACCGGCTCGCTTTCCACTGGTCCGCACTCTGCGCTCGTCCTTCGCGAATCCAAGCTTGGTCCTGACGGCCAGACGTTTCGCGGGGTTCGCGTGGAACAAGGTGGCGCTATAGGCCTCGGCCAGCGGTCTGTCCTGCATTATGGTGCCGAGTACGTTATGGTGGGCCTGTCTCGGGCCGCAACCTCTTTGCGTCCCCATTTGCAACTGGAAACGCACATCTCCGACGATTGGCATGCCGCCCTGATTTTCGCCGCGGAACCCGGCGCTCCCACGCCTCTCGAAGCCGACGAGCACGATTCCGGGGGTGCTTTGGCGGCCGCCTTGGATGAACTCGATTCTTTCCCGGCTCTGCTTTGGCGCAATGGCCGGCCGGTTCTAGAGGGCGGTTGGCACGAAGAACTGAATGCCGAACGCAAGCTGGGTGCTGGTGGCAAGCTTCAAATCGCGGCCTTCCATGACGACAATCGTCACGTGGCCGTATATGGTCACGGAACCGACTTGCCCCTTGGCGATTATCTCCAGGACTATTTCTCCAATCAGTTTGCCTACGACGGCGGCTCTTCGAACAGCTGGGGTACCCGGATCGCGTTGCGCGAAAAGCTTTCCGATGACGTCGAACTGACTGCTCTGTATGCATTTGCAGGCGCCCTGACCCCCTCGCAAGTGGCCGACGGCGCGCTTCGCGACCTGTTCCGCACCTCCATGCATCACTCCGTCGGTGTGGGCGTCTCCGCCAAGGTCCATCGCACCGGAACCAAGCTCGATGCCGGCTACAAATGGATAAGCGGCACCTCGGTTTCCCGCCCGGACGCCTATGGCGATTCGTTGTTCCAGATGGATCCTTTTGTGCACCTGGGTGTTCGCCAGGCTTTGCCCAAATTCGCCCCCGGTCGTTGGCAAGCCGTGGCGGATTGCGACAACGTCTTTGCCCAGGGCTACGTTTCCCTCACCAGCCAGGATGGCCACACAGTACTCGTGCCGGCCTTCCGGACGTTCCGTGGTGGAGTAAGCGTCCAGTTTTGAGCCGTTGCCACTGATTTTGAAAAGCTGTATGCGCCCTTCCATTAATTGGATTTCCTTAGGCCGCCTACAACTGTGCCCGGGCAACTCTATGATTACAGAGTGCTTTCTGTTTCGGGTCCCTACCAAACAGTGGAAGTCCGTTTGCACCTGATATTGTCAAGAATGGGTGTCTGAGCCACCCGGGTTTCAGAATGAAGCAGAACCTTCGAGTCAGTCTCGGTGCAGTGATCCTGGCCCTCGCCACGCTCGCTGCCGTTATCTACGCCTGGATCAATTTCCGCCAGCGCGAGATCTTTGAGATTCCCGACGACGGTGTGGCCTGGCTCGACACGAATCGCGGCGCGGAAGCCTGGAAATTAGCCCCTGGTTCTCCTGCTGCCAGAGCTGGCGTGCGTCCCGGCGATGTGCTCCTGGAAATCAACGGTTCCCGCGTGGATACTCAGGTCCAGGTCACCAAGCGCCTCTGGCGCGCCGGCTTATGGACCCAGGTCCGCTACAAACTGCTTCGCAACGGCGAGGAATTTGAAACTCGTTTGGTCACCGCGCCTGCGGAAAAACCCGCCTCCATTGAAGACTATGAGCGCGTCGTTGGCCTGCTCTATCTCTTCATCGGTCTGTTCATCTTTATTCGCCGCTGGAATGCCCCGCGCGCGGTGCATTTCTACGTTTTCTGCCTCGTCTCTTTCGTCCTGTATTCGTTCCATTACAGCGGCAAGCTGGACGCATTCGACTACGAGGTCTATTGGGCTGGCGTCGTCGCCAAGCTTCTGGCACCCGCGCTCCTGCTCCACTTTGCCCTGGTCTTTCCGGAGCGCGCCGAGGCTACCACTCGTTCCGTTTCGAAATTAGCCCTCGTGTATGGATCGCCGGTGGTGCTGCTGTTTTGTCATATCAGCACCGCCCTGAACATCCTCGGTTTCGTGCCCTGGCTTGGCTCCCGCGTACTGTTGGACAAGATCGAGCTCAGCTATCTCGGCCTGTATTTCTTGGCCGCCGCGTTGGTCTTCTATGCCAGCTTCCGGCAAGCGCCTTCCGGAGTCCTTCGCCAGCAGTTGAAGTGGCTCAGCGGCGGTACTTTGGCCGGCAGCTTGCCCTTCCTCTTCCTCTACATCATCCCGTTCGTCATTGATGCGGACTCCCGCACCTGGATGAAGTTTTCCGCGCTCAGCCTGGTTCTTATTCCGCTCTGTTTTGGCTATGCCATCATCCGTTATCGCTTGATGGATGTGGATATCATCTTCAAGCGCGGCCTCGCGTATACCGCCGCAACCGCTGCGGTAGCCTCCATCTATTTCGCCCTGGTCGCTCTCATCGCCGATATCTTCCATGCTCAGACCACCGGTCCCGTCGGTGGCATGATCGCTATCGTCATCGCCGCTTTCCTGTTCCAGCCGTTCCGCGAGTGGATTCAGGCTCGTCTCGACCGTTTCTTCTATCGCGACCGCCTCGACTACCGCCGCACGCTTATCGAGTTTGGCCGCACGCTTACCAACGAAGTTCGCTTCGATCCCATGCTCGGTTCGGTCATGGACCGCGTTTCCCAGACACTCTTGGTCGACCGCCTGGCCATCTTCATGGAAGATCCCGTTAATCCGGGCGGAATGCGGGTCGCTCGTTCCATGGGCGTCCGTCTCTCCGAACCCATGGATCTCAGCTTCCTCGAGCCGGCCCGGCCCGAGTTCGCCCGCGGGGCGCTCTTTTTCGAGTCGCCCCGTGCGGCGAGAGAGGTCAGCGATTCCGTTCGCCAGACTCTCGAGCAACTCGATCTCAACTACTTCATTCCTTGTCGCATCCGCGAACACACCGTTGCCGTGCTCGGCTTGGGCAAAACCGTGGATGGCGATTTCCTGTCCAGCGATGACGTCGAGCTCGTTCAGACCATCGCCGGGTACGTGGCCATTGCTCTCGACAATGCCCAGCTTTACGGCTCACTCGAACAGAAGGCTCTGGAAATCGCTCGCCTCAAGGACTTCAGCGAAAACATCGTCGAATCCTTGAACGTCGGCGTTCTCGCCGTGGATCTTGGCGGCCTGGTCGAGTCTTGGAATACCCGCATGGAGCAACTCTTCGGCGTCATTCGTCAGGAAGCCGTCGGCCGTCAGCTGAAAGATCTCCTGCCCGTGGAATTAGCCTCTGAAATTGCTTCGCGCGGCGACGAGGAGCAGATCACCGGCATCTATAAGCAGCGACTCCATCATCAGGGCAAAATTCTGACCCTGAATGTCTCCATCACTCCGCTGGTCAGCAAATCCGGCGACCGCATTGGCCGATTGCTGCTCTTCGATGACGTCACGCAGCGCGAACGCATGGAAGAACAGATGTCCCAGACCGAAAAGCTCACTTCCTCGGGCTTGCTCGCCGCTGGCGTCGCGCATGAGGTCAACACCCCTCTTGCCGTCATCTCCAACTACATCCAGATGCTCGCGAAGCAAATGCCCGAAGGCGATCCGCGCCAGGGCATCATCGAAAAAATCGTCAAGCAGACCTTCCGCGCCAGCGAAATCGTCAACAACCTCCTCAATTTCTCGCGCACCGGTGCCAGCGAACTGGCCGACATCGACGTCAATCGCGTCGTCGAAGAAACCCTCTCCCTCGTCGCGCATCCCTTGAAGACTTCGCAGATTCAGATCGTCAAGCAGCTCGGCGAGCCTTTGCCTCCCGTGCGCGGCTCGGCCAACAAGCTCCAGCAGGTTTTCCTGAACCTCTTCCTGAACGCCCGCGACGCCATGCCCGGTGGCGGCATGCTGGAAGTTCGCACCGCCACTCACAACGGCAGCGTCGAAATCGAAGTCGTGGACACCGGCGCCGGCATTCCGCGCGAACATATCCATCGCATCTTCGATCCGTTTTTCACCACCAAAGCCAGCGGTCGCGGCACCGGTCTCGGTCTCTCCGTCAGCTACGGCATCATCAAAGAGCACGCGGGCAAAATCGATGTTCGCTCCTCTCCCGGCAAGGGCACATCCTTCCACGTAGAATTCCCCGCCGTCCGGAAAGCGGTTCATGTCTAAGGGCTCCATCCTTGTAGTTGATGACGAATCGGAAATTCGCGAAGGTCTTGAGCTGCTGCTGACCAGCGAAGGTTATGGCGTTTCCAGCGCCGGTACCGGCGAATTAGGCCTCGCCAAGCTGGAAGAGCGCCCTTTCGATCTTCTGCTGCTCGACGTCAGCCTTCCCGACCGCAACGGCCTCGATCTCCTCCAGGAAATCCGCCAGCGCGACGCTCATCTTCCCGTCGTCCTGATCACCGCTTATGGTTCCATCGACATGGCACGTCAGGCGTTCAAGAGCGGCGCGATGGACTACATCACCAAGCCGTGGTCCAACGACGAACTGCTTGCGCAGGTGGCGCAAGCCGTCGAATCGCGCCGCCTGCGCGACGAAAACGTTCAGCTCAAGCGCGCGCTGAAGCAGCGCTTCAATTTCCCCAACATTATCGGCAAGAGCGAGAAGATGCTGACGCTGCTCGATCTCGTCACCCAGGTGGCCGCGTCGCGCTCCACCGTCCTGATCAGCGGCGAAAGCGGCACCGGCAAGGAACTCATCGCCAAGGCTATTCATTCCGCCTCGCCGCGCGCCGACAAAGCCTTTGTCCCCGTCAACACCGGCTCCATTCCGGTCGACCTCCTGGAATCCCAGCTCTTTGGCCACGTCAAAGGCGCGTTCACCAGCGCTGTCGCTTCCAAGAAAGGTCTCTTCGAAGTCGCCGACCAGGGCACGATCTTCTTCGACGAAATCGCCACCATCAGCCCGGAAACCCAGGCCAAGCTCCTCCGTGTCATTCAGGAGCGCGAATTCATGCGCCTCGGCGGCACCGAGCAGATCAAGGTCGACGTGCGCATCGTCGCCGCGTCCAACATCGAGCTGCTTACTCTGGTGCGCGAAGGCCGCTTCCGCGAAGATCTGTATCACCGCCTCAACGTCATTCACCTCACGCTTCCGCCTCTGCGCGACCGTCGCGAAGACGTTCCCGCGCTGCTCGCCCATTTCCTCGATCGCTACTGCGAGGAAAATGACAAGACTCCGCGCACCTTCACCCCTTCCTCTCTGAAGCTTTTGATGGACTACGACTGGCCCGGCAACGTGCGCGAACTCGAAAATGTTGTCGAGCGCGCCGTCGTCCTTTCCACTCAGGAGCGCGTGGACGTCGATCTGCTTCCCGAAAGCATCCGCAGCAAGGAAATCGTCCGCGGCGTTCGCCTGCAGCTTTCCGAATTTCTTCCGCCGCTGCCCGGAGAGCCGGGTTCGCGCTCCGGCGCCGACACCCCGCAGCCTTCTCTCTTTCAGATCATGGACGAAATCGAGCGTCGCATCATTGTTGACATGCTGGAGCGCACCGGCTGGAACCAGACCGAAGCCGCCGAACGCTTCATGATTCCGCTCTCCACCCTCAACCAGAAAATCAAGCGTCTCGGCATTGACGTTCGGCGTCGCGGCCGCGGCGACGAGTCTTTCACTGCCGCCATCGGCAAATAACCCTTTCCCCGCGTTTCCTCCGGTGTGCCCGCTCGCTATATTTACCTTGCATCTCTCCACTCCCCCAATGCACAGTACCGTCCGATGATCTGGCCTGTCCCCAGCTCGATCACTCGTTCCTTCCTTGTCCTTTTTTCCGTCATTCTGGCGGCAGCCCTGGCATATCCCGCCATCCGCAATGCCCGCGCCGTCCGGGAAGCCGGCCGCGGCACTCGGACCGGCTATGAAAACTCCATCCGCCTCGAACCTTCCAACCCTTTGAACCGGTATCTCCTCGGCCGTTATTGGCAATACAGCCTAGAGGAATCCGATCCCAATCGCGCCATTCAAGCCTATCGCTCCTCGCTCGCTCTCGATCCTCGCGCTGCCGATGTCTGGCTCGATCTCGCCATCTCATGCGAGTCCGAGGGCGACATCCCCGCCGCGCGCGATGCCTTCCACCATGCCCTCGCGGTTTACCCTCTTTCCGCCGAAGTTCATTGGCGCTATGGCAATTTCCTCTTGCGCCAGGGCGAACTGCCGCAAGCCTTCGCCCAGATCCACCAAACCGTCTCCATCGACCCCAAGCGTGCCGCCGAGGCTTTCTCTCGCGTTTGGCGCGTCGATCCCGATATTCAGCTCATCCTGGACAAGGCTCTCCCCGCCCAGCCAGCCGTATATCTTGACGCCATCCGTCAACTCGATGCTGGAGAGGAAACCTCCGCCGCTCTCGTTGTCTGGGCCCGCCTCGTCGCCCTTCGTCCTGTTCTCGCTTTCAGCGACGCCTTTTCCCTGGTCGACGCTCTTCTGCAGGCCCATCGTTCCGGCGAAGCTCGTCGCGTCTGGAACGAAGCTGTCACTCTCTCCGGCATCACCCCTCCCGCCGATCCGCCCGGTTCGGTCCTCTGGGACGGCGGTTTCGAGACCGGCATCCGAGACGCGGGCTTTGCCTGGCGTTTTCCCGTTGCTGCCAACGGCGTGCAATCCACTATCGACACCAGCGCAAAACACTCCGGCAATTCTTCTTTGCGCCTCGGTTTCGATGGCCAGCACAACGTTAACTTTTCCGATCTGTGCCACGTGGCCGCCGTTCAGCCGTCTACCGCTTATCGTTTCTCCGCTTGGGTGCAAACCGAAGCTCTCACTTCCGATCAGGGTGTCCGCTTTCGCATCTTCTGGCAGGAAAACTCCCGCGAGGTTTCTCTCGACTCTCCCGATGTCCACGGCAGCCACCTCTGGACCAGAATTGAAATGCCCTGGGTTGCCGCCGACGTGCGACAGGTCCGCGTCTGCGTCAGCCGTAATCCCAGCGCCGATTTCAGCACTCGCATTCAAGGGGCCGCGTGGATCGACGACGTCGCCCTCGTTCCGGAAACTCCGGAGAAGCCCGCTCCATGAAGCCCGTCCGCGTCGGCATCATGTTCCTCCTCGTATTTGCCGTCGCTGCTCATGGCGCCGTCGAGGATTGGGCCCGCGCCGTCCTGGCTGTGGGCGCTGGTGTTCTTCTCGTCCTGTGGTCCGTCTGTCTCCTCTTCGAAAAGGAAAACGGTCGCGTGGTCATCCTCACGCCCTTGCTGACTCCGTTCTTCGCCTTCGTGTTGGTCGTCGTAGCGCAGTTGGGCCTTCACCGCTCCGTTTCTGCGTTTGAGACCCGCCAGGATCTGATCCTCGTCATGTCCTGCCTCATCCTTCTATTCCTCGCGGCGCAATCCTTTCGCGCTGCCGATCATTGGCGATCTTTCCTCTGGTTTCTTATGAGTTTCGGCTTTCTCGTTTCCATTTTCGGGATCCTCCAACAGCTTACTTTCAACGGCAAGCTCTACTGGTTTCGCGACATGCGCTACGGAGGCATTCCTTTCGGCCCTTACGTCAACCGCAATCATTTTGCCGGCTTCGCCGAATTGGTCATTCCCGTTGCCCTCGTGCCCCTGGTTCTCGGCAAGGTTCGCAAAGAGCGCTGGTTTGCTGCCGGTCTATTCGCCCTGGTTACCATCGGCGCTCTGTTTTTGTCCGCTTCGCGCGGCGGTATCGTCAGTTTCAGCGTCGAACTTGGGGTCATGATCTTCATCGTCGTCGCCCGTCGCGCCGCCGGAAAGCATGCCCTCGCCGGCGGGATCATTCTTCTTCTCGCCCTGGTCATGGTCACCTGGACTGGTGTCCATCAAGTCCTCGACCGCTTCTCCTCTCTCCAGGTTCTCGAGGTTACCGTCGGCAAGCGCGCTTCCATGCGTCAGGACGCCTGGCGTATCTTCCTGGACTATCCGGTTCTCGGTGCCGGCCTCGGCACTTTGCAGACTGTTTTTCCCGCCTACGATTCTCTTTACGATGGGAAAGTCGTCAATCACGCCCACAACGACTACCTGGAAGCCCTCGCGGAAACCGGCGTCGCCGGCGCCTTGTGCTGTGCTGCCTTCCTGGTTCTGCTGTTTTCCTCCTCTCTCAAGCGCCTGCTGGTTGCCGACAACTCCTTTGAGGCCGCTCTTCATCTCTCCGGCCTGGTGGGATGTTCTGGATTTCTCGTTCACGGTCTCGTGGACTTCAATTTGCATATCCCCGCGAACGCCTTGCTCTTTTTCCTGATGGCTCTCCTCGCTACCTGGGCTCTGCCGGCTCCTCCGCGACCCTCTGTTGGTCCAGTGGCTACCGTTAACTTTTCGGAAAACTTTGGTTGATTTCCTTCTGGTGACGGTATACTCGCTCGGGGGTCTTCTATCCGCTTCCTTGGAGTCACATTCGCCAAGGCGCCGTGCCTTCTCACGGCTTCGCTCTCGGCTTTCCTGCTTCTCGTACCGGGCCTGCGCGCCCAGTCTGTTGAAACCTCGCAGGAGACCAACCAGCGCATTACCAGTTTGGCTTCCGCTTCCCGCACCCCTGCTCCTCGCGATTACGTCATTGGCAGCGGTGACGTCATCGCCGTTCAGGTCTTCGACGTAGCCGAGCTCAGCCGGGAATTACGAGTCAGTCAAACAGGTACAATTGGTATACCATTGGTGCCCGTTCGCCTTCGCGTAGCCGGCCTTACCGAAGCGCAAGCCGAGCGCAAGATTCAGGAAGTCCTGGAGGCCAATGGCTTGGTCTCCCATCCGGAAGTCACCGTGACCGTCAAGGAAAAGAAAAGCAAACCCGTCACCATCATGGGTGCCGTCGCTCATCCCACCGTTTATCAAGCCGACCGCCCCATGACTCTCATTGAGATCCTTGCCGCCGCCGGTGGCATCGCTCCCGACGCCGGCGACTCCGTTATTGTCACTAGGCAGGTTCAGGAAGCTGTCGCCGAGCCTGATGCTGCCTCGCCGGAATCCGATAATTCCGCTCCTGTGCCGCCCCCTCTCTCCACCACCATTACCGTCAATCTCAGCCAGATTCTCGAGACCGGAGATATGAGCAGCAACATTCCCATTCTCCCCGGTGATGTCATTACCGTTCCTCATGCCGGCATCGTCTACGTCCTCGGCGCCGTCCAGAAACCCGGCGGCTTTGTCGTTTCCAATGATCGTGCTCAGCTCACCGCGCTAAAGGTTCTTTCCCTGGCTGGCGGCCTCAGCCGCGTCGCCAAAACCGACCGCGCCGTCATCGTTCGCAGGGATCCTGGCGGCCAGCAGCACGAGGTCGAAGTAGACTTGAAAAAAGTCATGAAGTTCGAAGCGGAAGACGTCCAACTGCGTCCCAGCGACATTCTTTTCGTGCCCACCAGCGGCGCAAAACAGGCTCTCTCCAAAACGGCTGAGATTTCTCTGGCCCTTGGCACGGGAGTACTCCTCTATAGGGTGGCACAGCGATAGTCATGGCTCCCGATTCCACACTGCTTCCTCGCGGCAATGGCAATGGCAACGGCAACGGTTCTCACGGCATCGTGGACGTGGTGGCCTCCTCCATCACTCCGTCCACCTTCGATCTTCCGGGACGCGAGCCCCATCTCTACGACTATCTTCTGATTCTCCGCAAGCATCAGTGGCTCATCCTCTCGTTCATGCTTGCCGTAGTCACCATCGTTTCCATCGCCACTTTCCGCATGCAGCCCGTCTACGTCGCCACTACTCGCATTGAAATTGATCGCGAAACCTCCAACATCCTGCCTTTCCAGAACGCCGATTCCTACGATTTCATGGTCGATCTCGAAAACTACATCGAGACCCAATCGAAGATCCTCACCAGCGAAACTCTCGCGCTCCAGACTATCCGCGGCAGCGCCCTGGCTTCCCTGGCCGACGACGGCTCCGGTTCCGTATCTCCGGCGATCGCTACCGGAAGCCTCGCCAACCAGAAGCGTCCTCCGGAACTCGCCGGCTTTTTGGGTAGCATCAGCGTCAAACGCGTCCCCAATAGCCGTTTGATGGACATCAGTTTTGAATCTACCAATCCCGTTCTGGCCTCCCAAATCGTCAATGCTCACATCAAGAATTACATCGACCAGAACCGCCGCAATCACTACCAGTCCACCACCGAAGCCACTGCCTGGCTCACGGACCAACTCGACGAACTTCGCGTCAAAGTCAAGAATTCCGAGGATGCCCGCCTGGACTACGAGCGCAAGAATCAGATCTGGGAGCTCGATGACAAGCAGAACATCACCACCCAGCGCCTGGCGGACCTCAATCGCGGCCTCACCGAAGCCCAAAGCGAGCGCATGCGCAAGCAGGCCCTCTATGAATTTGCCAAAACCGGCGAAATGGATGCCATCCCGCAGGTGCGCGAAAGCATCGTTGTTCAGGACCTCCTCAAGCGGCGAGCCGAGCTTTTTGGACAGTACAGCGACGCGCTTTCCCAGTACGGACCGAATTTCCCGAAAGTCCAGCGGATGCAGGCGCAGCTCAAGGACTTGGACGACAACCTCGCGCGGGAAAAACACGGCGTCGTCGCTCGCCTGGAGAGTGAATACCGCGAAGCCCGCCAGCGCGAGGAGCTGCTCACCCGCTCCCTCGACCAGCAAAAAGCCGAAGCCAATCAGATGTCCCAGCGCATGGTGCAGTACAACATGCTCAAGCGCGAAGCCGAGGCTAACAAATCTCTCTACGACGGCTTGTTGACCAAGCTCAAGGAAGCCGGCATCTCTTCCGCTCTCCAGTCTTCCAACATCCGCGTCGTGGACCCGGCTATGGTCCCCTCTTTCCCTTCCCGCCCCGCAAAAACACGTAGCGTGGCTTTGGCTTTTCTCGTCGGCCTGGTAGGCGGCATTGGCCTCGCTCTCGTTCGCGAATACATGGACAACACCGTCAAGACTCCTGACGATGTCGAAAATCTCGCCCGCTTGCCTTCTCTCGCCGTCGTTCCCGCTTTCGCGGAATCCAACGGCAATGGCAAACGCTCCCGGTTGCTCGGCGGCTCCGGTGAAAAGCAGATTGAGCTGGTCGCCCAGCATTTGCCGAAATCGCAGATGTCCGAAGCTTTTCGCGCTCTGCGTACCTCCTTGCTCCTTTCCCGCGCGGACCATCCGCCTCAAGTCATTCTGGTCACCAGCGCTCTTCCTCGCGAGGGCAAAACCACCGCCGCCGCCAATCTTGCCGTCACTCTCGCCCAATTGGGTGATCGCACTCTTCTCATTGACGCCGATCTTCGCAAGCCCGGCGTCGGCCGCCTCCTCAATCTCGGCAGCAATAAATATGCTGGACTCAGCTCCTACCTTGCCGGCGTCTCCAGTCTCGATCTCGTTACCGTCCAGCATCCCGCTATTCCGAACCTTTCCGCCATTCCCACCGGCCCGCTTCCTCCCAACCCGGCGGACTTGCTTTCTTCGCACCGCATGGCGGACGCGCTCACCGAGCTGCGCTCCAAATTCAAATTTATCGTCATTGATACTCCGCCCATCATGGCCGCCACCGACGCCGTGATTCTCTCCGTCAAGGCCGATGGCGTTCTCCTCGTCGTGCGCAGCGGCGAAACTCCTAAGGAAGCTTTCATCCGCACTCGCGACCTGCTGGTCGGCGTCAAATGCCATCTCCTCGGCGTAGTTCTCAACGCTGTGGATTCTCACGCTCCGGACTACTACTATTCCTATCGCTACTATCCCTATTCTTATGGCTACGGCCATAAGGACTCCGGCGACGGCAAGTCCGGCGATGACGACGGAATTTTTGAGCATTCGGCGCACGGTCAGGGTGACGCGCAGCAGTTGTAAACCCCTCGCCGTTTGCCGTAGTACCGGAATGCTTTCCGGACTTGGTTGTTATCCATTGTTTTGAGGAGTCTCTTTGCACTATCTCATTACCGGCGGTGCCGGCTTCATCGGCTCTCATCTGGCCGAGCGTTTGCTCGATCGCGGCGACCACGTCGTTCTCCTCGACAATCTTTCCACCGGCAGCATGGAGAATATTCGCCACCTCAAGGCTTCCGCCAATCTCCAATATCATCTCGATTCCATTGAAAACCGCCAGTTGGTCGCCGAACTCGTCGATGACGCCGATATCGTTGTTCATCTCGCCGCCGCCGTCGGCGTTAAGCTCATCGTCGAGAGCCCTGTCCGCACCATCGAAACCAACGTCAACGGCACCCAGATGATCCTGGAAGCTGCCTGTAAGAAGCGCAAACTTGTTCTTACTGCTTCGACCTCCGAGGTCTACGGAAAAAACACCAACGTTCCCTTTCACGAAGATGCCGACCTCGTTCTCGGCCCCACCACCAAGGGCCGCTGGAGTTATGCCGCTTCCAAGGCCCTCGACGAATTTCTCGCCCTCTCCTATTGGAAGGAAAAGAAACTTCCCGTCATCGTGGTGCGCTTGTTCAACACCGTTGGCCCTCGCCAGACCGGTCGCTACGGCATGGTGCTACCCAATTTCGTCAAGTCCGCGTTGGACAACACCCCCATCAACGTCTACGGCGACGGCAAGCAGTCCCGCTGCTTTTGCGATGTTCGCGACACCGTCGAAGCCTTGATCCGCCTTCTTGACAATTCCCGCTCCGTCGGAGAAGTGGTCAACGTCGGAAATACCGAGGAAATTACTATCGAAAATCTGGCTCACCTCGTCAAACAGCGCACCGCCAGCTCTTCCGCCATCGAATTCGTCCCTTACGATCAAGCCTACGAGCCCGGTTTTGAAGACATGGCCCGCAGGATTCCGTGCGTCGATAAATTACATTCCATCACTGGTTTTCGCCCGGCCACTCCACTGAACGAAATCATTGACCGCGTCGCCGCTTACTTTCGCGAACGCCCCGCCAACTCGACCCAACGCGCAGCGGCTGTCTAGTGGCTTGTGCCTGCCCGTGATCCCAATCCCTCGCCCGCTTCCCCTTCCCCAAAATTCGAACGTTGGTTGGCCATCCTGTTTCTCCTCTCTCTGCCCCTTTTGAATCCGTGGGTGCGCGGCGATGGCGTCGGTTACTACGCTTACGCGCGCGCCTTGCTGATCCGGCACAATCTCGATTTCGAACCCGACTACCTCGTTTCCAACCCCGCCTTTCGCGACGCCCGCGTTGATGAAAATGGACGCATCAAGCCCGAATTTCGCACGCCCACCGGCCATCTCGACAACCATTTCAGCATCGGGCCCGCCATTCTCTGGAGCCCGTTCCTGCTCGCCGCGCACGCCGCGGTGCTCATCGCTGCCGCTGCTGGCTCGCGGGTGCCTGCCGACGGCTTTTCCGCTCCCTATCGCCTGGCGATGGCCTTGGGCACCGCCGTCTACGGTTTCCTGGGTCTCGTGCTCGCCTTTCGGATCGCCCGCCAATATGTCGAGGAGCTCTGGGCCTTCTGGGCCACGCTGGCGGTGTGGTGGGCCAGCTCCTTGCCGGTGTACATGTATTTCAATCCGTCGTGGTCGCACGCGCACTCCGCCTTCAGCGTGGCGCTGTTCCTCTGGTATTGGCACGAGACCCGCCGCTCACGCTCGTTGCGCCAATGGAGCCTGCTGGGCGCCATCGCCGGCCTGATGCTCAACGTCTATTACGTAAACGCGATGCTGCTGGTCGTCCTGTTGTTCGACCCCATCTCCCAATACCGCCAAGCGCGGCAAGCACCAAAGACCGCCGTGTGGAGAGCGGTTGGGCCGTATGTGCTCTTCGCGGCGGTTGCTCTGCTTTGTCTTTTGCCCACGTTTGCGAGCCGTTACGTGGTTTATGGCAGCCCGTTCGAAACCGGCTATGTCCATCTGGAGGACTGGAACTGGACTTCGCCCGTTCTGCTGCAGATCCTGTTCTCCTCGAATCACGGTCTGTTTGTCTGGACGCCGGTTGCGGCGCTCGCCGTGATCGGGTTGTTTCTGTTCGGGCGCCGCTCGCCGGCCGTCGGCACACCGATCCTTGCCGCGGCAATTGCTTTCTACCTGCTGATGGCGTGTTATCCGGATTGGACCGGCATCGCTTCGTTTGGAAATCGTTTCTTCGTGTCGCTTACCGCGCCATTCGTTATCGGGCTGGGTGTTCTGCTTTCGAGCTGCGCGCAGATGTTTCCCTCTCCGCGTAAAGCCAGGCTTGCGCTCGGCACTACTCTCGGCGGTTTGATGTTGTGGAATGCGGGATTTTTCTTCCAGTGGGGAACGCACCTGGTGCCGCCCCGCGGGCCGATCTCCTGGCCGGAGATGGCGCACAACCAGTTTTTCGTGGTACCCGGGCAAGTGTCCGCAAAGCTGCGGGAATATCTGTTTCACCGCGGAGACGTAATGCGGCAGATCGAGCAGCGGGATTCGTTGGAGAAACCGCGGGATCCCGACGAATAGATTTCGGCGAGAGAGCACGGGGACGTAAACGAAACGCAGTTTTTTTCGGATGCGAAGGTGCTGCCGAAAGTGTTCGGCACCATCCGGCGGGGCGCTGCAAGACAGGAAACGGGCGTTGCAGGTTGGCAGTTCGGCGGCAAGCAGGTCTGCTACGCTAGTTCGCAAACGCGAAGCTTTGTTGTGAACGGTAATTTGTGAAGCCTTTTTTCGGCCGCGCAAGGGAGCCATCACAAGGAAATCCATGGCGGAAGCCAGAGCAATCCGACCCGAGGAACACGCCGCGCCGGCCACTCCGAGCGGCTTGGACGGTTTTGCGGCGTCCGCGGGCCCGACCGGTCTTGCGGCGTCCGGCACGATTGCCGTGGTGCGCATCGAGCCTCCCAGCGGCTGGCTGGACCTGCGACTGGCTGAGGTGTGGGAGTACCGCGAGCTCATGTACTTCTTCATCTGGCGCGATTTGAAAATCCGGTACAAGCAGACGGCCATCGGGGTGGCCTGGGTAGTGCTGCAACCCCTGATGACCATGGGCGTGTTCACGCTCTTTTTCGGCAGGCTGGCGAAGTTGCCGTCGCAAGGCTTGCCGTATCCAGTTTTCTATTTCGCGGCGCTGGTGCCCTGGACGTATTTCTCGCTGGCGCTGCTGAACTGCACGAACATCGTGGTGGACAACCAGCACGTCATCACCAAAGTGTATTTTCCGCGATTGATTCTGCCGCTGACGGCGGTGTTCTCCGGACTGGTGGACCTGAGCATCGGATTTGTGGTGATGCTGGCCCTGACGCTGGGATACGGGCTTAGACCCACGGCGGCAATGCTGTATCTGCCGTTGCTGGTGCTGCTGGCGGTGCTGACGGCGCTGGGAGTGGGTTTGTGGACGTCGGCGCTGAATGCCCTGTACCGCGACGTGCGCGCGATCATTCCGTTCGTGGTGCAGTTCTGGATGTTTGCGTCGCCGGTGGCCTATCCGAGTTCGCTGGTGCCGGAGCGGTGGCGCTGGCTGTACGGAATTAATCCCATGGTGGGAGTGATCGACGGGTTTCGTTGGGCGATGACGGGTCATGGGCAGCCGCCGGGACCGCAATTGGCAGTTTCCGTGGTGATGGTCGGGGTGGTCCTGCTGGGAGGCCTCCTCTTTTTCCAGAGGATGGAGGGGACGATCGCGGACCGGGTGTAGGGGTACCCCCCACCTTTTTCGTAAAGAATATCAAAGCAAAGGACTTGCGGGAGTGGTTTACGGAAGTGCGGGAAGCAAAGGACTTAGCGAGGTGGGAATGAGGTTCTGCAGGCGACAGACAAAGAATACGGGCAAAGGCGGGACGGACACGGAGCAATGCAAACACGGTAGAGGATAGCACACTGTTATAGAGTTAGTCAACTAATAAAGTGATACCTATTTGTTTTGAAGGGGATACGAGCGGGGCGTTCGAAAGCTACGACGATGAGCGCGGTGATTCAGACAGAGGGTCTCGGAAAGAAATACCGGCGGGGAGCGAGCGTCTCGCGCGGCATGCTACGCGATTCGATTGCCCAGTTCGCGAAGTCACCGCTGAAGGCGTTGCGAGGCCCAAAACAGGAATCGTTCTGGGCACTGGAAGACGTTTCGCTGGAAGTCCGGGAGGGAGAAGTACTGGGACTGATCGGACGAAACGGAGCGGGTAAGACCACGCTGTTGAAGATCCTGTCGCGAATCACGAGGCCGACGACGGGCAGAGCGGAAATCCGCGGGCGAGTACGAAGCCTGCTGGAAGTAGGCACGGGATTCCACGGGGAGTTGACGGGAAGAGAGAACGCGTATTTGAGCGGGTCGATGCTGGGAATGGGAAAGAAGGAGATCGATCGCAAGCTGGACGACATCGTGGGGTTTGCGGAGATCGAGAAATTTATCGACACTCCGGTAAAGCATTATTCGTCTGGAATGTACGTACGGCTGGCATTCGCGGTGGCGGCGCATCTGGAACCGGAGATCCTGCTGGTAGACGAAGTGCTGGCGGTGGGGGATATCAATTTCCAGAAGAAGTGTCTGGGAAAAATGGACGATGTGGCGCGGCGAGGGCGGACGGTAGTGCTAGTAAGCCACCAGATGAACCAGATGCGGAGATTGTGCAGCCGGGTGATATGGATTGACGGGGGGAAAGTACGCAAGACCGGGCCGGCGCATGAGGTGGTAAGCGCGTACGAGAGCGCAATGGCGCGAGGCGAGGGTGGAGGAAGCCCACAGGCACGAGGCACCGCGAGCAAGGCGCGATTCGTAAAATGGGAAATCGCCAGAGCGCAAGGGGAAGAAGCTCATACCGTGGCCAAGCTGGATTCCACGACGATTCGCTTTGAGCTGGAAGTGAATGAGCGAGTGCAAATGGGACTGCACGGAATCGCTCTGTACAATCACGACCGGCAGGTGATCTGGGCGCGAGCCTACGACAATCTAAAGTTTGAGCGAGGAACACATCACCTTTGCTACACGTTCCCGATGCTACCGGTGCGGCCGGGACCCTATACGTGGCTGGTGGGCTTGTATGACGAAGGGAAAGAGATCGATATCTGGGACTGCTTGCCGGAGATGATTGTCGGCACGGAAGTGCACCAGCATCCGTCCGACCAATGGAATGGCGTTTTGAATCTTCCGACGAAATTTGAAATTGAGGTCAAAGGATAGCGTGGAAAAGACCTGGCCATTCGATTCCGAGGCAACCCGGGACTACACGAAAGCGCGCCAAGCGGTGCTACGGGAAGCGCTGACCGAGCTGAGGAAGAAAATGCGGCTGGAAACCGCGTTGGATATCGGCTGCGGGGTCGGCTACTTCGCGAAATTCCTGCTGGATGAAGGGTTACAGGTAACCGGGGTCGATGGCCGAGCGGAAAATACGGCGGAAGGAAAAGCGCGATATCCCGAAATAACATTCCTGGTACGAAATGCGGAAGACGAAAAGCTATCCGAGCTGGGAAGGTTCGATGTGGTGCTTTGCGTGGGCTTGCTCTATCACCTGGAAAACCCTTTTCGAACGATTCGCAGCCTGCGGGCGATGACCGGCAAAGTGCTGTTGGCGGAAGCCATGTGCGCGCCGGGAAACGACGCAAGCATGAAACTGGTGGACGAAAACGACGGCGAGGACCAGGGTTTGAACTACGTGGCGTTCTATCCCACGGAAGCGTGCCTGGCGAAAATGCTGTACCGCGCCGGATTCCGAAGAGTGTACGGGTTCCGGAATCTTCCGAGACATCCACTGTTCCATTCCGGTTGGTGGCACCGGAAACAACGGACGATGCTGCTGGCGTGCGACGAAGAACAGAACTGGAACGGACTGGAATTGATCGCGGATGTGCGTGGATCCTGGGAAACACTGGCATCCCCTCGCGAAAAGTGGAAAAGCCGGCTGGACCGGTGGACACGACCATGGAAGACGTTTGCGCCCCAGAGCTCGCAGGCTCGCGAATTGCACAAGGCGAAATAGGCTTCGGGAAGGAGGGTGATGGGCGGGAGGCCAATGGAGCTGCTGGGTCGCGCGCTGCGGAAAGCGGGCACGGAGATATTGAGGAGGCGGGGAATTACGGGGACGTGGATCGACGTCGGGGCACATCACGGGGAAACGACTCTCAACGACGCCAAACTGAATCCGGGGCTAACGATTTACGCGCTCGAACCCAATCTAACGGCAGTGGCGAAACTGGTGGGACAGGCGCCGAACTACCTGGTGCTACCCATGGCGGTTTCGGAGAAAGATGGAGTTTGCGATTTCCAGGTGAACAAGCAGGATCAAGCCAGCTCGCTGCTAGCGCTGGATGAAGAAGAGCGGCAATCCTGGAAGGGCGGCGCAACGCTGGAGATCGAATCGGTGAGGACGGTGGCGACGATCCGGTTGGACACGCTGATGCGACTCCTGGAAATCAACTCGGTGGACTATCTAAAGGTGGATGCGCAGGGGATGGACCTGGCAGTGGTGAAGTCGGCGGGGAAACGCCTGGGGGATATAGCGAAGATCAAACTGGAAGTGGCGCTTACGGACAAACCATTGTATTGCGGCGCGGGAAGCAAAGAGGAAGTAACGGAGTTTCTTCAGAATGCCGGGTTCCAGCTGATGAAGACCGAAGAGCAGACCTTTGGACAGGAAGCCAACCTGACATTCGTGCGGATGGATGGAAGGCGAGTTTCGCGATGAAGTTACGGCGGGCCTGGGGATTTCTGCGAAAGCCGTGGGTGGAACAAAGACAGTCGATCTACGTGCGGTGGGCCCGCATTTTCCCAGCAGTGCCGCTGCCCTTTCGATTGCCGTTCGGAGCGTATTGGCTGGCGCGGCACGACGACTTGGGCATACCGCTGCTTTCCAACAGCTTTGAAACCGCGGAATTACGGTTCGTGGAGCAATTGCTGCGACCCGGGATGACAGTGCTCGATCTGGGAGCGCACCATGGGCTATACACACTGTTGGCCTCGAAGCGGGTGGGTGACAGCGGGAGAGTTTTTTCCTTCGAGCCATCGCCAAGAGAGAGAAAGGCGTTGAAGCGGCACCTGAAATTGAATCGATGCCGAAATGTAAGCATTCAAGAGGTAGCGCTAGGAAGCCGGGCGGAGGAAACGGACCTGCACGTAGTGGAAAATTCGGCGGGGGGATGCAACAGCTTGAGGCAGCCCAACGTGGAGGCGACGACGGTGGCGGTGCGAATACGCGTGGAGCGGCTGGATGACGTGCTGGCGGAACTTGGGGTCGAGCATGTCGATTTCATCAAGCTGGACGTGGAGGGCGGCGAGAAAGAACTTCTGAAAGGTGCGGAGCTGCTGCTAGGAAGAAAACCGCGTCCCGTGATTCTGGCGGAAGTGCAAGACGTGAGGACCGCGCCCTGGGGATATGCCGCGCGCGAAATCATTCAGAGGCTCCACAGCAAGGGATTCCGCTGGTACGCGCCCGACAAGGATGGTTCGCTGCAAGCAGTGGACGCCAACCTGGAATTCTACGACGGCAATTTCGTGGCCTGGCCAGAGGAAGTGCCTCGGGTCTTACCAACGGCCGGTGCGACGGGCGAGGAACTGCGCGCTGCGCTCCTGGTGTCGACGGAGTAAGAGCGATTTCTTCGATCCTTCCGGCTGAGGGCTCGGTCTCCCGATGGATGGCGAATAGGCACGCTCGTGCCGGCAAGGGCTTGTTGCGCCAAGCTGGGTTGTCTATTCTTGAATTTCAACAGGAAACAGGACGGCGAACCCAATGGCGGACTTTCGAGTTCCGCTTGAAGGAGCAGCAGTGCTGACTATTTTCTCGACTCCCAAGGCCTTTCACGGGCACATCGGGGTAATCCAGCGAAATGCGATAGCGAGCTGGAGCAGGCTGCGCCCACGCCCGGCCCTATTCCTGCTGGGAGCCGAGGCGGGAAGCAAAGAAACGGCGAGAGAATTCGGCCTCGAACACATACCGGAAGTAGCGTGCAACGCGCAGGGCACCCCGCGGCTGGATGACCTATTCCGGCAAGTGGAGGCACGAGCTTCCGCGGGCCTGCTTTGTTACGTGAATGCCGACATCGTATTGACGAGCGATTTTGCGCGGGCGGTGGGCCAGGTTGCAGGTCAATTGAGCAGGTTCCTGATCGTGTCGCAGCGCATCAACATGGAGATCACGGAACCACTTGATTTCGCCGAGGGGTGGGAACAAGAGCTAAAGGCCCGAGCAGCTCGCAGCGGAACAGCCGCGGGGCATACATCCATCGACATCTTCGTATTTCCGAAAGGCACGTACGGGAAGGTGCCGGATTTCGGAATCGGACGACCCTGGTTCGATCAATGGCTGATCAAGGCGGCGAAACAAAGTGGGACTCCGGTGGTGGATCTATCGCAGGTTGCGCCGCTCTATCATCAAGATCACCACTACAATCACGTCGCCGGAGGCGCGCAGGGAGTGATGAACGGCGTGGAAGCCGCGCATAACCTGCAACTGTATGGCGGAATCCCGCATGCATTCACGCTGCTGGATGTAACGCACGAGCTGAACGCGGGAGGAAATCTGCGACGAGTCCGATGGCGCCGCGAAATGTTTTCGTTCAAGCAAGGGCTGTGGAAGATATTCCTGCACAAGACGGTGGCGCAACGAAACGCACTGCGATTACGCCGAAAGTTCTGGATCGGGGAAAAGAGCGCCCCCGAAACGCGCTGAGTCCAGCCCTGCGTGCCACCGGAAAGACCAAGCCGCACGGCCGGCATTATTCAAAATATACTTTACAGTAATATACACTTGCCTTAATATACCGCCTCCTCCCAAGTGACCGGTCCCGGAAGGACCGGCGCCACAATCCTGTCCGTTCCGAGCGAGGACCAACATGCGCACCAGTGTCGAGACCACATGTTCCGATTCCAGAATTGGCATGAGCCAACAGGCACAAATCATCGAACTTCCGGTGACGCCTTTCGACCAGCGGCACTACCGGGAACTGATCCGGGCGCGGGGAGAAACGATTCGAAGAGTGGTGGAACGGTTGAAAAGGCCGCTGGCGTTGGCGAATGCGCTGGACGCGGGATGCGGAGTGGGGTTTTTTGCGCAGGTCCTGCAGGAATGCGGGCTGTACGTGCTGGGATTCGACGCACGGGCAGAAAACGTGACGGAGGCGCGAACACGATTCCGGCGTATCCCTTTTGCGGTGGAGGATATCGAGAACCCGGCAGTTACGCGGATGGGCAAGTTCGACCTGGTGCTGTGCTTCGGGCTGCTGTACCACCTGGAAAATCCGATGCTGGCAATGCGCAACCTGCGGGCGTTGACCAGGCGGGGATTGCTGGTGGAGAGCATGTGCGCGCCGGGGAAAGATACGACGATGACGATGCGGGAGGAGCCCAGCCAGGAGGACCAAAGCCTGGCTTTGGTCGCGTTTTGCGCAAGCGAGAGCTGCCTGGTGAAGATGCTGTACCGAGCGGGGTTTGCGGCGGTGCACCGTGTAACGGCGCTGCCAGAACATGAGGACTTTCGGGAGACGTTGGGGCATGCGCGGCGGAGGACGGTGCTGTTCGCAGCGTGCGAGCCGGTGGACCCGGGGAGCCTGGAAGCGGCGGGGCTGGAAGCGGTAGCAGAGCCGAAGGTGGAAGGAGACCTGTGGGCGAGACAGATCAGGGGCGTGGAGGCGCCGGGATTGGCATGGCGAGCCAAGAATTTCCTGGCGAAACCGGCCAAAGGGAAATACGTGGCGGTAGCACGGCGAGTGCGGCGGGTTTTTCCGTCGATGCCGGTGCCGCTGCGGCTGGAGTTTGGGTGCTGGTGGCTGGCGGAGGACAGCGCGCTGGACCGGGAATTGATAGATGGCGGATTCGAACGTGCGGAAATGGGCTTTGTGAGCAGGTTGCTGCGACCGGGAATGACGGTGCTGGATATCGGAGCGCACCATGGGCTGTACACGCTGCTGGCAGCGAAGCGAGTGGGGGCGAGAGGGCGAGTGATTGCGTTCGAACCCTCGCCGAGAGAAAAAAAGAGACTGCAGAGACACGTGCGGCTGAATAGGGCAACGAATGTGAGCATACAAGGAGTCGCGCTGGGCGACGAGGCGGGCGAGGCGGATTTGTTCTTGGTGGAGGGAAAGCAGGATTGGTGCAACAGTCTGCAGCCGCCGGCAACGGAAGAGCGGACCTGCCGAGTGCGCGTGGAGGTGCGCCGGCTGGACGATGTACTGGACGAATCAGGAATTGCGCGAGTCGATTTTATCAAGCTGGATGTAGAAGGAGCGGAGCTGAGTTTTCTGCATGGCGCGACAAAGCTGCTAGCCGGTGAGAGGCGGCCAGTGATTCTGGCGGAAGTGCAGGACATTCGAACGCGACCGTGGGGCTATCCGGCGCGGGAAATCATCCGATTCCTGGTGCGGGCGCGTTACCGGTGGTTTGCGCTGAGTGGAGATGGGAAGCTGCTGCCGATATCGGCGGAGATGCCGGCGTACGATGCGAATCTGGTGGCGTTGCCGGAAGAACGAGTGGAAGAGTTTTTGGGAGTGCTGGGTGGAGTGTCTGGACCAAAGTTCGCGGATGATCCCGTGGGAAGCGACGACAACTCGTTTTGACGTAAGATCGGCCGCCGGGTTATGGAGGAAGAGAACGCATGGCAAGGGCCGCGGAGGCGGGCGTAAGGAGGAATTGACCTTTGGATTGAAATCGGGTTCTTCGCTAAGATGAGCGCCGCGAGATGGGCCCTGTTGGAATCATGCGAGCGGAGGCGGCGATGAGATTGACCGTGGCGTTGCTGGTGGTAGCGGTGTGGCTGGGGACAGGCGTGGTGGCGCGAGGAGAGACGGGTTCGTGCGAAGGGCTAGCGGATTTGAAGCTGGCGGAAGCGAAGGTGACGGCGGCGGAACGCGTGGCGGCGGGGACGTTTGCGCCACCGGCGGGAATGACCAACTACCTGGCGGGAAATGCGGAGCTGTTCAAACGGCTGCCGGAGTTTTGCCGGGTACGGGTGACGGCGAAACCCAGCGCGGATTCCGAGATCAAGATTGAAGTGTGGATGCCGGTAAGCGAGTGGAACGGAAAGCTGCGGGGCCAAGGCAACGGAGGATTCGCCGGCGAGTTCAACTACGCGGATATGGGCGCGGCAGTGGGGCGAGGGTATGCCACGGCGAGCACGGACACGGGGCACAGCGGGAACGGTGTGGATGCGAGCTGGGCGCTGGGGCATCCGGAAAAAGTGACGGACTTCGGGTACCGGGCAATTCATATCATGACGGAGACCGCGAAAGCGGCAGTGCAGGCGTTCTATGGAAGCGCGGTGAAGCATTCGTATTTTGCGGCGTGTTCGAACGGCGGAAGGCAAGCGTTGATGGAGGCGCAGCGATTTCCCGCGGACTATGACGGGATCCTGGCGGGAGCGCCAGCGTATAACTGGACGCACCTGCTGACCAGCGCGGTGTACAACCAGCAGGCCACCACGGCCGAAGCGGGAAGTTACATTCCGGCAAGCAAGGTGCCGGCGATCACGGAGGCGGTGAACCGGGCCTGCGACGCAAAGGATGGCGTGACGGACGGAGTGCTGAGCGACCCGCGACAGTGCAAGTTCGATGCGAAGCAGATGCTGTGCAAGAAAGGCGATTCCGACCAGTGCCTGACGGCAGCGCAAGCGAAGGCACTGAACAAATTGTATGCCGGGGCGCACAACGCCAAGGGGCAAGCGATTTTTCCGGGGTTCCCGCCGGGAGCGGAGGAAGGTAAAGCGGGCTGGAGCTTGTGGATCACGGGACCTGCGGAAGGCAAGAGCCTGCTGTTCGCGTTCGGCAACGGATATTTTTCGAACATGGTGTACGAAAAAGCGGACTGGAATTACAAAACCGCGAAGCTCGACGAAGCGCTGGCGGAAGCGGATCGCAAGACGGGGAAGGCGCTGAATGCTACCGATACGTATCTGGCGCCGTTTGCGGAGCGTGGCGGAAAGCTGGTGATTTATCACGGATGGAACGATCCGGCGATTTCCGCGATAAGCAGCGTGGAGTATTACCACGGCTTGGCGGCGAAGATGGGGAAGGAGAAAACCGAGAAATTCACGCAACTGTACATGGTGCCGGGCATGCAGCATTGCGCAGATGGAGCAGGGGCGAACCTGTTCGGGCAATTCGGGCCGGACCCGGACGCGCAGCACGATCTACGGCTGGCGGTGGAGACGTGGGTCGAGAAGGGGACGGCGCCGAGCGGCATCGTGGCAACGAAATTTACGGACGATGAGCCGGGTAAGGGAGTGAAAATGACTCGGCCCATGTGCGCGTATCCGGAAGTGGCAAAATACAAGGGGCAAGGGGATACCAACGACGCTGCGAATTTCGCGTGCGTGCGAGGAAACGAGTAGGCGGCGCTACGCGAAAAGGCTGGCGCGATCCGTGCGCGAATTTCAGGCTCGGAGCAACCGCACAGTACAACACCGTCAGTTCCAGCGAAGGGAGACGGCGGGGTCCACGCGAGAAGCGCGGTGCGCGGGAATGCCCGTGGCAAGTAGGGCGACGCAGCCGAGAAGAATGGAAACGGCGGCAAAGGTGTAAGGATCGGTCACATCGATGCCGAAAAGCAGCGAGCGAAGGAAGCGGGTGAGTGCAAAAGCTCCGACCAGGCCGAGCGAGAGGCCAAGCGCGGAGAGGGTCATACCCTGCCGGACGACGAGGGCGAGAATGGCGCGTGGCGTGGCGCCGAGAGCGGCGCGGATGCCGATTTCACGGGTGCCCTGATTTACGAGATACGACATCACGCCGTAGATGCCGATGGTGGCGAGGACCAGAGCCACGGCCGCAAACAAAGCAAGCAAGAGCATAGCGAAGCGGCGACGAGCAAGCGATTCGGCCACACGCTGGTCCATGGTGCGCACGGAATACATGGGGAGGTCCGAGTCGAGCGCGTGGAGCCCGGACTTGACGGAGGCGGCGAGCGCCGCAGGATCGCGCGTGGAGCGCACGGCGATGGTCAGCTCCCGCACCGGAAATTGAGTTTCGGCGAGATAGAAGGCGATACGCGGGTTGGAATCGAGGGATTCGTGTTTGACGCGACCGACCACACCGACGACGGTTTGCCACGGTCCGCCGGAAGCCATTTCCACGATGTGAATGCGTTTGCCAACGGGATCCTGGCCGGGCCAAAGCTGCTGGGCCATGTAGTCGTCAACGAGGACGGAACGTGGACTGGTTAGGGTGTCGTGCTCGTCGAAGAGACGGCCGCGAAGAAGCGGAATTTCCATGGCTTCAAAGTAGCGGCTGGCGACGATGCGCTCGTCAGCATTTAGAAACTTCTCGCCGGGAAGAGGGACACGGCCCTCGACGGTAATGGGAGTCCAGGCGAAGGCCTGACTGAGCGGCAGCGAAGTAATGCCGCCAGCGGCGGTAACACCCGGAAGGCGTTCCAGCGAATCCCAGAAGCGGCGATAGGTGTTGAGGCGGAATTGCGGGTCGTCATAGCGATGGCCGCTGAGGGCGAGATCGAACGTGAGGACATTTTGCGGATTGAAGCCCGGCGGGACGTTCTGGAGACGGATGAAGCTGCGAACGAGAAGGCCCGCGCCGATGAGGAGTATGACGGAGAGAGCAAGCTCAGAAACAACCAGCAGGCGGCGAAGATTTTGACCGCGTCCCCAAACGGCGTTGGCGCCGGTGGAACCGCGACTGCCGTCTTTCAGAACGTCGTGGAAGTCCAGGCGAGAGATACGGAGAGCGGGTGCGAGGCCAAAGACGATGCCAGAGACGATTGAGAGAAGAAGGCTGAAGAGCAGGACCTCGAAGTTGACAGAGATGTCCTGAGTGCGCGGGATGTTTCCGGCGCTGAGAACGTGAATGCCTTTGACTCCGGCGAAGCACAAAACGACTCCGAGAACACCGCCGCCCAGGGCCAAAAGCAGGCTTTCCGTAAGCAATTGACGGATGATGCGCGCGCGGCCGGCGCCAAGAGCGGCACGTACGGCGATTTCCTGCTGGCGCGCGACGGCGCGAGAAAGCAGCAGGTTGGCGACATTGCCGCAGGCGATCAGCAGAACGAATCCGACGGCAGCGAGGAGAATAAGCAAAGAGCGGCGAATGCCGCCGATTACCTGGTCTTGCAGCGGAACGATGCTGAAGGTGAGGCCGCCGTTCGGAGGATAGGAGTCGGGAAAGTCGCGGCGGAGGCGCGCGGTAAGCGTATCCATTTCGGCCTGCGCCTGCGGAACGGAGACGCCGGGCTTGAGCTTGCCAAGGATGTTGTAGTCCTCGTGTGTGCGGATGTTGGCGGCATCGGGAGGAAGCGGGAACGGGAGAAATACGTCAGGCTGCTCCGGGCCGTATAAGGTGGGCAGAACTTCCCGAGGCAGGGAGAAGGAGGGGGAGAGGACACCGACGATTTCGTAGGAGAGGCCGTTGATGAGGAGAGACTTGCCGATGACGTGCGGGTCGCGTGCGAAACGACCGGACCACATGCCGTCGGTGAGGACCGCAGTGGTGGAGCGGCCGGTGAAGTCTTCTTCGGGCACGAAGAGACGTCCCAGCGCGGGTGTGGCGCCGAGCATGGGAAAGAGATTGGAGGAAACATGGATGGTGCCGACGCGCTCCGGCTCAGCGCCGCCGGTGAGGTTATCGTTGCCGCCATAGGCGATGGCCACTTGTTCGAAGCCGGAGTGACCTGTCTTGATGTCGAGATACTGAGCCGGGGAGAACCAGTCCTGGGCAATGTCGAGGCCGGGAGACCGGTTCCAGAGAATGGCCAAGCGGCCGGCGTCCTTGTAGGGCAGGGAGTGGACGAGAAGTGCATCGGCAACACTGAAAATGGCGGAATTTGCACCTATACCAATGGCCAGAGATAGGATTGCGGCGAGAGCGAAGCCTGGATTTCTGGCGAAGGCGCGGAAAGCGTAGCGAACGTCGTGGAAGAGAGTATTCATCGGCGACGAAGTGCTCAGAAAATCCTGGGTATCCTAGCATACGGACGCGAGCAAACCCGGGAGGAGAGCAGGCAGCCGGCTCAGTACACGAGCTTAAGGGAGAACTGGATCTGACGGGAGGACCCGGCGGTGCGGCTGATGAGGCCAAAGCCGGTGCCGCGGACAGTGTTGGAGGGCAGACCGAAGTTGACGATATTGAAGATGTTGAAGAATTCGGCGCGAAACTCGAGGATGCCAAGCTCCTGGCTACCCCGCCGGCCAAAGGAAGTGTCCTTAATAAGGGCAAAATCCAGGTTGTGATAGCCGGGACCGCGAAAGGAGCCGCGGCCGAGGGTGCCAAAGCGACCCTGATTGGGCCCGGTGCCACCGGGAACGCCAACAGGGATGAAAAAGAAGGAGCTGTTGTTGGCGCCGAGTCCGAAGTAGTCCTCGCGCACGGGCCGGGTGGTGGAGAGGTGAGGCATGGAGAGCAAATCGGGGCGGTCGGTGCCACCCGCGCCGACTCCGGTTTGCTGAATGCCGGAGTAAATGGTGAACGGAGGGCCGGTGGTGAGGGTGGTGATGTTCAGGACTTGCCAGCCGGCGGTGAGCTTGCGGCTGAGCGGACTAAGGAAGCCGATACGATCAAAGGGCAGCAGTTGAATGGCACTGAGCGCGAAGACGTGGGTGACGTCGAAGGTGGAGGCGGCTTTGTCCGCCGCGGGATTAAAAGGGTCCTGGGGAAGGGTCTGCAGGATGACACCGGCGTTGCTGGGGAGGCCGCCGAGCACCGCGCTGGTGTCGTCGATGGACTTTGAGAAGGTATAGCTGGCCTGAAAGCTTAAACCAATGCGGGACTGATTCTTGCTAAGTCCAGTCTGCAGCGAATGATAGGACGAATGGGAGCCGTTGGTCATGAGCAACTCCGGACCAAAGCCACCGGTCGCATGGCCTACAGCGTTGAAATTGGTGAAGCGCGCGAACGCGGGATCGGCGCCGCCATACGCATTGGGAGAAAACACGCTGTTGAGCCCAATACCCGCGGTGGCGACGTAGGCGGCGGTCAACTTGAAGCTGCCCAGGTCCTGATCAATCCCAGCGGTCCAGGTGGCGATGTAGCCGTTATGGAAATGGCGATCAATGATGCCGACGGTGAAGAGCTGGACTTCGTGACCGGGAGTTTGCGCGGCTAGATCGTTCTGGAAGCGCTGCAAGTCGATGGGCGTGTTGGCGGGGACGTTAGAACTGTCACCGGAACCGAAGAGCGGCTGGCCCTGGGTGTTGAAGATGGGCGGGAGGGTCTCGGCAACGGGCGTGTTGTGAAACGGCACGAAGACGTCCGGCAAAGCGGTGATCAGCGGCTGAAAAATGAGCGGGAGACCGCCGGTGACGAAATTGTCCTGCCAGAGATTGGGAAGAATGGTGGTGATGGCGGCGCCGGCGTGGATTGTGGTGTGTTTGGTGGCCGAATAATCCACGGAGAGGCGGGGGCCCCAGCCGTTACGGTCGAGAGGATAAATGGGCTGAGGATTGTAGAGAAAAACTTGTGTGGCGCCAGGGGCGGAGAAGGAGGTGAGCTTGCCGGAGGCGTCCACCGGCTCTGCGACGGAAGTGCGGTGCTTGGACTCCTTGATGCGCGAGTTGAGGTCGTAGCGCAAGCCATAGTTGATAGCGAGCTTGGGGGTAACTTTCCAGGCGTCCTGAAAATAGAAATTGTAGGCTTCCCGGCGGACGGAGGCTTCGTCGAACTTGTCGCCGACAGGAGTGAGGCTGGAAGCGGCGCTGACAGTGTAGGAGTACGGAGTCGCGGTAAGAAGGCCGGTGAGTGAGTCAGGCAGGGGATCGCCGGGATGAATGTCGTGCGTGCCGCTGGCACTGGGAATGAAAACAGGAGAGAAAGCCGTGCCGCCGCCGAAAGAATAAAGACCGCTGGGATTGGTGCCGAAGATGGTGGCGTCGCGATTGGCGCGGATTTCGACGCCCCATTTGAAGCTGTGGGAACCACGCGTGTACATCATGTCATGCTTGAGCTGATATACGTTGCCGTAGGAGCCGAAGATGGAGCCGTCGGCGGAGTTGAATCCTTCGAAGAGCCCGTCACCATAGGCGATGCCGGGGTCGGAGTGGTTCGCTGCGGGAAAAAATGGCGTGCTGCGAATGTAGCCGAAAGCGGTGGAAAAACTGAGGCGGGGAGAAAGCGTACGCGTGTACTTGACCACTCCGCTGCGCTGGTGGTCGAAGAAATTCACTCCGAAGGAGGGATCGATGGCGGTCTGGTCCGGATTGGTGGTGGGACCTCGCACCTGATTGAGGCTGAAGCGCGTGAGGAGCTGCGCTTTCTCCGAGAGGCGATGGTCGATGCGAATGGAAAACTGGTCGGTGTTGGTGACGACTTTGGAAGAAGCCGCATAGGTGCGGGCGCCGTAGGGACCTTGGGGCTCGTTGGGTAGAGGATAGCGGGCGAGGAGAGGAGCGATCGCAGCGCTCACGGGGACAGTCAGTGTGTCACCAGGAAAAGTGGTGGTGTCAGTGCCCTGGCGCTCGGCGGCGGTAGGCACGGCGAAAACCTGCGTGGTGCCAAGGACCTGGCGAAAGCCCTGATATTCGCCGAAGTAAAAGGTCTTGCCGCGGCCATCGTATAGGCCGGGAAGGACGACTGGGCCGCCGTTGGTGACGCCAAACTCATTGCGAGCGAAGGGCGGAATACGGCGCGGGTCGAGCGGATTGGTGTGATCGAAGAAATTGCGGGCATCGAAGGCGGCGTTGCGGAGGAATTCGAATGCGCTGCCATGCACCAGGTTGGAGCCGGACTTGGTGATGACATTGTTGAACCCGGCAGCGCCGTGGCCAATTTCCGCAGGCATGACGCCGGAGCTGGACTGGACTTCCTGGATAGCATCCACGTTGAAGTTGGCGAAGGTCGCGCCGCCGAGCTCGGGGTCGGAGGTGTCGGCGTCATCGATAGCAAAGACGGAAGTTACTCCGCGCTGACCGTTGACGGCAAACTGCTGAGTGAAGTTGGCGGCGCCGTTGGTGTCGGTCATGGTGCCCGCGGCCAGGAGAAGGAGCTTGCTGAAATCGCGCTGGTTGAGAGGCAGGGTGGAGACTTCCCCGCCAGACAGATGTTCTCCCCCGCTCCCTTGCGGAGAGGCTTCGACAACAGTGATGCGAACAGAATGGTCCTGCGAGGAAAGCTGGAGGACGGCAGAGTGGGACAAGTTTTCCGCAATGGTCAGGGGAGAAGTTGATTTGTAGAGCTCGCCGCTGGAGGTGACCGTGAGTTCGTATGGGCCAGGAAGTACCGCGGGGAAATAAAACGCACCGGTGTTCGACGTCGGCGAAGAATAGTCAGATCCGGTCGTGTTGGTTGCAGAGTGAAGTGCGACCGTCGCGCCGGCGACGGCGTTTCCGGCGGCATCGCGAAGGACGCCGCTCCAGGAAGGCGCCGGTACGGCGCGTAACGCAACCGCATTCACAAGCAGCGCGGAAAATAAGAAGCTGCGACGTATGAGCTCAGCACGACCGGGCATGATCGGAGAATTATAGCCGCGACGAAGGCCGACGCCATCGCAAGTTAGGCGGGTGTTGCGAACGCGGCCAGCGATCTACATCAACGCGTAGACGTTGCCGTCGGCGCTACCGACATAAACAACGCCATCGGCAACGACCGGGGAAGAAAGAACGGAACCGACGGAAAGCATTTTTTGCACGCCGGAAACCATGTCGTCGTAGAAGAAATCGAAGAAGGCCGCTTCGTAATTGGGTGTGCCATCGGGTTTAGAGAAAATGGAGCCTTTGGAACCGGGCGTTTCGAAGGTCCACGCGGGTTTCTGAGTCTTCAGATCGATGGCAAAAAGTTTGCCGGAATGGGAGCCGATATACGCAAAGCCGCCGGCAAGAGCGGGCGAAGAAAACATAGGCCACTGTTTGAAGTCGAGAGAGAAGACCGGTGCACCGGACTGAGCGTCGAGGACATGGAACAGGCCGGTATCGGAGGTAGCAAAGTAAACTTTTCCGTCGAGGACCGCCGGTGAGGCGATTACCCAGGAACCCTTATTGGAAAAAGCCCAACGTTGTTTGCCAGTGGCGGCATCGACAGCGTAGAAATTGGAATCACGGCAACCAAAATAGACGATGCCATTGGCGACGGCGGCAGAAGACTGAATGCCGACTTGATTGTGAGTATCTTCATCTTCACCGGTTTTGAAACGCCATTTCTCGGCGCCTGTGGCGGCATCCAGGGCGTAGAAATAACTGTCCCAGCTTCCGACGTATAGAACACCAGCCGAAATCGCCGGAGAGGCGTGGACAACGTTACCTGTCTGGAATTTCCACTTCAGTTTGCCCGAGGAAGCGTCCAGGGCGTAGATGTGAGTGTCGCCACTGCCAAAATAGACCGCGCCATTCCAGACCACAGGGGATGAGAGGTAAAAATCGAAAGGATCGGGCATGGTTTCAGCTACCGGCGAGGCGCCATGCAGGTGTTTGGCGGCAAAGCGGTGCTCGCCTTCGGTCTTGAATTTCCATTTCTCCTGACCTGTAAGAACATCCACGGCATACAGATTGCCGTCGTAACTGGCGACGTAGACAAGGCCCTGCGCAACCGCCGGTGAAGAAGTGATGCGGCTTTCGGTCTTGAATTTCCATTTTTGCGTGCCAGAGGAGAGGTCAAGGGCGTAGAGGAAATGATCGCTGCTGCCAACGTATAGAACGCCATTGGAAATGGCCGGAGAAGAAAAGACCTGACCGGCGGTGTGAAACTGCCACTTGATCCTGGTGAATTGAGAGAGAGGCTGGGAGGCATAGACGCCGGTGTGTTCGGGATTGCTCCGAAACATGGCGTCCTGGGCAAAACAAGGGAAGCCGCACAGCAATAGGATGAAGGACAAGGAACATTTCATCTGCATCGGACACACTCCACTTTGCAGGCTAGACGCACCACAGAACTAAAAGTTTCCGCGAAAAGGACAGAAGTGAAGAAACGGAGCTAAATTTCAGGAAATTGAGAAACTTTTCAAGAAATTAGCGAATGCTCATCCCGAACCGGCATGATGTCGTGGCGCTGAAGGACGGCGGAGATCTGAGCCTTGGTAATCGGCTTGGCGAGGTAGTCATCTATGCCAGCCCCAAGGCACTGCTCGCGGTCACCCGGCATGGCGATGATAGGCAATCGCCGGCCAGCGGCTTCCCGGCGAAAGGTCAGAGGTCTGCTGAAGCAGCAAGGGGATCGTCATGCTAGTCGCGACTCACGCAGAATTGGAAGGCGAGAAATGGGAAGAAAAGGCCATCGGAGGGCGGCATCCCTGGACGATTCCGGCAACAGAAGGGCGTGGAGACAGACGTATTCAGAGCGATTCACCAGAAGACCAATGTGATCCGTGAATGCTCCCAGCGGAGGGGAAAAGCGGTCTGGGCGTTACTGTTCCGATATGCTCGGGCACCTCATGATCGTCAATTTCTAATTTGGCAAGTGTTCGGCAAGAGGCACGGGCGACTGGGCAAGGTTCACTGTTATGCTTTCCGGCGACCGGTAAGAACCCCTTATAGGAGCGAAGATGAAGGTTCTGGTGACAGGCAGCAGCGGGTTGATCGGCTCGGAAGCCGTAGGCCATTTCGACGCGCAAGGCCACGAAGTGGTGGGCGTGGACAACAACATGCGCAGAACTTTCTTTGGCGAGGCCGGGGACACGCGATGGAATTTGGAGCGCCTTAAGGGCGCGACCAAGCGATTTACCCATGCGGACATGGACATCCGCGACCGTCCCGCCCTGGACGAACTGTTCCGGACCCACCGCTTCGACTTGATCGTGCATTGCGCGGCCCAACCTTCCCATGACAAGGCCCGGGACATTCCCTTGCTGGATTTTGAAGTGAATGCATTGGGGACCATCAACCTGCTGGAAGCGACGCGCCAGCATTGCAAGGATGCGGTGTTCGTGTTTCTGAGCACTAACAAGGTGTATGGCGATGCACCCAACGAGATTCCGATGAAGGAACTGGAAAAGCGCTACGACTACACCAGGCCGGAAGATTACGACGGCGTAGCCGAGACCTGCCGGATTGACCGCACTTTGCATTCCTTGTTCGGAGCTTCGAAGGCAGCCGCAGACCTCGTGGCACAGGAATACGGGCGATATTTCCAGATGAACGTCGGGATCTTCCGCGGCGGGTGCCTGACGGGGCCTTCGCACTCCGCGGTGGAGTTGCATGGATTCCTGGCTTATCTGGTGAAAGTCACCCTGAAAGGCGGCAGCTATTCGGTGTTCGGCTACAAGGGTAAACAGGTGCGGGACAACATCCACAGTCATGATGTGGTGCGAGCCATCGAAGAGTTTGCGGCGAACCCGAGACCCGGCGAGGTCTACAATCTGGGCGGGGGCCGCGGTAACAGCATCTCCGTACTGGAAGCAATCGAGCAAATCGAACAGCTTACCGGCCGAAAACTGAACTGGCGCTATGTGGACGAAGCGAGGAAAGGAGATCATATCTGTTACATCTCCAACCTTGGAAAATTCAAGAGTCACTATCCGAAATGGGGAATCACCCGCGGGCTGACCCAGATTCTCGAAGAAATGGTGGCTGGGCAGCGCAATCACGTGTGATTGGCATCTGACGCGAGAACAACCGGCCTCGCGGATTACTACAGTAATATTTACTATATTTATTATCTATTTTGCGTTACCCTATGCGCCCTTAGCCGGGCTCCTCCCGACACGGCAAGATCAGGAGGGCGCATGTGCACGTTCTTCACGACGGCGAAACCTTTTCACGCCCACAGCGGAATCATTCAATCCAACGCGCTAAGCAGTTGGACCCGCACGCATCCCGATGTGGAAGTCATCCTGTTCGGCGATGAACAGGGCGTCGCGGACGTGGCGAGACGCCTTGGGCTGCGCCACGAACCACACGTCGAACGAACTGCCGCCGGAAACAAACGCCTGGACTACTTGTTTGCGAAGGCGCGGGAAATCGCGCGGCACGATACTTTGTGCTACGTAAATTGCGACATTATTTTGCTGGACGATTTCATTCCTGCACTGGAACTCGTGCGTGACGAACACCCTCGATTTCTGGTCGTCGGGCGGCGCTGGGACGCGGACGTCACTCAACCGATCGATTTCTCGCAGCACGAGTGGCAGTCCAAACTGCGACAGCAGGTTCGGGCCAGGGGACGACAGCGCCCGGGGCACTGGATCGACTATTTCGCATTTTCGCGCAGAGTCTATCAAACACCGATCCCGCCCTTCGCGATAGGGCGAATCTACTGGGACAACTGGCTGTTGTGCCGGGCGCAGCGCGAAGGCGCGATGGTGGTGGATGCGTCGCGCGCGGTGCTCGCGATCCATCAAAACCATGACTACGGCTATCACCCGCAGGGAATGGCCGGAGTGTGGAATGACGCGCAGTCGCGGCGGAATCTGCGGTTGGCGCAAGGCTTTCGGCATCTCCGCGCTATTGGCAGCGCGCAAAGGCGGCTCACGGAGCGGGGACTGGTCATCAATAGATTTTCCGGTCTAAATCACTGGATTTGGTTCCTTAGGCGGCTCGCAGAGAGGCAAGTAAGCCCCGCCCTGCAAAATCTGATTTGGCACCCCATTCTGAATCTGACCCGCCCGATTCGCCGGCGAATTGGACTTCGACAGGCGAATCTTTCCTCCCGGTTCCTACACGGCAACTCTCCCGAATAGCCTGCTAAGAAAGGAGAAAAGATGGGGCGAATCGCAGTGACAGTGCTGATCGACGCCTACAACTACGCGAAATTGCTCGAAGAGGCCATCGACAGCGTGCTTGCGCAGGATTTTCCGCCGGAGCGGATGGAAGTTATTGTAATCGATGATGGATCGACGGACGGAACTCCGCAAGTCATGGAGAAATATGACAACCGGGTGCGCTACTACCGTAAGGCCAACGGCGGGCAAGCATCGGCGTTCAATTTCGGGTTGCGGCGGGCGCGCGGCGAAATCATTGCGCTACTCGATGCGGACGATTACTGGTTGCCCGGCAAACTGCGAGCCATCGTCGAGGCAATAGACCGCAACCCCGAAGCGGGCATGGTGTACCACGCTATCCGGCAACAGAACGATTGCACCGGCCAAGTGACCGAAGGCGGATGGCCGTTGCTTTCCGGATTTCTGCCGGCGCAGGGTGACGACCTACTGAAGTACGTTCTGTATCCGAGTTCGTTTCTCGCATTCCGGCGAAGATTGCTGGGGCCGCTGCTGCCGATTCCGGATGTGCTAACGATTCAGGCGGACGCGCACCTCTCGGGATTGATGGTATTTCTCGCGCCAGTCGTGGCGCTACGCGAACCCCTGGCGGTATACCGTGTGCACGGAAACAACTTGTTTGCCGATGCCAGCCCGAGAGATCCGGAACGCCAGCGATTGCGTTTGGAGGCGCGCAAGGCCTGGGCGGACGGCATGAAGCAATGGCTGGCCCGGCACGGGTACAACCTCCATCGGCCACTACTGCGCGACCTGATGAAGCAATGGGCGGTGGCACAAGAGGATGACGAATTCCACTTGATACCGCCCGGGCCATTACAATATTCGAGGCACTTGCTTCGTTATGCCAACTGCAACAAAGCCAGAATGACGTGGCGGCACCGAGCGGTAACCTATGCGAATGCGGCCGGATCATTGCTAACCGGATATGAAAACGCGAAAAAGTTGGACGAGTGGCGATTGGCTTTCAAACGCGTCTGCCGCGGACCTTGGAACGAGCTGCCAGGAAGCCGGGGCAGCGGGTTAACGAACCGTGTGAGACCCCTCAACGTCTCCGACAACCATGCACGGAAGTTGCCTTAGACTTGAACGGAAAATGCATGCCACTCGCGGGGGCAGACAGCGCCTTCCGCGAGGATTATGAACAGAAGGCGAAGATATCTTGACCGCGAGACCCTTCCTCAGCGTCCTGATTGACACGTATAACCACGAACGGTTTATCGAGCGCGCCATTGTTAGCGCGCTGGAGCAAAGCCTTCCAGCTGGGGAAAGAGAGATCGTGGTAGTCGATGACGGTTCGTCCGACCGCACCGCGGAAATCGCGCGCCGGTTCGAGCCGCAAATACGATTGCTTTGCAAGAGCAACGGAGGGCAAGCGTCGGCGTTTAACGCGGGAATTCCGGAGTGTCGGGGACAGATAATCGCGTTTCTGGACGGCGACGATTGGTGGGCACCGGGCAAACTGCGGCGGGTTACCGAAACGCTGGCCGGCGATGCGACGGTTGGACTGGTAGGACACGGAATTATCGAGCACTTTGCGGAAGGGCACGAACGGCAAGTGGCTCCGGAGAAAAACGAGCGCCTGCGGCTGAATTCACTCGCCGCGGCAAGGATATTCCGGCTGAGGAAGAGCTACTTGGGAACTAGCCGGATGACAATCCGTGCGGAGTTGGCGCGGCGCCTTCTGCCGGTTCCGGAGTCGCTGATCTTTGAGGCGGATGAATTCCTGTTTACGCTGGCGGCGGCAGCGACCGACATCGTGATCCTGGATGAATCCCTTACGTACTACCGGGTTCACGGGGAGAATCTGTACTTGTCTGCCGGAGGAGGCGGCATTGGGCGGCGGCGGAAACAGCAGGTTATGAGCGCGCTTGCCGATGCACTGAGCCGGAGCCTTGCCGAACGAGAAGTTTCGCGTGAGGTCGTGCAATGCGTGGTGGAAGTGGTTCAGGCGGAGTCCGACCAGTTGCGATTGATGCTCGATGGCGGCGCGCCATGGGAAACGGTCAGGACCGAACGAAAATTATATGAAGTGCTGCATGGCGATGCCACTCTTGCGCAGCGAATGTTTCGCGCAGCCACCATGATGCCGGCACTGCTGTTGCCACCGCGCTGGTTCTACAGCGCCCGAAAGTGGATCGGATCGCAGCAATGGTATGAACGCGCGCGGAGGAAATCTTTGCCCGTACCGGGGATTACGCAGGTGGCCGGAGCGGAAGAGTTCAAGGCATGAGTCTGCGCAGCGAATATGACCTATGGCACGAGAAGATCTATCGGGAAGATCGCGAACATAATGATGCCTCCAGTCCCTGGTACCAACTGGTGCGCGAGCAGGTCGGATCCGTGGCTGGTTTGCGAATACTGGAAGTGGCTTGTGGACGCGGTGGCTTCCTGAAAGAACTGGCGAAGAGCGGCGCGCGCGTGACCGGCTGTGACTTTTCGGCGTCGGCGCTTAGGGTAGCCCGTGGGAAGCAGAGAGAAAATGTGGCCGATCTGCCCGAGGAAATTTCATTGACCCAGGGTGATGCACAAAACCTGCCGTTCGCGAGCGACAGTTTCGACGTGGTTGTATCGTGCGAGACAATCGAGCATTTGCCGGACGCACACGCGGCGATGCGCGAACTCTATCGGGTGACGCGGACGGGCGGAAAGTTGCTGCTTACCACGCCGAACTACGCCAATTTCACGGGCTTGTATGACTTATATTTGAAATTGCGAAGCAGGCAGATTCGAGACGATCAACCGTTTGACCGGCGGCAATACTTTCCGCAGATTCGAAAATGCGTGCGGGTGGCCGGCTGGCACATCGTCAAGACGGATGGAATCGTGCACCAATTTCCGCTATTGCCAGGGCATTCACCCTGGCGGCTGAAGGCGGCGGACGCAAACCGGGCGCTTCGCAAGGTGTTCAGCCCATTCGCCTTGCATTATTTCGTGATGGCCCTCAAGGAGGGTTGAACTTAGATCGTGTTGCGAATTCTTATGGCCTCCGGAGTACCGAAGCGCCGCGAAGGCGGCGTGGCAGCAGTCATCTACAACCTCGGGCAGGAAATGGAAAGGTTCGGACACGAGGTTTGCTATGTCTTTCTGGAAGATCTGGTGCCGGATGGTTCGGTATCCGCGAGGTTCCGCGATTTGGTGTTTTCCTCGCGACTCGCGAAATACATCATCGCCAACCGGTCGAAGTTTTCCGTCGTGAACCTCCATGCGCCTGCCGGCGTGATGTATGGCTTACGGCGACAATTTCAGGGAGGAAAGGACTGGCCACCCTACGTGATGACGTTGCACGGGCTCGAGGAGCGGCGCGTGACGGTAATGAAGCGCGAGGCGCGAAAGGGCCGAGCCTGGAATTTTGGTTGGAAGAACCGGGCCTGGCACCGCATCTACCACCTTCCTCGATTCCGGTGGTCGATCCGCACGGCGGACGGTATTCACACTCACTGCCGCGACACCTGGAATATCCTGCAACTGAACTACGGCGTAAAGCCGGGAGAGATCGAATACATCTGCAGCGGCGTGGAGAAGCGATTCTTCGTGGATCGCAAGGAGCGCATCGGCAAAGGGCCTCGTCTGTTGTTTGTCGGAACGTGGTTGGATCAGCGCGGCATTTTTTATCTGCGCGATGCGCTGGCAAATCTTGCGCCGCGGTTGCCTGAACTAACCTTGACGATTGTCGGGCCGGGAACACCGAAAGAGGTAATTCTGAGTTTTTTGGGAAGCACGCTGGCGCCACGGGTCACCGTGATGCCCACGGTGCCCGCGGATCGCATGCCGGAAATTTACCGCGACCATGACATCTTTGTTTTCCCGTCGCTCATGGAAGGACTCCCGACCGTGCTGCTGGAAGCGATGGCCGCGGGCATGCCCGTGATTACCACCGAAACGTGCGGTATGCCGGACATCATCGAAAATGAATTTAACGGATTGCTGATCCGCCCGGCTGACGCGTCGCAGCTGGAAGAAGCAATCGTCCGGCTGGCGACTTCGCCGGCGTTTTCTCGAAGTTTAGGGGAGGCGGCCCGCGAGTCGATGCAGCGCCGGACCTGGGAGCGATCGGCGCACCAACTGGAACGTTTGTTTCAGCAAACGGTGCAGCGACATTCGTGAGTTTGATGGTGCACGGGCTTCAGTGTTGGACCTTATGAGTACAAACCGAGACTCGCAGAGAGCATGCTTACTTTAGGAATCAACTACTCGCAGATGCACGATTCCTCTGCATGTCTTGTGCGGGATGGAGAGTTGCTGTTTGCCGTTGCCGAAGAACGGCTGAGCCGGTCCAAGCACGATGCCCGGTTTCCACAGTTGGGGATTCAAGCGTGCCTGGATTTTGCCGGGATATCCGCCAATCAACTGGACGAGGTCTGTTTCGGCTGGCAACAGGCATGGCCCGTTTACCGGCACGACCTGAAACTGTTCGCCACCGGGCGTTGGCCGGCCACGTACCTCAACGTGCTGAATTCCACGCGTCATTTCGTCAGCATGTGGCACCAGGGGTCTGGAGCAAAAAGATTCCGCCAGCAATTTGGCGAAGGGAAAGCACGCGTGCGATTTGTGGATCACCATCTCGCGCATGCCATCAGCGCGTTCGGCTATTCCGGGTTCGAAGACTCGGCCATCGTGGTAATGGACGGACGCGGAGCCTCGGAAGCAACATCCATTTGGAAAGGCAAAAACGGAAGAATTAATCCGGTGCTGACCATTCCCTATCCGAATTCCATCGGTCTCTTTTACAGTGACTTCACGGAATATTTGGGGTTTCAACGCAACAGCGACGAGTGGAAAGTCATGGGTCTCGCTCCTTACGGGTCTCCCGGCCTGGATTTGCGCTCATTTCTTGACCTGGAAGCGGAGCCATACCGGGTAAACACAAGAGTGTTTCACGGTAATGGCAACGGAGTTCCGGTCGGTATCGAAAGCCGGCTTGGACGGCCGCGAGTACCGGAAAGCGACATTGATGCTCGCCACAAGAATATCGCCTACGCGGTGCAGGAAGCTTGCGAATCGGCGGTCATCCGAATTGTCGAAATGGCCGTGAGAAAAACAGGCAGCCGGAATCTGTGCCTGGCGGGAGGAGTGGCGCTCAATTCGAAAGCCAACGGGAAAATTCTCGCCAATGGATTGGTGGACCGGATCTTCGTGCAGCCTGCGGCCTCGGACGATGGCGTCGCACTGGGCGCGGCTCTTGCGCCCTGCCTGGATCAGGGTGGCAGGCTGCCGAATAAAGCGATGCGGCACGCGTATCTCGGGCCGGCGTTTGACGACGACAACATCGAATCGGCGCTGCACACCTTCAAGATTCGCTTCAAGAGGCTGGACGATCCCGCCGCTTCCGCTGCGGGACTTCTTTCACACGGAAAGATCTTGGGGTGGTTCCAGGGTCGAATGGAATTCGGTCCGCGCGCTCTTGGCAACCGGTCGATTCTGGCCGATCCGCGCGATGCGCAGATGACCGCCAAAGTGAACAATGCCGTTAAATTTCGAGAAGCGTGGCGGCCATTCGCTCCCTCGTTTCTGAAAGAGTCGGCGCACGACTTCCTGGAGAGCGCAACGGACTCCCCATTCATGATTCTGACCGCGCAGGTGCGGCCCGACAAACGAAGCGTGATTCCCGCGGTCACTCACGTGGACGGCAGCGCACGCCCGCAGACCGTCGAAAAGGACGTCAATCCCCTTTACTGGCGGCTGATCAGCGAATTCGCGCGGCTTACCGGAGTTCCAGTGATCATGAACACCTCTTTCAACCTTCGCGGAGAAGCCATCGTCAATACTCCAGCCGATGCGGTACGCACTTTTTTCAGTTCCGGCATGGATGCTCTCATCATTGGCAGTTTCCTGGTCGAAAAATGACGGAGAGCGGAAGTGAACGCCGCGCGATCGCCCTGCTCGGAAGACGAGATGAACCAACGGACGCCGTCGAGGAATATTGCCGCTATTTGAGTAGCGCGTTGCGCGCACGCGGGATCGATCTGCAGGTTGAACGTGTGAATTGGGCGGAATCCGGCTGGCCGGCCGCGCTGGCTGAACTCGAAAAGAGAGCCGCCCACTGGTGCGGTTGCTGGATATTTGTGCAATACACGGCGCTGGCATGGTCGCATCGCGGTTTTCCAGGCCGGTTCATAAATATACTGAGACTGCTGCGTCGAGCCGGAGCCCGATTAGGCATCGTATATCACGACGTACTGCCCTACACCGGCGGCCGCATTGTGGACCGCGCGAGAAGGCTCGCGCAATTGCGAACGATGCGAACGGCATTGCACATCGCCGATCGAGGACTTTTTACGGTGTCCCCGGACCGTGTCCCTTGGATTCCCGTTCGAAGTGCCAACATCGTCTTCATACCGGTCGGTCCGAACCTCCCTTTAGAAGTCCTCGACAGCGCGGGCAACAGCACGAGCAACAGTCCGGCGAGCCAGTGCAAGACCGTAGCCGTCTTTGGAATTACCGGCGGCGACGCCGGCAGGAACGAAACGACGCGCATTGCAGCCGTGATGCGCTTCGCGGCAGACCGGGCAGGAGCTTTGCAACTCCACGCGTTCGGACGGCATGCGAACGATCATGCGGCTCAACTGCGAGCGGAACTGCAAGGCAGCGCCGTGCAGGTTCGCGTGGACGATGTACTACCGGGCGAGGACGTCATCCGCCACTTACGTGCAGCGCAGGTATTGTTGTTTGTTCGCGGCGCCATTTCCAGCCGAAGAGGAAGCGCGATTGCGGGCATCGCGTGCGGATTACCGGTCATTGCTTACGATGGCCCGGAAACAGCCGCCCCGGTTACCGATGCCGGCGTGGTTTTGGTTTCCCCGCACAACTTGGGCCAGCTGGGAGAGGCACTGGTTCATGTGTTGAACGATGACGGTTATCGAGCCGGGCTGGCAGCCCGCAGCCGCGCCGCTTATGCGCGCGATTTTGCATGGACCAACATCGCTCGGCGTTACAGCGACGTGATTCAGTCTTCCTCCTAGGTTCACAGCGCATGCCACCAACGACATTCCCGGCGCACGCGATTAGCCGCTATTTCGAAAGCGCCTGAATCAGGATTTCCTTTTTCTTTCCGCCATGACCGCCAAGCTGTCCAACGACGCGACGTATCCCGCTATCGCGGCGATGGCCAGACCAAGGAATGCCTCGGCAGGCAGCCAGCGATTGCCTGTCCACCGGCCGGAAAATAAAATCAAGGAAGAAATCCCCGTCAAGAGCAGCTGTACGCCAAAAGCGAGCCAAATGGAAACCCCGGAATTCCGTTGGCCGCGCATCGAGCCAAATTCCAGTTTTCGCGGAAAACTCAGTGAAGCCCAATTCGCGATGGCAAATTGACCGACAACCGCGAAGACTACGGCCGTAATTGTCGCCACAAACACCGGAAGGGAAGGCGCGCCAATGCGCCAGATAAGAAGAACTATGGAAAGAACAATTTCGAACGATATGATCGCGCCGTGGGTCAGGTTCTTCCCCAGAAGCACATTTCGAAAAGACAGGGGTGCCGTGAAGTAGGTCTTTATTCCGTGCCCTTCATGTGCGAAACAGTTGTAGGCCGGAGTCATCAACAAAAGAACCAAGTAAGCCATCATGCCCGGGAAAAAATTATCCGGCCCCACCCAATGAACGTGAGTGGAGGGATGTTTTCCGCCAAATTGAGAAGTAAAGAGCAGGACCAGCAGCGGCGCCATTAGCAGGGAGATCAAAACAAATCCGTTGCGCTGCAAATAACGGAAATCCTTGCGCAACATAGCGGCGACCTGCGGCGATAGAACCGCCAAAGCATCCGCATCCGGCGGGGCCGCCTGCTTCGCCACCGGAGAGACAGATGGAGCGGAGGTCTCGCTCAGCTCCTCGCCGCGATACTGCACGGCATATCGCCACCATAGCAAGGCGCTCGCCGCAAACAGCCACGCGATCAAGCCCACTCCCGCATAGAGTGACGTATTCATGTGTCCTTCGACAGCAGCCGTAACCGCCTGCGAGGCAAGCGATGGCGGAAATGGAGCAAGATAAGGCAGCAAGCGCGTGAGCACGATAGCAGGGTTACCTCCGCTCTGTTTCTCCAGCAATGGGCGAAGAAATTGCGCGGAAACGCTCAGCAAAATGCACAGACCAAAGATGATCTCGCGGGATCGGCGGCGAGCGAGCAACCGCTCCATCCAGGAGCCAATAAGTCGCTCTGCGGTCACGTTCAGCAACACAAACACGATGATAATGGGGACCATCTCGTACAACACTTGCGGCCTCGCGACACTTGCACCCAGGAGCATTGCCGCCATCCAACACACCGAGGCCAACGCTGCGAAGTCCGCGAATCCATAGGCCAGGCCAATCGCGTAAAAGGTGCTCAGGTTGAAAGGAAAACGCAGCAGGCTGCGAAACTCGAATCCCGACCCAAACCCTGCCAGAAAAAGCGGAAACAGTTGCCAGAACAGGAAAATGCCCCAGAACAGCAGCACTAGCCACCCCAATTTCCCGGTGGACAGCGCGTAGAAAGCGCCGGAATAAAACGCGAAGCTCAGTCCCAATATCATTGCCGCGCCCAGAATCGCGGCGGCGACCATGCCGATCAGATCCGCCCAATTACTCTTCTGGCGAAGTTTGTTGCGAAGAATGCGCCACCGTAATCCGGCCACTAACTGGATCTGCCGCCAGATACTGAGGGCCGGCGCTAGGTCAACCATGACAGCTCGTCCATCTGCGGCCGGTCCATTCCCTGTTGCCCGACAATCGACAGAAAAATTTGTTCGAGCGTGGTCTTGCTTCCCTGTTCTCCGGCAATCCCGGCACGAAGTTCCTCGAGCGAACCCTGCGCAACCAGTTTGCCCTGATGGATAATCGCCACGTGGCTGCACAGACGCTCGACGATTTCCAGCACGTGCGAGGTCAAAAAGATCGTCACTCCGCGTTCGGTCATACGGGCCAGCAGAGCTTTGAGCGCTCCAGCGGCCAGAGCGTCTACGCCTTCGAACGGTTCGTCCAGAAACAGGATTCGCGGCCCATGAATTACCGCTGCCGCCAGGGCGATTTTCTTCTGCATGCCATGAGAATAATCCGCGATTACGGACTTGGGGCGGTCCGCAAGTTGCATGAACTCGAGCAGTTCTGCGGTGCGCTGGCGCGACGTAGCCCTGTCGAGCCCGTACATGCTGCCGACAAAATTCAAATATTCCGTGCCGGTGAGGCGCTCGAACAAACCCATCCCCTCCGGAACCACTCCAATTTGGCGTTTCACCTCTAGCGGATTGGCGGAAAAATCCAAGCCGAGCAGTTCGATCCTCCCGGAAGTTGGTGCCAACAGTCCGGTGAGCATCTTGATGGTAGTGGACTTTCCAGCCCCATTGGGACCCAGAAAGCCAAAAAATTGCCCCGCGGATACCGTCAGATCGATGCCGTCGACCGCCGTGAGCGCTCCGAACCGTCGCACAAGTTTTTCGGTCACAATGGCCGCGCCACTCATGAAAGCCCTTGATTCAATCGGTATTCGTAGACGACTCTAACAGTACACCCTTGATTTTGTGCTTGGGCGAAGGCTCGAACGTACTACGAGAAACTCGCCGGTAAAATTTCAGCTCGCTTTCGGCCCTTGTCCAGACGCTCCGGCGAGTTGATTGTCCCGAGCCGGCAACGGCGCTAGCACGGCGGCGAGCTCGATGCGAAAAACAGCACCGCCTTGTTGCGAGTTGTAACAAAGAATCTTGCCTGCGTGCTCCTGAATGATGCCGAAACAGATGCTCAGGCCCAGGCCGGTGCCCTTTCCGACGGGTTTCGTGGTGTAGAAGGGATCAAACACACGGTGCGGTTCCTTGATGCCCGGTCCGGTATCGGAAAAAAGGATAACGACACTGCCGCGATCGCGAACGGTTTTGATGGTAAGGACGCCGCCACTGCCGCTTTCCATGGCGTCCACGGCGTTGTTGATGATGTTGAAAAATACCTGCATCAGTTGATTTCCGTCTCCGCGAACAGCTGGCAATACCGATTCCAGCTGGAGTTCGATCTTGGTTTTGGAAGAACGGAGATCCAGCGCCCGCAACTGCACGGCGTTGGTGACTACCGTGTTGATGTCCAGAAGCGTGCGTTCGGCGGGCACTTGGCGCGCAAAACTCAACAGATTGCCCACCAGGGTCTTTGTGCGGCGGGCCTGATCGCGTATTTTTGCCGCCGTACCGCGTGTCTTTTCCGTCAGGCTGACATCATCGGCCAACAGATCGGAATATCCCAGGATGGCCTGCAACGGATTGTTGATTTCGTGAGCTGCTCCTGCCGCAAGTTGCCCCAGGGAAACGAGCTTCTCGGTCTGTACCAGCTGCGTTTGCAGCCGCTGAAGATTTTCGATCGATTGCTCGGACTTCTCGAGTAACCGGGCACGATCGGATTCCGTGATGTGCGTCCGAAGAAATACCAGCAGGGCTAGCGGCACCGACGAAACCAATGTAACCAGTAACCGATAGTCCCGCACCTCGCGCGCATCCTGGGAATATCGCAGGGTGTAGATCGCGAATACCGGCAAAGAAATCACCGCGGCAATCACCAATCGAGATGACCAGGTCCGGTCACCGGCGCGCTTTGGAGTGTCTTCCTCCTCTCCTTCTGCCGATGCCTCCAACGTTGCGCGGCTTCGGTAGGCCACCAGTCCGGCAAAACCAAGCCATAAGAAGGACGAAATCAGCGGAAGGTCATAAATGCTTCCGGTGCGATAACGCTCGAGGCTGATGGCTACATTGATGAGAACCGAAGAGATCAGATATAACGCGGAACTTCCCAGCAGGTGACCGTAGATCACTTGCCAGGCGCCTCGAGATCGCATCCACAACCACCCAAGTACCAGGACAATGACCGTATTTTGTATGTTCGTTACCAAGTCGTAGTTGAAATTGTATTGCTCACGGGATGGCGTCGCGAACATCCACGGCGAAACTACAAACGCGTACAGAAATGCCCACCACGTCAGCAGCAGCACGAAGTCCAGATAGCCGAATCGCAACTGCAACTCTCCGCGCTTTCGATGCGGCTGTAACGCAAGCGCCGCGAGGAACGGAGTGCCACGAAGAAAGAACGCGATATCGCCGCCATAAATGACCGGCGCCAACTGGTGCGCGTAGATCTCGTAATAAGACCACTCCAGTTGGCCGAACATCCAGATCGTGCAGCTCAACGCCAGGAGCATCCAGAAAATGTTGCGGCGCCAGTGCGGAGTGCCCGCATTCAGCAGCAGGCCGGCGTTTGCCACCAGCGGTACCAGGCACTGCACTAGATTCCCGAACGTCGAAACCCCCTGGCTACCCCCCGGAGCCATCACGAACACCATCGTGTAGACCACGATCAGCACCAGCCAAAACGTGAGGAACCAACCTGTGGATCGAGAGGAGGACATGATTTTCGGTAATCTCAAGTGTATTCGGAAAAGGAAGGTCCTAGAAAGCGGGGGCGGGTCCAATGGCCTAACGATAAACGAAGAAGGCCGCGGACGACACAAGCCAGTTCGTGGCTATGGACGGAACCACGCCGAAGGGAGCCACGGGCGCAGAAAGACCGGCCTTGCGTCGGCCGCTTACGGCTTGCTGGCAATTTCTGGATCTTCGAAAATCACGTCCGTGTACGCGTTGCGATCCTCAAAGCACAAATTCACCGCACGTGCCTGGGACCTCGTTCGATGGATCACGTCTGCCGGGATAGTGAATACCTCCCCAGGCCTCAGGTGAAACGTGCGGCCGTCCGCGAGATCTATTTCCAGGACGCCTTCCACCACCAGGAAGCACTCGTCGGAATGCGGATGCTTATGCCAACGAAATTCTCCCTGCATCACCGCCAGTCGCACACAATGATTGTTAACGTTCACGACCACAAAATTCTTGTAGGCCTGCTCGACGGAGTCGGCTTGTTGCTTCAAATTCACCACCGTTAGCCCGGGAATCGCTGCGTCTTCGTTGTGCGTGCTACCCTGGTCGTTCCGGTTGGTTCTGTAATCCGTAGTGCCCATGCTCGCTTGCTCCCAGCTCAATCTATGCGAGGATATTGTTGCCGGTAAGGCAAGTCAATTCGCGTGGTGAAATGTGGCCCAGAGAGGCTAAGGTACTCGCCGGTGAAGCGAGAACAGGATCGGTCGATGAAGCTCTCGTTTAAGGGCATCCTGGTGGTGAGCGTTATCTTCGTGGTTGCGTTGCTGGCCGCGCCATTGGGATACCCGGGGCAGCAAAACCCGCAGCCGGCCGGCATGTCCGGAATGGACATGCACGACAACCCTGACATGAGCAACATGGGTCCAAGCATGGCCCCGATGGCCGGCCACATGTACATGACGCCGTTACGTCCAAAGCAGCCCGGGGACGATGAGAAAGCGAAAACCGTTGTAGCCGAATTGAGGGCAACGATGGAACGCTACAAGGATTACCGCAAGGCCTTGCTCGACGGCTATGTCATCGCGAATCCCAAACTCAAGCAGCCCCAATATCACTTTATCAACCAGGCCAACACGCGAGAAGCCGATCTCCGCTTCGACCCGCGCAAGCCCACCGCGCTGCTTTATCGCCAGACTCCCATGCAGGAATACAAGTTGGAGGGCGCGATGTACACCACCAGCCCGGATGCCACGGAAGATGAATTAAATCAGCGCATTCCCCTCAGCGTCGCGCGCTGGCATCGCCACGTCAACTTCTGCGAGGCCCCCGAAGACCGCGCCAAGGACTACCAATCCGCCCATCCCAAGTTCGGCATGTTCGGTTCGATTAACACCAGGGAAGCCTGCATCGCCGAGGGTGGAATCTTCCACCCCTTCGTATTCACGTGGATGATCCACGTTTTCCCGTACGAACCGGACTTCAAGGACGTTTTCTCCATGAATGACGACGTCGCCCACGTGCGTTGACAAGCGCTCCGCCAGCCTCGCGACGATATCTGGAGTTCCATTTGCCGCATTTGACTGCCTCCTCCGGCTAATTTCAGCCTTTAACCGGACACGTCGCGACTACCCTTCATCTTACCTTCAGACCTCCCTACAGGAAACACTGTAGCGCTTACGTAAGTGCGTTGTGGTATTCCAAAACTATCCTCGCGGGCCAAATGTTGCGCCAAACGAATCGATTGGAACGAGGCCGCTGACCATGCCCCTTCCCATGTGACGGCGATAGTATGCCGTCTGTCTTGGCGGAAGTTATCCGCTGAAATTGTTGGCTTTGGACTTTCGCTGCAACCCTCTCCAGCGGAAAGCTCGAGTCAAGCATGACCCTCTTACGGAGACGTTCATGAAAAAAAGCGACAACAAGACCGCCACCTACGAGCGACCCTCGCCACCCATAGCGTCCTCCCACGGCAACGGCGTGGCTACGCCCGTCCCGTCGGATGTCTCCCCCGCCGACCTTAACGCCATTCTCGCCAGCCTCCAGACCATGCGCGACGGTGACTTCTCGGTGCGCCTCCCCGGCTCCTGGACCGGCGTCGCCGGCAAGCTCGCCGACACCTTCAATGATATCGTCACCGCTAACCAGCAGATGGCAAACGAGTTAAAGCGCGTAGGCCAGGCCGTCGGCAAGGAAGGCCGCACGCGGGAACGAATCCGTTTCCATCAGTCTAAGGGCGCCTGGGGCGAGATGGAAGTTTCCGTCAACACCCTCGTCGAGGACCTGTCGCGCCCCACTACCGAGGTGACCCGTGCGATCGCCGGCGTCGCCCAGGGCAACCTGACCCAGACCGTCCGGCTCGACGTCGATGGCCGGCCCCTCGAAGGCGAGTTCCTCCGCTCCGCCACCATCGTCAACACCATGATTCAGCAGCTCGGCGTTTTCACCGCCGAAGTCACCCGCGTCGCGCGCGAAGTCGGCACCGACGGCAAACTCGGTGGTCAAGCCCAAGTTCCAGGCGTCGCCGGCACCTGGAAAGATCTCACCGATTCCGTCAACTCCATGGCCAGCAACCTCACCGGCCAAGTCCGCAACATCGCCGAAGTTGCCACCGCCGTCGCCAGCGGCGACCTCTCCCGCAAGATCACCGTCGATGTCCGCGGCGAGATTTTGCAGCTGAAAGAAGCCATTAACACGATGGTCGATCAGCTGCGCTCCTTCGCTTCCGAAGTCACCCGTGTCGCTCGTGAAGTTGGCACCGACGGAAAGCTTGGCGGCCAAGCCGTCGTACCCGGCGTCGCTGGCACCTGGAAGGACCTCACAGACTCCGTAAACGCCATGGCCGGCAACTTGACCGCGCAAGTCCGCAACATCGCCGAAGTCACCACCGCCGTCGCTCGTGGCGACCTCTCCCGCAAGATCACCGTCGACGTCAAGGGCGAAATTCTCGAACTCAAAGACACCATCAACACCATGGTCGACCAACTCAACGCCTTCGCTGGAGAAGTCACCCGCGTCGCTCGCGAAGTGGGTACCGAAGGAAAGCTGGGCGGCCAGGCACAAGTTCCCGGAGTCGGCGGCACCTGGAAAGATCTCACGGATAACGTCAACTTCATGGCCAGTAACTTGACCGGCCAAGTCCGAAACATCGCCGAAGTCGCCACGGCTATCGCTCGCGGCGACCTCTCCCGCAAGATCACCGTCGATGTCCGTGGCGAAATTCTTCAGCTCAAAGAAACCCTCAACACCATGGTCGATCAGTTGAACCGCTTCGCCGGCGAAGTGACGCGTGTGGCTCGCGAAGTCGGCAGCGAAGGCCGCCTGGGCGGTCAAGCCAACGTCCCTGGCGTCGCCGGCACTTGGAAGGACCTCACGGATTCGGTGAACTCAATGGCCGGCAACCTCACCGGTCAAGTCCGCAACATCGCTGAAGTTACCACCGCCGTCGCGCGCGGCGACCTCTCTCGCAAAATCACCGTCGACGTGAAGGGCGAAATCCTCGAGCTGAAGAACACCATGAACACTATGGTCGATCAGCTCAACGCTTTCGCTGGAGAAGTCACCCGCGTCGCTCGCGAAGTGGGTACGGAAGGGAAGCTGGGTGGCCAGGCTCAGGTACCCGGCGCGGGCACCTGGAAAGATCTTACGGATAACGTTAACTTCATGGCCAGCAACTTGACCGGCCAGGTCCGCAACATCGCCGAAGTCGCCACCGCTGTGGCCCGCGGCGACCTCTCCCGCAAAATCACTGTCGATGTAAAAGGCGAAATCCTCGAACTGAAAGATACGCTTAACACGATGGTCGACCAGCTCCGCTCTTTCGCCTCCGAAGTCACCCGCGTCGCTCGCGAAGTGGGCACCGACGGAAAACTCGGTGGTCAGGCGGTCGTCCCCGGCGTCGCCGGTACGTGGAAGGATCTCACCGATTCGGTCAACTCCATGGCCAGCAACCTCACCGGCCAGGTTCGCAATATCGCCGAAGTCTCGACCGCCATCGCCAGCGGCGACCTTTCCAAGAAAATCACCGTCAACGTCAGCGGCGAAATCCTCCTGCTGAAAGAAACCATCAACACCACAGTCGACCAGCTGAACGCTTTCGCCGGTGAAGTTACCCGCGTCGCGCGCGAAGTCGGCAGCGAAGGCCGCCTCGGCGGTCAGGCCAATGTCCCTGGTGTCGCCGGTACCTGGAAGGACCTCACGGATTCCGTCAACTCCATGGCTGGCAACTTGACCGCGCAAGTCCGCAACATCGCCGAAGTCACCACCGCTGTCGCGCGCGGCGACCTTTCCCGCAAAATCACCGTGGACGTCAAGGGCGAGATCCTCGAGCTCAAAAATACCATCAACACCATGGTCGACCAGCTCAACGCCTTTGCTGGAGAAGTCACCCGCGTCGCTCGCGAAGTCGGCACCGAAGGCAAACTCGGCGGTCAGGCCGAAGTCCCCGGCGTCGGCGGCACCTGGAAAGATCTCACCGATAACGTCAATTTCATGGCCAGCAACCTCACCGGCCAGGTTCGCAACATCGCTGAAGTCGCCACGGCCATCGCCAGCGGCGACCTCTCTCGCAAAATCACTGTCGACGTCCGCGGTGAAATCCTCCAGCTCAAGGAAACCCTTAACACCATGGTGGAGCAACTTCGCTCCTTCGCCGCCGAGGTCACCCGCGTGGCTCGTGAAGTCGGCAGCGAAGGCCGCCTCGGCGGTCAGGCCAACGTCCCCGGTGTCGCCGGCACCTGGAAAGATCTCACTGACTCCGTCAACGCCATGGCCGGCAACTTGACCGCGCAAGTCCGCAACATCGCCGAAGTCACCACCGCCGTCGCGCGCGGCGACCTCTCTCGCAAAATCACCGTGGACGTCAAGGGCGAGATCCTCGAGCTCAAAAATACCATCAACACCATGGTCGACCAGCTCAACGCCTTCGCCGCCGAAGTCACTCGCGTCGCGCGCGAAGTCGGCACCGACGGCAAACTTGGCGGTCAGGCTAAAGTCCCAGGCGTCGCCGGTACCTGGAAAGACCTCACCGATAACGTCAACGTCATGGCCGCCAACCTCACCGAGCAAGTCCGCGGCATCGTGAAAGTCGTCACCGCCGTCGCTAACGGCGAGCTCACGCAAAAGCTTACGGTAAACGCCAAGGGCGAAGTCGCCGCCCTTGCTGAAACCATCAACAACATGACCGACACGCTCGCGACTTTCGCCGATCAGGTCACCACTGTCGCCCGCGAAGTCGGCGTACTCGGGCGCCTCGGTGGGCAGGCCAACGTACCCGGCGCCGCTGGCACCTGGAAAGATCTCACCGGCAACGTCAACCTGCTGGCCGACAACCTCACCAACCAGGTCCGCGCTATCGCCGAAGTCACCACCGCTGTCACCAAGGGCGATCTCACCCGCTCGATTCAAGTCGAAGCCAGCGGCGAAGTTGCCGAACTCAAAGACTACATCAACACCATGATCGACAATCTGCGGCTCACCACCGACCGCAACAACGAGCAGGACTGGCTCAAGACCAACCTCGCTCGCTTCACCGGAATGCTCCAGGGCCAGCGCGACCTCGCCACCGTAGGTCGCATGCTCCTGTCCGAACTCGCGCCGCTCGTTAACGCGCAGCAAGGCGTCATCTATCAGGCTGAATTGGAGTCCGAAGATTCTTCGGAAATGGTCTTGCTTTCTGCTTTTGCCGACGGCGGTGAAAATGCCCATCGCCATCACTTGAAGATAGGCGAAAGCCTCGTCGGCCAGTGTGCCGCCGAAAAGCGCCGCATGCTCATCACCGACGTCCCCGTCAACGCCGTCCCGATCCGCTCCGGCCTCTTCGAGGCCGTGCCGTGCAATATCATCGTCCTTCCAATTCTTTTTGAAGACCGCGTCAAAGCCGTGATCGAGCTGGCCTCACTGAGCGCCTTCACCGCCTCCCATCTCGCGTTTCTCGAACAACTCACCTCCAGCATCGGCATCGTGCTCAACTCCATCGAAGCAACGATGCAGACCGAAGGCCTGCTCAAGCAATCCCAGCAATTGGCCGCCGAACTGCAAACTCAGCAAACCGAGTTGCAGCAGACCAACGAGCAACTCGCCCAGAAAGCCCAGCAACTAGCCGAACAAAACGTCGAAGTGGAACGCAAAAACCAGGAAATCGACCAGGCCCGCCGCGCTGTCGAAGAAAAGGCCAAGGAACTCGCGCTCACCTCCAAGTACAAATCGGAATTCCTCGCCAACATGTCCCACGAGTTGCGCACCCCGCTCAACAGCATCCTGGTCCTCGGTCAGCAGCTCACCGACAACCCGGACGGCAACCTCACTCCCAAGCAAGTCGAATTCGCCCGCACCATTCACGGCGCCGGCACTGACCTGCTGAACCTCATCTCCGACATTCTCGACCTCTCCAAAATCGAATCCGGCACCGTAAGCGTCGAAGCCGAGGAGGTTTTCTTTGCCAGCCTCCTGGAAATGATCGCTCGTCCGTTCCGTCACGAAGCCGAGCATCGCCGTCTCGACTTCGAGATCATCACCGATCCCGCGCTCATGCGCAGTCTCGTCACCGACTCCAAGCGCCTCCAGCAAGTCCTTAAGAATCTGCTCTCTAACGCCTTCAAATTTACCGAACACGGCAGCGTCCGCCTTTCCGTCTCCGTTGCCGCGGTGGGCTGGAGCAGCGAACATCCCGTGCTCAACCGCGCTGCCGCCGTCATTGCGTTCGAAGTCGCGGACACCGGCATTGGCATCCCGCCGGAAAAGCAGCGCATTATCTTTGAAGCCTTCCAGCAGGCGGACGCCGGTACCAGCCGCAAATATGGCGGCACCGGCCTCGGCCTCGCGATCAGTCGCGAACTCGCCGGCTTGCTCGGTGGAGAAATCCAGCTCCGCAGCGTTCCCGGAGCTGGCAGTACATTCACCCTGTACTTGCCGCAGACCTACGTCGGGCCCTCGACCGGTCTCAACGTTTCGGACCGCAGAGTCGCTGCAGCCATCCTCACCTCTCCATCTCAACACCTCCAAAGTCGCTGAACTTGTTCCGGAGCAGGTTCCCGACGATCGCGAAAACCTCAAGCCCGACGAGCCGGTCCTGCTCATTGTCGAAGATGACCCTCACTACGCGCGCGTTCTCTGCGATCTCGCTCACGACAAAGGCTTCAAAGTCCTCGTCGCCGCTCGCGGAAGCGAAGCCCTGAACCTCGTTCGCGAGTTTCATCCCAGCGCTGTCTCTCTCGACGTTTTCCTTCCGGACATGCTCGGCTGGACCGTTCTCAATCATCTTAAACAGGATCCAGCCACGCGCCATATCCCCGTGCAGATCCTCACGCTCGACGAAGACCGCCAGCACGGTCTCTCGCGCGGTGCCTTTTCCTTCGTCACCAAACCCACCACCCGCGAAGGCCTCGAGGTAGCGTTTTCCCGCATCAAGGACTGCGCTACCCCGCGTCTCAAGCGTCTTCTCGTCGTCGAAGACAATCCCGCCGAGCAGCTCAGCATCCGTGAACTACTCGGCTACAAGGACATCCAGGTCAATGTCGCGGCCAGCGGCGAGGACGCCCTTACCGCGATTACCCACGAACCTTACGATTGCATGGTCCTCGATCTTCGTCTCCCGGACATGAGCGGCTTCGACGTGCTCGAGCGCCTGCGCGACATGCCTGCTCTTTGCGATCTCCCCGTCGTCGTTTTCACTGGAAAAGACCTGTCCCCCGAAGAAGACTTTCGCCTTCACGCCTTGGCCCGCAGCGTAGTCGTCAAAGGCGTCGAATCTCCGGAGCGGCTCCTCGACGAAACCGCGCTCTTCCTCCATCGCGTCGTCACCGATCTGCCGCCTGAAAAACAGAAGATGCTCGAGCGCCTCCACCATTCCGACGACGCTCTCGTCGGCAAAAAAGTCCTGGTCGTCGACGACGACGTCCGCAACATTTTCGCCCTCAGCAGCGTCCTTGAACGCCGCGGCATGGTCGTCATGACCGCCGGCACCGGGCGCGAAGCCATCGCCACTCTCGAATCGACCCCCGACATCTCCATCGTGCTCATGGACATCATGATGCCGGAGATGGACGGCTACGAAACCATGCAGGTAATGCGACAAAATTCCGATTTCCGCCGCCTCCCCATCATTGCCCTCACCGCTAAGGCCATGAAGGGTGACCGCGAAAAATGTCTCGAGGCCGGCGCTTCCGAATATTTGGCTAAGCCGGTCAACACCGAACAGCTTCTCTCAGCGCTGCGTATGTGGCTGCATCGCTAAAAGACCTGTTTTCTTCGGGATGTGCGAGAAGAGGGGTAATGAGAGCGGACGACAAAGTTAACATCCTGATGATCGACGATCAGCCCGCTAAGCTCCTGAGCTACGAGGCCATCCTCGGCGAGCTCGGCGAAAATCTGATCAAGGTCACCTCCGGCAGGGAAGCCCTCGATCGCCTCCTCAAAACCGATGTCGCTGTCGTCCTCATGGACGTCAGCATGCCGGAGATCGACGGCTTCGAGCTTGCCGGCATGATTCGCCAGCATCCGCGCTTTCAGCACACCGCCATTATCTTCATCTCCGCCGTGCATCTCACGGACATCGACCGCCTGCAAGGCTATCAGCGCGGCGCGGTTGACTATATTTCCGTCCCCGTCGTCCCGGAACTCCTTCGCGCCAAGGTCAGCATCTTCGCCGAACTCTATCGCAAGACCCGCCAGCTCGAAGCCCTCAATCACGAGCTTCGCCGCCTCTCCAGCGCCCTCATCATCACTCAGGACGAAGAGCGCCGCCGCATTGCCCGCGAACTTCACGACGGCCTCGGCCAGGAACTCAGCGCCGCCAAAATGATGCTCGATGGCATTCTGCGTCGCGACGTCAGTGCGGAGTGGAAACAAAAAGCCGCTGCCGACAGTAGCGATCTCGTCGATCGAGCCATTCAACAGATTCGCAGCATGTCTCACCTGCTCCATCCGCCGCTGCTCGATGAAGTCGGCCTCTGCTCCGCTCTCCAACAATTCATCGACGGCTTCTCCAAGCGCAGCGGCATCGTCACCTTCGTGGATTGCCCGCAGCAGCACGATTTTCCACGCTTTCGCCCCGAACTCGAGACCGCTGTCTTCCGCATCATCCAGGAAGCTCTTACCAACGTCTTCCGCCATTCTGGTGCTCAAAATGCCTGGGTAAGTCTCGTCAATTCCGACGGCCACATATTCGTCAAAGTCCGCGACGACGGCAAAGGCTGGGATGATCACCTCATCCGCTTTAGCCCCGGTCACATCGGTATCGGAATCGGCGGAATGCGCCAACGCGTGAAAGAATTTGGCGGCGAAGTCCGCCTTTACAATGCCAACCCCGGCGCCATCGTGGAAATAACCATTCCCACCAATGTAGTAACGGCTACATCGCAAGCCGCCCAGGTCAACTGAACGTAGCACCGATAAATTGTCGGCGGATAAAACGATGCACGTTGAATCCGCAAACGCCGGCTGCTTCCCTATTTCATTTCCGCGTTACTACCGACTGGTTTAGTGCTCATGCCTGGCTCTTGATTGTCAGGAAAGGCTGTCATGCACACAAAATCACGTCGCTGATCGCTCCCGGCCCTCGAGCGCCTAAGCGGCATGGACCCGAACGCGACGTCCGCAAATCACTGTGAGCAATGGGCAAATTCGAAGTTCTCGGCACATTTTGTGCAACAGAAAGGCCGAGACGGACTGGCGGAGGAGGCAGTCACGAGCGAACTTCTCTCCGTCAAGAACAGGGAATAATACAGGGAAGGGCTCGGCGATAGGTCGTTTCACTGCAAAACCATTCAGTAGTCCGGAGTTACCCGCCAAGGGCAGTGAGCAGGGCCTCGTTCAGGGAATAACAGGGAAATGGAATTACGCAGGTCGAGCCAGCGCGCTCTTCCGCACGATGTGGAAGCTCTCGAAGATAGCGCTTTTCTACTGACTATCGCTTGGCCTGAAGAAGCAAAAACAACCTGACGGTAATGTCGCGGGTGTAAGATTCCGAAGCATTGTTGTAGTCGCTGCGCCTGGGAATCTGCCGGTCGAATCCCAATATGGGAAAGCAAGAAACGACTGTTCCCAATGCCGGGATCTGGCGCGTTTGGGACGTGGCGTCCATCGATGTGTGTGCGAAGGGGGGAACATCATGAACGGTTCGGCGAGACGCGCACTGCTGGTTTCAAGCGGATGGATGCAGGCAGTTGCCATCGTTATCTTATGTGGCTTTCTTATTCTCGGCATTCTCGCTTATCGCACATATACTGACGAGCCTCCGATTCCTTCTCAGGTTGTCGATCCGAGCGGACAGCTCATATTTTCAGGAGCTGATGTAATTGCAGGCCAGGAACCGCCATACGCGACTACGTCCACGTAAGCGACCTCGCCGAGGCCCACGTGCTCGCCCTCAAGCACCTCCTGCAAGGCGGCGATAGCGCGGCCCTGAACCTGGGTACTGGCCGCGGGTTTTCCGTCAGAGAAGTGATCGCGATGGTCGAACAGGTCAGCGGTTGCCGCGTGAAGCAAACCCATAGTCCTCGCCGCGAAGGCGACCCACCAAGGCTCGTCGCAGATAGCTCTCGCGCCGAACGCACTCTGGGTTGGCGTCCTACCCGCTCCGACTTGGAGACGATTGTCCGCACGGCCTGGAACTGGCACACCCGCGGCACCGTCGTCTCTCCTGGATTCCAGCAAGTCCGCGTCGCCGCCAACTAGCGCCAAGATCTCATGTAGAGGGGATCATGAAAATAGCACCGACGCTTTCACCGCACAAGTACGCTAGCCTGGGTTGGATAGGGGTTGTAGTGCTACCCGCTAAATTAGACGTTCAGGGTCTCAGTTTTTAGGTCAACTGCGAAAGCCAAGAAGGCCTCGTGCGGAGTGCGATTTCCGACGCCACGGTGAGGCCGGTCGTGATTGTACTCCTCGATCCAGCGAGCGATCGAGGCCCGCGCTTCCTCCAAGCTGCGATACTCGGCGGTCCAGACTTCTTCTTCCTTCAAGCTGCGATGGAACCGTTCGATGTAGCTGTTGCCTTCCGGGTGATGATACGCCGTGCGGCGATGCGTGATGCTCAGCCGGTTCAGGGTCTCGACGAACCGGGAAGAAGTGAATTGTGTGCCATTATCGGTGGTCAGCGTCACGCTCGCTTGCCGGCTGCCTTCGGGGAGTCGTTCGAGCACCGCCTGCTCGACCGCACTGAGTGCTTCTTCGGTTCGGCAACGATGCGAAAGATTCCAGCTCACGATCTCCCGCGTGCAACAGTCGATCACGCTCACCAGATAGGCCCAACCCACAGCCGGACCCGCCCAGATTTTGGTCATGTCCGACTGCCAGATCTGATTCGGCTCGGCTGCTTCCACGCGGCCCCACTCCTTCTTCCTGCGAGCCCGCAGACGACGTGAGCGCACCAGCAGCCCACGTTCTCGCATCACCCGCAGGACCCGTTTGCGATTCACCGGAAGATTTTCCTTTCTTCGCAACCACCAGGTCACCCGGCGATACCCATACGCAGGTTTTTCACCGCACGCCACCACGATCTGTTCGTCGTAGGTGCGATCCGCTCGGCTGCCGCGCGGCTTCTTCCGGTAGTACAGGCTCGACCGGCTGATGGCCAGAGTCGCCGCCACCAGCGTGGCCGTGTAACCCCGCGTCACCATCTCTCGCGCCTGGGAATGAACCGCACCGCAGCTCACTCCCCCACGACGTTTTTTAGGATTTCGATCTCCAGCGACTTCCGCCCCAACGTTCGTTCCAACTGCCGGATGCGATGGTCCTTCTCGGTTTCCGCCGCGGCAGCGCTTTTCCCCCCAAGCGCTGCCTTTGCTCCTTGCTCGGCTTCATCCTTCCAGCGATAGAACAGATTCGGAGCGATGCCGTGACGCCGACACGTCTCCGAGACGTTCCCGCTCTTGATGCCTTCCTGGATGATCTGCCACTTCTCTTCGGGGGATCGATCTACGCGTGGTTTCCTGCCCATGTTGCCTCCTGTTTGGAGGCCCTGAATCTACCTAGATGCGGTGTCCAGTTTTAGCGGGGAGCACTACAGGGTGCTGGCAATTTGTGCTTTCCTTCTCATATCCATCTCTCGTCAGAGTATTTGGATTGATGAAGGAGTTGTAAGTTGGCTGGCATCGCGAACTACGATCAGCGATCTGGCCTCCACCATGAGGCATTTCGACTATTCCGAATCACAGATGCCCTTCTACATTCTCTATATGTGGACATGGGTGAAGATCTTCGGCTTCAGCGAAATTGCTCTGCGGGCCTCGAATATTCCATTTTCGATCTTAATGGTTTCCGCCTTTGCTTGGGCAGCAAGACGCTTGCTTAAGTCCCGTGCAGCATGGGCAGTCCTGGGTCTGTCTCCGTTTCTTTGGTTTTATATGAATGAAGCGCGACCATACGTCGCCGTTATGGCGTGCGCTTCGGTTGGCATTCTTTCCGCGCTTGCCTACTTTAACGATCGCAACAGGTTCCGAAAGGCAACATGGGTGTCCGTTGCTTTCTTCTTGATGGCGTGCGGGTTGCACATGATGGTGATCTTTGTCGCGTTCGCAATGCTGGCGTTCGTCTGGATGGAATCTCGCAGACGACAAATCCCGCTTCAGCTGATATGGAATGATTGGAAGAACGCCGCTCTGACGATTTTTCCTTTCTTCCTGCTTCTTGGATCATATTTTGTTTTTACCGTTCTTCGTGGCGCAGGCGGCGAGCGCGGCCGGCCTGGCATCGGCAATATCGCCTTTGCGGTCTACGAATTCCTTGGTTTCGGTGGCCTCGGGCCACCTAGAAACGAGTTGCGCTCATCTCATCTGAGCGTTTTGTCCGCGTACTGGCCTTGGCTCACTCTGGGTTTGGGTGCATGTGTTAGCGTTCTGCTGCTTGCAGTGACGGTTCTGCGATTTGGGGACTTTCGCGCTCAGCTTACGAGCCTCTGGAAGGCGATGGCAATCGGCGTCGCTTTGATGGTGGCAGCTTCGTCGATTGTCGGTTTTCAATTCTGGGGCCGTCATCTCGCTCCATTCTTTCCGATTTTCGGGTGGACGCTCGTCTTTCTATTTTCGGCCGAAGCTTCCATTCCGCATTGGAAACAAATACGAACCGGTGTTCTCCTGCTGGTCGTCTTAGCTTGGATTGCGTCCGACATTCGACTTCGTTTTTTGCAGAAGTATGGAAAAGACAACTACCGATTCGCGAGTGAATTTACGCTGCTTCAAGCTCAGCGCTCCGGTGGCACTGTCGTCTGGATCGCCAACGGGATCACCGCGCGGTATTACGGCATTCAGTCCGTGAATGATCCCGTTCCCGCGCCTTGGCCGATTCGCGGCGAATGCGTGTTTGCGGCGAACTGGACGCGACGTCAAATTGATGTTTTCCTCTTGGCAACGCCGCGCCCCCTGACCATTGTCTTGAGCAAAGCGGACATCTTTGACCAGTCTGGAGCGTGGAAAGCGGCGGTGGCGAATGTCGGTGCAACAATGGTTGCTTCTGCCAACGCGTTTCGAATCTATCAGCTAGATTCTCAGGCTTCTCGTCGTACAGCGTCTGTGGATTCGGCACTGAAGTAGCAATCGAAGTCAGTGCACATTAATAGAATCCCTGGGGCAATCGAGCAAGAAATGTCCACTGCAAAGCCGGTCTTCAACCCTGCCAGCTCGACTCGGTTCGAGCTGACGGCGGACCAGGTTAGGTTCTTCCACGAGCAGGGATATCTCTCCCTCGAAAGGCTCACCACTCCTGAAGAAATCTTGGACATTCGATCGACAATCGAATCTCTTTTTGAACAGCGCGCTGGCGAAAATGAAGGTGCATACGGCGATCTCATCGAGTCCGCGCAAAGAACCGTCGGTTCGACTTCTCCTCAGATTCAGACTCCAATCAACTACGCTCCTCAACTCGGCAAGACTCGTTGCTTCGCAAACGCTTTGGGAGTCGCGCGGCAGTTGCTCGGCAACGACGCTCGCTTCCTCAGCGACGTGACTATTCTGAAAGAGGCAAGGATCGGCGTCGCCACTCCTTGGCATCAGGACACTGCATTTCGCGACCCGCGATTCGAACGCAAGGAAGTTACCGTCTGGGTTCCTCTCCAGGAAGTGCGCGTCGAGACCGGCTGCCTTCAGTTTATCCCTGGGTCGCACCTTGCACCTGTTCGCACACACCGACCGGCGAACAACGATCCCAAATCCCAAGCTCTGGAATGCACCGAAAATGTAGACGAAGGCGCCGCAGTCTCCTGCCCTCTACCCGTCGGCGGGTGCACAATTCATCAGTCCTACGTGTTGCACGGATCGAAACCCAATATTTCAGATGTGCCACGATTTACTTACATCATGGTCTTTGGTGCCACGCCCACGCGTATCCAGCATCCTCAGCCTTTGCCTTGGCAAGAACAGCGGCAGGCCCTGACACAGACGCGCAAGCGCCGCTGGATGCGGCGTGGTGGGTTTGTCGTCAGTGCGTGGCGCAGGATTCGTCGGGGCGACGTGAGGAGTTGGCACTCCGCGGTATATTGGTTGAACCGCGCCGTCCAGACTCTTCGCAAGGGCGCTTGATTCGTTCCGAAAGACTATCCCGCCCGGACGAAGCAAGACTTCATCTGCACCAATACATAGCACGGAGTGCAACCGAGATATGAAGATATCAAATCAAAAAGTTGTTGTCTGTGGGGCTGGTGGATTCATCGGCGGCTACTTGGTGGCCGACCTTATCAAAAGACGTGTGCCTGTCCGCGCCGTGGACGTGAAACCATTGTCTGAGTGGTACCAGAAATTACCGTTTGCCGAGAATCTCTCTCTGAATTTGCAGGACAAACACAACTGCCTAACCGCCACCAGGGGCATGGACATCGTTTTTCAGTTGGCCGCCGACATGGGCGGCATGGGCTTCATCGAAAACAACAAAGCACTGTGCATGTTGAGCGTTCTGACCAATACGCATATGCTCATGGCCGCGCGCGAGTGTGGTGTTCAGCGATTTTTCTATTCCTCTTCCGCCTGTGTTTACAACGGAGAAAGGCAAAAAAGTGCACGAGTAACACCGCTGAAAGAGGAGGACGCCTATCCCGCTCTGCCAGAGGACGGCTACGGCTGGGAAAAGCTTTTTAGTGAGCGAATGTGCCGTCATTTCGATGAAGATTTTGGCCTCCAGTCACGCGTAGCCAGGTATCACAACGTCTACGGCCCGCTTGGCACCTATGATGGCGGCCGCGAAAAGGCTCCTGCTGCCATCTGCCGAAAAGTCATCGCGGCAAAGCATTCAGGCAATTTACAGATCGAGATTTGGGGCGACGGTCACCAGACGCGCAGCTTCATGTACATAGACGACTGTTTGAAAGGCACGCTGGCGATATTGGAAAGCGACATTCGAGAACCGATCAACCTTGGCAGCAGCGAACTCGTCACCATCAATCAGCTGGTGGATATCATCGAGGACATCGCGGGAGTCAAACTGCGGCGCAGCTACAACCTCGACGCTCCCAAAGGTGTCAACGGCCGCAACAGCGACAACACAAAGATCAAACAATACCTAGGCTGGGAACCTTCGATCCCTCTCCGCGACGGCCTAGCTAAAACCTACGCCTGGATAGAAAGCCAAATGCTCGCAGTCCAGGTAAAATAGTCACTTCGACGATCGAGTTTGATGGTCTTATGTGGCACTCGATAACCAGCTGGGACGTCCGTACCTAACAACCTGTAATTGAGACTCTTGCTTTGGCACCGACAATGAGCCATGACATTTGGAACAGGCGATGCACATCTACCTTAGCCGCCATCTTGGAAAGCAATTGCGTGTCCCGCTCGAAGTACGCTGCAAGCAATCTCTGGAGCTCAAGATTTCTGCGCGGGTCAACTGACCTGTGCCAGGCAATTCGCCCGGCTTTGGCCATTGTGTTCCGCATTGTGCGCACCTTAGACCACTTGAAATTCGCTGATTCATTATGCCTTTGCATTGCGGGCACAGAATTGAGTCCGGAGCCTTATTGGTCTCAGAAACACCGATCTTTTCCTGCTCTTTCTTCAAATAATCAAGATATCCGAGTATTCCTTGCGTGTACGAATTCTTGAACCAATCCAAAGCTTGCGATAGTGAGTCGACTTGATCATCGTGTTTTCCGTTCGGAAAGACTGCCATCTCATGCAATAATTCCGGGAGCCAATCTGCCTGGTCTGGAATATGAACGAAGCCATTTTCAAGCGTGCTGGTCACTGAGTGCATGCGCATTATTTTGTCGGATTTAGGTTCATATCGAGTCGCGCTATGTACCCCGTCGGCGATCAGATCTTGAATGAGTTGCGTTCCCGAGGCCCGGTCTTCGATCAGGATATTCTTGGCCGGCCCCGGTATTTTTAGTCCACGTGGAGTGGTAGTTTTCGGCAGAATCTAGACCTGAGGGAAGGGGGATTTTGCCGTGAAGCAGAAGCGATTCAGCGTTGAGCAGATCGTGGCTGTTTTGAAGCAAGCGGAAGCTGGTGTGCCGCTGGCGGAGCTACTCCGAAGAGTTGGGGTGTCCGAGCAGACCTTTTATCGGTGGAAGAAGCAGTATGTGGGTCTGGAAGCCGACCAAGTCCGGCAGTTGAAACAACTCCAGGAAGAGAACACCCGGTTGAAACAGGTAGTGGCCGATCTGACCCTGGACAAAGTGATGTTGCAGGATGTACTGGCAAAAAAATTCTAAAGCCCTCGCGGCGTCGGCAGGTGGTGGAGTACCTGCACGAGCGGTACCGGGTGAGCGAGAGGCGTGCTTGCGGAGTAGCCCGGATGAACCGTGCGACGTTTCGGTATCACAGTCACCGAGATCCGCGGACGGAACTGCGCATGCGGATTCGTGAAATCGCGCAGGTGCGAGTGCGGTACGGTTACCGAAAGATCCGCGTGCTGCTGAACCGCGAGGGCTGGAAAGTGGGGAAATATCTAGTGGAACGGATTTATCGGGAAGAAGGATTAACGCTGCAGCAACGCCGGAAACGGCGTCGGCGAGTGGCAGAACATCGTCGAGAACGCTTTCATGCGAAGGGCCCGAATCAGGTGTGGTCGATGGACTTTGTTGCAGACCAGTTGGCGGACGGAAGAAGATTTCGCTCGCTGACGGTGTTGGATATTTACACGCGAGAATGCCTGGCGATCGAGTCAGAGCAGAGGCTGAAGGGCGAAGACGTAGTGCGAGTGCTGAACCGGATCAAGATCATTCGAGGAGTACCGAAGATGGTGCACTGTGATAATGGAAGCGAATTCTGCAGTCAGGCGATGGACTTGTGGGCTTATCAGCACGGCGTGCGCATGGCATTTTCTCGACCGGGGAAACCGACCGACAATGCCTTCGTAGAATCGTTCAACGGGACGTTTCGCGCGGAGTGTCTGAATGCCCATTGGTTCTCTTCGTTGACAGAGGCGCAACGGATCGTGGAGACTTGGCGTGGCGAATACAACGAGAGTCGTCCTCACAGGTCTCTCGGTGAGAAGACGCCGAACGAATTCGCCAAGGAAATCGCGGCTAGCCGTGATTTCCTTTGGTTCACAAACTGCCGAAAACTCTCTCTAGGGTTGGTCTGAAAAAGCTGGGCCGATCAGGTATAAAAACCCTCTCACTTCTTTTGGACTAACAAATCAGGCCGGTCACTTCCCTCTGTTCCTCCGGTAGCTCCTTCAAAACCTGTTGTAAATTAAGGATCTCATCGTGATTGCCGCTGGAATGGACGAACCAGGATTCCGTTACCTCCAAGTCGGTTTCCCGTTGCCGGTCCCTTCGAAGATTCAGGGAAGCGTTGCGCGTTGCACGGTAAAAATAGGCTAGCGGTGCGTGCGGGACGAAGGTCTTTTCGCCCAACATCTTCAAGAATAGCTGGTGCACTACGTCCTCCGCAGAAGCATGGTCCAGCCCGTAGGAACACGCGTACGCCGCTAGCGCTGCGCCATGCTTCTCGTACAGAGATTTCACTTCGTCTTGAGTAAGCCTAGTTGTTTGCAACGGCTTCTTCTTGAGCACTTTCAACTTCAACTATATGAGCCACGTCAAGGCACTGGTCCGCCAGGCGGGTGCGCTCAACAGTGCCGGCAAGGCCAAGCCGGCGAAAAAAAAGGCGAAGTCCTGAGGTACTTCGCGTCGTCGGGTCGGCGTTCACAATCCCAATTTCCTCGCTATGCTCAACAGCTGGATCGCGGTGTCGGCACCGAGCTTCTGTTTGATGGCGGATTGGTGATTCGAGATGGTTTTCGGATTGAGCCCCATCGACTGCGCGATCTCCTTGACGGATTTACCCAGGGCGAGCTGGCGCAACACTTCGAACTCGCGCGCCGACAGAGCATCCGCCGCGGATCCATCGACGGCGAAATCGCGCAGCGCAAGCGTCTGCGCGATGTCCGCACTGAGGTATTTCTTGCCGCCCGCCACCGAATGCACCGCTTCCACCAAGACATTCGGCGCGCTGGCCTTGGTCACGTAACCATAGGCTCCCGCCTGCAGCGCGCGCTTGGCGAATATGGCGTCCTCATGCATGCTGAAGATCAGCACCCGCGTGTCGGGCTTGTAGATCAACATCCGGCGCATGGCCTCGATCCCGCTGGTTCCCGGCAGCGTGATGTCCATGACCACGATCTGCGGGTTGAGGCAGCTGAACAGCGCGTGAGCGGTGGCGGCATCCGCCGCCTCGCCGATCACCGCGATGTCTCCGTCCCGCTCGAGAAGCCGGCGATAACCCTCACGCACCACGGCGTGATCGTCGACCAGCAGCACGGTGACCCGGCTCCTTGTCCGATTGTGCATTGACCGTCCCTTCAGCCGTTGTCTTTCCCACCCACCGGAATGCGAACCGAAAACCGAAGCCCCTCACCCGGCGCGCTGACCAGCGTGAAAGTTCCTCCCGACAACTCTACTCGTTCGCGCATGCCGCTCAACCCGAATCTGGAAACCCGCGCATTGTATTCCATGCCGCAGCCGTCGTCGGCCACGGTCAATTGGATTTCATCGAGCGCATTTTGCGTGGACGGCGCCCGTTCCAATGTAATTTCGGCGCGCGATGCGCGAGCATGCTTGTAGATGTTGGTCAGGCCCTCCTGAATGAGACGATACACGGTCAGCGTCACAGGCTCGCTGAGGCCGTCGAAACGGCCGCTCACCGCGACGTCAAATTGCATCTCCGGGAGCCGTTCGCGCCAGTGATCCACGCAATGCTCGATCGCATCCAAGAGTCCCAGCTCATCGAGGCCGACCGGCCGCAGGCGGCCGATCATCTCGCTGACCGCCCGGTGCACGTGATCTACGCTGCGGATGATGGCGAGCGACGCGTCGGTCGAGAAGCGCGGATCGCCGCCGCTGCCGCTGATCGACACCGCATCCAGCTTGATCGCATTGAGATACTGGCCCATTTCGTCGTGCAGTTCGCGCGCCAAGTGCTTGCGTTCAATCTCCTGGATGCGCAGATTCTCGCGGGCGAGTCTGCGGTTCTCCGACAACGCGGCGGCCAGCCTGGCCTCCGCAATCTGCCTCGCCTGCAACTCGCGCCGGGCGTGCCGATAGCGCTTGAACGACAGCCACACGAGGCACACCGAGAGCACGAACATTCCCACCGGCAATTCATCGAGCTGGATGTATTCCCAATGGCGGGTCAGCGCATACAGCGTCTCGGTGAACTGGAAGTGTGCGGCGAGCATGATGCTCAGGGCGGTGAAGCCGACCACGGCTGCAGCCTCGGCTATCTCGTGTGTCAGCAGTGGCACTGGCAACCTGGACGACATCGCCTTCATGACTGGCTGGGTTGTAGCTGGGACTTCATGTTATGCATTTGCACCGTGGCCGGGAATGCGGATGGGCGGCGTTTACGTTTGATTGAGGGCTGGCGCTGCGCTTTCCTCGGCTCGCCATCGGGCAGATACGCTCGTCCCCCGATGCCCGCGATTCAATCGGCGACCCGATAAAGGAGCTGCCGCGCGGCCTTGGCGGCGTTGTACGCTCAGCGCCGAGGGAGGTAGATGTGGGCGAGACCAAAGACGCGGCATTCGCCGCAGGCATGCAGGTGCGACGCGAGATGTTCGGGCCCGGCGGCGCCGAGGAGCGCTATGCGCAGGCCACCGACTTCAACCGTCCATTCGAGGACATGGTCACGCGCTACTGCTTCGGCGAAACCTGGACCGGCCGGGACTGGATCGCAAGACCCGCAGCCTGATCACGCTGGCGGCGCTGACTGCGCTGACCAAGCCCAATCAGCTCAAGGTGCACGTCGCCGGCGCGCTGGCCAATGGCTGCAGCATCGAGGAGATCCGCGAGACCATCCTGCACACCGCTGTGTACGCGGGCGTGCCCTGCGGTGTCGAAGCCTTCAATGCCGCCGCCGAGGTCCTCGCGCGCCAGCCGGGAGCAAGCCATGAACGTCGCATTCGTCGGCGTGGGCGCGATGGGCGCTCCCATGGCGGGCTGCATCGCCCGCGCCGGCCACGCGCTCACGGTGTACGACAGCGCGCCCGAGCGGGCCAGCAGGTGGCCGCCGACCACGGCTGCCGCGTCGCACCACGCATCGATGAATTGGCAGTCGCGGACTTCGTCGTGACGATGCTGCCGACGGGACAGATAGTGCGCGATCTGTACCTGCGCGAGGGCCTGGCGCAGAAGCTGCGGCGCGGCACCATCGCGATCGACATGAGCTCATCCAATCCGACCGGCACGCGCGAACTCGGCGCGGCAGCTCGCCGCCTTCGGCATCACGCTGCTCGACGCACCGGTTTCCGGCGGCGTGCCGCGGGCGGCGCTGGGCACGCTGACGATCATGATCGGCGGCGACGATCCGGCGGCCATCGAGCGCGCCCGGCCGCTGCTGCGCACGATGGGCGATCGGCTGTTCGATACCGGCGGCCTGGGCAGCGGGCATGCGATGAAAGCGCTGAACAACTTCGTGGCTGCGGCCAGCTTCGCCGCCTGTGCCGAAGCACTGCTGGCCGGTCAGCGCTTCGGCCTCGATCCCAAGCGCATGGTCGAGATCCTGAATGTCTCCACGGGCCGCAACTTCCACACCGACCTGGTGCTGCAGGAGCACGTGGTCGGCGGCAAGTTCGCCACCGGCTTTCAGCTCGGATTGCTCGCCAAGGATGTGAAGATCGCCGCCGACCTGGCGCGCGACCTGAGGCTCGACGCGCCGCTGGTGCGGCTGGTCAGCGAGCGCTTCGAGGCCGCACGCGATGCGCTCGGCTACACGCGCGATCACACCGAGGCCATCAAGGCCTGGGACCAGAACAGCGCCGCATGAATGCGACCGGGCCCGCCGTCGAGTGTCGTCGAGGTCATCGACTCCGCGCGCTACGTCGGGTGGCCGCTGGCCATCACGATCCTGACGATCCTGCATCATGCTGGTCGACGGCTACGACCTGCAGACGATGTCATTCGTCGCTCCCGGCCATCGTGGCCGACTGGGGCGTCGCGCGCGCCGATCTCATCTGGGTGTTGAACGGCAGCCTGATCGGCATGGCCATCGGATCGGTGGTGCTCGGCCGGCTCGGCGACCGCGTCGGGCGCAAGCGCGCCTTCATCGCGTGCCTGCTGTCCCTGTGCGCCGGTTCGCTGCTGAGCGCGCATGCCACCGGCCTCCGCGAGCTGTTCGTGTGGCGTGCGGCCACCGGCATCGGACTGGGCGGGCTGACGCCGCTGGCCACGACGTTCATCTCCGAGTGGACGCCGCGCCGGGTACGCAGTATTGCGGTCGCCTGCGCCGTGGTGTCCGTGCCGCTGGGTGGAATGCTGGGCGCCATGGTCGCGCAACGTGCGATCCCGTCCTTCGGCTGGCGTGCGATCTTCTGGATCGGCACCGCCCTGCCGCTGTTGTTCGTCGTTCTGGCCGCGTGGCTGCTGCCGGAGTCACCGCGATTTCTGGCACAGGATCCGGCCCACGTCGAGCGCCTGGCGGCGGTGCTCAACCGTCTGGTGCGAGAGCCGCGCTTACTGTGGGCAACGAGCGCTTTGACGTTGCCGAACCCGCAGCGCCCGCGCGTCACTGGCTCGGGATCATCGTCAGCCGCGAGTACCGGCGCACGACGCTGCTGCTGTGGTCCGCCTTCGCGATCAACACCACTCGGCCTCTACACCTACGCGAACTGGCTGCCGACGCGTGCTGACGGCGGCCGGATTCACGCAACGGCGGCACTGCAGCAGCACCAGTACTTCAACTTCGGCGGCTTCTTCGGCGCGATCGGCGGCGCGATCCTGATTGGTCACTACGGCTCGCGCCTGCGTGGGCACGGGGCTGGCGCTGCTCGGAGTGGGCGCAACCTTGCTGGTCGGCGTCACGCTGGCGCGCCTCCAGCGCTCCGGGTGCTGCAGCTGTCCCTCCTGGTGCTCGCGGCGGGTGCGGCCTTCAACGGTATGCAGTCCTTTGTCTACGCCGTCGGCGCGCATTCCTACCCGACCTACGTTCGCGGCGCGGGCAGTCGGCTGCGCACAGACCATCTCGCGCATCGGCGGCGTGCTCGGCGGCCTTGCGGCCGGCGCCTTCTTCGGCTGCACCCGCAGCCGCCGCTCAGTAGCATTCTTCTACGCCCTGGGTACTCCTGGTAATCATGGTCGCCGTGAGCTTCTTCCTGCTGCGCACGCACATCGCACCGAACCGTAGCTTGGCTCCAAGGGGCTAGCGGCGGCGCCGGGCGCGGGGCCGAAACTATTCCCACAGATCGTGCAGGCTGCCAAGCACGTGATGCGGTCGGCGCGCGGGGGGCTGGCGCGCCCACTCTTCCCGTCCGGTCGTCCCCGGTCGTCACCGGCCAGCGCCGTCGCGCCCCCGCGGCGCGCCATCAGGACCTCGACCAGCGGATCATCGCCGACCACCGCCAGCTTCCGCACCGGCACGCCCGAGTCGTCGCGCGACGAAGCGCAGCGCACGGACCGAGGGCTTGCCGGTCAGGATCATGGGCGCCCGCGTCAGGCGGCGGATCGCCGCCGTGATCGCAAACGAATAGCCGATGGTGCGTCCCTGCTTGGTGGCGAAGAAGGGCACGTCGGAGGCCACGTACAGCTTGGCGCCGCCCCAGATGGCCTGGCAGGCGGCCTCGATGTCCTTCATGCCGCATTGCGGATGCCAGCCGACGAACACGCTGTCGACCTCGTCGGCCCCGCGGTCTCGCCGGTGTACACCGTCTCGATGCCCGCATCGCGCAGCGCATGGCCGACGCCGGGGCTGCCGAGCACCAGCGCCCGCCGGATGCCGCGGCGCGTGCATGAGGTCCGCCGCGATGCTGGAGGGCGTGAGCATCTGCGCGTCCTCGACCGGCAGGCCCGCTGGCGCGCAGCTTCGCCGCCTGCTCCGCGGGCGGGTAGGCGCTGCCGTTGGTGAGCAGCGCGAAGGGCACCTGCCGCGCCTTCAGTGTCGTCAGGACCTCGATCGCCCCGGGCAGCAGCTCGTAGCCGCCGAGCGAGCGGTTGCTGAGCAGCAGCGTGCCGTCGACGTCGAACACGACGCCGCGATCGGCGTGCCGCGCCGCCCGCGCGCCGCGCCGTTGCCGGCAGCCCTCACGGCGGACGGTGCTCGCCGGAGCGCGCCGCCACGCAGCTCGAGCCTGAAATCCTGCTTCTCGACGCTCAGCTCCGACGACGTTGCGCAGCGTGAGCACCCGCCGCAGCAGCTCCATCACCGGCTTGCGCTCCGGGTCGTAGTGGCGCGCCGCCGGACCCGCGGCGCGCATCGCATCCACCTGGCGTCGCGGGCATGGTGGCCCGCAGCAGGAACTCCTCGTCGGACAGCTTGCGCCCGAGCCGCGCGCGCAGCTCCGGCAAGCGGCGCCATCGGCGCGCTCCGCGCGCAGCTCGCGCGGTGCGCGGCAGCGACTCGATGCGCTCCATCACCGCGGGTGCGATCGGGACGTTGGGCCGGCCGAAGCGACCGAGCGCGTAGCGGATCGCCTCGTCCGGGATCACCGCGTAGCGCTCGCGTCCGGTCACGTTGAGAACCGCCTGCGTCAGCAGGATCTGCGCGAACGGCGTCATGACGATCGGCCAGCCGAGCTCCTCGCGCACGCGGCCGATCTCCTCGATGACCGCCCCCTCCAGATGCGACGAGCCGGTGCTCGGCGAGCTGGCGGCGCATGGTGCCGATCATGCCCCCGGGCAGCTGGTGGCGCAGGTAGGCGGCATCGAAGGCCTGCGGCGCGCCCACGGGCAGGCCTTCGGCCTCCGCGATGCGCGTGAAGAAGCGGTTCACCTCGGCCAGGGCCTCCAGTGTCGACCGGCACCGTGTGGCCGAGCGCGCGCAGGTTCTCCACCACGCGCAGCGCCGGGCGGATTGGAGATCCCGTCGGCGGTCGCGCCCGAGGCGCACTGCAGCGCGCTCACCCCGTAGTCGACCGCGTCCATGTACACCAGCTCCGCCGAGCCCGATGGTGCAGTGGGAGTGCAGCTCCAGCGGCTTGGTGCCGATGCTGCGCCTTGACCGCCGGGATCAGCGTGGCGGCACGACGCGGCGACAGCAGGCCGCCCGGGTCCTTGATGTAGATCGCGTCGACCTCGGGGCAGGCGGCGAGCTTGCGCGCGGCCTCCACGTAGTGCGGTCGTCGTGGATGGGGCTCAGCGTGAAGACCAGCGCCGCGATGACGAACTCCCCGCCCGCGCGCTTCACCATGCGCGCGCAGGCGACGTTGGACTCCGCATCGTTCATCGGGATCGGCGAGGCAGAAGCGGCGGATGCCGTTGCGCGCCAGCACCTCGAAGGCGAGCGCCATGAACTCCGGGCTGGCCGTCTCCCAGGAGATGAAGCGAAATCCGGTCGACATGAACTGCAGCGGCGTGTTGGGCGTGGCGGCCGCCATGAGGCGGATGCGCTCCCACGGGTCCTCGCGCTTGTAGCGCACCGCCACGCCCATGTGCGTCGAGGTCGTGAAGTCGATCGCCTTGAAGCCCACCCGGTCCATGCAGCGGGGCGATCGTCAGGGTCTTGGCGGTGTCGATGCCGAGCGCCGCCCAGAGTGCTCTGGTTGCCGTCGCGCAGCGAGGTGTCGACGAGCGCGATCTCAGCCATGCGCACGCTCCTGCGGGCGCAGTCGCGCGCGAGGAAGCGGCAGGAAGCCGGTGTCGACGCCGCCGCCTGCGAAATCCGCGTCGGCGAGGATCGCGGCGTGCAGGCCGAGGTTGGTGGCGACGCCGGCGACGCGGGTGCGCGCGATGGCCTGCGCGCATCGACGCTGAGTACGCCGCCGGCCGGTCCGGACCGCGCGACGATGATCTTCGCCATGCAGCGAGTCGTAGAAGGGCGGCACGCGCGCGCCGGACTCGATGTGCGTGTCGACCCGGATGTCCGCGCCCGCCGGCCAGCTGGCCTGGCGTCACCGTCCCGGGGCTGGGCTGAAAGTCGCGCGCCGGATCCTCGGCGTTGATGCGGCATTCCATCGCGCAGCCGCGCGGCCGCATGCCGCCTGCGGCGCGAGCCGCAGCCCCTCGCCCTCGGCCATCGCGATCTGCTCGGCGACGAGGTCGACGCCGGTGACGACTTCGGTGACCGGGTGCTCCACCTGGATGCGCGCGTTCATCTCCAGAAAGTAGAACGCGTCGCGCTCGACGTCGACCAGGAACTCGACCGTGCCGGCGCCGCGATACGCGAGGCGCGCCGCGAAGCGCACCGCCGCCTCGTGCAGCGCGCGCCGCAGGCGCGTCGTGCAGGTCGCGGCGCCGGGGTCTCCTCGATCAGCTTCTGGTAGCGGCGCTGCACCGAGCAGTCGCGCTCGCCCAGATGGATCACCCGCCCGGCGCCATCGCCGAGCACCTGCACCTCGACGTGCCGGGCGCGCGCCACGTAGCGCTCCAGGTAGAGGCGCGCGTCACCGAACGCGCGCCGCGCTTCGGCCGCCGCCAGCTCGAGCGCCGCCGGCAGGTGCTGCGAGCTCGTCCACGCAGCTTCATGCCCCGCCCGCCGCCGCCGCCGACCGCCTTGACCAGCAGCGGCACGCCGATGCGCGCGCGCCAGCTCGCCGCGCCTGCGTCGCGGAGTGCACCGCCGCGCCCGGGCACCACCGGCACGCCGGCCGCCTCGGCCGCGGCGCGCGCCCGCAGCTTGTCGCCCACCGCCTCGATCTGCGCCGCGGTCGGGCCGATGAAGACGACGCCGTGCTGCCTCGCACAGGCGCGCGAGCGCGGCACGTTCGGAGAGAAAGCCGTAGCCCGGATGGATGGCCTGGGCGCCGACGCCGAGCGCCGCCTGCACGATCGTCTCCACCTTGAGATAGCTGTCCGCCGCGCGCGCCGGCCCGATGCAGACGGTGCGATCCGCGCAGCCGCGCCGGCAGCGAGTCGCGGTCGGCCGCGGACGCGGCCAGCACGGTCTCGATGCCGAGGCGCGCGGCAGGTGCGGATGATGCGCACGGCGATCTCACCGCGGTTGGCGATGAGCATGCGGCGGATCCTCACGCCGAGCGGCTCCCGCGCGACGCGCAGCAGCACCTGCGCCGTATTCGACCAGCGCGCCGTCGCTGCACACAGATCTCGGCGACCGTGCCGCGAACCCCGGCGCGCACGGTGTTCATGAGCTTCATCACTTCGATGATGCCGATGATGGTGTCCTCCTCCACCGCCGAGCCGACCTCGACGAACGGCGCAGCGCCCGGCTTCGGTGCGCGGTAGAAGGTGCCGAGCAGCGGCGCGGCCACCTCGAGCAGCGTCGCTCGGCCGCGGGCGCCGGCGCTGGACGCGACGCGGCGCGCGGCGCCGCGGCGGCCGGCGCGGTCGCCGGCTGTCGCTGCCGCGGGCGGCGTCGGCGGCGCGCGCGCCGCGGCGCCGCGCCGCAGCGTGAGCTTGAAGCCCTCGTGCTCGAGGTGCAGCTCGTCGAACTCCGACTCCTCCAGCAGCCGGGTGATCTCGGCGACGTCCTGGGCCGTGAGCGTCACCGCGGCCTCCCGAAGATCGACATGACGTGCATCAGCGGATCCTGCTCGCGGCCGGGCGACGGGGCGGCGTCGCGTGCCGACCAGACCGTCTCCGGGCGGCTCTGCAGCAGCAGGATCGCGCCGCTGTCGCGGTCGATCGCCCACTCGATGTCCTGCGCGCAGCCGTAGTGACGCTCGACCTGGCGCGCGATGGTGCGCAGCTCGCTGCAGCTCGTCATCGCTCAGGCAGGGCAGCGCGCCGCCGCTCGTCGGCACCGCGACGGCCTCGATGCCGCCGCTGGCGACGCGGGACGTGCTGGATGCAGCTTGTCGGAGATCTCGCGCACCGAGATCTCGCCGGTGATCTTGCCGAGCACCCAGCGATCCGGGGTGACTTCGCCGCCCACCACCGCCGAACCCAGGCCCCAGGCGCCCTCGATGGTCACGACCGAGCGATCGCCCGTGGTCGGACTGCGCGTGAACATCACCCCGGCGATGCGCGCATCCACCATGATCTGCACCACGACCGCCATGGCGACGCGCTCCTCGGGAAAGCCGTGCTGCAGGCGATAGCTGATCGATTCCACCGAATACAGGCTCGCCCAGCAGCTGCGCACCCGCTGCAGCGGTCTGCTGCGCACCCGTGACCCACAGATAGGTGTCCTGCAGGCCCGCGAAGCTCGCATCCGCCGCATCCTCGTGGTCGCCGAGGAGCGCACCGCGACCGGCTGCTCGCGCGCTGCCGCGCACGAGGCGCGCGTGGGCCGCGGACAGCTCATCGCAGCACCTCCGCCGGCAGCTCGCGCCGCTTCGATGCGGCGCGCAGCGCCTGCGAGCAGGCGGTGATCGCCTCGAGGTCGTCCGGCGTCGAGTGCCGGTCGACCGCGGCGCGTACCGGTGCCTCGCGCTCGAGCGCGGCGAGGAAGCGCTCGAAGGCGCCGGTCTTGCACGACGAAGCCCGGCGGCACGGCGATGCCGGCGCGCTGCAGCTCGCCGAGGCTCCCGCCCTTGCCGCCGACCTGCTCGCCGGTCGCCGAGCCCGATCTCGTCGAACCAGGCGATATGCCCGCCGCGCGCCCATGCGGCGCGCTACGAGAGGATCGTGACCACGCCGCGGCCGCCGTCGACGCGGATGCGCTGGCCGTCCTTGATGCGCGAGGTGGCGGTGCCGGTGCCGACGACGGCGGGCAGGCCGAACTCGCGCGCCACGATGGCGGCGTGGCTCATCGAGCCGCCGATGTCGGACACCGCGCCCGGCGATCTTCTGGAAGATCGGCGCCCAGGTCGGATTGGTGATCTGGCAGACGAGAATGTCGCCCTGGCGCACGCGCGACGATCTCCTCCACCGACTTCACCACGCACGCCGGACCTTCGACCACGCCGCTGGAGGCGGCGAAGCCGCGCATCTCGTCGGCTCGCGCCGTCGCTGCCGGCGCGCAGCCAGGCTGTCCAGGCTCTCGCGCGTGATGCCCCAGAGCATGACGATCGCCGGATCGTCGATCACGTCCGGCACCGGACCCAAGCGCCGGCGGGGTGCTGTGCTTGGCCCACTGCGCGATCGCCGCGCGCCGCTCGCGCACGATCGGCGGCCAGTGCTCCGGGCCGCGCGGCGCGGAGCCGTTCGACCAGGAGGTCATGAGGTCGATGATCGCGGACTCGACCTCGTAGTGCGTGAGCTGGAACACGTCCTCGGCGTCGCGCGAAGAAGCCGTGCGCCGCGAGCAGCGCGCCGAACTCGCGGATCTTGTTGAAGAACAGGTTCGTGTACCAGTGCTCGCAGTAGAACTTGTGGCCCTCGACGTACGGGAACACCCGGTGCGCCAGCGTGATCATCTGGTCGTAGGCGGCGCGCTCCTCGTCGGAGCCCAAGCAGCTCGCGGTAGTCCTCGATCAGCTGCTGGCGCTCGGCCTGCAGCCGCTCGATCGGCCGCTCGAGCGACTCGCCCGCCTTGACGCTGTGCGATGTAGTCCGGGCAGGCCCGCGAACGGCATCGACAGGTCGTCGTTCCACGAGCGGTGGTAATGGTAGAAGCCGTCGCCGACGTTGATGTTGAACCAGGGATCGCGCGAGATTGCCAGCTCCGCGAGCCAGTCGCGCCCGGCGGCGCCCGCGCGTCGCGAGCGCCGCCATGATCGCCTGCGGCGTGCGTCCCGTCCTGGAACTCCGCATCGACGCCGAGCTCCACCGCGCGGCGCGCCAGGCGCCGCAGCTCCTCGTCGGGGCGGAAGATCTCCGCCTCGATGCCCGCCACCATGCGCGCGACGGTCTGGTCGGTGATCTCCGGGAAGGCCTTCTTGCAGAAGGCGAAGAAGGTCAGGTACGCGCCGTAGCCGAGCAGCAGGAACTCGAAGTGGTGATGCCACATGCGGAAGTAGCCCTCGAGCGTCTTCTGGTAGGTCTCGAGCAGATAGTGATTGGAGGCGATGCCGCGCCCGGCGTGCACGTTGCGCGAGCGGCTCGAACTCCGGCAGCTCGGGCTTCGGCAGCGCCTGGGCGTCGCTGGATCAGCGCCAGCATCTTCTCGCGCCACTGCGCGTACAGGCGCTCCCAGTTGGCGTAGTAGTAGAAGGCGCGCTGCTGGAACTCCTCCGTGCGGCGCGCGATCTCGGCCGGATCGGTCACGGCGTTGCCGCCGATGTACACCCGCCCGTTGATGATGCGGTAGTCGATCCCGAGCGTCGTCGGCAGGCAGTGCACGCGGGTGTTGGCCGAGCCCAGGGCGCAGTACGCCGCCTCCGCGGTCACCATGTCGAACGCGGACATCGGCTCCGGGAAGTGCATCGAGTTGTAGAACCAGAAGCGCTGGTCGTCCGCCGCGGTGAACTGCATGTAGTAGGGGTAGGCGGCCTGGGCGCGCTCGGTGCCGGGCACCACCTTCAGCGAGCTCGGCAGCGGGAAACCCTGCGGTTTGCCTGGACTGCTCATGGCATCACACCCCCCTTAGGCCCAGTTCATATCAATGACGTGAGCCTACACGGCTGGCGACCGGCTGTGCACGAACGACAGTGCAATGGCTTGTACTTTCTTATTTTTCATATGGTTAGCCCTTCCCGCGAGCCACATCCTGCCGTTTGTCGGCACCCTGGCGCAGGTCGCGCCCGGCGCCGGGCGTCCTCATCCCCGTCAGGCCACCCTTGCGCGAGGCGGGATGCGCCCCGACACTTGCCGGTTATTGGGGTCAGATGGCATCGGGAACGGAACGTCACATGCGCAAGTATGAAAAGACTGCGGACGCAATCGCAAAGCTCTCTCCCGAACAGTATCGCGTGACGCAACAAAGTGGCACCGAACGCCCCGGAACCGGCCAATATCTGCACAACAAGGAGCCGGGTATCTATGTCGACGTCGTATCGGGAGAGCCGCTGTTCGCGTCGTCCGACAAATTTGAATCGGGTTGCGGCTGGCCGAGCTTCACCAAGCCCATCGAACCCGCAAACGTCAACGAACTGCAAGATATGACGCACGGTATGCTGCGCACCGAAGTACGCTCGGCCATGGCGACAGTCACCTCGGTCACGTGTTTCCCGACGGTCCGGCGGATCGCGGCGGATTGCGCTACTGCATCAACTCGGCATCGCTGCGCTTCATTCACCGCGACGACATGCAGGCCGAGGGCTATGGGGCTTACCTGAATCAAGTGGAGGACATCCAATGACGACGGAACGAGCGGTTCTTGCCGGTGGCTGCTTCTGGGGCGTACAGGATCTCATCCGCCGTTACGACGGCGTGGTGTCGACGCGCGTCGGCTACACAGGCGGCGACGTACCGAACGCGACCTACCGCAACCACGGCACACATGCGGAGGCGGTCGAGATCATCTTTGATCCCGCGAAACTCAGCTATCGGCAGATTCTGGAATTCTTTTTCCAGATTCATGACCCGAGCACGCGCAATCGCCAGGGCAACGACACCGGGACGAGCTATCGGTCGGCGATCTTCTACACCAGCGACGAACAGAAGCGGATCGCCGAAGAGACCATCGCCGACGTCGATGCGTCCGGGTTGTGGCCGGGCAAAGTGGTGACCGAGGTCGTTCCGGCGGGCGACTTTTGGGAGGCCGAACCCGAGCATCAGGACTATCTTGAACGTAACCCTGCCGGCTACACCTGCCATTTCGTCCGGCCGCAATGGAAACTGCCGGTCAGAGATCACTCCGGGGCCGGCAAAGTGCGGATGGCCGGCAACTGAGGAGCAGGTCGTGAGGAGAGTCCCCGCGCCCATTCGTATCGCCGGCTCCCAACTGTGCGAAACACGTCACGTGTGTGCGTTCTTCAACAGCACGACGAAGACTACCGCGTTTTGCTGCCCTTCATCAAGGACGGGTTCGGGTGCGGCGACAAGGCGGTCCATGTCGTCAATCCGGGTCAACGTCGCGATCACCTGCACCGACTGGCTGCCGTCGGAATCGACACCACGGCCGCCGAAGCAAGCGGGCAATTCGAGACTTCGAACCAACACCGAAACCTACCTTCGCGACGGCCGTTCGACCAGGATCGAATGCTGGCGGTAGTTCGAACAGTTAGCCAGCGGTAACGCCCCGGGAGGATTTCCGCTCAGCCGCATTGTCTGTCGCATGGATTGGGCGGCTGAAGGTCGATCCTCGTCGATAACCTGGTTGAATTTGAATCGCGCGTGAATGATGTCTGGCGCCGTCACGATGATGCGGTCATCTGCGTGTACAACCTCGCGAAATTCGGCGGAGACGCCGTGGTTGACATCATGCGGACACATCCGATGATTATCGTCGGCGGGATGCTGCAACAGAATCCATTCTTCATGCCGCCGGAGGAGTTCCTGCCGGAGCTTTGCGCGCGGCGAATCGGGCGGATGCCGCGGCCCACACCAGCGCTCTAGCATGGAACCGTCGCCCGGAAAGCCGGCCGAGGAAATCAAACGCCTTCAGCGCTGCATAAACGACGTGGTCGGCGTTCTAGCCATGCCCGCGATGTGGACTGGCGGCGAACCCATCCAGATTGCACGTAGCCTGGTCGATGTGCTCGTGCGTACGCTGCGGCTGGATCTGGCATACGTGCGGGTCACAGAGTCGGTCGACGGCGCTCCGA
>CAWFXG010000033.1:0-7314 GCA_963819745.1 uncultured Acidobacteriota bacterium | reverse complement strand
TTTGATCGCCTGGTTGAAGGCCCCCGTGCCAACGTCGTAGATCGCTGCCAGATCGCTGTCCAACACGACCGCCCGGCCGCGAACCTGAAAAATGCGCAAGCTGTCGACGACGGACAACGTGGATGCGGTCTTGCGGTTCGCCCTCATCCTGGTTGCTTTTTGGACAAAGCCGATCGGTTCTGGTCGTTCATTATCCTGATTGGTTCGGTTGAATGCGCCTGAGCGTTTACACGGGGCCGCTGGGGTAAAATTGCGGTATTTTGTCGTGGGGTAACGCGCTGGCTTCGATAGGTTGCGGCCACGCCATACATCTAAGGAACTTTGCAGAAGTTTCACTTCCCTGCCCTGAAGTTGTTTAAGCCTAAAGACGAACGAACCGCATCCAGCCCCAGCCATCCCGTCCAGATCGGCCATGTAACGAACGTGCCACGGCTGCCTGGGCCGCTCAACCCAGTGGTGGCCACCGTGGTGCTGGAAGTGGGGAAGACTGGAAAAAACGGTAGCGCAGCGATGGCCAAAAGGTTCGCCCCACGCACGGTGCGGACGGGGTCTTTCGATGGCTCATCCCATCGCAATGCGTAGCGACGGTCATCCTCCGCATCCCACCGCATGGTGGGACTTGAATCACGGTACCGCCACGGACCGAAAAGCGCTTCGCGCAGTTGCGCTGGAGCCGTTTCTTTTGCCAGTAGGTTCATGAATTCCAGAAATGTTGATGCCCTGCGCCGCTCATCGTCCGAAACGCAGTGTCTTCGATGGTGCCGTCTTCGTTGCCCACTGCGTCGCAACCAAACGCCGTGACCATGCTTGCGGCCGTCGGGTCGCTGTGGGTGAGAAAGTCTTCGACAGCCCTGGTGGCAAGGTTGCGAAATACACCCCGAGGAATCTTCAAATCCTTGTCCACGGTTATGACGTAGTGGCCGGCCAGACCGCGCAATGCGGCATGTAGTCTCTCGACGATCACCTCGGGCGCCGCTGGCGATGGCAACCGGAGTACCGGGCAATACGCGCTTCCCGCGGGAACCCAGCGCATACGGACTTCGGTTCCTTCTGGCCCCATAGCGAGCGTGCGGAAAGCACCCAGCGCGGCAAGAAATCCCAGCAGGCTAGAACCTGGTAATGCCGGGAGGGTCAATTCGGCGGATGAAGTCGTCATATTTCTGAGATCGCTTGTGGGTTGGCACTGGCAGATTGATCGGCCAAACGAAGGACCGCTTCTAGCAGGACGATGCCCCACCAGCCATAGCGACGGTTCATCTGCCAGAAGCGTTCGGCGAGGCCAGAATCCAGCTCGTGGATGGGATGTCCCAGGCGCTCGGCTCCAGTGATGGCGATCGTCTTGCCGTTGATGGCCAAGCTCACGTCGGGTGGAGCGTCGTCGTCCACCAGCGGGGCAAAGGGGCGACCGTAACCGTGGTGGGTAGCGATGAGGTGCAGCGCCAGCGCATGGTGGACGAGATCCGTGGGGAGCGCTGTCGCTCCCATGGAGTTTTCCGCAATTTGGACTGACAGCATTTCATGGCGGAAGCCCTCCGGCAGTTCAGCGCGCTGGCTCGCAGCGCGCCGGCCGGCGGCGGAGCAAGCGACGGAGCCCGATTTCGCGAGGAAGATATCGCTGGCCATCGCTGCGAAAGGAGTGGTGCCGCGCAACATGGCTTGGAAGCGCGGATCGACCTTTCCCCAATCATGCGCCGCTGCGGCTCCGGTCAGAGCCTCGCGCCATTCAGAGAGGGGTAGCAAAGAAATGGAGCGTTCGACCCGGGCGAGGACATCTTTCGTATGGTACCAGAGTTCCTGCGGTTGGGCTGCTTCCAGCAGCATGTCGGCGTCGGTATCGCCGGTCTCGCTGGTTTGGTCCGAATTTCGCTGCGGAAACAGATCGCGCGCGGAGAGGACAAACCCTTGGCCACCGGGGTAAGGCTCCACGTAGAGGCGCACACCCTTCTTGGCTAAATGCTCGATCACCTTGCGTTGGTCGCTGGTCAGCGCCCATCCGGGATTTTCGTCGTTCAGTAGACGATCCAGTACCCCTTTGATTTCCGGGATGCGCCAGTCTTTCTCGGAATCGAGCGCTATGCCGCTGAGTGAAGATGCCGCGGTGCCTGCCCCGGGTTGTGTCCAGAGGGCCGAATGGATTCGGAGGATCGCGCGGCACCGGGCCGAAGCTGTCCCTGGTTCAGCGACATCAACTCGCCGGACCTCTTCGCATGTCGGCAGCTTGTCAGGGGTCGCTTGTGGATCGTCGGGAGCACCTGGTAGATGTCCCAACGCCTGCCATCCCCCGCTCTGAACACGGAGAACAATGGTGTCGCCGGGACGAAGATCGGAGGTGCGGTGGGCGAAGAATCTATCCTCAGGACCGCGCCACACGAGGCCGAGGATGCCACGCTCTTCCTCCGTCATTTTCTTGTCCGGCGGCTGCTGGATTTCGACGACATCGCTGGATGAGTCCTCAAACTTACCGCGCGAACCTAGCCAATCGCGGAAGACATGAAGCGGCACCGGCAGGCATTCTGTCGCGGTGGGAGGGCAGAGGCTAAGGATGTCCGTCCAGTCGACTTCACTGACCGCGTCGGGCAGGTCGCCGCGCCAGCAGACTTGCACCTCGGCCATCTCGCGTTGCGGGCCGTGGAGAAAGAGCGCGACATCGGGATCAGCCGCGGGCGAGGGACTCGTCTGTACCCAACAGTCCAGATACGCCGGGAGCAAGATTGGCGCATTGGTGGTCGGCGACAGCAGGGCGGTGAGAGCTTCGTCACCCTGGGTCGCGCGCAACGACTCGATCGCAGTGGCCATTGTAGTGATGCCAAAATCGACCACGCCGTCTTCCGCTATACTGTTCAACCAGCGCCAGGTCCGTGGGATAGCGTTGCCGTAGATCGGGTCGGAAGGCACGGACTCGTCGAGCTTGTCGGTGGGCAAATCCTGATCGCCCGGCAGAACGATCACTGCGCGGGCGGCAATCTCACGCCCGCCGCGGTTGAGCCGTCCGAAGCGCTGGCGGAGCGCATCAAGGCTCGCAGCTTCAGTCACGAGGGCGTCGAAATCCAAGTCCGCTCCGACCTCCAGACATTGCGTCGAAACAACGATCAGTCGGCCGGACTCGAGAGCGCCCGGGGTCGCTCCGGTCTTGAGATGGTCCTGAATTCCTTTCGTCGCGGTTTCCCGGTCCAGGGGGCGCATGCGTCCGATCAAAAGTGTCACACCTCCCTTGTGTTCCTTCCCCAACTTTGCCGCGATGGAGCGCGCGGTGGCCACGCGATTAACCATGATGGCGATCGAGCGCAGATGATTTTCCGCAAGAATCTTTTCGGCTTCCTCCGTCAGCCGCTTCGCCATTTGTTCTTCGCGAGCTTTTCCTTTTGCCTTCGGCTCTGAAATGAGGAGCGCAGGTTTCTTGGCCCGCAGGCGCGGTTTTAAGACCGGATGCTCATGGTCCTTGAGCGTAAGCGTGATTTTCTGGTCGTCACGCGTTGTGGCTGGAGGTGTCGCCGTCATCTGAATAAGCTGAAATGGAAGCTGTACCGTCTCACATCCCGCTGGCTGGTGAAGACGATAACGCTTCACCCATTCCAGCGTTTGGATGAAGGGGCGGCTGATGTGCGCTTCATCGATGATCAGCAAGGTGTCCTGCGCGACCAAAGCTGCGTGGATTGGCCGGGCTTGCGGACTGACTCCATAGCCTCGGAAAAGCAGCCGAGAACCCGCCTGATCCACTGTGCTGCAAATAATCATCGGCTGGAGTAACGACCTCGCCCAACTGCGATCCCGATAAATCCCGCCGCGAAGTTGCGCACGCGTTAGCGGAACTGCCTCGACTTCTGCGCAAAGTTTGTGCAACGCCGCGGCCACCCGCCCGACCACAGAGTCGCAAGTAGTGTCCCGAAGGGCTTCGCAGAGCTTTCCTGCACGATCGTAAGCCTCGTCTACGATGACGCGTCGATTGACGATGAAGAAAATTCGCCGACCTTGCCTGCGTTCCGTCATTGGCAAAGCGGCTTGGACGGCGAGGGCGAAGACGGCCGCGTCAAGGCACGCTGTTTTGCCGCTGCCCGTCGGGACAGCTATGTAGTGGGGCACTTGGCCTGCACAAAGGCGGCGGGCAAATTCACGCTGCCATGGAAACGGCTCGCAGTTCCACAGCTCGCGGAAGAACGCTGAGAAATCGTCGGCAACCAAAGGTGGCGGGTTCATTTGGGCAAGTAACCGAGTGGTTTGCAAAAACCGTAGCCACGAAAGCGTCCCGCACCCACCAGAAGGGGCCCCTTCACCTCGCAGGGAAACTGGATTAACACATGCACCTGCTGGCGGGCCGCGGTGCCTTCCTTGCCGGGTAGCCACGGCATCCCGTTGGGGCCGGGACGGGAGCGCGGTGCGCCTACATGCCACGATGTTTTGTCCACGTCGATGAGGTCCGGCTTCGGAAGCCCCTGGCGCTCGCAACTCCGGGCTATGCTCGCGGCGACTTCATCGCGCCAAAGCGCCCGCTCGCTTCGTTGATCGTGCTTCGGATGCCGGTCGAGAACAACGGGCGTGACACTCGCCCAGACGGAAGACGGCTCGCACCACGTCGCCGACCGCAGGGCCAGCGGCGGCAGACTGCGCTCTTCGCGTCGAAGTGTCCACGTCCCGAGGCTACCCAAGTGGAGTTTAGGTTCAAGGTCATCACCGGATGGGTCAAACAGCAGCCCGCGCAAACAAGTAGCGCGTTCTGCCGCCGGAATGGCCCGTGGGAAAGCCACGGCCAATCCCAAGATGTGACCATCGGCATGTTCCGCGCCCACGAACGCGAGAGGGAGGAGTGCCATGTGCCCACCGGTTGATGGTAATCCCGGCGCGCTGTGGCCTGTGAACCACTCCGGTTTGCCCTCGCCGCCTTGGAGCAAATATCCACGCAGCGCGGCAGTTAGCGTCGCCGTGGATTCCAACCCAAGCACTGGGCCCTCTCGCTTGCTGAGCACAAGTAATTCGGAATCGAAACTCGACGTGACCACCCGGCCTGCCGGTTCGTCCACGCGCCAGTAATGCGCCGTCCGTCCCAATAAAGGACGCAGGCGCACGGGGGCGAGGGCACTCCTACTCCATACCGTCCCAAAGTGGTCTTCAAAGGCGGCCTTCGCCTGCTCTTTGGCCTATCCCTTTCCGGCAGCAATTGCTTCTGAAAGGTCAAAAAAGGCGTCGATCTCGCCCGCGTTGAAGCACTGGTCAAGCTCTGCTAAGAAGCCCGGAGCAGGAATCCGAAGCTGCACGCCTCGGCGCGTCTTGATCGCCTTAGGGTTTGGCTCGTAAGCAAACGAAGGTGGGGGGTCCTCCGTCTTGGAAACCCAGACCTGCGCGAGCGACGAAGAATGTCCGATACGGGTCACCTTCCGCGAGAGTCTGGTGAGCGCGGCTAGAATGTCCGTCGAAGGTTGCGCGTTGGGCCAACCCAGATAGATATGCCGTTCCGGACCCTCACTGCCGATATGCAGTGCGGGAAATGTCCGCTCCTGGCGACTGCGTTGATCAGGCATCACGCCAAGCGCGGCTCGCATTTCAGGTTCTTTCACTCGGGCAGGATTTTGCGGAACTCCGGCATCGTTGACCGGCACATAAACTTTCACCACCTCGCGCGGCGAAGCTTCCGGCCAGTTCATCTGCGGGGCGCCCTGGCCTTCGAGCCATTCCAGCGCCGCGCGCTCAAGAGACCAAGCCTCCGCTGCGCCGGAGCCATCCTCGGGCAACGGTTTCGTTTCATAATGTGCTGCAACCAACGCCATGAATACGCGTGCGGGATGCGGCGGCCACTCGGCCTTTTCCCGGTTGGCCGCGTCCGTCATCACCGCAACTCCGGTGATGAAATCAATTCCGAGGGCAAACATGGTGATGCCTTCGGTTTATTCGGCTGCGGCGTCCGCTGGTGTCTTGGCGGCAATGTCCTGTGACCGCTTCAGCAGTGCGACAAGGTTCGGAGAAGGCGTGAGCTTCACTGGCTCTTTTTGCCAGACCAAGCCGAGCTTTTCTGCGGACGCCACCGCTTCCTCCAAAAGTTTGATGGCATCTTTTGCCGTGATGGTGAACTCCGTTGGAGGCTTCCCCGGGTCTCGAGCAATTCCCACTGCTCCGCCGGCCGCGTTGACATCAGGCGGAATGTTCCCGTGATTGACCTCCGATGGCGAAACTGCGTCCTTCGCTTTATCGCCCGCGAGTTCGTAACTCCCGTCCGGCTTTTTGATTACTTTTGCCGCCGCGCGCATCCCGAGAGGGTCGATCCGGCTGCTCGTCTTCACTCCAATCTCTGCATTGACGCCAATAATTTCCGACACAAGTGCCCGCTGGAATTTCGCTCCGAGTCCACCCTTCGGTCCGGTCGAATCCCAAAGGCCGAAGATCAGTGCCGTCGGGCACAGTTTGTAAAGCGGAGTGGCATTTTGCACACTTGCTTGATCCAGCGACTTTCCAAGTCCGCTTTTACGGAATGGCTGCCCATCATGGAGACTGTCACGGAGAATCGCGTCCGCAATCCGATGCGGCGCTTCGAGACTGCTCACGCGCCCGACCTCATCCAGCAATCCAATGCCGGTGAAATCCACATTGAGCACAGGGATGCCCTTGAGCGTGCCCGCGTCCAGTGCGTGTTGCAGAGCTTCCTCCAGTCGGTTCGCTTGCGCCTGGACTGAATCGAGCAACACGCAGGGCACCTTCGCACCGTTTAGCTGCCGATTTTCTGTCGCGTACTTTGCCCCTGCGTATGTTGGAGGGAAACATTTATCGCCTTCGCCCCCTGCAGGTTGGAGACGGGTTCGAGATCGGAACGCTGATGCCGATCCGCCGACAGCCGCCTGCATGATTTCTATGCTTATTTTCATTTTATTGGGATTTTGGGTCAAGTTCGTAACTTCATCGCATGTCGGTAAACAAAATACCGTCCCACGTTGAAGATTGGTCGATGGCATCATTGGCCGATGGATTGATACCTCTCCGCGCTCTCTTGCGAGCGCGGCCCCTTTAAGCGTCGGTTATGGCGACGCGATTGGAAACAAACCTGAAGGATTCGCAACGACGCGGCTACACGCTCGCTGCAATAGTTACCCGCCTGGACGTGGTCGAGATGCCTTCGGGCAGGTGCACGTCCCATCGGCGTTCGCTCTGGTCCACTTGCAGCACAAGGCTGGCGTTGCCGGGCGGGTGGTTGATGGGTGCATCCACGAGTAGAAAATCCGGTCCCATCTGGGCAACGGCGATGGAACTGCCGTTGACCAAGAGCCGCATTTTCACTTGGGAGGAGTGGCCGTTCTGACTCGATGCGGCGATCATGGAAGAAGTTTTCGGATG
>CAWFXG010000032.1:0-4749 GCA_963819745.1 uncultured Acidobacteriota bacterium | reverse complement strand
GACCATAGCGCTTTGGCAGTCGCGTTTTCGATGGCGCTTGACTCGGTCGGAGGCTCGTCGATCCGGGTCTTGGAATATCTGGTGCACAAGCCGCAGGTTCCGATATCCCAAGAACCGGTAAAACTCCTTTTGAGCACCGAGGAAGTCGAGCGCAAGAGAAGAGCGATTCTGTGCCATAAAACGCAGGTGGCATTGAGTCGGGGGCGCTTTACCAGCTTCGCAAAAGTCGAAGAAGCTTACTACCCGCAGAACCCGATCGAGGCTGAAACATGCGACAGACCGCTCGCAGCGGGACGCCTGCAAGAACGTGTTTTAAGGCTCCAATTCAAGGTTTCCCCGCGAGAAAGATTTCATTCGGAGATCTTGTTCGCTTTCAGGGGTGATGCCGCAAAGGAACACCGCTGGACGTTGTCGATTCCCTGTCGATCCGGCAACGCGCGGATTCGAGATATGATCAGCAGCCGTGAACTGCATGACGCGATTGTTCGATGGAGCGGTTCAATATTATCTGTCGACATTCCTGTTTCGGGCATGCCGCACTTCGATGCGATCTACGCGAAACTATCGGGATGGACCCTCTTTTTCGATCGATCAGGTTGGACCCAGTTTACCATACCGGTCGGCCCTGAGGAGAGTCTTGTCCGGCGGGGGAAGCTATCCAGGTTAGTGACTCTTCTGTAGCGTGGAGACCTGCTGGACCTGCAGTATCACTGGAGGTGGCACTCGATGAATGCCTCGAAAGAGACGGTTCTGGCGATCATTCCAGCTTATCGCGAAGGGCGATTCATCGGACGGGTAGTGAGCCAGGCATTACAATTTGTGCAAGCCGTTTTGGTCGTCGACGATGGATCGCCCGACAACACGGCGATCGAAGCGGAAGCTGCAGGCGCAAAAGTGATCCGGCATTCGACAAATCTCGGAAAAGGAGCCGCGTTGAAGACGGGCCTGGACTACGCGGTCTCGGTCCAGGCCGCTTTCTTCTTGTTCCTCGACGGGGACGGCCAACACGATCCTTCGGAAATCCCGGCCTTTATTGAGGCGATCAATTGTTCCAATGCTGACCTGGTCGTCGGCAACCGAATGGGCAATCTCGAATCGATGCCGCTCATTCGCCGGTGGACCAATCAATTTATGTCCTGGCAGATTGGGCGAATCTGTAAAATCCCGGTCCCCGACAGCCAATGCGGCTTCAGGCTGGCGCGGAAGGAACTGCTACCTGTTTTAATGGCTCCCAGCAACCGGTTCGAATTTGAAAGCGAGAGTATCATTCTGGCCGCCCGACAGGGGTTTCGACTGGGTTTTGTACCGATTCGTACAATTTATACAGATCAACACAGCAAAATCCGGCCGCTCCGCGATACGATGAGATATCTTCGGTTGATCCGCAAGTACCGCACCGCCAGCGAATTACCGAAATGAGTAGAGCCGGCTCCGTCATCGCCGGAGCGCGGCGACGACGAAGCCTACATTTTGGTCAGCCGCCTTTGGAGGACAGGAGACTACCTGTTCCTGGTCTCCTTCTGAATTGACCGACGGTAGCCAACCAGACCGGCCCGGTCGAGCCTAAGCCTACGATTTCTTTGAATGGGATTTGGGTTTCTCAGGCATCGCCGCCGTCGAGCTTGTTTCGACCGGTCGCACCAGTTCCCCATTTTCTAGAACTACAGCGTATAACGGTTGACTGGTGTCCCCAACCTTACCCGTCAGGTTCACAAGATAGTAGGGAAACGGAAGGGGTTGCCCGTTCTTGTGGGTGGTCTTCCATTCGACCGTATTCGCTGAGAGGTTAGTGGCACCATAAAAACCTGACGCCCAATTGATGGCCGCCAATGCCGCCGCTTGTTGGGATATCTTGAAGTCAAGTTTCTGAGGCTGTCCCGCCGTATCCGGGACTTCGAGGCGGTAGCTCTTAACGGTGCCGCCGGAGCCCGTGACTTTGAAGTCGATGGCGTCGGATTCAGCCTTCATTTCGGTGTTTTTTTTCGCCGCATGATGGGCCTTCTTGCCGTTCTCGACGGCCATCAGAGGTGGGGTAATTGCGAGTGCAACCAGTAAGAGGAAGGTAGGTTTCATGGCCCGATTGTAGCATTATGATCGAACATGAAAAGACTTCGCTAAAACTCTCTTTCGCAAATCGTTCAACCGGAGCCCGTTCAAGGGTCGCCAACCTTTCCGGAACCATCGCGAGCCCCGCGATCTTGAAGCCCTCATCCGTAATTGGCATTTCTGAGACAGTGCGTTAACTTCTCACGCATGGCGGATGTTCCAAAAGCGCAATTCCCCGACGAGCAATCCGACGAGGGACGGTTTTGTACGGCAAGAGGACGCATTTCGAGAATGGGTCACGGCCGACGGCCATTCCGGGTTCCCGGCGGAGCCTCAACGCTATCATTTGTATGTTTCTTGGGCCTGTCCGTGGGCGCACCGGACGATTATCTTTCGTCATCTGAAACGGCTTGAGGAGGTGATCGGCATGACGGTGGTCGATCCGGTTCGCGATGAACGCGGATGGGCTTTCCGGGAGGGCCCCGGCCATTCGAAAGATCCCGTCAACGGGTTTAAATTCCTGGCGGAAGCCTATCTTGCAACCGATCCATCCTACGTGGGCCGCGTCACCGTTCCGGTGCTGTGGGACAAGCAAACAGGCAGAATCGTCAACAATTCTGACGACGATCTCCTGCGCATCCTGAACACCGAGTTCAACTCCTTCACAAAAAGTGATTTGGATCTTTATCCAATGGAGCATCGAGCGGCGATCGATCGGTTGAACGAATTGATCTATGAGAACGTCAATGACGGAGTCTATCGGGCGGGGTTTGCGACCACCCAGCGTGCGTACGAACAAGCTGCTTATTCGCTTTTTGCGACGCTCGACCAATTGGATGGGATGTTGTCTGATCGGCGATTCCTCTTGGGGGATTTACCGCTCGAAACAGACTGGAGACTGTTCGTTACGCTGATCCGGTTCGACGCGGTTTATCATGGTCATTTCAAATGTAACATCCGACGGATCGTTGACTACCCGAACTTGTCCGGGTATTTGCGCGATCTCTATCAGATCGATGGCATTGCCGATACGGTGAATTTTGAGCACATCAAACGTCATTATTACTTTACTCACGACGATATCAATCCGACCCGGATTGTCCCGGTCGGTCCGGCGCAGAATCTCTGGGCGCCGCATAACAGAGAGTTGTGCACTTCGAGTCCTTTGCGTGCCGGTCGATGATCACTTCCGATCGTCTCGAAGTCCTTGCTCGGCGAGCAAACTACAGGCAGATTGAGCTTTGAAGAAACAGCAGCAGAGAGTGTAATTTGCTGAGCCCCGGTTCTTCCGTAACTGTCAAGAATAAGCAGGACCAAGTCGAGTATGCCGGTTGATGTCGAAGACGTTATGCGGAAACATTCGGCAACAAGACGGGAAATTTTTTGCCGATCTTCCAGGCGGGATCGGCTGGCAGTGTCGCAACGAATATTCCGTTCTCAACCGGATAAACACTCCTCGACCAGTCCTGGTGCCAAAGCTTTCCGGTATCGTCGGAAACGCCCCACACATTGCCGAGTTCCTCGAAGCAGGCCTGTGTCGCCACGCCGCTTTGATCATCGTGCTCATCGAGGCGGAAGGTCACTTCAACAAGGTAGACCCTGACGCCCCCCAAATCCCTCTCAGCCGGGGGACTTATATTCGCAATCGTTGCCGCACACTTCTTCACGGATTTTGTGTATTTAGCAGAACCTGGAATTCAATGATGTAAAGCGTAGATAGCTTATCGTTCTTCCGGTTTCAGCCGAAACTTTCCGCGGAAAAGACGGGTCATCAAAGAAAATCAGAAGGTTTTGGCGTGCACCACGAAGGCCACTGAGGTAAGTTCAAACGAACTTTCCTGGGAATCCAGTATGTCGCGGTTTTTGGACCAAATTTTCTCTTGCCGGAGAGACCAATATACGGGGTTTCCTCCGCGCACATTGCTCGAAAAATGTTCGATTCCCACGAATGCGTTCGACGCGGCTGAGTTGGAGCGTGCGGTCTGGCTGTGGGAGCGACGTCCGAAAGACCTGTTCTTCGATGGGAGTAGAATATTGTGGGGTCGTCTCAGTCTGTTTCTTGTGACCATCTTTTTCCTGGTTAGTTTCGATATCCCGGGGTTGCTCGTGGCCGCGGCGTTGAGCTTCGCTGTCGCGACGATCATGTTGTTTATTTTTTATCGGCGAGAATTTTGGAAACGAGATTACGAAGCCTCGCTTTTCCGTCTGGTTCGACCCTATCTCAGATAACGCCAAGACCTACTGTGCAGGTAATCTCCGTCAGATGTTTCGCGCTGCGATCGACCCGCATAAAAGGAGAAAGCCCAACAGCTGCAAGGAAGCCCGGAGGCCTTGGGCAATCGCGTGGCGGGTCCAGACCGGTTTCCAGTTTTCCGGCAATCGTTGCGGATCCCAATGAGTGATCTCCTCGTCGATTGACCGGTTCAGCCAGATCGAGGAGGCATTCGCCGCACAGAAGAAAAAAAGGGCAGCCCAAACCGCACGGTTAGCGGCGTTGTTTTCCTTGAAGCGCAGCGCGTAAATCAGAATGAGCAGAATCGAGATCGAGCTCAGAATCGGGATGATGCGATTGAAAATGCGAAGGAATCGCTGTTCTACCGCGACGCGATCGGGTTCCGGCAGCCCACGAACGCTAGGGCGCATGAATAAGAAGAATCCGAATTCTGCGCACGCTAAAAATCCCGGAACGACCAGATCAAGAAA
>CAWFXG010000031.1:0-37961 GCA_963819745.1 uncultured Acidobacteriota bacterium | reverse complement strand
GAATTGCGCGAGCGTATCCCAACATTTACTTCCCAGATGCTTTTGCGCGGAGCCAATGCGGTGGGTTACGCCTCCTATCCGGACAACGTGATCGTCGAATTCGTGCGAGAGGCGCGTGCGCAGGGCATAGACATCTTTCGGATTTTCGATTCGCTGAACTCCATCGAGAATATGCGCGTTTCGATCGATGCCGCGCTGGAGTGCCGGCGGCGTTTGCGAAGCGGCCATCTGTTACACCGGCGACATCCTGGACAAGGGCCGGCCGAAATATTCGCTGAAATATTACGTAACGATGGCCAAGCAGCTCGAAAGGCTGGGCACCCACTTTCTGGCCATCAAGGATATGGCTGGGCTTTGCAAGCCCCCTGCCGCGTTCGAATTGGTTCGCGTCTTGCGACAAGAAGTGGTGTATGCGGTGCATTTTCACACCCACGATACCAGCGGGGTGAATGCCGCCTCGGTGTTAAAGGCTGCGGACGCCGGCGTCGACGTCGCCGATGCCGCCATTGCTTCCATGAGCGGTGGTACCAGCCAGCCGAATCTGAATTCGATCGTCGAGGCGCTCCGCCATACCCCGCGCGACACGCGGCTGGACATCGAAGCGCTGAATGAGTGCTCGGATTTCTGGGCGACCGTGCGTACTTATTCTAGCTCGACTCCGGCCCAAAGTCCGGTTCGGCGAGGCTATACCAGCACGAAATTCCGGGCGGACAGTACACCAACTTGCGCAACGGCGGTGGCCATGGGTTTGGGGCATCGCTGGCGCGAGGTAGAGATCATGTACGCCGAGGTGAACCAGTTGTTCGGCGACATCGTCAAAGTTACTCCTTCGAGCAAGTCGTCGGCGATATGACGCTCTTTTTGATGGCCAAAGACATGAAGCCGAAAGATCTGCTCAAGCTGGACGAGAAGCACGATTTATCGCTTCCCAATTCCGTGGTCGAGATGTTTTCCGGAGCCTACTAGGTGTGCCGACGAGGGGCCGGGAGCCGCGTCGACTGCAGAAAGATCATTCTTCGCGGCGCACCGCCGTTGCGCGGCAGGCCGGGCGCCAGCATGCCCCCGACGGATCTCGAAGCCGAATATCCAATTTGGAAAAGAAAACGGGGCATGGTGTCGGGCGCGACGACCTGCTGAGCTATCTGCTCTATCCCGAGGTGTTCTTGAAGTACGACAAATTTCGCCAGACCTACAGTGACGTCAGTGTGCCACCTACCCCGGCATTTTTCTATGGTTTGAAGTCCGGCGAAGAGATCACCGTCGAAATCGAGTCTGGGAAGACGTCAATCACGAAATTCCTGACCGTCAGCGACCCGCATCCCGATGGCACGCGCACTCTGTTCTTTGAACTCAATGGACAGCCGCGCGAGGTCAATGTGCGGGATCGTGCCTTACGTGTCGTCGAACGCGCCACCCCAAGGCCGATCCAGCCGAACCAGGCCAGGTCGCGGCGCCCACACGGCGGGTGTGGTTTCGAGCATTGCGGTGCAAGCCAATCATAGCGTCGAACGCGGCGCGAAATTGCTTACGCTGGAAGCGATGAAAATGCAATCGAATATCTATGCGCCCATTTCGGCGAAACACTCAAGCTTCTGGTTAGTCCGGGCCAGCACGTCGAATCCAAAGATCTTTTGGTGACCATCGCCCCGTGAGTACCGGACAGCTGCGCAAGCACGAACAATTTCCTTAGCGATTCCTCAAGAACAAACGCGACCTCGTCGTGTATCTTCCGCCGGGGTACGATGACCAGCATGGCGAGATTTCCCGGTTCTGTATCTCACGATGAGCAAATTCTCTTTAATGGTTCGAACAGCCTATGTTCCCGGTAGCTGATTGGCACGTGAGACAGAGCGCCGATAGCGCCGTCGTGCCGGGGAAGTGAAACCACTCATCATTGTTGGTATCTACAACGCAGGCGAGGCGCGTATTCAGGAATATACGCCCACTAAGGCACCGAAGCTGGGTGGCGGCCGTGCCGATCGCTACGGGAAATGCTGATGCAGGAAGTCATGCCGTTTGTGGAGGGCGAGTATCGGGTGTTGACCGGACCCGAGAACAACGGACTTGGAGGTTCCTCCTTGGGCGGATTGGTTTCGTTGTACATCGGGCTCAAGAACCCAAGGGCATTTGGACGTCTGGCCGCGCTTTCTCCCTCGGTTTGGTGGAATCAGCGGATTATTCTGAAATTCGCCGAAGCAGCTCCGGTCAAGCCGCGCCAGAATCTGGCTGGATATCGGCACCAAGGAAGGTCCGCGGATCGTGCCGGACGTCGAAAAATTCCGAGATGTTCTGCTGAAGAAGGGCTGGCGGCTGGGCGAAGATCTACATTACCAGAGGGTCGAGGGCGCCGAGCACAATGAGGCTGCCTGGGCGCTTCGCGTCGCGCCTTTTCTTCAATTCTTGTTTCCAGCCGCTGAGACCAAAGTATAATCCGCACGCAACGGGCTATAGCATGTTGAGCGCAATGCAGGTGATTGCAGTGCCGCTCGTCGCGCTGACGGGAGTTCGCCAATGCCGGAATCACGCCCTTTGACCATTCTGTGTGTCAGCAGCTACGAAAAAGGCCAGGAATTCCTGCGCACCTGCAAGGGCCTGGGCGGCCGTGTATCGTCTGACCGTTGAAAGTTGCGTGAGCCGACTGCAGCACAAGGCAAAGCGGTGAACGGATTTTTCTACACGCCGGAGAATTGCCGCAGGAAGCAATCCTCGACACCGTGGAGCTATCTCGCTCGATTCCAGCCGATCGATCGCATTGTGGCTCTCGATGAATTCGATATGGAAAACGTTTCCGCCCTGCGGGAGCATATGCGGATCCCGGAATGGGGCTAACTACCGTGCGTTATTTCCGGGACAAACTCGCGATGCGCGCGCGAGCCCGTGAGCTCGGCATCCCGGTTCCGAAAATCTCTCCATGTGCTGAACCATCAAAGCCTGAGCCAATTCATGAGCCGTGTACCGGCTGCCTGGCTGTTGAAGCCACGTTCACAGGCATCCGGCATTGGCATGAAGAAGTTGTACAAACCGGAAGAGCTGTGGCCAATTCTCGAACATCTGGGTGACAAGCAATCGCACTATTTGCTGGAGCAGTTTGTCGCGGGAGCGGTCTTTCACGTTGACAGCGTGGTCTCGGAGCGCGCGGTGGCGTTTGCCGATGCGCATGCCTACGGTGCGCCGCCGTTGGACGTCTCGCATCATGGCGGTGTGTTTACTACGCGAACGTTGCCGCGCGACAGTAGAGATAATGTGGCGCTGCTTGACGCCAACCGCAAGGTCATCGAGGGTTTGGGAGGAGTTCGCGGGGTGACCCACGCCGAGTTCCTGAAGTCGCACACCGACGGCGAGTTTTATTTTCTTGAGGCCGCTGCGCGTGTGGGCGGCGCTTACATTTCAGAGGTCGTGGAAGCCGCTTCCGGCGTCAACCTCTGGCGCGAGTGGGCACGTCTCGAAATCGGGGCAGGGAAGCAGCCGTACGCTCTGCCTCCCATCCGCAAAGAATATGCGGGAGTGATCTGTGCCTCGCGAGGCAGGAACATCCCGATACCAGTTCTTACCACGACCCGGAAATCGTCTATCGCGTCAACAAGTACCATCACGCGGGTTTTGTCCTGCGTGCAGGAGAGCCAGAGCGGATCCAGCATCTTTTGGAAGGTTACGCCGTGCGCTTCGGGAAGGATTTCCTGGCGACTCAGCCGGTTCCCGACAGGCCTACCTCCTGAAGAGAAAGCGAAAGCCTGTCCTTCCGTCCAGTAACCTTTCTGAAACCGCTTGCTGACTCTTCATTTGCCGCCTTCTCTGCCCGGGACTAAAGTTTGCCTTACCCCAAGCGGGCTTGAGTCTGTTCTTGCGTGGGGAGTTTTGTCCCTTTTGGGGAGGGTTTGGATGTCGATGTGGGGGAACAAAAAGCCGGATACGCCACCAACCGCGCAACCGGAGCCGACTAAACTACCAGTTAATCAGCCGCCGAACGCAGTTCCGGCGACTTTGGAGGGAAAATCAGCAATGAGTACAGATGCTATGCGTCCATTGGGTGCAACGAGTGACCGTTCCAGCGCGCGCCTTGGTTCAAGCCTGCACGTGAAAGGCGAGATCTCCGGTAGCGAGGATTTGCTGATCGACGGCACGGTAGAAGGCCTGATCCAGCTCGATGAGCGAAAGCTCACCGTCGGCACGACCGCCAAGGTCACCGCGGATATCATCGCGCGGGAAGTGGTCGTCTACGGCAGCGTCAAGGGCAACCTGCGCGCCAAGGACCGGATCGAAATCAAGAAGGACGGCTCGGTTAACGGCGACCTTACCACGGCGCGAATCATGATCGAAGACGGTGCCTATTTTAAGGGCTCCATCGAGATCGACAAGTCCGGGGAGAAGGATTCCGGTCACAGTGCGTTTGCCAAGAACGCGCCAGCTACTGCCGGCAAGACAATTTAAGTTTCGTCGGTCACTGTCCCCACGAGCGAGACGGGCGCAAGCCCGCCTCGCTCTTTTTTTGTTTGCGGACTTGAGTCTTTCCGTTCTGCGATCAAGATCCGCCAATCCGTCGCATCTTCCGTGATAATCGCTGTCGTAATTTAATAGATTGACAATCTCTTACGCTATTGCCATCCTTCCGCTCCTGCTTTCCTCCCGTGGCAGATGCGCCTGATCTTCGGCGCCGGGAGCCATTGTGAGGAGACTTTCCCTTCCAACCCTGAACTTCCTCTTAGTGCTTTTGAGCGGATGTGGCGGCGGTTCAACTTCGGACTCCGGTCCAGCAATCCCGTCGCCGGCACCGATGCCAGAGGATTTCTCCGTCGTTCTTTCCGCGAGTACTGCCAGCGCTTCGTTGGGCGCCACCAGTTCGCCGATAACCTTGACCGTTCAGGCCCGAAACGGTTTTTCCGGGACCGTCCAGGTTACGCTCGTCGGAATTCCTCCTGGAGTCCTTTCGAATCTTGCTGCCCCGGCGGAAGTGGCTGCCGGCGCAACGTTGCCGATAATTTTCGGCGCAACGCCAAGTGCCAACCCCGGGAATTATGGGGTCAAGGCGCTTGGGCAGAGCGGCTCCCTATCCCATACGGCAGAACTTTCTCTGAACGTCGCGGCCTCGACGATGCTCAGCGTTCCGCGGACGACCTATATCCGCACCGATGCCGCGCCGCTATTGGACAATCCCCCTGGTTCGCCGCGCCACCGGCGGTTGGCCTACGATGCCGCGGGCAAGCGCATTTTTCTCGCTAACCGATCCGAAAACCGTATCGAAGTGTTCTCGACTATCAGTCGGGCGCGCGTGGATACGATGGACGTCCCTGGGATCTCCGGTGTGGACATCTCCGCGGACGGCCAGACCTTGTGGGCCGCCACCGTAACCCAGCAGATTGTCGATTTTGATCTTGCGTCACTCCAGGTCAAGGATCGCCGAACAGTACCCGTGTTGACGCCTCTTCCGAGCGTATCGTTTGATCGGCCCGAAGAACTCTTGACATTGGCCGGCGGAAAGCTGATTGTCCGCCTGAGTCAAGCCACTTCCGCGCAGTCGATACTCACCTTGTGGGATCCCGCATCCAACGCATTTACCGACCTTACTTCCTTGGCCCCATCCGTATTCCAGCGAGGTCTCGGCGTTATGGCGCGATCCGGAGACTACCGGCGAATACTTGCAGCCGCGAATGACTCGAGCGGAGAAATTGCTGAATTTGACTCAACTGGCTCGCTGCTCGCGGGGCCGGTTTCCCTGGGCGACGGGGAGATTTCGCTCTTCGCGGGAAATCCGGACGGTAGCGCATTCGCCGTCGCCTTCGTGGTGCAAGGACAACCGCAAATCATGCTGGTGGACTCCGCGCTGAATGTGACCGCCATTTCGGCGCCGATGAACGCCGAGGAGCTCGCGTTTTCTGCGGACGGCCGCGTGCTTTTTGTCAGCCAGGACGTTTCCGCCGGCGCCGGCGTGAACGTACTCGATGCAGCCAACCTGCAACTTCTTGGACGGGTCTCCGATCCGTCCATGGCCGGCGTTGCGTCGCAGATCGAAGCCGTCGACGAGACGCAGTTGCTTTTCGGCGTCGCGAATCGCGGTTTTACATTCCTGGACGCCGCCCAGCCGCTCACGGCTGCTGTTTCTGCTCCCAGCTTCTGGTTACCAACCTCGGCGTGGCCTTCCGAGGGGCCACTGACAGGCAGGACGCCGGTTAATTTTTTCGTCGAAAACTTTCCAGCCGCGCCCGCAGTCACTTTCAACTCTTTTTTTGCAAATCACGTGATGCTTGCCGGCCCGACTTCGTTATCGGCCGCCTCCCCGGTGGCTTTCGCGACGGGTAGTGTCAACGTCTCAGCCTTTTTCCCCGACGGTTCGGTGGCTATTGCTCCGGACGCTTTCAGCTATGGCCCGCAGATCCTGAAGGTGCTGCCAAACGCAGGGAGCGCCACGGGTGGAGATATGATGCATATCTACGGATACGGTTTTGGCCATTCGTCCAGTTCCGTTTCCGTGAAACTTGGATCAGCCTCAGCAAGAATCCTTAAATTGGAGGACGTAACCGCATGGGCTCCGGAGTTCGGCCTCGATGCCACGTACCCGTTCCCGCTGCAACGTCTTACGGTGCAGACGCCATCCGCTACTGCCGGGTTTGCAATTCTTCAGCTTGGTACTTCGTCCGGGAATGCCTCGTTGCCCCGCGCATTTCAGTATCTCAAGAGCGTGCAGACGTTTGCGCACCCCGGACAATACAAATTTCTCCTCTACGATCAGAAACGGCAGTGGATCTATCTGAGCAACATCGATCACGTGGATGTTTTCGATTTGCGGACAGGCTCGTTTCATCCCGATGGTTTGCAATTGCAGTGTCCTGATTCTAAAGGCCAGATCGTTCCGGGTCCCTGTCCCAGCGCTGGACTCCGCGGACTCGCCTTGACGCCGGACAGCGCGCAACTCATCGTTGCGGATTTTGGCTCGCAAAAGGCATATCTGCTCGATCCTGATAGACCGGGCAAAGTCTCCTTCGTCCCCGTAGGAGGTATACCGGGCTTCGCCGCATCGGGTCCCTCTCGCGTCGCCGCCACGAGTGCGCAAACCGTTTTTGTGGGGATGAGCGGGGTGGGCATTAATTCCGGTGCGTGCAGCTCCTGTCTTTCGCAACTAAACATGACTGCGAATCCCCCCATCTTTCAGCCGGCACCGCAACTGGAAGTCACGCAGGTTTCCGGTGCTCCGTTGCTGCAGGGAAACGTTGCTGGTGATCGCGTCGCATTTGCGTTTGCCGCCCCAAACGCTGCGCCCGTAGCGGCGTGGGATGCGGCGAGCCCAAATGATTTCCGGCTCTCTTCCGCGCCGCAATATGTCACGGACATAACGCTGGCTTCGGATGGATCTACTTACGCTGCTCGCGCGCGGGGCGTCACGGAAATTCGCAACTCCGATCTTTCTGTAACATCCGTACCCGCTGCTGCGGAGATCGGTCAACTGCCGCGGCGCGCGGTTGTTCCTGGCATTGCGCTGCATCCGACAGGCGCGCTTCTCTACGAACCGTTTGTAGCCAATGGTGTCGGCGGCGGCACTTCGTCCGGCGTAGACATTTTCGATGCGCACAGCGGCGAACTCGTGCTACGCGTTCCGTTACCCGAGCCGCTGGCGGCCTTTCCAGATGATACCGATGGCTTGCACGGTAGCTTTATCACCGTGGACGAATTCGGCCAACGAATCTTTGCGCTGACATCGTCGGCCTTGACCGTCATCGAGTTGGCCAACGCTCCTCTGGGCATAGGAACCGTATCGCCCGCGTCTATTCGCTCAGGCGAAAGCGCGAGCCTTACTGTCCGCGGCAGCGGCTTTCAGAGCGGCACAACGGCTGTCATTGATGGACACTTGGCCAGCGTCACCTTTGTGGACGCGAACACAATAAGGCTCGCGGCTCCCCAGTCCTCGCCAGGCTGGCATCGCTTGATGATCACCAACCCCAGCGGTGAGACAACCTCGCTGGGCGCAGCCTTCCGTGCCAATTGAGCCGGAAGAGGTCTCACCGCGGCGAGGCGTTTAACCGTTTCGTCTCCAATTTCATCCAAGAAATTGATCAAGTGTTTTACGATGTGGGCGCGCAAAATAGCTCGCAACCTTTCTGGAGGAACAGTGGAAACGCGCAGGCTTGGTAATTCCGATTTGCAGATTACTGCGGTCGGCTTTGGAGCATGGGCTATCGGCGGCTCAGGGTGGGCATTCTCGTGGGGGCAACAGGATGATGCCGATTCCATCGCCGCGATTCACCGCTCGCTCGAACTTGGCGTGAACTGGATCGATACCGCCGCCGTCTACGGCATGGGCCATTCGGAAGAAGTGGTGGCGCGCGCGCTTCAGGACTGGCCCGGCAAGCGCCCTTATGTCTTCACGAAATGTTCCATGCGTTGGAATGAGCGCGGCGAGGTAACCAAGGTGCATACTGCGCAATCCATCCGCCAGGAATGCGAGGACAGCTTGCGACGTTTGCAGACAGACGTTATCGACCTCTATCAGGTGCATTGGCCGCCGGAGGGCGACGCACCCGGACTGGAGGAGTCCTGGCAGGCAATGGCCGCGCTCCAGAAGGAAGGCAAAGTTCGCTGGATCGCCGTTTCGAATTACGACGCAGAGCAGATGAGCCGTTTACAGAAGATCGCGCCCATTACGTCCCTGCAGCCACCTTATTCCATTCTCCGTCGCAAGATCGAGACCGAAGTCCTACCTTACTGTGAGCAACAGAATACCGGCGTGATCGTGTATTCGCCGATGCTGTCCGGGCTCCTGAGTGGTGGCATGACTCGTGAACGCGCTGCGGCCCTTCCACCGGATGACTGGCGCATTCGCAACCCGGAATTTCGCGAGCCAAAATTGTCGAAGAATCTGGAACTTGTGGAACGCTTGAAATCCGTGGGCGCCCGTTATGGCCGATCCGCCGGTGAAGTAGCCATCGCCTGGACGTTGCGCCGGCCGGTCGTGACCGGGGCGATTGTCGGCTCCCGCAGCGCCAAACAAGCCGAGGGAGTAATGCGAGCGGGCGAGCTAAAGCTTACTCCGGCGGATATTTCGGAGATTGAAGGCGCGGCGGCCGCCACGGCAGCCCGCTGAGCCAGGCGTAAACTATGCGAGGGACTCCGCCATGGTGCGCATCTGAATCTGGATGATTCGAGCGCCCTTGGGCTGTGTGCACGCGAACAGTACTGCTTCCGCTACGTCTTCGGACTCCAGCATCTGCGATTGTTCTACATCCGCTTCCGTCCGGCCTTTGCCCAACGCAAATTCCGTTTTTACCCCGCCGGGATTGATGGTTCCCACTTTTATGCCATGCGGCCGCAACTCTTTGTCCAGCCCTTCCGCAAATCCCACCTGCGCGAATTTCGTTGCGCAGTAGACCGCCTCCCCCGCAAACCCATACACTCCAGCCATCGAAGAGATCATCAAAACCGTTCCTTCGCGCTGCTTGAGCATTTCGGGCACGGCATATCGGGTGAACAAAAAGGTCGAACGCACATTTGAGTCCATCATTTCGTCGTACTCGTCCAGGCTGGTATCCACCAGATTCCTGTAATTGCCCACGCCAGCGTTGTTGATCAGGATGTCCACGCGGCCGAAGGACTTAATGGCCTGCTCGATGGTTCGGCGCGCGGTATCCTCTTCTCGCGCGTCACCGATAACGATTGCAGACCTCGTACCTAGCCCATTCGCTTCCAGAGCCAGTTGCTCCAGCCGCTCACGCCGCCGCGCGGTAAGCACCAGGTCGGCTCCTTCACTCATTAGAGCTCGCGCGCATGCCTGCCCAATGCCGGCGCTCGCGCCGGTGATGACCGCCACCTTGTTGTTCAGCCTTCCCGCCATTTGCCTGAATCCTCGCTCTCTTCGAATGTCCGCACGGAACGGAGCAAATTCCTAAGCGCGCAAATGATCCGCTCTCCAATTCTGCACCATTTGCTTGATGGCCTTGCGGTCCTGCATTTTGCCGTCCAGCACCTTGCGGGCTAGCGCCGGCAATTCAGCGTCACTGGCAAAGCGCAATGAAACCAGCTGGGGCAGCGTAAATTCACCGATGCGTGGCTGCAGATCGGCCGGCAGCAACCGCGCGTAGCGCAGTTGCTCCTCAAGCCGAATCACGCGATCTTGCACCTTAAGCGCGGATGTCCGCGAAGCCAGCATCCCGGTGATCAGGGCTGCCGATGTCAGGACCCACACCAATCCCCTGACCGGAAATCCAGCGTGTTTCCACATATAGACGGACCACGCAAAATTGAGTAGGAACACGGGCATCGTGAAGAAGTGGAAGAGCGGAAAGAATTTGGTGTGATTCGAGAAATTCTGTTCGGGCATGGGCCAGCCTCCCTTTTTTGACTGCTAGATTGTCGCACAGGCACGGCAAATGCGAATATCGGAAGCGCGTGTCGCCGCATCCAATCGGATGTCCTTCGTTCAGAAGGAACTAGCGTCGGCCAGGAATACCGGAGATCAATCATGGTAAAGGCAAAGTGGGGTGGCAAACTTATTGCACAAAGCGAGGCGTGCGTTGTGGTCGAAGGGAATCAGTATTTTCCGCCAGACGCCGTGAACCGAGATTTTCTCAAGCCTAGTACTCATACTTCCGTGTGCCCGTGGAAGGGCACGGCGCACTACTTCCATGTGGAGGTAGACGGGTTGCGTAATGACAACGCCGCTTGGTTTTACCCGGAACCAAAGGACGCCGCCGCCGAAATCAAGGACTGCATTGCCTTCTGGAAGGGCGTTCGCGTCGAAGTCTGATTCTCGGCCCGCCACGCGCCACGTTCTTACTGGGTGTTTTCGTTTTTGAACACCGATCCATTGTGCATCACGAAATGCACCCGTTCCAACAAATGGATGTCTTTGAGTGGATCGCCAGCTACGGCGATCACATCGGCATAGGCTCCCGGCGCAATCTGGCCGATTTCGCCTTTCATATCCAGCATCTCCGCCGCTCGAGAGGTCGCAGAATGAATGGCATCCATCGGCGACATTCCCAGGCTTGTCAGCCTCGGAAACTCCTGTGCCAATGGTTCGGTCCAAGGGATGCCCCCCATATCCGTTCCATAAACGATCTTTAAGTGTGCCTGCAGTGCTTTCTTGAAAGAAATTTCGTGGGTCGCAGCACGTGCGCGGTCTCTCTTGCCTCCCGGCGTGTCCGGCGGTTCCCAATCGTCGTAGTACGGCGAAAGCGTCGGGCAATACCAGGTATTTTGGCGCGCCATCTGAGCGATTTGCGCATCGGAGATTTCCAGGCCATGTTCCAGCGAGTCGCAACCGCCATCCAGCGCGCGCTGTAGACCAATTCCGTTGTACGCGTGGCAAGCCACTTTCTTGCCCCAGCCATGCGCCTCGTCCACGATCGCGCGCAACTCTTCGACGGTAAGCGTCGGCTGCGAAACCAATCGCCCCTCCTTGTCTACCCAGGAACGATGCGTCATGTAAACCTTGATCCAGTCCGCTCCGTGATCCAGTTGTTCACGGGCGGCTTTTCGTGCCTGGACTGGGCCGTCCACCAGTTGCGCTCCCTTCGGCACGTCGAGCTCGGGTGCGTAGCCTTCCAGGTTGTAACCGCCGGTGCTGGAAATTGCGCGCGTGGCGCAGAACAATCGAGGGCCCGGAATCGTCCCTTCCTCGATGGCCTGTTTGATTTCCACATCGCCGTAGCCCGCGCCTTCGGTTTCCACGTCGCGTAGCGTCGTGAATCCCTGCTCCAGCGCGCGACGGCAGGCAAAAGTTGCTCTTGCTGCGCGTAATGCGATTCCGGCCTTTAGAATGTTTGCGTCGTAGCCGCCCTTGGCAGGATCTTCGCCCCACAGGAAAATGTGGGTGTGAGCGTCAATCAACCCGGGCAACACGGTGTCAGCCGAGAGGTCGATCACTTTGGCGCCGTCGGGAATCTGCGCCGAGCCTTCCGTCACCTTTTCGACTCGCTGGCCGCGGACGAAGATCAACTGGTTCTTGCGCGGCGCATCTCCGGTGCCATCGATCAGGGATCCGGCGCGAATCACTGTTAGGCCTGTCGGAGGATGGGATGCCGTTTGTGCGCAGATATCTCCGGCACCAGCACACACCAGCAGCGCGATAAAGAGATTCTTGATCATCAGTTCCTCCAGCGGATTTGCGCGTAGCTTGCCGCAGGACACAGCCGTTTGCAAGCGATTCGCAGAGCGGATACCGGTGTGCCCTCAATTCGGCAAATGCCGGCTAGTCCTGTTTCGGCGGACTGCTTGGAGTCTTCTCGGATGATGAGGTGGAGGAGGCGGCCGGAGGCATATCCAGCATAATCGACACCGGTGCGGGATTCTTCAACCGCTGCAGCAAATCCAGAGCCTGCGTGTAGTGCGGTTCCAGCCGAAGCGCCATTTCGGCGTCTCCTCGTGCCGCGGCGGTATTACCCAGTTTGTATTGCACCAGTCCGCGGTTATACCAGGCTCTTGTGTACTTGGGCGATGCCTCGATTTCGCGATTAAGTACGTCCATGGCTCCGTCGAGATGTCCGGTCTGGATGTATAGCGCTGCGAGGTTGACCGCCATGTAGTCATAGTTGGCATTGTCCCGTCCACTCATGTAGAACGCCTTCTCCATCATCGCGCCAGCTGCTTGATAATTACCCCGTCGGGACTCCATCAACCCATAGGACTCCAGCGCGTCGGGGAAATCGGGATAAATCCGCAACGCCGTGTCCAATTGCACGCGGGCTTGGTCGAATTCCCGCCGCGCTACGTATGCGCTGCCCAGATTCGCGTGCATTTTCGCGCTTTTCGGCGCCGCCTGCACCGCTGAGGAATAGAGCGCGAAATTGTTTCTCCAGTCTGCATTCCGGACGATTGTCCGTGCCGTCAAAGCGACCGCGGCTAGGCTCAAAACTGCCAAGGCCGGCGTCTGATTCCACTGTCGTGCCCTATTCCACGCCAGCGCGACCAGCAGGCATATTCCTGCGGAAGGAAGGTATGCCAGCCGCTCGCCCATAATCGTTCCCATGGGCATCAGGATGTTGGAGGTTACCGCGAACGCCGCGATATACATTCCAACTGCCAGCACGATTCCTGCCTGTCGCTTACGGACCGCCCAAGTCCAGACGCCGGCTGCTGTCAACGCCCCCACAAGGGCCGGAAGTGTGTGCCGCCAATCGAGATACACGGGGATCTGGTTGAAGGAATAGTCGCAAGACAGCGTCGCCGGATAGAACTGCAGCGCCACATATTTCCACGCGATGCGCAATGCGTTGAGAGCCCGCCACCCGCCTGCAATCTTCCCGATCGGATTGTCTAACGGCGTGAAGTCCGAACCGAAACGTCCGCCCTGCACCTTCCACAACACGGCAAGATAAAGGACGACGAGTGCTCCGGCGCGCAGGTATCGATGAATGCTTTTCCATTGGTGCCGTGCGAGGTCTCCGACGATCAGCAACGGCAGAAAGACGACCGCGGATTCCTTCGACAGTAACGCTAGCGCGAAACACAGCAGCGCCAGTACCTCTTTGTCGAGCAAATGCAAAATCCACCCGGCTAGCAAGAATCCAGCGGCGAGCAATTCCGCACGGCCGACAATCGAAGCCACAGCTTCCGTGTGGATTGGGTGCACTGTGAACAGCAAAGCGGCGGCAAACGCTATGTCGCTCGCATGTGGAGACGCAGACAGAACCGTCTTGAAAAGCAGGTATAGCAGCAAGGTTACTATGCCGTGCAAAAGCAAATTGATCAGGTGATAGCCATTGGGATGCGCACCGCCCAGCTTCCAATTCAATGCGAACGTCCCGAATGTTACTGGCCGAAACACATTCGTATTCCGGTTAGCCGTGAATAAGCCGCGGAACGTCGCATCGGTGACCTGTGGATTCAAAGAAATGTACAGGTCGTCGTCCATCGTGAATTCGTTGCGAAGTGAATTCCCGTACACCAGCAATGCCGTGGCCACCAACAAACCGATGAGAATGCGCTCTTTCATTTTTCGTCAGAAAACTCGGCGATTTCCGGCCTACACATGCGTGCGCCTGCCAGAAACTCCATCATGAGCAATAGTCCATCTGACCGGCAAGAATTTCGTCGGTTCCGTACGCTTGTTGTACACAGGGGCGGCGCGCTTGCGCCTCTGGATGGCGGACGAGGCCAGTTTTCTGTGGGTTCCCTGGATGCACGGGGAGCGGGCACCGGTCGGGCGCCCCGAACTGGATTGAGAAGTTTATTGAAGGCCAGCCCAGATACTAGGTGCCTAGCAGGTTTTGTTGCAGCCGCGAGTAGCTATTTTCTTGCGCCCATAGTGTCAGCGGAATTGCCGACAAATCGTCCACGACTGGAACGGCATGACCGTCTTTGGTCAAATCTACGCTGCGCATGAAGAACCTGCAGGTTTCGCAGCATTCCACACGAATGTGCGAAAACTGCTCGGCAACGTACACCGGTAATTTCCCTTCGCCCTCCTCACGGCATGACGGGCAAAAAATCCGCCGAAACTCCCATTCATGCAGGCAAAAAGAACACATCAAATTCCGTTTGCCGCCGTCCCCCTCGGCGCGCAAGACTCCGAGCATCGGCAGTGATTCGCAAAGCGGGCAAATCATCTGGGTTGCCGCGAACGGCGGTTCCCTACGTTGCGCAGCGCGCAATTCCGCAAATGGTTGCAGAAAGCCTCTCAAGATGAATTCGGTGAGCGGCTCGACGTGCTCGCTCTCCGCAGTTGGAACTGAACCTGCCGCGCCGGTACTACGCGCCTTGCACCCGAAAGCCCAGAAATCCCCCAGGAATGAAATCCACCCCGCGGGTCCCTGCAGAAGTGTTTGCCGTGCCGCCTGGACTACCGGTGCCGGCCCAATCGTGGTCAAAAAGGAAAGGAAGTCCGGGAAATGGGGGACAACTCCGGCAAGGTCGAGGTCTGCGCGGAGATCGAGCTGCGAATGTCCTGCGCCTGGGCTGCTGATCGCCTCCCGCCACGCAGATTCGCAAAGGCGCTTTTGGAAGGACGTAATGTTGCGATAAAAACCTAGCGCCTCTTCCGCAAATGGATATTTCTTCGATAGCAGGGAAGCGCGTTGCATCCGCGCATCGTAAGCGGCATACAGAGAGTCAGAGACGGCCATCGCGCGGAGCGGATCCGGCCACCCGGTCGTACCAGAGGCGATGATAGCGCTTCGCAAACGCCCGCGTCACATCGCCCCGAATCATCGAGTTCAATGCTCCGCGTTCCGCAAACACGCTCATGTAGATGTGGATCAGGAACAGCCCGATCGTCAGCATCGCCGCGCCCGGATGTACGATCACCGCGAGGTACCTCAATGCGCGCAGGCTCCACGGCAAGTACTCCGGAAACCACAGGACTACTCCGGAGAGGAGCAATAGCGCCGTACAGAAAATGAATCCCCAGAACAGCAGCTTCTGGCCCATGTTGTAGCGCCCCGCCGGCGGCATCTCGTCATCTTCGTTCCGCACGTAGTGGGACATGGAGTTCCACCATGCGCGATCCGCATCCGTGGTATTCATCTGTGCGGCCCATGCCACATACATCCACGCCACCGCGAAGGAAAAAATCAGCCCGATCCACGGGTGCAGCACTCGCGAAACCTGCGGCCCGCCCAGCGCAATCGCCAGCCAGTACAGCCACGGCGACCAGAACGCCAGGCCCGTCAGCATCAAGTAGATATACGATCCCGACGCCATCCAGTGCATTACACGTTCGCGGAATGCATACCGCACAATGTGCCCGTTCGGCAGTACTTCGTCGTCTCGAGCATTTATCCGCGGGTTCATGACGCCCTCGTTTCCGGTTTCGATCCACCCGGAACATCTTCGGGCTCTTCCTTCGGGCCGAAGCGAATGTAGTGCAGAAACAGTCCGATCAGGCCGCCGATCATTGCCGCATTGCCCAGCCACTTCAACGGCGTCTTCCACAGCCTCACGGAAATCGGCACGTGCGGATCGGCGGGCAGTCCGCCGTAGATCTCCGGTTGCGTAATGTCATGTAGCACGTACATCACGCCTGTGCCGCCCACTCCGGCGGGATCGTAGACGCCGGCCTTCGGGAAATTATAGTGGTCGCGCAGTTGCCCGGCGCGATGCTCCGCGATTTCCCGCATGTCGTCTTTGCTTCCGAAGTGCAAGCAGCCCGTCGGGCAGGACTTGATGCACGCCGGCTCGAGCCCTTCACTGACGCGATCCACGCACAGCGTGCACTTATACACTCGCTTGGTTTCATGATTGAACTTCGGAATGTTGAACGGGCATCCGGTAATGCAGTATCCGCAGCCGATGCACTTGTCCTGCTGGAAGTCGACGATCCCGTTCGCGTACTGCACGATGGCGCCATCGGCCGGACACGCCTTCAGGCAACCCGGATCGGCGCAATGCATACACTGATTTTTCCGCATCAACCACATCAAACTGCCGTCTTCGCGCTCGTGCTCGTTGAACAGAATCAGGTTCCAGTAATTCCAGCGAGTTTCGGGCATCGTCTGGTAACTGTTGCCGAAAACCGTCTCGCCAAACGGCAGGTCGTTCCACTCCATGCACGCCACTTCGCAGGCCTTGCATCCGATGCACGTGGTCGTGTCGATCAGTTTGCAGACGGTGTATTCCCGCTGCGTTCCCTCGCCGGGAACGCTTCCGGCATGCCCGGAAATTTTCTGCACGCGCAGCGTCGCTTGGCTCATATCTTCGCGTTACGCCTTTTCCACTTTCACCAGAAATCCCTTGAACTCCGGTGTGAATGCGTTCGGGTCGATGGCCGTCGGTGAAAGTAAATTCGTCAGGGTTTTTGCGGTCTTGCCTTCGTCTTCCGGAATGCCTCGGTAGCCCCAGTGAATCGGGATTCCAATCTGATAAATCTTCTTTCCGTCGATCATCATCGGCTTGATTCGTTTGGTTACCATGGCCTTGGCGATGTACTCGCCGCGAATGCTGGAAACCTTCACCCGTTCTCCGCCGCGTATCCCAATCTCGTCGGCCATCTCCACGGACATTTCTACGAACGGTTCCGGCACCAGTTGCACGTTCATCGGATTATTTTTCGTCCAATAGTGATAGTGCTCCGTGAGCCGGTATGTCGTGCATACCACGTTGAAACCGTCCTTGGACGTCGCATATTTGTCGTCCGGCGTCTTGAATTTTTTCACTACCGGGTTGTGTGTTTGTCCCGGATGCAAAGGATTCTCGATTGGGCTTTCCATTGGCTCGTAGTGTTCAGGGAACGGACCGTCTGCGAAAGCTGCCAGCGGGCCGAAGATTCGCCCTACCCCTTCCGGGTTCATGATGAAGGGCCCCATGTGATCCTGAGGTTTCGAGTCCGCCTTGAAGTCCGGCACGTCGTTGCCAACCCACTTTTGCTGCCATTCGTTCCACCACACCTGACGTCTCGTGGCATCCCACGGCTTGCCGTCCAGGTCACAGGACGCCCGGTTGTACAATACCCGCCGATTCGCCGGCCACGACCATGCCCAGTTTTGATGGATCCCGAGATTCGACGGATCGGAAGGATCACGCCGCGTCGTCAAATTTCCCGCTTCCGTAAAAGATCCCGAATAGATCCAGTTTCCGCACGAGGTGGTGCCATCATCCTTTAGCCATGCGAATCCCGGTAGCTGTTGGCCCGCTTTGATTTGCTGTTTTGTCGCCGGATCTTCCAGGTCGGCCAATGCTTTTCCGTTGATTTCCTTGAGTACTTCTGCCAGTGATGGGCTGCCGGGCTCCGTATAGTTCCATGCTAGCTTCAAGATCGGGTCGGGAAACTTTCCCCCTTCCTTCTTGTACAGCTCCCGTACCTTCAGGAAGATTTGCGCGACAATGCCCTGATCCAGCCGGCAATCTCCCGGCATTGGCAGTGCCGCATTTTTCCACTGTAGCCAGCGCGCCGAATTCGTGAAACTTCCGTCTTTCTCGGCGAACCCCGCGCACGGCAGGCGGTACACCGTGGTCTGGATCTTCTCCATTTCTTCCTTCGAGATTCCTGGCGACTTCCAGAATTCGCTCGTTTCGTCCGGGTAAATTTCGCCCACCACCAGCCAGTCTGCCTTCTTCAGCGCGTCAATGTTCTTTCGGGAATCCGGCCCGATCGCCACTCCGTTCATGCCAAAGGCAAATAGCCCCTTGACCACGCCGTTGTACATGTTGTCCCACAGCTGCACCCACGAATAGTTGCGGTCCACCTTCGGCACATAATCGAACGCCCACCCGTTTTCTTTCGTGGCCGCGTCGCCATACATCGCCTTCAGCCAGCTCACCGCAAACTTCGGCGTATTGCCCCAATAATTGAACGAATCCCAGGTCGCGGCCTTCGTCGGTTTTGGCGTGATGCGCTTGAGCCATGCATCGAATGACACATCCGCGGGAGTCGGCACTTTCAGATAGCCCGGCAGGTTGTCGAAAATGCCGGCCATATCTGTCGCGCCTTGGATATTGGAATGCCCGCGCAACGCGTTCACTCCTCCGCCGGCGCGTCCGACATTTCCGAGTAGCAGCTGCAAGATGGCCGCGGTGCGGATAATTTGTGTCCCGAATGTGTGATGCGTCCAGCCGACTGCATAAATAATCGTGCCGGCCTTCTTCATATCGCCGTCTTTGCGGATGGAGGTAAACAGGTCGGCGGCTTTCAGGAACTGCTCTTTCGGTATTCCCGTAATTCGCTCGACCATCTCGGGCGTATATCGCGAATAGTGCTTGCGTAGCAGCTGAAAAACGCAGTTCGGATTTTGCAGTGTCAGGTCGGATTCGGCCTTTTCCGGCAAAGTTGGTGGCGGTGGCGCAGAACCGCTGGGCGGGTGTGCCGCGCTACCCAACGTATTGCCCTGAGCGGCGTCTTTTCCGCCAGCCCCGCCGCTGCCAGCATAGTTCCAGCTGGCCTTATCGTAGGTTTGAGCTTTCGCGTCGAATCCCGAGAAGACTCCGTCGGTATCCGCCGGCAATTTGAAATCCGGCTTCACCAGAAACGCGGCGTTCGTGTAATTGATTAGATAATCTTTTGCCAGCCGGTTGTTCTCGATCGCGTAATGAACCATTCCGCCGAGGAACGCGATGTCCGATCCTGCCCGGATCTGGCAGAAAAGATCAGCTACCGATGCCGTGCGCGTAAAACGCGGATCGACCACGATCAGTTTTGCATTGCGTTGCCGCTTGGCTTCGATCGCCCACTTGAACCCGCACGGGTGGTTTTCCGCCGGGTTACCGCCCATGATTAGCATCATGTCGGTATTCTTGATATCGACCCAACCGTTGGTCATCGCCCCGCGCCCGAATGTTGGTCCCAAACTTGAGACCGTGGGGCCGTGTCAAACTCTGGCCTGGTTTTCCAGGTGCACCACCCCCAGGGCGCGCATCGACTTCACTACCAGATAGTTGAACTCGTTTGTATCCGTGCAGCCGCCGGTCCAGGCGATTGCTTCGCAGCGGTTCGCGGTATGTCCCGCGGCATCTTTTTCGATAAACGTGTCATCGCGAGTTTTCTTCACGCGGTGCGCGATTTCGTCCAGCGCTTGATCCCAGGAAATATCTTGCCAATCCGTTGCGCCCGGCCTTCGCACTTGCGGCCTCAGCAGCCGGCGCTCATTCAAAATATCTTGTTCCAGCGAAGCTCCCTTGGGGCACAACGTTCCGCGATTGATTGGGTGGTCCGGGTCGCCCTCGACGTGCACCACCTGGGGCGTCACGTTTTTCGCCCGGTCGCCGATCGTGTAAATGATCACGCCGCAGCTCACCGAACAATAGGGGCATGTGGAACGAGTCTCGGTCGCTCGCGCTATTTTGAGCGTTCGCAGCTGTGCGTAGGCGGGTTGTAGGTCGAAACCCAGCCCTGCGGCGGCCACTCCACCGGCCGTGCTGATTTTCAGAAAGTCGCGCCGTGACGGGTTCATCGCTAGGTCTCCCCGATCAGCGAGCGCCAAACACATATCTCGCGGACACGGCATTCATAAAACTGTTGCATCACCCCTGTCAAGTACGCTTTTCGCTGTAGAGCCTTCCGAGGTAGGATTTTCCCGCCAAACGCCGCCAACATTCACACAACTGTAACAATTCGGGGCTTTTGCCTGGGCTTGCTATGGAATCGCCACAGACCCGCTTAGCGTTGCCGGCGGATCCGTATCCGCTTGTGCGGCCGTCGCGCGATAGCGCACCAGCAACAACGTGAGGTCGTCGGCTTGGCTCGCTCCACGCGCGAAATTCTCCACGCTGTCCAGGATTCTCTGCTTTATATGCTCCAATGAAGATTCGTTTTGGCCGTGCAAGACTTCTTTCAGCCGCGGCACTCCAAAAAGCTGCTCCGCTGGATCCATCGCTTCTGTCACCCCGTCGCTGAACAACACCAGGGTGTCTCCTGGTTCCAGTTTCAGGCATACCGCCGTGTATTCCGCTTCTGGCACCAACCCGACAGGGTAAGATCCTTCATTGAAAACGTCCTCGGCAACACCTTTGCGAATCAGGAACGGCGACGGATGCCCCGCGTTGATGTATTCCAGGTGCCCCTGCTCGTCCAGAATTCCAAAAAACATCGTCGCGTATCGCCCCACCTCCGCGTGGTCGCACAAAAAGCCGTTTACGTGGGTGATCACGCTGGCGGGTTCCGCCCCGAGCGTCATGCCGGATAACGCTCCCTGCAACATGGTGGTCAGGAGCGCCGCTCCCAATCCTTTTCCGGAAACGTCGGCGATCAGAAACGCCGTCCTCTTATCGCTCAGTGGAAATACATCGAAATAATCTCCACCTACCGACAAGCACGGCAGGTTGATCCCCACGACGGACAAATGCGGGTAATCGCGAAAATTCTTAGGGAGTAGCGCCTGCTGGATATCCCGCGCGATGCCGATTTCTTGTTCCAGCCTTTGCCGCTCGCGTTCGTTCTCTACCAATCGCGCGTTGTCCAGAATGCTTGCCGCATCCGCCGCCAGCGCATCCAGGATCTGCCGGTCCAGCTTCGAAAATGCCGCCGGTCGTTTCGAATCCAGGTACAACACCCCCAGGAATTCGCCGCGTTTGATGTTAATCATGGACTGGTCTGTGTTTGCCCGCGACATCGCGTATAACGGCACCACCACGACTGCCCGCAGCCGCTGCGCCACAATGCTTTGCGCGGCCTGCAAGTCCATATCCGCTTGCGCTAGATCCTCGGTTATCACTGCGGACTGCTTCTTGATCGCCAGTTGAATCGCCGTCTGGCTCGGGGACAAGCTCTCCGGCGGCAGCCGCAGTCCGCCGCTCCTCCTCGCCAAGCGCACCTTGAGTGTGCCCTTCGGGTCGACTTCCAGCAGCAATCCGCGGTCCGCATCGGTAACCGACACTGCATGGTCCAGCATCGTGCCTAGCACCGAATCCAGCGGCAGCTGCGAGTGCAGCAAAGTCGTCGCTTCCAGCAGAAGGTTCAGCTTGCGCAGCCCTCCGCCGGTGGGTTCGGAACTTGTGATGTGTTCTATGCGGGTCAGCAGGTGGGGCAGCGAATCGGTGCTCGCATTCGCCGCGGATCGATAAATAATCTCGTAGGAATCTTCCAGGCCAAAGGTAATCGCGTCGCCGTCTTGCAACTCGCGGCTCTCGACTTTTTCTCCATTGACGAACAACCCGCGCCTCTGTCCGCGATCCTCCAGGTAAAACTTGTTGGCCTCCATCACGATGGCCGCGCAGGTTCGAGATATTCGTCGGTCGGCGAGCTGTAGATGATTACCGGTTTCTGCTCCGCGTCCGATCAAAAACGGCATCTGCGTCACGCGAACGTATCTTCTCGCGCCGTCGGGTGAGACGACTTCCAACACCGTTTCCGCAAGGATGGGTACTGTGTCCGGCATGGCCAGATAAACGAGCCGGATTGTAGCACGCCGAAGTCAAACCGAAGCTCGGACCTGTCCGCTTCCCCAGCTACCGCTTTGGGTCCCGCCCGCCTCGTCTAACCGTGCTAAGCGTACGCGCGCCGCTCCCATTCCATCCCCGTCGGCAGGTGCGCAGCCGCGGCTTCCATGCGCGACACCATTTCGCACGTTTCGCAGGAGTACAGGTGATTGCGCAATCGCGAATAAGCCCTCGCGTACGTCGCCTGCAGATTTCGCAATTCGTTGTCGATGTCCCTACCGTTTAAGCCGGAGTTGTGAATGGCCGCCCGTTGCGAATTCCAGCTCTTCCAGGCCTCTTGGCATTCTTCCAGCAGACTCTCGTAATTTGTGCAGACCGAGGTTTTCAGGGGCAACTCTTTTATCGTCATGTCCTCTGCCTTTCGTGCGGTGGGAGCACGTACACCAGAGTGCAGGTTTCGGGCCATCTGTTTAAGTGTTTGATAGCGAATGAGATGCGGAGTAGCTGGTTCGGCTAGACCCGTTTGCGTCTGCCTAATTTTTTCTTCCCGAGCGCGGTATTTTCTAAGCGGCATTCCTGACGAAATGTAGGGTCATTGTACTGCGTGATCTACAAGGAATTCTGTAGGCGTGATCGGTTTCTATGCGAACGATCTTCCAGATTCAGCCGTAAGTCCGTGGGTTGGCTTCGCCGCATCGACCGCAGCACACGAGAAGCCCCAAAATGGGCCTTGGCGAATATTTTCTCTCGGAAGGATTGCGGCATCGTCCGGAAATCCAGAAAGTGACGGTCGCACTGCGCGCATCGGTATGGTGCCATTTTCAACAGGCTGGCTAGAGTCTCCTGCACCACGCCCCGCGGTTGTGCCTTCCACACCGCTCGACTCTTGCACTGCGGGCATTTGTGAGAATGTGCTGCGGCGTCCAACCAATCCCCCCTGTTGCCTTCCGGTGATGATACCTAGACAACAACAGCGCTTGAACGCCGTTGCCGTCCCCCCTGATACCTGCCGGATACTCTAATTCATCTCCGGGGCTTGTACGCAAGAGAAAAGTTGCGGCGGAGCCCCGTTTCTTTGTCAAGAGCGAAGCCAATATCCATGCGACCGGCCGACCAGGAAACACATTTATGCGAGCCGAGCTGCGGGTTGTCCTCACTTCATCTGTGGGCCTGATTGCCGCTCCAGCATGGCAGAGTAAGTACTAGGACTTGCCAATAAACCCCTTAGGAAAATTGTCTCGTCCCGCGCAAAAAGTTCTTCCCAGTACTACCGCGGCAGGTTGCTGTATAGCATCCGTAAGATACTGTATCAATGGATGTTAACAAATGTTTGCAACTTAGACTCCCCCTTCTGTGTTCTAACTTGCGACCCGGCCGGGAGCTGCTATTCTAATACTAGTACCATGAAACATGTATCCCTATTTTTCGTGCTGGTTTTACTGATTTGCCTAGGCGGCTCGCCGCAGGCTCGCGCTGACGTTACCATTCTGCTGGAAGAGCCCTACAGCTACGATGGGGCCTTCGCCGGCACCGGCCATACCGCCATCTATCTGACTCGCGTATGCGCGGCTTCCCCGACCCTTCTGCGCCGCTGCTCGCCCGGCGAGCCAGGCGTGGTGATCAGCCGTTACCACCGGGTCGCCGACCGGGACTGGATCGCCATTCCCCTTTACCCCTATCTCTATGCCGTGGAAAAGCCCGAGGATGTTCCCCTCTACGTCACCCCGAAAATGGAAGCCGATCTGCGCGACCACTATCGCCGCGCGCGCCTGAAGGACCTGATTCCGGACGCCAAGGACGGCACAGCTCCCCCAGGGGACTGGTACGAATTGGTGGGTTCCGCGTACGATCGCACCCTCTATGGCTTCCAGATCGAAACCACTCCGGAGCAGGACGATCAGTTCATTGCTCACTACAACGCCGCTCCCAATACCGAGTCCTATAGGCTGGTCACCCGCAATTGCGCGGATTTTGTCCGCGAGGCCATCAACTTCTACTACCCCAAAGCTGTGAAGCGCTCGCTCATCGCGGATTGGGACATCTCAACCCCAAAGCATGCCGCCAAAGGGCTCGCACAATACTCCGCCAAGCATCCCGAACTTTCCTTTACGGCCTTCGTCATTCCCCAGGTTCCCGGAACCATACGCCGCAGCAAGCCGGTTCGCGGCCTGGTCGAGTCCGTTTTCAAGGCCAAAAAGTATGAGTTGCCTTTGCTCGCCTTATATCCCGCTGCGGCTGGTGGACTTGCTGCCGCCTACATAGCCAAGGGCAGGTTCAGTCCCTCCGACGGTGCTCGCATGTATGCACCTGGAGGCGTTCTGGAGGAGCCGCTAGACGCAACCCAGCGCCGCTCTTATGCAAAGGGTCTTGAGGAATTTGGAAAGAGCTTGACCGATGCCAAGCTGGGCGTCGAAGAAGCAGCCTGGCAAAAATTTGTTTCCAGGGCCATTTTGCAATGGGACAAGGACGGCCATCCCGCTTTGTTGGGTGAGGCCTCCGACGGTCCCGTCCTGATCGGTCTCACTCGCGCCAATCTTCTCTCGAACGCTTCCTCTCGGCCGCTGGCACAGGGCTTGCTACTGGCCCGCTTGCGCGGTGAGCTAAAAAAAGGCGGGCCGCCTAAAATTTCCGGCGTCGAGTTTCACCGTGATTGGAATTTGCTGAAGATCGCTTTCAATCGCCCGGATGGGGTTGACGCGAATACTTTCCTGGAAAGCCGCAACGGCCACGGCACAGACTGATACAGCTTTCTAAATTCGCAACGGCTTCCTATTGGCGCGCTGTCGAGCTGAGCCGCCGCTTCACATACTCCGCAACGTGCGCGTCGAACAAATCGTTCAACTGATGGGTCAGCTGGCCCGGGGCATTCGCGATGTTGTGCCCGGTGATTTCTCCGACTCCGATCAAGTTGCGATTCGTCGAGGTGATAAACACTTCGTCCGCGCCATACAAATCCTCTGGTCGCAGCGCCTGTTCCACCACGCTGATCCCGGCTTCCGGCGCAATCTCGAACAAAATGCCGCGGGTCACGCCTTCCAGGCATCCCGAATTCAGCGGTGGCGTATACACTTTGCCATTTCGCACCGCAAAAATATTGGCGGCAGTGCATTCCGCCACTTCCCCGCGTTCGTTCAGCAGCACCACCTCGTCGAATCCATCTTTTTGCGCCTCCGCCACCGCCCACACGTTGGTCAGCCAGGAGGTGCTCTTGACGCCCGCCAGAGGCGATGCCGCATGGCGCCCGTTTTCCCGAAGTCCCAATCGCAGCGGTTCGCGGAACTGCGGCATCGGGGCGGTATTAATGATCAAGTCCACCTGGGGCCGCTCTTCTTGACTCTGCCAGAAGCCGACGCTGTTGTAGATCAGATAGATTCGCGCGCAGCCGCCCACCACCTTGTTGGCGCGAATTACCTCGTCCAGGTGGACTCGAACCTTCGGCCCGCTGTAAGGCATCGGCAACCGGATGATCGCCGCGTCTTTTTCCAACCTTTTCCAGTGCCGCTCGTAGGCGAACGCCTCACTCTGCGAGATGCGCATCGTGGTGAAGATGCCCCAACCGCAAATCAGCCCGGCCTGGCCGGGCGAGAGCCGCACGCTTTCGACCGGCAGAAGTTTCTCGTTGTGAAATACGTGGCGGTGGATCACCCGCGGCTCCTCTTGCAAATCTTCTCGGACAATTGTAACCGACTCCTGGGCTCTTCGTTCGAGTCCGTGCTTTTCCGCCACGCTTCGCGCCCCATTCGGCCGCCCAGCGACCTTTCCCGTACGCCCCATTTGGCGTAACATCTCGGCGCGGTTCATACTGGGTCTTCCCCGGGGGCGCTTGATAATGAATAATGACCGACGCGAGGAACATCGCCTCCTCTCCGGCGATAATGTCACACCCAGCGAGGTTCCCGCTTCTCCCGACCGTCGGTCTTTTCTTCGCGGCACATTGCTCGGTGGTTTCGCTGCGGCTGTTGCCGGGAAATCGACCCTGTCCGCCCAGGCCGCACAGAATCAGCCGGACCGCCCGGCCACCTCTTCTTTTGAGCTTGATGAAGTAACCATCGCTCAACTGCAAGACGCTCTGAAATCCGGCAAATATACGTCACACGCCCTCACCGAAAAATATCTCGCGCGAATCGCCGAAATGGACAAGCACGGGCCCACCGTCAACAGCGTTATCGAAGTGAATCCCGAGGCTTTGGCCACTGCCGAAGCTCTCGACAAAGAATTCAAGCTGAAGGGCTCCCGCGGCCCGCTTCATGGCATCCCGGTCCTCATCAAGGACAACATTGATACCGCCGATCGCATGATGACCACCGCCGGTTCGCTCGCGCTGGTCGGTTCCAAGCCGCCACGCGATGCGCTCATCGCGCAAAAACTTCGCGAAGCCGGGGCCGTAATCATCGGCAAGACCAATCTCAGCGAATGGGCCAACATTCGTTCGCGCCACTCTTCCAGCGGCTGGAGCGGTCGCGGCGGGCAGACCAGGAATCCGTATGCGCTGGACCGCAATCCCTGCGGATCGAGTTCCGGCTCGGGCGCGGCGGTTTCCGCCAATTTTTGCGCCGCCGCAATCGGCACGGAAACCGACGGCTCGATTGTCTGCCCGTCGTCCACCAATGGCATCGTCGGCATTAAGCCGACCGTTGGCCTCCTTAGTCGTTCCGGTATTGTTCCCATCTCGCACAGTCAGGACACTCCGGGGCCCATGTGCCGCACTGTCCGCGATGCTGCTATTGTGCTCGGCGCTCTTACCGGAATTGATCCGGACGACGCCGCTACTTCGGAAAGCATGGAAAAGTCGTACACCGACTACACCCAATTTCTGAAGCCCGACGCCTTGCGCGGTGCTCGCATCGGTGTCGTGCGCAAGAATTTTGGATTCAACGACGACGTCGACAGGATCATGGAGCAGTCTCTCGACGCCATGAAAAAACAGGGCGCCATCCTCGTGGATCCCGCCGAGATAGAAACCGCCGGTAAATTCGGCGAATCCGAATTCACCGTGTTGCTCTATGAGCTGAAGGCTGACCTCAATGCCTACCTCACCCGGCTCGGCCCTAGCGCTCCAGTTAAGACCCTCAAGGACGTCATCGAGTTCAACGAACGCAATCGCGACAAAGAAATGCCGTACTTTGGCCAGGACACTTTCCTCAAAGCGGAGGAAAAAGGTCCTCTGACCACTCCGGAGTACGTCGACGCGCTGGCAAAGAATCATCAACTCGCTCGCGTCGAAGGCATCGATGCTTTGATGGAAAAGAACAAACTGGATGCCCTCGTCGCGCCTACCGGCGGCCCTGCTTGGCTCACCGACTGGGTGCTCGGCGATCATTTCGGCGGCGGCAGTTCCAGCGCCGCCGCCGTTGCCGGATACCCGAACGTCACCGTTCCGGCTGGCTTCATTTGTGGCCTGCCGGTAGGAATCTCGTTTTTCGGCCGCGCCTGGAGCGAACCGGTGCTGATCGGTCTGGCGTTCGCGTTTGAACAAGTCACGAACATCCGCAAACCGCCGCGCTTCCTTCCCAGCGTTGATTTTGGTGCCTGAATCGAACAGATTTCTGTCTCTTTCCCGCCCACGTTCCGCCCGCAAACTGCGTTGACAGCATGGCCTTCATCCTCTAAGATTAGCGTTTGTCTCTACGGGAAAGGTGTGACTGAGCGCGATGAGGACGTATGTAGCCAAAGGGCAGGAAGCCGAAGCCCTCAAAATCGGCGCCAACTGGTTCGTGATTGATGCCACCAACCAGGTTTTGGGCCGCCTGGCGACCAAGGTCGCCCGCATGTTGATCGGCAAGGATAATCCCAGCTTTACGCCGTACCTCGATTCCGGCGACCACGTTGTGGTCATCAATGCGGACAAAATCCGCATGACCGGCAACAAAGTCGAGCAGAAGATGTATTACTCGCACAGCGGCTATCCAGGCGGGTTGAAACAGGTGCCTGCCAAACGCGTGCGCGAAGCCAAGCCCGAGTGGATGGTTCGTGAAGCGGTTCTCGGCATGCTGCCCAAGAATAAATTGCGGGCGCGGCGCGCCAAGAAATTGCGCGTGTATCGGGATGCCGCGGGATTAGCGCGGCATGCGGGGCAAAAGCCCCAGCAGGTCTCGCTCTAGGGGCAGCCTCTCCGCTCGTTTTACAAGCGGCTGCGCTGCTCAAGTTTTCCGCACGTTGAGGTGCCTTCCTTAGTCGAGTAGGGAGCAAACCGAAGCGTGGAGTCGGTCTAGGAGGAACGTTGAGTTCTACGGGTACGCCCATCTCGGGCACGCAAGCTTGGTTTCTCGGCACTGGCCGCAGAAAGGAATCCGTGGCCCGTGTGTTTTTGCGCCCGGGTTCCGGCAAGTTCACGGTGAACGGCCGGGAAGTCGATAAGTATTTTCCGAATTTTGCCTGGAAGCATGATGCCGTGGAACCACTGAAGTTCACCAATCTGGCGGACCAGGTGGACGTGGTGGTCACTGCCCATGGCGGCGGTGTAGGCGGCCAGGCCGGAGCGATTCGCATGGGTTTGTCGCGCGCCATTGCGCGCTTTAACCCGGAAGTACGCCCAGCTTTGCGCACCAACGGTTTCTTGACGCGCGACTCCCGTATGAAGGAACGCAAGAAGTACGGGCAGAAGGGCGCGCGCAAGCGCTTCCAGTTTACGAAGCGTTAATTTCGACGGTCCCGGCCACGGCCGGGCCTGCGACGAGCTCCGGCGATCGGGTTTGCTCCCTTTCGCCGAGATCACGGCCGGCAAGCTGCCGGCAAGAAGGCTGTTCTCCAGCAGTTGTAGTCGCCGGTCTTCCGACTGGCTCCTTTCAACCCGCTGCCGCAAACAGCAATCCTTAGAGGAGGAAACTTGGCAGTAGAAATAACTATGAAAGAGTTGCTGGAGGCCGGAGTTCATTTCGGTCACCAGACGCGTCGCTGGAATCCGAAAATGAAGGAATATATTTTCGGAGAGCGTAACGGCATTCACATCATTGATTTACAAAAGACTTTGAAGATGTTCCGCGAGGCCAGCCGCTTTGTCACCGACATGGCTACGCAAGGCAAAACCGTTTTGTTCGTTGGCACCAAGCGTCAGGCTCAGGAAGCCGTTGCCGAGGAAGCCAGGCGCTGCGGCGCGTTCTTCGTCAATCACCGCTGGCTCGGCGGCACCTTGACCAATTGGGCCACGTTGCAGAAGTCCATCAAGCGCCTCAAGCTCCTGAAAGCGATGAGCGAAGATGGCCGCATGCTTGAGCTCTCCAAAAAGGAAAAAGCCCGCCTTGAGCGCGAGATGAAGCATCTGTTGCAGAACCTCGAAGGCATCGAAAACATGGCGCAGTTGCCCGATGCGATGTTCGTTATCGATTCCAACGCCGAGGAAATCGCCGTCAAGGAAGCACGCCGCATGGGCGTCCCCGTGGTTTCCGTGGTGGACACCAATTGCGATCCGGACGTGGTGGATTGGATTATTCCCGGCAATGACGACGCTTTGCGCGCCATCCGTCTGTTCACCTCCAAGATTTCGGAGTCCGTGCTGGAGGGTCATAACGCCTACCAGCAGTCTCAGGTCGCCGACGAGAAGGCCGCCCAGGACCAGGCTCTCGTGGACGGCGTCGAATACGTGGACACCAGCGCCTACGAGCAGTACGAGAAGCAGGAAGGCGACTTCGTCGAAGGCGCCGACGTCATCACTCCCGTGGATCCCGCTTTTGACGCTGCGGCGGAAGCTACCGTCCCGCCGGACGAGGAAAAGCGCTAAATCCGGTTGCGCTGGCAGCCCTTTTTCATCGCCCGGCGCGGTGAGTCCCTCAATGCGCCGGGCATTCTTGCAACTGCACAATGGAACCAAGAATCTCTGTGGAAAGATGAACCAGGATGAGTACACAACCGCAAGCCACGCAAATACCCGCCGCTCTCGTTAAGGAGTTGCGCGAACGCACCAGCGCGGGTTTTAACGATTGCCGCGCCGCACTCGTGGAATCCGCCGGCGATTTGGAAAAGGCCATCGATATCCTGCGCAAGAAGGGACAAGCGGCGGCCGCAAAAAAAGCTCAGCGGCAGGCCTCTGAGGGTCTGGTGGGTCACTACATTCATGCCGGAGGAAAGATCGGCGTGATCGTGGAAGTGAACTGCGAGTCCGACTTCGTCGCGCGCACCGAAGCGTTTCAGCAACTGTGCCACGATATCGCCATGCACATTGCCGCTATTGATCCCCGCTACATGCGCCGCGAGGAAGTTACTCCGGAGATGCTCGCGAAAGAGCGCGACATCTACCGGGAGCAGGCCAAGGCTACCGGAAAGCCGGAACAGGTCATCGAACGCATCGTCACCGGCAAGATGGAAAAGTTCTATGAGGAGAATTGCCTCTACGAACAGCACTACATCAAGGATGAGTCGGTGACCATCGGAGAAATGATCACCCAGGCCATCGCCAAGCTCGGCGAGAACATCTCCGTGCGCCGCTTCGTGCGCTTCAAGGTCGGCGAGATTAGCGGCTTCGGCGCTTCGCTAGCGGCCACCCCGGTCGCGGGCTGATCGCTCTCTCCGTTATTCTCCTTCGGGGCGTTCCCGGGAAGACCGGGACGCCCCTTTTTCTTGCCGCGGGCCACGGTGCTTCGGGTTCACTTGAGCATGGGCTGCGATTGTTTGCTACAATTTCGAGGCTTTCAGGGGTGCATTCCGGAGGCTCATGGCTGCTAGGAAAAATGGCACAAAGCGGGTGACTACCAGGGCCGGCAAGCGCGGCCACCCCAAATACACTCGCATCGTCTTGAAGTTATCCGGCGAGTCGCTTCAGGGACCCCAGGGCTTTGGTATTCACGGCGAGACCGTGCAAGCCATCGCCCAGGAATTGAAGGACGTCCACGCTCTGGGCGTGCAGGTGGCTATCATGGTCGGCGGCGGCAATATTTTTCGCGGCGGCCGCCAAAAGGGTTTCGAGATCGAGCGCGCCACCGGCGATTATATGGGCATGCTCGCCACCGTGCTGAACGCGCTGGCCCTTCAGGACGCCCTGGAAAAAGCCGGCGTGCACACCCGGGTCCAGAGCGCCATTGCCATGCACCAGGTTGCCGAACCATTCATCCGCCGGCGCGCCATGCGTCACCTGGAAAAAGGCCGCATCGTGATTTTCGCCGCCGGCACCGGCAACCCGTATTTTTCCACCGATACCGCAGCGGCCCTGCGCGCCATGGAGATCAAGGCCGACGTGATTCTGAAGGCTACTCGCGTGGATGGAATTTACGACGCCGACCCCGAACGCGTCTCCGACGCGAAGTTTTTCGCCGAGATCACCTATCGCGAAGTGCTGCACCAGAATTTGAAAGTGATGGACTCCACGGCGATTTCGCTGTGCATGGACAACGGCATGCCCATCGTCGTGTTCAACATGAATCAGCACGGAAACATCAAGCGCGTGGTGCTCGGCGAGCGCGTTGGTTCGACGGTAACACCGGCCTAGTGGCAGGGGCGCGCGGCGATGCCGCGTGGTATTGCGATCCAGTTATTTCAGGGCGAAATGGCGTTGAGGAATCTATGACGACGATTGCGACCACAAAAGACGCGATGGCCATGGCCAGGACGCGCATGGAAAAAGCTCTCGAGGATTTCCGCAAGGAGATCGCCACGTTGCGCACCGGCCGCGCGAATGCCTCGCTGCTGGATGCTGTCCGCGTGGACTATCACGGCACACCCATGCCCGTGAACCAGTTGGGCACGATGACTGTGCCGGATCCGACCATGATTGTGATCTCTCCGTGGGACCCGAGCGTGGTGCCCTTGATCGACAAAGCCATCCGTTCTTCAGACCTGGGGTTGAATCCCACCAATGACGGCAAAGTGATCCGCGTGCCGATCCCCGCTCCGACCGAAGAGCGCCGCAAGGATATGGTCAAGCACCTTCACAAAGTCTTGGAGAATCATCGCACCGCGGTGCGCAACATCCGCCGCGACGTCAAGGAAGGCATCGACAAGCTAGAAAAGGACAAGAAGATCAGCCAGGACGAGCAAAAGCGCGCGCTCGACGAACTGGAAAAGCTTTCCCACGCGGAGACCAAAAAAATCGAAGAACTAAGCGCATCCAAAGAAAAAGAAGTAATGGGCCTGTAGCAATTCCTCCCTTATCGCTCGTTTGCTGGTGCCCACTTTGTCGGGACCGCCGAGACTTTGCCGCTATCGCAGGAATCACGGTTTTGCTGGCGTCGCTGGATCCTGGCGGAGGATGCTAAACAGTTGGGATTGATCGGTCTGGACCGCATGCAGGAATGCGTTGTAGTCCACGAAGCGATCGCCGGGAATTTCCCGTTGAATGAAATTGATGTGGCGGGAAGCGCTGATAATCCCGCCCTGGATCCCATATTTCGACGAATACGTGGCGTAATCACGATCGACGGACGTCCCGGTTGGCACTTCCGCGCTGGTTCCGGGCGGCAGATGTAAGTCTGCGCTGACCAGGACATCCAGGGGCGTGCCAAGTTCAATCTTTGCCGCGCCTGCCCCCGCAGCGGATTTTTCCGGAGGGTCGGGCAAGCCAAGCAGGGGCAGAAGCGCGGGAATGCGCACCGGCTTCTTGGACCAGTCCACGAATTTAGGCTGCGTGATTTCGTACTCCACCGTGAATGGCTCTTTCGTTGCGTAGGGGTCGGACGCGGTCGCGCGCGTGATTTTTCCGCGGAAACCATCGGACAGCGCCAGGAGTTGCGCCACGTCTTTCCATTTATCGCGTGGAGATTGGTGGAACGCCACACGAAGCAGCAGCTCGTTGTCCCCGCGCATCGTGTATTTCACTCTCGACGCGAGCGTGCCGTCCGCTGCAAGCGCGGCGTCGACTTCCACGTCTTGCTTGGCAGGGAAGGGCAAGCGATCTGGAATAACCCGCCACGCGTCCTGATCGGGCGGCGCTGGCGGGTAAATGCGCAGTGCCCTCAGGCCGCGAAGCTGTGAGGCAATCATTCCATAGGGAGTCACACCGAGACTCGGGTCGAGCCAGCGGTTCGGAAGCGAATCCACGCTCACGAGCACGTGGTCAAAAACCGATGGCCGCGCGAATTCAGCGCTTAGTTTGGGCGGAGTAGCCGCCGCAAATTCAATGTCCGACCGGGCATCGGCGCTGTGCAGCAGACTCGAGAAGAGGACTATCTTATCTTCCGCGGTCCCATAACCAGCCGCCAGCACTTCCGCGGGCTCTCGTGTTCGATATCCCGTCGCCCCCATGGGCAAGTCCACGAGCGCAATCTTCTTGGAGACAAAATCATAGATGGCTTCTACTTTGGCCTCCGCACTGGTCGTGTCGCGGGTCAGTTCTGTCGCCTTGGCCGTTATTTCCGGAGCATTGACCATCCGGGAGCCAAAAAAAACGGCCATCTTATTGCGGGAAAGCTGCGCCCATGTTTCGTAACTCGTGGCAACGATGTCCGCCTCGGTCGGGGATGCCGCGGAAGATTCTTCCGGCTGCTTCGTACCGGAGGATCGCTTCCACCTGTACGTGACGCCGGTTTCCTGCCCATCGCCAGACTCATCGATGACCGAGGCGGGACTCGAACTGCTGGTGTACAGCTTGATTTTTCGTGACGCCGGCACGGTCAGCTCGAACGATTCGTCGCTAACGACGCCCGTGCGTTCGAAGGTGTGTTCAAGCCAGAAGTCCGGCGCCAGCGGGTGATGTGTGGTGCTGGTGATGACCCGGTACTCCAGAAGATCGTTAGGAGCGAGGCCTAGGATGCGCACGGACTTGACGCGAACGTCGTGGTAGGCCGGATAGTTGACCACCGCGGCATTGGGATTATCCGTGATTGCACTGGGCAGGATGTCGGCCGTACCTCCCGCGGCGTGTGTGATGCGTACCATCGGGATCTCAATCTGCTGGAAGCCCCGGTTGTAGTCGAAATTCAGCCGCGCGAACTGCCGAATGCCCAGTTCATTGTGGATCCGCACGCGGGTGTGGACTTCCTTCCGTGAATCACCGTTCGCTTCGAAGCGCACAAGCGTCTCAAGAAGTTCGATTTGCGCCGGGATTTCCGGAGCCTTTACGGGCGTAAAGGAAGAATTTTGTGCGTGCAACGACGCAGGAAGGAGAACGAGGAGTGCTTCGACAAGACCGGTCTGCAGCGCGCGCAACTGAGATTTCGCGATGGGCACGAACGCAGTTTAGAGTTTCGGCGAAGCAGCGTAAAGCGCTGATCCAGCGCAAGGTTGCGGACTGGGCACCGAAGTGAAGTCGCCGCAGGATGGAACGTCGGCGAATCGCCTTTATTTAGGTAACAAAAAAGTGGTAACCAAGTCCCACGTCCTACGTCTGAGGGGATGATAGAGTGGGTCCGGCAAACGATGGCCGCTGCTGAGCGGCTAAGGAGCGCGCGGAAATGAAGCGAGCATGCATGGTGGTGGCATTGGCGGCCCTGGTGGCCTTGGCGACATTGTTCGGTGGAGCAACCCTGAGCCGCGCCGATGATCGCGGACCGAAGGGACCCTCGGAAGACGGCACCCTGCCGGCGCTGGCAAAGATCGCCGGTCAGGGCGAGATGAACTCCCACGCATTCGAATTTCTGACGCAATTGAGCGACGACATCGGCGCGCGGGTCACCGGCTCGCCGAATGATCACAAGGCTGAGGAGTGGGGCGTCGCGAAGATGAAGGCCATGGGCCTGGAGAACGTGCACACCGAAAAGTATCAAATCTGGAAAGGGTGGACCCGCGGCACCGCGGATGCGGAATTGCTCACTCCCGTTCGCCACAAGCTGCACGTCGATGCCATGGGCTGGACAGGCTCGACGCCCGCGGCCGGCGCGGAAGGCGACGTGATCGCGGTGAATCTGTTCGACCTGGACAACGAGATCAAGAACATTTCCAAGGTGAAGGGCAAGGTCGTTCTGGTAGTTGCGAAAGGCAAGCCGCACGACCAGAACTTCGCCATGCTGTTTGCTCGCTTTGGAGATTTTCTGCGCGCCGCCGGGACTGCCGGCGCCGTGGCCGTGATCGGCGGCCAGGGCGGAGGCAAGTCCGCCGGCATGAACCTGACTCACACTGGAATCTTGGGATTCAATGCCGATTTTGCCGTTCCGGTGATCTCCATCACCGCGGAAGATCATGGCCAGCTCGAGCGCTTCTTGGCTCGTGGCATAACACCACGAGCACGCTTCAACATCCAGAACACCTTTACCAGCGGCCCGGTGGAGACCGCGAACGTCATCGGGGAAATTCGCGGGCGTGAGCATCCAGAGCAGATTTTGGTGGTCGGCGGACACTTGGACTCCTGGGACTTGTCCGAGGGCACGACCGACAATGGTTCGGGCACGGCTGCGGTCCTCGGTGCGGCCGATTCGATCCTCCGTTCCGGCGAAAAGCCGCGTAGAACCATCCGTTTTATATTGTTCACCGGAGAAGAGCAGGGACTCGACGGATCGATCGCGTACTTGAAGGAGCATCATGCGGAGTTGCCCAATCACCTTGGCGATCTGGTGCTGGACGCCGGACAGGGCGAAGTAAAGGGTTTCCAGATGGGCGGCCGTGATGATCTCATTCCGGCCTTCGAGGCCTTTACCACCTCTCTCGCCAGCATCAAAAAGCTCTCGGTGGATGACAAGATCGAAACCGGCACCGACACGCTGCCTTTTTCGATGGCGGGTCTGCCGGGAATCAACATGCTGCAGGACACCGACAACTATAACTACACCCACCACTCCGCGGCGGACGCGCTGGAAGCGCAAAAGCCGGACGTGATGGCGCAGAACTCCATGCTCATCGCGCTGGCGGCCTTCTGGATCGCGGACCGTCCAGAGCGTTTGGCGACGCCATGGCCCGCGGAACGCACCGCAAAGATGCTGCGCGATCAGCACGTATACGAAGAGCTGAAAGCGTTCAATCTCTGGCCCTACGGCGACCTGGGCGCCGAGGACAACTCGCCGAAAAACTGACAATCACTCCCTAGAGTAGGCTGGGCGGTCTGCGAAAGGCGGGCCGCCCCTTTTCGTTTTGGCCTCAGGCTTGCCCAATTACGCTCTCTGTTCGGCGAGCCCTTTGTCCCCGTCCTGCGTCCATATAGGCAAAGACGTGCGTGCTCAGGGGTGTCACGAAAAATGCATATCAACCAATTTCGCACAGCGGCGGGGTTGTTCTTGCTTTGTCTCGCGGGCTTCCTCTGCTCCACCGCATTGCCCGGTCCGCGCTCGTTCGAAATGCTCCCTGCCGGCGAAGGTTCGCACCTGCTCGCGGAAGGCACCATTTCGACCCCGGGAGATGAGGCCGGCGGCGTCTTCAGTCCGGACGGCAACGAATTTTATTTCGCAAAGCTGAATCCCACCACTACCTTTCCTCGCATCGGACTGCTTTGCGTTTCGCGCTGGCGCAAAGGGAAGTGGAGCGTGCCGGAAGTGCTGCCCTTCTCCGGCAAGTATCTGGATTTTCCTCCGCGCTTGTCGCCGGACGGGAAGACCATGTATTTCGCTTCGCTGCGTCCCGCTTCCGAATCCAAAGCATTCGCTCTGCGCATCTGGAAAGCGGAGCGCGCCGGCGAAAGTTGGAGCGAGCCGCAACCATTGCCCGAGCCGGTCAACGGCCCGGACGAAAAATGGAGCTGGGGTGCATCGGCGACCCGCTCGGGCGTTCTATATTTTGCGTCGGACCGCGAGGAACAGGGCCGGCCCCAGATTTACCGGGCGGATGTGGTGGACGGCAAGTATCAGGAACCGCGGAAGCTTGGGCCGGAAATCAATTCCGCCTTCAACGACTACGATCCGTATGTCAACGCCGACGAAACCTTATTATTTTTCGTGTCCGCTGGAGAAGGTGGGCCGCCTTTCCGGCATCGCGTCGATACCTTGACTGGCGGCGGATTTCCGTACGCCCGTGGCGATATCTATGTGAGCTGCCGCGTCAGTGGCAAGTGGACGGCGGCGAAGCACGTCGAGCACGGCGTGAATACCGTGGCCGACGAGAGTGCGCCTGCGCTCACTCCCGACGAGAAACACCTGATTTTTTCGAGCGAGCGAAGTCCGTTCGTCGTTCCCATGCCGAAACGCATCGATATGGACGAGTTCGAACGCCTGGTTCATGCCGTGTTGAATGGCCACGGAAATATTTATTCGGTTCCGCTGAATACCCTCGAGCTCGGCGGTGGGAAATGAGCGCGGCATCGATGCGCAGGGAATGGACACTGGCGCTTGCCGCCACCGCGACGCTCTACATCGCTGTGGCACGGGCGGATAAGCCCATCGCGCAACCCGAATCCGCTGGAGATCTTGCCGGGCCGGAAATGATTGGCGAAGGAATTGTCTCCACCGCCGACGACGAATTGGGCGGCGGACCTTCCCCGGATGCGCAAACACTCTATTTTGAAAAATCGGCGGCGCCGCACTACCTCTACATTCTGTGCGAGTCGCATCTGCTCAACGGCCAATGGAGCAAGCCGGAAATCCTGCCCTTCTCCGGTCAGTACCGGGATACCGATCCCGTGCTCTCCCCGGATGGAGAGAGTTTGCTCTTCGCGTCCGACCGTCCCATTGGCGGCAAGGATTTGCATCGATGGTCGATCTGGCGCGCGCATAAACAAGACGACGGTTGGCAACAACCGCAGTTGGTGCCCGGCGGAGTGAACAGCGAAGGCAGCCAGGTATTTGCGTCGATCGCCGCCAATGGAAATATTTATTTCGCAAGCTCGCGGAAAACCGGCAACTATGATGTCTTTCGCTCGAAATTTGTAAATGGCACCTATCAGGATGCGGAAGATCTCGGACCCGCTTTGAATGGTCCCGGAATCAACACCTTTGAAGCTACGATAGCTCCGGACGAGAGCTATCTGCTTTTGGGCAGCTTTGGGCGCCAGGATACCTATGGCAGTTCGGACCTGTATGTGAGCTTCCGTCGCGGCGAGGCTTGGGATAAGCCCGTGAACCTTGGACCCGCGGTCAACACCAGGGCTCGGGACTACAGTCCGCGGATTTCCGCCGGTCAGGAATGGCTGTATTATACAAGCGAGCAGGGTTCCCTGGATTCCAAGCGGACTCAACCCATGTCTTTTCAGCAGTTTGAGGAGGTAACTATCCCTTGTGGACAAGTACATGATGCGCGAGTATAGTTCATTCGTGCGTTTAGCTAGGTGCCTGCTATTGAGCAGGTGGCGGGGAAGTGTGTGGCTTTGCATGACGACAGTATATGACACCGCTGCTTATTTCGATGAGAGCCGACTCGATAATCCATTCCCTTTTGTGGCTGGTTTTTGGGCCCCTTTAGATTCTTGGGAATACGTGGACATAGACATACGGAAAGAATTAAACAATAAG
>CAWFXG010000030.1:0-128675 GCA_963819745.1 uncultured Acidobacteriota bacterium | reverse complement strand
AACGATTGCTAGCGTCGCTGGGAGTCCGCGACGACCTTATACTCCTCTATGAGGTGCGCTTCGGGATGCGGGGAGTACTTCGAGGGACCCGTGCTTCGGCATCGTTCACCTCCGCCGATGCCTGGATCATACTCCTAAATGCACTAAACCGCGGTCCTCTGCGCCTTCTTGTGTGTTTTCGGCGCGGGAGATTCGGATTTCGGAGACCGGACCACCGTAATAAGCTGAACAAGAAAGCCTACCGCGAGCAGGCTCAGTCCCAGCTTGGCGAGCGCGGGATTGTCCGAGAACACCATCGCGGGGGGGCACGGGCCGCGAGCGCTTAAACAAGACGGCCCTAACGACTGCTAGAGCAGCCGCTAGAGCCTGACCACATTACCTTCTCTGGAGGCAACGATGGCTACTGCATTTTTACCACAAGCGAATCTACACTGCTGAACAGCTATTGCAATCTGAAGTAGTCGGAATCCTCGCCGCACCCATTACCCAACCGCCCATCGCGGGTGCGATGGAGCAGTCAGTTTCTCCAAGCTGCTTTGCTTTCCAGATCCACGCGAAATTCCAAGCAGTACTGGTTTGCGTGTTGAAATACCCAATCTTCCGGCGAGTCCATTGTCGGGTCGTAGAAACGTGCGACCTTTAATATATGCATCATCACGCCGGCTTCCACGAGATTCTGGTGTTTCCGATCAACTACCCATCGGCGAAAGGCCGCGCGAATTGTGTCCCGATTCTCCTCATAGATTGCCAGCATCGCATCCTTGTCGTCTGGGTTGCGCCCCAGAGATAGCAGAGCCTCGTGTGTCTTGCAGCTCATAGCACCATCCACGAAACAACCGCTACGGTGCTTGAGGGTGCCCGGCTAAAGCCTGGCGATAGGCCGGAAGATTGCTCTTATCAACGACAATGGTGCCGGTATCCATGGACGTAGGCATCGGCGCACCCGGAGCTGTCCTCCAATCCTTGAATTGGTGTACGGAATTGTGGTGCAGATCGTCGAGGAACTTCAGGCCGTAGTAACTCATGACATAAGGCTTCTGCGTTATCGTGGCTCCAATTACTCCGCGGTCAATCCAATCGAGCGTGTCGGGGTCGTTGTCGAAGGCGACGATCGGCAGCTTGCCTTCCATGTTGAAGCGATGCACAGCTCCGGCCGCTCCCGTCCCGCCTGTCGCCTCCAGGCAGATAATGCCGTCTATCTTTTCTTTCTTCTGAATCAGGTCGGAGACCTGATCAAATGCACTCTGCGCCGTACCTTTGTCGTCCATGATCTTCGTCAGCTTAACAGCAGGGAAATTCGTAAGCGCATCCGCTACTCCCGCCACCCGATCGTCGAGGTTGCGCTGTCCTGAAATCGTAATCACTGCAATGTTTCCTCGACCGTGAACAAGGGCGGCGATGCGCTTCACGCTCTCCCTGCCGGCCTTGAAGTTGTCTGTGCCGATGTACATCACACGCTTCGACTCCGGCACGTCCGCATCTACGCAAATCACCGGGATTCCTTGCGCCATAGCCTTGTCAATTTCGGCTTGAAAAATCTCGGGTCGTGCAGCCGATAGGCAAATTCCCGCAGGATGTTCCTCCACAACCTGCCGGAACATGCCCACCTCTGAGTTCGGGTCATATGTTGCAGGACCGTTGAACTCCGCCTTAACGCCAAGCTCTTTTGCCGCATCGAAAAATCCAGCCCGCGCCTCCTGCCAGTAAGGCAAGTTAACATTCGTGGCCACGAATACGTAGCGTTCGTTCAGATCGTGGTAGGAGCTGGCACACGCTGCGATCAGCATTGCCCCAACAGCACAAGAGAACAATAAGAAAAACCTTCTGGGTCTGGTCATCGGAGTTCTCCTTTTTGTATTCGGTCCTGCCGCGAGGCACGCACTCACGCGAGAGGAAAGTTGGAGTCCAGGCAACTTCAATAGCTCGAAGATTTCGAGGACCGGCATCGGGAAGATCCCCAGACCTACGAGGATGGCCCTACGCTACACCCCAAATTGGTAACAAACAACCTGGAGTCCAGGTCTACTGGCCGCGTTCGCGGTAGGAGGAGAGGATAGGATGGCGTCTCAGTCCATTTTGCGTAGCAATGCTCGGATTCTAGCGGAACGCGGGGGAATGTACGCGACTACTGAATGAGCCGATCCGTGCCCGACAAACGAGGCTACCGGTCGAGTGCCGCAGGACGATAGTTCGATCAATTTCCAATTGTCCGGTAATCCGGGTGGTTTCAATGGGTCGATGCAACACTCAACTCGAATACACAAAGCGCCGAAAACAAACACTAAAATCGCTCTTTAGGGTTAGATCAGTCGGAACGCCACCCTGGCTAGGTTTTGATCGAGTACAGCCAAACGGATCGGCTGCCCAGGGAAAGTGTTGTCCGATCAACCGATCAGATGGTGTTGCATCGACCACCTGAGCCGGCACGACTTATCGGGATTTGGATTGCGACGCTTCGAGCGCGTGCCTGTTTTTCCTATACGCATAGCGCCTGCGCACAATTGCGTAAGTGCCAGTGGTCGCTAGGGCCGGGACCAAGATCACTCCAACATAGCCCGCTGTCGGAAACAGGAACAGCAAACTGAGCGTCAGTGCTATGGAATTAATCGGCAATGGGCGCAGGAGTCGGCAAGTGGCGCCGTTGAGCCACAAAGCCACCAACTGCACCGCCCACGAGTTTCAGCACGTGGGCCACAACGTACGCGAAGGGTTCGGGTTGCGCACGGGTCAGGGCAACGTAGATCAGTGCAGCGACCGCTCCGACCAACGTCCCATGTAGGATGAAACGGGACTCGATCCGCCGAGCCACCCAGAGTGCTGCCAGGAAACACGTGATGAACGATCCTGGAGGGGCAGTGTAATGCAAGAAATTCTCGCCAAGACGTAAACCGATAGGAACGATCGCGAGAATGAGAGCCACTTCGGCGAACAGCCCGCCGAGGACAATTCGTATCCAGTGGATTCTTGGCTTACTCATTTTCTTTACTCCGGGCAAACGCGGTTCTCGAACAACTGGACCCCACAGTCCCGTAATCCGACTATTCGCGCACGACTTCCGGGTTATCCATCATCCGCCGAGAATCCAGGATAGCGGTACTTTTCATGGAGCTTACCCGACGCCGCTTAGGTGTGCGAGCTTCTACCGTGTGCGGCGATGGACCCAGTACCGTCAATTACGCGAACATGGGACAACATCAGAACCGGGGAGTCGAATTTCACATATTCCCGAATTTCTGGGGCAAGATGGGGGCCTGCGCAAGTCTGAGAAGATGTCGAGAAGGCAATCAACCCATTTAGGACCATAAGGCAGATCAAGAGGGCCTTTGTGCGTCGGGTTTGCATTTCGATTTTCTCCTACGGCTTTGTGCGAGACTCTCCGTGCATTCTACAGAGACGGACGGTCGTGGCCCACCTTAAACGAGATTCATGTGAATCTACTGGGCTCCGAAATAAACGACAGGCCCGATAAACGCGGTAACCGGAGAAGTGAAAATCGGCAAAAAACCACAGGCCCGCTGACTAAATCAGGACTTGAACGGGACTAGCCTCAGAGGAAGGTGTAGGCAATATGTCCGTGCTACACTCGCCAGCTCGAGCTTCGAACTGAGACCGACGTGTAACGGATACTCCCGATCGCAACTCTGGTCCGACGGATTCCATGAATCGCAGACTATTTCTGGCGTTCGCATGCATATTCGCCATTTACCACGCGGGATGTTATTCCGGCGTTGCTCTTAAGCCCATTCAGGGTCCCTCGCCCAAAGCATATCCCCTCATGGACCCTCGCGGCGTATTCAAATCCGGGCGCTTCTATATTGACCTCGACAACATTTCCAAGCCATTCTTCCATGAGCAATGCGTTGGTCAATGGGGTCCGCCAGCGCCTCCCAAGCACGGCGACAGCGGGCGCACTTCCGACGCAAACGACCTGGCAGCGACGTGGGACGTAGTGTACGGTGCGGGTTATTATGAAAAGATCGTTTTGAACGCGAAGCTTTGCGCGCGCGGCTCCGGCCGGAGCAAGCGCGGAACAACATTGGAAGCGGAAATGTGTCAATTCGAGGAGCAATTCAAAGGAAGGCTGCAAATCAACAATAGGGGCGTGGCACGGGACAATAGCAATAACGTCTACCGAATTGAATAACTAACTCGCGGTGCTCCGCTCCATCGGTCAAGTTCTGATAAACCCAGTAACTGACCAAAAAGGCCATTTTTGTCCGGTTGCAAGCCTAATCGAGTACTTGAACACGGGCATCTAAAGCAATTTCGCCTTCTCGCCTGCGCTGGTCCAAAAAATTCAAGGTGAGCGCGATCATGTACCACTGTGGGATCAGAAATATTACCCAGAAGCCTACAGCGGGAACGGGCCGGAGAAACCACGGTCGCCCGAATCGATCTTGCAGGATCGCGAGTAGTGACACCAAGCCGAGCACACCTGCCATTCCTAGACCCAGCCACATCCCAACCAGCAAAGCGATTCTGCCGTGACCTCCTTTGGCTAGTACATCACCGCGTTTGATCGCAGCAAAGGCCGTCATATTTTCCAGAATTGCAACCGGAAAACCAGGTGCAGTAGCAAAGGCAAGGAGTGGAAATACAATTAGTCCGAAAGGCCCCGTGAACATACTCGCCAGCATCACCATCCAGAAAAGCCGCAGTTGTTTGCGTCGAACCGATCGGAGCGCCCGTAGGATTCCAATACTGCGTCCGCTCCAGATTTCCTGTGTGGCGAAGGCCGACGCAGCCAGGGCCCGGTATTCCATGGCGAAAGTTCCCAAAAACAGAACAACTACGCCGACTCTCTGGAGAACGCCCATCCCAAGCCAGACCTCTCGCAGCGGGGTACCCTCCAGATGTGGCGCGATCAGATAGTTCACAATCAATGCCATGATTAGGATAGTTGCAACGGGGACACCCATGAACAATACGAACATGCCCGCTTGACCGGCCTGATTTGTTAGTCCAAAAGAAGTGAGAGGGTTTTTATACCACAGCCATGTTCGGTGAAGTTGTATTTGCTCCCCGGGGGCTACAGGCCGCGGGGGCAGGCGGCCTGTAGCCGAGTGCAGAGTGCGGCCGCTTCGTGTTGTATTCCACCCTCCAGTTTTCGATCACGATCTGTGCCTCCTTCAGTGAGTAAAAAATCTCTCCGTTCAAGCATTCATCCCGCAGCTTCCCGTTGAAGCTTTCGCAGTAGCCGTTCTCCCAAGGACTTCCCGGTTCGATGTACAGCGTCCCGGTACCCACCTTCGCCAGCCACTGCCTCAGCTCCTTGGCCACGAACTCCGGGCCGTTGTCCGAACGAATGTTTTCCGGGATTCCCCGGAACAGCATCACATCAGCCAGAACTTCAATCACTTCATACCTCCCGAGCCTTCTTGCCACGCGGATCGCAAGACTCTCCCGCGTGTATTCATCAATCAGCGTCAGCATTCGCAGCGTTCTTCCGTCATGCGTCATCGCGCTCACAAAGTCGTAGCTCCAAACGTGATTCGCACGCTCCGGTCGCAGCCGAATGCACGACCCATCGTTAAGCCACAACCTCCCACGGGGCCGTTGTTTCTGCGGCACTTTCAGCCCCTCGCGACGCCAGATGCGCTGCACCCGATCCTGGCCCACGTGCCAGCCAGCACGTTGCAACAGCGCCGTAATTCGCCGGTATCCGTAGCGACCGTATTTACTGGCCACGGCGATGATCGCTTCCGTCAGCGCCTCTTCGTCGATCTTCTGGATCGCGGCATAGCGTTGTGTCCTTCGCCACTGCCCCAGCAGCCGGCAGGCATGGCGCTCACTCACTTCATACTTTTCGCGCGCATGCTCCACCGCACAACGCCGCCGCTCAGGGCTCAGAAGTTTCCCGAGGCCACGTCCTTCAGGATCTGTTTCTCCAGAGACAGCTCCGCTACTAAACGCTTCAACTTCGCGTTCTCGCGCTCCAGCTCCTTCATCCGTTTTGCTTGATCCAACTTCAGGCCGCCGAACTCTTTCCTCCAGCGGTAGTACGTCTGAACGGTGATCTCTGCTTCCTTGCAGGCTTGCGGTGTGCTCTTCCCGTTTGCTATTTCTACTTCAATCTGCCGCAGCAGCGCCACGATTTGCTCCGGCTTGTGTTTCTTCATCGCCATGTCCAGCTCTCCTTTAGAGTGATTTTTTCTCACTCCCGCTGGACTAATTCAAGCCGGTCACGTCAATCTCGGCCAACAGCTTACTGCTTTGAAGATGGCTTCGGACGCAGCGAAGACGGAGAAAGTGAGCCAAATGGCAGACGTTGCCATCGCCACAGTGCGAAATCTCTCCTATCTCCTTCATCCTCCCTTGCTTGATGAGACCGGCCTACGCGCAGCGTTGCATTGGTTCATCGAAGGGTTGAGCAAGAGGAGCAAGATAGAAATTTCATTAGCGACGCGGCCGGCGACATTCCCACGACTGCCTAGCGAACTGGAGACTACAATTTTTCGAATCGTCCAAGAAGCGCTTACAAACGTATATCGACACTCGTCGAGCGACAGAGCACGGGTGGAAATTGATAAGCAGGCCGACTGGGTAACAGTTCGCGTTCGAGATTACGGCAAAGGGTTAGCTCCGGAAATGGGCGACAATAGTGCGAATGCCCGCATGGGTGTCGGAATAAGCGGGATGCGTGAACGCATTCGCCAATTCGGAGGCGAGCTTACATTGACGGCTGCTGAACCCGGCACACTGGTCGAAGCCAAGATACCGCTGTTTGGCACGATAGGCTTCCCAATCCGGTGAGCATAATTGCGAATACTGATCGCTGACGATCACGAAGTTGTCAGAAAGGGAGTTACGGCGATGCTGTCTTCCCGCAGCGACATCCAGATTTGCGGCGAGGCTGCGAATGGTGAAGAAGCGATCGCCGTGGCACTTCAGACTCAGCCAGACAGCATCATCCTGGACATCACCATACCAGTCTTGGGCGGCTTCGGTGCCGCGAAAGAGATTAAACGGCTCATGCCGAACGTTCCGATCCTCTTCTTTTCCATGCACGAGACGTCGCAAATGATTCAAGAAGCAAAACGGTTCGGCGTACAAGGATTTGTGGCGAAGGAACGTATGGGCAAAGTGCTCTTGCTGGCCTTGGACGCTCTTTTTCGGAATGAGGATTACTTTCCCACGGGGGATTAAGAGACGGCCACACCCTGATTGCTGGTCTCGTCCAGTAGTTCGCGGAATGCCGCCAGGGCCTTAACTTCGGCATCGAATATCCGGACTGATGCTAATGTACGATAAATGGCAGGCATTGCGCACAGACATTCGCGGGGTGCTTCAAATCGCCCTTGGTTTTCTGATGCTCGTTGTCATGGCGATGATTGGAATGGCGCTTGCGTCAGGAGTGCTATGGGAACTCATCCACCTTGTGAAGCGGTGGGAGCACCACACGTAACGCGACCATCGGTTAAGGCTGGAAGTGAAACTCTAAGGTTACCGATGATTCGGATTTTGAGGGTGCGTACTTCCACTGTTTCAGGGTATCGAGCACAGCTTGGCCGAGGAGTGGATGGCCGCCAGTGACTTGAGCGTCCTTGACCTGCCCATCGGTCGAAATAGTAGCTTTCACCTTCACAACGCCGGTGAGGTGGAGTTGCCGGGCAAGCGCCGGATAGGGAGGGTTAGGTTTCATAACGGCGATTCGCTCTTCCTGAGCCATGGTCGCGGACACGATAGCCATATGAAGGAAAAGGAGCCTGGGCAGGCGATTGAATGTGTTGCGCCGGTATGAGTCAAGGATCATGTCTCGCGCCTCCGTCGAGCGACACCAGGAAGCTTAGGGGTCAAGGATCGAGGATGGAATAGTTCCGAAGTACTCCGTTGCCGAAGTGTGAGCTGGCCTAATGGACAGGTGCAGCCATTCGTTAGGTGGCGGCAATCTAATGGGCCAGGTGACGGGCTGTAGACCAATTCGACTCAGAGTCCTGATCGTTGAGGACTCGCACGTCACACGGTCGATTCTGGAAACACTCTTGAGCGCGCGTCATTGGGTTGTTTGTGGAGAAGCTGAGACGGGAAGGTCCGGTGTGCAGAAGTTCAGTCAGCTGCACCCGGATGTCGTGCTTCTCGATCTGAACTTACCCGACATGAGTGGTCTTGACGTTGCCACCCAGATGCGAGCCGCGGACCCTACGGTGCCAATGATCCTTTTTACATTGTTTGACCTTCCGGGGCTCGAAAGGGCCGCCCAGAGAGCTGGCATCTGTGCGATCGTGCCGAAGTCACGTGCCTGGGACCTTCTATCGACGATTGAGCATGCTATCGGTTGGGATTCGACCTCCATCTGAGCGAGCGCGCCGGCCTAATAAGAAGGGGGCAGCCGCCGAGCGAGTGCCGGTTGCCCCCACGGGGTAATTGAGGAGAGACTCATTTTCCAGCGCCGCCGGGGTCCTCACAATACAGTTGAATACCGATTCCGTTGCCCGTACGATGAGCGCGAAATCCCTTGTTCCTTGAGACCCGCAATGCTGCCAATCGGAGGCGTGTGAGGGAGCATAGGCGCGCACCAAGATATCGATTCGAGGCCGCGGCGGAGATTACCGAGAAGGCTTCTGGCACAAAGACGAACGCACGCGTCTGTGATCTCAGCCTCTATGGGTGCTATGTTGACATGTCAACGCCGCTAGCCGAAGGGACCGCGGTATCGGTGAAAATTCTGACAAATACTGATTTCTTCGAATCCGACGCAATCGTTGTCTATACTCATGCCAACTTCGGCATTGGCCTGGCATTCCGCAATGTGAAGCCGTACTTCCTTGTCGTGATGAAAAAATGGCTCGTTGAGGCCACCAAGGGCGAATGAACGCAGCGGCCATGGGTGACAAGATGCTAGAGAACCTATGTCCGCTTCACAGATGTGAAATGCAACCGGTCCTGGTCTCGTTCGCGGACCGTAGTCGAGGCGTGTCGCTCATGACGATTGCTGTAATGGCCTGCGAGGAGGCTGGATGTCCGATAAAATACACGACGGTCCGCGGTTTCTTCACGATTGAGAACGACGAAATTACCCCTTACCCGCCTCCCGAGAAATAGAGTGACTTAAGCGAGCGACAATCGCTGACGAATCGGTCAAAACTTCGCCTTCCCGGTCAAAAGTTCTAATCTGGGACTACACAATTCCGTCTAAGTAGCTCATTCCGGACATCATAGTCGATGGCTCAAGTAGTGCGATGTGACTTCAGGACGGAGGGCCAATGTTTGATTTTGATTTGTTTCGCAAAGATCCCCGAGGAAATCCAGTGTGGATAGACACGGTCCCCGATGTCGATACCGCCCGGGCGCGCGCCAACCAGCTGACTGCTGCCCTGCCTGGAGATTATTTTGTCTTCGATCAATCGAGTCGTACCGTCGTAGCTACATTCGAGTCGGTAAAAACGGACGAGTTGTAACCCATTTGATGAAAACTCTTTTTTATATAGTTCGCAAGGAGACGAACGGCCGATCATTGTGGATTGAGGACGAATCCGACCTGCTGAGCGCTCGGAATCGACTCCATGAATTGGAGGCGATTTGGCCGGGTAAATTTCAAATTGTCAATGCCGTGAGCGAACAGGCGGTCTCGAACGATAGCGTCGTCGCGGCAGACTCAAGAAATCGACATGGACACCGAACGCCTGTGTGAAGGTAAGACTGTCACCGGAGACGTCTGCACCCTCCCGGCGACGGTGCATTGTCCGAGTTGTAAAGATTGGTTCTGCGACTCCCATGCCGAGGACAATGAGTGGCATCGGTGCCGGGGAATCGAGGTTGAACCGGGGGAGTGACTTAGGCCAGCGATGCCTCTTCCTACGGGCGGGCGTGAGCCCCTAGCCATCGCTACGTCGCAAATCGCCCCCAGAGGTTTCAGCGTATCTCCGCTTCGACCTTAACGACGATGCCGTCGCCAGTCGTGGTCAGGCGGGCTGGAATATCGGTGGCCTTCGTTCCCTGGATCACCGTCAGCGTCAATTCGTCGCTATTGACGCATGTCGACGTGTAGCCGTCTCCCGCAGGATTAAGCCTTATATGATCTGCGGCCGCAGTCCTGTCGCATGCAATAATACTGATCTTGCCCGAATAGTTCCGCGGCGCGATCACCGTCAAATGCTCCGGCGCTCTCTTTGCCCCACAAGAAAGCATGTACACGGACAGCAGAAGCAACACGACGACGCTGATACGGACGGAAGCCATCGAATCGGATTGTAGCGCAGCCGCTGAAGCTAAATGACAGCCGCTGACCTTATTCACCAACGCTGTCGGCGTCTGCTGCATGCGAATTGATAAGTTTGAGCGCACTAATCGCTTCCTGAAGAGCCTGGAGCTCCTCGACACCAATATCCGGGTCGCAAAATCGGCACTCAATAGCCTGTTCAGCTTCTCGGATACGGTCCGGCAACTTCGCCGGGTCATGCTCCAGCACTGCGGTGGCGTACGCGATGGACCACGGATAATTGTGGACCATAAAGGACTCGTTCCACTCCGATCAGTGCGGCGCCTGTCTCCGACTAAGCGCCCGCGCCCAGCAGTTCCATTCGGCCTTCCGTCAGCGAGTCTGGCCGGAGCCAGGCTTCGTAGCGGACTAGAATTTTTGTGCCTCTTCGATGCTGGAGTACCCAAATACCGTGCATGTAACCGCACTTCAGAAATAAATCGTGCACAATCTCGATGTCATTCGTCCGGGGCGTCGTGAAATTGTCGACCGTTTTCCCCAGCATCTCTTCGCGAGAGTAGCCCAGCAGCTTGCAAAAGCCGTCCGACACTTCGACATAGCGTCGGTCGGAGTCCACGATTACAGCATAGTCATCTATGAGGTGCGCTTCGGGGTGCGGGAGTACTTCGAGGGATCCGTGCTTCGGCATCGTTCACCTCCGCCGATGGCTCAATCATACTCCTGCTGCTGGCGAATACGAGTCTTTAACTGGCGCAATCTGGTTACTCTCATCAGCCTGATAAGGTTACGGCCTTCGCACCAGCCACCAGCCTACCTCCTGCGCGACGCTCGCACCTCTTCTCGTCGACATATCCAGTCAAATTACACTCCGGACACTCGGCCCAGTCCCTTTGTTGATGGCACTAGAGTTCACGCCCTTGCAGGGAACTTCGATCGTACATGCCCGCACCTAGCGTTGGCGAGCGAGATGTTGTATCCGAACCGCCACAAACGGTACAGAACGTTACAGGTTGTGGCCGCTTGTTCAATTGAGTCTACGATGCGATAAGACGCGACCGCCTACCGTCCCACCATCTTTTGCGCCATGTGCATGATGAGTTTGCGGTCTGATTCGTTGGCGCGGCCAAGGAGACGGCGAAGCTTGTTAAGGAACCGAGCTTCTTTCCCGGAACTACCCCAAACATCATCTTCGGAAGATCGCTGCTTCGAGAGCGTGGGCAGCTGCGGTGGCTGCTCCCCGTCATAAACCAGTTGATACATCGGGACTTCAAGCGCGCGGGCCATTTTCTCTAATGTCTCGATGGCCGGGACGGTGTGGCCATTTTCGACTCGTGAAATGTAGCAGCGGAGTAGTCCAGTCCGCTTCTCGATGTCACCCTGAGACAGCTTCTTATCCTCGCGAAGTTCCCGGAGGCGGTCGCCGATAATCATGGCGGGAGTATTGCATCGGTAAGTCCATAAAGCAATAAGATGTGAGCGGCGAACGATTTAGGATCCGCGCCGTTGAAAGACTCCGATTCCCGGCTTGCCGCAAGGGTGGATATGCGAGAGGCCCAGCCCGACGCGAGAGATTCTTCAGGTTCTAGGGATATTTCTTTTTGCTACAATCTGCGGACGCTAAGCTGGAGCATTCTTTTGCGCTTTCTGATAGCCGACGATCATGAAATTCTTCGCCGCGGACTGCGGACTCTGCTCTCCGTGAAGCCAGACTGGGAGGTATGCGCGGAGGCAGCCGACGGCCGGGAGGCCGTGCGGCTTGTGAGAGAGCTGAATCCAGATATCGCGATCCTCGACATAAGCATGCCTGAGCTGAATGGTATCGAAGCCTGCAGACAGATTCGTGACGACTGCCCAAACACTAAGGTCATTATCCTAACGATGCACCGCTCAGATGTGGTTATCCGGGAGATCATTGCCGCTGGAGCGCAAGGGTATTTGATGAAATCCAATGCTACGGAGCAGTTGCCTGTAGCCGTCGGCGCACTTCAGCGAGGCAAGACCTACTTTACCGAGCTAGCTGCCAAAATGAGTAGCGACGCCAGGATTCGAGACACCGAGGCGCCTCGACTCGACCGCCTGCGGCATTTGACAAGTCGGGAGCGTGAGGTTTTGCAACTGCTGGCCGAAGGGAAGAGCTCCAAAGAAGTGGCAGTGGTGCTCAATATCAGCACGAAAACCGCGGATACACATCGCGCGAATCTTATGAGCAAGTTAGACCTACATTCACTTCCGGAACTGACTCGATACGCAATTAAGAACAAAGTGATCGAGCCGTGAACGCGGTGACCCTGTGGCCGCCAGGAATGGAACCAGCTGTACCCCAGGACGAAAAGTCGACTGAATAAAGGGCGACTGTCAGTCGTTGGTGACTCTGCCTGTTGCTTATGGAACTTCGGACCGAATTGCGGCTGACGGATGCCCTCAACACGAAAATCAAATTTTGCCGTTCGCTTCCTCTCAAGGCTCGGACCAGGTCTCATAACCGGCGCGTCGGACGATGATCCGAGTGGAATTGCTACCTACACCCAAGCGGGTGCTCAGCTAGGCTTCAATGCGCTCTGGATGATGGTTTTTTCCTATCCACTGATGGTCGCTGTTCAGGAAATCAGCGCCAGGATCGGACGGATCACCGGTACAGGCTTGACTGCAAACATGAAGAAGTATTTTCCGCGCCCTTTCGTGGCCGGCGTCGTGTTGCTGGTTGTAGTCGCCAATATCTGTAACATCGGAGCCGATATCGGTGCGATGGGAGATTGCGCGACTCTGCTCTTGCCAGGACCCTCCTGGATATATATAGCGATCTTCGGGCTGGGTTCACTCCTCCTCCAGGTGTTTGTCACTTACAAGAAATACGTGGACTACCTGAAATGGCTCACTCTGGCTGTAATGGCGTACATCCTGACGGCTTTTTTTGTGCACGTCCCTTGGCAAAACGCTTTAAAAGCCACCTTCTGGCCGTCGATCTCGTGGCACCCAGATTATTTCAAGACGCTGATTGCCGTTCTTGGTACCACCATCAGCCCGTACCTCTTCTTCTGGCAAGCCGGACTCGAAGTGGAAGACCTATCTCACGATCCCCATCAACGCGCGCTGAAGGTCGCTCCCGGGCAGGCCACCCGCAGCTTTGCGCGCATCCGCATGGACACCGCGGTGGGTATGGCCGGCTCGAATGTGGTTGGTTATTTCATCATGCTGGCCGCTGCCGTGACTTTTTTCATGCATCAGGTCCACAACGTCGAGTCCACTGCGCAGGCTGCCAAAGCACTGGAACCGTTCGCGGGGCAGTTTGCCTCGTTGCTGTTCGCTACCGGAGTGATTGGCACCAGTCTTCTGGCCGTGCCCACCCTCGCCGGGGCCTCCGCGTATGCCGTCGGAGAACTAATGAATTGGCGGTCCAGCTTGAGCCACAAGCCGCAAACTGCCCCACACTTCTACGGCGTGCTGATTGTCGCCACCCTCGTAGGCATTTCACTCAATCTCCTCCATCTGAATCCCATCAAAGCACTGTTCTGGTCTGCAATCTTCAACGGAATCGCCGCGGTACCGATCATGGTCGTATTGATGGTGATGACCAGTCAAAGACGAATCATGGGAAAGTTCCTATTGCCGTGCTACCTTCAACTCGGCGGCTGGTTTGCCACCGGGGTGATGCTCGCTGCCTCGTTGGGGATGTTCTATTTCCTTTTTGCCTCGCGTTAGTGAAATCTACCGACTACCCGCCCGCCCTTCCTTTCACCGGTTGTTGAAAAACACCGTTCAACTGCAACTCTATTTAGATCGCGGTAGTGTCGCAGGTTGACATTCCCGATCAGCACCACGCTCTATGCTGGGACCTCACCACCATGAGGGCCGTAAAATACACGCCACATGGCGAGGTCCTCGGTAATGTCCTCTAACTGATGCTCGGTCCCCGCAGCCACGAACAGGAGGTCGCCTGACTGGAACCCGTCCCTCTTGCTGTCGTGAATGAGTATTCCTCGGCCGCGAATGATGAAGTAAATCTCGTCCTGTGCATGTGGCTTCTGTTGGCTCGGGCGCAGAGGGAGGCCAAGGGCTACGTCAAGCGTGCCACGCTGCAGGACCATGACGGCGCGCTCGCCCGCGGGGCCCGGGATACCCGCTTGAGCCTCGGCAAGACGGATAACATGGCTACGACCTGGCGTGCTCATGCTTCACTCCTTTAATGTCCTGCCCACTCAGACCGCAGGTAAGCAGGCCGGAGCTGAGTTTCATGGCGCTTCGCGAACGTTCAGTCTAGCAGGCTGCTGCACTCAGAAGCAGAGCTTGCATGCATCGAGGTGCAGTGCCCGACAAGTTGGGTTACCGGACATGTGGATTTGTGTGCCTCTGGCGATAACAGGTCCACACGCTGTTGTAGCGCTGTTCTCAACACGGAGGGTGACTGCTCCCAGCATTGCACCTACTCGGATTGTCGATACGGATCGTGCCAGATGAGTGGAACACAGCGGTTGTTCGCAGTGAGCTACGCCGACCTCCTGAAGAACATCTTGTGACTTCTGCTGGACACTTCGTTTTTCTACCGCCTTGCACAGATGCGCTAGCCAAACAAGCGCCCCAGATTTGCACCGACTCCGCAGGATTTGACCGGGCTGCCTTTCATCGTACCTTCAACACAACCGTAGTCGAGTTCTTTACCAAGAATCTGACCAGATAGGCCCAAAGTGGCATCAGGTTGACGACACGTTGCGTAGAGGTGGCCTCGTTCACAACCCGCAGTCGCTCGTCTTGGGATTAAGCCCGGATCACGGGCAATCCGGAAGTAATCCTCAGATCCTGATAAACGCTGCCGGCTCAGGCGGTCGATGCAACACCATCTGTTCAGTGATCCTGCAACGCGTTCCCTGAGCAACCGATCCGTTTTGGCTGTACTCAGTCAATCGCGGGTCGAGCGATGTCTGAGAACGGTCAAACCGCCGACCGATCTGTCGATTGACTCCTGTTCGTCCGAGAGAACCGGGTCCCGTTGACTGATTCGCATCCCAATTGCCGCTTGAACGAGAAGAATGAGCTCGGCCAATCGATACTCGTTTTTCTCAGCGCAAGCGGCCTCATAGTATGTTTGCCACTCATAGTCTATGGAGTCCAGTTTCGTCTCCTGGTCAGAGTAACGAGGTGGGCGACCAATTGCTCGGGGAAATTCCAAAATACACGGTGAACCGCTCGAACTACGGTAGTGACAAACAGCAGCGCCTTGTCGAGAACTCTCATAAAACACCCCGCTGAGAGATTGGGGCCTATCCATGAACCATATTCCCGTAGTTATATGTATGTCAAGTACCCGTATAGAGTATACGGCAGAGTCGAAACTAACGCATTGACACACAGCGTTCGCAGGTATTTACTGCGTCGCGAGGTCTCATTGTGTGGAAGCGTCAGAAGGCACCTCATCCCCCGGCTTGGCTCCAAACGCAGCAGAGTACAGAACCGCTTAAAGGCTTCACCACATGGGAGCTTGCAACCCATTTCAAGGAATGGCTGGGAGTGCTACGGTATTCGAGGACTGCGCAAGATTCGTACAGCCGCGCGGTTCAGAAGTTCTGCGTTTATATCGGTGACAGGCCGTTAGCGAACGTCACTCATCACGACGTAAGGAATTTTCTCCTCGAAATCACCCGTCGAGATATATCGGTGCAGTGCGCCAATCGCTTCCTCAACGGGCTCCGGTCGTTCTTCGACTTCTTGTATCTCGGCGGCATCGTCGATACGGTGGCTCCGAGATTCATCCGCGGCCGCGCATACAAAGCACCGCTACCAAGAGTCATAGCCCTGGACAAGATTCGTAGGCTCATCACCGCAGCCGAGACCCCACGGAACCAGGCGATCATTGAACTGATGTATGCGACGGGATGCCGATCTGGCGAAATCGTGGCAATGCGCATCGAAGACATTGATTTCCGAAAGCGCACTGTCGTCGTCCGGGGCAAAGGCAGCGAGCGGAGAGTATTCTTTGGTCGCCCGGCTCACCGAGCTCTGACGCGATACCTGGGTAGTCGGCAGAAAGGATTCGTTTTTCCAACCGCCAATCCGATTCAGAAGGGTTGCGTTAGCAATTCTTGCGGTCAATGGAACGGCTATTGGTGCGATTACTCAAGGGGGGCCGATCTCATGCGACCCCGCGTCAAGTACCTTGGTCCGAGCGGCATCACGCGAGCGGAGGCTGAACGAAGATTCAAGCAGCTTGTGCCGGACCTCAATAAGGGACGGCCGGACGGGAAGCGTCCCATCGGCAGAGACACGATCTACCGGCTCTTTCGGTCTGCTTCTCACCGGGCGGGCCTTGGGCGAATTACATCCCACCAAATGAGGCATTCGTTCGCCACACACATGCTCGACAACGGGGCAAATGTTCGCCAGATCCAGCACTTGCTGGGACATACGTCTCTCAATACTACCCAGGCTTACACGCGGGTTTCGTCGGTCGATTTGGCGGCGGCCTACGCCAAGTACCATCCGAGAGGCTGAGCGTGAGCGCCTCTGTGAAACGACCAACTAGGCACAAGGCTCGGAAACCGAAGAGTGTTTCTACCGCTCTGACGGCCAGTCAACAAGAGGTCGTTGCCATTCTCAACGATGATATTTTCATGCAGCCTTGGTTCGTGCCCAAACCGGTCTACTTGGCAATCCGGCGCTTGCTCCCCAACATCCACCTGATGAAAATGCGACACTACTTTGATGACTACGGCTGCCTACGTTGCGGCGACAATGATGCCCTTTATGGTGCGTCCGGACTCTGTCACGCGTGCAATGTTGTAGTCCGCAGCAGACTCCTGATTTCGATAAAGAGAAGGTTGAAGGCGGCCCACGTGAAGTGGGAAGCGGCGGCCAGCGACCATTTCTTTGACCAGATGAACTTGGCGCAACTCATTCTGCATGGTCGCGTCAAAGGTCGAACCACCCTCTCGGCACGGGAGAAGCCATCAAGGTCCTGATAAACGCGGTTACCGGAAACTTGAAATCGGCCGGTCTCATTGTCCGGTAATGCGGGTGGTTTCAATAGGTCGATGCAACACTCAACCCGAATACACAAAGCGCGTGGAGCGCGAGAACGCGAAGTTGAAGCGTTTAGTAGCGGAGCTGTCTCTGGAGAAACAGATCCTGAAGGACGTGGCCTCGGGAAACTTCTGAGCCCTGAGCGGCGGCGTTGTGCGGTGGAGCATGCGCGCGAAAAGTATGAAGTGAGTGAGCGCCATGCCTGCCGGCTGCTGGGGCAGTGGCGAAGGACACAACGCTATGCCGCGATCCAGAAGATCGACGAAGAGGCGCTGACGGAAGCGATCATCGCCTTGGCCAGTAAATACGGTCGCTACGGATACCGGCGAATTACGGCGCTGTTGCAACGTGCTGGCTGGCACGTGGGCCAGGATCGGGTGCAGCGCATCTGGCGTCGCGAGGGGCTGAAAGTGCCGCAGAAACAACGGCCCCGTGGGAGGTTGTGGCTTAACGATGGGTCGTGCATTCGGCTGCGACCGGAGCGTGCGAATCACGTTTGGAGCTACGACTTTGTGAGCGCGATGACGCATGACGGAAGAACGCTGCGAATGCTGACGCTGATTGATGAATACACGCGGGAGAGTCTTGCGATCCGCGTGGCAAGAAGGCTCGGGAGGTATGAAGTGATTGAAGTTCTGGCTGATGTGATGCTGTTCCGGGGAATCCCGGAAAACATTCGTTCGGACAACGGCCCGGAGTTCGTGGCCAAGGAGCTGAGGCAGTGGCTGGCGAAGGTGGGTACCGGGACGCTGTACATCGAACCGGGAAGTCCTTGGGAGAACGGCTACTGCGAAAGCTTCAACGGGAAGCTGCGGGATGAATGCTTGAACGGAGAGATTTTTTACTCACTGAAGGAGGCACAGATCGTGATCGAAAACTGGAGGGTGGAATACAACACGAAGCGGCCGCACTCTGCACTCGGCTACAGGCCGCCTGCCCCCGCGGCCTGTAGCCCCCGGGGAGCAAATACAACTTCACCGAACATGGCTGTGGTATAAAAACCCTCTCACTTCTTTTGGACTAACAAATCAGGCCGGTCAGTTCGCAGCACGCAGTACTGTTCAATCCGGAAACGATGTTTGTTCCCACGGCGGGATACTCGCAGTTGGTCGAGATCAAGAATGGCAGGCTAGTTTATATCGCGGGACAGGTTCCCTTCGACAAATCCGGCAACCTAGTGGGCAAGGATGACGTTGTCGCCCAGGCTGAACAGGTGTTCCGCAACATAAAGGCCGCGATCGAAGCGGCTGGAGGCAGTTTCAGTGATGTTGTGAAGTTTAATTACTTCTGCGCGGAGGTCGTCGATCCTTCCCAGACCCCACAAGTTCTGAAAGTGAGGGATCGTTTTGTGGATACAAAAAACCCACCAGTGAGTACGTTTGTGGTGGTCAAAAGATTGGTCCGACCCGAATGGCTCATTGAGGTGGAGGCCGTTGCCGTCGTGAATCACTAAAGCCTGGCCAAGTAATCCATCGAACGGCCCAATTCGACGTAGGTTCGATTCCCATCGCAAGCTCCAGAACTCCTTAAGCCTGCAGGACTCGGCGTTGCAGCTCTTTCGTGATCTCGTCCGGATCCGTTTCTGGAGAGAAATGCACGGGAGGTCCAATAGACACCCGCACGTGTCCGGGCTTCGCCGCGAAGTTCTTTCTCTGCTTGAGTTCAAAAAGCCCGTCGATCCGAATGGGAACGACCGGTACACCCAGGTTCTTTGCCAATAGGCCGATTCCTCCCCGAAACGGATTTATCTTTCCATCTTCGGTGGTTTTGCCTTCCGGAAAAATCAAAACGTTCCAACTCTGATCTGCCAGATCCCCAATAAATGAAAAACTTTGCAGAAATCCAGTTTGCCTTGGCAACGGGAACGCGTTGAACAGAATCACCGCCAGAAAATAGCCGATCTTCCGCTGCATGCGTCGAAGGAAATGATCTTCGTGCGGCGGATGGCGCATGGCCATAAGAAGCTCTCCTTGCATCGCAGCAGCCAGGCGGTTCCGGAAGCGGCCCGGCAACGCCGCCAGAATCCACGCGATATCCATGTAGGTCACGTGGTTGGAGATCATCAGGACGGGTCCTTTCACTCCCAGCAGATTCTTTCTACCCTCAACGCGAGGAGCAGCGAGCAGGTACGTGGCCGGCCAGGCCAGCAGATAATAGACCACAAGTCGTAAAGCCGTTGCCGCGTATCCTTGTGGCCAGCGTGGATACGCAGCACGAGAGACCCGTGCAGGTTGATCTTGAGTCGGATTCGCGACCAACTTGCTGATCTCTTCCACCGTTGCCGCCTCCGAGAAAGCCGTGCCACTTAAATCCAGTTGGTACCTGTCTTCCAGCGCACCCATTAGCTCGACGCGATCGAGTGACGTTAGCCCCAGATCAGCATCCAGGGAAGCATCGCCGGCAGCGACGTCCGCGGATTTCCCGGAGAGCCTGGCGATAAATTCTGATACTGCGTCTACAACGCTCGGCCGGTTACGAACTTTCGCGTTGACCTCTTTTTGAATCGTCGCCAGCAGCGGTTTGTGTGTAGACGTTCGCGGAAAGTCTGGTTCAGGCCATTCCAGCCACTGGTGCATACGTTGGTATTCCGCCAGTGAAGCGTTGGCTGTTTCAACCACCGTTGCCGCGTCCGTTCTCCCGTCCAGCAACAGGACTGCACACGGTTCTGCATTTCCTTCTTTCTCGATGCCCACCACCACGCAGTCTCGCACTCCCGGCACGTCACGCAATGCCCGTTCCAAGTCTTCGGGATAGATGTTCATTCCAGCGGATGTCACGATTACATTTTTCTTTCGTCCCCTGAAATAGAGGCACCCGTCGCTCGCCATTTCTGCGACATCACCGGTGCGGAACCACCCATCCGGCTCCTGCGTCGGTTGCAACTGCTGGCCCTGATGGTAGGCGGCCGCCACGTTCTTTCCGCGCACCAGGACTTCTCCATGCTCGTCAATTCGAACTTCCATCCCGGGAAAGACTCTGCCGATAGATCCCTTGGCCGACCGAAAGGGGTGATTCAAGGTGATCAAGGATGTCGTCTCGGTCATGCCATATCCCTGGATGACCGGGTAACCGAGTCGATTCCAGAACTTTTCGACGTTTTCTGGAAGCGTAGCTCCTCCACTGACGAACGCCCAGAATTTCCAGCCCAAGCGCGCATGGACCTCACGGAATGTCCACCAACGCTTCAGGAAATGTTTGCCTTCCGCTTCGGCAAAAATCTTCTGGAACCGCTCGTACTTTCCCTTACGCGTTATCTCGTTATAAATCTCACGCTGCAGCGACTCGATCACTCGTGGAACCGCAATCAGCACGGAAGCCCGTTCGCTGTGGATTGTATTGGCCAGCTCGCTGGGTTTCAGCGTGTTCGCGAAAATCACCGTGCTTCGTAACAGCGGGGGAACGAACATCGCCAGAATCTGGCCGAATATATGGCTCAGCGGCAACGAGTTCACTAGGCGAATTGGATGAACGAGCCTTTCGTATCGCAGGTATTTCTGAGCTTCCCGCTCAATCGGTTCAATGTTTGCCAAGACGTTGCCGTGGGTAATCACCACTCCACGGGGTGCTCCGGTTGTTCCGGACGTGAAAATGATTTCCAGCTGTGCGTCGCGTGTCAGTTCCGGCGAGGGGTAACTCTGATCGCTGTGGCGACTCACCACCTGCGTCAACGCTTCCAGTGAGATGCTAGGAATCTGGGCGGGCATGGCTGCCTCCGTCGACCGGAAGATCATCTTTGTGCTTACTTCACGGTTGACTTGGGCCACGAACTCCATCGTCGAAGCAGAATCGATCGGGACGACCACCGTGCCCCTGAGTACGCAACCGAAAAAGGCAGCGATCCATTCCGGAGAGCTCTGTCCCCATAGCAACACCGTGTCCCCGCTGCAAACGCCCTGCGATTCGAGCTCTCTGGCTACGCGGTTCGCTTCACCAAAAATCCGCGCATAGCTCCAGCTTTCCATGCGATATCCGCGCCGGCTACGCACCGCGATTTCTCTGCCATGCCGCCCATAGCTTTGAACAAATGGAATCAGCGATTGCAAGGTAACCTCATCATTGGCCGGCCGTCGGGTTTTCTCCCGGGGATACCGTGGTTCACGTAGAGTGTAGCTCCTCGCGTGCAAGTGACGCACAGGCGTGACTGCGCTATCGTGATTGAGCCTTCGGCGACGAGGCTTAGCGTGGCCTTCGAAGCCGTAACTCTAAAGAGGGAAGTAACTTTTTATGAAGGCTTGCATTCTTCCCGCCACCGCCCCGATCGAAACGAATCCGCTTCGATACGTCGACGTGGACGACCCGCAACCCGGCGATGCCGAAATTCTTGTTCGCGTTATCTGTTGCGGCGTTTGCCGAACCGATCTGCACGTCATCGAAGGCGAACTTCCGTCCAGAAAGACACCGGTGATTCCGGGCCATCAGGCGGTCGGGATCGTCGAGCGCATGGGCCGGTCGGCGACACGTTTCAAGCCAGGCGCATTGGTCGGCATCCCATGGCTTCATTGTACTGATGGAGTGTGCCGTTACTGCCATTCCGGGCAGGAAAATCTCTGTGATTCTCCAGAGTTCACTGGCTACAGCAAAGACGGCGGTTACGCGGAATATCTCGTTGCCCCTGAGGATTTCGCCTACGTCATCCCCAGTGCGTTTTCGCCTGAGCAAGCTGCGCCTTTGCTTTGCGCCGGAATAATCGGATTTCGCGCCTTACGATTGTCGGGAATCGAGCCCGGTGGCCGGCTCGGATTCTATGGCTTTGGAGCCGCGGCGCACTTAGCCATTCAGGTGGCCCGCCACTGGAACGTGCAGGTCTATGCCGCCACTCGTGACACTCGACACCAGCGCCTTGCGCTGGATCTTGGCGCGGTGTGGGCCGGTGGAACTTTTGCCGAGCCCCCGGTCCTACTTGATGCCGCGATCGTTTTTGCGCCGGCGGGAGAAATTGTTCCAGCTGCTCTCAAGGCCCTGCGAAAAGGCGGAAGCTTGGTGCTCGGCGGGATTCATATGAGCCCGATTCCTTCGCTGCGGTATGAATTGCTGTATCAGGAGCGCATCGTTCGGAGCGTGGCCAACAACACTCGCCAGGACGGTCAGGATTTTCTTGCTGTCGCCGCCGAAATTCCGATCCGCACCCAAACCGAGGTTTTTCCCCTACAGGAAGCCAATCGTGTTTTGAATTCCTTGAAAAACGATGCCATCCGAGGGGCGGCGGTTCTTAAGCTGTGAAAGCAACTCCGTTTCCCTAAAACCTGCAGCGGCACCTAGCGTGAGAATGAAATTCTCGCTATGTTGCGAGTAACCGGCGCACATTCCTCAGATTTGCTTGAGTCTGTAGGGCCCCCGCCTCTTCACGCTGAGATATCCAATCTTTGCCAGAGTTTCGCCGGCTCTCGTATTCGCCTAGCGCCGCGGCCCGGATCAACAGTTCCTTCGACAGGATTTCGCTCCCTACTCCTGAACGCGTTATACCTGTTACCGAGCGAATCCCTTCGAGCGGCTGGCCGTTTCTTGGGTCGAGTACGTGGGCGTACTGCGTTTTCCCCACCGAATACTGCTTCTCGGAAGTTCCCGATGTAGAGATGGCGCGCCCGGGTTCCAGCAGGATGTACATCGGGGGTGCCTCGCCCGAGCAGACGTTTCGGATTGCGACGGGCCAGTCTCCCAGTTTCAATTGGCGCGATTCCCGCGCTCCATTTTTCGCAACGCTTCCCGTGACCTCGGACGCGCAGATCGTGCTGCTTCCCAGATTTACCAGCGCAGCCTCAATTTCTCTTCGCTCCAACATTCGCACGACTCGTCTTGCTGCGTGGCCTTTCGCCATGCCCCCAAAGTCCAGTGCCACTCCCTCCTTTTTGAATGAGATCGCTTGCGCCCGCGCATCCAGTTGAATCTTGTCGCCTCCAACTGTCTCCCGAACTCTTGCAAGCTGTTCCGTCGTTGGAATCCGCGCCTGCCCATCCATAATTCCCCATAGTTTCATTAGCGGAGCTACGGTGGCATCCACAATCCCACCCGATTTTCTCCACGCGGATACTGCGCGTGCCGTCAACTGGTAGAATTCCTCGCTAACCGGAATGGTGCGGCTTGCCGCGACTCGGTTAACGAGAGACAACTCGCTGTCTTCATCGTAAGCGCTGAAGATTCGCTCAATCCGCCGGATTTCAGCGAAGCCGGCACCAAAGGCTCCGCGCGCTATTTCCGAGGTCGCGCACCAGACTCTGATCTCGCACAGTGTTCCCATGGCATAGCGCGTTTGCCGGTAAAGGCCAAGGCTCCCGTCTTCCGTCGTGGTGACCGGCTCTCCCGTGGATGGCCGCGCGAAATCCGTTCCGTTACTCGATTTCTGTCGTGCCGGCCCGGGATAGAACGTCTCGAACAGTGCCAGGGCCTTTTTCACAGCGTGGGCTACCGCCTTGGAACTCAGTGTCGCTCCGGTGTAGTTAATGATGTCTTCGTTTATGCGAATGGAGCTTTTGGCTGTTTTTCCGCGAAACTGATTCAGGAACCGTTTTTCTTTTACTTCCCATCCGCGGTTCTCACGAAAAACCATGATCACCACGTCCGTGACTTTCCTTTCCGGACTGATCCCCACCATCAACGTAATCGGTTCCGTCTTACCGATTTCATTCATCACTATCGCGTATCGCGCCGGCTTGCCATCTCTGTCGGCGACAAAGAAGGTGTAGGTACGTTCCCGAAAGTTCAAGTCCGTGGAGTGCTCAAGCTGAGCGCGCACCATCGGGTCCAGGACCTTCTCCTCCCGCTTCACGATTCCAGCATCGCCGAAGAGAACGCCCAGAGCTTGCGCCTCGGTCAGATAGGTTTCGGCGGAGGCCGGGATCGCAGTGGCCAGAATGGTGGATGCCGCCAGCCATGGGGCAAACGTTCTGTTGGCAAAGATCATTCGAGCAACTCTACGTTTTCACCGTTTCAGAAGATTCAGAATAGCGCACAGTGGCTGCGCGTGCGCCAACGGCGCGCTGACGAAGAGCAGCGCGCCGCAGACCACCGAGGCCTGCAAGTACGCGTACTCGGGTCGAGGAAAGCACGCGACCCGGACTAGAACACATACGCGCCGGACTAGAACACATACGCGACCGATCCCGTGAAGCCGTTCTTGCCGTAAGCGCGGAATGGGATGGCGTCCGCGCCGAATTCACCCCCATTGATTGCTCCCGGGAGGTCCGGCACCTTGCCGAAGGTATGGTTGACGACGTAGTTGAGCTTGAAAATGACGTTGGGAGACGGCGCGATGTTCACACCAAGCGTGGTACGGAACTCGTTGAGGTAGAAGTTCGAAAGGGTGCGATCGCGACGAATCGACTCGATGCGCGCGACGGGCATGACGTACGCGCCTTCGTCGAAGCGTTCGTGATTCTTGAACATGCCATTGAAGAATTTGTAGCCGGATTCGACATAGAAGCCATCCTGGCCGGGCGTGGTCTGGGCGACATAGGCGCCGAGTGCGGCAACGCTGAGGGGATCGGCGAAATTCACGAGCGGCGGCACCGGACTCTGGCGCGGCGTGCCTCCGCCGACGATATTGCTGCGGCCGTATTCGCCGTTGAGGACGAGCGGGCCATGCTGGTACGAAGCGTCGATGAAAACGATATTCGCCGATTTTGGCGGATCGCCGGCGGCGGTAAACGTACCCGTGTAACCGGACAGACCAAACTCAAGCCCGAGAAACGGCGAGAAGCCGATGCGACCAGCGACAGCTTTGGAGTTACGGGTGGCCTGGAAAGCGATCAAACCCGGCTCGGCAGCGGACGATTGACCGACGAGCCGCGAGAACGGAGTTGGCTCACCATCGGCGTTGAGCGCCTGCATGCCGTTAAGGACGTCGGCTTCATAGGAAATTCTCATTTGGTTAGGGAGACTGAAGACGCCACGAGCACCGATACCGGCATCGCGATAGGCCGTGGGCACGATGTATTGGTTGATCAAAGGTCGTAGCGTCGTGATATTGATGTTGGAATCGTGGTAGGTGTTGAAGTGGCCGAGCGGCGGAACGATTATGCCGCCCCGGAAATCGAATTCCGGGCGCACGCGCCAGCTGACAAAGGCCTGCTCGACATCGATTTCGCTGGTGCCGAGTTCGTATTCAATTTCAGAATTGAAGGTGATGTTCTGTTTTTGCGAGAGCACAGCAGCTACGCCGAGAACGAAGCGCGTGCTCTGGAAGGTAGAGCTGCCGCCACCGTCGGCGCGTTCGTTCAGCGCGGGCGTACGGAACTGAAAGTCGCCGTAACCGCCAAGCGTTACCCGTTCGGTACGGAGAAGATCGCCGGAACCGGAAAGGTCGCCACCGTGGGCTTTGGTGGCCATCGCGACGTCGGCGTTCGTCGAGCGGGCCGTGTATTGTGGCAAGCCCTGCTCGGCAGCGGCTGCCTCTGAATGGGGTACGCCGTTCGCACTGGGTTGCGGCGCGGGGTTCGTCTGCGCTTGTACCTGCTGCGTTCCGGATGTGGCACGGCTTTCCATCAGCGCTTGCAACTTGCGCAGATCCTCCCGCAAATCCCGCACTTCTTTCTTCAATGCCTCCACGTCGCTGGCAGAGGCCGCTTGATCCTGCCCTTCACCGGTGGCCGTTTGCGCGACGCACGGTACCGTCGTTACCCCGCACAACAGGAACAAGCACATTAGCACTTTCAGCACGGCCCAACCGGGCCGTTGCTTTTTGCAGCCACCCTCCTTTTCTGTTACTAATACTTCCTCACCACAGCAGTTACGTGCAGGCATCAGACCCTCCATGTGATTGCGACTCGGCCTCCGTCGTTCGCGCGACGGAGGCCGTTTAAATCCTAGATATTAGTTTGCATATCGACCGCTTCCGCCGCTCGCTTCCCTTTGGCCCGCGAACCGAGATACATCACCAAGCCCGTTATCAGCATTGCCAGCCAGGCTAGCGTCACCGCATCCAAGACCAGCACGCCCGGCGTTCCCAAAATCCGCCCCGAATGGATATCCGTCACCACGATGTCTGCTCGCACGCCCTCGTCGCCATCTTGCAGCCGGTAGGAAGAGGGAAGTAACCGCCGCGAGACCATCTTTTCGTCCAGTCGCAGCATTGCCGAATGCTGCAGGAGCATGCCAGTGCAAACGATGATCAGGAGATTGCAGGCGGAGATGATTCCTAGCAAAGCATGCACACGCCGCACCCAGGGCTTACGCGCCCAACGGTCAATTCGTGGCGATTGCTGCCCTCGATTGGTTGTGACGGCTGCCACTTCTGCTCACCCACTCACAAATTCCGATGTGCTATATGCAAATAACTTGCATGTACAGGGCACAATGCTTCACCCAGTCAGCATTTCATATCGGACTAGATTGGTCCGAGAAGTAGGAGGCTACACTACTTGCAAATCAGTTTCAAGTGACTTTTCCTTGCTTCGATTTTCTTGGTTTTTGCGCCCAACCCCGCCCAACGGAGACGTCGCTTCTCTAGGCCTTTCCGATCGTTTCGCGCATGTGCGCGATCAGCAGCCGGATGCTGTCGGCAAGCTGTGCTACTTCTCCTTCGCCCTGGATGTCGAACTCGATCTCGTAATTTCCGGCTGCCGCGTGATCCACCGCATCCTTGAGGCTGAGCAATGGTTTGACCACCTGCTTCGGTAGCACGAAGCTGATCCACACGCTCACCAGCAGAGTAATTACGGAAACGATGGTTAGCGCCCATTCGGACCGCGATGCCAGGCGCCTCGCCTTCTCATGGTCATATTCGATACGTCCCCAACTACGTGCTTCCAGATTTGAGGTCAAGTCCAGCACTGCTTGGCCGGATGTCTGCAAGTCCGTGGTGATTTGCCGCAGCGCCGGCGTGCCCTCTTGTGCAGTCTTCGTGATTTGCGTGTCGAAGGAGCCCACGCGACTCCGTAGTTCTTCCACCAATTGCGCCCGGCTCTTGTATCGCGTGCTCTTTAGCACCTCATCGAGGTCCTTCTCATAGGTATTCACCACCGCATCAATCCGGTCTGCGGGGGCCTGGCCGGGTTGTCCAATCACCACCACCGCCGCCTGAAAGCGCTCGTTGTAACGGTGCAAGGCGTCCAGCGCCTGCTGTGTCAAGTCCTGGTCAGAGGGATGTAGGTCATTGAGGGCGCTGAGGATTTGCTCCATTTTTTTCATCGATTCCCGGTGCGCTCGCAGGGAAGCCGGGTCATACAGCAGAAGATAATTTCGTTCCGTATGTCTCGCTTCCAGCATTTCGATAGACGCCTGTTGCGATAGCGTGGCTGCCGGCGCGTCATAACTAACGATCCGTTCGACGATCCAGCTCTGCGTGAAGAGGTAGTAGATGGCGAGCACGATCACGGGTACCAGGATCAAGCGGACGATGGCCAGGCTATAGGCCACTCTTCGCCGGAGGGAACTTCCCGGGGCCAGCACCTGAAATCTGCGGCGAATACTGAGTTTCATCGATCCCGTCCTCCTGCCGAGAATCGTGCGCACGACCGCGCACTCCATGGGGCCAGCCGCTCGATACCGACCTGTGAGCGTCTGCTGTACTGGAACAATAGCTGTATGCCGGTATTGGCAACAAGAACCAACTTTTCGACCGTCTGGCAGGACAGCAGAGACGGCAAGGCCCTGCCATTTCGATGCGAAAGGGCAGGGCCTTGGACATATCCGGGTAGTTGCCGAGCGTCTCCGCGCGGAGACGCCGATACTGCGGTTTACTGCCTTGTTTTTAGGAGCTTAGCTGCTTTCAAGGGTTGATATCCTCTTTCTTGTCGAGCCGCGCAATCAGTCGTTGGATGCCGGGCTTCGCGAAATCGGGAGCGGTCCCCAGGGCCAGGTTCATCTCTTTGCTCGCCGTCGCAAAATCTCCCTTTGCCGACGCCATCCGGCTCAGTTCACCGTGCGTATACCATTCGTTCGGCCTTTTCTTCACGTTCAGCCGGAACACCGTGAAGGCCTCTTCCTGTTTTTTCTGCTGTTGTAGCCCGCGCCCGTAAATGTGCAACTGGACTCCGGATGCCACTTCCATCGCTTTGGCTTTCAGTGTGTCCGCCTCTTGCTTCTTTCCCTGTGCTTCCAGAATCTGCGATTTCGTCAACAAATTGTCGAACCGTTCTTCCTGGGCAATTGATCGGTCTTCCCACTGCACTGCCTGATCCAGGTTTGTGCCGGTGTCCAACAACCACAGTGCCGCTTCGTCGTAGCCTGCCCATGTAAATCCACCGGTGCTTCGCAGTTGGTTCCGGATACTGCGCAGCACGATGGCATTGACGTCCACGGAAATTTGGAAGGGCACCGCCAATTTCGCCCACCGTAGCGTCGCTACCGCGGAATCCGGCTTAATGTCTTCAAAGGTATATGCCAGTGCGTCCTCGCTTTCCTCGGTCGCTCTTGGCTTTACCGTGACGCGCAGCGCGTCTTCCTTTTCGTCATAACTGAAACTTCCCCAGGACGTTGAATTCTTGGAGAAGATGATCGTCCACTGGTCGGCATTGGGGATGGTATGCAAACCGTAAGTCCCTGCTGCCAGTGGTTTACCCTCGACCGACACGTCGTCCGTAAAGCTGATCGTGGTGTTCTCGTTCGCGCCGGACCTCCACACCTGCCCATAGGGTATTTCTTTGCCCCAAAGCGTCCTGCCCCCGGCTAGCGGGCGGCAGTAGTTGATCGTGATGTCCGTCAATCCGATCCGCTGCGTCACGCTCGACCGTTGGCTGATCGTCGGAAGCTTCAATTCTGTAGCTTGCGACCCGTTCTTGAACTGCGCCTGCGTCGTTTCCGCCATCCACAGCGTCATCAGCAGGGTCATTGCCGTTGCAAGACAGGTCTTTGCACTCATCCCCATAGACACCTCCTCTGACTATCTCAATCTGGAAATGGAACCCGCTCAACCCCGGTTGAGCCACTGTGCCCATAGACGTCTCGGCTGCCGTACCGTAAGCAGATCCCTTCCTGCCTGGCCCCTGCGAACCCGCGTTGTCAACTTGGTCACATTTTGCCAGTCCGCCATACCACCTGTCCCGCGGTACAGGTAACGTTGCTTCTGACCTGAAACTAAGACCGGCTAGGGCAAACGCTCGATGGTGCTACTGGCGAGTTTTCAATAACTTGTGTTGGGAGTCGCCCGCAACGCGAGGCGACTGGCCAGCGTCTTTCATTTTTGGGGGAACAACTGTTCGCAGGAGGATCTCAATCTATGCATTCCAGGTTCTTACGTTACGTAACGCTTCTTCTCACCTTGGCGATGATGCTTTCCGCCGCCGGCTCCTATGCCCAGAGCAGCAAGGTCATGGGCGAAATCAAGCTCGAAGGCACCACCAATGTCGAAAGGGACTCTGGAGTCTGGGTGGATGGCGGCTATGTCGGCTATCTCAAGGAACTTAAGGGCAGCAAGAAAATACTCCTGCTCCCTGGCCAGCATGAAATTTCTGTCCGGCAGTCCGGCTACGACGATTTCGTCCAGAAAATTGTCGTCGAACCCGGCCAGATTCACACCGTTTCCGTCACCATGCACTTGAGTCCGCGCGCGACTTCTCCCGACGTCACCTCCACCCTGAAGCTGAACGTTGAACCAGGCCGCTCCGCGGTCTTTCTGGATGGCAAGTTCGTCGGGCACGCCAGCGAATTCGGGGGCGCCTTCCATGCCATGCTGGTCAGCCCTGGCAAGCACCGCGTCAAGGTTGAGTTGCCCGGCTATCGCACATTCGAAACTGAGGTAAACCTGCTGGCCGGCCAGAAGTCTGAGGTTAAGACAGAACTCGTCAAGGGCAGCATCGAGCAGGCTAGTCCAGACATCAAGCCGCACGGCAAGTAGCTGCGGATCAGGTCTTAGCCCGAAATCCTGCGCCGGACACCATTCCTCTGGCCGCTCGCCCGCCGCGGGCGACTTCGCTATTACTGCGACCGGGGTTGACATCCTGCCGTCCGCTTTTTAACATTGTTCTTCCGTGTTCGTTCGTCTTGGGGCGGTTCGATTAGAGCTGTGCGCGCTGTTCCCATTTAAAATCTTATGATTACCGTTACTGAGCTTTCGAAGAGGTACGCCCGGCATACCGCCGTCGATCAAATCTCCTTCCAGGTGGAAAAGGGTCAGATTGTTGGATTCCTGGGACCCAACGGTGCTGGAAAGACCACCACCATGCGCATGCTGACCTGCTTCCTGCCGCCGACTTCCGGCCAGGCCAGCGTCGCCGGTTTCGATGTTCTCGAACAACCGCAAGAGGTAAAGAAGCGCATTGGCTACCTTCCGGAAACGCCCCCTCTTTATCTGGAGATGCGTACCCTCGAATATTTGAACTTTGTCGGCAAGCTGAAAGGTCTTTCGGGGGCAGAGCTCGCCAAGCGTGTGGAATATGTTCTCGATCGCTGCACCATAGCGGATGTTAAGGACAAGCTCCTCGGGAAGCTCTCCAAGGGGTATCGTCAGCGCGTCGGGCTGGCCCAGGCCATCATTCACAATCCCGATGTCTTGATTCTCGATGAACCCACCGCCGGCCTTGATCCCAAACAAATCAACGAGACCCGCGACCTGATCAAGAGCCTCGCCGGCGATCACACTATTCTGCTGAGCACCCATATCCTTCCGGAGGTCGAGCAGACCTGCCAGCAAGTCATCATCATCAACAAAGGCAAACTCGTCGCCACCGATTCCGTGGACAATTTGCAGCATCGGGCGCGGGGCGCGGAATCGTTGCTGCTGGAAGTCGCCGCGCGCAACGGTAACGTGGATTCTGCCGTTGTCCAGAAACGCCTGGAGCAGATCCCTGGCGTTACCCGCGTCCTATACAAAGAGACGCGCCAGAATCGGTCCACCTTCGAATTGGAAAGCCGCAAGGATGGCTTTGTTCGCGGAGATCTGGCTCGCGCCGTGGTCGAATCCGGTTGGGACCTCAACGAACTTCGGCCCACCGCCGTGAGCTTGGAGGAAATTTTCTTGCAGCTCACCGGCGACCCCGCTTCTGCCCAGGGCGCCGCGCCTGCGGAAGGATCCCACTAGATGCGCAACGTTTGGATTATCTGCCGCAAGGAATTGCGAAGCTACTTCGTTTCGCCTATCGCCTATCTATTGCTTACGATGTTTGCCCTGGTTTTCGGATTCTTTTTCTGGAACTCTCTCGGCGCTTTCGTCTTTTACTCCATTCAGTCGCAAATGCGTGGCCAATCATTTCCCATGAGCGTCAATGAAGAGCTCATCCGTCCGCTGCTTTCCAATATCAATGTCATCGGACTCTTCTTTATTCCCATGATCACCATGCGTCTCTTCGCGGAAGAGAAGCGCACCGGCACGATCGAGCTGCTGGCGACTTCACCGATCCGCGACATCGAAGTGATCCTCGGAAAGTGGTTGGCTGCGGTCCTGCTCTACGGCGCGATGTTGCTGACTACCGTCATCGACTTGGCTTTCGTTTTCAAATATGGCCAGCCGGACTGGAAACCCGTGGTCGTTGCTTACCTTGGAATGATTCTGCAGGCTGCCGGCATGCTTGCTCTCGGTATGTTTGTCTCCACGCTCACGAAAAACCAGATCATCGCCGGAGCGGCTACTTTTGGTGTCTGTCTATTGATCTGGGTGCTTGGCTGGGTGGCCGGCTACGAAAGCTCCACGTGGGCTCAGGTTCTCTCGTATATGTCGGTTACTACGCATATGGAGTCCTTCGTAAAGGGTCTGCTCAATTCCAAGGATGTCATCTACTACACTTCGCTCATCTTCCTTGGAATCTTTCTCACCGCCCGCTCGTTGGAATCGCTGCGGTGGAGGACCTGAGGTGAACATCAACTTTTTGAAAGCGCGCCAAACCAAGTACGCAGCCTACGCCGTCACGTACACCGTCGTCATTCTTGCCGTCCTGACGGTCGCCAACGTTCTTGCCAATCGCTATGACAAGTCCTATGACTCCACGGCCAACAAGCGCTACAGCTTGTCCGACCAGACCATCAAGATCGTCAAGGGCCTCAAACAGGACGTCACCATCACCTTTTTCGAGCAATCGACCCGGTTTACCCAAGCGAAGGATCAGCTCGACCTGTACTCCAATCTTTCCCACAAGATCAAAGTGAAATATGTCGATCCGGAAAAAGAACCCATGGTGGCTCGCGCTGCCGGGTTCAAACGCGAAGGCTCCGCTATCGTCCAGGTCGGAGCCAATAAGGAAGAAGCAAAAAGTACGCGGGAAGAAGACATAACCGGAGCCCTGATTCGTGGTCTGAAAAATAAGACCCGTACGGTTTGCTTCGTGACCGGAAGCGGCGAGCATCAAATTGACGACTCCCAGCGGGGCGGTTACTCGCGCCTGAAAGACCTCTTGGCCAAGGATGACTACACCGCAAAATCCATTGATCTCTTACAAAAGGCGGATATTCCCTCGGACTGCACCGTAGTCGTAATCGGCGGACCCAGCGGCGACTACCAGCAGCCTGCTGTCGATGCCATCAAGAAATTCGGAGAGGATGGCGGTCGCCTGTTTTTTCTCCTCGACCCCCCGCTCAAGATGGGCCACTCCGAGATAGGCGACAACGACTTGCTTACTAAGCTTCTAGAGGATTGGGGCGTCACGCCGGAAAAGGATCTCATCCTCGATCAGAATCCCATCGGGCAGCTTGCCGGTGTAGGGCCTGAAGTCGCCCTGGTCACCAGCTATGAGAGTCAACCTATTGTTGCTGAGATGAAGGGTTCGGCCACTGGTTTTCCTCTCGCTCGCTCACTCGAAGTCAAAAATGCAGGGAAAGCTACCGTCGAAAAACTCTTTGAGTCATCGGGCACCAGCCTTGCCACCACCAAGCTGAACTCGCCGAATATCGATCCGGCTGATCCCCAGAACAAAAAAGGACCCCTGACTCTGGCCGCCGCGATTACTTACAATACCGGCAAGGAAAATTCGCAGGGCCGCTTCGTTGTCGTCGGCTGCTCCAACTGGCTCTCGAATTCCTTCATCAATTTCAACGGCAATCGCGATCTTGCGTTGAACACCATGAACTGGCTCTCCTCCGACGAAGACCTCATTTCCATTCGTCCGAAAGAGCCTGAGGATCGCCGCCTGACCATGACTCGCAGCCAATTGAACATGGTTCGCATCACCAGCCAGTTCATTCTTCCTCTTCTAGCGATTGTCGCGGGTGTTACCGTGTGGTGGCGGCGGAGGTAGGACCGTGAGCGCCCTTGCCTCAGGAAATGTCCGATGAAGGGTCCTGGACTGATCATCGCTGCCCTGGTTCTCGCGGCGCTGACCGGAGCCCTCTATTGGTCCGACCACCGCAAATCCAAGGACGCCGATGCGCCGGCCGTGGACGTCGCGCCAAAGATTCTTACGGTGCCCCTCCAGGACATTTCCAGGATCGAAATCAAGAAAAAAGGATCGGATCCCCTCGACATTGCCAAAGACGCATCCGGAAAGTGGCAGATCACCGCGCCTAAGGCCTACGCGGCTGACCAGGATTCCGTCGGCAGCATAGCCGCTGCCCTCTCTTCTCTTTCGTCGCAGCGCCTTCTGGAGGAAAAATCCGCCGACCTCGCTCAGTATGGCCTCACGGAACCGTCTTTGGAACTGGATGTCACGTTCAAGGAAAAGACTGCCAGGCTGCTGATCGGCGACGAAACTCCTACCGGCAATGGTTCATTTGCCGTGCTCGCGGGCGATCCTCGCGTATTCACCGTCGCTTCTTACACGAAGTCCAGTTTCGACAAGTCCCTTAACGACCTCCGCGACAAACGCCTTATTACTTCGGACGTCGACAAAGCCAGCCAGATCGAATTGCTTGCGGAGAAACAGGTCATTACCTTCGCTCGCAACAAGGATTCCTGGCAAATCCTGAAACCCCGGCCTTTGCGTGCCGACAATTCCACCGTGGAAGACTTGGTCCGTGCCTTGAAAGACGCCAGGATGGATCTGGGCACCACCGCGCCGGACGAAAAGAAACTGGCGTCTTCTTTCGCCGCCGCCTCCCCCGTGGCAACCGCCAAAGTTACGGATGCCGCCGGCGTTCAGGAATTGCAGGTGCGCAAGTCCAAGGGCGATTACTACGCCAAATCCAGTGCAGTGGCTGGAATTTACAAGGTGTCTGCCGAATTGGAGAAAGCGCTCGACAAGAAACTCGGTGATTTTCGCAATAAGAAGCTTTTTGACTTTGGTTTCGATGAACCCAGCAAAGTCGAAATCCATGACGGTGCCAAGAGCTATTTCCTTACTAAGGGTGGTCAGGATTGGTGGTCCGACGGCAAGAAGCTGGAACCTGTCGGCGTGCAATCGGTTATCGATAAAATTCGCGAGCTAGCCGCCACGAAATTTGTCGATTCCGGGTTCACTTCTTCGGCGCTCGATCTTATCGTGATCTCGAACGATGGCAAACGCGTCGAGAAGGTACTCATGTCCAGGAACGGCGATAAGTACATCGCTAAACGGGAAGGCGAGCCGGCATTGTATGAGCTGGACGGCTCTGCCGTCACCGATCTCCAGAAACTTGCTTCTCAAATCAAGCCGGCGGAAGAGCCCAAACTCGCTGCGCCTGCGAAGAAGTAGTTCACTCGCTGGAGCTTTTGATTTTGCGGCAATCCCGAAAGTTACGAGATGATCGTCATCCTCATGGGTGTCACGGGTTCCGGAAAGACCACTGTCGGCACCTTGCTCGCCCACAAGCTCCACTGGCAATTTGCCGATGCGGACGACTTCCACTCCGCTGTCAACAAGGACAAAATTCATCGTGGCATTCCACTGACTGACGCTGACCGTTCTCCCTGGCTCGCCGCCATGCGTAGCCAGATCGATCAGTGGATCGCCGCCAACCAGAATGCGGTGCTTGCTTGCTCCGCCTTGAAACAGTCTTACCGGCAGCTTCTGGGCGTCGCCCCAGCAGTCAAATATGTGCTCTTGCAGGGTTCTTACGACCTGATTCATTCCCGCTTGCTGGTAAGAAAAGGGCATTTCGCCGACGAACACATCTTGCAGAGCCAGTTCGATACGCTGGAGGAGCCGGGCGACTCGCTCGTTGTGGATATCCGGTCTTCGCCCCCGGAAATTGTCGATGAAATCTGCAGGCAGCTCAATCTGCCCAATTCACAATGAGGTAGGTTGCAGCACTTATTTGGACGTTCCCGCGCTCGCGGCCGGGACTTTTGCAGGAGGTTCCGTCGGCGCATCCGGTACGGCGGGTGAACTCACCTTTCCAAACTTTTTCTCCAGCCAGGCACGCGCTTCGCTAGGATCGTAATGGAACGGTCCCATGCCGCCGGCGTACGCGATCTTTCCGTGTTCGTCCACGATGTATAGGCGTTCCGGCCACGCGGAATACGCGCTTTCTGCTGCGTTTCCCATATCGTCGATCCCGAAGGGCAACGGGTAGTGGAACCGTTGCACGAAATCGTTGGCGATGGCCACCCGTTGCGTCAGCGTCTTGGGTTGCGCGTAGCATACGTCTTCCTTGACGTTGGACTTCATTTGCCATTCGTCCGTGGGATGTGCTTCGCGTACGTATACCGTCAGAAAATCCGCATTGTCCTTGTAGTCGTTGTAGATCTTCGTGACGTCGCCTAACTGGCGCCGAAAGGGCGGTCAAGTGTAGCTGCCGAAAATCAAAACCAGAGGCCGCGCGCCCAGGCGATCCCGAATATGAAAGTGACGCTCTCCATCCAAAGACAGCAAACGCGCATCAGGCGCATCGTCGCCCGGCCGCAGTTTTCCGCGGTGCATATGCGGCAGCGCGTAGCGCAGCATCCCATACGCATCCTTCGGGCTGCCGGCAACATAGGACAAAACACCAAATGCAATCGCCAGCAACAGCCCCACGCCCCAGCCGATCCACGTCCACATGCGTTTTCTCTTGAGATCCATGCCGGATGTTATAGCCGCAGCTTAGCCTTCCCAGGCCTTTCGCCGAAATAATGCATTTGTACTAGCCGTCTGCAATCGTCGTTGATTTTGTTTCACCGGATTACCTGTGCCAGCAACTTTTGTTTTTCTTGTTGATATCGTGCCAGAGCCTTCTCGATGACCGCAGCCGCCGCGTAGGCTGGGCGGATGTCCTCGACTTCGACGTTCTTTCCTTCCAACAGTTTGTAATCCTGGAAAAATCGCTTCAGCACCAGCAACCGGTGCGCCGGCAGGTCCCGGGCCTCCACGTATTCGCTGAATTCCGGATCGTTCGTCGCCACCGCGATCACCTTGTCATCGCTGGCTCCGGAGTCAATCATCGTCATTATGCCGATGGCCCTTGCCTCGATTAGCGCCAGTGGCTGCACCGGTTCCTGGCACAGCACCAGCACGTCCAGCGGATCGTTATCCTCCGCGTACGTTTGGGGAATGAACCCGTAGTTCGCCGGATAAAAGACCGCCGAGTGAATGATTCGGTCCACTTTTATTAAGCCGGTTGGCTTGTCTAATTCATACTTTACGTTTGATCCCAATGGGATTTCGATCACTACTCGAAAGTCGCGTGGGAGCTCCTGCCCCGGCGACACGTCATGCCACGGATGCACCATGAAAATCCTCTCTGCTTCTGCGGTTTAGTTCCTGCGACGGATGCCTCATTCCCCTTTCGAGGCTCAGGCTCGCGCTTTGTCGATCATTTCTTCCCAGATACCTTTGCTCTTCAAAATTACTTCCACCAGCTCCCGGGCCGCACCCTTGCCTCCGTTTGCTCGCGTCGTGAAGTGAGCCGTTTGCTTGACTTCCGCCGTCGCGTCGCCCACCGCCGCCGCCAGGCCCACTCGTCGCATCACTGTCAGATCGGGCAGGTCGTCTCCAAGGAACGCCACCTCAGATTCTTTCGCGCCCGACTTCTTCAAAATCTCTTCGTAGGCCGCGATCTTGTGTGCTTGTTTCTCGTAAACGTACTCAATTCCCAGTTCCTTGCACCGTTGCCGGAGAGCTGCGCTTCCCCGTCCCGTAATCACGCCGGTCTTCAATCCCGCTGTCCGCGCCAGCGTCAATCCTTGCCCGTCATGTGCATCAAATGTCTTGATCTCCAGGGCAGATCCATCCGGCTGAGAGAGCAAAGTTACGCTCCCGTCCGTGATCGTTCCATCCACGTCCATCAGCACGACCTTGATCTGGCTCGCGCGCTTCTTCAATCCCGCCGGTATTCGCTGCTCCCGCATAGCCAACTTGTTCTCCTCTATCGCCGCCAGGACCGTATCGCCCACAGCATCGTTCGTTTGCAATTCGCCTACATCAACTCCAGCGTCCACAGATCATGCAAATGCACTACGCCCACTACCTTGGCGTTCTCGTCTACCACCACGATGGACGTAATCTTTCGCTTTTCCATCAAGTTCAACGCTTCGCTCGCCAGCAGGTGTGGTCCTATGGTCTGCGGGTTGCGCGTCATGCACGCCCCGGCCGTCATTTCCAGCGTCGCCCCGCGGTGTTTTTCCATCAACCGCCGCAAGTCGCCATCCGTGATGATACCCGCTAACTTCCCATCCCCCTCCGTCACCGTCGTCATTCCCAGTCCCTTTTCGCTCATCATGTGAAAGGTTTCCGGCATCGGCGTGCCCGTCGATACCCGCGGCAATCTCTCGCCCGAGTGCATTAGATGTTCCACCCGTAATAATTTCTTGCCTAGCCGCCCAGCCGGATGCAGCGCCGCAAAATCGTCGTGACGAAAATCCCTCTTTTCCAGCAGCGCCACCGCCAGCGCATCGCCCACCGCCATCGCCACCGTTGTGCTCGCCGTCGGCGCCAGATTCAGCGAGCATGCTTCCTCTTTCACACTGACGTTGAGCGACACTTCGCTCGCCACGCCGAGCGTCGACCCCGGTTTGCCCGTCAGTGTCACCAGCGGAATCTCCAGCCTCTTCATCGCCTCCAGCAGTCGGATGATCTCCTCCGTTTCGCCGCCGTACGATACCGCCAGCATCGCGTCCCCTCGCGCCAGCATTCCCAAATCACCGTGCAGGGCCTCCGCCGGATGCAGAAAAAATGACGGCGTTCCCGTGCTCGACAGCGTTGCCGATATTTTTCGCCCGATCAGTCCCGATTTCCCCATCCCTGTGACCACCACGCGACCCTTGCATCCAAATAGCAGTTCCACGGCCTTGTCGAAACTCCCGTCCACCCGCTCCATCGCATCTTGAATAGCCTGCGCTTCGATTCGCAGTACACGCTTGGCTGCACCCACGCTGCTTTTGTCGCTCACAACGCGCTCCACCGCTTCACCATCGCCGACAATTCCTTCATCCGCTTAAGCAGTCCCGCAAGTTGCCCCAGCGGTAGCGCATTGGCTCCGTCCGAAAGCGCTTCGGCTGGATTGTCATGCGTTTCCAGAAATATTCCGTCCGCGCCTGCCGCTACGCCTGCCCGTGCCAATGTCTCGATGAACTCCGGCTGCCCGCCGCTCGCATGACCTTGCCCGCCCGGCAGTTGCACCGAATGCGTCACGTCAAACACCACTGGATACCCCAGCTTTTGCATCACGGGAATCGACCGCATGTCCACTACCAGGTTCTGGTACCCGAACGATGAACCTCGTTCTGTTAACACAATCTGTTTGTTTCCCGCGCTCGCAATCTTCTCCACGACGTTCACCATGTCCCACGGCGACAGGAACTGTCCCTTCTTCACATTCACGACTCGCCCCGTTTTCGCCGCCGCCACAAGCAAATCCGTCTGCCGCGATAGAAACGCGGGAATCTGCAGAATGTCGCACACTTCCGCCGCCTGCCCGGCTTGTGAAGCGTCATGGATATCCGTCAAGATTGGCAGCTTCAAATCCATTTTGATTTTGCCCAGGATCCGCAGCCCCTCTTTCATCCCGGGTCCTCTATACGCGCCTCCCGAGGAGCGGTTGGCCTTGTCGTAAGACGCCTTGAAAATGTACGGAATTCCCACCTCTGCTGCTATTCCCGCCACCTGCTCGGCTATCGTTCGAGCATGTTTTTCGCTTTCAATCACGCACGGGCCCGCAATCGCGAATAATGGGTTTCCTCCGCCAAGGCGCAGGGAACCGAGCGCAATTTCCCCGGTGCGTATCATGTCCATCGGATCCTGTTACGAAAGTGTATCAGCCTTCACCGTCGCGGCGGCGTCGGCAATGAATTAGACGGTTAGTCTCGGCCCGGCCCCGACCGCAGCCTGCACTCGCGAGCTCTCCGCGGCCGGCCGTGTCTTCTGCTTTCGGTATTCCAGCGCCGCTCCAATGAACGCCGCAAACAGCGGGTGCGGTTCCAGCGGCTTCGACTTGAACTCCGGATGAAACTGGCAGCCCAGGAACCACGGATGTTCCGGCGCCTCGATGATCTCCACGTAATTTTCGTCTGGCGTCCGCCCGGTGATCTTCAGCCCCGCGCCTGTCAGAGCTTTTTCGTACTCCCGGTTGAACTCATATCGGTGCCGGTGGCGCTCGCTGATTTCCAGCTTACCGTACGCCCGGTGGGCAAACGATCCGGGCTCCAGCTTGCACGGCCAGGCCCCGAGCCGCATGGTCCCGCCCATTTCGTCCACGCCCAATAGCTCTCTCAACTTGTAAATCACACGGTGGGGTGTTTGCGGATCGAACTCCGTACTGTCTGCCTGCTTCAACGCCGCAACGTCGCGCGCGTACTCGATCGTCGCGCACTGCATCCCCAGGCATATCCCGAAAAACGGCACTTTGTGCTCGCGCGCGTATCGGATGGTGTGCACCATTCCCTGAATTCCGCGCTTTCCAAATCCTCCGGGAACCAGGATCCCGTCATACCCGCGCAGCCGGGCCGCGGCTGTCTCCGGACTGTCAATCTCTTCTGCCTCGATCCAGTCCAGAACTGTCTTGTGACCGTGCGCCAGCCCGCCGTGCAGTAATGCTTCCCGCAAACTCTTATACGCATCCTCCAGCTGCACATACTTGCCGACAACCGCGATTCGCACTTCGCCGCTCGGCTGCTCCATTTGTTGCACCAGCTTGATCCACGGGCTCAGATCTTGCGAATGCTCTTCCAGTTTCAGCAACCTCATGATCTGCCGGTCCAACCCTTCGCGCGCCAGCTCCACTGGTACGGCGTAAATCGTATCCACGTCCTCCATCGAAATTACGCAGCCTTCCGCCACGTTGCAAAAAAGAGCGATCTTCTTCTTCAGGTCGGTCGGAATATGGTGATCGCTTCGGCATAACAGGATGTCCGGCTGGATTCCGATTCCCAGCATCTCTTTCACGCTGTGCTGCGTCGGCTTGGTTTTCAACTCGCCCGCCGCGGCGATGAACGGCACCAGCGTTACGTGCACGAACAGCGTGTTTTCCGCTCCGGATTCCAGGCGCATCTGTCGGATGGCTTCCAGGAAGGGCAGCGATTCGATATCTCCTACGGTCCCGCCGATCTCCACGATCACTACGTCCACGCCTTCGGACACCTTCCGGATCGTCGCCTTGATTTCGTCCGTCACGTGCGGGATCACCTGGACGGTCTTACCCAGGTAATCTCCTCGGCGTTCCTTGCTCAGGATCGTTTCGTAGATTCTTCCGGTGGTCCAGTTATTGTCGCGGCTTAGCTTGGCGTGCGTGAATCTTTCGTAGTGCCCCAGGTCCAGATCGGTTTCCGCACCGTCTTCGGTCACAAACACTTCGCCGTGCTGGAACGGGCTCATCGTCCCGGGATCCACATTCAAATAAGGATCGCACTTCTGCAGGGTGACTTTATATCCGCGACTTTCGAGGAGACAACCGATTGAGGAGGCAGCGACGCCTTTTCCTAACGAGGAAACAACTCCGCCAGTTACAAAAATATACTTTGGCGCCATCCTTGCAGCCCTGAGCTCGCTGCTTTCAGCTTGCCGGGCTTGTCTAACCTCCACAGGAGTGACGTACACATAATTATGGACACAACCCGCGTCTCTGTCAAATCCCCGCGTCACGTCAAATCAACAATGCATCTTCCTCCGGAAATACTTCCTCTTTCCCGCGCTCTGTTCCGAAACTCTTTTCCTTTCCTCGTGTTCTATGCCTGAGGACTCGCGACCCGGCAATCGGTTCTTGGGGGGCCGTTATCGCTTGTGCAACCCATGGACCGTGTGGCCGCAACCTATTTCGCCTTTCTCGTCGTCCAATTGGCGAGGCTCTTCGTTTTGGTGTCGCTCTTGCGGTTCATCGTTCGCGCTCGTAATACGGGCTAATGATCAGCTTGGACCTCGGAAAGGGAATCCCTTGCAAGCAGGAATAATCTCCGTAAACATTCGTTCTCGTGTAGCTCTCTGTCTCGCAGTTTTCCTTTGTTTTTCTGCCGCTGCTTTCGCCCAGCAGACCTCTCCCGCGCTTAAAGCGGGTTATGATCCGGCTCGCGAGGTGAATCTTCTCGGCGCCGTTACGCGCGTCGTCGAAAACGCGGACAGCGGTCCCCTCGGCTCGCATGTCTTCGTCCAGACTTCGTCGGGTTCTGTGGATGTCCATATCGGCAGCGCCAAATTCTTGAAGTTGAACCATCTCGATCTGGCCGCTGGCGATTCCGTTCGCATCGTCGGCGAATTCTTTGCCAATGGTTCGAATTCTGTTTTCCTCGCTCGCGTCGTTCAGAAGGGCTCCACGGCGGTTGCCGTGCGTTCGTCCCGCGGCCTCCCTTTGTGGACCGCCGGTTCGCGCGTCACTGCTGCGTCGGCCTCCAAACCCCGGGGTGCCCAGTGAAGACCTCCTCGCTTTTTCGTCTCCTTTTTTCGGCTTTTCTTTCCCTCTCAACTCTTTTCCTGATTTCCTGCGGTGGAGGTGGCGGCATTACTTCCCAACCTTCTCCTCCTCCGGCTTCGGGTCCCTACTCCGCGGCCACACTCAATGGCGCTTATGCCTTTTCCATGAGTGGACAGGACGCCAGCGGTTTTTTTGCTCGCATCGGCAGCTTCATTGCCGACGGGTCCGGCGGCATTTCCGGCGGAGTCGAGGACATCAACAGTGCCAATATCCCGGGCGCCGCCACCCTGACTTTCACATCCGGTACGTACTCCATTAATTCCAATGGCAAAGGTACGGTCAGTCTGACCAATCAGACCGGCACACTTGGCTTCAGCATCGTGATGACTTCCGCCACCTCCGGCTTGATTACGCAGACCGACGGCAATGCTACCGCCAGCGGCAACTTTTCTGTCCAGGATCCCAATGCCTTTTCCGTTCAATCCGTAAACACCGGATTCGTATTCGACTTCTCCGGTGTCGACAACAACGGCGTTCCGGAGTCCCGCGTCGGTCAGTTCATCGGCAATGGCGCGGGCGGTGCCGATACCCTCGTGGATATCAATAACAACGCTACCGCGTCCGGTCCGCAAGACTTTACGACCGACACTCTCGCCATGGACCCCAACAATGGCTCCACGTTTGGCCGCGGCACCGCGATCATCTCTGGCCTCAACATGGCGTTCTACATCGTGGACGATTCTCACATCAAATTCATGGAGACCGATTTTCCCGCGCTCACGCTAGGTGACGCCGTGGCGCAAACCGGTACCATCTCACAGACCACTGCGGCTTTCAGCGGCAATTTCGCCATGATTCTCGGTGGCGCCAGCATTTCCGGCTCTGACGTTCGGGCCGGCCGCATCACTTTGAGCAACGGCGCTATCAACGCCGGCACCTTGCGCATTGACGACAACAATTCCAGCGCCAGCGGCTCCGGCAACAGTAATCCTGCCCAGCTTCCCGCCGGTGTCATTTCTGCCGCGACCTACGCGATCGACACCAATTTCCCGGGAAGTGGCCGTGGCACCATGACTTTCACCGATTCTTCCGCAGGCACTTTTTCCTTTATTTTCTACCTGAGCTCCCCTTCCACGGGCGTGATTCAGGACAACAGCGCAGGCATTGTCTCCGACGGTTCCATCCGCGCTCAGGCTTCCGGTCCGTTCACGGTGTCTGCGTCGGCAGGGAACTGGGCCTTCAATTTCAGCGGCCAGAGTGTTAACGGCACCACTGGTGGGTTTGGCGAGGAGGACTTCCTCGGTCAATACACTCTCTACAGCGCTGGCGATGTTAGCGGCGGTGTCGACTTCACCGAACTCTCCGCCTCCAGCGTTGTCCTGGATGGCGCCATCACCGGTTCCCTGGCCGTCAGTGGCGATGGCACCGGCCGCAATCCCTATGCCATCAAGCTCGCGACCTCGCCCTCTACGACCATCAACTTTGCCGCCTACTTCGTCGATCCCAATACCATGTTCGTCGTAGGCACAGACACCCATCGCATCATTACCGGTACCGTAGTCCGCAACTTCTGATCGTTTTATCCGTGCATTCCTGACGCCCGGTTTCGCGCAAGCCTGCCGGGCGTCTTCTATTCCTTCAGCAGTTTCTCGACTCGCGCCACGTCTTCCGGCACGTCTACGCTGATCGCGTCATGCTCCACTTCCGCCACCCGGATTTTCCAGCCGTTCTCCATCCATCGCAACTGTTCCAGTTGCTCGATTCGTTCCAATTCTCCCTGCGGTAAGGTCGGATATTCCAGCAGCGCTTCGCGCTGGAACACGTACAACCCCAGGTGCTTCATGTGCCGCGCCCGCGCTTTGCCGCTTGTGTCCCGAACCCAGGGAATCGGCCCGCGTGAAAAGTACAGCGCATTGTCATCGAAATCCACCACCACTTTCACGGCATTCGGATCCATGATGTCCGCTGGCACCCGGATCGGCGTCGCCACCGTTGCGATTTTTGCCTCCGGCTCCTCCAACAGCGCTCCGATCGCCGTATCCACCGCCTTCGGATCGAGCAGAGGTTCATCCCCTTGCACGTTCACAAACACTTCGCCATCCACCTGGGCTGCCACTTCCGCCACCCGCTCCGTTCCTGTTCTATGATCGGATCGCGTGAGTCGCGCTTCTCCGCCAAAGCCTTCCACCACGCGCACGATTCTTTCGTCATCCGTAGCTACGATCACTCGCTGCGCTTTTTCCGCCGCCCGGGCTCGCTCATACACCCTTTGAATCATCGGCAGCCCCGCAAGCGCCACCAGCGGCTTGCCGGGAAGCCTCGTGGACCCATAACGCGCTGGTATGACAATCACCACCCTGGTCGTTCCGCTCATCGCCTCTTTTCCTCGCCGTCTCCTGACCCATTGCGGTTATATACCGGCTACTGATTCTTTCAATTTGTTTCTTCAGCATTTTTCTCATGCGTACCATTCGCCTTCCTCCGGAATCTCATCTTCGGATCCTCGTGGGCGTTGACAAAGCTTTTACAATGCCAGCCCCGCTAGGCACTTGTTGCCTATTGTCTTCCGCGATGCTGGTGGTACAATTCCGCGTAGTCTTTGCAGTGCGCGGCCGCCCGGTTGCAAGCCGGGGCTCTTCGGGAGAGAGCCGTGAATCGTAAGGGTCCTCAGTTTCGCTTTATGCCGGGGTTTATCGTTACTCTGCTGTTCGTCCTCACTCTCCTGTTTTCGCCTGGTCCCTCGGTTGCCCAGGTTCCCTTTGACGACCAGAAACCCGTCGATGACGCGAAGCCCAAGGACGACGTCACAAAAAACACTCCCGGCACCTTCCTTAAACCCAAGCAAGGATTACACTTAGACGTCGATCTGGCCCTGGTCAATATCACCGTGACCGACCCTTATAACCGCCTCGTGACCGGCCTCGACCCCGACAATTTCCGCGTTTTTGAGGACAACATCGAACAGGAAGTCGTCACTTTTTCCTCTGAGGACGTCCCCATTTCCATCGGCGTTATCTTCGATTTCAGCGGCAGCATGTCCAACAAGATCGGCAAAGCCCGGGAAGCCGCTCTTCAATTCTTCAAGACTGCTAATCCCCAGGACGAGTTCTTCTTGGTCAGCTTTAACGAACGCGCCGAGCTTACCAGCGCTTTCACCAATAGCGTCGAAGATCTGCAAAGCCGCATGATGCTCACCTCCCCCAAGGGTCGGACTGCCTTACTCGATGCTATCTATTTGGGTCTCAGTCAGATGAGGGGTGCACGCAACGGCAAGCGTGCCTTGCTCATCCTATCCGACGGGGGCGATAATCATAGTAGGTACAACGAGAGCGATATCAAGCGGCTCGTTCGCGAAGCAGACACCCAGCTGTACGCGATCGGTATTTATGATCCGCTTGGCTACCGCAACCGTACTCCTGAAGAGCTCAATGGTCCCTCCCTTTTGAGCGAGGTCACGGAAATGACCGGCGGTCGCGTTTTTGCCGTCGAGAATCTGAACGAACTGCCGGATATCGCGTCTAAGATCGGCATGGAGTTGCGAAATCAATATGTTCTGGGATATCGGCCGAGCAACAAGGCACATGACGCCCGTTGGCGCAAAATCAAGATCAAGCTCCGGGCTCCCAAGGGGCTTCCGCCTCTCAACGTTTATTCGAAAACAGGCTACTACGCTCCCAGCCACTGAAGGGCTGGCCTTCCACTCTGTTCGTTTCCTGGTGCTTGTGTCCGCCCTGATTTTCCTGGTTTCCCCGGTTTTCGCGCAGATTCCGGTTCCCGATTCTCAGCCTCTGCCTCCCGGGCAAGATCCCAATGCCGGCAAAACTGATCCCAGGATTCGCGTCGACGTTAACCTCGTCGTCCTCCACACCACTGTCCTCGACGACCGCGGCCGTTTTGCTGATGGCCTCAAGCAGGAGAATTTTCGCGTCCTGGAGGACAAAGTCGAGCAAAAGCTTTCCGTCTTCAAGCGCGAGGACATTCCCGTCAGCATGGGCCTGGTTATCGACAACAGCGGCAGCATGCGGGACAAGCGTCCCCGCGTGAACGCCGCCGCTCTCACTCTCGTCGAAGCCAGCAACCCTCAGGACGAAGCTTTCGTCGTCAATTTTAACGACGATTTCTACCTCGACCTCGACAAGGACTTCACCAACAGCATTCCCGACCTTAAGGAAGCTCTCGAGCGCATTGATTCTCGGGGCAGCACCGCTTTGTATGACGCGCTGATCGGTTCCCTCGATCACGCCAAGAAGGGAAAGAAAGACAAGAAGGTCCTGCTCGTGGTTACTGATGGGGAGGACAACACCAGCCACACCACCCTGGAAAAGACCATCCGGGAAATCCAGAAGACCGACACCGTCATTTACACCATTGGTCTCCTCGGCGAGGAAAGCAAGAAGAACGCCAAGCGTGCCAAGCGCGCTCTGGAGCAAATCGCCTTGGCTTCCGGCGGCTTATCCTATTTCCCCGAAAACGTCGACGACGTAAAAACCATCTGCGAGCAGGTGGCTCACGACATCCGCAACCAGTACACCCTTGCCTACTATCCCACCAACGCCAAGCGTGACGGTACCTTCCGCACCGTTCAGGTGGAGGTCATTCCTCCTCGTGGCCGCGGCAAATTGGTCGCCCGCACCCGCAACGGCTATTACGCCCCCGGTTCTCCTACGTCATCCTCCGCCGGTAACTAATTCCTTCAAAAAGCTTTTCCCGTGCTTGATCTTCGCGTCGAAATTTTCCGCTATGGTTTGCCCCATATCCGCCAGCGTTTCGCGCACTCCCAGCTTCACTCCAGCCCCGCTCCCCGGCGAATACGCCAGGATCGGTACATATTCCCGCGAATGATCAGTCGTCGCCCATCGTGGATCCGGATCGCACCCGTGATCCGCCGTGATCAGCAGCATGTCGGTCGCATCGAGTCTCGGCAGGAATTCTCCGAGCATCGTGTCGAATTCCTCCAGCGACCTGGCGAACCCCTCCACGTCTTTTCGATGCCCGTACAACATGTCGAAATCAACCAGGTTGCAGAAGATCAATCCGGTCTTTCGTTCCTTCACCGCCGCGCCTAATTTCTCCATCCCGTCCACATTTCCCTTCGTCGTAACGTACTCCTTCACGCCTCTCCCGTTATAAATGTCGTGAATCTTTCCGATCCCGAACACCGGCGCCTGGCGCTCTTCCAACACATCCAGCAGCATCGGCTTCGGCGGGTCCACCGCATAGTCGTGCCGCCTCGTCGTGCGCGCGAAATGCCCCGGGGTTCCCGCGAATGGCCTCGCGATTACTCTCCCCACGCGATGCTTTCCATCCAGCAGCTTGCGTGCGATCTCGCACATCCGGTATAGCTCCTCGATCGGTATCACCTGTTCGTGCGCGGCAATCTGGAAAACACTGTCTCCGGATGTGTATACGATCGGCTTTCCGGTTCGTACGTGCTCTTCTCCCAACTCCTTGATGATCTCTGTTCCGGACGCTGGCTTGTTCCCGATCGTTTTCCGCCCGATCTGCTTTTCGAATTCCTCGATTACTTCGCGTGGAAATCCCTGCGGATACACCGGAAATGCCTGGTCCAGCCATACTCCCGCCATTTCCCAATGGCCTGTCGTCGTATCCTTTCCAGGCGACTTCGTTGCTCCTTTTCCGTACGCCGCCCTGGGCTTCTCCGCTGGAGCGATATTTTTGAGTGCCGCGATATTCCCCAATCCCATCGCTGCCAGGTTCGGCACCTTCAGCGCTCGCGACTCCGCAATGTGCCCCAGCGTGCTTCGTCCCACGTCTCCATAGTCCTTCGCGTCCGGCAGCTCCCCGATTCCCACGCTGTCCAGCACCATCCACACGATTCTTTGGTATCCGCGCATCGCTCACCTCGTCCCGCGTGCCGCCGTCCAGTATAGCCAACCCGCTCCATGCCGGTTGCTGGCGCCATTTCTTCGCGCTATGCTCCCCCCAACCGGAGCTTGCCCCTGCGCTGAAACATTTCACTCCCAAAACGCGTAACATAATTCAGAGGTTGCCATGCCGCAAAACGACCGACGCTCGCTCGTCGTCCCCATCCTCCTCATCGTTCTCGGCGCGATTTTCCTGTACGCTAACTATCGCTCGGAGTTCGACCCTTGGCCGATTTTCAGGTCCTATTGGCCGCTTATTCTTATCTTCATCGGCGTTGGCAAAATGTGGGATTCCACTCGGCGCCGTGGCGCCTCCGCTTCCGCAACTCCTGCCGCCCGTTCCACGGGCGCTACCGTCGCTCTCATCGCTTTCGTCGTTGTTCTCGTTCTGCTTGTCTGGCATGGCCGCGCCTATTCCCACAGCCATCGCTACACTTCTGTTCCCCAACACTTCACCCGCACCGTTGACCGCCAGAACGCCAAGTCTTTGCAGGCCTCTATCGAGGCCTCCGCTGGAAAAATCGTTGTCAATGGCGGCTCCAGCCACGCTCTCGATGCCGACATCACCTACTACAGCTCGTGGGGCACTCCGCGCGTCGAGTACAGCGTGAACTCTGCCGGCGTTGGTCAACTCGACGTCACTCAAGAAGACGGCGACAACACCCACTTCGGCACCGCTCACAACGATTGGAATCTGCGCTTCAGTAATGACCTTCCTCTCGACCTGAAAATTCAGATGGGCGCTGGCCAGGGCCAGCTGCATTTTCGCGACGTTCCTCTTACTCACCTCAAGGTCGAAATGGGGGCCGGTCAGCTGGACCTCGACCTCACCGGTGACCGTAAGCAGAATCTCGATGCCGACCTTCAGGGCGGCGTCGGACAAGCCACCATTCGCCTCCCCCGTGACGTCGGTGTCATTGTTAACGCTTCCGGCGGCCTGGGTTCCGTGGAGGCTCATGGCCTGCACCACGACGGCGATGAGTACACCAACGATGCCTACGGCAAGACTCCCGCCACCATCCACATCCAGATCCAGGGTGGCGTCGGCCAGATCAACCTCCTCCAGGATTGATCTTCCCGGCTTCCCTAACGCCGTTTGCCCCTTCATCCCACTCGCCGTATAATCGAAAGTTTAGACAGTGTCCGCAAGGCGCTCTGTCTGGGCTTGCTTTGACTACCGACTCTCCCATCTCTACGTCCCCTGCCGTCGACACGATTTCTGTCCGTCGCGCCCGCGTCCACAATCTCAAAAACGTCAGCGTGGAAATCCCCCACAATGCCATCACCGTCGTCTCTGGCGTCAGCGGATCCGGCAAATCCTCCCTCGCCTTTGACACCGTTTACGCCGAGGGTCAGCGGCGCTATGTCGAATCCCTTTCCGCATATGCCCGCCAGTTCCTGGAGCGTATGGAAAAGCCGGATGTCGACGAGATCTCCGGCATCGCTCCTGCCGTTGCCATCCGCCAGAAAAATTCCACCCGCAATCCCCGCTCCACGGTCGCCACCGCCACCGAAATCTACGATTATCTTCGCCTCCTCTTTGCGCGTTGCGGTCAGACTTTTTGTACCAAATGCGGTGCCGAGGTGCGCCGCGACAATCCCGAAGAAATCGCCACCCGGGTTCTTTCGTTGGCTCCTGGCCGCCGCTTCTACATCCTTTTTCTCTTACGCATCTCTGCGGGGCCTTCCCAGCCGGCTGCACGTCGCCTCCAGCGCAAGAAGCCTTCCGCGCCTCCCGCCGATTCCGTTCGTAATGCTCTGCTCGATATCCAGAAGCGCGGTTTCAATCGCCTCTACCAGGATGGCAACGTCCACGAATTTTCCTCGCCTGAATCTCTTCTGGACCTCGATTTTTCGCGTCCGGTCTATGTCCTTGTCGATCGCCTTTCCGTCAACCCGGACTCCCGTTCCCGTCTGGTCGATTCCATTGAAATCTGTTATCGCGAAGGCTCCGGCGAAGCCCTTCTCGAGTTTGTCGCGGATGCTTCCGGCAATCCCGCCGAGCGCCTCACTTTCAACGATCGTTTCGAATGTAAGAACGATGGCACCCTGTACCAGGAGCCCGAGCCTCGCCTCTTTTCCTTTAACAATCCCTACGGCGCCTGTCCTCGCTGCCAGGGTTTTGGTAACACCATCGACTTCGACCTCAATCTCGTCGTCCCCGATGCTGGCAAGTCGCTCGACGACGGCGCCATCGAGCCCTGGACCAAGCCTCGCTATCGCTCCCTGTTGCAGGAAGCCAGAAAGTACGCTCGTTCTCAGTCCATTCCCACCAACGTTGCCTGGCGTCATTTGACTCCTGAGCAGCGGCGCCGCCTCCTCGAGGGCGACCCGGAAAACGAATATCCCGGCGTGAAGGGTTTCTTCAATTATCTCGAGCGCAAGAAATACAAACTCCACGTCCGCGTTTTTCTCAGCCGTTTCCGCGGCTACGCGCTATGTCCGGACTGCGCGGGCACGCGCCTCCGCGCGGAAGCTCGCGCGGTTCGCATCGCCGGCAAATCCATCACCGAAGTCTGCAAGCTCACCGTCAAGGAAGCCCGCGCCTTCCTCGCCACCCTTGCTCTCACCGATTCCCAATCCAAAATCGCCGACAAGATTCTGGACGAACTGCGCTCCCGCCTGCAGTTCCTCGATGAGGTCGGCCTCGATTACCTTACCCTCGACCGCCTCACCTCCACTCTTTCCGGTGGCGAGTCTCAGCGCATTCAGCTGGCCACTTCTCTCGGTTCGCACCTCGTCGGTGCCTTGTATGTCCTGGATGAACCTTCCATCGGCCTCCATCCGCGCGACACTGGCCGTCTGATCGACATCCTTAAGTCTCTTCGTGACCTCGGTAACACCGTTCTCGTTGTCGAGCATGATCCCGACACCATCCAGGCTGCTGATTTCGTAATTGACCTGGGTCCGGGCGCGGGTGAGCTGGGCGGAAAGCTCCTCTTCGCTGGTTCCTACTCGCAAATGCTCCTCGATCAGAAATCCATCACTGGCCGCTACCTCAGCGGCGAACTTCGCATTCCCGTTCCCAATACTCGCCACAAGCCCAACGGTAAGTTCCTTCGTCTTTTTGGCGCATCCCTCCACAATCTGCAGAACGTCGACGTTATGATTCCTCTCGGCTCCCTCGTCGTCGTCACCGGCGTCAGCGGCTCCGGAAAATCCTCTTTGGTTCACGACGTCCTTTACAAAGCGCTCTTGGCCAAGCGTTCTGGCAATAGCATCAAGGAGTTTTGTGATCGCCTGGAAGGCGACCTCGACATTCGCGAAGTCGTCATCATCGACCAGTCGCCCATTGGCCGCACTCCCCGTTCCAACCCCGCCACCTATCTCAAGGCCTTCGACGCCATCCGCGAAGTCTTCGCCGCCACTCCCGACGCTCGCCGACGCGGCTTCTCTGCCGGGCATTTCTCTTTCAATGTCCCGGGCGGTCGCTGCGAAACGTGCCAGGGCGACGGCACCGTCACCGTGGAAATGCAGTTCCTGGCCGATGTCGAGCTCGTCTGCGAGGAGTGCCGTGGCACCCGCTTCAAGACTTCTGTTCTCGACGTCCGTTTCCACGATAAGAACATCCACGATGTTCTGCAGCTTACGGTGCGCGAGGCTTTGGCTTTTTTTGCCCAGGTCCCCAAGGTCACTTCCAAACTCAAGGTTCTCAACGAAATCGGCCTCGGCTATCTGCGACTTGGCCAGTCCGCCACCACTCTCTCCGGTGGCGAAGCGCAGCGTCTCAAGCTCGCTTCACATCTCACCCGCTCGGAAAACAAGGGCCTCCTCTATATCCTCGACGAACCCACCACCGGCCTGCATTTTGACGACATTGCCAAGCTCCTCGCCGCCATGCGCAAGCTTCTTGAATCCGGCTCTTCTCTTCTCGTCATCGAGCACAATCTGGACATCATCAAGTCCGCCGATTGGCTGATTGACATGGGCCCCGAAGGGGGCGATCGCGGCGGCAAGATCATCGCTTCCGGCACCCCGGAACAGGTCGCTCGCAACACGGCCTCCCATACCGGCCGCTTTCTGGCCCGCGTTCTCGCCTCCAACGGTCAGGCAAAGCGCTCGCCCAACGGCGCATCCAAGTCTTCAAGCTCCTCGGCTACAATCGGTAATGGAGTCAATTCTTCACCGTTGACATCATGATCCTTCGCGCTGCCATCCTCTTCTCCCTCTTCGGCGGCTTTCCCCCCTTCACTCCTCCCTCACTCGCGCAGACCCCCTCTTCTCGCCCTTCCCAATCGAAGACCCAGAAACTCGCCAATCCTCTTAACGATCTCCTCGACGAAGCGCAGCGCGCCATCGACAAGAATGACTTCGAAGCTGCCATACCTCCTCTCCAGAAATTTATTGCCGAAAAACCCGACGAGCCTTACGGCCATTTCCAGCTCGCTTACGTTTACACCGCTCTGAAACGTTTCGACGATGCTCGGGCCGAGTACCAGCGTTCCATCCAGCTCAACCCCAAATTGTCCGAAGCCCAGCTCAACCTCGGCATTTTGCTGCTCGATCGCGAACCCGCCGCTGCCGTCGCGCCACTCCGCAAATCCGTTGAGCTCCTTCCTGCGCAAAGTCGGCCGCGGATCCTCCTCGCCATGGCCCTTGAGCGTTCGGGCGACTCCGCCGCTGCCGCCGAGTCTTTCGAGCAGGCTTTGCGCCTCGACCCCCGCGACCTCGAGGCCCTCCTCCACCTTGGCAACCTCGATCTCCATCTTCAGCGCCCGGCCGACGCCGAGCCCAAATTCCGGTCCGCCCTCGAAATCGATCCCGATTCCTCTCCCGCCGCCTTGGGCCTGGCGCAAAGCCTGAAGGCCCAGAACAGGCCCGAAGCCGCCGACGCCTATCAGAAATATCTCGCTCTCCATCCCGAGGATCCCGCTGCCAAAACGGCTTACGTTCGCTCCCTCTTCGACGAGCAGAAATATGACGAAGCCCTCGCCGCTCTGGACCGCGCCACGGAAGGACAGCCGCCTTCGCTCCAGGCCCTCAAGCTCCGCGCCGATATTCAGATTGCCCGGAAGAAATTCGACGATGCCGTCGTCGCGCTCCAGCAGGCCGTAGCCCTGGCTCCCCGCGATGCCCAGTTGCTTGGCGGTTTGGGCCGCACCTATTTGCAGAAGCGCGATTTTCCCAACGCGGAAAAATCCCTTCGGGCCGCTTTGCAGCTTGAGCCCAATAACCTCGTTTTTTGGAAAGATCTGGGCTCCACCTACTATCTTTCTGGAAATTGTCCTGCCACGCTCTCTACCCTCGATCTCATTGCCAAGGCTGAGCCCCCTTCTCCGGGGTCCTGGTTTATCCGTGGTCTCTGTTACGATAAGTTGAAGCAGTTCAAGCCTGCCTTGGAGGCTTACGACAAATTTCTCTCCATGGAACAAGGTAAAAATTCCGACCAGGTTTGGCAGGCGCAGCAGCGCAGTAAGGTCCTTCGCCATATGTTGGAAGCGAAACGGCAATAATTCATGGTCCCCCGCGCCATTCCATTTCTCGCTCTCTTCTTCTTCGCTGCGTTGGCCGTATCGTCCGTCACCACCGACAACCCCGCGGACTTGCAGGCGCATTTCGATGCAGAACCGAATTCCGTCCACAAAGCCAAGCTTTTTGAAAAGTTGGGCGACGCCCAATTCGCCGAAACCCGCCGTGCCTCGCAGGCCGGCGAGTTCCCTCAGGTCGGTGTAATCTTCGAAAAGTATCGCGACAATGCTCGCATCGTCATGGACGCGCTCAAAAAGCAGCATCCCGATGCCGAACACCAGCTCGGCGGTTACAAGCAGTTGCAGATCCATATCCACCGGGGGATTCGCGAGCTGGACGAATCTCTTCTCGTCTCGCCTCCTGAATTCAAGCCGCCCTTGCAGATCGTCCGCGAAGATCTGGTGTCCATGGACGAGGAACTTCTTCATCTCATCTTTCCTGTCCGGGTTCCTCGCAACAAAAACAAGCCTCCGGAGAAGAAGCCGTGAATTCGCGCCGCGTGCTCCTCGTTCTCGCCGCCCTCGCGCTCGCCGCTGCTCCACTTTCGCTGCGGGCTCAAAACAAGGACTATCTTTCCGGTCTGGAGTCCGACAAGATTCGCGATGCGGAAACCTCCAACGAACGCATCAAGCTCTTCCTCACCTTCGCGGACGATCGCTTCAAGAAATTCCAGTACGAGCTCCAGCATCCTTCCTCCAACAAGCATGTCGATATGCTCAACGCTTTGCTCAACGGGTATGTCGGCTGTATTGACGACGCCGCTGACCTCATTCAGTTGGGGATTGAAAAGCAGGAGAACATCCGCCAGGGCATTGACATCATGGCTGCCCATGGCAAGGAATACCTCCACGCCCTGACCAAAATTGCTGCTGCACCGGGTCCCGACGCCGAAGCCTTCAAGGACAACCTCAACGACGCCATCGAGGGCACCCGTGATGCCGTCAACGATGCCGAAAAGGCCAAGAAAAGCGTGGCTCCTCCTCCCATTCGCCGCAAGAACTGACCGCAGGCGATTATCTCTTTCGCCTCAAGTTTGTCGCTCCGCTCTTCCCGCAGTAAAATATCTTGGAAAAGCGCATGCGAAATCTTCCTTCGATCGTTCCTGGCGGCTCGGCTCTTTTCCAGCGCGTGTTTACTCGCCTCAATTGTGACGGCCGTCCTCCGCGGTTTCGTGTCGAGTTTTACCCTTACAGCAGCCTGGTCTTGACCATTCGTCGCCGCGAAGAAGGCGTTTACGTCCGCTTTTCCGATCTGTTGCAGCGCGCTCCCCTCCCCGTTCTGGAAGGAGCCGCCGCTCTGCTCTTGTCCCGTGTTTATCGGCGCAAGGCCCCGCGGGATCTCACCGCGCCCTACATCGACTACACCCGCTCCCATCGCACTCGCGGGCGAATCAACCGCATGCGCCGCCATCGCGTGCGTCCCGCGCCCCTCGGTCCCCGTGGCCGTCACTTTGATCTGGAAAAATTATTCGACGCTTTGAATGCCCGCTTTTTCGATGGCGCTCTCGCCCGCCCGCACATCGGCTGGAGCGGCCACTCTTGGCGCCGCCAGTTTGGTTGTTACGATCCCGGCCCTAACCACATTCTGCTTAACCGCCGCATGGACCACCCCGCCGTTCCCCAATTGGCCGTCGAATACGTCCTCTATCACGAGATGCTCCACGTTAAGCATCCTACCCGCCGCTCTGGTTGCAGTCTCGTCTCTCACTCGCCGGAATTCCGCGCCGAAGAAAAACTCTTCCCCGAATTCGAACGCGCCCGCAAAATCCTCGATCGCCTCGCCCGCTGACCCTGCGCACTCCAGCGCTCGCAGCGGTGGCTCACGCCGCCTCTGGCAACCCAGGCATACTTCTCAGTGACTACCCGCGGCGAGGACATCTGGGATTAGCTGCAGCTCCAATCTCAACTTGCGCGTTTGCCTGCACTAAGTTGCTGCGATAGACTCCGTGAGCGGTGGCGGACACTTCGTCTATTGTCGGTCGAACCATCTCCCACTATACCGTCCTGGAAAAACTCGGTGGCGGAGGCATGGGCGTTGTCTACAAAGCGGAAGACACACGACTCGGCCGAAATGTTGCCCTGAAATTCCTTCCCGAAGACGTTTCCCACGATTCGAATGCGATTGAGCGATTCCGGCGCGAAGCTCGCGCTGCGTCCTCGCTGAATCATCCGAGCATTTGCACGGTGTACGACATCGGAGAATTTGAAGGGCGTCCGTTTATCGTGATGGAGTTGCTGGAGGGCCAGACGTTAAAGCATCGCATCGCGAAAAGATCCGTCCCGACTGCCGAACTGCTGGACATCGCGATTCAAATTACCGAAGGGCTGGAAGCGGCGCACGCCAAGGGCATTGTCCACCGCGACATCAAGCCGCTTAACATTTTCCTGGTGGACCGGGGTCCGGCGAAGATACTCGATTTCGGACTTGGCGAAACTCACGGCGTACAGGCAGCCGGCGACGAGTTCCGTAAGCGAATCCTCAATCCCCACGCAAACGCATTTCCTGGACGATAACTTGCAGACCAGTCCGGACAGCTCGATGGGCACGGTCGCCTATATGTCCCCGGAGCAAGTGCGCGGAGAAGAGTTGGATGCACGTACGGATTTGTTTTCGCTTGGCGTCTCGATATACGAAATGGCCACCGGAGTTCTGCCATTTTCAGGCCTGGTTCCTGCGTTGGTGTTCGACAGCATCCTGCACTCCAACCCTGCGCCCGCGACAAAATTGAATCCGCAATTGCCGCCGGCGCTGGAAAATATTCTGACCAAGGCGCTGGAGAAAGAAACCGACCTGCGCTACCAGACAGCAGCCGAACTGCGCGCGGATCTGAAACGGTTGCGGCGAGATATGGAGTTGGGCCGGTCGGGGACGTTCGCCGTGGTACCGAGTACGCCTGATGGTGAGAGCGGAACCCAAGCGCGGACGCGATCGCGTACCTGGGTGATCGTCAGCTTGGGGACGCTCGTCGCGCTCGCCGCAATCCTTGCGTACATTATGAGGCGACCAGTGGCGCCGCCGCGAGTTCTGCGAACGGTGCAGCTCACCAACACCAATCGACCTAAAGCAGACATAGTGACGGACGGCTCACGGCTGTACTTCATCGAGAACCAATCCCACCTTTCGGAAACTTCGGTAACGGGTGGTGAAACCTATCCGATTGCGACGTCGTTGGAAGACACCGGTTTTGCGAACGTTTTCGATATCTCCCCGGATCGCTCCGTGCTGCTGATGAATACAGCCCGAGGCACTTCTCTCGACGGCCCGCTCTGGACTGTGCCGGTGCTCGGGGGCACGCCTCGTCGATTGGGCGATCTTGCGGGGCACGGCGGGGCGTGGTCGCCGGATGGCCAGACCATAGCCTATGCGAAAGGAAACGCGATATTTCTGGCGAAAAGCGACGCCAGCGAACCACGCCAGCTGTTGATGACGTCAGGAACGGCGAGCGACCTGCGATGGTCTCCGGACGGATCGATATTACGTTTTACCGTGAACGATCCGCAGATCAACGGGCGCTCCATCTGGCAAGCTTCAGCGAACGGGAGCAATCTTCATCCCCTGCTTGCAGGATGGAATAGCACACCGAACGAATGCTGTGGCAACTGGACACCGGACGGAAAGTATTTTGTGTTCCAAGCGGTCCGCGACGGAACGGCAAACCTCTGGGCTCTGCGCGAACGTGTTGGCTTGTTGTTTCCCGCCCCTCATGAGCCTGTGCAATTGACGACCGGGCCGATGAATGTGGGATCTCCGGTTCCGAGTCGCGATGGCAAGAAGCTGTTTGTCCAAGGATGGCAGCCCCGGGGAGAATTGGTGCGTTACGATGCGAAGTCTCGGCAATTCGCTCCATACCTTTCGGGCATCTCGGCGATGGGACTGGACTTCTCTCCGGATGGCCAGTGGGTCGCCTACAACGACGGCACAGATGGCACCATGTGGCGCAGCAAGACGGACGGAACGCAAAAGCTTCAACTGGTTATGCCGCCGATGCTTGCCTACTTGCCTCGCTGGTCTCCGGACGGCAAGCAGATCGCCTTCTTTGGCCATCCGCCCGGCGAACCTTGGCAAATCTATGTGGTTCCGGCCGCGGGAGGAGCGCCCGAACTGCTCTATCGCAGTGCAACCAATCTCGCGGACCCCAACTGGTCGCCCGACGGCAAATCGCTCGTCTTTGGAGAGAATTCGCTGAACAATCAGGGATCAGCCGTCTACGTCCTCGATCTGAAAACGCGAAGTGTCTCGAAGTTACCAGGATCCGACGGGCTGTATCTCTCCGCGCTGGTCCCCAGACGGTCGCTATATCGCGGCGATTCCGCTGGATTCTCTCAAACTCATGCTTTTCGATCTGACCAGTCAGAAGTGGACGGAACTAGCGAAACTATTCGTGGCCTATCCGACATGGTCTCGCGACGCCCGCTATTTATATTTCGACGGGATTCTTGACAACCAGGAGGGCTATTACCGGGTGCAGGTTTCCGATCGCAAACTCGAACGCATCGTCAGCATGCAGGGGTTTCAGGCAGCCGGAGGAGCGTTCGGAAACTGGAGCGGGATCACTCCCGACGAATCTCCACTGTTGGTCCGTGACTCCAGCATTCAGGAAATTTATGCCCTCGACTGGGAGACGCACTAATCTACCTTGCGTGCGGTCCCCGCTCTTGCCTCCTCGCCGGCATTCACCTAAGCACGGATGCGGCCCACCTGCCGAGATACCCGGCAACTCAGTAACCCCAGGGGTCCGGGTCTGTGGTCGTGCCGAGGCCGAAGTGGCAGCGCGGCGCATTCGCGTCGAAGTTGTAGCTGCAGAGGAGATTTGTCGGGCCCGGCAAGATCAGGATGTGAACTTTGGCGGCCTCATCAGTCAGCTTGATAGCATCGCCGACCTCTTCTCCGTTCAAGGTCAGAGAATTGACGCACGGCGAATTCATGTATGGTCGCCGTTCCAGTCAGATGGAAGCCGCCATCGTTTTAATTCGGTAACCGTCATCATGATAGTTGGAGCTATCGACAGGGGGTTGGGAGTCGAGTTGAACGTCCCGCTGTGGTGGCGCTACCACCGAAAAACACCCCAGCCGGAAATGCCAGGAACAAGGCCAATAGCACTATCATTTTCATTACGGCCCCCTATGGCGAACTCCGTCACTCTTGGTGTTCGACTGCTGGCTGCTCCTTTGAACCGCCGAGCGACGCGAAATTGGCACGTAGCGGTTTTTGATGCAATGGTCTGGGGCTGGTCGGGAGGTGATCCGTTCTGACCATGCATCTTCCTGGATTGATGGGAGTTGCGGGAGAACCGCAACCGGCCGGGGCACATAATTCCTTAGGCTGGCATTCGGTGATAGAGTAACCACACCGTAGATGCCGAATGGAAGCCTCCGAACGAACGCGCAGGACGCGCTTCGGCGCCTTTGAACTGGATTTGGACTCGGGGGCGTTGCACAAGCGCGGCATCCGCCTGAAACTTCAGGACCAACCCTTCCAGGTGCTTGCCCTCTTGTTGGAGCATCCGGGCCAGGTAGTCACCCGCGAGCAACTCCGCCTGAAACTCTGGCCTGCCGACACTTTTGTTGACTTCGATAACGGTCTGAACAGCGCCGTCAATAAGCTTCGCGACGTACTCAAAGATTCCGCCGACGAACCTCGCTATATCGAGACCCTTACCCGCCGCGGCTATCGTTTCATCGCACCTGTGGAAAATGCCGGAGACGTGGACCAGCGCGGATTCCTCGCGTCTATATTCCCAGGCAAGTCCATGCGGCGACTCCTCTTGTTTTTCGCCGCATTCACCCTGCTACTGGTCGTGGGCCTATTTTTCTACAGGTCGAACCACAAATCTAATCGGGCATCCCTCGCCGCCCAGCGCTCCCTTACTCGCATCACCTTTGACCAGGGTCTGCAGATTGGCGCCACCTGGTCTCCGGATGGGCGTTTCATCGCCTACGCTTCCGATCGCGGTGGCAAATTTGACATTTGGGTCCAGCAAGTGACCGGTGGCGCTCCCGTCCAAGTTACCAAAGGGCCCGGACAGAACTGGCAGCCCGACTGGTCTCCGGATGGCAAATCCATCGTGTATCGTTCCGAGGGCGGCGGTGGCCTGTTCCTGATCCCTGCCCTTGGCGGTGAAGGATTGGAACGAAGAATTTCTTCCTTCGGCTACCATCCCCGTTGGTCGCCGGATGGATCGCATATTCTGTTTAGAACTCACTTGGCGATCCTCGATGACCCGGACCGCTTCTATGTGATCGATACCCAAGGCGGCCAACCGCGTGGAGTCCTCGCCAACCTGACTTTGCCTACTGAATCTCAGTATCGATTCGATTCGGCCTCCTGGCACCCCGACGGTAAAAGACTTTCCATATTGTTGTGGGGCCTTGCGCCCAGTCCCAGGTTTTGGACCGTGCCCCTGTCCGGTGGCCTCCCCGTGAAGTCCGACGTTTCGCCCCAGGTCGCCAAACAATTCGCCGAAGCTTCCGCCACCGGCACTTCTGAATTTGCCAGGGACGCCAAGGTTTCCTGGGCTCCTTCCGGCGATGCCATCTATTTCGATCGCATAAATCGAGGCGCCCGGAATCTCTGGAGGATGAACGTCGATCCGTCGACATTACGAGGCGTCGCGGCCGAGCGCCTCACCGTCGGTGCTGGCTATGATGTCCAGCCTGCCCTATCGCCCGACGGCAAGCGTCTTGCCTTCACATCGGAAACTCGCCACGTGCGCACTTGGCTTTTTCCCTTCGACGCCGATCGCGGCCGGCTCAACGGTAGCGGCGAAGCCGTAACTTCCCCGGGGCTGGAATCGTGGTCGCCCGACCTATCCCGCGATGGCGCCAGGATCGCCTTTAGCGCGATCCGTGGCCATCGCGAGGAACTTTGGGAAATGTCTCTCGCGGATGGCCATGAAATTCCAATTTTCACCGACGAATACCTGCGGGGTGGGCCTCAGTGGTCGCCGGATGGTACCCACCTCGCTTACCGGCGTTTTACCTTTTCCGGGCGCGAAGGCCAGGTTTGCGTTTGGTCTACCCAGACCCACAATGAAGTTGCCGTCACCCCACCGAACAGCCTGGAGCAATTAGCCTTCGATTGGTTTCCCGATGGTCGATCTCTCCTGTTAACCGTCGAATCGAGCGACACCCATCGTCGCGAAGTGTGGCAACAGCCAATCCCAACCGCGGGTTCTGCCGCCACTCCCACAGCACGAAAACTCATTTCCGATCCTGACCATCGCATCTATCAAGAGCACCTCTCGCCGGACGGGAAGTGGATTGTCTACGAAGGCTTCAAGGAATCCGCGCCGGTGGAGTCCAATATTTACGTGACACCAACTGCGGGAGGACCGCTGACACGGATCTTGGAGGGCAACAATTGGAACGACAAGCCACGCTGGTCTCCCGATGGAAAGACGATTTATTACATCTCTGACCGCAACGGCGTCTTTAATGTCTGGGGCATTCACTTCGATTCCACCCACGGAAAACCCGTGGGAACGCCCTTCATGCTGACTTCCTTCAAAAATACCGGCCCGGAAGTCGCCGACAACATTTCTGAGGTTGAATTTTCCCTCGTCCGCGACAAGTTCGTCCTCACCATGGAAGATCATTCCGGCGGCATCTGGGTCCTCGACAATGTCGATCGATAGCGCCCTCACTCCCTGATTATCGCGCTTACCGACCAGGCGACCTCCCGTCACGTCAAGTCTCCGCAATCGCGATCTGGTACGTGGTCAATTTTGAACAGACCGACCCCGAGTACAGGTGTATTTTTTCCCTGAGACATAACGAGCTGTAGTTGGCCCGCGATAGCATCGTTGGATTGCCTCCGAGATCAGGGTTTTCGCGAGCAGCAACGGAGAACAAAATTGAGGATTTATACGGAACAAGATTACTTGCAGGCCCACATGACGTTTATTGAGAGACAACCTCGCGCCAGCATTCCGACTTCGCACAATCTCAAACAGCGGATGGAGCTGGTACTGAAGCTGTGCTACGCCTGGATGGCCAAAGCGTCAGCACCGGGTCGCTGGGCCTTTAAGAGCCCTTGGCGATCGCGATCGTAGGTAGACTTCGTCTATTGCTATGCGTCGTGCACCTCTCTTGATGGCCGCGTGATTTCCCATGGCCGATTAACGCCCTGACCGCACAAATGGAGTCCTGCCTCGGCAAATTCCAAAAAAAACCTGCCGACTCAAGCGCTCAGGAATCCCGCCCCGTCCTCACTCGTATCGCAGCGCCTCCACCGGATTCAGCCGCGCCGCCCTTGCCGCCGGATATAGCCCCGCCGCCAGACTCACCGCCACCGCAAACGCTATCGCGCTCAAACCCAGCCACCATGGCACGTAGGAAATCTTCACTCCCGGCAGATCCTGTCGCCGCAAATAGATCGATGTTCCCCACGTCAGCGCCGCCCCGATCGTCCATCCGAGCACCACTCCCAATATGCCTCCGAACAAGCCCATCGCCCCCGCCTCGGCAAAGAACAATCTCCGCACGTCGCGGTCCGTCGCTCCCAGCGCTTTCAGCACTCCAATCTCTCGCCGCCGTTCCAGGATGGCCATCACCAGCGTGTTGATGATTCCCAGCGACGCCACCGTCAACGCCAGGCTTCCGAATAATCCCAGAAACAAATCGAACACCGTGAACACCAGCCGCAAGCTGCGCGTCGCATCCAGTAACGAAAATGTCGCAAACCCCATTTTCTTGATGGCTTCCTCCGCTTTCAGCACATCCTTCGGCGATTTCACGCGTACCGTCAGCGCCGCATACGACGCCTTCCCCGAGCCTCCGCCCCGCACCAGTTCCTGCAAATCATTGGCCTGTGTCGGGTGCAGCTTTTGCGCCGTCTGAATCGGCAAAAAGACCCGCCCGCCACCAAATCCTCCGATCCCCGCGGACGGGTCGGACTCGATAATTCCCGCCACCCGCAGTCGTTTTTCCCTCGTCACGACCGAAATTCCGCCGGACATCATTTCATCCATCTGCTTATCGATATCCTTCTCGTTGGCGATCTCCGTCTGCGAGCTCTCGTGCCGCTCCGCGTACCGCAACGTCAATTCCTTTCCAACCAGGGTAGCCGGCTGCGCTTCCAGCTCTTTCGCAAACTCCATTTGCAGGATGCATTCGTCCGCGTCCGGCGCAGAAAAATATTTCCCGCTCATCCCGTCGAACGCTCCCGTGTTGCGCGACGACTCCGGTATTCCCAATACGTTCGTCGAATAATTCTTTCCCGCGTAGCGCACATCCGTCAGAAACCGGATCTGCGGGTACACCTCCGTCACCTCCGGCAATCGTTCCAATTCCTTCCGCGCATCTTCATCCAAAACCCGGGAATCCTCCGCCCTCACCGCATTCTGCTTCGGCCGTTCCATTCCGCGCATCGCGCGACGCGAAGTTACGAACACCGCATCGAACAATCCCGATTTCGTCAGTTTTTGCGACGCCAGCCTCTGCAGCCCGATGCCCAGCGACAGCATCGCCACCAGCGACGCCACCCCCACCGCCACGCCCAGCGTGGTCAGGGAATTGCGCAGCACCGCCTCGCGCAGGTTGCGCCCCGCCAGCTCCGCCAGGTCGCGCGTCTTCATCCGTTGCTCCGCATTGCCGGTATCGCCCGTCGCAAGCTCATCGGGTGTTTGCCGTCGCTTTCACCACGCGCCCGTCGGACAAAATCACCGTCCGCGTTGCAAAACGTTCCGCCAGCGGCTTTTCGTGCGTAACCAGGATCACCGTCATGCCCATCGATTCCTGAATCTCCCGCAGCAGCAGCATGATCTGTTCTCCATTGGCGCTGTCCAGGTTGCCCGTCGGCTCATCCGCGAACAGGATCCTCGGCCGGTTCACCAGTGCCCGCGCCAACGCTCCCCGCTGCTGCTCGCCGCCGGAAAGTTCACTTGGCCGGTGCCGGCGTCGCGCTCCCAGCCGCACGCGTTCCAGTGCCGCGCTGACGCGTGCCGCTCGCTCCTGCCGGTCCACTTCCGCCAACCGCAGCGGCAACTCCACGTTTTCCTCCAGCGTCATGCGTGGCAGCAGATTGAACGACTGGAACACCATGCCCACGGTTTCCCGCCGGTAGCGTGCTAACTCCTCGGCGTCCAACGCCGCCAGGTTCCGGCCTTCCACGACGATGGTTCCCGCGCTCGGCCGGTCCAGCCCCGCCAGCAGGTTCAACAGCGTGGATTTCCCAGAGCCGGAGCTGCCCAGCAGCGCCAGGAATTCCCCAGCTTGAATTTCCAGCGAGATTTCGTTTACGGCGGAAACGATCGATTCGCCCAGGCGGTATTGGCGGGAAACTTCTTCTGCCCGGATTAAGGTAGGGCCGTCAGCCATGGCGCATCTAAATGATACGCCCGCCGAGGCTTATTTCTTTCAGCAGCGCCTACTGCGTTCGCGCTTACTCCTGCCTTGACCACGCGCCAGGCACGAGCCTCGCGCCAAACTCCGCACGTTACCGCCGGCGCCGGTCCGGATTTTTCATGTGGCGTACCACCCACACCGCCAGCGCGATATCGTCAGCCGCGCCGGTCTTGCGCCGGAGCTTGCCCAGCAGGCGGTACATGACCGGTTTGGGCAGCCGCAAGTCACGCCCCACTTCCTGCGCGGTTTTCCCCGCAGCCAGGCCGCGAAGGAGGATTCGTTCTTCTTCGGTGAAGTTCGCTACCGGAAGCGCGCCCGGCTGGGGCGGGAGTCCCGCCGCGCCCGGTCCGGTTGCCATATGCAACGTCGCGGATCTGGATAACCCCGATTCGCCTCGATCGTAGACGTCCTCTGCGCTGCTGGCTTCGCTCATGGCCTTGTCCCCACTTTCTCTGCGCCCCAGGTTGCGTATCCGCCGCTTTCCGCGCGAGCAATAGCATCCCGACTGCCACAGGGCGATGCTGTCGCTCACTCCTGCGCCGAACTCACTGCAATGCGGACTGTTAGCACAGATTATGCGGGGTCCAAAGAGGTGCTGGGGCTTGCCTCCAATCCTGAGCAAATCTTAATCGAAGGATGCTCACGTCAAAAAAATCGCAACGGAGGCAGCGAGCAGGGCGACACGAAGAATTGCGACAATGCCGATGTGGTTGGCATCCCAGGGAAGGGAATCGGATCGCGCTGCTCCCATCGAAAATAACGCTATGTTCCGCTTCAGCACAGGCACTTGCCGTCATCGCTTCAGGTTCTATACTGGAACCCGGGTATGCTCATGCTTCCGCGCCGAAACGACTATCTGCTTCCTGCCGCCGTGCACTGCCCGCAGGACCATCTGCGCATGCTCTTCGATGCCCGCGAAAAGCGCTACCGGTGCGATTTGCCGGGGTGTTTCGCCGCCTATACACCGGAACTTGGCTATCACCGCCTCGACGAGCCTTTCGATGCCCACGCCCGGGAGATTTTTCACGCCCAGGCAGCCGTATGCGTCTGCGAACATTCGGAAGCGCACCAGCTGTACATCGACCAATTCGTTCCCGCGCGGAAAGTTCGGTTCTGGGCTTGCCCGTTCCGCGGCTGCGGTTATGAAGTTACCCAGCGCATGGAAAAGACCTCCGACGGCTGGCGGACTTGCGGTTCCTTCGAGCACTCCAAGCCGGTCAAGCTTCGCCACTGAACATCCTTAGAAGGATCTCGTTAAAGCACGGCGCCTCTTCCTTACGGGCGCTATTGCGAGAGGTCTAGTGCCGGCCTTGCGCCCGCCCTACTTTCACTTCCCGGATAGTCAGCTTGCCGTCCGCGCTCTCGAAAGCCAACTCGATCTCCGCGCCTTTGCGCACGTGCGTCACCAGGGCCGGCCGGAAGCATGCAAGGCACGTTCCGCCTTCATGCCGCACGCTCGGATAGACGATTCCGGCGGAGCCGGCTTCAAGCAGCTCGCGGCCCAGGGTCTGCGACGCCGTATAGCTTTCCGCATCGAGGTATTTGTCGAAGCCGCGCGGTGCGCGTAGGTCGTGGAACTCTCCCCGAAAGTCCGCCAAGAAGTCCACGAACCGGAAGACCTCCGGCTCTTGCCAGCGCACTTCCTGCAGCTCGCGCCGGCGGTGATAGGCCACTTCGGTTTCGGCCGTCTCCCGCGAAAATCCGGCGTACCAGGCTCCGCGTTCTGCTCCGGCAAAGCGGCTTCCGGCGGGTCTCGCGTGCGTGAACGCTGCATTCACGATGTAAGCGTAAGGCAGGCCGAACACCAGTTCCCGCAAGGAGATTCCCGGCAGCAAGCCGGCTTCTCCGAGCAACCGATCGTTGGTGGCCCCTTCGAGCTCGAACAGGGCTTGCAAATCCGCAACGTCGTCAGTCAGCCGGGTCAGCACGCTGTCGTCTTTCTCGCTGTACTTTGCGGCGATCAGGCGGTGCGTGTCGTCTTGCGTGATTTCCGCGGTCCGGGGCCTCATTTGTTTTTACCTTGGCTACCTGCCGCCGCGCCGCGCGTCCAGGAGTTGCCGCACCCGCAGCATCGCCGGGAGCCCTCCCTTCTTCATGTACTCCAGTGGGGTTTGCCCCTCGAACATGGCGTTCTCGTTCGGCAACTGCACCCAGCGGTCCGCGAGATTCCTGCTGTACAAGACGTTCAGGGCCTTGAAGATTCCGGTCAGCACGGAAAGCCGGGTGATGCGGTCCTGATCGAGCGTCGCTTTCGCCTTACGCTTCATTTCGTAGAACGCTCCGTTGGACATGCCTCCGAGCAGTTGGCGGGCGTCTTCATCGCGCACGGCCCATAAGGCCTGCATCTTGAGGAAGGCGCGCAACGCGGCAGGACCGAGGCGCTTGAGTACCGCTTTGTCGGACAGGTCCGCCGGGCGCTCAAAGGCGATACCACCGGGCTGATTCAGAGTTGCCATGGAAGCCTCCCGCCGCTATTCCACTTATGGATTAGTATACCTCCGAATATGGAGTAGGGCAAGTCCTTCCCCTAGAGGAGCTAGCGCCGAAGGAAAGGGTGTTGGTAGTTCGTTTATAGTAACTGTGACCCCTAGGGTTTTCATAAGTGTTCATTCTAAACATGGTTAAAGTGGTTTGTTTTGATGCAGTTATGCAAGTATTCATTCCAAATGGTTTACACGGCAAAAAGGAGGGGGCGAATGTGAGGGATGGGTCGGCGCAGTCGGAAGTTTGCGCGAAAAAGGGAGAGGGGCGGCGCGGAAATTCAGCGTACACAGGAGAGGATAGCACTGAAGTACGTAACAGCTAAGTATTATGCAGAGAACGGTAGAAAAGTGCATTGAATGGAGCGGGCGGGGATTGAAGTGGTTGAAGGCGCGTTCAGCATGCGCCGGAAAAAGGGTCGAGAGGAACGGCTATGCCGTTCTCGCCGCTTTGGTTTGCAAGGGTCGCTGGGTCCAAGCGGAGTGGTGCTAACGTAAGAATTTCTTATGCTTACGACGCGAGAGGAAACTCCGCCATCGAGCGCGGCGCCGGCTGCATCGGCGTTTTCGCGGGAACAGGTTTCCCGCTTATTCCCTACAACCAACTGGCTCCGCGGGCCCTCGCCGGCGGTGCTTGCGGCGTATGCGCTCCGCACCGGGCTGCTGTGTGTGATTCACAGGGACCACGACCTGCACCAATCGCTTTTCTTTCCGGTGAGTCACGAAGCGTGGAGCATTGCGTGGTCGCTGGCCAGCGGCAACGGTTTTTCCGCTCCCCTTACCGGAATGAGCGGCCCTACCGCGTGGATCGCTCCGTTATATGCGGCGCTGCTCGCTTTCGGACTCAAGGTCTTCGCGCTGAACGAATATGCCGGAGCCATCTTCGGGCAAGCTATCAACTGCCTGCTGTCGGCGTTGACTTGTTTTCCCATCTACAACATCGGGAAGCGGTTGTTTGGGGTAACTACCGGCGTGACCGCGGCATGGATCTGGGTGTTTCTTCCGATGGCGGCGCTGTTTCCGCTGGAATGGTTGTGGGATACGAGCGCGTCGGCATTCCTTCTGGCGCTGCTGTTCGATCTGACGCTGGGACTCGCGGAACAAGCATCCAAGCTTCGCTGGGCGGTTTACGGGGTGCTTTGGGGGCTGCTGGTGCTGCTGAATCCGGCATGCGGCAGCGTGTTTCCGTTTCTCCTGGGCTGGTGCGCGGTGCGACGCTCGCGCAGCGGCCGGGCATGGTTTGCTCCCGCTACGGTGAGTGTACTGCTGTTCGCGGCGATGCTGGCGCCCTGGACGATCCGCAACTATGTCGAGTTCCATCAATTCATTCCGGTGAAATCCAATTTCGGCCTGGAGCTTTTCCTGGGGAACAATCCGCAGGTGCGGCGCAGTTGGGCGCCCGCGCTGCATCCCAACAGCAGCCGGGAGCAGATGCAGCAGTTGCTGGCGCTCGGCGAAGTTTCGTACATGCGAGAGAAACAGCGGGAAGCGCTGGCTTACGTCTTCGCGCAACCCAGTTCCTTTGTGGCGCATGGCGCGAACCGCGTGGTGGATACCTGGACGGGGCGAGAAGACTACGAGACCGATCGCTGGGTGCGCGCTTTGGGTGTGCGCGGAGCCTACCTAGCGCTGGCGGCGCTGTTCTCGCTGTTGGCTTTGGCGGGACTGGGTCTGGCGGTGCGGGGGAGAACGGCAGGAGTCGTTCCCACGGTTGTGGTGCTGCTGATTTTCCCGCTGCCGTACTACCTGACGCACAGCGCGCTGCGCTATCGCCATCCAATCGACCCGCTGCTGGTGGTACTGGCGGCATACGCGGCAGTGCAACTGATACGGCGACTCGCGCAACGCAAATCAGCGGAGTACCCAAGCCCATGAACTTCGCCCGATTGGCATTAGCAGTGGTGATCGCATCTCCCGCCGCGACGCTTGGCGGGCCGCCGTGGGAGAAGCCTCCCGAGAAATGGAGCCAGTCGGACGCTTACCGAATTTTGCAGGATTCGCCCTGGAGTCCTGCGAACGTCAAGCTAGAGACGCATACGACGATACGGCACACCGACAAGCAGACGGGAATGGTCAGCGATTCACCGGTTGATCTTGCCGACACACCGAAGGTGCCGGGAATCGAGCTGACGCGAGGCAAGGCTACGCCACAGTTTAGGGTTTTGTGGTGGTCGTCGAAGACGGTACGCCTAGCGCAATCGCGTCTGCGAGCACTGCGGGGTGGGAGCCCGGGCGAGACGAAGGACATCCAGGATTTACCGGATTATGTACTGGTCATCGAAGGAAACGAGGCTTTGCGGATTTTTCAGGATGCCCGCGAGGACTTGCACGACACCGTTTTTCTAGAGCTACCGGACGGGGGTTCGCTGGACCTGGCCAGCGTGACGTTTATGGCCGAGGGGCAAGAGGCGCGCAGCGAATTCCATTTCCCACGCCAGCTGGAGGGGCGCGCCGCGATCGATCCGGAAGCGGACCGCGTGGTATTCCATTGCAAGGCATCCGCAAAAAACACGCGGATAGGGCGGGACAACGCGATCGCGCCGCGCGCGGAATTCAAACCGCGGCTGATGCGCGTTCATGGCGTGCCTGACTTCTGACGCGTCCGCATCATCCAATTCAGGTAGGGCAATCGCAGTGTGGCAATTTCAGTGAGGAGTCTTAGTGAGGCACCAAGTACGAAATCCATGCCCAAATATGTTACCGGTAGGAACACTGGCCATCAGGACAGTGGCGATGGACACCGCCGGCGCCTAGAGTGGAAAGGAAATAGAAGGCCTCAGGGAGCATGATGACCAGACTCCAAGCCGTTGCTTTGTCCTGTGCGCTGTTGTGGTCTATGAATGCAAGCGCACAGCAGATTCGAGTGACTCGCCGTAATTATCTGGCCGCATCCGGGCAATGGCGGGCGCATCCGGAGCCGGACATCGTCAAGACCGAATCATCCCCGACCGTACAGATCGAGTGTGACAAGAACATTTCGCTGTGCGCGATTGCGGAAGGGGCGGCGCCGGTAAGCGACGGCAACCTGTTTACGCGCCTGGACGTGACGCCGGTGCACTACACGGTGTTGCGCTGGGACAGTTCGGCGGTGGTGGCGGAAACGTCCGCGCGAGCGTGCGTGAATGCGCGGCTGATCATTGATTTACGGGAAAAGACGATAACGAAAGTGGAGACCCCCAAAGGCGGAGAAGACGACAACGAGTTTTGCCGGGTATACAGCCACACGATAACTTCGCGGCTGGTGGGCGGGGCGCAAAACAGCGGCGACTGAGAGCGTATCCAAGAAAACGAGAAAGGCCGGGAGATTCCCGGCCTTTCTTTTTTTTGATACGGAAAATTGTTGCAGGAGGCCCGGGACAGGTCTCCCGCACGATCCTACCTCTTCGGCTTGATCTCCAAGGGTTCCACGAGTTTAAAGGATAGCGGAGTCTCCGCCGCGAGGGTGATATCGCGGTTGCCGGTAAGCCCGGCGCCGCCGGTGCCGGCTGCCGCTCCGATCAGGCCACCGATGAGAGCGCCCTTGCCACCACCGGCAAGTCCGCCGATGAGTGCGCCGCCGCCCGCGCCACCGCCGACCATGGCCGCGGTGCGCTTGCCTTTGCCGGTACTTTGCGAGGAAGGCGCGGAAGTAGAGATGGTGTAGTCCTCGTTCTTGATGGTCAAGCTGGTCAGCGTAAGGGACAGGGTTGCCGCGCCCTTGAAGCGGCCCGCGGGCTTGGCGTCTTTCACGATGCCCGAAGCGCGCGTGCCTTTGGGGATCGCCATGCGGCCATCGACTTCGATGGGGGCTTGCACGGTGGCGGAGAAAGCCTGGCCGGGGGTGCTGATCTTGGAGCCGACGGCCTGATCCAGGACGACGGAGAGGACGGTGTCGGCGGGAACGACGATGGGCTTGGGAGCCGGCGGCGGTTCGGCGGCTTTGCGCGCGGCGGCAGCCTTCTCGGGAGTGGAAGCGGCGTCGCCGGAGGGACTAGCGGCAGCATCGGGAGCGTTGGCGGCGGATTGATCCGCGGATTTCTGGCAACCGGTCATTGCGAAGGTGAAGCACACCACAGATAGAGCGAGGGACAGAAGACCACGATTCATGAACTACCTCCGGATAGGGTGGGCGATTAAGGAATCTGCCATTAACCATACTCCGAAGCGCGGAGAAAACAAAGTTTTGGGTGACGAATGGGGCAAGGGAGGGCGAAAGTAGGAAAAAAGAAGAAATGTGGAAAAGCGGCGGGGGAAAATTCCCCGATCGGTACTTGATCCCGACTTGGCTCCGCACTTGTTGCAGCGAGTTCCTCAAAGCCAATGCGCACAGCGCGGTTTTAAGAATTCACTTTGGTCACGAAATCGCATTTGGATTGCGCGAAGACAGTAGCACTTCGAATCTGACAGGTAAGTCGCGGAATTGCGGGCGAAGGTTAGATGAGAATTTTGTGATTCGAAGAGCGGCCCTTCAAAAAGTCTTAGCGAAAACTGAAAAACGAGACGAGGAAAACCGATGGCTGCTCTTGCCGCAGCAAGTTTCGCCGGATGCCGGAACCGCATTCTCATAGCCAGCGCGGATGCGGAGTTTCGGGAGCGAGTGCGCCGAAGTCCGGCGAATGCGGAGGCGGTGAGCGAAGAGGCCATGGGAGGAGCGCATGCGCTGGCGAAGCTGGCGCAGTTTCCGTGCGACAGCGTGCTGCTGGATGTGCATTTGCCGGATCTGGACGCGCGGGAGGTGGAGGCGGAGATCCGGCGGGAATTTCCGCAGGTGAAGGTGGAACTGGTGGATTCGAAGCTGGAGATGGCGGTGAGTTATGGGAGGAGCACGGAAGAACGGATGCTGGAAGGAGGAGGCGAGAGGGGAGAAAGAGTCGAAGTGGCGCGGGAAGAGCGGGAAGGCTGGAAATCGGAACGGAGTGCGAAGCCGGTGGAAGCACTGCCGGGAATGATCGGGCCGGGGCGCGCGATGCAGCAGGTATACCGGCTGGCGCGAATGGTGGCCGGGCGGGACACCACGGTGCTGGTGAGCGGGGAGACCGGAACGGGCAAAGAACTGGTGGCGGAGGCGGTGCACCGGTTGAGCCGGAGATCGCGGAATCCGCTGGTGGTGGTGAACTGTGCGGCGATACCGGAGGCGTTGCTGGAGGCGGAACTGTTCGGGCATGCGCGGGGAGCGTTCACCGGGGCGGTGCAATCGAGGCTAGGAAGGATTCATGTGGCGCAGGGAGGGACGCTGTTTCTGGATGAGATTGGGGAATTGCCGCTGAGCATGCAGGCGAAGCTGTTGCGGTTTTTGCAGAACGGGGAGGTGCAGAGACTGGGCAGTTCGGACGTGTACCGCGTGGATGTGCGGGTAGTGTGCGCGACGAATGCGCGGCTGATGGACCTGGTGCAGGCCAAACAGTTCCGGCTGGATTTGTATTACCGGCTGTCGATTTTTCCGATCGCGTTACCGCCGCTGCGGGAACGGAGCGAAGACATAGGGGAGCTGGCGGAACATTTCCTGGAGAAGCTGAGCGCGGAGGCGGGGCTGGCGAGGAAGTATTTGTCGGGAGCGGCGCAGAGTCACCTGGAGCAAGGGGACTGGGGCGGCAATGTGCGGGAACTGCAGCATGCGCTGGAGCGGGCGTTCATTTTGGCGGGAAGCGAAGAGCGGCTGGGAGTGGAGCATTTTCAGCCGTGGAGCGGGCGAGGAGGGGAATGAAGTGGGAGTGGCGCGGGCGTGAGAGAAGTCTAAGACCGCGAAGCCAACCCTGGCAAAGGTCGTGCAGCAGCAGCGCAGGGCGGACCGGATGCGAAATTTACCCACAGCTCGGCAAAGAAAGCAGGGTGGGGCGGGTATGGCGGTAGGGGAGATTCAAGGAGCGGCCCAGGAAAATCTGCGTCGAGCGTTCGTGACGTTCACGCAGGCGGCAGGATCGCTGGAGAATTCGCATACGCAGCTGCAGGGAGAAGTGGCGAGGTTGCATGGGGAACTGCAGCGGGCGAACAGCGAGCTGGAACGAAGCATGGAGGAAAACGCGAGGGTGCGGGCGTACCTGGCCGCGGTGGTGGAGAATCTGCCGTGCGGGGTACTGGTGCAAGCCAAGAGCGGAAGGATCCGGTTGGTGAACCCGGAAGCGCAAAGGATATTGCCGGGAACGGGGCCGGGGCCAGCGCCGGGGCCGGGGGGAGAAGCGTTTGCGCGACTGGTAGCGCAACTTCCGGCAGAAGGTTTTTTTTCGGAGCAAGAAACATCGCTGCCAGGGAATACAAGCAATCGAACTATCGGCATTTTGCGAACAAACATTAGCGGCGGAAGCGAAGCCGCGGGGGACACGCTGTGGATTTTCCGGGACATCACCGAGCAGAAACGACTGGCGCACGAACGGGAAGCGGCGCGCAATTCGGTGGCGTTGGCGGAGATCGCCACGGTACTGGCGCACGAGATTCGCAATCCGCTGGGGAGCCTGGAACTGTTTACCGGGTTGCTGGCCGATGCCACCACCCATCTGCCGGAAACGCGGCAATGGATAACGCACTTGCAGGCGGGATTGCGAGCGCTGGCAGCCACGACGATTAACCTGGTTTAAGACCCGATGGCAATTCGTCTCAATCCGAACCTGCTACCAGACCTGTTGGCGTCTTTGCAGCAGAGCAGCGCCAATATGAACACGGCGACGCAAGAGCTTTCCAGCGGGAGGAGAGTCAACCAATTGTCGGACGACCCCGCGGCGGTCGCAACGCTGGTTGGGAATCACGATCAATCGGGGCGGGATGAGAAGTTCCTCCAGAACATCACTTCGCTGCAGGCCAGGCTGCAAGTGGGCGATTCGACGCTAAGCAATGTAGTGACGGTGCTCACGCGAGCCATATCGATCGGCACGGAAGGCGCGAATGGCACGCTGAATGCAGCTGACCGGCAAGCAATCGCCGGAGAAGTGCAAGGGTTGACATCGCAACTCCTGAGCCTTGCCAACACGACCTACCAGGGTACTTATCTATTCTCCGGTACGGCGGTGACCACGCAACCGTTCACGCTAGATGCCGCAACGAACGCCGTCTCGTACAACGGAAACGCGAACACGACGTCCGTAGAACTTCGGGACGGCGATCTGCTGCCAACAAATGTCCCCGGCAACCAGTTGTTTGCGAATGGTTCCGGAGACGCGTTTGCGTCACTCCAGAACCTCGCCGCTTCGCTGATTTCCGGCAACAACATCGGACAAGCCGTGGTTCAAGTGCAGGCGGCGCTGAGTCAAGTCAGCGTGCAGCGAGTATTTTTCGGCAACGGACTAAACCAGATAAATCTTAGCGAGGACTTCCTGAACCAAGACAAGGTAAACCTCAGCACGCAAGAAAATAATCTGGTCGGCGTGGATCCCGCGAAAGCCGCATCGGACCTGGTGCAGGCCCAAGTTGCGAACCAGTCGGTAATCAGCGCTACGGGTCGGGCGCTTAGCCTGCCAACCTTGCTGGACTTCCTGAAGTGAAGTAGCGACGCCCTTCCAGTCTTTCGCGCTCCAGGCACGACCGTTCTGGGATACGGGAAAGCGGTGATCATAACTAGTCCTAGAACGTTGGCTGTTTGAGCAACGCGAAGCGGAACAGACCGTTGCGACGCGCATCCCGGCCTACTATCGAAAACAGATTAGGGAGTCTTCGAAAGGAATTCCATGGTCGAAGAACGACGACAGTTCCCACGCCTCGTTCCCACTTCGCCGTTGTTCCTAGCGCTGAACGATTCAAAGAACGGGCTGCTCCTGGATGTTGGTCAAGGCGGCTTGGCGCTGGCGAGCCTTATGCCGAAGGCGTTGAATGAAGTTATCAGTCTCGATTTCGAACTTCCCGGAAGCCACACCCGGATTCAGACCAAAGCGGAAATCGCATGGACCCGCGACTCAGGCCATCTGACGGGGGCCAGGTTTATTGATTTGGACGACTCCAGCCGGCAGGAATTGAACGAGTGGATCGCGCGCAAGATGGCGCCTGCAAAAGAGCTTCAGGAAAGCCTGCCACTGGAGCCACAGGAGCAATGCCCTGAGCCAGAGACAAAAGTAGCAGAGGAGCCGTCGTTCGCCGTTCGCGAAGACTATGCGCAAACAGAGCCGGTTCCCCAGGCAGAAATCGACAGGGGCGTAGCACACCTGCGATCGGCGGTAATTCCCCTGCAGATGACGCGAGACAGGGAAAGCACGGCGCCCACGGTGAAGTCCGACGAAGGATTCCGGGGTTATATCGCCTCCCGGCACCCGGCAGAACTATTTTTGACCGTGGTGGTACTTTCCTGGGCTCTGGTGTTTCTCGGCTATCAAATGGGTAGCACTGGCAAGCTGGCTGGGGACGCCCCGACATCATCGAAATTCATGGAATCGACCGCCCCGACTCGGGTGGAGGCGGCGAATTTGAGTCCTGTGGCGACGGTTCCTCCTACGCCGCGACCCGCTTCCGAGCCGGTGGCCAAGTTGACTCCACTGGAAGAGCCGGGAGTAGTGCTGCAAGTGGCCGCGATGAAGCAAGAGGACAATGCCGAAGCATTGGCGAAATCCTTGCAACAGAAAAGCTATCCGGCGTTCGTTTTTAAGAAGGGATCGGACCGCCTATATAAGGTAGCAGTCGGGCCCTATAGCGATGCGGAAGCGACCATCAAAGTGAGAGGGGATTTGAACCGGCAGGGGCTGAAGGCGATTTTACGCCGCTGGCATCCCTAAGGATACACGCGAAGGCTTCTTCGGTCCGATGGTGCTTAATTCCTTAGTTTTGTTGTGCTTCCACCATCCATTTTTCCAGAAGCTGGTCTTGTACTTCACTGATTTCGTCAAACGCTAGACCCATTCCCATGTTGGGTTGAGAATAGATTACGTGCGCCATAACTTCAATCGATTCGGCGTTGTAGGTCAACCGAACGCGAACTGCGGTGTTAAGCGGCAAGGGGTTGAGCATATCCATATAACAGCCATGGCTACTCAGCTCACTCGTGCGTGCGTTCATTACGGTCTCAGAGATGACCTCAGTAATCTCTGCAGCGGCATAAAAGGGATGTCGAGGACCTCGGCGGCGCTCCGCTGGCATATGAAGGAGCCTCCTGAAAGCCGGAATGGTGACGTAAGGCCGGTTAAGCTATTGTAACTGGAAAATACGACAATCTACGCCTGGCCGGAAAATCCTTGGAACGCCATACAGGAAACCACATGGCGATTTTACTGTCAGGCCGTCTTCTTTGCGGTGGGGCTCCAGATATAATGGTCAGGTCCGTTTGCCGTTAGGCCTCGGTTGGTCAAATGGCAGCGGTGTGTCCCGTGAAAGGGTAATCGGAGAAGCCTGTGGGTAGTTCGAAGAATGAGGTACGTCCCGCTGGACTCGGCCGCAGCCGGGTCGTAATAGAGGGCGTCCGGCCACAAGTGGACGGCGGACGATTTGCCGCCAAGAGGACGGTAGGGGAATTGGTACGCGTTCGGGCCGACATTTTTGCGGACGGACACGACAAATTGGGAGCGTTGTTGCGCTACCGCGGAGCAGGAGGAACCGACTGGCACGAGACAGAGATGGTCCTGGTGAACAATGATCGCTGGGAATCGACGTTTGTGGCAGCCGAATTGGGTAGATACGTATTTACAATCGTCGCCTGGGTGGACGAGTTTCAGACCTGGAGCGACGGGCTGGAAAAGAAGGCGACCGCCGGCCAAGAGATTTCCGTGGATCTGATTGTGGGAGCGGAAATCGTGCAAGCTGCCGCAAGGCGCGCGAAGGGCGCTGAAGCAGCGCGATTGGCTGAAACGGTCGTGAGACTGAAACAGCTCGCGACAGGAAACCCAAAAACAGCGGTAGCCTTGGTTCGAGACGCAGAATTGGCGAGTTTGGTTGGCCGACATCGCGACCCTAGCTTGGACGCTCATTTCGAGAAAGAATTACCGATCCAAGTTGAGCCGGTAAATGCGAGATTCAGCGCATGGTATGAAATGTTCCCTCGCTCCTGCACTTCAAATGCTGGGCACCACGGCACATTTCGCGATTGCATCCTCCGTTTGCCGTACATTGCTGAAATGGGATTCGACGTACTTTACTTGCCGCCGATCCATCCCATCGGGCGAACCGAGCGCAAAGGAAAAAACAATTCAACAAGTCCAGAGCCAGGAGACGTCGGAAGTCCGTGGGCAATCGGAGCGACCGAGGGCGGCCATAAGGCCATTCACCCGCAACTAGGAAACCTGGAGGATTTTCGCCTGCTGCAAAGTGAAGCCAGCAAGGTAGGCGTCGACATAGCGTTGGACATCGCCTTCCAGTGCTCGCCGGATCATCCTTATGTGGCGCAGCACCGGGAATGGTTCCGGGTGAGGCCGGACGGCACGGTGCAATACGCCGAAAATCCGCCCAAGAAATATCAAGATATCTACCCGTTCCACTTTGAAGGCGAACACGCTTTAGCGCTGTGGAACGAATTGAAAAGTGTGGTCCTGCACTGGGTCGAGCAGGGGATCCGCATCTTCCGGGTGGACAATCCGCATACCAAGCCGTTCGCGTTCTGGGAGTGGCTGATCGCCGAGATAAAGCGAGACTATCCGGAAGTGATTTTTCTCTCAGAAGCGTTCACGCGGCCGAAGGTCATGTATCAACTGGCGAAGCTGGGGTTCACACAGTCTTATACGTATTTTGCCTGGAAGAATACCAGCTGGGGACTTCAGCAATTTATGGAAGAGACCAGCCAACCTGAGTTGCGTGATTTTTTCTGGCCTAACTTGTGGCCAAATACTCCCGACATATTGAATGAATATCTGCAAAAGGGCGGGCGCGCGGCATTCATGACGCGTTTTATTTTGGCCGCGACCCTTGGGGCCAGCTACGGAATCTATGGTCCGGCATTCGAGTTGTGCGAGAGCCGCGCGGTACGGGCAAACAGCGAAGAGTATCTCGATTCCGAAAAGTATCAGATACGCGTATGGGACATCGAGAACCACAACAGCTTGCGCGACGTCATTACCCACGTGAATGCTATTAGACGGTCCAGTCTCGCGCTTCAATGGAACGATGGCCTGGCATTTCACCCCGTCGACAACGACCAGTTAATTGCCTACAGCAGGGTGTCCAAGGAGTCCAAAGACATGCTGCTCGTGGTGGTGAACCTGGATCCGCGGAACATGCAGTCTGGCTGGGTCAGCGTCGCCCTAGAGGAGTTTCAGATGGGCTCTGAAGAATCTTATCAAGTTCATGATTTGTTGACCGATGCGAGCTATGTTTGGCACGGCTCGCGGAATTATGTTCAACTTAATCCGATGGTTTTGCCGGCCCACATCTTCCGAGTAAGAGCGATAGGTTGAATTCGTCACGGAAGAGGCCGTTATGAGTACCGCTTGGCAAGTGTTGTAACAGGAGAATCGATCGTTGGCACCACTTCCGGATGACAGCCTTTGGTACAAAGACGCCGTCATCTATCAACTCCATGTACGCACCTTTTGTGATAGTGACGGCAACGGGATCGGAGACTTCCGCGGGCTCACGAGCAAACTGGATTACCTGCAGGATCTGGGGATCAATGCGATCTGGTTGATGCCGTTTTATCCGTCGCCTCTTCGCGACGATGGGTACGATATCGCCGACTATACGTCGGTCAATCCGACCTATGGCACGATCGAAGACTTCAAGGAATTTCTTACCGCGGCCCACAATCGAAAAATCCGGGTCGTCGTCGAGATGGTGATGAACCATACCTCCGACCAGCACCCGTGGTTTCAGGAAGCGCGCAGCTCGCGAGACAATTCGAAGCGCGATTGGTACGTCTGGAGCGATACGGACACGCGATATCAAGGCGTTCGCATTATTTTCCTTGATACCGAGATGTCGAATTGGTCCTGGGACCCGATTTCCAAGTCATATTACTGGCACCGGTTCTTCAATCACCAGCCGGACCTAAATTTCGACAATCCGGCAGTCCGCGAGGCAATGTGGGGAGTAATGCGTTTCTGGCTGGACCTGGGAGTCGACGGGTTCCGGCTCGATGCGGTTCCCTACCTGGTGGAACGCGATGGCACCTCCTGCGAGAACCTGCCGGAGACGCATGCGGTGATCAAAGAATTGCGGAAGCACCTGGACGAGGAATATCCCGGAAAGATGTTGCTTGCCGAAGCCAATCAGTGGCCAGCTGACGTGCGCGCGTACTTTGCAGACGGCGACGAGTTTCACATGGCTTTTCACTTTCCGCTGATGCCGCGGATGTTCATGGCCGTGAAGTTGGAAGACCGTAAGCCAATCATCGAGATTTTGGAGCAGACTCCGCAGATACCGGAGAGCTGCCAGTGGTGCATCTTTCTCAGGAACCATGATGAGCTGACGCTGGAGATGGTCACCGATATCGAGCGGGACTATATGTACGATTCCTTTGCGAACGATAAGACCATGCGCATCAACCTGGGCATTCGGCGCAGGTTGGCGACCATGATGGACAACGACCGTCGCCGCGTGGAACTGTTATGCGGGTTGCTCCTGTCCATGCCGGGAACTCCGATTATTTATTACGGGGACGAGATCGGCATGGGGGACAACATTTATCTTGGCGACAGAAACGGTGTTCGCACGCCAATGCAGTGGAACGGGGGATGGAACGCAGGCTTTTCATCCGCGGATCCGGAGCGGCTATATTCTCCCTTGATCTCCAATCCAGTGTTCGGATACCAGGCAGTGAATGTGGATTCACAGCGCCGCACGGAGCACTCTCTGCTCAACTGGATGAAGTCGGTAATAAAGACCCGCAATTCGTTCCGCGTCTTCAGCCGAGGGTCGATTGAGTTCCTGAGTCCGTCGAATCACCGGGTGCTAGCGTACGTGCGAAAGATGGGTGAAGAGAAAGTGTTGGTGGTAAATAATTTGTCGAGTTCTGCTCAGGCCGTGGAACTGAATCTGGAGTCGTACAAGGGACACATACCGATCGAGATGTTCGGAAGAAATCTGTTTCCTAGAATTGGGGAATTGCCGTATTTGCTGACGCTGGGACCCTACCAGTTTTATTGGTTCCGGCTTCGCCGAATCTGACTTGACTGGCGGGATAGCCGGATGGTCCGCCGGCAAATCCCGATAGAAGAGCGCGGGAGTCGAATTCTACTTGGCTGATGAAATCCTCCTCGGTGATGACTATCTGCGCCAGTTGATGAGCGTAGGCGAGGTCGATCTGTTGATCGCTCTGCCGTCGTTCAACAACGCCACCACCATAAGTGCGTGCATGCAGGCAATCGAAGAGAGTTACCAGCAATACTTTGTGCGCGACCGAGTTCTAATCCTTAACGTGGATGGCGGTTCGACGGACAATACTCGTGATGCGATTGCGACTAGCGACGGGCAGAAAGGCGGGGTGCGCCGCGGCATAACCTCGCTGCGCACGGTTCATCGCGTTACGTGGCAGTACGCGAAAACTCCTTCTGCGGGAATGGCACTTCGAACCGTATTGGCCACGGCGGATTTATTGCGGGCGCGGGCCTGTGCGGTAGTTTCTCCAGCGGTGGGCCGCCTCGATCCGTCGCTGATCGTCAACCTACTGAAGCCTGCCTACCGGCAGGATATGGATTTCGTCGCGCCGCTTTACTCGCGCGACAGGTATCAGGGATTACTGGCCAGAAATCTCCTGTATCCGATGAGCCGGGCAGTGTTTGGGCATCGTTTTCGCGAGTTGTACAGCGACGACTGGGCGTTCTCCGGGCGACTCGCGGCAGAGTGCCTGAATCAGGACGTGTGGAAGGCCGAGGCAGTACGAGCGAGACCTGAAGCCTGGATGGGTCTGTCCGCGGTCTGTGCCGGGCTAAAGACTTGCCAGGCGTTTCTGGGAACTAGGCCCCTGGTTACCGGATCCGGACTAGACATCGTCGAAGCGATTCGACAAACGGTCGGCAACCTGTTTTGGTGTCTGGAGAATTTTGAGAGTTATTGGGTCCAGCGAACCGGATCGCAACCGGTGATGAGCTTTGGACCCGACCATGAATTGACCAGTGACGGCAAACCGGCAAACCCGGAAAAGATCCACGAGATGTTTCGAAGCGGTGTCTCGGACCTTGATTCGGTGCTGCCTTCTATTCTGACTCCGGAGACATGGCGGGAAATCAAGGCACTGGCGGCACTGGAGCCCGACAAATTTCGATTTGGATATGAACTATGGGTAAGGACATTGTACGAATTTGCGGCTTCGTATCACCGTTCGGTGATTAACCGCGATCACATCGTGCAGACGCTCGTTCCCCTTTATCGTGGGCGAATTTATTCCTTTCTGCTGGAGCATGCGGAGGGTTCTCCGGAGGAGATGGAAGCGGATCTGGAAAGCCTATGCCTGGAGTTTGAACGCCAGAAGCCTTATCTGATCGAGAGATGGAAGGCGAAGAGCTGAGGTGAAGTCATGAAAGATACGATCGTGCAAGGACTGCAGCAGGCGTACCAAAACCTGGTCCACATGTTTGCGGAGTTCCTGCCGCGACTAGTCGTGATGCTGGTGATCATACTGGCAGGAGTGCTGGTCGCTTACCTACTGAGATTCATTCTGCGTGGTCTTCTGCACCTGACGAAACTTGACCGGCTTTCTGAAGAAGCGGGTGCATCTCGAGTATTGCGAGCAGCGGCGCTACCGTCGATGACCGAGGTGCTGAGCCGCTCAGTTTTCTGGGTGACGATCCTCGGTTTCATCTTGATTGGAATCAGCGTGCTGGGTGTGGCCGGTTTACAGGAGCAAATCTCACGGCTGCTGCGCCTGTTGCCTGAAATTGTCGTCGCAATAGTTATTTTGTTCCTGGGACTCGTGATTGCCAATTTTCTCTCTCGCGCGGCGTTGCTTGCCGCGGTCAACGCCGGGTACGCATCGCCTCGAATGTTGAGTTGGTCGATCCGATTCGTAATCTGGATCTTGGCGATTACCATGGCCTTGGAGGAACTCGGACTAGCTCGCCAGACCGTGATTGCCGCTTTCTCGATCGTATTCGGCGCTTTGATGCTGGGATTGGCGATCGCGTTCGGTTTTGGCGGCCAGGATCTGGCGCGCTCTTTTCTAGAGAGAAGTCTTTCGGACAAAAAAGAGAAGTCCGAAGAACCGCAACCCTTGTAAGTCTCGTCGATAACGAATCAAAGAGACCCACCAGCCCTGCAGAGAGGAACCATGACTAACTTTGCAGTCCAAAAGGCCATGCAACAAGAATTGCGATCCGTACTGCCATCGCAACTTCCGAACTTCTTGATGACTCAACGATGGTTTGGGGGGAAAGCCCGGCAAATCGAGGCCGTGGAAGTGTCTGATGTTATTCCGTTACCCGATCCAGAGATTCAGGCATTTCTCCTGATGGTGACGGTGAAATATGCCGACACGCCCTCGGACATGTACTCAGTGCCACTTCTTCTGTCCAAGCAGGCCGAAGCTGGTCTGGACCCGGACTCGTCAATGCTCCAACTGCAAGCCGCGGAATCCGGAACCAAACTCTACCTGACCGACGCGTTGAAGAATCATCGATTTCTGCGATTGCTGCTGGAAGTGATTGAGAGCCGGTCGGTGAGCGAGGGCGAAAAGGGAGAGCTTCGCGGGTTCCAGACCACCGAATATGCCCGGCTGGTACCGGATCAGGCAAGTGCCCTCACGCCACGAACGGCTGGCGCCGAGCAGAGCAACACATCGATCATTTATGGCGATAAACTAATTCTCAAATTCTTTCGACGCCTGGAGCATGGGATCAACCCAGACCTGGAGGTGGGCACCTTCCTGACCGAGAAAGCCCACTTTGCCCACACGCCGCCGCTGGCAGGATCTCTGGAATATCGATCGCGCACCGGCGTGCGAATGACCCAAGGCATCCTGCAGGGGTTTGTTGCGAATAAGGGCGATGCCTGGAGTTATACGCTAACCTCGTTGACTGATTTTTATCGGATTGCGTCAGAAGGTCCGAAAGAGGATCAGCCCTCAGATTTTACAAATCTACCCGAAGCAGCTCGCAGGTCGCTGCAACCTTACCTGGGCTCCGCAGCTTTACTAGGACGCAGGACGGCTGAGATGCACCGCGCGCTCTCCTGCGACGCCACTGATCCCTCTTTTGCGCCGGAACCGTTTACGTCACAGTTCCAGCGGGTCCTGGAGAAGTCTATCCTCGAATTCGCTCATCGGATCTTCGTACAGCTGCGAACCAAAAGTTCGAGTCTACCGGCAGAGTGGCGCGACCGAGCCATCGCACTGGGAGAGAAAGAAGACACAGCGATTCGCAGGTTTCGCGCGGTTCTTAAAGAACCAATAGAAGCTATGCGCCTTCGGATTCACGGAGACTACCATCTCGGACAGGTCTTATTTACGGGCTCAGACTTTGTGATTATCGACTTCGAGGGTGAGCCGGCCCGGCCGCTCGCGGAACGCCGAGTCAAGCGCTCTCCGCTGCAGGATGTGGCGGGGATGTTGCGATCTTTTCATTACGCTGCCTTCGCGCCGCTGTTGGGTGACAAGAGTACATTGAAAAGCACGGAGACAAACTGGAATGCCTGGGCCAAGTTGTGGTCTTTCACGGTGTCGCAGCGATTCCTGACCGGCTACTTCGAGGAAGCAGGCTCGGCGCCTTTCCTACCCCGGACGAAAGAGGAAACTCAGCGCATTTTGGAGCTGCATCTGCTGGAAAAGGCGATATACGAGCTGGGTTATGAGCTAAACAATAGACCGGCGTGGGTAGGAATTCCATTGCAAGGAATCGAAGAACTTCTCGAAGGGTGACCTATTCACCGCGGCTTTGAGTGACGCTTGCGACTCCTCGTCGCCGTGGCTTGCAGAGATGAATTTCCGGTAAGCAGAGCAACCGGTAACTGCGCGAAGACGTTTCGAATTGCAAGAAGAGGCCGATTGTCGTGCCCCGGAACCTTCAAGATCTCTCCGGTCAGCACATTGGTCAGTTCCCTCGGGGCGCCGGCCGGCAAGCGAAGCTTGGTGGTTCCCCAAAAACGTGAAAATTCTCCCGTCTTTATTGAAGGTACTTCGTTCGCCAGCCATCGAGGGGCAATGGCGAACGCCCACTCGCGCTTTTGAATGCGTGCGAAGGCGGTCACATTTCGTTTGCGTTTTCCCTGAGCAACGAGCGGAACAAATTTACCGTCAGTAAACAGTTCGGCATGTTGTCGCCGATAGTTAAGCGATTTGGAAATCGTCCACAGTTTGATTCGCGCGTCCTGCCAGTTGGTCAGAAGGTCAGCCGGATTGGCAGGCGCCTGCTCTAGCTCGCTCAGGAGCTCATTTCGGCGCACAAAATCAACGGGCTGACGGTTATGGGGGTCCACGAGACGAAGATCCCAGAGTTCAGATCCCTGGTAAAAGTCGGGAATACCAGGAGCTGCGATCTTCCAGAGAGACTGGGTCAAGCTGTTGAGCATCCCGAACACGGCAATTCGCCCGTGGAAAGCTACGAAGTCGCGAAGAAAGCGATTCTGTTGCGTCGACGTGAGAATCCTGCGGACAAAACTACACAAGGCATTTTCGTGGTTCAGGTTCGGCAAGGTCCACCGCGTGTGTACCATTGCCTCGCGAGTAGCCTTAATGGCGTACTGTTGCAGACGTTCGCTCGTCAACGCCAGGGAATCGGAGCGGACGGGCCAAATGCCAAGCAGTGTTTGATATAGAAAGAGCTCTTCGTTAGGGTCGGGGACCGGACGTCCGTCAATCATCTTTCGATGTCGGGCATTCCATTTTGTCCACTGCCGCAGGCGAAGTTCCCAGAGTTCAGGAATTTCCGATAGCACACTTATGCGAGCACGAACATCCTCAGATCGCTTGGTGTCATGCGTCGTGGTGGTATTAAGGGAGTGCGGCCAATTCTTGGCACGTTCCACGATGAAGCTGGAAAAGTCTGACGAACTAGCAATGGAAGGCCGCGGTTCTCCCCCTACGTCGTTAAGGGAAGTCAGAGGGTGGTACACGTACAGGAAGGTGTCTTCGAAAGCTTTAGCCATGATTGGCCCGGTAAATTGCTGCCACCGAATCAGAAACGCCAGCCGCGCTTCGCGCTGCCCGGGCTGTAAATAGGGGCGATTAAGAACGAGAAGAACATCACCCAAAAAGCGGACGCTTTCCGCATTTAGATCCTTGCGGCGTGCCTGAGCGTCAGAGAGGGCCTGCGTGATGCGAAAGGTGTCTTCGGACGAGAGCTCCAGATTTCTCGCATACGTTCGATAAACGGACAGGTGAGCTGTCGTTTCGACAAGAGCTCGATCGAGTTCGACTCTCGGAATATCGCGCGCGTATCGGTCGTCGGCTGCCAGGATCTCCAGTTGATGTCCAAGCGCGCGCATTTCCACGGCAAGAAGAGTGGCCATCACCAGTCTTTTCTTGTGATACAGAAGATCGGAATAGACCAGATCCTTGCCGAGAAATGTCGAGTAGATCTTTTCTAGCTTCGCGCCAACGCGCGGATCGACGAAGGCGCAATTCAACGCGTTCAGGAAATCGTAACCGGTGGTTCCCGCGACAGGCCAATCCGTCGGAAGGACTTCATCATGGGCCAGAATTTTCTCGACGTAGATTGGCGTCCTTGTACCATGGCGCGATGCCGCGAACGAATTCAGCCGTTCACTTAGAATGTTCAGGTAGGCGACGGGATTTCGTAAACCATCAATGTGATCGATGCGAAGTCCTTGCACCGATCCCTGCTCAACAAGTCGAAGAATCAGCGAGTGGGTCGCCTCGAAGACCAGCGGGTCCTGCATTCGCATGCCGACCAGATCGTTGATGGTGAAGAATCTTCGATAGTTGATTTCCTCATTGACGTTTTGCCAGTACGCCAGGACATAGTGCTGTTCGGCTAGCAGCCGCTCGAGGCCGCTGAAGCTGGCTGGATTGCCTCTGCTGCCCGCAAAGTCCTTGAGATTTCGTTGGAGAAAGGTGTGGACATAGGCGTTTCCAGATGCAAGCTCTCGCAGACGCTGCTTGACTCCTTCGAATCGCAATCGTTGATCACCAGCGGACTGATTGTTTTGATTCGTGGGCTCCGACAGGGCCGTAGCAGCTGCGACAATGCCTGAAAACTCCTGATACGCGGGCGACTCCCCCTTGAGGATGGTTCGAAGCTCGTCAATTCGGTGCTTCAGAATCTTGCGGTATGTTTCTGGAGCGACAGGAAACAGGGACTCGAAGTACTGAACATAGAACTTACCGTCCAAAAATCGAAGCGATAGTTCTCCGGCCTCGAGAACTTCGGCAAAGGGCCGGCCCAGAACGGGCAGCAGAACCTTACCTTCCAAACGCCTGGCAGGTGGTTGCCAATCAATGTCGAAGTACGACGCGTACGCAGACTCCGGACCGTTTTCCAGGACGTCCATCCACCAGGAGTTTTCGCTGCTTGCCGACATATGGTTTGGCACGATATCGAGGACCAGTCCCATACCTCTCTCTCGCAGTTTGTCCTGCAGGTGAATGAAATCAGCCTCTGTGCTTAATTCCGGATTTAGTTTGGTGGGATCGATTGCATCGTATCCGTGTGTACTACCTCTCCGGCTGGCGAGTAGTGGAGATGCGTAAATATGCGTGATACCCAAGGCCCAAAGATAGTCCACGATCTCAGCGGCGTCTCGAAAGGTGAAATGCTTGTTGAACTGAAGGCGGTAAGTCGCCGAAAGATTCATGGATGGAGGCATTTCAAGTCCGTGATGCGCTGATGCCCAACTTCTCTCGGAGCGCCTCAAGTTCGCCGAAAAGGGCCTGGGCCACCGGATCTTCCTTCGCAGTATGCTCCTGCAGCTCGGCGATCACCTTCGTCAAGGGCGCATAACAGATATTTTGGGCTTCCCAAAGCACCACCGGAAACGGGAGAGCAGCTGCAATATCCAAAAGCTTGCGGAATTTCTGCACAGTGTCCTTATCGGTAGGTAAAGCGGTAAATTGCATGGCATCTTTTTCGACGCGCTTGCGGATTACAAATTCTAGGTCCGTCGAATCAACCGAAATGTGACCCGCCGCCGCTTCCTTGAAATATCCCTGAATGCTTTCGCTGTCCAGTTCTTCGCGTTCAAAGGCCTGCTTGATCTGGCTATTCAGGGAAACCTCCGCGACTGCACGAAGCGCGGCAGGAACCGGAATGCCCAAACTACTCAGAAAACGGATCAGCGGAGCCTGGTTTTCGTACAGACTGCGGAAGGATGCAGCGGCCGTCGCCAGGGAGTCGTTGAGGATAATTCCGACAATTTTCCGTTGCTCGTCCCGGAACAAGCTGCGCAAGGAAAACCCACCGGTGGGGAACTCTTCACCCACGATGCGTATCGTTGCCGCCGTATCCGCCTTTGAGAAAATCTCGGTCAACCTGTTCGTAAGGTGTTGAAAGTTCTCCTCGTTTTGGAATGCGCGCACACCGCCAGCAAAATTGTGGTCACCCAAATGGAGTACCGCGAAACTAAGGAAGTCGCTCTCGCGAGTGATCTCCGAGCTGAACCGTGCCCGTCCGACTGCCAGTCTTTGCTTGCCCTCCACTTCCAGCGAATAGTCCTGGCGCTCCACGTCGTAACAATAGATTGGCGTACGCTCCGAATAGTTCTCGAACAACGAGCTTATCGCGTAGTGGCCGGCCACTTGAGTTGAGCTTATAAAGGCTGGGCGGACCCACTTCTCATAAATTTGCCGTCCGTCGCCATGCTCAGGAATATTACTCTTGGCAGCCGCAAGCTGCTCTAGAAAACCAGACTCAATTCCGTCCGCGGCAAAGTCTTGTGCCAGCCGGATGGCGCGGCCTGCGTATTGAATTACCTGAACGGTTTCCAGACCGGAGAGTTCGTCAAAAAACCAACCACAGCTGGTATACATCAGCATCGCGTGGCGCTGGATCTCTAACAATTTCAGTCCTGCAACCTGCTCCGGGGGAGAGAGGGGATGGGTCGCATGTACGGAGAAAAATCGGGCGACATTCTCGCCGGAGCGATTCAAAACGACCCGCACGTATTCGTCCCGGGCAAGCCAGGGATCCTTCAAGAGCGGCTTCGCGTTCTCCTCAAACAGGGCAAGGAGGCGATCGCGGAGCCAATCCAGGGCGGATCGCAATGGCGCGCGCCATCCCTGGTTCCAGTCGCCATGGCCGCCGGAATTGCACCCGCAATTGCTCCGCCAGCGCTCTACACCATGGACACAACTCCAGGAACTATTCTCCACGATTTCAACAATATGATCAGCGGGATACCGGTCGAGAAATTGTCCGTAATTCGTAAGCTCAGCTAGCTTGTTTGTCTCGATGTGATGCAAAGCGTAGGACAATGCCATTTCGCCAAAGCGGTGATGATGTCCGTAGCTTTCTCCGTCAGTGGCGATGTGTGCCAGTTGCGGCCACGTGCGCGCGTCAGAAAAGCCGCTTACGAGTCGATCCGCGAAACGTTGGCCATTGTTCAGCAGTCCTTCAAATGCCACGCCTTGCGAGATAGGGCCATCGTAAAAAAATACAGTGATGTTGCGTTTCGAGGGCAGCCGCACCAGATAGGCGCGGCTCGGATCCACACGGCCACCTGTCACATCCGTCCAGGTCCGCGTACCGCGTTTGCGAATTCGCTTTGCCTGGCGTGGGGCAAGAATTGTGAAGGCAATGCCATTTGCAGCGAGGGTTTCCAGTGTTTCTGTATTGACGGCGGTCTCTGCCAGCCACATGCCTTCGGGAAATCTTCCCAATCGGTGCTCAAAATCGCGCACGCCCCACTTGACCTGTGTGGCCTTGTCCCTGGCATTAGCCAAGGGCAAAATCATGTGGTTGTAGACTTGTGCGATTGCGTTGCCGTGCCCCGAGAATCGCTCCTTACTGATCCGATCCGCTTCTCGCAGCGCTTCGTAAACGCGGTTGGCGTAACGTTCCATCCAGGACAATAAGGTCGGCCCAAAATTAAAACTGATCTGGGTGTAGTTGTTCACCAATTGAACGATTTTTTGCTCGCCATCGAGAATGCGGGAGGTGGCGTTCGGCGCGTAGCATTCGGCGGTGATTCGTTCGTTCCAGTCATGATAGGGATGCGCGGAATCCTGCAATTCAATGGCTTCGAGAGAGGGGTTTTCCCGCGGCGGCTGGTAAAAGTGACCATGAACGCACAGATAGCGCATCAGCTACTCCAGTAAGTTGTTGTTGCTTTCCACAACCACAAAGGAATGCGGCTGCAGTCTCACATCCCTCATTCCGGGGCCTTCTGCGCTTTCTTCCGAAAGTGTGCCTGGCCCTAACCACTGGGTATCGGCGGAATCGATTCGTTTTTGCCACAAGCCTGGCGGAAAGTCGAAAGCGACCACGGTTGCCGCGGATCCGAAATTGAAAAGCATGAGTAACCAACTCGTAGCGACTCTCTGCATCACTTGTATGGTGGAGCTCTCCACATTCGCAGTCACAGAAAGCAGGGTCGATTCGACCAAACGCCTGCTGCGACGGAAGTGTAGCAGCGTCTTGTAAAACTCGGCTAAGGTGCGATGTGGATCGGCCATCCGCCGTTCATGCTTCAACTTTGATGCAGCAAAGGTCGATTCGGCTTGCGGATCAGGTATTGCTCCCGCCCAGCCAAATGCTTGAAATTCAGCTCGGCGTCCGTTACGAACCGCCTCCGCCAGCTGGGGATCACCGTGGCTCGTGAAATATTGGAAAGGACAAGTCTCGCCGTACTCCTCTCCCATGAACAGCAGAGGCAGAAAGGAGGACAGCAGCGTGGCTCCAGCGGCCAGCTTTTGTCCTTCCAGATCAATCAAGTTGCTCAGGCGCTCACCCAAGCCCCGGTTTCCAACCTGGTCATGATTCTGACTGCACACCACAAAGTGAACGCGCCTGGAGTCCGCGGGCTTGTTGCCATGTCTGCGCTGTCGATAACGGGAATACTCGCCAGCGTAAGTCCAACCTTGTGTCCAGCAAGTTGCCAACCGTTCAAGCTGTCCGAAGTCGGCGTAGTAGCCCGACGTTTCCCCGGTTAGGAGCGCATGCAAGGAATGATGAAAATCGTCACTCCATTGTGAACTCAATCCGTACCCGCCCAGTGCAGTCGAGCGCACAACCCGAGCGTCATTCAGGTCGCTCTCGGCAATTAAAGAAATCGGGCGATTCAGCTGCTTGGCCACCCAAGACACGCGATCTGAGAGTTCGGCTAGAAAGGGAAGTGCGCTGGCGTCATAGATACTATGCACCGCGTCGAGCCGCAACGCATCGATGTGAAAGTCCTCCACCCAGCTAAGCGCGGACTCTATGAAAAACCTTCGTACTTCGTCGCTCTGCGGACCGTCAAAGTTAAGCGCTGCTCCCCAAGGAGTCCGATAATGGTCGGTAAAGTACGGCCCGAAATCGCCAAGATAGTTGCCTTCCGGGCCTAGGTGGTTGTAGACCACATCCAGTGCTACGCCCAATTTACGGGAATGCGCCGCATCCACCAATTGTTGTAAGTCCCGGGGAGTTCCGTAAGTGTTTTGTGTCGCGCAGGGATATACACCGTCATAGCCCCAGTTTCGCCCTCCCGGGAATTGTGCGATGGGCATCAATTCGATCATGGAAATCCCTAGATCGGCGATGCGATCCAGTTCATTGATAACCGCGGAAAAAGTGCCTTCCTGCGTAAAGGTCCCTACGTGGAGTTCATAAAAAACACATTCCTCCAGCGGCAGGCCATGCCAGCCGCCATCGGTCCAGCTGAAATCGTGAATTCCAACTACTTCGGACGGTCCGTGGACTCCTTGCGGTTGATAACGTGACGCGGGATCAGGGCGATCCTGCGATCCATTTAAGCGGTAGAAATATGTCGTCCCCGGACTCACCTGGGGGACGAGCGCCTGGAAATATCCGCGACCATCGGGCTCCATTCGAATCAAGCGATCGGGGGAACTAACGAAATGGATATCGACGGATTGGCAAGACGGCGCCCACACTAAGAAGCGACATTCCCCATTGGGCAAAGCAGTAGCGCCGAGTTTCCATAAGGGCACGGGTTGGGATTTGCTCATGGTCAAATGTATCGGCAAAGCACACAAATCGAGGCCAAGCGCGAAGCCGTTCCTTCAAGTTATAGTGTGGTCTGCCGATCGAGGTTGCTGCACTCTTTGCACTCGCTAGGCCCAAGAGCCTGCAGGGTACCGCTTTTTGACCATTAATGTCAGCTTCTGTTCCTTGAAGGACGCGCTCGCCGTGGAAGGATCAACCTCGGGGGTGAAGTCGGCGATTAGGAATAGCTTGGGCTGAACGATGTCCGTCTTCCCCGACTGGCCATCTCTGGTTTCGTCACTCTTGGCGGAGTGAACCACGACTCGATGTGGATCGAGGAAGACTTGAATACCCTCGGCGGCCGCCTCTGGAATTATGGCGTTCACTTGGAACCAACTTCCGGATTCCCGTGTCTCCAACCCGTACTGAAGAATTTCGGATTCCGCCTTCAGCCAATTTGCATCATCATTGCCCTGTTGGCGACCAGATTCCTGAAAAATAGAATGCGCCCGACCGGTAACTTGCCGCCGGATCAATTCCAATATTCCTTCTGAATCGCTGCCAGTCAAGATTTTTACGGGTTGCGACAGGACTGGAGACACCGGTTCTTTCGCAGCCTTTGGGATTGCCATTACCCACCTCTTGGGCTTGTGTTGGGATTGCGCTTCAACTCCGTTGCGGAAGCAACGCAATCTGAGACGAAAAATTGCCTCAAGCTGTATTTAAATTCCCCAAGACACAATGGACAATACGGTGGTTAATGTAGCAGCCCGCGATCCACCGATTAAGTTAGGCTGCCGGATTCAATTTTGGAGCGGTCTTCCACTCATTTTGGGCCGTCGATAGGTTGTCGTGTGCGGCTGCCAGTTCATCGTTTTCTACCGCGCCGGAGGGCTCAAACTCAGCGATTCGTGGTGCCTTTTCGTGGAGCAACCGCTCTGTGGCGGCCACCATGGGTTCGGCATGGAATCGCCTTTGTGAAGAAGCGTCGCACAATATATTGGCAACGGCCATCAAACTCATCCCCTGGTGGTGCGCCAGCCAGCAGCGCACGATGGTCATCTTTTCCGCGGGTTTCAGACGCGAAGGCGTAAAGTCCGCGGATTCTACGAAGCCGTATTGTCCCAGCAGACCCAAATCCTTGAGTCGCTGAATATTCGCTAAAGCTGCTTCTTGATTTACGAGCAATGACAGGAAAGAAGAGTAAGGCGAAACAACTAGGTCCGAAGAAACATCGGTGTTGATGGCCATTCCGGGTACTCCGAATGCTTCATAGTGATAGTGGCCTGCCGAATTGATTTTCGAGCATGAAGCCTCGGAAATGCCCCATGGAATCGAGTGATTCTCCGCATGCTTCTGTTGTCCACGCACGGCCGCTTGCGATGTTTCATCCAGGATGGTGTTGGCGTAGGGCTTCATCCAGAGCAAAGGCATAAGGTATTCAAAAATTGTCGCGGTCCAGGACAGCAACACGCGCTCACCCTGAAATTTCGTGAAGCGCCGCTCCATCGAAAGCCAGCATTCCTGGGGAATGTCGCCTTTGGCGATCGCCGCAAAAACAGCGGCTCGAGCCTCGGAAGCCAGCAGATCGTAGTGGCTCGGCGTGTAGCGCTTTTCTTCCACGTTATAGCCGGTATAGAGCAGGTTCTTTTTTGAGTCGAGGAAAAATCGGAAATCCATGCTCTTGGCTAAGGCATCAGCTCGCTCTGCAAGTCGCGCTAGCCGTGTGGCTACACTCTTCGAGATATTGCCGGTCCTGGTTACGGCCGAACGCAAGAGCTGCACGGCAGAACGTGTTTCGAGATTTCCTCGGTCTTCTTCTCTCAGCCGCGACAGTTTGGCGTCGAGATTTGCACACAACTCCGGAAGCACTTGGAGAGTGAGTTTCTCGGGTGCGACCAGTTCCTTGAGCACTGGCGTAGTCCGATACTTGGCATACTGCGGTAGCAGCCACGGAGCAAAGTCATACAACAGGTGCTCAAGATGCGTAATCCGCAGGCACAATTCATGGGCCCACCAGGAGGCCTCACTGTTATCCACTCCCGCAAGCTTCTTGTCTAAGGTGATGACGTCTTCTTCCAGCACCTGCAAAGCATCGGACCAAGCTTCCGGTGAGCTACCCAGGGCTTGCGTTCGCTGCTTGAGGCCTTGCACTGCGGCGATCAACGAGCCTTCGTGCTCCTCGGCCTGAAGTATCCCCTCGATTGTCTCCAGGTGGTCCAGCACTCCCTGCCACGTCGAAGCGCCAAAAATTGGCTGACTAATCGCGCTCAGGCATCCTTGTTTCACCGTCCATAGCGCGCAAATAAGGTTGCCATTGTCCACGGTTGAAACGAATCGCGGCTTGACCGCTTCCAGTGTCTGTGTGTCGTACCAGTTGTACATTTGGCCTTCGTGTCGAGGCATACGGTCGATGGCGTCGAAAGTACGCTCTGTATCTGCGGCGAATTCGGGCAAGGTGAGAAAGCCCATGTCCAAAGCCGCCAGCCGTGAATTCATCAACAGGCCCAGGTTCGTCGTGGAAATGCGATGAATGATCAATGACGCGGGTTCCATCACCGTATCCGGAACCAGCCAATTTTCTTCAGCGGTGCTAAATTCCCTGAACAACCGCCAGGTACGTAGTGCCGACTGCCTCAGCAGCGTTCGGTCTTCCGCTTCCATCTTCGTATCCTCGATCTGGGCCGGTAGGTTCAACCACTGGCAAATCGGCTTGGACAAAGCCCACAAAACCAGGAGAGGTAGCGCGACCAAAAACGATTCCTGGCGCACGAATGCTAACAACAGACCGAAGCAGAAAGAGAGCCATGGCGTTATTTCCAGATACGTTTCCACCGGGCTCTTTTTTGCCTCGCTCATCTCCGCTTCCGCGGCGGTTTCCCACTCCAGGAGTCGCTCGTGAGTTACCGTCATGCGCACGATGGATCGAACCACTGCATCCACGGCCACCAGGCTCTGGTGACAGAGGCACGCAATCCGCAACGCCAGGTTGGCAACCGCTACTCCGAAATCGGCTCCCAAGCCTTTCCAGAACATCGTGGTAAACAGCGCGGCACGAGCACGCAGTAGTGTGACTGCAAATTGCGTGAAGGTTGGCAATGCCACCACCAGTAGCGTCGCCAGGGTCAGGTACAAGGCTTTGCTGGGGAAGAGCAGCCAGCTGACGAGCAGCATCGCGAAAGTACCAATCTCTGTCAGGCTGCGGCGAAGGTTGTCAAGAATCTTCCATCGGGAAATGACGGACAACGGATTCGGCACAATCTTGTTGAAAAAATCAGGCACCCTCGGCAGCAGCCAAAACAGAATCTGCCAATCGCCACGGACCCAACGATGCTTGCGCCGGCTGAACGCGCTCATGTGCGAAGGATAGTCGTCAACCAGTTCAATGTCGGACACCAGACCGGCCCGCGCATAGGCGCCTTCGATCATGTCGTGGCTCAGAATCGTGTTGCAGGGAAAGCGGTGTTCCAAAACTTGCTGGAAAGTGGAGATTTCGTAGATGCCCTTGCCGGTGAAGCTGCCTTCGCCGAAGAGATCCTGATACACGTCCGATACCGCGCGGGTGTAAATGTCAAAACCCGCATCGGCTGAAAATATAGCTGCCAGCCTCGAGCGATTCGCCGAGTCAATACTGATGTCTACCCTCGGTTGCAGGATTCCGTAACCGTCCACGACGATATTTGTGGCGGAATCAATAACCGCGCGATTTAGGGGATGCGCGATGGTTCCAACCAATTTGCGCGCGGCGTCCCGGGGTAACTGCGTATCGGCATCTAGCGTTATTACGTACTTGACGCCTTGCAATGCGGCGAGGTTTCCTGCTTTCACCGGGAAATTATCACCGGTACCCAGCAGCAGCTTGTTGAAATCGAGCAGCTTTCCTCGCTTGCGCTCCCACGCCATCCACACGCCCTCCTGCTCGTTGTAGACGCGATGACGGTGAAAAAGGAAGAACAAGCCTTTGCCCTCTGGCGCGTACTTCGCGTTCAAACCCTCGATCAATGTGGTGCATTCACCGGCCAAACGATCCTTATCGTCGAACTGTTGCGCGGCGTCCGGGGGATCGGTGAGCAGGGCAAAATGAAGGTTTACGTCCCGGTTCGCCAGGAATCGTACTTCCAGGTCCCGCACTGCGCGGGCCATCTGCTTTTCGCTCGTCAACAACGTGGGAACCGCAATGACCGTCTTGTATTCCTCCGGGACACCATCAGTAAAATCCAGCTTTGGTAAAGCTCGAGGAGGGAATAGAGCGGTAACAAATTGATTCACCAAGGCTACAGCGCACTCGGAGGCTGGTAGAACGAATAACGCGACCACCACCAGTCCGGAAAATCTCAGCTTACCTTCCAGAATCAGAAGCGCGAGTAGGGCTAATGTCACTACTTCGATGCCCAAAATATAAGAAAAATCCGGCCAACTCTGGAGGCACCTTTGGGCACGTTCCGTCCAGGTAGGCGTGTACACAATGGCCTTTTCCAGGGTCCGGCGGCCGTCTCCCACTAAGTAATATCCGACATGCGATCGGCGTTCCCGCACTCGGGAATTTGCGGAAGCCTGTAGCGGCCGGGCGAGCTCAATGGCCTTTTTCGCAACTTCCTGTTCCGTCGCCTCGGAACGTTTCGCTAGTTGGACAACCGCCGAGCGGTACTGTTCACGAGTCGCGAAATCCATGCCCGCATAGAATTCGCTCGGATCGAGCCGCAACACCCGTTCCGCGGGATTAATGCGTTCAAATAGTTCTTTCCAATCCAGCGCACTCAATTGCCGCAAGCTGTTGATTAACGTCGTCATGCGTTCGGGAACCGCGTCCGCGCGTTCCAACGATGTCGAAGAAGAATCTTGCTTCTCAACGCCGGCTCTACCTGCCAACAATGCGACTCGCTCTAGAAGCACGAACTCTACGAATACCCTGGCTTGCCACAATTCGTGCGTGTCAAAGGGGGCAACTTCCTGAATTGAGTTGAAATACTGCGCGAACGACTGCTCCTCGAACCCAAAGCTCATAAGCTTGAGGTAGGCGCTTGCCGCGGCGTAAACTCGCGGCACAAACTCGGAAGCAGCCAATGCAATTTGGGGATACTCTGCGGATTTCTTGACGGCATCCTTAGTCCGTTCCAGGCTCTCCCGTAGCCGGTCGGAATTGCTCAGGAACGTCGCGACATCTTCGTGGTCCTCGTCCATGCTCAGCGAAGAGTTCCGCAACGCCACCGAGCGGCTTTCGAGCGACTTTTTCAGCGATTTCCACCTGGCTTCAAATTGTCGCAAGCGCCTGCTCTTTTTCTGCAACTTCCAGGATTGCGCCTCTTGCAGCGCTCTTGACCGCAACTGTCCGCCTTCCACTAACACCGGCGTTTGGGATACCGATCCGGAATAGTCGTTTCGCCGCGCTGTGCTTCGTAGCGAAACAGCCGCCGGATCTCTGTCAAATGCTGCGTGTTGCTTCGTAGCCATCAGGTCTTTCCCCCGACTGTAATTACCGATAACTTGCTGCTTGCAATTCGAACATCTCCGCGTAGCGCCCTTTGTTCAGCAATAATTGTTCGTGGGCTCCTTCTTCGGCGATTTGCCCGCTCTCCAGCACCAGGATCCGGTCGGCCATCTTGACCGTCGAGAACCGGTGTGAGATCAAAAGCGCTATCTTGCCTTTGGTCAGTTCGGCAAATCGCTGGAATACTTCATGTTCTGCCCGCGCATCCAAAGCCGCGGTGGGCTCATCAAGGACCAGGACCTGCGCATCCCGCATGTACGCACGAGCGAGAGCGAGCTTCTGCCACTCACCGCCCGAAAGGTCCACGCCGTTCTCAAATCTTCTTCCCAGAATTTGGTCATAACCAGCAGGCAGTTTTCGGATCACGCCCTCCGCCAGGCTCTTCTGAGCCGCCGCGCGCAAACGGAAAATATTCTCCTTTTCCTCGATTCGCCCAATCGCGATATTTTCCGCGGCAGTCAGGTCGTAGCGCATGAAGTCCTGAAAAATAACGCCGATTTCCTTCCACAAATCCTCCAGATCGTATTCTCGAAGGTCCACGCCATCCAGCAGGATTTGGCCGCCGGTGGGGTCGTACAGCCGGGTCAACAACTTCACGATGGTCGTCTTGCCCTGTCCGTTCTCTCCCACCAACGCGATACGTTCTCCCGGTTTCACCTGGAAGCTGACATTGCTTAGCACCACGCGAGACTGGCCAGGATAGGAGAACGAGACGTTGCGGAATTCGAATCCTTGCCGAATCGGTTTCGCGACCATGAGCGCGCCGGGCTTGGAGTAGACCATCGGTGTTACCCGGAAGAATTCCAGCAGGTCGGTGATGAACATCGCTTGGTCCGCGATGGTCGAGAAGGTCGTGAATACCGCCTGGATGTTGGAGCTGGCCAGCGCAATCGCGCCGGTCATGAATATGAACGTGCCCATATCCAGAGCGCCGCTCACGGTCTTGTAAATCACAAACGCGTAGCTTCCGTAATAGCCGATTGCTCCCAGAAACGTGAACATCGCCCCATAAATCAGACGACGCCTGGCCAAGGCTACGTTCTGGGACTGTAGTTCGTCTGACAATTTTCGATATCGGTTTACCAGAAATGGAGCCAAGCCAAACAGTTTCAGCTCTTTGGCCGCTTCCTTGCTGCCACCTAGCACGCGCAGATAGTCCATTTCGCGCTTCACAGGCGTCTGGCGGAAATTCAACGAGTAACCCATGAACGCGAAGTGGGTTTCACCCAGGAACGCCGGAATCACGCAAATCACCAGGACCGCCAAAATCCAGGGGGACAGAAACAAAATACCGCCCGCTAAGCTGATTGTTGTTACCACTTGTTGGATGAGCAGCCCCGTCGATTGGATCATCACGATCCGGTCCGTGCCCTGCACTCGAGCCCGCTCCATCTTGTCGTAGAACAGGGGGTCTTCGAAGGAAGTCAAATCCAGCTTCGCCGCGTGCTCCATGATTTTCGTGCTGACATGCCGGCTGTACTTGTCTGCAAGCACGATGTCGCAGAAATTGATGAACCGGATCAGGATTCCGGCCGCGGCGCCACCCAGAGCAAATTCCAGTGCAACCAATCCCCAAAAGTAATGCGGTACTGGTATGCCGTGGTTTCGGTATCCCTCGATACTGTTGATGATGAGCCGCGTAACCGCCAGCACTGCCAGTGGAATCAGCGCGGTAAGCACTCGGAACGTGACGCTGGATATGATTACCTTGGGCGCAGCTTCCCAGACGAGCTTAAGAACAGGCGGGGTATTTTTTAGCGCGGCGACTCGCTCGCGCCACCTAGGTGTGGGGTCCTGACTTTCCTGACTCATCTGCGGATGTTGCTCCCTGGCGATGGGTCGTGCTGGGCCAAATCCCTCTAACTACGCGCGCTGCGGTTAACGCACGCGTGTGGCCAATGTAGGGAGTAGCCAACTGCTGACTTATTAGACACTTAGAGGCATTGCTGCGCTGCAGGTTTATGTTTTTTTTTCGCCTTACGGCAACTTTTGCATAGTCGGAGGCTTTTCGCATCAGGCTGGGAGTAAAGGGTTTAATGCATATGTGCAGTACTACAACTAGTACAGAGCGGAACTCATTTTCCATGATTTGCCGCACTACCTAGCGTCGCTACTTCAACTCCTTCCGTCCACTCCCTTTCCAGCGTCGAAAGCATCTAATCGCTACCGGTACCATCTTGAATAGCGCACTCATTCGCATTACGTTGCTCGCTGTTGCCACCCTTTGTTTTGTGAGGTGCGCGGACATATACGCATACCAAGTTCCTCTCTCGCCCCAGGAGCTGCACGAGGCTTGGGTTCTGGGCCAGCGAAACGATCCTGCTACAGCTCAATTTCTGGTTCCTTACCTGAGACAAATTTCAGAGAGCACGCAAAATGGTCCGCACGTAGCGGAAATTCAAGTCCTTACGCCGTTTGCACAAGTGGTCGACCAATCTCGCCAAAACCCCAGCGGCTACAGCGAACAGCAAGCTGTGTCCGACTATCATCAGCGCCACGATACGGTAATTTTTAGAGTGCGCCTGATGTTGCCGGCTGCTTTTCCGCGGCCAGAGCAGGGCACATCGGACGGAGCTGCATCTCCGTCGGCCGCATCGAACAAGGCTCTGCGTCCCGAGAATTTCTGGCAAAATTTTCGATTCGAAGTAAGACAGCACGGCAAAATCATCTCCACCCGATCGATTCATAACGTTCCGGTTTATTCCGCGGCCACCAAGGATTCTCCATCGACCCTGGACGGCGCCCTGGTCACGCTGGAGTATGACACCCAGGATTTGGCATCCGAGGAGACTCGCCTGGATATCGTCACGCCTGACGCGCGCACCATCAGTTCTGTCTTCGACTTGCAAAAGCTCCGCTAACTGGCTAGCACCCCGGAATGGCAAATGCGGTACCGTGAGCTGGCGCGATAGCGTGCCTCGCGGTCGCGCCGCTACCGAATATTCTTGATTAGAATATCGTTTTTACCGCATACTGTCTCACCGCAACGCTTCCTTCCATTTTGCATGCTGTGCGGATGGTTCCTATCGGAGGCTCCTGTGTTCCAGCGTGCTGCATTAGCTTCGGCCCTTGCCTTGAGTGGGCTTTTTATTCCCGTGCGCATGCGCGCCGACGACATCCCTGAGGCTGCATGGAAAAGGCCCATCGGCGCTCCGCTGCCCAACGCGGGAACCCGCAAGCCGGCTCTTGGAGCGGGTCATCTGGATGATGGCTATTGGCAGGGAGCACCTGTAGGCGGCTTCGGCGCTGGCACCTTCTCCCGCACTTACCGAGGCGATTTCGCCCGGTGGCATATCAAAACCGGCGTCCATAAATACCAGACAGTTTGGGCCAATCAGTTCGCGATGTTTCAGAAGGCCGAGGGAGATACGGAGGGCGTCGCTAAGGTGTTAACCGCCGCCCATCCCGAGGGCGGGGCCTTGAGCTCGTGGAGTTGGGATTACCCGGTGGCCGCTGGCTACTACCGAGCCCTCTATCCCAAGTCTTGGTTTGACTATCAGTGGGAAAAGTTTCCGGCCCACGTAACGGTGGAGCAGTTTTCGCCGATCTTGCCCGACAACTATAAGGAAACCAGTTTTCCGGTCGCGGTGTATCGTTGGCATGCTCAGAACCCCACCAAACAGCGCGTTACGCTTTCTATCCTGCTGTCATGGGAGAACTTGGTCGGAACTTTTCGCACGAGAAGTCATGACCTGGGCGGAGCCATTAATGCCGGCAATCGCAACCATTCCGAGCACGAGGCCATCGATTCCGCAGGCACCATCATGAAAGGCATTGTGCTCGACCGCAATCACCTCGGACCCGCGCAAGAGGACTGGGACGGCCAGTGGACCATCGCGGCCTTGGAGTCTCCTGGTGTCGAGGTGAGTTATCAGACCACCTTCGATCCTGGCGGAAACGGTAAGGACATTTGGGCTCCCTTCGCCAAGGATGGAAAGTTGTCGAACAGTGACGACTCCTGGACCAGCAGCGACGAACCCTTGGCTGCCGCCATAGCCGTCCGCTTCACCTTGGAACCCGGAGAATCGCGCACCGTGCCGATAGTTATCTCGTGGGATCTTCCCGTCGTGGGATTTGGTGCCGGAAGGAAATGGCACCGCAGGTACACCGATTTCTACGGCACGACGGGTCAAAATTCCTGGGCTATCGCTCGTGATGGTTTGAAAAACGCTTCCTCATGGTCTGATGCCATCACCGCCTGGCAGGCGCCTTATGTCAATGACGAGAGCAAACCCCTCTGGTATCGCGGCATGCTCTTTAATGAACTGTATCCCCTTGCGGATTTGGGGTCGTTTTGGGGGCGACCGATGGAAGAGACGGACAAGTCCAAGCCGCCCATTTATTCCTTCATGGAATGTTACGACTATCCCTATTACGAAACCTTGGACGTGCGCTTTTACGGCTCTCTGCCGCTGCTTAAATTCTGGCCGGAAATCGAAAAGAACGTCATGAGAGAGTTTGCCGCGACGGTGCCCCAGGATCTGCCGGAGAAGATGACCTGGATCTGGAAGAGCATTCACTCCGGCGTTCCGGCTTTCCGGGTCCGAAAGTCCCCGGGCGCGGTGCCTCACGACTTGGGAGTGCCACAGGAGGATCCTTTTCGCCAAGTCAACCAGTTCAGTTGGCAGGACACCAATGGTTGGAAGGACCTCAATCCCAAGTTTGTGCTGCTGGTCTATCGCGATTTCGTGCTTACCGGAGGCCGGGATCTCGGATTTCTCCGCGACGCGTGGCCGGCCATTCAAGCGAGCATCACCTATCTCCGCAAGTACGATCGTGATGGAGACGGCCTGATCGAAAACGAAGGCTACCCGGACCAAACCTACGATGAGTGGGTCGTGCGGGGAGAAAGCGCCTATTCCGCAGGCCTTTGGTTGGCAGCTTTACGTTCCGCGCAAGAGATTGCTTTGCGCCTGGGCGACAGTTCGGCCGCAGCCCAATACCACAACGATTTCGTCAAAGGCCAAGCCAGCTACATCAAGAAACTGTGGAATGGTTCTTACTTTCGCTACGACACCAGCAGTGAATACAAGGACGACATTCAGGCCGATCAGTTAGCGGGCCAATGGTACGCGGACATGACCGGTTTGGGCGATATCGTTCCTCGCGATATGCGCCAACGGGCATTGCGTAAGATCTACGAGTTCAATGTGATGAAATTTGCCGGCGGCAACATGGGTGCCGTCAACGGCATCGCTCCAGACGGTTCATTGGTAAAGACCAACGAGCAAGTGCAGGAAGTGTGGACCGGAACGACGTTTGGACTTGCTGGATTCATGCTCGCCGAGGGAATGAAAGAAGAAGCCTTCCGGACAGCTTGGGGCATTTATCACACCAGCTATGAAACGAAGGGCTTTTGGTTCCGCACACCGGAAGCCTGGGACATCACCGGGAATTATCGAGCTTCCATGTATATGCGTCCCGCTGCAATTTGGGCCATGGAAATGACCGGCCCTCCCGGCAAATAGCTAGCCCCGGCTCTTACACTCTTACAAAGGTAGGCGCAGGCGCGCCTCACAGCCACGTGTATCTTTGCGGTTTTCCAGGGTCAGGGTGCCGCCATGCCCCTCGGCGATCTGTCTGCTAAGAACCAACCCAATACCCGTACCGCCTTGCTTGGTCGTAAAGAATGGCACAAAGAGGTTCGTAGTGTTTTGAATTCCGGGGCCCTCGTCGCGAACCCAGACCACCAGATTGCCATCCTGGCGGACCCAGCCCACGCTCGCTCCGCCTCCGTTTTCAAGCACGGCGTCGGCGGCGTTGTGCAGTAGGTTGATCAGGAGCTGTTCCAGTTGGTCGGCATCGCCGGAAATTGTCACGTTTGGCCCCGGTTCCATGTGCACTCGTACCCGCGTCTCCAGTTTCACGACCCTGGAGATCCATTCGCCAACATTCACGGGCGCCAACGTCGGAGCGGGTAGCCGTGCAAGGCGGGAATACGCCGCCATGAACCGACCCAGCGCTTCCGTGCGAGACCTGATAATGCCAAAGCCTTGTTTCAGATCGTCCAGCATGCCGGACGTCTGCTCATCCTTCGCGTACGGTGAAGTATCCAAGGCGCCCAGTCCGCTCTCCAGGCTCTGCGCCACCGATTGAATTGGTGCCAAGGAATTATTGAGTTCATGACCCATCACGCGAATCAGTCTTTGCCATGCCTGTCGTTCTTCGTCGCGCAGGGCACGACTCAGATCTGTCATAACGATGAGATGGTGGGGAAGTCCTGCCTGGCGAAAGGAACCGCGCCTCATATTCCAGCGTCCCGCCCCGCCCGGAAAACTCAGTTCCATAGTTCGCGTAGCCTCGCCCTCGAGAGCAGAGCCAAGCCCTAATTCTGCGGCAGTGAACCCCAACAAGCGTTCCGTCGCCTTTCCGAGCAGCCGTTCGCCGGCTCGATTCACCAGCCGCAGCTTGTTCTCGTTATCGAAAGTGAAAATGGCGACGTCAATTTCTTCCATGACCGCGCGGAGTAGCGCGCTGGCTTCCAGCGCTCCCAGGCGTTGCTCACGTAAGGTTTCGCCGAGGGTATTTACCTCGATCATAACCTCGCCCATGGCGTCATTCCGCAGCGCATCGCGTCCGCGAACCGAAAAGTCTTCTTCCCGCAAAGCTGCCAGGAGATTCGAAAGCGTTTGGAGCGAAAAGACCACTCGATGCCGGACGGAGAACGCGAATCCAAGCCACAGGCTCACAATCAGAAGGCCCAGCGTCCACACGGTTCGCGACGAATAACCGCCGGCCCACAGCAGAATCAACGCGATAGCCGATCCAGGCAGCCCCGCCGCGAGCGCCAGGAGCTGGATACGGTGCTCATAAGACAGCCGCTTCATTCCAAGCCGTGTTTTTGAAGACGCCGGTACATCGCGCTCCGGCTCAAGCCCAGAGCCTTGGCGGCCTGGCTGACGTTTCCGTCGTGGCGCGCCAGCGTCCGTTGGATTAGGTGATGCTCCACTTCGTCCAGGCTCATTTCTTCCAGTCGAGCGACACTCGTAGCGGCTACCGGCCTCAGCCCCAGATCCGCCGCGCGGACGGTGTTCCCAGTCGCCAGCAAAACGCCCCGTTCAATCGCGTGATCCAGTTCCCGCACATTGCCGGGCCACGGATGCTCATGGAGCATCTGGGTGGCCACCGCGTCGAAGCTGGAAATCGATTTCCGATATCTCTGCGCATAACCTCGCAGGAAGTGATGCGCCAGCAGTTCGATATCTTCCCGGCGTTCCCGCAGCGGCGGCAAGTGAATCTCGATGGTGTTCAGACGAAATAGCAGATCCTGACGGAAGCGCCCGGCGGCAGCCTCGGCATTCACGTCAACGTTTGTCGCTGCGATTACTCGCACATCCACGCGTCTGGTACTTGATGAGCCCACGCGCTCCAATTCGCCGGTCTCCAGTACTCGCAGCAATTTGGCTTGTAGTTTCAACGGAACGTTGGCGATTTCGTCCAGGAACAGCGTTCCCGAGTCCGCCAATTCGAATCGCCCCACGCGGTCCACGCGCGCATCCGTAAACGCGCCCTTCACATGCCCAAACAACTCGCTCTCGAATACTCCTTCGGACAATCCTCCCGCGTTCACCGTGACCATCGCCATGCTGGATCGCGGCGACAAGGCATGCAGCGTCTGTGCCACCACTTCCTTGCCTGTGCCGTGTTCACCGGTTATCAGTACGTTGGCGTCCGATGGCCCGATGCGTCCGATCAAGTCCAGTACGGGTCGCATCGCTGCGGATTCCGCGATCATCGTCGGGCGCGATTCCGCCCGCAAAAGTCGATTTTCTGCCTCCAGTCGCGATGCCTGCCGCAACGCCTGTCGCAGATCAATTTGCGTTCGCAACACCGTCAGCAACCGGTGGTTATCCCAGGGCTTGGGGATAAAATCGCGCGCCCCTCGGCGCATCGCTTCGACCGCCACTTCCACGCTGCTCCATGCGGTCATGACCACTACGGGCAGCGTGCTGTCCACCATTTGAATTCGTGGGAGCAAGTCCAGTCCTTCCTGGCCGGACGTTGTGTCTCGTGCGTAGTTCAGGTCCATCAGGACCGCGTCGAACTCGCGGGCCTCAATCGCCGACAGGGCCTCCGCGGGTGACGCGGCGCCGTGCGTTTCATATCCCTCGCGGCGTAGCAGCAGCCGTAAGGCATCACGTATGTCTGCCTGATCGTCGGCGATCAACACGCGACGCGGGTGAGCGTTAGAGGTCCTCATTCGTTGTTAGTCTAAGTCTATTCCATCTCTGCCGGGAATTTCACTGCCAGAGCGCAGACCGTTCATCGCATCTGCGCTGCCCCCGGGCTTGGCTGATTCTGGAGCGCTATTCGTACCGTAAGGCGATCATCGGATCAATGCGCGTCGCCCTTTGGGCGGGGATGAAGCACGCCAGCAATGCCACGCTCACCAGGACCGCTCCCACAAACAGGAACGTCGCCGGGTCGGTCCGGCTTACGCCGAACAGCAGGCCTGTGAGTAGCCGCGTAAGCCCTGCGGATGCGAGCAGGCCCAGGCCGAGGCCGGCCAGCGCCAGGCGTGCGCCGAGTTTCAGGATCAATCGCAGAATATCCCCTCGCGTCGCGCCCAGCGCCATACGGATGCCCATCTCGTGCATCCGCTCGCTAACCAGATAGGACATCACGCCGTAGATGCCCACGCTGGCGAGAAGCAGTGCGACGCCCCCGAACATCCCCAGCAGCATCGTAGCGAACCTTTGCGCTGCGATCGAATCTTCCACCAGTTGCTGCATCGTTTGCAGGCCAAACACGGGCTGATCCTTGTCCATGGTTCGCACCGTTTCCATTACCGTGTTCGCCATGGCACTGGGATCCGAAGACGTTCTTACGATCAAGCTGATCGCCGATCCCGTCAGCTCGGAATAGAACGGATCCGGAATCTGATCAAAAGCCATGTAAAACTGGTTTTGAATACGGGAATGTGCGTCTTGCGCCAGCCCGTTGTGCTTTACGTGGTTCACCACGCCGACGATCTCGCGCGGTACGTCGAATCCTGGGAAGGGAATGATGATCCTTTGGCCGATAGGGTCCTGGCTCGGGAACTCTTTGCGAGCCAATTCTTCGTCTACCACGACCACTGCCGGAGTCTTCTCGGTATCTTGGGCCGTCAGGAAACGCCCCCGGATGAGGCGAAGGCCCATGGCGTCTTTGTACCCGGGTGAGACCAGGTAAAACATCGCCCATGTCATCTGCTCTTGGGAAGGTTTCGGCCGTCCTTCCACGTAGAAAAATATTTCGCTGTCATCGCGCAGAGGCACGTCAGTCGCCACCGAGGCCGCGGTCACTCCAGGAACGCTTTCCATTCTCCGCAACGCTTCGTGGATATACGAGCGGACCTTGGACGGCGTGGAATACGTAGTCGCGGACAGGGACGCGTTAAAGGTGATGGCGTTCTGCGTGTTAAAGCCCGGCTTCACTTGCCGCAGCTCCGCGACACTTCGAATCGTCAACCCGGCGCAAACCAGCAACACCAGCGCCAATCCCAATTCGGCGACCACCAGCGAACTCTGCAACCGGTGCTGCCCGCTGGTTGTGCCCCGCGCATTGTCCTTCAGCGTTTCTTGTATGTTGGTCTTAACCGCACGCAGCGCCGGCGCCAGCCCGAACACGACGCCGGTCAGCAAAGAGACGCCGAGCGTAAACCCCAGGACACGAAAGTCCAAATCGACTGCGTCAGTCCTCGGCAAACTGCCCGGGATCGCCGCCACCAACGTGCTCGTTCCCCACCGCGCCAGCAATAGCCCCAGCGCACCGCCGGCAACAGACAGGCACACGCTCTCCGTCAACAACTGCTGCGTCATGCGCCAGCGCGATGCGCCCATCGCTGCCCGAACGGCGATCTCCTTCTGGCGGCTCGCCGCGCGCACCAGCAGCAGGTTGGCCACGTTGACGCACGCAATCAGAAGCACGAATCCCACCGCACCCAGCATCAGGTACAAGCTCCCTCGAACATCGCCCACGACGTCTTGCAGCATCCCTTTCACGTTGATCCCATGCGCCGCGTTCGCTTTCGGATATTCCGTCGCTAACCGCGACGCGATGGGCGCCATATCTGCACGGGCCTGCTCGATCGAGACTCCCGGACGCAATCTCCCGAGCACGTACGTTCCGGATCGCATCTCGCGGCTGGATCGCCACAAGGAATCGCTCGCGCCGACCGAGATCAGCACATCCGGCCTGCTGTAAAACCAGAATCCCTCGGGCAGCACTCCGATGATTGTGAAGTTCTTGTCGGCCAGCAGGATTGTTTTGCCGAGGATTTCTGGATCGCTGAAGAACTTGGTCTTCCACAGTTCATTGCTCAAGATTGTGACTGGCGGTGCGCCTTGGCGGTCATCTTCCGGCAGAAAATCGCGCCCTAAGATCGGACGAACACGCAGCATCGCAAGAAATCCCGACGATACCTGCCGTGCCCGCAGGTGTTCGGCGGTTCCAAGTCCCGATAGACTCACCGTCTGCGATCGAAACGCAGCCAGGTCGCTGAACGAGTGATTTTGCTCCTGCCAGTCCTCGAAGTTCTTGTACGCGACCGAGGATTCTTCGAATTGCGGAGAACTCTCGGACAGGATCATTAGCCGTTCCGGCTCCGGATAGGGCAGCGGCCTCAGCAGCACCGCGTTCACCACGCTGAATATCGCGGTATTGGCTCCTATTCCAAGACCCAGCGTCAGTACCGCGATTATCGTGAACATCGGGCTCTTCGCCAGCATGCGCATCGCGAATCGAATGTCTTTTCCTATGCGGTTGTTCATGCCCGTCTCCATCCATTTGGGAAGTGCGGGACGCCTTAACTAGTCGTGGCGAGAGCGTCTAGCGCGCCACTGCGGCCCCCTCGCTGACTACCCAGCCGTCCTTCAACTGAATCAAACGATTCCCAAAAGTGGCGTTGCGTTCCGAATGGGTTACCTGAATGATCGTCGTCCCGGCTTCGTTCAGCCGCTTGAATAGTTGCATGATCTCTTCGCCTTGTTCGGAATGCAGGTTACCCGTCGGCTCATCGGCCAGAATCAGCTTGGGATTCTGAATCACCGCCCGTGCTACACCCACAAGTTGCTGCTGGCCGCCCGAAAGCTGGTTGGGGAACAAGTCTTTCTTTCCCACGATATTGAACTTGTCCAACGCATCGCAAACCATGCTCACTCGTTCTTTGTGCGGCACGTTCTTGTACGACAGCGGTATTTCCAGGTTTTCGAACACCGTCAGGTTGTCGATCAGGTGATAGCTCTGGAAAACGAAGCCGATGTTGGCCTTGTGCAGCTCATTTCGCTTCTTTACGTTCAATTTGTGGACTGGCTGGTCGAGAAAATAGTATTCACCGGTCCAGGCGCTATCGAGCATCCCGATGATGCTCAGCAGGGTCGATTTCCCGGCCCCCGAAGGACCCATAATGGTCACGAATTCTCCAGCATGAATATCGAGATTTACCCGCCGCAGCAGATAAAACTTATTGGGACCTGCTTCGATCGATTTTTCCAGGCTTCGCAATTGAATCAAAGGTTCCACAAGATCTCCTTGAATATCACCGGGTTCCGCGCCGTGCCGGATTGCCGCCTCGGATTGCCGTGTACCCTCTATTCCTAGCGCAAAGTGGCTCCAGAGTCCATTTGCCTACTTGCGCGTATTTTATTCGTGGCGCAAAGCTCTAAGCGGATCCAGTCGCGCCGCTCGGCGCGCGGGCAGGTAACAAGCGACCGCAGCCACTGCGATCAACAACAGCGGCAAGCCAACAAGAGAAAGCGGGTCGGCCGCTTCCACACCGAACAGCAGCGTCGACAGCAGTCTGGCCAACAGGAACGCTACCGGCAGTCCAATCGCTAAACCGAGCGTGGTAAGCAGCAGCCCGTTGCGCAAAACCAATCGCAAAATGTCACTGCTCTGGGCTCCCAGCGACATCCGGACTCCGAGTTCGTGCGACCTTTCGCTGACCGCGTACGACATCACTCCAAACACCCCCACCGAAGCCAGCACCAGTGCAATGGTTCCCAGCACCGCCATCATCGTTGCCACGTAGGCTATGCCCACAATCGATTCCGTGATTACTTTGTCCATCGGTTTGATGTTGTACAAAGGCAAATCCGGATCCACCGCGGCGACCTGACTGCGAACCGGCGAAATCATTTGCTTCGGGTCTCCGGAAGTTCTCAGCACGATCGTTGTGAACGTCGGAGGAGCTTGCCGGAAACTACGGTAGATTGTCGGAATACTTTCCTTGCTGAACCAGCTGTAGTGCACATCGTTCACCACTCCGACTACCGTCATCCACGGCTGGCTGGCATCCTCTTTTCCGATTCGAATGTGTTTGCCCAGCGGATTTTCTCCGCCGAAGTAGCGCCGCACCAGGCTCGCACTGATTACCGCTACCGGAGTCGTTTCCGCACCGTCGGAATCTTTCAACTCCCGTCCATCCCGCAATCCCACCCGCAGCATTTCCAGATAACTGGGAGTGATTGTCTCCACGATGGCGACTCTCTGTTCGCTGCGCTCCGTCAGGACGCGGTCTTCAATCGAGAAATCTGGCGTGTACGCTCCTCCTCCGTTCGCATACGGCACCTGCGTGGCAAGTGCCACAGACTGAACACCGGGCACACCAGCCAACCGTCGCAGTACTTGCTCGTGAAAGTTGAGTCGCGCCGTCTTGTCATACTGCGCCTGGGGCAGGCTCAGGTTCATGGTCAGCAGGGTTTCCGGGGAAAAACTTTCGTTAACATTCAGCAGTCCTTCAAAATTCCTGACCAGCAGTCCTGCTCCTACCAGCAACACAAGTGCCAACGATACCTCGGTTACCACCAATGCCCCACGTAAGCGATGTCGCGCCTGGCCCCCCGAGGCTCCCCGGCCTCCCTCTTTCGAGTGTCGCACTCAGATTCGTTCGGGAACTCATCAGCGCTGGCGCGATTCCGGATACCAGTCCACTCGCCACTGAAACTCCCAGGGCGAATAGGAACGCGTTTGCGTCTAACCGGATTGTCTTCCATCCCGCAATGAATCGGGCCACGTCGGGCGGCATATGCCGCAGGATCATTTCGATATCCCACTGAGCCAGAAACAATCCCAATATCGCTCCGCCCAGCGAAAGCAGAATGCTTTCGATCAGCAATTGCCTTACTACCCGCCAGCGGCTGCCGCCCAGCGCGGTGCGCACCGCGAACTCGCTGGTTCTCCCGGTCACCCGCGCGAATTGAACATTGGCCACGTTGGCGCATGCGATGAGCAGCACAAATCCCACTGCTCCGATCAATAGCCACACGTACTGCCGCGTCAGGTTTCCGGTTACGAATTCCCGCAACATCTTCGGGCGCAATCGCCACATCTTGTTGGTGTCCGGGTAGGCCTCCGCTTGCCGTCCCGCGATAGCTTGCATTTCCGCGGAACCTTCCGCAAAGCTCACTCCGGGTTTCAGGCGTCCCAAAACCCACAGCCAACGGCTATCCCTCTGCGACCTTTGTTTCGTGTCCAGTGCTAGGGGTATCCATGCCTCCGCCGGCATGGGGTAGTCAAAACCCTTGGCCATAACCCCGACAACGGTAAAGCTCTTGCCGTCCACCTTGATGTTCTTGCCAAGGACATTTGGGTCCGAGGCATATCGCTGCTCCCACAAGGCGTGCCCCAGCACAATTTCCTGATCCTTGCCGGGTTCTTCTTCCTCTGGGAGAAACGTACGGCCCAGACTCTGGCCGCACTCCGATGGTGTCGAAAAAATTGGCGGGAACCTCAAAGCTTTGTACTTTTTGCGCCGTGCGGTCGCCCGTAAGATTTACTTCGTTCCACGCATACGCCGTGATTTCATCGAAGGAGCGTGCTTCCTTTTTCCAGTCCAGGTATGTGGCCGGTGCGATCGGGTTCATGTCTTCCGGTCCGTACTCGCCGCCTACGCTACCTGTCCCGGCATGCGTATCCACGAGCGCGACGATTCGGTCCGCATTCTCAAACGGGACTGGATGCAGCAGGAATGCCTCTGCCAGGCTGAAGATAGCCGCGTTGGCTCCGATTCCCAGCGCCAATGCGATCACGCATACCGACGATACTAGCCGGTGCTTCCACAACATCCGCCAGCCGAATCGCACATCCTGCCAGATCGCGCCCATTGCAAATCCCCCATGGGCAGATACACCCATTCTTTTTCGACGTCAACTTCGCCAAAATATTTTGTGCGAACTTTCGCTCAGGCTCCGACGCGCGCTTCCTGCGTCTCCTCGACGATACGTCCATCGAACAGGTGAATGGTGCGTTCGGCAAAATTCGCGTAGCGCTGATCGTGCGTGACCATGCAGATCGTCGCCCCGTTGCGGTGCAAGTCGCGCAACAATTCCATCACCGCTTCGCCATTCTTGGAGTCCAGGTTTCCCGTCGGCTCGTCCGCCATCAGGATCAGCGGATCTCCCACCAGTGCTCGTGCCACTGCCACGCGCTGCTGTTGACCGCCCGATAGCTGCGAAGGGTAATGCCGCAACCGGTGCGCCATGCCCACGCGCTCCAGGGCGCTTTGCACCTTCTGTTTCCGCTCGCTCGCGCTCGTACCGCGATAGGTGAGCGGCAGTTCCACATTTTCATATACCGTCAGGTCGCCGATCAGGTTGAACGCCTGGAATATGAAGCCGATCTCGCGGTTGCGGATTCGTGTCCGCTCGCTGATCGTCAGATTCGATACGGACTGGCCGTTCAATTCATATTTCCCGTCGCTCGGCGAGTCCAGCAGCCCCAGAATAGACAGTAGCGTCGACTTCCCGCAGCCCGAAGGCCCGGCAATCGAGATGTACGTGCCCTTCTTGATTTCCAGGTGAATCTCTTCCAGGGCGTGTGTTTCAACCTCGTCGGTTAGAAACACTTTTTTTACGCCTTCCATCTTGATCAACGTCGGGTTTGCGTCTGCCATGACCTCTCCTTCAAGAATTTATTCTCGTTCAATTCGAAACTCTTTGCTTCTGCTTACTCCCACTTTCACAAATCTGAAAAAATCTCTCGCTCGCGCCGCTACTCGTAGCGCAGCGCAACCAGCGGATCCACTCGCGTGGCCCGCCGTGACGGCACATAACACGCTGCTAGCGCAATCAGCACCACAAATCCCAAACCCAGCGCATAAATCATCGGATCGCTGGCGCGTACTCCAAATAGGACGGACTCGCTAAGTTTTGCCAGCCCGTAAGCCAAGGGTAAGCCCACCGCCACTCCTGCCAGGACCATCGAGCCTACTTCTTGCAAGACCAGTCGTCGAACATGCCGCGATTCCGCGCCCAACGCCATCCGGATCCCGATCTCCCGCGTCCTCTGGACCACCAGGTACGCCAGCACGCCATAAATTCCCAGCGCGGCTAACAGTGCCGCCAACCCGCCAAAGCTCGCCGACAGACCAGCAACGAACCGCTCCGCGAACAGGTCTACATCCACTATTCGCTGAAACGTCTGTAAATCGTAGATCGGTAGATTTTCGTCGAGTTGCCGCACTTCGCTACGCAGCGTCGGGCCCAGTTGCAAGGGATCGCCCTGCGTCCGCACGTAAAATGTCATGTCGGACAGTGTTTCGGACTGCGCATAAGGCAGATAGATATACGGCTCGGTATCCGCGCGAACATGGGTCTGTTTGACGTCCTTGACGAGTCCCACGATCTCGATGTTCGGCTTCACTTTTGTCCCGCCTCCGAACGCAAAATGCATCCCGATCGGGTTGCGGCCCGCAAAGAAGTGCTTCGCCATGGCCTCGCTGATGATCGCCACCTTCGGACGGTCCGCACTGTCCCCTTCGTTGAATTCACGTCCCGCGAGCAGCGGTATTCCGAAGGTCGAGAAGTAACCCGGACTGACGGCATCGTATCTTGGGTCGATATCCTCGGGGGGAGCTTCGTAGCCCTCCACTGTCACGTTGCTGCCGCTGGAATCTCCCGTCAGCGTCGGCAATTCCGATGTTCCCGTTCCAATAACCCCGGGAAGAATGGCGATTCTCTCGCGAAGCTGGTTGAACAGCGCGATGCTGCGTTTTGCGTCGTACCCGTTCAATTGCGGCGAAATCGAAAACGCCACAATGTTGTCCGCGCGCAGCCCCAGATTCTGTTTTCTCAGGTTCCACAGTGTGCGGGTGAACAAGAAGGACCCGGCTAGTAGCAGCAACGTGAACGCGACCTGGCCAGCTACCAGCAGCTTTCGCATCCGCACATGCGACACTCCAACCGAAGTCGTTGCTCCTTGTTCCTTCAACGTTTGCGCCTGCGAAATTGCGGTCCGCGTTACCCTCCAGGCTGGAATCAAACCGAAAAAAATCCCCGAGAACACGGTGGCGGCCGCCGCGTACAACAACACCTTGCCATCGAGGTTCGCTGACAGGCCCTGCACTCCTACATTTGAGGCCATCGCCGACGTCAACATATTCATCAACCATGAGCCCAGCAACAGGCCTAAAGCTCCGCCGGCGATCGCGCACAACAAGCTCTCGGCCAGCAGTTGCCGGATCATTCGCCCTCGCGAAGCTCCCAGCGCTGTCCGTATCGTGAACTCGCGTTGCCTCGCCGTGCCCTGCGCCAGTAGCAAGTTCGCGACGTTGATGCAGGCGATCAGCAGTACCATCGCCACCATCGCGAACAGCAGCTCCAGTGGCGTCCCCGCATCGCGCTGCAGTTGCCATCGGCCGTTGCTGCCCGGCGCCAGCACGATCTTCCCATTCAGGAACTGGTCCTTTTCCTTACCCTCGAAGTGCGTCTTCCCTAGTTGCTCTTCCAGCAGCGGGTGATAGGCCTCATTGATACTCGCGGCCGCCTCTGCGTTGGACACGCCTGGCTTCCGCCGTCCCAGAACCGCGAGCCAATAATCGTTCCATTCATCGAGTTTGTCCTGGTTCGGTGTCATCTGGGCGGTCATCATCAACGGCACAAACACATCCGGCGACCTTCCTATTTCGATTCCCGCGAAGCCGGCTTGCGCTACGCCCACAATGGTCATCGCGGTGTTGTTGACCAACAAGCCCTGGTTCAGTACCCCAGGATCGCCGCCGAATCTCTTCTGCCAGAAGCCATAGCTGAGCACCACGACGGGATGTCCACCTGGCACCCGATCATCGTCCAGGCTGAATACCCGGCCAATCGCGGGCCGCACGCCCAATACTTCAAAGTAATTTCCAGATACCAGCTCCCCCGATCCCCGCTCGGTCTGCCCGCGGTTGGCAATACTGGCCGCAAACCGCAGGCGCGCCAGAAGCCCGGCAAATTTTGTTTTGCTGTCACGCAAGCCCTTGTACACCGGGAAAGAGAAGGACTCGGTGGCGTCTCCATCGCTGTGGACGCGACCCGTTTGCGGTCCCACGCCATGCAGGATCACCAGTTCGCGGGGATTCCGAACCGGCAACCGCTGCAACAGCACCTGGTTCAGCAGGGAAAATATCGCGGTGTTCGCTCCGATTCCCAACGCCAGCGTGATTACCGCAATTGCCGTAAATCCTGGATGCTTGGCCAGCATCCGTAAGCCGAACCGTACATCTTGAAACAGTGCGTTCATGGGTTCGTCTCTGCTCCCGAAACGATTTGAAACCTGTTCCGCTCTGCCTGCCCGCACCTACTCATAACGCAACGCCACCAACGGATCCACCTGCGTCGCACGCCGCGCCGGTACATAGCACGCGATCAGCGCCACGCTCATCAGCACCACCCCTACCGACGCGAACGTCAACGGGTCGCTTGTCGACACCCCAAACAATAGCCCGGACAATATCCTCGTCGCGAAGAGCGAACCGGCAAGCCCCGCTATGGTTCCAATCAAACTCATGCCCAGACCTTCGCGCACAACCATCCCGAGTACGTCGCCCGCCTGCGCCCCGAGCGCCATCCGCACCCCGATTTCTCCGGTCCTCTGTGCCACGAAATACGCCATCACGCCGTATATCCCCATGCACGCCAAGGTCAGCGCAAGCATCGCAAACAATCCCAATAGCACCAACTGGAGCCTCTCCGGTGACAGAGAAACCTGTTCGACCTTTTCCATGCTGCGCTTGTCATAAACAGGTTCTTCCGGATCCACGGAGTGAATGGCGGCCTCTACTGCCGTTCCGATGCTCGCCGCATCGACCTTCGAGCGCACGACAATTGATACTGGAGTCCAGGGATCTTTTGTATACGGTACATACACCGCGGGCCGAGGCTTTTGTCCCATCCGGTGCTGCCGGATATCTCCCACCACCCCGACTACCTCGCACCACGATTTTTCATCCCCACAAACGCCCACGCGAACTAGTTGCCCCACCGCATCGTGTCCAGGCCAGAATCGCTCCGCGGTCGCTTGGCTGACGATTACCGCTCTGGTTGACTCGGTGGCATCCCGTTGCGTAAAGGTTCGTCCGCGTCGCAGCGGTATCCGCATCGTTTCAAAATAGTTAGGCGTCGCGACCAGGTAGTCTGGCGTCGGGTCGTCTCGAGAAACCGCGCGCCCCTGGATCTCCATCGATCGCGTACTGTTGCCCGGGTTTAACGGCAATCTCGAAATCGCCGCTACCGACGCCACTCCCGGCACTCCCTCCACCCGTCGCACCACTTCCTGCACAAAGTTCGCGCGTGCGCCTGTGTTCGGATACCGCGCCTCCGGAAGAGACATACCCAGCGTTAACAGTTGGTCCCCATCAAATCCCTTTGGCGCCGTCAACAGCCGGCTGAAACTCCGGATCAGCAAGCCCGCCCCGGTTAACAGGATGGCCGCCAGCGCAATTTCCGTTACGACCAGCAACTTCCGCGTTGCCTTCGCTCTGCGCGTGTCTCCCGTCCCTCGAACCGCTTCTTTCAAGACTTCGTTCCTGTTCCACCGGGAAAGCCGCAAGCCCGGCATCAACCCAAACAAAATTCCCGAACCGATCGAAACCAGCGCCGCAAATCCCAGTACGCGCGTATCCATCGTGATTCGCGCCGCACCGATCATGCTTGGCGGCACCAATTGACGCAGTGGCACTACTCCCCAATACGCCAATAGCACCCCTAATGTTCCCCCGGCCCCCGCCAGCAGCAGGCTCTCGACCAGCAATTGCCGTACGATTGCACCCCGTCCCGCGCCCAGCGCTCTTCGGATGGCTATTTCCTTCTGTCGGGTGGCGCCTCGTGCCAGCAGCAAATTGGCCACGTTCGCGACCGCAATCAGCAGTACCAGCGCCACCGCGCCCAGCAAAATCAGCAGCGCCGCACGCGTATCTCCCACCAGGTCCTGTCGCAGCGCGATCACCCGCGCTCCCGTACCTACCTCGTCGTCCCGGTATTGCGCCTTCAGTTGCTGCCCGATCGCATTCACTTCCGCGCTTGCTTGCGCCGCCGAAACCGTTGGTTTTAGCCGTCCAATCACGTCAAAATAGTGTGAATCTCGCATCGCCGACGAATCCTGTGACGGCCTCAACGGATGGGGAATCACGGCGAACCGCGACGATGCCCATAATTCCGTCTTCATCGGAAACGAGAACCCGGGCGGCATGATCCCCACGACCGTCCGCTCTTCTCCATCGATCTCCAGCGCCTTCCCAACTATTCCCGGGTCGCCTCCGAAACTTCTCTGCCATAGTCCATAGCTGACCACTACAACGGTTGCACTTCCGGGGCGATCGATCTCCGGTGAAATCGTCCGACCGTGCAGCGCGGGTACTCCCAGTACGCCAAAAAAATCGGATGTGACGTTGGCGCCGGCTACTCTCTCTGGCTGTCCATTGCTGGCAAGGTTAAGGGGACTCTCTCGGTATGCCGCCAACCCCGAGAAAGATGTGCTGGTCCGGTGAAAATCCAGGAAATCCGCAGGAGACAGATTATCGTCCTGCTTTTGGTCGTCCAGCAGGTACAGCGCGACAATTCGTTCCGATTGCGGATAGGGCAGCGGCCTTATGAGTGCCGCGTCGATCACCGTGAAGATCGCGGTATTGGCCCCGATTCCCAGGGCCAGGGTCAGCATGGCGATAACCGTGAACCCGGGGTTCTTCGCCAGCATTCTCAAGCCGAAACGCACGTCCTGCCACAGAGCATTCATCCGGGACCCACTCCGCCACTCAATCAGACGTTGTAAACGGGCGCATGTCTTGTAAGGGAATACGGGAAATCGCAGCAAAAGTTCGGCTGCGGACCGTCTCGGCTACTTTAGCCGGATACGGTCCACGTTGTCCCACTGGGACATATCCGACAGGATCACCTTGTCGCCCACTTGCAGACCCTGCAGGATCTCCACAGTATTTACCGAGCTTCGCCCGAGTTTCACATTCACTCGCGTGGCTTCGGAATCGTCCGGGGTCAGCTTGAACAGGCTGATGGTGCTGTCCGACTGCCCATGCACCGGGCGCCCCACGTACAGAACATCCTTCAGGTTTTCCAGTTCGATCGTTCCGTCCACGCTCAAGTCGGGTCGTGCGCCCAGTGGGAGAGCGTCATCGATGCCCACATCCACGGTAACCGTGCCGTTCACTACCGACGGATCAATGCGGATCACGTGGCCTTTCACGATTCCGTTGCGGGTATCGATGGTCGCGTTCTGGCCGTACGCCACATCCCTTGCTTGCGTTTCTGCGATTTTGATTTCCGCTTTCAGCTTCGTCGGATCGGCTACACGCGCCAGATTCGTTCCGATAGCCACATTCTGTCCCACATCCACGGGTAGCAGTTGAAGCACGCCATTCATGCCTGCCCGCACATGCAGCGCTTCGGCTTGGCTCTTTCGAAGTTGGTAAGTTGCCTTGTACTGGTCCATAGACCTGCTTGGCCGGCTGGCCAAGCCGGGCGACAGCGTGACGATCAACGGCCACCGCCTCACGGTCATTCGCGCCGATCCGAACTGCGCATCCGCAAGATCCGGCTCGAGCCGCACAACCCCGAGGCGGCGTCGAGCGCGTCGGGCGAGACGACGCGGCCGGCGGGGAAGTCGGCTGACGGGGGGTAATCTCTCCCGGCCGTCACGTACGAAAGATGGGAAGTCGGGATGGTTGAGGTCCGTCTTCACTTCGTCGGGGACGATTGAAATGCACGTCGTCAAGGTCGTTGTCTGGAAAGACAAACGGTCGTGGCTTGGATACTTACAGGAGTATCCTGACTACTGGTCCCAGGGCGAGTCCCTGGAGGATCTGAGGGAGCACCTCAAAATATCCGGTGGTCCAATCTACAACGAATTCGATCGCGAGACGGCGTCGATCACGCGGCGGGGCGAAAACTTGCACGAGGTCGAGGCTTCGTGCCCGCGAATACGGTCTCGAGGCGGACGGTCGCCACAATACATGGCCGCGACTGCGGCGGGTCTCCGACCCCGCCGGAGTGCCCGACCGTAGGTCTCCGCGCACCCACCCACCGAACTCGGACGTTCGGAAATCTGTCAGTTACCTTGATTCAAGCCCGCTGTACAATACTCGGCGCACTCTCCGGCGTCTCGGGCGACTGGTAGTCGAACCAGCGCGGATCGAAGTCGATCCGCCGCTTCTGCCGCATGGCGATGTTGCTCGTGAGCGCGATGACGGCGTCGGCCAGCGCGACCTCGCCGCGGCAGCGGGGCTGGTGCTCCTTGTCGGCGTGATAGTCCGACTGCGTTGCCGTGGCGGACGCAGTAGGCGAAGTGCTCGAGCTCCTCGCGGTAGCCGCGCGACGGGTCGGCCGTGGCCAGGCCCCCCAGCGCGGCCGCGGCCGTCGGCCCGGCCGTGCTCGGGCTGGTCTCCAGCGCCGGCTTCTTGCCCTGGCGTCTCCACCGTGACGCTGGTCGTCTTCGACGCGGCCGGGTTGCCCGCCTCCTTGAAGAGCAGGATCTCCTTCTCCTGGCTCACGATCATCGTCCCCTTCGAGCCCATCACCTTCTCGCCGTAGCCGTCGAACGAGTTGGTGTTGATCGACGAATACGTCACGACGACCCGGTCGTTCTCGCCCTTGCCGGGGAACTCGAAGACGGTGAAGACGTGGTCGTCCACCTCGCGGCCGTCGGTGTAGAAGAACGTGCCGCCGATGCCGGTCACCGCCAGCGGGTGCTTCTTGCCCAGGAAGATCGAGCAGGCGTCGAGCTGGTGGCTGCCCAGCTCGGCCATCAAGCCCGCGCCCGGTCCGGTTGTAGAGCCGCCAGTTGATCAGCTCGTCCAGGCTCGTTGTAGCCGTACTTCTTGAAGTCGATGTTCTTGTCGTAGCCTCGGGAGTGAGATGCCGCTTCCAGCTATCGCGGTAGACGAGTTTGCCCTTCTCGTCGTGGACGAACTCGGGCAGGCCGGTCTTGGGGTCGATAGATCGGGTTGCCGTTCTTGTCCTTGGCGACCATGGGCTGGGCGTTGTTGCGGTGCCAGAGGGCCCGGATGTGGCGGATGTCGCCCAGGACGTCGTTCTGGACCAGGTAATTGGCGTTGTCGTACAGCACCGAGTAATGCCGCTGGTGGCCGACGGCCAGCAGCCGGTTGGTCTTGCGGGCGACCTGGCACATCTCCTTGCACTCGGCGACCGAGTGGCGCCATCAGCTTCTCGGTGAAGACGTGCTTGCCGGTCTTCATCGCCTCGATCGCCACCGGCGCGTGCAGCCAGAGCGGCAGGGCGATCACGATCATCTCGACGTCGGGGTCGGCGTACATCTCCTCCTTGGTGGCGTACTGCTTGAGCTTCTTGACGTCGGCGGCGCTGTAGTCCTTGTGGTTGGAGAATTCCTTGACGGCCCGCTCCTGCTGCGACGGGCCGGATGTCGCAGAAGCCGATGAAATCGAGATAGTCGCGGTTGTGCGAACGGATCATCGCCTGGCAGCCTTCGTCGCCGGTGCCGATGATCGCGGCCTTGACCGCCGACTTGTCCCTTCATGCTCCTTGTAGCCGAAGTAAAAGGCCCCCAGGGCCGGCGCGGCCGCCGCCGCCTTGAGCAGGTCGCGCCGCGACACGCCCAGCGCCCGATTGGCGTTCTCGCGTCCCAGGACGCGCTCTTCCGGTGTCAAGTGGGTCATCCGTCGCTCCTTTTTGTCAGTTGTCCGTTGTCAGTTGGTCCGTCGTCCGAGTTGCTAACGCGGCTCGAGTTTGCCGCCATTGCTCTTTCTTGCCGACTGCCTGCTGTCTGCTTCTTGCCGCGCGCGCGGCCTGTGCGGCCAGCCGGCGCCGGCGCCGTGCACCGAAGAAGAGCGCGTCCAGGCCGATCCAGTGGCCGCTCGGCGTCGTGGCGATCACCAGGCAGGCGATCAGCTCGATCAGGTTCTTGCTCACGATCAAGTAATGCCCCTCGGCCTTGGGGTTGGGGGGCAGGCCGGGCCAGGGGGGCATCGACAAGTAAATCATGGCCAGGAACGCCGCGGCCGAGAGGGCCGCCAGCGGAGTCAGGAAGCCCAGGATCAGGCAGCCCCCGATCGCGATCAGGCCGTACATCGTCAGCACGTTGAGCACGTCGAGATCCTCCCAGGTGGACTTCCCGTACGCCATGCGCCTCGTTTCCGACATTCTCGAATCCAACGGTTCCTCTTCGATGGCCACCGTTCGCGGTGGCTCGCTGGCTCTTATGGATGCCGGCGTTCCTCAGAAGGCGCCGTGCGCTGGAATTGCCATGGGCTTGGTTGTTGGCGATGACAAAAAGTATTCCATCCTCACCGCATCGCCGGCGCCGAAGACCACTACGGCGACATGGACTTCAAAGTTGCCGGCACCCGTGCAGGCATCACCGCACTGCAGATGGACATCAAGGTCCTCGGCATCAGCATCGGCATGATGCGCGAAGCCCTGGCCCAGGCGAAGAAAGCTCGCCTGCAAATCCTCGACACCATGGAGAAGACTCTCAGCGAGGGCCGCACGGAAATTTCCGCTGACGCTCCGCGCCTCTCAAGCTGAAGATTCCTCAGGACAAGACCGTGACCCCATCGGTCCAGGCGGCAAGAAGATCAAGTCCATCATCGAAGCCACCGGCGTCAAAATCGACGTCCTCGAAGACGGCACCGTCCACATCTTCTCCACCAGCGGCGCCGGCGGCCACGCGGCCCTGCAAATGGTTCGCGACGTCACCGCTTCCGCCGAAATCGGCAAAACCTATCTCGGCAAAGTCGTCCGTCTTGCGGAGTTCGGCGCATTCGTCGACTTTCCCCGGCACCGACGGCCTCCTGCACATCAGCGAAATCTCCGAACACCGCATCCGCGACGTTCGCGACGAGCTGAAGCTAGGCGACCAGGTCCTCGTAAAGGTATTGTCGACGAGGGCAACAAAGTCCGCCCGAGCCGCAGAGCCCCGACGAAGGAAGCCCGCGACAAGCAGCAGAAAGCCGCAGACGAGGCGCGGCCAGCAGTCCTCTTCCGGGGTGAAGGCAACTCTGGCAGCGATTCCGGCAGCCACTCGGCTCCAGCGAATAATCTCTGCTCCTCGTACTCAAACTAAAAGGCCCCCGAGTTTCTCGGGGGCCTTTTGACTTAACAAGCCTCCCTCCTTTTGTAGTAGTGGCGCAAACTGCGTGTCCGCTCACTTTTCAAGAAACAAGGATGAAGAGGTGCGTCGCCCATCTTCACGCTACCGGAGCGGGTGTAGAAGTGTGAACTCCATAGTGATTCCGTGCACTCTTCCAACAACCGCCCCCACCGCTCGCAATTTCTCCACAATCCCCTCATACCCACGGTCAATGTGATAAACGCGCTCGATCACCGTCTCTCCGTTCGCCACCAGCCCTGCTAGCACCAATCCCGCGCTGGCCCGCAAATCCGAAGCCTGCACCGTCGTACCCGATAACGCCGCCGGCCCGTGCACCACCGCCCTCCGCCCCTCAATCGAAATATTCGCCCCCATGCGAATCATTTCGCTCGCATGCAAAAATCTATTCTCGAAAAATGTCTCCGTAATCGTGGACGCGCCCTCCGCCTGCGTAGCCAGCGCCATGTACTGCGCCTGCATGTCGGTCGCAAATCCCGGATACTCCTCGGTCGTCATGTCCGTAGCCAACAGTTTTTTCCCGCCGCGCACCCGCAAAGTCGTCTTATCCACAATTTCGATGCAAGCCCCCGCCTCTCGCAACTTTGCGATCACCACACCTTGATGTTCCGGTGCGCAATTCGTAATCGTCAAATCCCCGCCAGTCATCGCTCCCGCCACCAAAAATGTCCCCGTCTCAATCCGGTCCGGAATCACGGAGTGCTCCGTCCCATGCAATTCCGCCACGCCGCGAATCCGCAAAGTCAACGTCCCATCACCTTCAATCTCCGCCCCCATCTTCCGCAGCATCGCCACAAGGTCCGTCACCTCCGGCTCACGCGCGCAATTTTCCAGAATCGTCTCTCCATCCGCCAGAGTCGCCGCCATTAAAATGTTCTCCGTCCCGGTAACGGTAATCTTCTCAAACACAATGTGCGCGCCCTTTAACCGCCCGCCCTTGGCCCCGTTTCCGGGCACTCTGGCTTCGATATACCCGTGCGACATAGAAATCACGGCGCCCATCTTTTCCAAAGCCGCCAAATGCAAATCCACCGGCCGCGCCCCAATCGCGCAACCCCCCGGCAAAGAAACGCGCGCCACTCCGAGCCGCGCCATCAACGGCCCCAGCGTCAAGATCGACGCCCTCATCGTCTTCACCAACTCATACGGCGCCTCCGCGTGATTCAAAGTCGGCGCCTCAATCATGTAATCGCTAGCAGGCATCTCCGTCACGGAAACTTTCGCGTCCATAAACGTCAGCAATTTGCTCATCGTAACCAGGTCGCGCACCTTGGGAATGTTATGCACCGCCACGCGCTCCGCCGTCAGCAAACAAGCCGCCATCACCGGCAAAGCAGAGTTCTTCGCCCCGCTGATCGCCACCGATCCCCGCAGCGCCTTCCCCCCGCGTATCAAAAACTTATCCATTGTTGTTCCTATGAGCTGTGGTGCGGTTGAGTTCCGAAATGCACAAAAAAACCGGCGATGAGCAGGCCGATCCCGCAAACATAGAGAGCCCACATCACGTACACCGGCCAGGCTGCCCAGCCGTGTGCGACCCGAATGCGGTGATATTCGGCGTAGTTAAAAATGCCTCCCTGGAAAAGTGGAGCCCATTGACCCTGTTGAGCCATTCGCTCGCGGAAAAAGAAATCCAGAATGATCGCCGCAGCGAGCACCGCGCCGCCCATAACAAGCAGCGCCATTAGCTTCCTTCTTCCTTCAAAGCTTCTCTCAACTTCCCGCGCGCCAACTTTAATCTTTTCCGCGCCTCTCCCGCCCCCACGCCCAACTTCAACATAACCAATCCCACCCGCATCCTGTGTCCCGCTGACCGCAAAGCGTCCTCAGCCGCAGACACTCCCGCCCCGCTAGCCTCCATCAATATTCTCACTGCTCGCCCCTGCAACTTCTTATTTGTCATCACCGCATCAATCATCAAGTTCTCATACGCGTGCCCCAGCCTAACCATCACTGCTGTACTAAGCATGTTCAACACCATCTTCTGCGAAGTCCCTGCCTTCAGCCTCGTCGACCCCGTCAAAACCTCCGCCCCCACTCCCACCGCAATCGCAATCTTCGCCAACCGCGCCAGCGGCATATCCCGGTTAGCCATCACCGCAATAGTCGTCGCCCCGCACCCGCGCGCAAATTTCATCGCCCCCAAAACGTACGGCGTAGTCCCGCTAGCCGCGATCCCCACCACCACATCTTTCCGCCCTAGTTTCAACCTCCGCAAATCCCGCGCACCATTCGCCGCCGAATCTTCCGCGCCTTCCACCGCTCCCGTAACCGCACGCCTTCCCCCCGCAATCAGCGCGATCATCTGCCGACGCGAAATCCCAAACGTCGGCGGACACTCCGCCGCATCCAAGACCGCCATCCTCCCGCTCGATCCCGCCCCCACATAAATCAAACGCCCGCCCGCGCGCATCGCCGCAACAATCGCATCCACCGCCCGCGCAATCGTCGGCAACTCTTGCCCAACCGCTGCGGCCACGCGCCGATCCTCGCGGTTCATCAACCGCACAATCTCCAGCGCCGTCATGCGGTCCAGCGACTTCGACGCAGCCAATCGCTGCTCTGTCCGTCTCGTATCTTTCTTTCCCAATCTCATCCGACAATTATACGAGTCGGCACGGGCTTCAGCCCATGCTCTTCTCTGCGCCCTCTGTGCTTGGCGTTTACCCCGACCCGGTCGGGGTGCCCTCTGCGCAAATGTTTTTCCGGAGTCTCTTCAACACTCCACATTTCTAAGCACACACCCCAACTTCCGCTCAAATCTCCCAGCCAAGAATCAGCTATTCTAGAAATCGCCTTGCTCTACGGATGAGCTGAAAATCATGTCCATCGAAGTCCTAAAAACTCTCTTCGAACAACACTTCCACGCCCCCGTCGAGCGTGTCCAACCGCTGCAAGGCGAACTCGGCGGCTCCGGCCGCAAAATCATCCGCCTCACCGCCGGGCCCCGCACCGCTATCGGCATTCTCTACAACGTCCGCGAAGAAAACACCGCCTTCCTGGCCTTCTCCAAGCACTTCCGCAAACACAATCTCCCAGTCCCAGAAATCTACGCCGAAGATCTTAACCATGGCGCCTATCTAGAAGAAGACCTCGGCGACACCACGCTCTTCGAATTTCTCTCCAAAAATCGCCACGCCGGCATCGTCGCCCCCCAAGTCGTTGAAGCCTACAAAACAGTCGTCGCCGTCCTCCCGCGCTTCCAGGTCGAAGCCGGCCGCGATCTCGACTATTCCGTCTGCTATCCCATTTCCAGTTTCGACCGCCAATCCATCGCCTGGGATCTCAACTATTTCAAATACTATTTTCTCCATCTCGCCGGCATCCCCTTCAATGAGCATTCTCTCGAAGACGATTTCAATCGCCTCGCCGATTTTCTTCTCACCGCCCCGCGCGATTATTTTCTCTATCGCGACTTCCAGTCTCGCAACATCATGCTCCGCGACGGCCAACCCTATTTTGTCGACTACCAGGGCGGCCGCAAAGGCGCCCTGCAATACGATATCGCCTCGCTCCTCTACGATGCCAAAGCCGATCTCCCGCCCGAACTTCGCCAGCAGCTTCTCTACGACTATCTCCGCGCTCTCGAAAAATTCATTCCCGTCGATCGCGAAGCTTTCCTCAGCTATTACTACGCCTACGTTTACGTCCGCATCATGCAAGCCCTCGGCGCCTACGGTTTCCGCGGCTTCTACGAACGCAAAGTCCACTTCCTCCAAAGCGTCCCCTACGCGCTAAAAAATCTTCGCTGGCTGCTGCATCAAACCGAGTTGCCGATCGCGCTTCCCGCACTGATGGGTGCTTTTCAAGGCATGCTAGCCTCCGAAAAATTGCAAAGCCTCGCGAGCGACGCCGACAACCTCGTCATCCGCATTTTCAGCTTTTCGTTTCATCAAGGTCTGCCCAAGGACGAAACCGGCAACGGCGGCGGCTTCGTCTTCGACGGTCGCAGCCTCCCAAATCCGGGCAGGGAAGAGCGCTTCAAGCAGTTGACCGGCCAGGATGCCCCGGTCATCGACTATCTCAACCAGCAAGAAACCGTTCACCAATATTTCGCCAGCGCCCTGAGCCTGGTTGACGCCAGCATTTCCAGCTATCAATCCCGCGGCTTCAAAAATCTAATGGTCAGCTTCGGCTGCACCGGCGGCCAGCACCGCTCCGTCTACCTAGCCGAGCAACTAGCCAAACGCCTCCGCCCCAAACCGGGTGTAGAAGTCCAACTCCGCCACCTAGGCCTCGAAAATCTCCGCAAATGACTCTTCCTCCTTGCTCCGTGGGTGGCCGTTGTAGTGGCGGACCTTCAGGTCCGCTCTTTTCTCTTCTCCGTGCCCTCTGTGCTCTCCGCGCCCTCTGCGTTAAATGTTTTTTCCGGAGTCTTTTTCCTACTCACTACTCACCACTCACTACTCACTGGTCCCACCCATGAAAGCCATGATCCTAGCCGCCGGCCTCGGCACCCGCCTCCGCCCCCTAACCAACGATCGCCCCAAAGCCCTAGTCGAACTAAACGATCGCACCCTCCTGGAAATCACCCTCACCCGCCTCCAATCCTTCGGCGTAACCGAAGCCATCATCAACGTCCACCACCACGCCCAAATGGTCGTCGACTATCTCAAGACCAAAAACAATTTCAACATGCGCCTGGAAATTTCCCGCGAAGACGACCAACTCCTGGACACCGGCGGCGGCCTGAAAAAAGCCGCCTGGTTTTTCCAAGAAGATCCCGCCCTCCTCGACGAACCCTTCCTCCTCCACAACGTAGACGTAATCAGCACCATCGACCTAGCCGCCATGCTCCAATTCCACAAAGAAAATCAACGCCTTGGCCACGCTGCCGTCCAATCCCGCCAGTCCTCCCGCCAACTCCTCTTCAACGACCAACTCCAACTCTCCGGCCGCCAAGGTGGCACAGCCAATCCTGGCTGTGCTGTTCAACCCGCTCCGCCCATCTCACTCGCCACTCGCCACTGCCACTCGCCACTTCCTCAGTCCAAAGAATCCTCTCACTTTGCACCCCGCAGCCTTCTCCGGCATCCACATCCTCTCCCCGCGCCTCCTCCCGCAACTCACCGAAACCGGCCCCTTCTCCATCATCGACTCCTACCTCCGCCTAGCCTCCCAAGGCCAAAAAATCCTAGCCTTCCGCCACGACCATTCCTACTGGCGCGACCTAGGCAAACCCGCCGATCTGGCCCAAGCCGCCCTCGACCTTCAGCATGGAGTTGTTACTGTAATCAGCTAACTTATTCTTGCCGGTGCAGCCATGGGTCGAAGGTTTCTTGAGGCTGCGGGTCTTGCCTCTTACTCTCTCTTTGCCCGAATTTTTCGATTAGATCCGCATCATAGCTGAGGTATAATGTCTCCGTTCAGTACTGCGCCTCGCCACCAGCGAGGCGTTTGCTTTTGTAGCGCCGGCATCCTTGCCGGCATTTTTGCTTTTAGATTGTGGCACAGCCAATCGTGGCTGTGCTTTTCTGGTACGTAGAGCCGGCTGCCCCGTAGGTATCCTGCCGGCGTTTTTGCTTTTAGGCCATGTGCGCCGGCATCCCTGCCGCTCTTTAGCTTCTAGGCCCATATTATTCGGCTCGCCTCCCGAGGCGGACCGCTAGCAACCGGCTCCCAATTTCGAATTTCCAATTTCGCTTTTCACGCAACTCAAATCTAAATCAAGGAGACTCCCATGCCTTCTCTAAGTCCCAAGGACCGCATATCCCTCTGTCTATTCAGCCCGGCACTCTGCTGCGAACAAAGCCGCTAGTAAGGGATGAATTGAGCTGTGTCGCGGGAGAACTAAGTCCTTTATCAGCAACGCTTACAAAAATCCGGGGGCCCAAACGGGTACGTCACGGATCCAACGGAAAACTCGTAGGGGCACAGCACGCCGTGCCCGTCTTCTCGCCAACAAAGGCGGCCTGCACAACTGCAACTCCAACTCCATCGCGCCCACAACAACAACCGCCACCACCACAACGCCCCTCGCCTGCCGTCGCCGTAGCCGCGCTGCTGCAGCGCTGGACATTCCGCGCACCCAATACCACCCCGCCAGCCGCGTCCCCTCCGCAACCCCAACCGCCTACGCCAAACCGCGACCCCTTCGAGGTCCACTTCCCCCACACCAGCTTCCGCGTAGACGGCAAACGCTGGTAACTCTCCCAAACGTAGGCGCCGGGCTTCAGCCCGGCATCCTCCTGTTTCGAGAGCACTCACCCCAGACGTAAGCCCTTCATCAGCAATATTTACAAAATGAAGGGGGGAGCAAACCATCATCGACAAAACGGTTGAATTCGAACATCGTGCCCGTGACAAATGCAACTGGTCCACCTATGTGGCGTGTGTAGTGCCGTGTGTAGGTGCCGGGCTTCACCCCGCATTCTTCGCTCGCAGAACCTAAGTCCTTTATCCGCAACGCTTACAAAAAACAGGGGGGAGGGTATCAGGAACAATTTTCGGGGGCTACCCACTTGCTCAGGTTACTTCGCCGCCGGCGCAACGGTAGCCAATCCCAGCGCCTGCATCACCGCATCGTGTACCGCCGGCCGCACCTCGGCGATCTTATGATTTTCCCGCGTCGGGTTTACGCGATTGGTCAGCAAAACAACAAACACCTGCCGATCCGGATCGATCCAAATCGAAGTTCCAGTAAATCCCGTATGGCCGAAGCTATGCGCCGAAAAGTAGCGCCCGCTAGAGCTGCCTTCGGTCGGCACCACCCAGCCAAGCGTCCGCGTCCCGCCCGAAAGCTGTTGTGGAACAGTGAATTGCGCAATCGTCGAGCGACGTAAAATCCGCTGGTGCGCGTAAACGCCGCCGTTGAGCAGCATCTGGCAAAACGCAGCCAAGTCCGGCGCGGTGCTGAAGAGCCCCGCATGCCCGGAAACGCCGCCGATGGCAAACGCGTTTTCGTCGTGCACTTCTCCTTGAATCAGCCGCTTGCGGAAATTCGCATCAAATTCTGTCGGCGCAATCAACGGCCAAAGTTTTTTCGGCGGCTTGTACATCGAATCGTTCATCCCGAGCGGCGAGAAAATATACTCCTTCGCGAGATCGTCGATTGTCCGCCCGGTCAAACGTTCAATAATCTCTGCCATCAAAATAATTCCGAGGTCGGAGTAAACCATTTTCGTCCCCGGCTCCGACTCCAGCGGTTCGGCAAAAATCATTTTCAACGTGTCCGGCTTGCCCTTAGAGGTGCGCCAATATTCCTTGAACGGAGGCAGCCCAGACGTATGCGTCATCAAATGCCGCACCGTCACCTTGCGCCGCCATTCCTGCTGCGGCCCGCTGGCCCACTCCGGCAAGTAGCGCTCGACTGGCGAATCTAGTTGCAAGGGAGAATGAAAATCTCCCTCGACAAGTTTTTCCACGAGCGTCGTTGTCACAATCACTTTCGTAAGTGACGCAACGTCATACATTGTCCGCACATTCGCCTGCGGCGATTTTGCTTCGTAGCTCAACTTGCCGAACGCGTGCAGCGCCACACGCTCCCGATAGCCGACCGCAAGCGTCGCGCCCAGGAAACGCTTTATCCGCGATCGCGCGCTCGATCACGGCGAACGCCGGCTGCAGCTGCGCTTCCGCGCGCGAGTCCATCGGCTGAACAGTCATCGGGTTCGCCGCTAGCTCAATCCCAAATCCCGCCTTCATGTCCACGCCTGGCACAGTCACAGGCAAGTGCCCGCGCACAGGAATCTGTCCGCACAAAGCGCCGCGCGACGGAAATTTGTGCTACGTCGCTGATTCCGAACGCCGCCAACCACGTCTCTGCCTGCGGAAAATGTTCGACAAGGTACGGACTGCCGAATCCAATCGTCACCACCGGCTTCCCATTCTTGTAAACTTTTTCCGCCAGCGCCGCCTGCTCCACAGGAATATCCACATTTCCCTTGCGGTCGCTCACGCGCACAAAGAAACGCAAGAATCGCCACGTCGTACGAGTCCGGCGCGCGGCAATTTCAAATTGTCCGCTTTCACAAATCGCGTATCCGCGCGCAGCGTCGTCACCGAATCCACTCGCGAACGCAACTCGCGCTCCAGATCTTCGCCCGGATACGGCTCAGGATCGGCGTAGAGCGCGACGAGCAGCGCTCGCGTCGGCTTCGTGGCGTCGAGCGGCAAGCGATGTGGCGCGTCGCGAAGCAGCGTCACGCCGCGGTCCGAAATCTCCTGCGCTTCGCGCTGCCATTCCAATTTCCCAAAATTTCTGTTCAGTGCGTTCACGTCCACCAGGCGTTCTTTGTAAAGTCCGATCCGTGCCTTAGCCTGCAAAATCCGCCGCACGGATGCATCGAATCGTTCGCGCGAAATGCGCCCCGACTTTACCGCGTCCCTGAACGCATCGATCGCGGCGTCCGGCACCGGCGGCATAAGCAACGCGTCCGCTCCCGCCGCAAACGCGCGCACCGCAGCTTCGCCCGGCGCAAAACGCACCGTGATGCCGCCCATGTCCATCGCGTCGGTGACCACCAGTCCCTGATATCCAAGCTCTGTGCGGAGAAGATCGGTCAATGGCCGGACCGGGCGGCGGCGGTAGGGCGGCACGGTGCCGCGGCCGAACAGCCCCGGCGACGCACTGGGCAGCGACGGGTCGGCGATCGGCGACGCCGCGGCCACGTGCTGTGCATTGCGTGCGGTCGGCGATCAGCGCATTGGCGATGTTGGCGAGCGTCGCCGGGATCGGGCGGCGTGGGTTTCGGTGGCACGCTCGCCAGGTTCGGATAAGGCTGGTCGGCGCCAGGCGGCGGCGGACGCTCGTCGGCGATCTTGCCGCCCTGCAGGTCGTGCCCCACAGCTTCACCGGATTGATCGCCGAGGGCACCGACGAACATCCCGCGAGCAACAGCGCGAGCAGAGACGCGGGGCAGGCACGCAGGCCAGAGGTGCCCGGATCGGGACCGCAACCAGCTTGAACCCGCCTCCCGCCGCCCCTAGTTTGCCCGCCACTTCCCGTGCTCGACATTGGCCGAATCCGCTCCAGGCCGCGCCTTGATGTAGCTTGTGGTGGTGCCGACGGAAAGGACGCCGTATGGCCGACGAGACCAAGACCGAAACCACCGGGTTCAAGCTGCCGGACCCGGCCGAGATCGGTCGTTCGATGGCCGACGTGGCCGAGCGCTGGCCGCGCAGCAATATCGGTTCC
>CAWFXG010000029.1:0-12771 GCA_963819745.1 uncultured Acidobacteriota bacterium | reverse complement strand
GCAAGCTCCGCACGAAGAAGTCCGTGGATTCCGGTTCGGCCGATGAAGCCGCCAATGCCGCGTAGACTTGGCCGAGCACGGTGTGGGCGTACAGCAGATCGGTTTTCGACAGCAGATTTTCAAGCTGGTTCGCAGCCTCGCGGAGCTGTCCCGCGTACCAGAGGTAGTAACCGTACGACGAATGGTTCGGGTAATCGAAGGGGTCAAGGGCCAGACCCTGGCGAGCCTCGGAAAGCGCTTCGTCGAACCTCCCGAACTGCAGCAGCAGACCTGCGAACCAGGTATGCCCGCGCGCGAATTTGGCTTGCACCTGCATCGCCGTTCGATAAGCGGCCTCCGAACCTTGCCAATCCCAGAGCATCTGGCGGACCGCCCCAAGAGAAGCATGGACCTCCGGCAAAGAGGGATCCAGAGCCGCCGCCTGCTCGGCATATTGACGCGCTTTTTCCAGCAGCCGCAGTGCATCGTCATAGTTAAATGTCATCAGTATCGTCTGAGAGTCAGCGAGCGCGGCGTAAGCAAGCGCGAATTTCGGGTCGTGTGCCGTGGCTCTCTCGAAGTGCTGAATCGCGGCGAGCGTGTCCGGGACCGTTCGCTTTTGCCAGAGGTGGCGCCCCTGGATGTACTCGATGAAGGCCGCGGCGCTTGCGGTGGCTTGATTTGGCAGGGGAGAAGCCGCGTAACCTAACCACCGGCGGATAGGAGCTCCCAAGCTCTTTGTAGCGGATTGAAACCGGAACCCGATGCCGCCGTTCTGTTGTGCGATATGGCTGGTGAGCGCGTCAACCATCTTGGCCGCGATTTCCGACTCGAGTGCCAACGGGTCTCGCAGTTCCCGCTCGAACTCCTCCGCCCACACCAGCGCTCCGGTAGTTTCATCGAGGAGCTGCACCGCGAGCCGGACGCGGCCGTCGTGCTGCTGAAGGTTGCCCTCGAGCGAAAAACGGATGTTCCCCGGCCGCTTGGCAGGTGCGCGGCCCGCGCACCGGATAAACACTCAAACCATCGACGTAAATCAGCCGGCGCATCAACTCGTCAGCCGTACCAGCGCACAAATAATCGTACTCCGGCTGTCGTGTCAGATTTGCGAATTGATACACGAGTATTCCGGCCTGAAAGGGAGCCGGGTGGCCGCCCGATCACCGCGGCGAGTCCCGGGACGAGCACGCAAACGGCGCCCGCACCGATAATCGATCGCCGGGTAAGAGGCGTAATCTTCCATGGGAAAAGGTGACCGCGAACCGGGATCGTAGCCGCATCGCCACCTGGCGTAGCTGCCGGGGCCAGCAATGCCTGCGTGGCCTCTCCAATACCGTTGGATTCTCCGCAAAGGTAGCGCAGGACCTCGGTCGCACTTCGCGGCCGCTTGGCGGGGTCGCGCTCCAGGCAGCGGAGGATGGCCTGTTCCCACTCGGACGGCAGGTGGGCGGCCCTGGCGGAAGGCGGCACCGGATCGCCGTTCAACTTTTTCCAAAACAGCTCCTCAATCGAACTGTTGGGAAATGCCGGGGACGTGGTCACCATCTCGTCAATCACCAATCCCAGCCCATAAATATCTACTTCAATACCGCCCTTCTCCCCACGTAGAATCTCGGGCGCGATGAAGTAAGGTGCGCCCGCCCGGTCGATCGTCCGGGTCTCCCAGTGAACCGACCGGGTGTCCAGCGACTTCGCCAGGCCAAAATCCATCACCACGGCGCGGGTATCGGCGCCCTCCGTGCTATCGATGAGCATGATGTTGGAGGGCTTGATGTCGCGATGCACGATACCTTTTTCGTGCATGATGCCGATTGCATGCACAACCTGCCGAATCAGGGGAAGTGCCGCTTCGGGCGTCAAGGGGCGCTTGCACGCGAGTACCGAGCCCAGCGTGCGTCCATCCAGCAGTTGCATCGTCAGGCACGGGACGACACGATTCCCGAAGTCCCCCGCCGGCTCGTGATGCTCCACCAGATCGAAGACCCGGCAGATCCCCTCGTCCGCCACTTCGCGCGCCACCCAAACCTCACGTTTGAATCTTTCGTAAGCGTGCTTCTCAGCGGCGATCTCGGTCCGAATCGTCTTCAGCGCGACGCGCAGCCCGTTCAAACATGCGTCCTGCACCTCGTACACTTCGCCCATGCCGCCGCGAGCAATCAGCCGGAGTACCCGAAACCGGCCGGCCACCACCTGGCCCGGCGAAAACACCGGGTGAGCTTCGGTGGTCCTGGGATCGCCGGCCGACGATTCATCCCAAGACACCAACAATTCTTCCAGCGTCTTGCGCAACTCGGGGCAGCCTGCGCAAGCCTGGTCCAGCCAGGACGTGCGGTCCTGTCTGGGAACATTGAGAACGGCGTCGAAAAGCGCCTTAATCCTCTCCCACTCCTCGGCCGTCATCAGTTTCTAACTGTCCTCGTAACCACTGGCGAGCCAACGTCCAGTCGCGCTTCGCCGTCCGTTCATCCACTTCCAGGACGTCTCCGATCTCTTTGAACGTCAAGCCGCCGAAAAACTTCAGTTCCACTACCCGCGCCATCCGCGGTTCCTGCCCGGCCAACCGCTTGATAAGTCCGTCCAGTTCCAGTAGCTCAATCGGTTGCGGAGCGGGCAATTTCACGCCCGGGTCGTCGATGTCCAGCCGGATCCACGACCCTCCCCGTTTTCCGGCGCGTCTGCCTCGCGCATGGTCAATTAACAGGCGGTGCATGGCCTGCGAAGCCGCAAGTAGAAAGTGGTTGCGGCTCGTCCAGGCGACGTTCGGCCGCTGCAGCATGTGCAGGTATAGTTCATTCACCAGCGCAGTCGCCTGGAGTGTATGATCCTCCCGCTCGCGCCGCATATGAGCGGCGGCAATTCGCTTCAATTCCGGATACAGCCGGGCCGCCAGGCGTTCCTGGATCCGCGGATCGAAACTCCGGTTTAAATCGGAGGTGATTTCCCCCAGCCCAGGTTCTGGTTCTTGGTTCGGGTCCACTGGCCTCATTAGTCTCTTTAGGAGTCTCCACATCATAGTGAGGCCACGCGACAAGGTCAAGTCCGCATGTCCTACTGCTAAAAGAGAGCGCAAACCGTAAAGCGATCGGGACATTTGTCCCGCCGCGTCCACTTTATGCGCTATCACTAACGGATAACCATTTTCAGAAGGGCTTCCCTGTCGGCAGCCTACCGATCAGGGAAGCAACTTGCAAATTTCGCTCAGGAGAGGATAAATCGAATGCCCCTGGATCTTGGTAAAGCAATCGACAGTCGGTCTGCCGAGTGGCAAAGAGCCCTCGACATGGCCCAGGGCAACATACTCAAAAGTCACGGCCGCGACCATAGCGCGCTCCTGCTGGTTGAGTTCAGGCCGCACGTGAACCCGCGCGCCCAACTGGGTAAACTGGGCCTCAATTGGATTACGACGGCAAGCCAACAGGCGGCGCAAACCGAAAAATACCGCAAACAAGTGGAGAGTGGCGCCTCTCCGGAGCCGGAGTTGTTCGCCAATCTCTTTCTAAGTGTCTGGGGTTATCTCGGTCTTGGCTTCACGCCGCAGGAGTTGAGCCGGGCCTTCCCACATCCTCAGAATGACTTTCGAGCTATTGTTGAACCTTCGTTGACCAACTGGTTCCTGCACGGAATGGCGTATCATGGCCCGCACCTTTCCGATCCGCCCCGTTTGTGGTGGGAACCGCAATACCAGGGCCGTGTGGATGCGCTCTTGTTGCTCGCCTGTAACGACCGTCCCACACTGGATGCGGCGGTTGGTGATGCTCGCCGGCAAATTGAGGAATTCGGTTGTGTCCGGCAGATCGAGAATGGCAAAACCCATCGCGTCAATCGGTCGACGCTGGAACCCTTCGGTTTTGCCGACGGGATTAGTCAACCCGCCTTCCTTGGGGCCGGGTCGCTCGCCGACCCTGAGATCGTCTTCTGCCAGGACCGGCTCGCGGCCACGGAGAATGCCTTCGGAAGTTACCTGGTCTACCGGAAGCTGGAACAGAACGTCAAGTTGTTCCGGGAGGAAGAGGAACGGCTCGCGGACGTTCTCGACTTGAAGGGCAAGGATCGTGAGCGCGCAGGAGGCATGATAGTTGGAAGGTTCCGTGACGGTTCCCCGATAATCAAAACCGGCAAGGCCGGGATGGCAACCGGAATTCGACGACGACTTCGACTACAGCGGAGATCCGAAGGGTATGCAGTGCCCGGTTCACGCTCACATTCGAAAGGTGAGGCAGCGGCCCGACGGCAAACCCCGCCTAGTCCGACGCGGTGTCCCTTACGGTACATACGACCCTACGGATGCGAAAATGGCTCGTCCCGAGAAAGGTACCGGTCTCCTCTTTATGAGCTTTCAGAGCAATATCCAGGCGCAATTCGGCTCACTTCAACAGGATTGGGCCAATGATCCTGATTTCGAAGCGCCCAATGCCGGAAAGGACCCGATTGCCGGCCAGGGATTCTCGTCAAGTGCGCAGGAATGGCCTCTCGCTTGGGGGAAAGACGGCACGAGTCCCTGCCAGCTGAGCAGCTTCGTCACGATGAAAGGGGGTGAGTTCTTCTTCACGCCCAGCCATCCGTTTTTCAAGAGACTCGCCGCGGATTGATAGGCCTTGATATTTGCCGGGATCAGTCGCCGGACGCTCAAACGCCCGAGCCGGCAAGACCGCGGCGGTTACCAGCGACATAGACGCCCGCCGATTATCAGGCGCGGGCGTGCAGCCCTCAGAAAATCGGCGACCATCCGCTTCGGATGGTCGCCGTAGTCCTTTATAGATTGGTCTTGGCGAAATCCGGCAATTCCTTGGTTCGCCACCGTCTTCCGTCGGCTAGCCCCATCAGGGGAAAACGATCTTCTTAGCTGAAGATCATGATGATTGAGGTATGCCGTTCCCACGCCGCGCATCGTGGAGAAGGGTTGGCAAGTGACCAGGCGAAGCGCGAGCGAGTGACCATCCCGTTGATAGGGTCAGTGATGACCCGTGCTCGACAGTGGAGCACTTATCGCCAGGTCAAGCCCTTCTCTTTCGGCTATGTACGTCGAATTAACTAGCCTTCAAAACATCATGACACTAAAATGTTTTTATGGCAAAGGGAGCATACAGGCGACAAATAAGGCTGAAGAAGACACTGGCCACCCGTTCGGAGCTCGATCTAGTCACGTTCGATGAGTTCGCCAGGCGTCCCGGAAACCGGAGCACATTTTCCATCGCCGCTGACCGGCACTTCGAGCGCCGATTGCCCCTGGGTGATTGCGTCCTCCTGTGCAGCAGCAGGCTCTTTAGAAAGGTCCTATCACGATGATAGTGAGCATACGTGCTGCGGCGTGCGCGTGCATCGCAATCACGCTCGTTGGCCTCCTGCACGCGGCGGAGTACATACCACCCCCCGGTTGGTACAGCCTGAGCGTCGCCGATTTCGGCGCCACGGGAGACGGCATCACTGACGATACGGCCGCCATCCAGAGTGCCGTGAATCAGCTGCAATCGCATGGCGGCGGCATCCTGCGCGTTCCCGCCGGAACATACCTGCTGAACTCGTTCCAGCCGAGTGCCCATCCCTGGTACTTTTACAATCTACTGATTGGCTCTAACGTTCTGATTCAGGGAGACACGGGTGCGAAGTTCCTTCAGGGGCCGCGCGGCCGGTCTCCGGTTGTCGCCGGGGCCTCGGAAGTCCGCAACAGCGTATTGGCGTTCGGTACTAAAGCGTACACCGTTGCCACCTTTCAGAACCCGGCCTACAACGGCGGCTTTCTGCCGCTGCAGCCGGCGATCGCAAATACTTCGACCGTCACTCTTCTGACGCCCTCTCAGGCAAGCCATTTTGCGGTTGGAAACTATGTCGTAGTCTATTCGGCCACGACTGGAGATGTCATCCCAAGCGAGCCGTCGCAGATTAACTCTGTAAACTTAGGCACTGGCACCTTGTATCTTACCAAGCCTCTTGCCCGGTCTTTTAGTACGCCATTCATTGCCAACGTTACGACCAGGGCCACTTACAACTGCGGCCTGCGGAATCTCACCGTTCAAGGCAGCGAGCCGCTGGCCGTCACGGAGGTATTCAATTTCTCAGCGGAAGACAGTCAGTTCATCATCGACACTACCGTGACCGGGAGCCAAGCATACGGGATAAACTTAAATACGCTTACCGACTTCAGTTTCAGCCGAAATCTATTCAGTTCGGTAGGTCCCTTCTATTCCGCGATCGAGTTGCCGCAGCGGAACAGCCAGAATGGGCTCCTCGATTCCAATACCTTTTACACGACCTCAGCGGGATTCGGCGAATACGGCGCGCATTGGACATTTACCGGCAACCACTTCTGGCTGAATGCAGATTCCAGCACCATGGCAATGCTGTTCATGGGCGGCCTCGACGTCACGTTCACCGGTAACGACGTGCATGGCGCCGGAAATGTACCGGTAGTTGCCGATTACCTCCCGCCAGCTCTCTACGGCAATTATGTAGGACGGATCTCGATGACGAAAAACACCATTACGTGCCAGGTGCAGAACAGTAATTGCGTAGCGCTCCAAAGTGTCGATCCGGTCTTCGCAAACAACACGCTGAGCATTTCGGGATATGCCGCGGGAATCAAGATTGAAGGACCCTCGCAGCAAACCGCGGCGATCCAAAATAACTTCCTTTCCGGCGCCGCCATGGGAATCATGGTCAACACGCTTCATAACGACTCCGTGGTCATCACCGGCAATACAATTATCGGGCCTGGCATCGCCGGTATCTTTATCGCATCCCCTTCTACGCCTAATACGGGCGGCCACACCATCACGAATAACACAATCATTGGCTATAACAGAACGGTCGATTGGGATCCCGCCAAGCATCCAGGCACGATCGTCCAGTAGTGTATATATACCAACCGAAAAGGTTAGTACTGATTCCAGTACTACAGTACTGTTACCCAGTAACGCAGTGATCGACTGCAAGAATTACTCTTGCGGGATAATCGAGCGTACTGGAAGAATGAAAATAACGACCTTCGGAATGCAAAAAATGCTGCACTATTCCTGTTGGATCGTGTATTGTTTTGCATTCGCTCTGCCAGCCAGATACTTATTGAGCGGAACGTGAGGAAACAGACCTCAACGTGCTCGTGCCATTTGACTTTATTTTCGTAAACGGGCAAGATCAACTGACAAACACTTCGACTTTTGGTGCACGATATTCTGGTTATATCGGTGACGCCAAGGTAAAAGGGCGGTAGCTTGTGACTTGAATGTAACAAGGACCGTCGCCGAGTATGTCACTCGCATCCGTCCCCCGTTCGTACGACGCGCTGTACTGGTGCGAAATTGTTCGCAACTCGCCTTTTGCAAATAGCGGGTTTGGAACTTGACGCAAGCGTAACGCACAACTGGCGGCTTGCCCCCCAGTCAGCGCTGGAGATTCTCTTTCGCGTCTTGTCTATGTCCTTGTAGACGTTTGAAAAAATAGGAAAAACCGAGAAGGAAATAGTTTTCCCACTTCTGTCGCTCGACAGATCTGAGCGAGTTCCCTTCGATGACCGGTTCGAACAGTACAAACGTCGTCAACGATTCTACCCTTGGCTCCGCCGGGTGGTATGCCATCCGGGTCAAGAGCAATCGCGACCAAGTGGTCACGGTTAGCCTCGCGGACAAGGGGTACGAAACCTTCCTGCCCAAATGCCGAATGGGCCCTGGGTCCGGCACAGCCGCGCGGAAACTGGGTCCTCTGTTTCCTGGTTACGTCTTCTGCCGCTTTGATGTAAACAGACGTCTGCCAATCCTGATGGTTCCCGGCGTGGTTCACGTCGTGGGAATCGGCAGAACGCCCGTATCCATTCCCGACGATGAGATCGAATCGATTCGCCTGGTAGTGGAATCCGATCTCCCCCTTACCGCAGAACAACATTTCAAAACGGGTGAAAAGGTCCGCCTTGACGCCGGTCCTTTGAAGGGAGCTATAGGCATCGTGACTGATCGAAAGCGGGGGTTGTTCGTCGTGTCGATTACCCTCCTTCAAAGATCGGTGTCTGTAGCGCTGCCGCCGGAGTGGCTGACGACAATGGAAAATCGCCCCCCTTCATTCATGCACAGCCAGGCGCACGGCGCCGGCGGCGGTTTTTGGCCCGAGGAGGGTGCTTGTCCCTAATTCGCACATTTTACGCCGTGGGCCCGATGCTGCTGTGTGTCGCGGGCTGCAGTAGCGCACAAGGCACAATCAACGCAGTAACTGCCCAGCCGCCGGCGACGCAACTGCCCAATGAGCAATACGTATTGGGGCCTGGTGACAGCTTTTCGATCATCGTTACGGACGCAAAAGAACTGGCGGACCAGTTTGCAAATGATTTTCTTATCAATAGCGATGGCTATGTCAATATACCGCTCGTCGGGCGCCTCCGCGCCGAGGGCTTGGCGGTGCCTCAGTTCGAGCAGCGGGTTATCGAGAGCCTTCGAAGATACATACACGAGCCGCAAGCATATGTGATTGTAAGGGCACCGAAAAGCAAGCCGGTATCTGTGCTGGGCGCAGTAAATTCTCCCGGAGTGCATCAGTTAGACGGGCCTAAGAGGCTGGCGGAAGTGCTGGCACTTGCGGGGGGAGTGTCGAAGGAGGCCGGTTATCGAGTGACGGTAGCCCGAAGACGAAAATGGGGTGAGTTGCCGTTACCGGGAGCAGCTCTGGATGCCAGCGGGGAATATTACGTGGCGGAGGTCAATACTCGGGCGATGACGGAAGGCAACAATCCCCAATACAATATTCTGATTCAGCCCGACGACCTAATCACAGTCCCCCGCGCGCAGGTTGTGTATGTGATCGGAGAGGTCAAGAAGGCCGGCGGCTTTACATTGGGCGACGAAAAGTCAATGTCTTTACTGCAGGCGCTGTCGCTTGCCGAAGGAACTACCAGGACAGCAGTTCCAAGCCATGCGAAGATCCTGCGCCCAGTACCCGATTCCACTTCCCGAACGGAGATTCAGGTAAATCTAAAAAAAGTCCTGGCGGGAAAGGCGAGCGATGTCGTGCTAAGCGCCAACGACATCCTCTACGTTCCGGATAGCTCGGCGAAGCGGGCTGGCATACGGGTTGCGGAGAGCGCAGTGCAAACTATATCCGGACTGATCATCTGGCGTGGACTTTGAGCGAAGCGGTTTAGGATCGTGGGAGTATACGAATGTACCCAAAGACAGAACTGGACCAGATTGTACAACGCTCGGAGAACGCGGTCTGGTGCGACCTCACCGACGAAGTAATCGTGCTACAGGTCTCGACAGGAACGTACTTCGGCCTCTCCGGTGTAGGATGCGCTGTCTGGCACTTTATTCAGGTGCCACGCACTCTGGAGACGATCCTCGATCATTTGGTTGACCGCTACACGGTAGAGCGTGAAGTCTGTGAAAGCCAAACGTTCGCATTTCTTGAAGAGATGGCGAAACATGACCTCGTTACCCTGAGTAGCAGCGATGCTGCGTAAGGTGTTGGCGTTACCGCGCCGGGAATTGGTCCTATTGACGAACGCCGTCGCAGTGATTGGTGTTACCTGGATTCTGCTATGGATCTGTGGTGTTCAGCGGCTCCGGCGCATGTTGACATACATCGCGAAAGCAGGAAGTGGCAAAAAGGCGCGGACCGTTTCAGCGGAGATGCTCACTCGGACAATTTCAGCGGCCGCACGCCACGCTCCGATCAAGGGTACCTGCCTCAGTCAGGCGCTGGCGACTGAGGCACTCTTCTTGCACTACGGTTACGATCCGGTGGTACGCCTCGGCGTGATGCGCCGCAACGGGAACTTTCAAGCGCATGCCTGGGTAGAGTTGGATAACCATATCATTATCGGTGGACCGGCAATGGTTCAGGAATACACTCCGTTGTCATCGGCTCTATAGCGGTATCTCTGGACCCTCTGAGGTCCGGCAAACTCACGTCTGATTTGTACCGACACGGCCGCATACGCGGCAGGCATCCAACATGAGCGGCATTGCAGGTCTATTCCGAAGGAACGGTGCGGGGGTGGCGCAGGAGTCCCTCGACCGAATGGTCGACGTGATCCGTCACCGCGGACCGGATAGCCAGGCGGTGTGGTGCGCGGGCGCGGCGGGTCTCGGCCACGCGATGCTATGGACAACCCCCGAATCGTTGAACGAGGTGCTCCCTGCGTTTGATCCGCCGTCCGGGTTGGCGATCACGGCGGATGCCCGTATCGACAACCGCGAGGATCTGATTCGCGAATTGCGTCTTGGCGGTCGGCAAGCGGATATCACCGACAGCAGCATCATTCTGAAAGCGTATGAGAAGTGGGGCGAAGACTGTCCCTCGCATCTGATCGGCGATTTTGCCTTCGCGATATGGAATGAGCGGCGGCAGCAATTCTTTTGCGCGCGCGACGCAATGGGCATTAAGGTTCTCTATTATTATCTGTCCCCTACCCTATTTGCATTCGGCACCGAGATCAAGGCCCTCTGCGCATTGCCCGAAATCCCGGCGCGATTGAACGAACTGCGCGTCCTCGATTACCTGGCCAACGTGTTCGACGATCGGGAAATTACCTTTTATCGCGAGATTCGCCGTTTGCCCGCAGCTTCCGCGCTGGTTGTGGACAGGGAAAGCAAAAGACTGTCTAAGTACTGGTCGCTCGATCCGAAGAAGGAACTGAAGCTGGCAAATGACGGAGAATATACCGAGGCTTTCCGGGAGTGTTTCGCGGAAAGTGTTCGGGGAAGATTGCGCAGCGCGTTTCCCGTTGGGTCCGCATTGAGCGGAGGACTCGACTCTTCGGCGATCGCCTGTCTGGCACGTCGGGAGCTTAATGCTTCGCAGCCGATTCACACATTTTCTCTGATCTTTCCCTCGCTGCCTGAAAAGCTTCTGGCGGACATCGATGAACGCAACTACATCGATGATGTGCTGCAGCTCGGCGGATTTCAACCGCATTTCGTCCGCGCCGACGAGCTCAGTCCACTGAAGGATCTGGGAAGCGTCCATCGGCACTTGGATGAAGCTTTCTTTGAAGGTAATCTCTACCTTCATTGGGCCATGTATGACGCGGCAAATCGTCAGGGAGTCCGCGTATTCCTGGATGGCACAGACGGAGACACCACGATCTCCCACGGTTTTGAATATCTCGCCGACCTGACACGCTATCTGCGCTTCCCGACCCTGCGTAGAGAAGGGCGATTGCTATCGCAACATCTGGGATTCACTACACGCCAGATCCTCCGTGAGTTTTGCATCAAGCCGCTATGTCCTACTTGGATGTTCTCGGCTTATCGGAGGCTCCACGGTCGGCCCGCCAACGCCGGCGTTTTGCGCACGTTTCTTGCAGAGCCTTTCAAGGCACGCCTTCGCTATGAGGCTCGCATCAAGTCGATGGTGATTACGAAACGGTCTTGCACGCGGTCCGCCCGCGAAAAACATTGGGAAATGATGAACTTTCCGCTATATGCTCACGCATTGGAAGTGGCTGACAAGGCAAGTGCGGCGTTCCAGGTAGAGAGCCGCTACCCGTTTTTTGACCGCCGCCTGTTGGAACTTTGTCTGTCTTTGCCGGCGCCGCAAAAACTCGGACAGGGCTGGAGCCGTCTGATCTTGCGGCGTGCGATGGCGGGAGTGCTGCCGGAAAGCGTCCGGTGGCGGCCTTCCAAAGCGAACCTGAGCTCAAATTTTTACACGCGATTGCTAGAGAGCGATCGAGCGCTGCTCGATGATGTGATTCTAAAAGATTCTTCGACACTGGAGCCCTACGTGGACACTGCTGCTCTACGCAAGGCTTACGACGCTTACCACGCGAACCCACTCGGCCGGCATGAAGATTCGATGAACATTTTTGCGGCCGTGAACCTGGCGATCTGGCTTCGCACGGCAGGAGTGACTGCTTGAGCGAAACCCGCAGACGGCAATTCCGCCGATATGGTGCTTATGGGTTGAAAGTCCGGTCCGCAATTCCGTTGACCGAATTTTCACCGTGCAACTTTGACGATGCCGATGTCGTCGTAACTTACGGCAACGGCGAGGAAGCGACGCCATCGACCCCGCCAGCGCTCGAATCTATTGAAATCGATCCGCGCGAGGCAAAGTTCTGTTTCCCTGATGTGGGCCGCTTCATCGTCAGGAGCGGATCGGAGATTGTGGTCTTTCCGGAAGCCGGTGTGGCGCCTGGCCTGCTGCGGCTTTATATACAGGGCATGATGATGGGGATGATCCTTCATCAGAGAGGCATGTGTGTTCTGCATTCCAGCGTCATAAATTATCAGGGTTCGGCGGTGGCTTTGTTAGGTCACGTCGGCGCCGGCAAGTCTTCGATGGCTGCCGCCATGTACGGGCGCGGCTATCGTGTGATGGCTGACGACAATGCAGCTATCTCATTTTCTAATGGACGATTAAGCGTTGTTCCTTCGTTTCCGTACGTGAAGCTCTTTCCTAAATTGGCTGAAGTCCTCGAGTTTCAGAAGGACGAACTCCGTTCCCTGGATGGCTCACAAGCTAAGAAAGCGGGCCGGGTCGCAAAGGGGTTCACCGAACAGCCCAGTCCGCTGGACCGGATTTATGTGCTGGGCAGAGAATTTGGACCCGAGGTTGCTCGCCTTTCGAAAATGCAGGCGACCGTTGAATTGATCCGAAACTCGATACCAACGCGGTGGGGGCATGCCGGTGACGCCGCACAGTTGCAGAAATGCGCGCTCATTGCGAGCCACGTGTCCGTATTCACTTTGCGAACGTTCACGGAGTTGGCTGCCGTCAAGACCGTCGCCGACAAACTGGAAAGCCACCTGAGCGAGAGCCTTTCTGTCGGGGTACAGGCCGGGAGTTCCGGCCCCCGGCTCGCCTATG
>CAWFXG010000028.1:0-17341 GCA_963819745.1 uncultured Acidobacteriota bacterium | reverse complement strand
GTTCATTGATATCAATCACGATGTATCGCTCTGTAAGCCGGTACCGCCGTTATAGGCGGCTCCCGCGATGCCGTTTGGCAGCGCCGTCGTCGTGATAGCTACACCGGAAATAACGGTAACCGTCAGAATCCCGCTCGCGACACCAGGCGTGGTGGAACTGGCCGTGATATTGGCGGCACCAACGGATACCGCGTTTATCGGAATAATGGCTGCTTGAGAACCTTGCGGGATCAAAACCGAAGGCGGGGAGAGCGGGGTGTAGGCGGCACTTGTATTATTCGAGCTGAAATTTACCGCAACCCCTAATGGCCCTGCCGGCGCAGAAAGACTCACGGTCACAAACTGGCTGCTGTGCGCCGACATCGTCAAGTCTTGCGGCGTGAAGCCTAGACCGATCGTCACTGGCAGCGCGGTGCTGCCGCCGCTAAAGCCGGGGGCGGATGCGGTCACCGTAGCCTGCCCGGAGGCGACGCCGCTAACTTGTGCCGTTGTGCTCGTCCCGCCCGCTGGGATGAAAACGCTCGGCGTAACAGTAAGTACCGTGGCATCGCTGCTGCCTAGGGCGATCGTGACGCCCCCCACAGGTGCGGGAGTAAACAAACTGACCCCGAGCGACACGGTCTGACCCACAGACACTGTTACTCCGCTTTGAAGCGTGATAGTCCCCAACGCGCCAACCGTAAGACTTGCCGCAGGACCACTGGCATAGCCGCTGGCGCTCAGCTGTGATGTTGACCGTATCCAGCGGCCACACCCGTTACCGTGAAGGTTGCGGAGCTCATCCCGGCCCCAATGCTCACGGTGGGGGGCAAGCTCACAATGCCACTCTTGTCCGCCCCGAGGGATATGTCAGGCCAGCCGGAGCGGGGGCGTTCAATGAGATCGTACCGGTGACGCTCTTCGTAATGCCGACATTTGTGCTGCTCAATGAGAGCTGAATGACTGCCTGGCTTACAGTGATAGACGTAATTCCTACCCGATAGCCGCTGCCGGTGCCGTACACGCCAGTGGAGCCGATGCTCAAAGGATTAATCGTGAACGTGGCAGTGGTGTCGCCTTGCGCGATCGTCACCGATGGCTGCGTGCTGCTGGCAACCGTCGGATCCAATATGATTAAGTTAACCACCTGCCCGCCGTTGCCCGCTGGTGTTCCAAGAGTAACCGTCAGCGTACCGGGAGCGTTGGTGCTCAAATTCGAGGCATTCGGGCTCAAGATGATGGTGGAGAGAGGAACTCGCCGTGATCGTGACTGTCGCCGGAGTACTATCGCTGACTCCATCGTTCACTATCAGTTGAGCCACAAACATCCCGGCAACGTCGGGAGTGAATGTGGGACTGGCAGTATTGGCCGACTGCAGGACCGCATTGCTTCCCGGCGGATTGCTCATCGACCACTTGTAGATCAATTGGCTTTGATTGGAATCGTAAGAGCCACTGCCGTTGAGAGTAACCGCCGTTCCGACAGAAACACTTTGAGCAGGCCCTGTAACCGCAACGGGCGGTGTGTATGTAGTGCTAACCGTCACGGTCGAGGGGGTGCTGCTCAGATACCCGTTGCTTACGACCAATCGCGCGACGTATGTGCCGGACTGATCGGTCACAAAAGTAGGATTCGCGACGGTACTACTGGAGAACGCCGCGGCACTCCCGGCGGGCTTGCTGCTCCATGTCCACTGAAAGGAGAGCGAGAGCCCCTGTGGGTCCGTTCCGGAACCATTCAAAGTTACCGTGGAGCCGGCCGGCACCGTCTGGTTGAGGCCCGCGTTCGCCGTGGGAGCCTGCACCGGACTGGTCGTAACGGTCACCATGGATGGTGGACTGGGGTTGAATCCATCGTTCACGATGAGTTGGGCGATATAAGTTCCGGGCAGATCGGCAACGAATGTCGGGTTGACGGTGGTGGGATCGCCTACAGTCGCATGGCTGCCCGTCGGGAATGCGATCAGGGACCACTGAAATGTCAGCGGGTTTCCGTCCACGTCCGTCGACTTTGAGCCATCGAGCTGCACGGTAGCGCCGATACCGACAACTGGTTGGAGCCGGCGTTAGCGACTGGTGGCGTGTGACCGGGCACTGTCGTGATGGTTACAAATGCCGGCGGGCTTGCCGTAGACCCATCACTGACTACTAACTGAACCGTGAAGGTCCCCGCTGCATCGGCGGTGAACGTCGGGGCAACCGTATTGGCGCCGGAAAGGACGGCGGAACTCCCCGAGGGCACGGGTGGAACAAACTGCCAGCTATAGGTAAGTGGATCGCCGCTACCGTCGAACGATTTACTTCCGTTAAGATGAACCGTAGTCCCCAGAGCCACCGTTTGGTTTGGCCCCGCATTAGCTACGGGACCCGAGCTGGAGGTGGTCACGGTCGTGCTGGCTGTGTCACTCCCGGCCCCATTGCTCACCGTTACCGCTGCCACATAGGTGCCGGCAACGTCCGCGACAAATGTGGCTATCGGATTAGTCGGACTGTTGAGCGTTGCCTGACTGCCGTGCGGTATAGATGTAAATGCCCAGCTATAGCTAAGCGAGCCCACTCCGGCCGGGTTGGAGGAACCGCTCGCGTTCAGCGTGACTGTGGCGCCAACTGCAACCCCCTGATTAGGGCCCGCATCGGCGACTGGCGCCGTGAACGACCACTTCAACACATTGAATGAGAAGTTGTAGCTCTGGTCCACCAGAATAGTGAACGTGTTAGTGCTGGTGACTTGGCCGTTATGAGGAACCGTAGAAAACTGCAGGTTCCCACTTCCCGGAACGATCGAAACGGATGACGAAGCCCAACTCGCCACCGAAAGGGTTCCAGTAACCGAGGGCAGGGTGGGACCGACATTCAGAAGTTGCGCCCGGTAGCTGAAATAGGATGTCGTTGGCGTCGCCGGAACTTGACTGACAAGCTGATAACCCAAGACGGAGAGGTTCGTTGGGTCGATTTGTGCGAACGCCGAAGGGACAGCCAAAGTCGCGCCGCCCAAACACACCAATACCGACACGAGACGCATAAGTGCCCTCTTTGAGACCGAGCGGTCCTTCTCAGGTTTATCTTGTTGGAGAACAATGTCGGCGGCCCGAGCCTCCTTGAGCCAGGGCCGCGCGGATCAGGCTATCGGTTTCCTGGCACCCTCGCAATCATTGCTGGGCGCCATGTTGCGTCTGGGCCGGAGGCTCTTTTGCGTTTAGCTCCGCTTCCACCATTTGACGCAATTGCTCGTATTTTGGAATCCCTTTGAAGTACTGGCCATTCAAAAAAAACGTAGGCGTTCCCTGTAGTCCCAGGGTTGTCGCTTCGTCCAGGATCGTTTTGAGTACGTCAGCGCGTTGTCCTGTGTCGAGACAGGCCTCGAATGCGTGGGTATCGAGGCCCAGCTCGCCGGCGGCCGCCTTGAGTTGTGGAACGGTTAGTTCCTTCGTTTTGAAGAGATGATCGTGGTATTCCCAATACTTGTTTTGTTGGCCCGCGCACAGTGCCGCCTCCGCCGCTTTCTCTGCGTGAGCATGCATAGGCAGCGGCAGATCCTTGTAGACAAACGCTATCTTTCCTTTGAACTGTGCTTCCAATTTGTCCAGGTCGGGCTGAGCCTGCTGGCAGTACATGCATTCATAGTCGGCGTACTCTACAAGCGTCACTTTCGCGTTGGCCGGTCCTCGAAGCGGCACGTCCGCCATCGAAATGCTGGCCCGCGGTGGCCCAACCGTAACAACTACTTTGGCTGCCGAACGAAAACCTTCCAGGTAAGCCGCTTTCGCCCGCTCGAGTCGTTTCTCTCGAATGTGTTGCAGGATATTGGATCGAACCGCTTCGAATGATTCCTTGGTTTCTAGCCCTTCATAGTAAACTCGCAGAGCGTCGTCGCTGGGATCGCTCGCGATCTTACTCTCGACGTGGCGCTTCAAGAGTTCCGCCACGGAGATGCCTTCCACTTTGGCTTGACGGTCGAGCAGGTATTCGTCTACATACGCTTCGACGGCCTTCCGTTCCGAATCAAAAAAGGCGTTGCGGGCGGGGAAGAGAGCCAGGGGATGATGCCCTTCAAAGTCCGCGAGCGTAATCCGGGCGCCGTCGATTTCCACTACTACAGCGTCATCTGCTTCGCTAGGGCCGCCGGTTTGCGGCGCGGCGAACGATATCACCGCTCCGACGGCCATCAAGATCAATGTCCGATTCATTACGAACTTCCTCCTGAGAATTATGACGGTGCCTTAGGTCAGCGAGTAGTCTTACTCTCGACTACCCGCTGACCGGCTCTTCTGTCGCCCTTAAGGGAGCAGGACGATGTTACTGTTTAGCGGCACCGAGACCACCGAGGCGGCAGGAGTTGCAAACGCCAAAACCGCTGCCCTGGTTGAGAACGATACCGCAGACATAGGCGAGACGCGCGAGTTCTTCGGCGGACAGAGTTGCCGGAGTAAATGCCGTCTCGGTAATCCCGTAGGTGGCCGCCGCGGCGGAAGTGTTGGCATGCAACGTGGTGCCCCATGCGACCATACCCGGAGCCAATGTGGCGGTTCCGATGGCCGCTGCCGAATTGGTGCAGCTACCGCCGACCGGAACAGTGGCGACCAACTTAATCACAACTGAGGTTGGCGTTGAGGGGGTGAGCGGATTGATGATCAGGTCGTTTTTCGCCGAAAGCGATACCAGGCCGTCCGGCGTAACGGGACAAGAACAGCAAGAGATGATCTCTTCGTCCGCGTTGAAGGTATACACGTTGGCGCAGATAGCGCCAGTAGTACTGGCGCTAACGCCGCTGCCAAAGCCAGCGCCGCGAGCGCCGGTGTTTGAGATGTTCACGACGGAATCGCCGACTGCCAGATTAGATGCGTATCTAATCTGGTACGGAGAATCCGCTGTGATAGGGTTCTGAGCGAATGCTGCTACCGAAAAGACGATTGGGAGCAAGATTAAGTGTCGTAGGTGCACGGTGATTGTTTCCTCCGTTAGAAAAGCTACCATCCCACTAGACAGTTTTCAAGGAGTTTGATGGCATAGTCCGATAGAGTAGGTCCGCCGAGGAAGTGGCTCGCTGGCAACATATTACAACGATCGTGCTCCACCGGCCTAACCCGGCGCAACTCGCTAAGGCCTTTGTTTTAAGCATCGCTCCAACTCGTGCCGGAAGAAGCCTGAATCATTAATAGTACTAACCTGCCCTGGTGCCTTAGTACTGCAGTGCGATCAGGAAACGACTTGAATCTACTGCTGGGGCGGTATGTACTGGAAGATGAACGTGCCCCAGTTGGCAAGCTGGCTCCTTGGAGCATTTGGAATGTACTCCGCTACCATCCAAATGCTGCCGTCCGTACTGGTCACCGCTCCCGAGTAGTCGCCCCAGCGCGCGACGGGAGCGGTCGGCTGTGGGGGGTAGGCAGTGAAGCCGTCCTCCGGCGAAACTCCACTTGCCGCGACGGTGGCAGCAGATGGAGCCGTGGGGTCGATGATGCCGGCATTCGGGTAGGTTGTATCGAGAGCAGCAAATGCCGCGCTCGGAAAGTAGTCTGGCCCAACCAGAGTGAAGCAGACAGCTCCAACTCCGTTGGCATCGACCGATATAGCCGGCCGTAGGACGTGGTTGCCTACCACTGACAGATAGCCCTGTTTTAGCACTCTAGCGGCGAGCACATCACTGCGAAAGGTGGGGGCCATGATCACGTAAGCGCCACCGACGACGCTGTTGCCGGCGCTGTCGAGCACTTGCGTCGGGAACGCGGCATACAAACGCCCGCCCGAATACGTTACCGATTGCACGCGGCTGTCAGGTCCCCCGTCCAGGAAAGGGAGGAACGGCGTAGCTTCTAGGCTCGACCCCAGTGGTAGTGGTCCCGTGGGTTGGGTAGCGATATACGGATAGACGTAACTTAGTGTGTTGTCGCCAAGCGTGAGTGGCACCGTGGTTTCGGTCAGAAGGAGGCTAGTCAGCCCGCCGCGAAGGGAGGCGGTATTCGATAATGCCCATACCGCCAAGTTGCTGTCGCCCGAAAACTCCGCTTGGCTGCTCACAAAATATTCCACGCCCCCGCTCGCCAGGTACTTGCTCGCCCCGGGTGGAGTAGATGCGGGTTGGAGCGCAAATTCATAACCGAAAGAAAGCGGAAGATTGAATCGATACGTCGTGGGAGCCGTTCCACCAGCTCCTAATGCGGCTTTGGAAATCGCCAAAATAGTCGCATCGACCGGCCCGAAATAGGTCGTATCGTATTCGTTGGCCGTGATGTAAACGCCAAACTGGTCGGCCCCGATCTGCACATAGTCGGAAAGGCATGGGCAACCTGGATTTCCGGCGTCCGTCGTGTCCATCACATAGACGTTCCAAACCGCTGTTGGATCCGGCGACTGACTTACGGCAAGATAGATGTGCGAGGTGTTGAGCGAATTTCCGGAGACGTCAACGTCCTGAGCCCGTTGCAGCACGAACCAGCGATTGATGTCGGAATCGAAAAAGACTCGCATATCCGTCGGGTAGGGGCCGTTGGCTCCAGTGGTTCGGTTAATCGCCGGCGCCAGGCCAAATAGCTGGTTACTGGAAATCGTCTGGATCAGCGGTTTCCCCGTCGTCGCGAAGACTTGCACGGCGTTGTTGACTCCCTCTAAGACATAGCCATTGGCTACTGCTACGCTCGGGCTTGGCGGTTCGACACTGAACTGGTTGCCGGAGGAGGCGTTTCGCTGATCGAAGTGACTGATGCCGTTAAATCCGGACCCGCTGGAAGCGAATTTGACGCCCAGACTCTCCGCCGCCACAGCCATTAGGGAAGCTGACGCCGCCAAAGCCGGCGCGATGCGGGGCATGCGCCTGAACGCCGCCCGCGGCGATTCCGCGCCGAGGAAGCTTTCGAATCGACCAGGCCGCGCTCCGGTCGGGGACCATTCCGCCGGTCTGGACGCACTAACTTGCTGGCTGCCCGGCAACAGAAATGGGGAAACATCGACCGTTTGGGTGAGTGCAAGCTGGCCGGTTACGTTCGCCGTTGGCGTATAGTAATTCTGGATCTGTCCGGACGCGGCGGCAGCAGTCCAGAGCGCGAGCCCGAGCAATATGCGTTTGCGACCGGCAGATTCGATCCACATTGTTTTCATTCCCCCTCATTGGATTCCGTCGCGCCGGCGATTTACGGGCGGCACGTGACTGGCGGTCGCCGCAACAGCGCCCACCGGCCGTATAGCTGAAGTCCGGGCGCCGGATTGTCTGCGCCCGACGCGAAACCTCGGTAGCACCCACGCTAGGGCGAAGCGCCGGAGAAACCGCAGCTGAGCGCTAGGCTTACCAAATTCGTTTCACCCGAGAGTCGTCCGCAGTCCGTCTGGAGAACTTCTTCAGCTAGCCGGCTCTTTCGCGGTTACGGTCGTACTCCAGAACCTTTGCGAGAATGGCGCCGCGCCTCCTGACGCCCACTTTGATCATGATCAGCCGCAGAAATGACTTGACCGTATTCGGGTGAATACTCATTCGGTCGGCTAGCTCTTTACTGGTCAGACCCTTGGCTATGCCCCTCAGCGCTTCCTCTTCACGACCAGTGAGGTGATATTGTGTGCTGAATTCCCCGAGGCTGTCGGTCTCTTCGTGAGCCCCTTCGAACTGAAACGCCAGGATTGTCCGTGGGAGCGGCCCAACGTCCAGCTTCACTACGAACGCGTGACAGTAGTATTCCCGATTTCGGATACGCAAACTGGTTCGCAACGCCGGCATCTCAGTCTCCATCAATTCGCGTATGGCTTTTTGAATCTCGGGCGGGATCGAGAAAGGCGTTTCCCCCGGCGGCGCTCCGACGGTTTCACCGAGAACAGCAAGAGCGCCTTGATCGACACCTATTCTCCGGAACGACAGGTCTGTGAGCAGAAGGCCGCAGCCCGCGCGATGGCCGTTCGGCCGACCCCGGTTGTTTTTGCTGGCGGCCAATACCGGGGCTTCCCCATTTTGAGAGACGTTTCTGAGAACATCCGCTACAGGAACGGTCTTGAACCGGGGACGGTTACCGGAACTTCGTTTTAGCATTGCGATTTATTCTCCGAGTCGAACTCCCCAGATGCTCGCCGAGCTTGCTAATAGTCCTTTCGGGAATCATCGATGTTCGATTGTGGTGAGGCACTTCCCGTTTGCGCCTTCTGGTACTTGCACACAAACAGGATCGCCAAACCAACTGGGAGTAATGTCAGTGTTCCGGGTTCTGGCGTGTTGTCTGCGTCAGAACGCTGAACCACATCGAAATTGGAAATCGTCAGGATTCCTGGCGCACCCGTATTGTCGACTGTGACTATGGCGAAGCCGAAATCCTGACCGGCCGTTGCACTAATCGAACCGATCCCGAAATCACCGTCGGTGGACGACAACTCGAAAAACTGTGCGCCCACAAAATACCCGGCCAGTTCGAACCCGGGGTCATCCAGGGTAGAATACGACCAGTCAAATTGCACCAATGCGGGGCCGGTCGCCGGGCTTATCACTTCCGTGCTCCCGCCGAGTCCGGACCCATTGTTGGGGCCACTGAGAACGATAGACATCCCTCCATCAGGCGTCGTCACTGAGCCCTTGCCGTTTACATTCACCAGGGACCACTCGCTCAGAGAATATGGGCCGATAAAACCCGCCTCCGCGGGCATAGCCATAAAATAACCGGAGAGGATCAGAAGGAACCAATGGCTCGCGGGTCGAAGTACACTCATATGACACGCCTCTTTCTATCAATCCACCTGGCTGTTGGTTGGGTTTCCAACGGTTCTTTCCCGCCTTCTGGCGGCCACGCCGCCAAGGACCGAGCGTATTCGCTTGCTCACGTCAACCAAAGAATTGTCAAGACTTCCGAGCGTAATGCTCAGGGTCGTAAGATCACCGGACAGAGTGCCAATATCGGCCGAGTACCTAGCTTTCTCTAGGACGGCCACCCGCGCAAATTCTGAAATACTTCGCGCGCCCGTACTGATGCAGGCGGCCGACAAGGCGTCAAACTCCTCTGCGGAGACGCGAAAAGTTATTGAGCGAGATCGTCTTGTGAGAATTGTCATAGGTCACAGGCCTGGCACGGGGCTTCGGCCCCGCCCAGCCTACTCGGCTGTCAATTTTAGGTTTGAGGGTCCTAGACAGGCTTGGTCGATTTCGACGAGCACGGAACGCCGTAGTAGCGTTACAGTCAATACCAAGCGAAACCCCCTTCTTTGTGCGGCGACGATGCCTGTTCGTCCGACAAATGGCCCCGACACAACTTCAACTGCCTCCCCGATCATCACGGACGGCCAAGGCTCTGCATTGCAGCCCGAAGCATCCAATTGTTTGAGCGCCTGAATTTCCTCGGGATCGATTGAGGCGGGCTTGGTTCCGGCTCTGACTACGTCGATCACTCCCGGCGTACGCAACACCAACTCCTGCTGGTTGGCGGCGAACTGGCAGAAGACGTAGCCTGGAAACAACGGCAACCGCAACTCCTGATCTCGGTCCGCCCACTTGTGCCGGGTGCTGTACAAGGGCAGAAAGGATACGATCTCCCGCGCTTCCAGGAGATAGTTCACTTTCTTTTCATGGCGGGGTCGGACCCTGAGTGCGTACCAGCTTAATGTATCTCCCATCACAAACCAGGTGAGGTGTCAGATTTCCCACCAACTAGGGTAATCTATTGGATTTGTATGATTGCAGTCAGGACTCTTCGGCTGGATTAAACGGCAATCTCACAGGACGCCACAACATATCTAACTTACAGGTCCTCTAAAGATTTGCAGCTCGAAGCATCCAAGTGTTTGAGCGCTGAGTGTCCTCGGGATAAATTGAGGCGGGCGTGGTTGCGGCTCTGACTACCTCGATCACTCCTGGTGTACGCAACACCAACTCCTGCTCGTTGGCGGCGAACTAGCGGAAGATGTAGCCTGGAAACAACGGCAACCGCAAACGCCTGACGCCGCTCGGCCCACTTGCGCCGGGTACTGAACAGGGGCCGAAGGAATACGATCTCCCGCAATTCCAAGAGATAATTCATTCTCTTTTCATGGCGAGGTCGGACCCTGATTGCGTCCCGGCTTAATGTATCTCCCATCACAGTTCCGGTGGAGTGTCAGATTTCCCATCACCGAGGGTAATCTATCGGACTTGTATGATTGCCGTCAGCAATTTTGGGCTGGATTAAAAGCAGCAGTCTCACGGGACGCCGCAACATATCTAACTTACAGGTCCTCTAAACTTCTTGAAGCCCTGTCTCGTCAGATATAGCCTCGGTCCGCCGCTTCTTCCTGCGCTGGGAGGTCGACTCCGGGTCCACCACAGCAGCGGTCCACGACCTCTAGCAAGTTAGTGCTAACAGGCCATCCTTGTCAAGTACTATTTTTTGGGACGTTCTGCAGCGAAGTGCTGGGCTATGTGATGCTATTCTTCGCTTGAAATTGTTTCACTTGTCTACGCAATGGAAACTCTCGATCGTTACTTCGCAGCAAATGCCGACTCTTCAGTTGCCGCGAGGTCTTGAGCCACTCAGCTTCCTTAGTGATGTCTCGGGCACTTGGCTGAATCCGGCTTCAGTCAGCGGCGGCGATGCTTCGCTGGACGGCTTGATTTTTGCGCAATTCGCCAGGCATCTTCTCCAACATTTCCCGTATGGTATCGACAGGCGCAAAGCGTCGGATTTGGCAGAGGCACTAGCAGTAGGTGCAAGTACTGTGACTGACCTGTGCCTACTCCGAGGGGCACGGAACGCAACTGTGCAAGTGAGCAGCATTTACTAAAGGCCTTGATAAGAGCGTTCTAATTATCGTGCCCTGCGACGAAAAGTTCAGGCTCGTAGAAGCGCACCACACGATCTATGCACGGGCAGTTAGGGCGCTAAATGGAAGCTCGAACAGTAGTTCGACGGCAGAGCAGAAGCGAGAGGGAAGCGGCAGCGGCAGCGCTGAAGAATTCGAACCCGGACGGTCCGCGCTTCAGGGTCGTCCGGGCGAAACGCAAGCCAGGGGTGCTGATCCAAGCCGAACTGCCATGGGCCGGCGTTGACGATCGCGGCTTCCGCAGCCGGATTCAACGACGAAGAACGCTTGTAGCACAGGTCTTCGGACTAGCGGACACGCGGACTGGAACACCGGAGTTCAATCCGTCATTCGTCGATAAGGTTCTGTTGCAAATAGGCAAGCGTCAAGGCGACGGGTGTTTGGTCCAGTTAGACCTACGGCGACACCGAATATTGTGTGGATGAACTGTCGCTGAGCAATAGGATCGCCCATGGCTACCCACCGGACCTGCCCTTTGCGGAATTGCTTGCATCGCCTCGTAACCCTCAGTCGTTCGCCACGCTCCCTCCGCGGACCGAATGCCGAGGCTCGCCGTGATCCGCTTCTTGATGAAGCGATGGTCTTGCTCGATGATGTCCTTCAGGTACGGTGCAGTTCGGCAGCGGCATCGTCGACCGAGTTCGCCGGTCTCCTTCAATTCGGCGGTGGCGCTGGCGTATGCCGGGTGACCGTCCACGTTGATGACACGCGGCATGGGTCCCCCGCCAGATAATGCTAGGCACAGGAACAACTTCGCCGCGGTGAGCCGGAGCGACATCCTCCGAGGTCACTGCATTTGCTACTCTGATCGACTCGCAGCGTGGAGAGTTGCGAGCGATCTCAAACGGTGAAGCGCCCAAGTTTCACAACCGTGAGCGACTCAAACGCAACCGGCGGGAGGCCCTTACTGATAGTCGTTGTAGCCTCAGGGATTCCCGCCGTTTTGAGCGCTGATCTAGCCAGACGCGGAAGTGAGCGTAGATCAATGCGAGGATGGAGGTATTTCCACTCTGCACCCCGACATTATGCGCCCGGGCACATGCGATAGATACCTGGGATATTTACTAAAGCGGTACTGGACGGGTACCAAATTGTCAGAGATTCTGATGGCCGATGGCCCGACCGGTTAGTCTTCATCTTTTCTTGGCGTGCCACTCTGCCCACCGCTTCTTTTGGGCCTCCGCATCGGTTTCCGCGCAGCGGCACTCATGTGGCGCCGGGGTTTCAGGTCACGCGCCAGTTGGTCTTCGCCGCCACCCAGACGTTCCAGGAGAACTTCACGGTCAACGAAGTGATGGATTTGATGACCGGTGGCCGACAGATCGAAGGTGCCGAGCGTCTCCGGGTGCGCCAGTCGACCGCGGCGGCGATGGTAAGCCTTCATGACCGCGGTGAACTTCTCAAGGTCGAAGAGCACTGCGGCCGGAGCCAGACAATCTGGCAAAAGTCAACCTGAACGGCAAAGGCCAGGCGAACGGGACGCCTGCATGAAAGTCGGAACGGCACCGAATTGGATCGGCTCGGAGCTCTGGAACTCCTGCCGAAGAAGGCCGAGCGACAATCCGAAGAAAGCAAGCCATAGGCTACAAACCGTATGAACGGAAGCTACAAAAATCGCTCAGCAGCCGAGGCCCGACTTCTATGCGACTTGGTCCTGGGCATCGAAACCATCCGCCTCAATGCGTTGGAGCGCGTCGAATCAGAGCCGATCGCCGCGCTCGTGGCGCACGCTCTGCTGCGCGCCCAGTCGGCCGCGCTGTTCGCGGCGCGGGGTACCGATATCCCGAAAGGGAAAGCGACTTACCCAGGAGGACTGAAATGCCGCACATGGACATTCAAAATCGAAGGAACCGGAGGGAAGTATGCACACATCCTGCACCGCTATCGCTGGATTCTCGAAGTGCCGGAGAGCATTCCGCTCCGGCTGAAGACGCCTCGACCACGGTATGCAGAGCGGCGCGCCGTCCATCGCGGTGATCATCGAAGTGCCAACCGTCTACGAGGTTGTGGTAGCGCAGACCTCAACATGTGCCGCCCTGTCGGACTGTAGCAAGCACCCACCCCCGGAGGTACTGTGCAACACACCGCGAAGTGTGTCGCGAATATTGTCGCACCAACACTTGCGTTTGGATGTACACTCTCTCCGGGATGCCGTCCGCCAACCGGGCTGCTTAACGGGTACCCACGCAGAATCCCAAAGTCTGGCCGACGGCGAGGGGGTGATCATGCCAAAACGTTTTCTCGATCGTCAACTTCGGCGGGCACTGCTCGGCGGAATGTTAGCCATGTTCGCGGCTTCGGTTGTGCAGGCGCAAACCCAGCCACACTACCTCAGCCTGACTTACTACCAGACTCTACCGGGAAAGGCCCCTGAGTTTCGGACATTCGCCGAAACCGACCTGTCAAAAATAGGCCAATCAGGAGTCGACGAGGGCCTGCTGGACGCCTACTATGTGATGCGGCTTACCGCGCCCTACACATCCAGCTCTGACTATAACTATGTAACGGCTGTCTGGTACAAGGGCCGGCCGTCGCTGGCTCCGCTGGATATGAAGCTCTGGGAAGCGCGCGTTGAAAAGGCCGGCTTTTCCAGCTATCAACAGTACACCGACAAACGAGACTCCCTGTCGAAGGTCGTAAGGAGCGCCTGGCGTACAACGGTGGCGCGCATCGGCGACATCCACGCCGGCAACTATCTGCGATCGGCCGCCTACCAGGTGGAACCGGAATATCGCGAGGAGATGGCGCAGTTTCTTCAGGAGGACACCCTGCCAATTGCGCAAGGCCGCATCGACGGCGGCAGCCTGCAGGGCTGGGTCGTTACCCGGCCGGCGGCGGCCACCATGTCGGACGATGAGGCAGGCTTTTCCTACAGCGTCTTCAACGTATTGAAAGACTCCGATACGCTCATGGCTGGCCCTGGCACCTTGACCGAAGAGCAGTTCAAGAAAGCCGTGCCGGGTAAAACCTATCCGGCCTATCTGAATGTGCTCAACCGTCTGAATGCGCACCGCAAAGCCGTGATGACCAGGATCTACGAGGTCGTTACCGCGGCCGGAACGCCACCCAAAAGTGACACCTTGCGCATGTCGCGAAGCTCTGGTCGCAACGTTGGTGTTGTGGCGGACGCTAGCGCCGGAGCACCTGCAGGCGAAAGGAATAGCCGACCCCTCAAAGACACTGCGTGAAATCTTCAGGGCGCACCTTACCTGCTAGTGGGAAAAGCGCCAGTCATATTCGGCCTGGCCCGCGTGTTCCAGATGTTCCGGGAGAACCTCTACGGGCTGTTTGATGTTGTCCACACGCTGAAGGAAGCCTAGCAGGCTGCGGAAAAAGGCCTGTTTTTTGGAAACGGCCACTTAGTGCCGCATAGTCGCGCCTGTAAGTCATTGATTCTGTTCAGGCGGGCTGGTCAGGAAATCGTCCATTTAGCAGTGATTCGGCGAAAGAAGGCCTTTTTCCGCAGCCTGCTAGGGGACGGAGGGGGCGGCGCGCATAGCTCATGATCATCTCGGTAGAGATCGTCGTGTCTTTTCGCTGCGGACAGGTCGTAGATGGCCGCGTACGGCCCGCCGCTAGACGAAAGCCGCGTCAACCGCGTGTAGATTTCCTCGGCCAACTCCAGAGTCACAGTCTCCGCTGTCACGGTCGCGAATCACCGAATACGCGGGGTCCAGGTCGATCTCGTACGCGCTCATTTCTTGCCCTTCTTGTCCGAATTATCTTGCCCCTTTACGAACTCCGCAAGTTTCTACCCGCGTCCTTGATATCCTTCCCGTCGATGATGTTGTAGCGATTCGATTTCAAGGGACAACGTAGTGCCCCAAGTAGTCGCAGCAAGGCAAGCCCGAAAGCGCGCGCAAGGACGAAGCGATATTCATTATTATCGGAAGACACGCCCAGCAGCGGTCCGGCGTGTCCTGTGTACGGATTGCCGACCATGCATCCGAAGGTTACCCGGCAGATCCGCGAGTAGTGCGTTTACGGCCAAGTGAATCCGAACAACCCGTTCCTTCGGCGATAGCCGCCATCGCCCAGCGCCCCTCACCGGAAGTTTTCGATCATCATGAGATTGGCGTCGGACCTCACGCTTTTGATGAACAGAATGGCCGTTCGATCCGCAGAAACACTGAGACCCGCACCGATCGCGCCATCGATGCTGGTAAGTACTTTGCTGGTCCGGCTGGAGACTTGAAAGAACCACGACCGTCCACACCAGCGCCTGCAGCCAAACTCCTTCGGGAACTACCTAGGTACGCCATAGACACGCTGTTAGCGCTTGCGGCTTGGTTTCAGTTCCACTTTCAGGACGATTGTCTTTGGTTTCCCGCGGCGCTTGGGAGAAGGGGCAAGCCGCCGAACGGCGCAATCATAGCCGACGTGAAGCCACGCGCCTTCGTACTCCACTTCGTACAATGGTATCGCTCCCGCTGGCTGACAAGCCGAGCGGCTCCGGAGGTTATCTTGTCCAGAATCGTTTGCTGAACCGAGGCCAAGAGCCTGGCGCGAGCCAAAGTCACAAGCTCAGGTGGGATTTTTCGTAAGTAGCCGTCAGGCAGCGCTGTGACGATACGGTGAGTGATAGGATCGAATCCCACGAGAACAAGCTTCCCGGCAATCTCCATGAAGTAGTTGTTCCTGCCACTCTTGGATTCAACGCAGACCGCTTCGCCGGCGGAGATCTTCCTTTCGAGCGCGTGGATTTCGTCCCGATTCATGTCCATTTGAAACTCTCCTGAAGTCGCTGCTTGGCGTGAGCCCTTTGTTGTTGGCGCGCCCTGGACAGCTCCTGCGGATCGTTCGAACTCATGGATGTAATTCAGTGACCCGGTTGGGAGTCACCGCTTCTGGTGAACGCAGATTGAGGTCGAGGCCGAGTCGATCGCAGGGTGCGTCGCAGAGATTCTGTTTGACACCGAGATAGATCTCCGTTGTAACGGCTGACGCATGCCCCAATGAAAGCTGTATCTGTTCGATGGGGGACTGCCCGCTGTGCGCGAGTCGCGCGAAGGACCGTCGCAAGTCATGCGGATTGGCGGTGACACCGATCTTGTCAGCGTAAGCTCTTACGATTTCGAAGACCGGCTGAGGCGAGATCTTCCGGACGGTCACTTGACCGTGCCGGGTAACGCCTCTGAACAGGGGCCCGCCGGATATGCTTGCTGCGTTGCACCAGCGAGCAACTGCCGTATACGTCCATAGCGGAATCGGTATGCTGCGAATTCGCCCATGTTTCCCGGCCAGATCTGCGATGAGCCATCATCCGTCCCGCTGTTGAAAATGGGAAACGCAAAGTCCGGCGAGTTCGGAACGACGCAGTCCGGCGCCGAGTAATACCGCGAGCAAGGCAGCATCGCGGATACCTTTCAGCGTGGACTGTTCCGGGGCGGCCAAGAGAGATTGTGCTTGATCCGCATCCAACCAATGGCCCAGACGAACTCCACTCCGTTTGGCGCCCTTGGCGCGAGCGATGCCTGCCGCCAACTCGGGATCGAGGAGCGCATTATCGCAGGCTTCGAGCGCGAGGCGTCGAATAGCCGAGAGCCGGACGTTGATGCTGGCCGGTGCGCGCCCTTTAGTTTCCAATTCAGCTCGATACTTCTGAACCGTAGCCTTATTGAACAGCCGATTCGGCTCGTCGCGAAACCAGATCAGGAACTCGTCGAGCGCCTGAGAGTAAGCACGGAGGGTGTGAGGGGAGGAGATACCGTCGAGGACGAGGCGGGTGACAGTTTTCCAGTCATCTTCCCGGAGCGCGATCCCCATGGAGGCCATGATCTGACGATATCGCCGGACACGATGAAAGCGAAGATGCAGACGGTCAGTCAGGGGTCAGTTGTCGATAAGCGGTATTATCATAGGCCAGAAATTCCGTCCTCCGAAACAACTGTGCGGTCACATAATAGAGCTAAGGAGCTCATCGAAATGCCCGCCAAACCGGCATGGTTATTGAAGATTCCGGAGATCATGACGATGCTGGAGTCATTCGATGTCCCGGTTGTGGATCGCGCCATCATCGAACATCTGTTCGGCCTGCGGCGCCGCCAAGCGATCGAACTGCGCCATCGCTTCGGAGGTGATCAGGCTGGTAAGACCTTCCTGGTAGATCGCCATGTGCTGATTGAGAATTTGCGACGCCTCGCGGCTGGTGAAGGGTTCGGCCGGGAGATCCGGCGGAAGGAACGCCTGGACGGTGCCATCGACCAACTGCGCCGACATCAGGCTGCGGCGCGCGTCATTATCCCGGTCGCTCCCGATGTATACAATCACAAACTGAAGGACCTCTCGGCAGGTGTCGCGCTGGAGCCTGGGCACCTGCACGTGGCATTTTCTGTGATTTAAAGCATAACTTTGCCGTTTGGCAAGCTTATGCTTTAATTGGGCGCCATAACAGCGCAGGCCCGCATGTATTGGGGTTTCTACCTCGGGAACCCGAGGGCTTGTCGTGCTTCACGGACCGCGCAGGTGATGGTCTTCCATTCGCTGCAACACCCCGCTGGGAGGCGATCGACGATTTTGTTGACGGACGGATAGAGGCCCAGCCCCTGGAGCTCGGCAGCAATATTGCGGACATGAAGAGACAGTTCTTCCCGCCGTTGCGCTG
>CAWFXG010000027.1:0-147285 GCA_963819745.1 uncultured Acidobacteriota bacterium | reverse complement strand
TTCCTTCGACATTGCCACCGGCTTGCAGGACTTCAGTTACATCTTGGTCACTTTGGCCGAGCCAGGATATTTTGGGCACCGAGACTTTTTCTCCTTTGATCGTCAGGAACACCTCCTCGATGCGGAACTTGAGCGACCCGGCCTTTTTGCTCTCCGCGACTACATTTAATTTTGCGTTCAACATCAACCTTGTGAGCTTGGCTTCGTCATCCGGGTCTTTCAGGAAGTACCACATCGCGCCGGGTACGGCACCGAGCGCACCGCCGCCGCCGATGCGGTGAATCGCTGCTTGCTGGACATTCTTGTTGAAGTGATCGATTACGATTACCGCCGTCTCTGTGGAGTCGGCAACGTTCTTGAGTTTCTCAAGGACCGGACGGAGTTCCTTGTCGCGAATTTTGTCTACCTCGCCGAGGTAGCTGCTTAGCGGGTCGATAATCACCAATTTGATTTGAGGCATTTCTCGTAGAAGTTGCTCTATTGCTTTCAGGTCGGTGTCCAGCGCGATCTGCCGTTCTACTTTTGTGGCTTTTAAGCTGACAACGGTCATCGTTGCGAAGTGAACACGGGTGAGTGCAGCGCCTGCGGCCATGAGCCGGGGCACGACGGTGTCGTGCAGATCATCCTCGCTCACCAACAAGAGCACGTCGGTAGGGCCGTGGAGATTGCTTGCATCGTCCGGCCACGGCGCGCCGTTGGTGGCACGTGCAGCGATCTCCACACCCGTGGCGCTCTTGCCGCCGTCCGGCAGTCCAGCGAAGGCGGATTAGCTGCCGAGCGGTATGCGGTCTTGCCACAGCCACCTGATCGGCTCAGGGGTGACTTGATCGGCGGTGACGCAAGAAATCTTGAGTTCTGGCAGCTCGACTGGCGTCCAGCACTTCTCGCACTTCTCGATCGCAAATTCGATGGTCGCCTTGCGATAGTCTTGACGCTGCCACTTCTTACGCTGTCCCAGGGCGCACTGTCCGAACAGCTTTTCCATGCGCTTCGCGTCGCAAGCAGTCCAGTACGCAAGCATGCATAACAAGCCTGCATCGGCGCGGGAATCGTCGCCGCCATACTCGTCAACATCCCCGTGGTCGTACAGTCTCTCAAACTTCGCATTGCCACGCGCGTGCCGCAGCAACTCGCCGTCCGTGATCTCTTGGATGCGCGCGCGCTCCGCAGAAAATTTCTCGGAGCCGGTACCGTTTGTCGACGCCGATGTCGTAGGCGTAGGCCACAAGCGCCGGTGCAGCGCCTGTCCTGCTGCTCCTGCCGGAGCTCCACCTTTCTCGACCACGGTTTTCTTAGCGGATCGTCCGGAAGGCGGTTGCCGGTGAACGTGACGTACTGACTACCGTCGTAAACTTCCACACCGTCTTTTCGTGTCTCTTTCGGCAAGTTGCTGGCAAACAAGAACGCGTGAACGCCGGTTCCCGACGGCGAGCATTCGGTGTAGGTGTCGAGTTCCAGTACGATCCGGAGCGCTTCCTCGGTAAGCTCACCTTGGGAATCAAAACAGTCGTCAATATCTATACCGGTAACGCCGCCGCCGGTTTGGAAGCCGATGCCGAAAATTGTTTCGTCATTTTGGAAACGTTCGAAGGCTTGTTGGTACGTGCCCCAAGTTGAAGCGTCGTTGGACTTGGCGTGACGTCCGGTTTTGGGGTCGACGGGTAATTTGGCCCATTTCCCGTCATCTTTTTTGAGGCTTTTCGACAAACCCGCCGTGGCAGTCCGCGAATGCCGTCGGGAACCTGCTGGAGTTTTTCAGCGTCGGCGCGGGCGTAGGTTTTCGCAACAGGCATGACAACTTTTCTGGCCCCTACGCCTTCGTGACGAGCGCCATGACTTCTGCGCGCAGCAGCAGAGTCCGCGAGCCGAGTTTGTGACGGGTGAGCCGTTTCTGCGTCAAAAGGCGGCGCAAAGTTACCGGCGAGATTCGGACCAACGCCGCTGCTTCCTGCACCCCGACAAACGGCGAAGAGCCGTCGACGGACTGCACTTTGACCATTTTGCGATTCATAAAAATCCTCCTAAACTTCTTCGTAACTGTCCTGAGATATCGCAGTGGGTCTCGCAATACAACAGTAAAACACATACCGTTACATGCCGTTACGTCTCGACGGTTCCGAAAGGCCGTTACATCCCGTTACTGCCGGATTTACTCGTATATTGGCGAAATAGCCCTTGCCTTATCCTGAGCTGCCAGGATATGCTCGGCTTCCGATATGAAACGGCAACCACACACACCGTTACCGTCTGGATTCCCCGTGCTCTACGAAGTCGGGCGACGCGAGAAGTTCGATGGCCGGGTCGGCTTGCGCCCAGTGCGGCTCGTCGAAAATTTACGTTCCGAACCGGAAATTGTCGCGGCGCTCGGTGGCAGTTGGAAGGCTTTGTCCGGAGCGATACTTTTGCGCCAAGCCTGTGACCGGCGCGACTATCTCGCGATGACACGCGCCAAAGATATCAAGAGGGGATTCCGTCTCTTCGGCGATTCTGCCGATCTTGCCGAAGCTGGTGTGCACGGCGTTTTCAGCGGACCGCACGGCGTGTTTCACTACGTGCAGGACCGGCTCGCGATGTTTTTCAACACAATGCTGAAGGGCACGGAACTTGTGCTCTTCTGGCATTCGCGGCGGAAGAAACTCTTGCCCGGAATTCTCTGCCCGGACCGTTCAACTGCCATTCATGCGTGGTTTGTGCTCGGGGAAGGTCTGCGCAGCTGCCCGAAATGCGGCACCTGGTTCGCGCCAACACATCATCGGGCAATGGTTTACTGCACAGTGCGCTGCCGCAACGCGCACCGGCTGGCCCGTTGGCGGGCTACGCAGAAAGGACGGCCCTCATGGGCGTAGCGAAACCCAAGAACCGCAATCTCTATCGATATGATTTTTGGTTCCAAGGTGTTCGGCACCAAGGCAGCACGGGTGAACGCAGCCACAAGCGGGCCTTGGAATACGAAGCGGATTTTCGCCGCAAGGTCCGCCGCGACTACGAGGAACGCGCGGAGAAAGCCCGGCTCGTGGGTTGCGATCCGTCCGCACTGCGGCGCTGCGCGGTGTGCGAGAAGCTCTTCGCGGGGGAGCGGGAGCACTGCAGCGACATGTGCGAGGACCTCGCACACAAGCAGCAACACCCGGTCCTGACCTCTGCGGCAATTCATGACTGGGAAGTTTCTGCCGTTTTGCGAGGTGGCCCACGCGCACAAGCCGGCGACGCTGCGCTACTACGCCACCGGCTGCGCCTCCCTGCTAGCCTCGAATCTAGCTGACGAGCGGCTCGACCGGATCACCAACGAGCACGCGAGCCACTATGCGGCGTGGCGCAAGCGCTTCTCGGCCTCGACCATCAATTGCGGCCTGCGCACGCTACGGCGCGCGCTGCGGCTCGCTAGTGAGTGGGGAACCATTGCGCGGACACCGAAAATCAGCTTGGCCAAAGGAGAGCGCCAGCGGGAGCGCGTGCTGACCGATGACGAAATTGCCCGCTACCTGGCCGCCTGCGAGCAGCCGTGGCGCGACTGCGCCACAATCATGCTGGGCACCGGTATGCGTCCGGGAGAAGTGTTCGCGATGCGCTGGGAGCGGGTACAGCTCGACGGCGTGGGATCGATCCACATCGCCGAGGGTAAGTCCCGCGCCGCGAAACGGTCGTTGCCGATGGTACGCGCGGTCCGCGAGGCGCTAGCCGCGCGTCACGTCCTGCAAAACAAACCGGCCAGGGGATGGGTATTCTCGGCGGACACCCAGTCTGGGCATCTGGAGGGCTACTGCGCCAAGAATCAGCACGCCGCCGCGCTGAAGGCCATCCGCGCTCAAGGAGAAGTCCTAACGCCGTTTCCGCCGTACACCATGCGACATACGGCGCTGACCCGCCTCGCGGAGTCCGGCTGCGACGCCTTCACGCTGGCGCGCATCGCCGGACATTCGAGCATCACCATTACACAGCGCTATTGCCATCCGCAGAAAGAAGCGATTGCAGGAGCGTTCGACCGGCTCGAAGCGGGAAAAGTCCCTCCCGCTTTCACTCCCGCTACGCAAACGCGTTTTCACGGCAAAGAACGCCGACCCGCCCTAAAAGCTGCAGTTTGATAAGGTTAAGTGGTGAGCCGGGCAGGACTCGAACCTGCAACCCGCTGATTAAGAGTCAGCTGCTCTACCATTGAGCTACCGGCCCACTGTACAATCCTTGGAAATTTTACACGTCCCTCGGGCTTTGTCGAACCAGCCGCCGACCCGACCATCGCGACTTCGCTGCGGGTTCACCCGCGCAATATGCGCCACCAGTTCCCGTGCCACTTCCCTGGCGCGCATCAATGTCCGCTGGCTCAAACGATATTGCCGCGACCCGCGGATGTCCTCCGCCGCCATATTTTTCCGCGAGCGACGCCAGGTTCTTGTCCGCGGTCGCCTGATTCCACGGATTCGTTCCCAGGGAAACCTTAGCCCTTACTTGCGATGCGCTCACGCTGATCGAGTACACGCACTCCGGATGCAGCAGGTACGGAATGAACTTGTTGTAGCCCTCGAGGTCCAGGTCGCTGACATCGAAAAAAATCACGCCGTCTTTCGCTTCGCAACGTTGCCGCAGCATATCAATCGACTTGCGGATGCCGCTCCAGCAGCGGCCCAGATGCTTCGCCACCAGCGGCAGCTGGATCATCTCCGCCAGCGGTCGGTACGCCAGTTCGCGGATGATCTCGCGCGGAATACATCATCTTCCGGCGCCGCTTCGATCACCAGCGCAAGTTGCGTCGCCGGTTCCGACAGCTCCACGGCCGATTCCGGCGTCGGATACTGTGCCCCATCGATGATGTCTCCCCAATGAATCAGCTCCTGCGACGCGGCGTCGGCGTCGAAGCCGAATTTCTCACTGGCCACTGTGGCAATCAGCTTGGTGCACGACTTGTAGTCCGGCTCGTAAAACATGTGCGCGCCGCGGATGCTTGCGAAAATGCTCGGCGTCCCGCGGCGTCAGAAACGCGCTCTGGTGATGATCGAACCACCACGTCAACTTCGGAGAATTCGAATACTTGAAATCGACGATGGCATTCTCGTCGCCGTCGAAACAGTCCTTCCTCCCATGGCTGGGCGGCGCGGTGCGTCATTCCGGTGAAATCGAACTCCGCGTCTTTGTCGAACCTCTCACGATAAAACCGGTAAAACAACGCGGCCGAGGCGGTGCCGTCAAAACATCGGTCGTGGAAACACAGTCTTACCCGCGTCATAAGCTCGGGATCGGCCTTTCTCGGTCGCTCGCCTTGCGAGCGCAAAGCACTACAGATTGGCGGCACGGTCAACAGAAGTCAAGCCGCAACCGCGGATCGCAACCTAACGAAAAGAGCCGCTCACAAGACCGTGAACGGCTCGAATAACACCCGCTTTGCCGGCGAACGCCTTCTTACTTCACCATTCCTTCGACCAGGTTTCCGATAATCGGCAACTTGAACTTTTCGTGGCTGTACGCCTTGTACATCAGGAAAATCCAGGTCACCAGCACTGCGATCCCGATCACCGGGAAGAAAAACACGCTCAGGAAGCCGATCGGGAAATGCAGCATCGCGGTCACCAAGGTCAGCATGAAACCTACGATCGCGAACGCCACATACACCCCGAAAATGGCGATGTTGAACGCAATCGACTGCGCCGCGTGAAACTTCACGAACGGCCGCTTGTCGATCAGCAGGAAAATCAGCCCGGATACCCACCCGAAAATGTAGCAAAGCAATCCGGCAATGTTTTCTTCCATTCCGGCCGTTGGAGACGCCGCCACGGCGGCTGGCGAAGCACTCCCGGCGCCCTGCGCCGCCCCACACTTGGGGCAAAATGCGGCTCCGCTCACTTCTGTACCACACGTGCCACAGAACGCCATGTACATCCTCCTTGTTGGGAACGGTGCGGAGAGTAGCAAAGGATAGCGTGCGCTGCAACGTTTTCCTCTAAGATGCAAACAGTCCGCCGACGCCCCAATTATCCGCGCCCCAGCTTGGCTCCATGTACAATCCGCCTGCATGCCTGCCGGATCATCCACCTCGCCGCCCACTGCCACCATCCGCGCGCTAACCGCATGGCCAAAAACCCTGCTGCCCGCCGAGCGCTCTTCGCTGATCGCCGGCAGTTTCGGCTGGATGCTCGACGCCATGGACGTCATGCTCTACTCGCTGGTTCTCGCCTACCTCATTCGCGAGCTGGGCATGAGCACCAGCACTGCCGGCTTCCTCAATTCCCTCACGCTCGTCGCCTCCGCCATCGGCGGCCTCGTTTTCGGACTCATCGCCGACCGCATCGGCCGCACCCGCGCCCTGATGGCTTCCATCCTCGTTTACTCGATTTCCAGCGCCGCCTGCGGCCTTGACGCACACCATTCCCCAACTCGCCGTCTTTCGCTTTCTTCTCGGACTCGGCATGGGCGGCGAATGGACCGCAGCCGCCGCGCTCATCGCGGAAACCTGGCGCCCCGAGCATCGTGGCAAAGCCCTCGGGCTGATGCAGTCCGCCTACGCCATTGGCGAAGCCATCGCCGCACTGGTCGTAGCCCTCGTATTGCCGCGCTTCGGATGGCGCGCCGTCTTTTTCGTTGGAATTCTTCCCGCGCTCCTGGTCCTCTGGATCCGCTCGCGCGTCCCCGAGCCGGAAATTTGGACCAGCCGCGCCGTCCATTCGCTGAAACTGAAGCATGTCAGTGCGCTCATGAAAGGCTTGTGGATGCCCGGAGCGATTGCCACCGCCATGAACGGCTGCGCACTCTTCGGCTTCTGGGGCCTGTTTACCTGGATTCCCGCGTACTTGTCGCTCCCCGCTTCGCAAGGGGGTCGTGGCCTGAGTCTCGCCAGGACCACCGGTTTCTTCCTCGTGCTCTGCTTAGGGAAGTGGCTCGGATACGCCGCGTTCGGATTCCTCTCCGATGCTTTCGGCCGGCGAACACCCTATTTCTCCTTCTTGCTTCTCGCCGCTCTGTTGATTCCCTTCTATGGACTGGCCCGCAGCGAAGCCTGGCTGCTCGCCCTTGGCCCGCTCGTTGCTTTCTTCGGCACCGGGCATTTCTCCGGATTCGCCGCCATCGCCAGCGAAATTTTCCCGGGCGCGATTCGTGCCACCGCCATGGGAGTGAGCTACAACGCCGGCCGCCTGCTTTCCGCCATCGCTCCCTTCGCCGTCGGTGTCCTGGCAATCCGCCATGGCATCGGGCCGGCCTTCTTCTTGCTGGCGGGGGCTTTCCTGGTGGCTGCGCTGCTTTGCCTGGCTTTACCGGAAACGCGCTGCAAGGAATTGACCTGAGCGGTCAGGCCACCGCGCTCTGCGTCCGCGCCGCGCCGCTCCGTCCTGGATCGTGAAGTTCAACGCGAAATACGGCGCCCGCGACAGCGTGTTCTGAAAATCGCCGTCATTCCCGTACATCCTTTTCGGCACCCGCCGCGCCAGAATGCTCACCGCCAGCGGACTTCTCCGGAACGGATACGGCTCGATCGAAATTCGTCCGGGTCCTTCGATCCGCAGGATGCAGTCCGCTTCGCCGCCGCGTTCATCCGCCGGAACTCCCTCGAACGTCACGCCATCCGCTGCGCCCAGGCACAAATACAAGGACAGCCGGTCCAGCAACTCCAGCAAACGCGCGGCGCCCTCCAGCGCTTTCTCTTCCACGAAAGCTTTCTTCTCCGCATCGCTTCGATGGTCGATCTTCAGCCGCAACTGTTGCAGCTTCAGCCGTTGCAAAAAGTCGTTTACGATCGCGGACTCATTGGACTTCACATACTTGGCCGAATAACCCGGCATCGTCGCTCGCGCGCGGTCGTACAATTCCGCGCAATGCAGGCTCGCCAGCAGCCCCGCATAACGGTCCGCCGCGATCACTCGCTCCACTCCGCGCTGGTACAGCATCACGTGCTCTTCCGTCGGGATGGACATGAAGCTGTACGGCAAGCGTGTTCGCGGATCGATCTGCGGCGCCAGCTCCCATTCCCGCCAGCCATTGTCGTGCTCCGCCGCCGCGAGGCAGAACGAAGCAGACGGTTCCGGCCTGTGAAACGTATCGTTGCCCCATTCCCGCGCAAGAAATCCCGCCAGCAAACCATGGTCGGTCTGCCGGATTACCGTCAACTGCTCGCCCTGTTCCAGAAGAATCATGAATCGGTCGGCGCATCGCCGGGCCGCGGGGAACAACCCCAGGCAATCGCGCGGGAGCCGCTTATTATGCCCTCAACGCCCCCGCCAATCCACACTTTGTCGCCGCGGGTGCCCATCCTTGCGAATCTGCTTCACACAAGGATGGGTCTTGGGTTGAAGTTCGTCCTCATCCTGCTTCTTTGCTTGGGTTGAGTCTTCCCGCCAGCGGCCTTTTCCCTTATCGGTGGTAGGACTTCACCAGCTCTTCCATTCGCGCCGCCAGCGAATCCTTCTTCTTATCCTGCTCGAGTTTTTCTTTGTTAGGCGGTACCGCTTGAAGTTCGCTAAATTCCAGACATAAAGCCGCCGCCGCGTCTCTAACCGCGGAATCGATCGACGGATTGTGCACCATTACGCGGCACTTGGAGGCCAGCGTGAACAATTCGTTGCCCGTGAACACTTCTTCGTCCATTGGAGCCCACTCCCTTCATTCCGAAAAGGTAGCAGAGCCTGTAGCGCCGCACAATAACGCAGCCGCAAAAGGCACCACCATGTTTCGCGCGGGCGATGTTCGTCCTCATCTTGCTTCTTTGGTGGGGCACAGTCCTCCCCCGATTCGACGCTCAACTCTCACCCTCCTCACTCTAGTCAAACCCTCGCCCTTCCCAGTATCATCATTCTCAACCACTGCGGGAGTGGCGGAACTGGCAGACGCGCAAGACTTAGGATCTTGTGGCCGAAAGGCCGTGGGGGTTCAAATCCCTCCTTCCGCACCATTCTTACTCTGGTTGTTCCCAATGAATTAACCGAGGCGCTTCGACTGTTCGCGATCCTCTTCCCCAATCTCGCGCTATAATCGGGCCACTCGACACTCTTGTCGACATCGGTGTTCCTGCCGAGAAGGAGGTGATCCAGTGAGGTACGGTTTACGTTGATTTACTGAGGGAGGCGCTTGTGAGGTCGCCAAGCGCCTCTCTCTTTTCATTCCGCCCGTCCGTTTGTCCCGCCTATCCGAATGTGTTCTGCGCCTAGGCACGCTTTGGGGTTCCGAAATCTTTCTTGCAATTGCACTCGCGAGCCCGCGACAGTCGAATGCGGATTGCCTTTCGATGACATCGGGTTGCACGTGGCTGAGGATCCGGTTGGCTTAGGGACTCGGGACCTGGGTCTCTTCCATGACCGCATCCAACCACCGCTTCCACAAATATTCGAAGTCGGGTGTCATCGCGCGAAACGCCAGTCCTGTCCCCAATTCGGGATCGGCGTAGATCACCGTGGCTTGCGCTTCGATGAACTCCTGGCGGCGGAAGATTCTGATCTTGAGCCCGGTGTTCGCCGCCAGCTTGACCTGCACGCTCAGGCGGCAGCCGTAACGGCTGATTTCGAGCATCTGTGCGGGAAACCGTGCTCCCGTTTCCAAAAAGATATCCGCCATGCCGGAAAATGCGAATCGTGGCACCCTGCGCCGCTCGCGTCCCATAGTCGCAAGGATGGCTGCAGGTCGCGCCACCGCGCCGCAGATACCGATTCTGGTTGCAATCCCGGCGTCGAATAGCTAACTAGCGTCCGCCGGGGACAAACTCGTCTCGTGTGGGCGACGATCTGGCTTGGTAAGAACGATTGGTCTTGCGGGCATCGGAGCGTCCAGTATTTCGACCGGCTGCGAGAGCTCGACTGACCGATCTTCTTTCCATTTTTTCCTTTTCCGTTTCCGTCTTTCACGATATGACTGCTGGTACGCGGCGGGAACCGCATGGAAGCCGTTGCGCAAGGACCATCATGACTCGCAGTATTCACGACATTCTCAACCTCTACAATCCTGCCGACCCGCTGGAGCGGGCTTCGACGATTCCGGCGCCGTGGTATCGCGACACTGACGTGGAACAATTGGAGCGCGCCAGCGTCTTCAGCGGCACTTGGCAAGCGGTTGGCCGCCTCGATCAGGTGCCGGGACCAGGAAGTTATTTCACCGCGGATGTTGCGGGCGAGCCGATCGTGGTGGTGCGCGGCGATGACAGCAAGCTGCGCGCGTTCTTCAACGTTTGCCGGCATCACGCCGCCGCAGTGGCCACCGAAGCGCAAGGATGCGCGAAGCAGTTCCGCTGTCCGTATCACGGATGGACTTATGGAATTGATGGCGCGCTGAAAGGCATGGTGGAGTTCGACGGCGTGTGCAGCTTCGAGCGATCGCAGAATGGACTCGTGCCCATTCGCGTGGACGTGTGGGAAAACTTCGTGTTCGTGAATCTGGACGGGCGCGCCGCGCCGCTGCGGGATTTTCTCGGCGCCGTTCCGGAAATCGTTGCGCCGCTGGAGCTGAGCAAGAAGCTGCATTACTTCGATCGCCGAACGTACACGCTGAACTGCAACTGGAAAGTGTACGTGGACAATTACCTGGACGGCGGATACCACGTGCCGCACGCGCACAAGGGACTGAGCAGCGTCATCGAGTACACCAAATACACCATCGAGAACCTCGAGCGTGCGTGCCTGCAGTCGAGCCCGCTGTCGTCGAGCGAGGATTCCGCCGCAGGCGTGGCGGCGACGCGACAAGGCCGCGCGTTCTACCTGTGGATCTATCCCAACTTCATGATCAACGCGTATGAAGGCGTGATGGACACCAACCTGGTTTTGCCGCTCGGCGTCGATAAGTGCGCGGTGGTGTTCGATTATTATTTCGCGGACACCAGCGCGGCAGCGGAAACGCACAACAATGAGAGCATCGCGGTCAGCGAAAAAGTGCAGGACGAAGACATGGCCATCTGCGACGCGGTGCAGCGCGGATTGCATTCGCGCGCGTATGTCGCCGGAAGGCTTTCGGTGCGGCGCGAAGCCGGCGAACATTTGTTTCACCGGTTGCTGCACGCCGATTTGACGGCGGCGGTTAGCCGGGCCGCAGCGGCCGATTAACTACCGCACCTCGCTAAACGTAATCTTTCGCCGCTGGTTCTAACTCGCTCCAATCCATTCGCGGCTACTCGAAAATTACGGTCTTGTTGCCGTACAGCAGGATGCGATTTTCGATGTGCCAGCGGACGGCGCGGGACAGCACGACTTTTTCGAGATCTCTTCCTTTCTCCACCAGATCTTCCAGCGCATCGCGGTGCGAAATGCGCGCGACGCCTTGCTCGATGATGGGACCGTCGTCGAGGACTTCGGTGACGTAGTGGGCGGTGGCGCCGATGAGCTTGACGCCGCGCTCATAGGCCTGGAGATGAGGTTTCGCGCCGATGAAAGCCGGCAAGAAAGAATGGTGGATGTTGATGATGCGCTGCGGAAAGTGGCGGATGAAGTCGCTGGCAAGGACCTGCATGTAGCGCGCCAGGACGATGAGGTCGATTTTGTTGGCGTTCAGAAGATCGAGTTCGCGCTGCTCGGATTCCGGCTTGTTTTCTTTAGTTATGGGAATGACGTGATACGGAATGCCGTAAAAATCCGCATCGCGCTGGGCATCGGGATGATTACTGACAATGAGCGCGATATCGCAGGCGAGCTCGCCGTTGCGCTGGCGGTAGAGCAGATCGACGAGGCAGTGGTCGAATTTGGAAACAAAAATGGCGACGCGTGGGCGATAGGTGGAGACGGCAACGCGCCAGGTCATAGAGAATTTCCCGGCTACCGGCGCGAAATGTTGGGGGAAGTCCGCGAGCGGCAGCCGGAAGCCATCGAGCTCCCATTCCACGCGCGCAAGGTAAAGGCGCGGATTTTCGCCGGCCTGATGCTGCTCGAAGTGGAGAATGTTGCCGTCGTGGCGGTAGATGAAGTCGGCAATGGCCGCGTCCAGTCCTTTACGGTCCGGGCACTGCACCAGGAGCGTGGCTGTATTTTTCAAAGAGAGATCCGCCGGCGATATTTTAGCCGCATCGGAGGTCACGCGGATGATTTGCTTTCGGCGCAGGCGGCGCAGCGGAGCGTGTGGCCGACGCGGGCGCGGCGCCCCTCTTCGGTAATCACCCAAGGGCGGCTTTGCCAGGGAGGATTGTGGCGGACGTGCTGGGTGTGGCCACATTCGAGGTCGGCGACCCAGTGGCCTTCCGGGTCCTGGTGAAAGGCGACAATATTGCGGGGGATGCGCTGAGGCGGATTCAAGCCAGCGGCCTCCCGCGAGGCGGGGTTTCTTGGAAACGAGAGCGCACATGTTAAGATATCTGTTTTCGACCACTCCGGGGTGGTGCAATTGGTAGCACATGGGCCTTTGGAGCCTAGAATCCTGGTTCGAGTCCAGGCCCCGGAACCAAATTTCCTTGGCAAATGGAGCGCGCCGACGGCGGCGCTGCCCCGGACGGGTTTCGGGGCAGGTGGCGCAAGACTCTCCCTTGTGGAGGGAGATCCCTCCGAGTATCTTCATAAGTGTTCATTGCAAGGCGGATAAAGTCCCTTGTTTTGATACACTTGTACAAGTATTGATTCCAGGGCACTTAGGGGCGTCGTAGGAGTGGAGCGAAGGTGTGGGCGGAGAATGGAACGAGAGGCGTGTTGACGGCGGGACTGCCATTTCGGAAACGACAGCATAGCACGTAGATTACTACTTGTCAATAGCTAACGGAGTTGGCATTCGAACGTCGGGTACCAAAAGGCAACCAGATTTCTGGCGTGACGTTTGGGCAGGCGCCTTCGGATCGCTCGCCATCGAGAAAAGTCAAAATCCGCACCCTGAAAACCGCAGGGTTGCGGCACCCAAGGTGAGTCGTGCGCTAGCCTGCTGGGCCACCCGCCTAGAGGTGACGAGACAAGCTCGCCGTTACAAGGAAGGATCAGAAGAGTTCGCGCCAGCCTGTTGGCCACTCGCGCAAACCACCCGAAAACGTTCCGTCTGTCCCCACTCGACGCGTTTGTTGCCCTAGTGATGCTTTTCTTTGGTCTCTCGGCCTTAGGCGGTTGGTGGATGCTCTACATGGCCGTCCGTTATGAGCGGAAGCCTCTCATGTTTATCATTCTAGCTTTCATTCCATATACTTTCATTTGGTACTATTTTGAACGAGTTCGAGGAAAGCATCCTCCGAGGATCCCGCAAACCTGACCTGTTTTGCCGCCGTCCGGGCAGTGGTGTTTCTGTCTAATGGGTTCTCGAAGCTATCTGACCTTGGACCGTCGTCGCCGAAACGCCGCTGACATCATTGGCGAAGCGGAAGCGAATGTTGCGCAGGCCAACGATAGGGAGTAATAATCCCTCCGCTAATGCGCATTTTAGGGTTCCTGGACGCCAGCCGCTTGGTCCAGGAAACTGAGGTAAGCGGCGACAAGCCGATAAGTCTGATAGTAGTTGTCAAGATTCATGGCTGAGAGTTTGTCTTTCGGCGAGTGCAGAATGTGGGCGTTCCATGCATCTTGCGTCAGCGAGTGAATGGTAATGCTGGGTATCTTGCGCTCGGAAAATTGCACGGAATCAGTGCTGCCGATCCGCTCCACGTTGACGGCGATGACAGGTAAATTCATCTGTTTCGCGATGTAGGCGAGCAGGGCGGTCAACTGCTTGTCTGAATGAGTGGCCCAAACTTCGGTGGATGCCAGACCGAGCGTATCCATGTTGACCATCGCGTCGGTGGCCGAGACCTGCTCCTTGGTCATGTGCCGGGCATAGAAGCGCGACCCAACTTCGCCTTTTTCCTCGTCTGTGAACCCAATGAAAATGTAGGTGTGCTTACGAGGATCAATCTTTGTAGCTTGATACAAGGAGGGCAAAAGCGAAGCGCCGCTCCAATTGTCGACGACTCCGTCGCCTTCGGAGGCATGATCGAAGTGCGCGCCAACTATAATGAGCCTGTCGGAAGTACCCGGCAGAACACAAATGACGTTTGGCAGTTTTGAGCCTTTCACAGGCTGTTCGGAAAGATGCTGGTCGTCACAACCGGCTTCTGTAAACAATTGTTTCAGTGCCGATTCGCGCTGCTGATCATTGCCCTGGTATTTCCCCAGTCGGGCTTCGATGAGGGGACGCGAAACGGGATTGTACCGGAGGTTATCAGCGGTGGCGTTGCCCCAGTGAACAAGCGGCAACAGAATGGTCGCAAGAGAACAGAATCGCACCTCCAGAGAATACCTTTTTTGTATGGAGGTCTGTTGACGCCAGGTGCTCGCTCGTGCTCGAAATGCATATAATGCGACTTTTGCGTTGGAATTCCTGACGTGCGCCGTGAATTCCACACGGTGCTCCAATCTTCGGGAAGTTTGGGACAGACGGGATGTTTTCCAACGAGCCCGCTCGCGACCTTACCTTTGCGGACTTCAGCGTACCCGCCGACCAATACGGACTTGGTTGCCAACTGCTCAGCCAGGTACTTTGGTACCATTTCCCGAGAGCCAGGGCAGTGATATCCTGCCCGCGTATCCAGAGAGGGCGCGTTTTCAGCGCTCCAGCAACCGAGCCAGAGACAAGGCCACGGTGCTCACCTTCGAGATGAAGGGATACGGCCTGTAGGGGCAAAAACCCACCTTAGTCCTCCCAACTTTCGAAGGCATCTTCTCCTAGGAGGAACTGATGTCTTCGCATCTCGATTCGTTTGTTGCTTCAGGTACATCGCCCACGCCCGATTTTCGATGTGAGAACCACGGGTCCATTTTCCTGCTCTAGTCCCCTCACTCAGTCTGCTCAGTCCTGGATCGCCGAATTCATCCCCTCAGATGCTCAGTGGTTCGGAAATGCCGTAGTAATCGAGCATCGATACATTTGGGCGATCCTCGAAGGAATTCAATCCGATGGCTTGGTGGTGACCCGTGGTAACTAACACGATCCACCAGCAGATCCTCGCGACGCTCCGAGCGCGAGTCGCGCAGTCCTTGCGAACTGATGAAGACAAGATCCCACGCCTATCGCCCGGTGAGCTCCTCAACATTCTTTTCCTCATGCTTGGTCAGTGGGGAAGCGTCGGCGACTACATCGTTACGCTCCGCACGCTACACACCTTGCTCGGCGACTCCTGTGGGCCAAACCCGAGATTGTCATCGAGAACTCCGACGTCTCTGCGGTGGTGCAGTGATGGCGGCCCAACATCCTGAAGGGAATGACCTTCACGCCGTCGCTGAGAGATTTCTGCGCGAATACCTCGCAGAAACTGGGTCGCAACATCAACCCGTACAGTTGTCGGGTGCCCCGCATGGTCTCTGTGCACAATCGGGAGAATTGGCCAGAGCATTTGTTAAAGAACACCTCAAAAAACGGAGGGACAGCGCAAAGGGTGATGGGTGTCATGAAGATGAGCGATTCGAGGTCGAGCCGCGGAAAGTCGTTTTGATGCGCCGCCTAGGCACGGTGACGACGTATTTCTATGGCTGAGAATTCGGGGACAGACGGGACGTTTCCCACTTTTCCCTTAGCTTGCTGGAATCCATCACGCCGCTGCGTCGCCTCTTCCCGCGAACGAACAAATGCCGCATACGCATCGGCCGCCCAGAGTGCGTACATTGCCGGAGCGCATCGATATCCGGCATCGTGCCAGCCACGGCTCGTTGAGTCCATCCCAAGACCCACCCTCACAAACCGAGGGTTGGGGCACCCTCCGTGTGGTTGTAGGTTGTGCTGATGAAATCGTTTGGATCGCGGATTGATGGTCGTGAGATGCCGAAGGTGCGAGACAAGCTCGCCGCTACAAGGAAGGATTAGAAGAGAGACGGCACAGAGAAGAGCGGCCCCACCCTTTGCAAACAAGACCCGCAAAGGGTAGGCCACCCAAGAGGTTGCTCTGGGCTTGAGACGCGCGAGTTGCCTAGGCGCCGCGTTTGCGGGCGGCTTCTTGAGGGTCGGTGATGATGTCGACCCACTTCGGGTCAGGTGTAGCTTCGGCGGCATAGTTGTCGTGCCAGTTCCACCATTTGTAGGGCGGCGTTTGGGGGTAGCCCTCCGGCGAGTCTTCCCACTGCTCCTGGCGGCCAAGGGCAGTCATGTCCAGGTAGCTCCAGGTGCTGCCCATGGCTTCGTCGCCGCGGCTGTTGATGAAGTAGGTGCGAAAGACTTTGCCGGCGTCGCGGATGAAGGCATTGTGGCCGTGCCACTCGCTTACGCCGAAGTCGGTGTCGAAGCTGTCGGTGATGGTGTACCAGGGCATGTCCCATTCCATGCGGGCCATCAGGCGCTGGATCTCCGCCTGCGGCGCACGAGAGGCCCAGGCGAGGGTGGTGCCTCGGGCGTGCAGGTGAGCGAGGTGCGCAACCTGGTCGGCACCGAAGGAGCAGCCGCGGCAGGCATGGTCGGGCCAACCGAAGACGCCGGGCTCAAAGAAGGCGCGATACAGGATCAGCTGGGTACGGCCTTCGAACAGATCGAGCAGGCTTACTTTGCCCTGCGGCCCGTCGAACTGGTAGTTCTTTTCCACGGCCATCCACGGCATGCGGCGGCGCTCCGCGGCCAGCGCGTCATGGGAGCGCGTCAAGGCCTTCTCCTTCACGAGGAGGTGCTGGCGAGCGGCCTCCCATTCCTGCGGCGATACGACCGGCGGCGTTTTCATTTCTGTCCGCCCCTTGCGTTGCTCGTTGCTGCTCTCCTTACCTGTTGCCATCTTATTTCTCCTTGGTTTTTTGAAACAGACCGACCACTCGTTGTGAAGATTTATTTCAATCGGGCGATGTCGCCTCAAATCGACGCGCGCATTTAATCTCTTCCGTTATTTGGATGGTGGTAGCGTCCAGGGAGAGCGCAGGTAAACTCACGATTTCCTCCTCCTCTGAAACTCCACAAGACTATTGTTGCTGTGCATTGTCAGCCTCGGCGCGTGCCTTGATTCGCAGCAGTTGGTGTTTCCACAAGCGCTCGAAGGTGCTGGTCCATTCGTGCAACGGCCGGATGGCCATGGCATTCACCTTGTAAAGCATGTGCCGGCCTTCCCTGCGGACCTGCAGCAGACCAACATTTTTTAAAACTTTCAGGTGCTTCGAAACCGAGGGCTGTTGCATGTCCATGGCGTCGACAATTTCGGTGACGGATCTTTCCTGCATGGCCAGGTAGTTCAAGATGTCGCGGCGGCGGGGTTCGGCGACGGCGTTGAAGGCGTCGGAGGTTGTGGCGGCTCTGGGCATGGATCCAATATATTCCCATATAGGAATATGTCAAGGAAATTTAACGGTCAAATTTTCGTGCCTCGACGAACCCGGTGGGAGTCCTGACAGTGCGAAGAATGACAAAACCACGGAAAAGATAAACGCAAGGCAAACCCAGGACCCACCGTCACCAATCGCGGGTGGGGCACCCTCCGTCTGATTGTACGTTGTGCCGATGAGACGGTTTGGGGTCGCGGGTTGATGGCTGTGAGGTGCCGGAAGTGGCGAGACAAGCTCGCCGCTACAAGGAAGGATCAGAAGAGAGATTCCTCGCTACGCTCGGAATGACGGTTGGGTACGGAGGTGGCAGCGGCGAGCGGCGACGGTGAACGGTCAGGAACGGTCGAGGTAGTGGAGCTCGGGGAGATCGCGGAGGCGGGCGGCGGCGGATTCGGCGGTGATGTCGCGCTGAGGCATGGCAAGCAGTTCGTAGCCGACCATGAATTTCTGCACGGTGGCGGAGCGGAGAAGCGGCGGAAGGTAGTGCGCGTGGAAATGCCACTCGGGATGAGGCTGGGAATCGGTGGGCGGCTGATGGAAGCCCATGGAGTATGGAAAGGGAGTTTCGAAGAGATTGTCGTAGCGGATGGTGACGCGGCGAAGAATGTCGGCGAGTTGCGAACGCTCGTCGAGCGAAAGATCCGGGAAGGCCGCGAGATGGCGGCGGCTGAGGAGCATGACTTCGAAAGGCCAGACGGCCCAGTAGGGGACGAGAGCGACAAAAGCGTCATTCTGGCAGACGACGCGGGAGGCGTCCTGGAGTTCGAGTTGCAGATAATCGCAGAGCAGGCATTTGCCGTTGGCGGAGTGATATTCGCGCTGCGCGGAAGTTTCGCGCGCGGGCAAGTTGGGAACTTCACTGTTGGCCCAGATCTGGCAGTGCGGGTGCGGATTGCTGCAGCCGACCAGCTCTCCACGATTTTCGAAAATTTCGACGTGACGGACCCAGGGGATGGCGCTGAGCTCGCGATGCTGGGCGGCCCAGATGTCGACGACTTCGCGGAGGTCATCGATGCGCATGCGCGGGATGGTGAGATCGTGGCGCGGCGAAAAGCAGATGACGCGGCAGATGCCACGCTCGGCACGGGCAACGATCAGGCCGGAGTGGTCGATCTGAGCGTCAGCCGGACCGGGGAGAAGGGCGGGATAGTCGTTGTCGAAAACAAACGTGGAGGTATAGGCGGGATTTTTGGCGCCGCCAGCGCGGGAATTTGCGGGGCAAAGATAGCAGGAAGGATCGTACGTGATAGCGGGCGGCACGGTGGCTTTGGCGACCTGGCCGAGCCAGGGTCGCTGGGTACGGTGCGGAGAGACCAGCACCCATTCGCGGAGCAGAGGATTCCAGCGGCGGTGCGGCGTTTTCTGGAGAGCGTCAGGCGTCATGGATGACCAGCGGTGCGCGGCATGAGCGATTATTTTCCCGGCGCGTCCGGCGCAACCGGCCCGGCGCCGTCGGCAGGCTTGCCGACGTAGATTTGCGGGGTGATGCCGGTTTCCTTGCGGTAGGAATCGGAGACGGCACCGGTAAACTGCACGACGCTAGGGGCGTCAACAAGATTAATGGTTGCGCCGCCAAAGCCGCCGCCGGTCATGCGCGCGCCATGGACACCGGGCTGGCGATTGGCGATATCGACCATGAGGTCGAGCTCCGAGCAACTGACTTCAAACAAATCACGAAGGCTGATGTGCGATTCGGCCATGCGCCGGCCGAAGCGGGAAAGGTCGCCGGCGCGCAGGGCTTCGGCGCAGTCGAGCACGCGAGCGTTTTCGGTGACGATGTGGAGGGCGCGCTTGAAGGTGACTTCGGGAAGCAGAGCGCGATGAGCCCGGAGTTGTTCGAGACTGACGTCGCGGAGGGCACGGATGCCCGGCAAGACGGCGGAGAGACGGTGAACGGCGTCTTCGCAATCGGCGCGGCGACGATTGTATTCACTGGAAGCGAGTTCGTGCTTGACCATGGTGTTGCAGATGACGAGGGTGGCCGATTCCGGAATGGAGACCAGCTGGAAATCGAGAGTGCGGCAATCCAGCAAGAGCGCGTGATCCTTTTGGCCGTGGAGCGCGATGAACTGATCCATGATGCCGCAACGCGCGCCGACAAATTCGTTTTCGGCTTTCTGGCAAAGGCGGGCGAGGTGGAGGCGATCGATTTTTTTTGCGGAGAGATCCATCAAGCTGAGGGCGGTGGCGACTTCGATGGCGGCGGAGGAGCTGAGGCCGGCGCCCATGGGAACTTCGCCGTGAATGAGCAGATTGGCACCGGGCAAGCGGAGTCCGGCCTTTTCCAACTGGAGAGCAACGCCCACCGGATAATCGGCCCAGGTGTGGGAGGGACTCACGCCATTGGCGGACAGATTGATTTGGGCGCTGCCGGCGAGCTCCTCGGAATAAATGTCCAACTCGCGGTCGTCGCGGGGAGCGATGGCGATCCAACAATAGAAGCCGATAGCCGCGGGCATGACGAAGCCATCGTTGTAGTCGGTGTGCTCACCGATGAGATTGACGCGACCCGGAGCACGAAATACGCGAGGCGAACCGGCAAAGCGAGCGCGGAAGCTTTCGGCAATGGTCGAAAAAGAAGTCATCGAAACGTCAGCCCGGCCGTAAGACTAGTCCTCGGGCAAATCACGATACCAGAAGAGGGCCAGAACACAACCTACGGCGGAAGCCATCAGAAGGAAGAATGCCACGGAAAGGAACGTACCGAAAACGTTACCGGAGATGCCGCGGTGACCGGAGAACTGGCCGCACAGAAAGGCCGTGGTGAAGAAAACGAAGGCGAGGCCAACATAGCCGGGGATGTGCAGCTTGCCGCGGAAAGCGGCGACGGGGATGGCGAGGAGAAGAATCAAGGAAGAGACGGATACCAGGAGAATGATCAATTTAGGAAGGAAGTTCGGGGCAATTGTCGCGACGAAGGGAAGTATCGGTGAGCAGTCGAGGATCATCCGGAGTTGGATCACGGCCGACTGAGTAGGTCGATGGGAAGCGCGAGCGGCAAGCTATTCGACCAAGACGGCAGTCTTAACGGGCGAACCGGCCGGAAGCGAGGAATAGTTCGCAGGCAAATTCAGCGTGGCACCGTTCAGGCGAAGAGACTCGGCAACAACAATGGCATAACCGGTGGTAGAGCCGGCAGCGCCATTAATGGTAAGCGCCGCCTGGGGAAAATAGACCGCACCGCGAAGGTTGGAGGTATTCGTGCCGTCCAAGGTAGCGGCCAAGTTGTTCGCAGGATCCTGGTACAACAAGATGCCGGCGTAAGGATCGGCAGTGGGAGCGGAAAGATTGATGGTCTGATTACCGTTGAAGGTCATCGAACCGCCGGTTGGACCGAGATACAGGGTTACGCCATTGCCGGTGACGCTGCCATTGCCGCCAAAGCTGATGCCGCCGCCCGTGACGACGTACACCCCTTGCTGCAAAGTGACGTTGACGCCACCGCTGACGGAAATTCCATCGCAATAGGTTCCCGGGAAAAGGGTGGCGTTCCCGTTGCCTGTAAGCACGCCAGTTCCGTTTGGATAGCAGCCGCCTGCCGGGGGACGGGTCAAATAGGCGAGCGGATCAGCAGCAGGAACAATGCCGGTGATGGGATTCGGAGTTGCCCTGCCCCGGCCGAGAACTCGACCGTGGACGCCAATAGAAGAGGCGGTGATGTTGCCGCGATTGTTCAAATCCTGGTTGTCTATGATGCCGCAATTCGGGGCAGTAATGTTGGCGCCGCCGGTGGTGCGGATGCCGCCACCGAGACCAAGGGTATAGAGACAATTGCCGGCACCATTGCCACCCAAGACGGCTTTGGCCGTGACGGTTATGGAAGTCTGGTTAACGCCGAAAATCTTCATGAAAAAAGTAGGCTCAATGGCGGTGATCTGAACCTGGACGGCATTGGGAGCCGGTCCGGCATACGAAGGGGGGAATTTTATGGAAACGGCAGTCACAGTGACGTTATTGGCGCCGCTGGTAAAACCATTGAGAGAGGAATCCTGAAAGGCGGCTTGCGCGCTGGTCCCGTAGTTGATTTCGGCAGCACCAGCAAGGGCGGCGCTATCGGCTGCCGACTGAAGAAGCCGCTTTTGGTAGCGAAGGAACCCCATATCGACGGCTAGGCCGGTAGCGCCAATGAGGGCAATGAGGCCAAAGGCAGCAGCGATGAGGGCCTGACCGGACTGGCTGGTAAGTCGGCGCATACCCATGCTCCAAGCTGTACTTGATTGCGAACACAATTCAGCGACGAGGGGGCTCGCTGAACACGTTAGACTACAACAGAATGAGCAACATCAAGGCCAAAACGAACCCAGGAAAACAACGAGGCAGAAGCAGGGCGGTGGCGTTTGGAGGGGCGATTGCAGTTGCAGAGGGTACAAACCTATTATGGTTCGCCGAGGGTCGGCCGCGTGGAAGGAATGGGGCCGCAGGCCGACAAATGATGTAAATAATTGATTAAAAAAGACTTAATGGTATAGAATGAATAGCTTGGCGGCACGGTAAGAGGTCACCCGGATCGGGAGAGCCGGGAATTGTCGCAGGGATTGAAGGAGAAGCAGAAGTTGTTACGTTTTGTAACCCGAGGACGAAGGTGAAAAGAAAAGCCGGAAAAGCGCACAGAATTTCTCTTTTTGAGACAAAGTTGGCTTCGGCCGACGGCAACGCGAACCGGCGCGGTCAGAGTGTAGTGGAGCTGGCGTTAGTGGTACCCCTCTTATTGCTTCTGCTGGTAGGAGTCATCGAAATTGGCAGGTACGCTTCGTATAGCATCGTGGTGTCCAATGCGGCGCGAGCAGGAGCGCAATACGGAGCGCAGAATTTGGCTACCGCGGCGGATACAGCAGGGATTCAAGCGGCTTCACTGAATGACGCAACCGGCGCGGCGGGCCTTACGGTAACCCCAGCGCAACGATGCGGTTGCAGTAACGCGATCGTGGCCGGAGCTGCGCCGACGGCAAAGTGTCCGGCGGCATGCCTGGCTCCTGATCATGCTTTGGTCTATGTGCAGGTGAAAACGTCGGGCTCGATGAACTCGCTGTTCAAGTATCCGGGAATTCCGAGGACGTTTACGGTTAGCAGCACAGAATTGATGCGCGTAGCGCAATGAGAGCCAGGATGCACCCGAGAAGTACAGGAGTACGGCAGATTCAGCGTAGGAACGAACGCGGCGGAACGCTGGTCGAGCAGGCATTGGTGCTGGCGGCACTGCTCATGGTGCTGTTCGGAATCATTGATTTTGGACGCGCGCTGTACACATACACGTTCGTCTCCAATGCGGCCCGAGAAGCGACACGCTGGGCCAGCGTCCGAAGCGCCAGCACTCCCCTGCCAGGAGGGGCTGCGACCAATACGAACATCACGCAACAATTTTTCACGAATATTGCCGGCATGGCGCTGGATCCAAACAAAGTGACGGTCAACACCAACTGGATTCCAGGTCCGGACAATCGTCCGGTGTGCTCACCAGCGCCAAAGAACAATGCGGGTTGCGTAGTGAAGGTGCAGGTGAAGTACGATTACAAGTTCATGTTTCCATTTCTCCCCACGCCAACCACAACCATGACCAGCACATCGGAGATGGTGATCACACAATAAGGAAAGAGTTGCATCGAAGGTAGCAGGTTGCCAGCGAAGGGAAACCGCCGGGAAAGGTCGGAAATGCCGGACGTAATGACGTTGATGGTGCCGCACCAGGTCAACCGGACGGGTGTGCGGCGCGGGCTGCTAGAAGATCTGGCACTAAAGCTCCTGTACTTGAATGGAGAAATGTCGCTGATTGAGATCAGCGAGCGCACGTGCCTGAGCATGGGAGTAGTCGACGAGATATTCCAGTTTTTCCGGAAGGAACAGTTGTGCGAAGTGAAGCGCATGGCGGCGGGAAGCCATGTAATCGCGGCCACCGTGCAAGGTAAGGCGCGCGCGTCGGAACTGCTATCGCTGAACCAATACACGGGGCCGGCTCCGGTATCGCTGGCGGATTACACCATGCGCGTGGGGATGCAGAGCGTGCAGCAAATTCCGGTGCAGCCTTCGGAAGTCACGCGAGCGTTCTACCAGGTGGTGCTGAGCCAGCGGATGCTGGACCGACTGGGAACGGCACTGACGTCGGGAACCTCGATGTTCCTATACGGACCGTCCGGAACGGGTAAGACGAGCATCGCGGGAACAATACCGGCGGTTTACAACGATCGAGTGTGGGTGCCGCACGCGGTAGTGGTGGACAACCAGATCGTATCGGTATTCGACCCCGGAGTGCACAAGGAAGCGTCGGAGGGGCTGGACGCGGAGTCCGACCGGCGCTGGGTGCTGTGCAAGAGACCCTGCGTGCTGGCAGGCGGGGAGTTGTCCGCGGAGATGCTGGACTTGCAGTACAACGCGGTCAGCAAGTTCTACACCGCGCCACTACAGATGAAAGCAAATAACGGGGTGCTGATCCTGGACGATTTTGGGCGGCAACGGATGCGGCCGGAAGAGCTTCTAAACCGGTGGATGACACCGTTGGACCGCCGGGTGGATTTCCTGACGCTGCCGGGCGGAAGAAAATTCGAAGTACCGTTCGACTTGTTCGTGGTGTTCTCGACAAACCTGGACCCGCTGCAATTGGCGGATGAGGCGTTTTTGCGGCGCATTCCAAACAAGATCAAGGTGGAGTACGCAACACATGAGCAGTTCCTGGAGATCTTCCGGCGCGAGTGCCAGATGAGGTTGATCGCCTGCGACGAAGGCGTAGCGGAGCACCTGATTCAGTTCATAACGAAGGACATGCGGCAGCCGCTTTGCCATTGCCATCCGCGCGACCTGATCAATCAGATTTTCTGGGCGGCGCGTTATTCAGGGACGGAACCGCACCTGACCAGGGCAGCGGTCGAGGACGCTTGCCGAGCTCATTTTTTTCCGGTTTCTGCGATTCGGGAACGAGCAAAGGCTTGAAGCAAATGGGCGTTAGAGGGAAAATTAACTTCCCAGGCGCCCAGCCAGGTGAACGTCAGTGCGATCCGGAAGGGCCTTCTGTCCTCAAAAGGTGACTTTCGGAGTTAAAAGGTGGCAGTTTCCGGTCCCTAGTGTGTATATACGTGGTACTCAGCGTGCAGCCAATCCCCAGACCCAGAATCAGGAACGGACCGGAAGATCTTGTAAATGTTTGAAAGCCAAGAATCGACCATGACGATGTTCCGGGCGCGGCCGGCTGTGCCAGCGAGTCCAGCGTCCCGCCGTGCGTTACGCGCGTCGAGCCAGGCGCGGGAGCCGCAACTGGCGGTAGCGTGGGAGAGCGGTAGCGCGACCTGGTGGAGTTCGTGGAAAGCGGTGACGTCGCGAGTAAAATTGGGACCGCTGCGGGAATCGATACAGCTTTTCCGTAACACTCCGGTCGCGCCGTTTCGATTCCCCGCCAAACCGCTGGCGGGAGCGGTCCTGTTGCACGGGATTTTCTTTCTATCGCTTCCATTTCTGCTGCGGTACATGCCAACGCCGATCCCGCCGGAAAATTCCGACTTGTCTGAAGCGCAGATTATCTATTACCGGTTGCCGTCACACGATCCGCTGGAACGGTTGCCGAAAATCACCCCTCGCGGAGCAGGCGGACACCCAGGCGAAGGATCGCCGCAAATTCAACTACCCATTTTGGGCAGCACGGTACCGAGCCGAAGGGTGATCGTGGTGTCGCAACCGGTGCGACCCGACAACAAGCGGCAGACAATTTACCAGCCGGCGACGCCCCCCGATCTGAAAATCAAGATGGACCTGAAGCTGCCGAACGTGGTCGGCGGAATCGTGGCTTTGGTGCCAAAGCCGGAGATTCATTTCAATCCGAAGATCTTGAAGGTGCTGCAAGCGAAGAGAAAGGAATCGGAAGCAGTGGCGCCCACGCTGACTTCTTCCAATGCGGCGATGCCGCTGACGCCCGACCCGGCGATTACACAACCGCACCTGGCGGTCCCAGTGGAAGCTAATTCCAGGCCGGTGCAGGTACAAAAGTGGGACGGGACGGTGGCCGAGCTATCGCTGACAGTGTCCAATGCCAGCGCGACGATGCCGGGCGATTCGTCTTTGGCAGGAAATTTTGCGCCGGCAGCTCCCACGGCAATGAACGGATCCGAAAGCGGGATGCCGGCGATCGGAGACGGAAGCAAAGTAGTGGTGATCGGGATCGATGCGGCGCAGGCAGCGCTGCTGAATTTGCCTCCAGGGAACCGTGCGGGTGAATTTACCATCGCGCCCGGCGGAGGTGGTGCGGGGACGCCGGGAGGCGTCGCCAATGGATCGGCCAGCGGGGGAAACGGCTCGCGAGGCAGCGAGTCTGGAGACAAGAGCACCGGAGTGGGTCGCGGAGATTCGGGCGGTGGAGGCGGGAACGCGGGTGCGAGCGGGATACTGAGCGTGACGGACAACACAGGAGGGGCAGGAGGCGCCTTGGATCCGCATATCATTGCGGACATGGTGTATCCGGTTCCGGCAACACTGGTGTTGAGGAAGAACGCGCTGGTGGTTTCCGCGGGGCCGATGGGTGGAGGAGGCATTAACGCCTACGGGGCGCTCCGCTGTGGGAAGATCTATACGGTATTTCTATCGATGCCTGGGAAGAGCTGGACGCTGGAATTCTGCCAGTCTGGAAAGGGAGCGGCACCGGCGGTGTCGCACTCCAATGTGATTCACATGGAGCAGGGGCTGATTCCCCCCGAAGCCGAGGCAAAGTTCGATTTCAAACGAGTTGCGGTCCCTTTCGAGAAACTTCATAAACCCATTGTGCTGAAAGGCAGCATCAAAGAAGACGGTACGGTAGACGGGGTGGAGATTTACCAGAGCATTGTGGCTACCATGGATGAGGCCGCCCGAGTGGCGTTCGGGAAGTGGAAGTTCAAGCCGGCGCTGAAAGAAGGCAAGGCGGTAGCGATCGACATTCTTGTGGGAATACCGAGCGATCCTGTAACAAAGCCGCAATAGCTCACCCCGGGACGATTCGGTATCCACGGAAGAAGTTTGCCCAAGTTAGCGAAGAGTTTGTCTGTTCCCCCGGCCCAATCACAGTGGAAGCTAGATCTCGATGTTGATTTGTAAGGACTTAGCAAGCCTCGGCAACTGGAATTTTGTGGAAAAGTCTGGCCCTGAATCTGCAAATGCGTTTCGTTATACCCAGTTTTACACGCTAGGGTGCGAGAGCATCCGAAGCCGCCCGAAGACAATTTTTGACTTCAACAGTCTCAGGCGACAGGGACACCGGCCCCGGTCCTGGAGTGCGCAGAAGCAGAGCATTATGCCCGCCCCTCTCCCAACAGCTCCCATGGAGCAACTATCTTGAGTAGTCCGGAGATTCGCGTAACGTTTTTGAGCGGCGACTCCGGGTTAGGAGACGCCATTGCGCGCGCGCTGGGCGAGGGCTTTGTCACCCGGGCGACGGATGAGCGACGCAGCGAGCACCTGACCGAGGTTCTCCGGTGGTCGGGCGTGCTGCTGCTGGATTTGCGCTCGGCCAACACCGAAGGCGACTACGAAACAATGCTGCGGTTGATGGCGAATGTCTGCAAGATTCCAAGTCATCCTCCTGTGGTGATCCTGTGCGAAGAAGAGAATCGCGCGTTGATGTACAAGGCGATTGAATGCGGGGCCGAAGACAGCGTCACGAACCCTCCCAACATGATGGAGTTGCGGCTGGTCTTACGGCGGGCGCACAAGTTTCACGCGGCGGAAAAGGAGCTGGCTCGACTGCGCGCCAACGAGCGTCCCACGGGACGCCTGAACGAGCTGCTGGGCACGTCGGCTCCGATGCAGGAGCTGTTCGCACTGGCCCGGAAAATCGCGCCGTGCGATGTGAACGTGCTGATTACCGGAGAAACAGGAACTGGCAAGGAATTACTGGCACGAGCGATTCACCAGCTGAGTGCGCGAAGCAACGGTCCGCTGGTGGCGTTTTCCTGCGCGAACCTGCCGGAAAACCTGGTGGAAGACGAGCTGTTCGGGCATGAGAAGGGCGCGTTTACGGGAGCCATGACGGAGCGGCGCGGACGCATCGAAGCCGCCGACCGTGGCACGCTGTTCCTGGACGAGATAGGGGATTTGGGGATCGGCTTGCAGCCGAAGTTGCTGCGCGTCTTGCAAGAACGAACGTTTGAGCGACTTGGCAGCAACAAGACGCTCAGCGCGGATATACGATTGATTTGCGCAACCAATCGCAACCTGGAAGAAATGGTGGCGCAGGGCAAGTTTCGAGAGGACTTGTACTACCGGCTGAATGTGGTGCAACTGCATTTGCCTCCTTTGCGGGATCGCCGGGACGATATTCCGCTGCTGGCGCAACAGTTTCTGGAGAAGTTCGCGCAGCAATTCAAGAAGAAAGCCAAGAGGTTTTCGCCGCACGCGCTGCACGCGCTCGAGGAACATCACTGGCCGGGCAACGTGCGCGAATTGGAAAATGTGGTACAGCGCGCGGCAGTGCTTTCGGAAGATCAGACGGTGGAGCTGGGATTGCTGCCCGCGGCACTGCGCAACGTCCGAAGCGCGGGGTTGCCGGAAACAGTGGCGGCCGGCGAACTGAGCCATACGTATGAAGACGAGGTAAAGAGATTCAAGCGTAGCCTGGTGGTACGCGCACTGAGGGAGTCCGGCTGGCGCAAGGCGGAATGCGCAAGGACGTTGGGCGTAGCACGAGGGTACTTGCACCGGCTGATCAACCAGCTGGGAATACAAGAGGGTGAAGGGGAACCAGGCGGCGATGGCGGGGAAGATTATCCTTCCGGCCCAGTGATGTAACTCGCGGCAAATCAGCCAGATTGCCAGTAGACTTGCCTTCCTAGTCAGATTAGCTTCGGACAGATGGCATTTGAGCCAGAAAACGAATTCGCGGCGCGGGTGTGCCTACCCAGGCTCCGCGACGCACAAAATTCGGATGGCGGGTGGGGTTTCCGCGCCGCCAGCGTGAGCCGAACAGAACCAACCTGCTGGGCACTGCTGGCCGCCATGGCTGACCCGGAGCAAGGAAGCGGACCGCTGCTGGCGCGAGGTTCGGAGTTTCTGCGGTCAACGCAGTTGGCAAATGGAGCGTGGCCCGCCAGCCCGTGCGAGCATACCGGTTCGTGGGTCACTTCTCTGGCGTGTTGGGTTCTCGGGAGAACCAAGATCGCTCCGCAGTCGCTGTCCACGGGATTGAAGTGGCTATGCGCGGACTGGCCAAGCGACAGCACATGGTGGCGGCGAACGGCCGCGCGGTTTTCTTCGCAGCGGCAACTGGCGCCCGTCAATAGCGCTTACCGAGGTTGGGGATGGACACCGGGAACGAGCAGTTGGGTCGAGCCGACAGCGATGGCGCTGCTGGCGCTGGAGCAAGCGCCGGAATGCGCGCCGGAGACTGCGGATAAGCGGCGCCAGCTTGGCGAGAAGTTGCTCTTGGACCGGATGTGTCCCGGCGGGGGCTGGAACAGCGGAAACCCGGTGGTGTACGGGGTGGTCGGGGAGCCGCAGGTTAGTTCAACCGTATGGGCCGTGCTCGCGCTGCGCCGCCGGGCCGAGCATCCCGGAGTGCAACAAGGTCTCGCATGGCTTCAGAACAATACGACGAAGATCGGATCGGTCCTGTCGCTTGCACTGGCGCGAATCTGCCTCAAGGCATACGAACGCAGGTGGCCAGCGGAGGCGCGGGATGTGTGGGAGCCGAAGCAAGACGGAAGGTTTCCCGAAGATCTTGTAAGCATCGCCGTGGCTAGCCTCGCGGCAAGTGAAGTGGGGGATTGGCTGGTGCCGGAGCACGGGGGAAGTACATGAACATGCGGGATACATCACTGGTTCCCTCGTTCCAGCGGCCGGACGCGCGCGTGTTCATCCATCGCGCTGGAAGCTACGGCGGAGACGTGGCGAAGACGGTTCAGGAAGGGCTCAGGGAGTTTGCATTGCCTGTGAAGGGCAAGACGGTATTGCTGAAACCCAATCTGGTGAGCGCGGACGCTGCTGGCGTGATCAATACGCATCCCACGGTGATCGCAGGGGCGCGCGAAAGCTTTTTGGGCATGGGAGCAAGCCGAGTTCTGATTGGCGACGGTCCGGCGATGGAGCGCGACACCGAGGCGATCCTGGAATCGATGCGCTTGGGGGAGTATGTCGAGGGGCTGGCGCGAGATTTTGTGGATTTGAACGTGGATGAGGTGGAACGGGTGCGTTTCAAGACGCGGGCGTCGCGCTTGAAGGAACTATGTCTACCGAGAACCGTGCTGGGCGCAGATTTCGTGGTGTCCATGCCGAAACTGAAGACGCATCACTGGGCGGGAGTGACGCTCTCCCTGAAGAACATGTTCGGCATCGTTCCGGGGGCGTGTTATGGATGGCCGAAAAACGTGTTGCACTGGGCGGGAATCGACCGAGCCATTCTGGACATTAACGCGGCGGCACGACCGGACTTCGCGATTGTGGACGGAATCGTCGGAATGGAAGGAAACGGACCGATCCAGGGAAAACCGAAAGCATGCGGAGTAATCGTGATGGGAAGCGATCCGGTGGCAGTGGATGCCACGTGCTGCCGGGTAATGGGCCTGGCTCCGGAGCGAGTCAAGTACCTGGCTCAGGCGGGAACTTTGTTGGGACAGATCGATGCGCAGAAAATCCAACAGATCGGAGAAACGGTGGCGAGCGTGCGAACACCGTTTGAGATGTTGGAGGCATTCCGGAGCGTGGCGGAATGAGCGCAGCAAGTGATCCGGCAGCCGGCAGCACCGTGCTGCGAAACGTATTTTCGTTTCCAGCGATGCTGGGCACGATCCTGGTGGGCGCGGTGTTCTTTGTGTTGCGCGGATTCGTGGTCGATCCGGACCTTTGGTGGCACCTGAAGGTGGGCCAGGACATCCTGGCGACGCATCGATTCCCGACCAGCGATCCGTATTCGTTCACGGTGGCGGGACAGCCGTGGATTGCGTACGAATGGCTGGGAGAGGTGCTGTTAGCGAGAGTGAATCAGGCGGCGGGACTGCGGGGATTGTGTCTGACGTTGATGATACTGGGCAGCGCGGTGATGCTGGCGCTGTATTGGCTGAGTACTAGGCGCTCGGGGAATTCCAAAGCAGGATTCGTGACGGCGACAATACTGCTGGTGCTCTCGAGCGTATCGTTTACGTTGCGACCGCAGATGATGGGCTACTTGTTTCTGATCGTGGCGCTGATCGTCCTGCAATATTTCCGAGACGGAATCCAATGGGTGGTGTGGTTGTTGCCGCCGCTATTTCTAGCGTGGGTGAATGTGCACGGATCCTTCCTGGTTGGCCTGGGCGCTATCGCCGTGTATTGGGCGGCAGGACTGAAGGAGTTCCAATTCGGTGGAGTGGAAGGTAAAAGCTGGACAGAGAAACAAAGGATTCGACTGGAAATTGCGTTCTTGCTGTGTCTCGCCGTACTTCCCATAACACCATACGGAACACTGCCGGCGGTTTATCCGTTCGATTTGGCGTGGGGGCAGCCGGTGAATGTGGGAAACATTCTAGAATGGCAGCCGATGCCGTTTAACCTGCCCGGCGGAAAAGTATTTTTGGCGATGATAGTTGCGTTTGTGGCGTTGCAAGCGGCTTATCGCTTCCGCTGGCGAATAGAAGAACTGTTCCTGTTTCTATTCGGGTTGGCAATGGCCTGTTTGCATGTGCGGTTCCTGCTTTTGTTCGTTCCCTTTTTTGCGCCGCTGTGTGCCACGGTGTTGGCAAAGTGGATGCCCGAATACGATCGCGCAAAAGACAAGCCGGTGCTAAACGTCGTGGTGATGACGGCGGCCCTGGCCGGGATGTTCTGGTATTTTCCCGCGCGGACGGAGTTGCAAGAATCGGTGGCCAGGGCATGGCCCGTGGCGGCAGTGGAACATATTCGGCTGGCGGGCGTGCCGCAGCCGATGTTCAACACTTACGGATTTGGCGGATACCTGCTGTACACGGGGCAGCGAGTGTTCATTGATGGGCGAGCCGATGTTTACGAGCGCGGTGGAGTACTGAGCGACTACTTGCACATCAGCCTGGTGAAACCGGGAGCGCTGGCGGTGCTCAGAGGGTACCAGGTGCAGTCTTGCCTGCTGGCCCGAGGGGAGGCTCTCGGCGTTCTCCTGGCGGCATCACCGGAATGGAAGCGGATCTACTTCGACAGCGTGAGTGAGCTTTTTGTGCGGCAATGAGGGACAGGCCACGAGGAAGAACGGCCGCGTGGTTCGGATTGCTGGCAATCGCTTCCGTGTATGCGGTTCTGGTCCTGCAGCTGAGTCCAGTGAACTTTTTTGGGCTGACGGAAGACGACACAATTTATTTCAGCTCGGCTAGAGCCCTTGCGGAAGGCAAGGGATATATTCTGCCGAGCGTGCCGGGAATGCCTCCGGCGACGAAGTATCCGATACTTTACTCGTGGCTGCTGTCATGGATCTGGCGCTGGGATCCGTCGTTTCCACACAATTTATGGAGTGCGACGGGCCTCAACATCCTTTTTGGATTCGGTTTCCTAGCTGGAGCATGGGCGTTTCTCAGTAAAGCGGGCACAGGAGAGGGAAAAGCACTGGTGTTAACGGCTTTTTGCGCGCTGCATCCAGCAATCTTGTTTCACTCGGTCAATTTGCTTCCGGAAATTCCCTTTGCGGCTTTGTGTTTGTGGGCGATGGTGAGCGCTGCGAACGCAGTTCGCGAAGGTAGGCCATGGCTGTCAGCACTCACGTCTGGCGTACTAAGCGGCATTTCCGTTCTGCTCCGCGTGCTGGGCGCGCCGATTACGGCGGGATTGTTCCTGGTGATCCTCTTCAAAGCGGGTTGGCGCAGGTCCGCGATTTTTGCGGCGGGAGCGCTTCCGTTTCTTACCGGCTGGTTGTGGCGTGTACTTGCAGTCCCAGCGGCGCATCCGCCGCTGGACAGTTCCGCGTGCGGACAAGTCTGGCGCATCGGGTGGCTGTACTACACCAATTACGTGGAGTTCTGGAAGGCCGACGTACTCGCAAGCCACACCTTTTGGCATATGTTGCAAAGCAACGTGGTGGCGCTGGTGCTGCAGCCCGGCAGCTATTTCATCAAGCCATTGTTGATCGACTCGCCGATCCTGAGGTTCGTGCCTGCGCTGATTGTGTCGGCGGGCGTGCTGCGTGGAGTGATTTGGCGGGTGGGGCGTGGGAAGTGGCAACCATGCCACGCCGCGCTGATATTTTTCGCGGTTACGGTGGCGATCTGGAACTATCCAGCCATGGAGCGCTTCTTCCTGCCGTTCTTGCCTTTGTTTGTGCTCGGTCTCTGGCTGGAGTGCGAGGCGCTGCTGCCGAGGTTACGCGAAGCTTTGTGGAGCGGTGGGAAATCGAAAGAAAAACCAGCGGCCCTTTTCCTGGCGGGCGCACTGGTTATTCTCCTGGTGGGCACCGGATGGTCTTACTGGTCGGAATGGCGCCTTGTTGAACAGAAAGGGAAAGAGCGAGGTGAATTCCTGTCCGAAAAGCGGGAGGCGTACCAGTGGATCGCGGAGCACACACAGGAGAACGCTAGAGTTACGGCTTATGAGGATGGCGCCCTGTTCCTCTATACCGGCAGGCAGTCAATGCGCCCAGTTACTTTTTCTCCCAGCGGAGCGCTGATAGGCAGTCGACTGACGGCGGAGCTAGCCTGTCTAGGTGAGGGAGCAAGGATGATCCAGGCCGACTATTGGCTAGTATCCGGGGATGACTTCGAGTTCGAGTGGGAGCCCGCGGCAACCCGTGGGAAGGCCGCAGAAGAGGAGCTTGCGATGAAACTGCCGGAAGTATTTAGCAGCTCGGGGAGGCGGGTCCGACTGCTCGACATTAAGCGGTAAATGGCCTCAGTGTCTGGGTGAATTGACCTCTGTGGGGCGGTCGATCACGTTATCCGACTGTGATTCGTGGGTGCCGCTGCCAAAAAGCGTCACTATCCGGGCAAAGGGACGAGGTCCTAGTGTCCACAATGGGTAACAGTTTTCCCTCTCGCCACTTGAGCCCAGGTGAGGCCCAAAGCGTCAATCAATGTAACGGCTTTATTTTCTTATACTTAGTATAACGCTCAGGGACCGGTGAGTGGCCGTTAAGGTGCACTCTCCGGTATACCAAAGCTAGCCAGAAGCCCACCCTACCTGCGGCTTGCTCTGCGAGGAGATCTATGAAGAGTTTTCTACTTAGACTGTGGACGGAAGACGAGGGCCAAGACTTAACCGAGTATGCGCTGTTGCTAGTTTTGCTGGTGTTAGCAGCAGTGACTACGCTGGGAGGCCTGGCAACCGCGATCAATGGAGTATTCAGGAACGCGGCAGGCAATCTGGCCCCCACCTGAGATCTTGTAGGGAGCAAATGAAAGCTCGTGGCAGGTTGGCTGCCCAGAAGCATGGTCGAAGACTGTCCCAATCGTTAGATTCAAGAGGAGCGTTTCGATGATTAAAAAGATGTTGACGAGATTGTGGAAGGAAGAAGAAGGGCAGGATCTGACGGAATACGCTCTGCTTCTGGTGTTGCTAACGTTGGCCGCAGTCGGGTCACTGAGCGGCCTGGCGTCGGCGATCAACGGTGTTTTCGCGAACGCTGCGACGAACTTGACGACTCCCACCTGATCGCCCCTCGCAAAGGCAGCATGCGCCGTCTGGACGCATCGCCTGAGGGCCGAACTTCGCCATGAACGCCGCACAGATAGTCTGGTTGTTCGCCATCGGCATAACGCTGATGGCAGCGGTTGTAGATTTTCGGACGCGTAGAATCCCGAATCTGCTGACCGTACCGGCGCTGGTGGCTGGAGTGGGACTTCGAACGTTGCTGAGCGGGTGGCCAGGCGCAAAAGCATCGCTGGAAGGCATGGGATTGGCACTGATTTTGTTGCTCCCGCTGGTGTTGCTGCGAGCGCTCGGCGCAGGCGATTGGAAACTGATGGGCGCGGTGGGGGCGATCCTGGGTCCTCTGCTGTTTTTGTTCGTTCTGGTAGGCAGCATCTTTGTATCGGGATTGATGGCCATGGTCGAAATGATGCGGACCAAGAGAGTACGGGAGACTTTCCACAACCTGCTGGTGCTCGTGCGCGGATTTATTTCGTTCGGCTTGAAGACCAATCCACAAATCTCATTGGATAACCCGAGACTGTTGAAAGTGCCGTTCGGCGTTGCGGTGGCGATATCGACGCTGGGGTGCTTTTGCGTAGCGCGGTGGGGCGTGTGAAGAAGGGTTCCGGAAAATCCGGGGCGCTTTTTTAGCTTAGGAGACTGAAGTCATGAACCAGAACCGGATGATCCTCGGATTGGGAGTGGCGCTGGTGCTGGCGTTTCTGTTGAGCTCCTTCGTTTACAAGAAATTCCAACAGGCAAGCAGCGTCAAACCGGAGGTGACGGGGCACGTAGTGGTCGCGGCCTCGCCGATGCAACTAGGACAGCGCGTGGACGCGGGGAACCTGAAACTGATCGCGTGGCCCGCGAACGCACCGGTGGCGGGGATGTTCACGCGGATTGAAGACTGCGCCAACCGGGCGCTGCTGACTCCGGTGGCGACCAACGAACTGATTCTGGACAGCAAGCTGGCGTCCCGGGAAGCGGGAGTGGGGTTGCCAGCGACGATTCCCGAAGGAATGCGCGCGATTTCCGTGGCGGTAAACGATGTCGTAGGCGTGGCGGGATTTGTCACACCGGGCACGACGGTGGACGTGCTGGTGACCGGAAGACTGAGCGGCGCAAATCACGCCTCCGATGACAATATCACGCGGATGATTCTGCAAAACGTTCGAGTGCTGGCCGCGGGTCAAAAGATCGAACAAGACCGCGAAGGCAAACCTCAGACGGTGCCGGTGATCACGTTGCTGGTGTCGCCCGAAGATGCCGGGAAGTTGGCTTTGGCCAGCACGGAAGGAAAAATTCAACTGGCGCTGCGCAATACCATCGACACGAAGCACGTCGATCCGCCGGCGATCCTGGAAGCAACGCTGTTCTCTGGAACTGGCACGGTAGCGGCGCCAGCACCCAAACAACACAGCGCAGCGAAAGCAGTCGCACCGCCGCCACCTCCAGCGCCGTACACGATTGAAGTGATTACCGGAAGCAAGCGGGAAAGCAAGAGCTTTCCGAATCAATGAAGCAAGCGCTGCGGGTTGGACCCGCAACTAGCGAGGGAAAAAGAATGCTTGAACGCCGCGCAAACTTGAACCGTACCGCGAAGGTAGCGAATGCTTTGATGATAGCCATCCTTGCAGCTACGCCAACGCTAGCGGCACAACAGGCTCCGGCGACGACACAACCCGCCGCTTCCCAGGCCCCAACACCGGTTCCCGCCGGGCAGGCCGCGGAGAGCGAAGCGCCACAGACACTGCACTTACTGGTGGGGCGATCGATTGTGATTTCGTCGCCAGCACGCATCAAGCGAGTGTCGCTGGCGGATCCAAACATAGCCGAAGCGATTGTCGTCAGCCCGACGCAGGTGCTGGTGAATGGAAAGATGCCTGGAGGGGTTTCGCTGATCATCTGGGACGAGACGGACCAGAGCCAGGCGTTTGAAGTTTCTGTCGACATCGATGTGCTGGGATTGAGCCAAAAGATTCACGAAGTTTTCCCGAACGAAGACATTCACATCGAGACGGCGCGCGACGTGGTCATGCTTTCGGGCAAAATTTCTTCCGCTCAGGTGGCCGACAAGATTCTGGAAATCGTCAAGAGCGCCAGCCCGAAAGTGACCAGCCTGATGCAGGTACCCACGGTTGCATCCGGGGAGATTCTGCTGCAAGTCAAGTTCGCGGAAGTAAACCGCGCGGCGATCAAGCAACTTGGCATCAACATTCTCAGCCTGCCGGGTTCGAAAAACGTGGGAACGATCTCCACACAGCAATTTGCGCCCCCGCAACTGACCAGCGGATCGAGCGGCGCGACATCGAATATCGGACTGAGCGACCTGCTGAACATTTTCATTTTCCGGCCAGATATCAACCTGGCGGCGACGATCAAAGCGCTGCAACAACAGAACGTGCTAGAGATTCTGGCGGAACCGAACCTGATGACGCAATCAGGCAAGGATGCCAGCTTCCTGGCCGGCGGCGAGTTCCCTTTCCCGATTCTGCAGTCTTCGGGATCGGGCGGATTCGCGGGAGTCACCATCCAATTCAAAGAATTTGGCGTGCGGTTGAATTTCACTCCGACGCTGATGCCGGACGGATTGATTCATCTCAAGGTGAAACCGGAAGTCAGCTCGCTGGATTTCACGAATGCTCTAACGTTGCAGGGCTTCACGATTCCAGCGCTTTCGACGAATCGGGTGGAATCGGAAATGGACCTGGCCGATGGGCAGAGCTTCGCGATTGCAGGTTTGCTGGACAATCGAGTAACAGAGCAGTTTCAAAAAATTCCCGGAATCGGAGATATTCCGGTGCTGGGCAAGCTCTTTCAGACCAAGTCGCTCACAAAGAGCAAGAATGAACTGCTGATCACCGTGACACCGATAATCGTACATCCGTCGAACAAAGTGGCGCCGAACCCAGAATTCCCGAGGTCTTTCATCGGTCCCATCACGCCAGACAAGCCGACGAATCCGAAATAGGGACAGCAGTTTGTAACCGGAAGGGCGATTTTTCAGGAGCAGGATGAACGGTAAATGCTAACGGTAGCAATCGTAAGTAGCGACTCGAGCAGCGCCAGTCAATTGCTGGCGACACTGCAGCAGACCGGCATGGTCAAGTCGGTAAAGCAGTGGTCGATCCCTACCGAAAAAATCCCAGATTCCTCGGAAATCATTCCGGACGTCGTATTTCTAGACCTGGGACGCGATCCGGAACCCTTCTTCAGTTTTGGAGCCCAAGTTCGCAGGGCGCGACCCGCGACAAAGCTGGTGGTCTGCTCTTCCGCGAGCCCTCCCAACCATCAACTGCTACTGGAAGCGATGAGATGCGGGGTACAGGATTTTTTGCCGAAGCCCGTGGACGCAGACAGCGTGAAGGAAATGCTGACGCGGTTCGCGCAGGATCTAGACATTAAAGACACGTCGGCGCTGGATCGCCTGATTATCATTATGGGCGCCAAAGGTGGGGTCGGCGCGACCACCGTTGCGGTAAATCTGGGCGTGCAGCTGTCAACCTACGCGCACAAACACGTGGCCTTGCTGGATTTTGCGCGACCTCTGGGGAATGTGCACCTGCTCCTGGACATGCATCCGAAATTCAGCGTGCGCGATGCGGTGGATAACATGGACCGCCTGGACAGCCATTTTTTTGCCGGGCTGATGACCCGGCACAAGACGAAGCTGGAAGTTTTGGGTGGAGCAACCCAGCCGGAAGAATGGCAGAGCATCGCGGTGCCGCCGCTCGAGCGGGTAGTGAACGTAGCGCAAAATAATTTCGATATAGTGCTAGTCGACATGGGTTCGCAGTTTTCTTCCGAGTGGAGTTCGATGTTGCGGGCGGCGCGAATGATTCTGATCGTCGCGGAGGCCAACGTTCCGGCGCTGTGGACGCTGGAGCGGCGATTATTGGCGTTGAAAGGATTCGGCGTGGATCCGGACCGGGCACGAGTGATCATCAATCGCTGGCACAAAGGCGACGAAGACGTGCTCAAGGGCATCCAGAAGGATATTCACCGGCCGGTGTTTGCGTGTCTGCCCAATGATTTCCGAATGGCCAACGCGTCCATAAACCTGGGGACGCCGCTGCAAGAAAATCACAACAACGGGCTCAGCAGCCGCTACCGACAGATCGCGGCGCAACTGGCGGGGATGGAAGTAGTTGCGCCCGGAAAAAAGAATTCGCTCGGCGGGTTGTTCTCTTTCCCGTCGAAAAGGTGAGATAGATCATGGCCCCGATCACCACATCGGTAACGCGAACCGATTTCGGCGCGGTAAAAGCGGCGATTCATCGCAAGCTGATCCAGAAGCTCAATCTGGATCGATTGACGGAAGTGAATCGCGAAGAGGTCCGGCGCGAGGTCACGCAAATCCTGGAAGCACTGGTCGTCGGCGAGTCCACCCCGATGAACCTGCAGGAACGGGAGCGGCTGGCGCAAGAGGTGCTGGACGAAGTTTTCGGGCTGGGTCCCTTGGAACCGCTGCTGGCGGACCCGACGGTCTCGGACATTCTGGTGAATACGCACAAACGCGTATACGTGGAACGCAAGGGCATTCTGGAAATGACCTCGGTGCAGTTCCGCGACGATATTCACTTGATGGGAATCATCGACCGGATCGTATCGGCGGTCGGGCGTCGCGTCGATGAATCTTCTCCGATGGTTGACGCGCGGTTGGCCGATGGCTCGCGCGTGAACGCGATTATTCCGCCGTTGGCGGTCGATGGACCGTGTTTGTCGATTCGACGTTTTGGGCGCGATCCGCTGACGTCCGACGATTTGCTGCAGAACCGCACGCTGACTTCCTCGATGCTGGATTTGCTGCGCGGGTGCGTCAAGGCGCGCCTGAATATTCTGGTTTCCGGCGGCACGGGCGCCGGAAAAACGACTTTTCTCAATGTGCTTTCCTCGTACATTTCCAACCGCGAACGGATCGTGACCATCGAAGATGCGGCGGAATTGCAGTTGCACCAGGAACACGTGGTACGGCTGGAAACGCGGCCGGCCAACATCGAAGGTAGAGGCGCTATTCACCAGCGGCAACTGGTAATCAACTCCCTGCGTATGCGTCCCGACCGGATCATCGTTGGTGAGGTACGCGGCGAAGAAGCGCTGGACATGCTGCAGGCCATGAATACGGGTCACGATGGGTCGCTCACAACGATTCACGCGAATACCCCGCGTGATGCGTTGACCCGGTTGGAAACCATGGTGGCGATGGGCAGCCTGAATATCCCGGACACGGCAATCCGGCGGCAGATCGCTTCGGCGGTGGACGTGGTGGTGCAGGTTAGCCGCCTGGCCGACGGTACACGAAAGGTGATCAGCCTTGCGGAAATTACCGGCATGGAAGGCGGCGTCGTGAGCATGCAAGACATTTTTGTTTTCCGGAAAAAAGGCGTGAAAGAAAACGGAGAAGTGCTGGGTGAGTTTATACCGACGGGAGTTCGCCCGAAATTTGCGGAAAAGCTGCTGGTGACTGGAATCCAGCTGCCGGTGTCGATGTTTGCCACCGCTGACGTGCAGTAAAGGCATAGAGGACTGCGTATGGGTTCACTGATTTTCGCGCTGACGTTCCTGGTCGTGGTGGCAGTGGTGCTGGGCGTGTGGATGCTCGCCACATCGGACAACAGCCAGGAACTAATTCGCCGGCGTATGGAAGCGGTGCGAAAAGCGGAGCGACGCGGAGACGTCGCCCAGGACCTGAAACTGGCACGCGACGAAATGTTGAGCAGCGTGCCGGCCCTGCACCGTTTGATGATGCATTGGGAATGGACCGGGCGGCTGCAGGAATACATTTCGCAGGCTGGGCTGTCGATCAAAGTAGGCAAGCTGATTTTGATCAGCGCGGTGTCGGGTCTTGGAACCTACGTAATCACCAACTACCTCTTTCCGCAGTTTCCGGTTGCATTGATGCTGGGCTTGGCGGTGCTCGGCTTGCCGTTTGCCTACGTCGGATGGCAACGACGGCGGCGCATGGAGCAATTCGAGGAACGTTTTCCCGAAGCTCTGGATCTGCTGGGCCGCGCGGTCCGGGCGGGCCACGCCTTTACGACTGGCCTGGAAATGATCGCCAAAGAGTCGGCCGAACCGGTGGCCGGCGAATTTCGAACGACATTTGAAGAACAAAATTTCGGGTTGCCACTGCGCGACGCGCTACTGAACCTGACCGAACGCGTGCCGTCGATGGACGTTCGATTTTTTGTTACCGCATTGCTGATCCAGAAAGAAACCGGAGGCAATTTAGCGGAGATCCTGGACGGTCTGGCGAGAGTGATCCGCGATCGATTCCGGATTTATCGCGAGGTGAAGGTGCGCACCGCACAGGGAAGGCTCACCGCGGGCATCTTGATTGCCCTTCCGATCTTCATGGCCATCGTGCTCATGATCATCAACCCGAGTTACATGCGAATCCTGTTCGAGGATCCGCGAGGCCCGCTGGTTTTGTCGGTGGCGGCCGTTATGCAGGTGGCCGGTTCGGCGATTCTCTGGAAGATCATTCATATTGAAGTCTAGCGGCGAAAGGAGGCCAAAAACATGATCTTGATTGCAGCGGTAACCTTCCTGGCCACTTTCGGTATTTTGGCCGCGCTGTTCTACGCTTTTTCTCCAGCGCAAAGCGGGGTAGCCGGGCGACTTTCCCGGTTGATGAGTTCAGCGGCGCCAGCTCCGGTGGAAGAAGCGAGCTTCGCCGAAAAACAGAAAGACCGCATGCGTGACGGACTGGCGAGCCTGGGAAAGCTGATGCCAGGCGACGCGACGCAGGCTACGCCCCGCACAAAATTATTGATGATGCGGGCGGGCTACCGCAGCTCGGAAGCCATCATGGCCATGCGCGGATTCAAGGTGCTTCTGCCGGTAGTGCTAGTGGGATTGACGCTGAGCACCGGTGCCTACAAGTGGAATCCGCTGCTGGTGATCGTCGCCGCGGTGCTCGGTTATCTGCTGCCGGAAACGTTTTTGATGTGGCGGGTAAGCGCGCGGCAACAACGTTTGCGGCGAGGGCTTCCGGACGGATTGGATCTGCTGGTGATTTGCGTGGAGTCCGGGCTGGGGTTGGACCAGGCGCTCATGAAGGTGACGCAGGAGATGCGCATCACGCACAAGGACCTGAGCGACGAGCTGCACCTGGTGAACCTGGAAATGCGCATCGGCAAGACGCGCATTGAAGCGCTGCGGGAACTAGGGCGACGAACCGGATTGGAAGACATCAAGTCACTGGTGGCGATGCTGATTCAAACGGACCGGTTCGGTACCAGCGTGGCGCAATCTCTTCGCGTGTATTCGGATGACCTGCGCGTGAAGCGTCGGCAGCGTGCGGAAGAAATGAGCGCGAAGACGTCCGTAAAAATGGTGCCACCACTGGTATTTTTCATTTTCCCCGCATTAATGGTAGTGATTTTGGGCCCTGCTGTGTTGAGCCTGATGCGCCAGCTCATGCCGGCGCTCGGGAAATAACGGCAAGTGGCGGCCTCGTGAATTAGCGAGGCTGGCCAGAATCGCAGCTTAACTATTAAGGAGAAGGCAAATGGACAACGTAACGTTGATTCGAGTGGTAGCCGGCGCCCTGGCGGTGCTGGTGTTGTTCATCATTATCTGGCGGCGCAAGCGCAAGTCGGTGGAGTAGGCGGCGAAGACGCCGAAAGTAAGACACTTCCGAAAGTGAAACGGACGGGTCCGAAAAAGCCATGGGCAACAACGGCCAACGTAGTTCGCTATACGTGTACAACAAAACTCGAGAGACTTTTGTTGCTACGGAAGCGGTTCTCGCGGATAGCTACCTCCGTCGGCTGGTCGGATTGCTCGGGAAGACGCGGCGATGGGCGCAGTTGGGCCGAGGGCTGTGGATCGTGCCGTCTCGCGGCGTGCATACCATCGGGATGCTATTCCCCATCGACCTCATATTCCTGGGCAAGGAAAAAGAAGTGGTGTACGTGGAAGAACACGTACGACCATTTCGGATTTCCAAGGTTTCGCTCAAGGCCAGCAGTGTTCTGGAATTGCCTCCCCATACGATCTATCGCTCTGGAACCCAGGTGGGCGACCGGTTAGAGATCGCTCCGGTGCGCAAACAGGCGGGCGCAGAGCCGGCTCGACCGGTTTCTGAATCGCAGTAGTCGCAATCGTTAGTGAACAGGAGTCAACGAAATGTTATTCGTACTTGCGGCCACGGTGGGAGTTGTTTTGTACCTGGCGCCGCTGCTGATCGCCCTGCAATTACACCGGCGAGATGTTGCCAATATCGGAGCCCTCAATATTTTGCTTGGATGGACGGTGGTGGGCTGGTTCGTCGCCTGCGTTTGGGCCATTGCGCCCGATGCTCCCTTGATGGCGACGCCGCAGCACCGGTGAAGTAGCTGCGCCGTCCAGCTAGCCGCTTTGGCTCACGACTAGAGGATTCCCCAAATCAGTTATGGGCGAATTTACTTGTGAGTTTCCGTTTCAGGCGGCATGCGCTGGAAATCGTAGTCGACACCGTCGTCCTGCACGCCAGCTTCTCGTTGCGCTGACTTTTCAAGCTTACGCTCGGCGCGCTTCTCTTCCTTCATTTTCCGTTTTTCCAGGCGTTTCATTTCCTTTTGCCGCTTCTGGAATGTCGTAGGCATTGATATTCCTCTCGATTCTGCGTTGGCCGAGGGAGACACCGGCCCTTGGGTCGAGCTACGTTACGAGTTACCAGCGAGGTTCGCGAGGCTGGCGAGGAGAGTCGCGGTAGTCTTCATTCGAGAATCGATCCCGACCGCCGCCGCCGCCCTTGCCACGGCCACCACCGCCACCGCCGCCAAAACCACGGTTACCTCCCCGCGGGGGACCACTTTCACCCTTGGGTCGCGCCTCGTTCACTTTCAGATTGCGCCCACCAGCCTCTTTCCCGTCGAGGCCCGCGATGGCCTGCGCAGCTTCCGCATCGTTGGGCATTTCCACGAACGCAAAACCACGAGCCCTTCCGGTCTCCCGGTCCATGGCCATGTGCACGCGAGTGACCTGGCCGAAGGGTTGAAAAAGGGCGCGCAAATCACCTTCAGTCATCTGAAAGTTCATGTTGCCCACAAAAATGCTCTTCATATGTGCTTCTCCCCGGATTCTTGCGAAGCGCCGTTTCTTGGACAACCCGGGAAGTACCGTCCTGCGTGGTTATCTATACGCGGCTCTGAATCGGCTGAAATCGGTGAAGGGATGAATGCGGAGCCCCGACAGGGAGTTCAGGCAATCCTACTTCGGAAGTACTGGACTTAAGATACCACATTCGGCTGCCAATAGCGGTGCCAACAAGCTGGGCTCAAAAGCGATCGGCGCCCGGTAAAAAAGAAGGACCGCCCTTGCCAAAACATCAAGATCATTTTGACGCCGAACGGCTCGCTGACACGGCGCCTCGCAATACGGTAACCGATGCGGCTGGCAACAAGAATTGCGTGCCGGGTGTGGCATTGACCTTTGCGATCGCAGGTGGACCATCGGGATCAGCGATTCCGCCGACGCGCGAGGGTCGCCATTGGTATTCCGCACGACCAAACGAGCTCGTCGAGACCGGGCCGGCAAAGCTGCTGACGCGGCTGTTTTCCTTATCCTCGAAAGTAATTACGACACGGTGCTCGTTCTCCTGGTCCTTGTTGATCACCAGTAAAGACCACTGACCATCGGGGCGCAGGATAGGGTAGGCCGTGATCAAGGAATGACCCGCGCCGTCGTCGAGGTCACACGCTGCGGAGAATACCTTGTGTTCGCCCGTGCCGGGTTGGACCCATTCGAGGTTGATCAGCCGGCTCGCGAAGTACTGCGAGAGTGGCTGGCCGGGCTTTAGATCCTTGTCGGCGGTAAAGAATTCGAAAGTTCCGACGGAGCCATTGTGCCCACGGCTTAGCCCCAGTGGCAGATAGTGAAAGTAGTAGAGCGCGTCTCCACCTCCAGCAAAAAACGCGCCCACATAATCAGCCAGCCACAAAGCGCCGTAGATGTCCGGATAGGCTTCCGACGACGAGGAGGAAATATTAGATTCCGTGATGAACAGTGGCACATTGGCCGGGACGCCGTCTTCGCGCCACACCTGAAGGATGTGCTGCACGAGTTTAGCCTCGTCATACAAGCTGCTCCAGGGAATCTGGCCGGGTTCCATGGGGTAATGTTCAAAGGAAAAGAACGCCAATTCATTCAATCTATTGTGGGCGCTAAGGTAGTCGACGAAGCGGCGCGTCCAGGAAGTCTTGCCATTCTCGTCGGGCCAGGTCTCAATGTCGGCGTTTTGCCCGGTAAAAACCGGACCGCCAAGCTTCAAAGCCGGGTCGAGACCATGCAAGACCTTCGCAAACTGAATGTATAGCGCCCCATAGTCTTCGGGCGTCATATAGTGGCCGTCTTCTTCTTCACCCATCTCCACAAAAGAGATGGGATACCCACGCTTCTTGAGGTAGGAAATCTCGGCAGTGGCATCTTCTGGGGTCCCATAAAGTAAAGCGATTGGCACCATGGCAGGCAAACCACGGGTAACGCCACTCGTGTAGAAGAGATCGAAGCCGACTTGATCGCCAGCCCGCTCGTCAAGGTCTTCAGGAGCATGCCAGGGATCGACGGAGGAGCAGTACGTTGCGGTTTGATCCTGGTCCGGGGTATGCCGGATCACATCGTGGAATTTGCCATCATGGGTGAGCGTGCCCAGATAAAGTTCGCGAATGGCGTAGCCTACGCAATTCCGTTTGTCGGCGGAGCCATGCGAGTCGCAGGTATTCGAGGATTCGGTCATCAGAATCCGAACCCACCGCACGCTCAATGGCAAGGAGGATAACTGCACGGTCGCTTCGCCGCCTTTGCCGTTCTGGATTTCGCCGTTGGGAAAAGTTTGCCACACGCCTTCAGTCGGCTTGCGGAACGGATTTTGTCCGGTCCAGTACTGAACGGCATACTTGCGCGCGAACGGCTCACCCCAGGCGATTCGAATGGCAGTGACGTCAGCTTGCGCGGATAAGTCGAAGAAGACCCATTGAGGGTGTTTGGTGTCACTCTCACCGGTAAAAGATTCCGAAAGATAAGGATTGCTCTTCCAGTAGGACTGAGGATCGCCATCGGTGAGTCGGGAGTAACCCTCATTATCCGTGCCGTCGTCACGCGTTACGCCGCGATGCGGCAGAGGGTAGCCGTAAGAGTGGCGAATGGGGTCTGAGCTCGGCGTGTCGCTTCCCGTGAAATAGCCTTTGCCGGCGGGATCGCTCCAGGAACCTTGGGGATTCCAATGCCAAGCTTCGATGTGGAGTTCAGTGTTCTGACGGTAAGTGACGGTCTGCCACCCGGCGGAGAGTACCTTCTGGATGGTGTCGTCCGTAAACAGCTTGTCGGCAGCTCCATAGGGCAGCCGGTCTATGCCCGCTCCCAGCGCCTTGGTTGGGACGATTGTATTGACGGCATGACCAGGCGAAGCATCCACGTGAATGGTTTGCGCGCGAGAATCAGATGCCGCGGCGAGAAGCGCGGCCATGAAGCAGCCCGTTGCAAGGCAGCGCCAAATAGCAAGGGGAAAACCGGAGGAAAGCATTCATGGGCTCCTTAAATCGTTTTAATAAGAGCTTGCATGTAACCCGGATTTTTCCGCGGCGTCAAGTAGTCTTCGAGCTTCTCCCGCGGACGTCGAGTTTCACCGGTTCTTTTTCGTAATTCCAGCCATCCGAGCTAGAATACCTTCAGAAGCAACTCGCGCGGCCCTCGAAATTTCACCCGCCTCGCGTGCGTACACACGAAGTGGAGCCCTTCTGGACTCGACCATCATGGCCACGACTCTACCCACGCCTCAGCACGACCTTGGTTCGCTGCGCATTCACGACAAGCAGCGGAAAGGCGGCGGACTTGGCAAGAAGCTTGCCATTTTCTTCGGCTTGCTCGTGGTTTTGGGCGGCCTGGGCGGAGCAGTGCGATCCGTGTGGAGCGCCAAACCAACGGTGGAAGTGACCACGGTGCAAAAACCTTTGGGCCCGGGAGGCCGCGAAGCGTTACTGAACGCCAGCGGCTACGTCACACCGCGGCGGAGAGCCACGATCGCCGCAAAAATCACAGGCCGGGTCACTAGCGTGCACTTCGATGAAGGCACGCATGTTGTCAACGGCCAGTTGCTGGCAACGCTCGACGATTCCGACGTGCGCAAGGCCCTTTACGCAGCGGTCGCGGACCGCGATTCATCCAAGGCTGCGATTGCCGACTTTGTGGTGCAGTTGCACAACGCGCAGATTGCATTGCGCCGGGCTGACCAGCTCCAAAAAGCGGGCGTACAAACGCAAGAGCAACTGGACAATGCCCGCACGAACGCCGAAAGTCTGCAAGCGAAGATCGAGTTGGCTAAGTCTCAAGTAGCCGTTTCGGAGTCTCGAATCGTAGAGGCGCAGCAAGCGGTCGACAATTGCACCATTCGGGCTCCGTTTGATGGGATCGTGGTATCGAAGGACGCGCAGGTGGGCGAAATGGTGTCGCCCATTTCCGCGGGCGGTGGATTCACGCGCACCGGTATCGCCACGATCGTGGACATGAAGTCCAATGAGATCGAAGTGGACGTAAATGAGTCCTACATTGCGCGAGTGAAGCCGGGCCAGGCGGTAACGGCGATCCTGGATGCTTATCCCGACTGGGAAATCCCGAGCCATGTGCGCACGATCATCCCAACGGCCGACCGCCAGAAAGCGACCGTGAAGGTGCGCATTTCGTTTGACAAGCTTGATCCCCGAATCCTGCCGGACATGGGCATTAAAGTCACCTTCCTGGGCGAGGCGCAAAAGAAAACCGCCGCGGATGCGCCGGTCGCAGCGGGCCTGGTGCCGCAAGCGGCCATCCGCGAAGACTCGGGGCACAAGGTGGTATTCCTGCTGAAAGGCGATCACCTGGAGCGCCGCGCGGTCACCGTGGGCCGGACGCGCGGATCGGACACGGAAATCATGGCTGGATTGACGGCCGGGGACATTATTGTCGTAAAGGGTCCGCCGGAACTGAAAGATGGCGAAAACGTAGACGTAAAGAAGTAAGAGGTTGGTTCGAATTGCGGTGAGATTTTAGATCAGGGAGCTGGAACGATGGTTCGAGTGGACGGAAGCGGAAAAAGTAACAGCCTCATTCAGGTTCGAGGCCTCGACAAGACCTATAAGCGAGGCGGCGAAGAGATTCAGGTATTGCAGCGACTGAACCTGGACGTGGACAAAGGCGATTTCGTGGCTTTCATGGGCCCCAGCGGCTCGGGAAAGACCACGCTGTTGAATCTTCTGGGCGGATTGGATGTTCCGACTCACGGGAGCATCACCGTGGCTGGGGACGAAGTCTCGAATATGTCCGCCGGCAAATTGACGGAATGGCGGGCTCGCCACGTAGGTTTCATCTTTCAGATGTACAACCTGATTCCGGTGCTGACCGCGTTTCAGAACGTGGAGCTGCCTTTGCTTCTGACCAACCTCTCGAAAGCGGAGAGGCGCAAGCACGTGGAAACAGCACTGAATGTGGTGGGCCTGGGTGACCGCATGAATCACTATCCCCGCCAGCTTTCCGGAGGGCAGGAGCAGCGCGTGGCGATTGCCCGCGCGATCGTGGCGGACCCAACCTTTCTACTGTGCGACGAGCCGACCGGCGACCTGGACCGCAAAAGCGCGGATGAAATCATGAATCTGATCCTGCGGCTGGTGAAAGAGTTCGGCAAAACGGTGCTAATGGTGACGCACGACCCCGTGGTGGCCAAACTGGCAGACACCACGTTGCATCTGGAAAAGGGTCTTTTGGTGGAAGGCGCCGAACAGCGGCAGAGCGCGTTGGCGGGAGGTGCGGCGTGAAATTTCGCGGGTTGATCTTTGCCAATTTGTTCCGCAAGAAGCTTCGGCTGGTGCTGACCATCGGCTCGTTCGCGGTGGCGCTATTTCTCTTTGCGTTTCTCGCGGTCGTCAAGGGAGCATTCGGTCGCGGCGCGGATATAGCCGGTGCCGACCGCCTGGTGATCATCAATCGCATTTCCATCATCCAACCGCTTCCGCTTTCCTATCGCGACAAGATCCTGCGCATCCCGGGCGTAAAAGAGATAACGCACAACAACTGGTTCGGCGGTGTCTACCAGGAAGAAAAGAACTTTTTCGCGCAGTTCGTGATTGACCCCGCGAACCAACGCAAAGTGATTCCGGAGCTGGTTGTTCCGGACGATCAATGGAACAACTTCCTCAAGGATCGCCAGGGCGCCATAGCCGGGGAGAAGACCGCTAAGCGTTTTGGCTGGAAGATTGGCGATCGCATCCCGATCAAGAACTCGCTTTTCGGCACCTCGGACACCTGGGAATTCAACCTGGACGGCATCTACCACAGCGAGCGGGCCGGGGGAGATGAGAGCCAGTTCTGGTTTCAGTGGGATTATTTCGAAGAACGCATGCCCGAGCGATTCAAGGGTAATGTCGGCTGGTACGTGTTAAAGCTCAACAGCCCGGACGACGCCGTTCGTGTTTCCAAGACCATCGACGACATGTTCGCGAATTCTTCCTACGAGACCAAGACGGAAACCGAATCGGCCTTTGCCGCCGGATGGGTCAAGCAGTTCGGCAACATCGAATTCCTGATCCTGACCATCGGCGCGGTGGTGTTCTTTACCCTGCTGCTGGTCACCGGGAACACCATGGCCATATCGGTGCGTGAGCGCGTCGGTGAACTCGCCACCTTAAAAGCCATCGGCTACAGCGACCGCATCATCCTGTTTTTCGTGCTCGCCGAGGCGCTCACGATTTCGCTGGTCGGGGGGCTGCTCGGGCTGGGCCTCGCGGCGCTGGCGGTGCCGGTGCTCGGAGCGGCGCTGAACGGACTGCTGCCAACGCTCATTCTCTCGCCGGCGATTTTGTCCCTTGGCTTGGCGACCGCGGTTGCGGTCGGCTTCATCAGCGGGCTGTTGCCCGGAATCGGCGCGATGCGCATGCGTGTAGTCAGCGCTCTGCGGAGGGTCTGATCATGGCTATCCCTGTCATTTACAATTTTCGCAGCGTAAAGGCTCGATGGACCTCGGCGATCGTCGCAGTCCTGGGCATTGCAGGCACTGTGGGCGTCTTCGTGGCTATGCTTTCGCTGGCGCGCGGATTCAAGGCCACCCTGGTAGCCTCTGGCTCCGCGGACAACGCTATTGTCATGCGGACCGGCGCAACATCCGAAATGATGAGCGGCGTAGCCTTGGACCAGGTGAAGATTCTTCAGGACGAGCCGGGTGTCGCGCGTGGGCCTGAGGGACCGCTGGTCACCTCGGAAGTCGTGGTAGTGGCGCCGTTTCCACTGGCTTCTACCGGGACGGACGCCAACGTGCAGGTTCGCGGCGTCTCGTCAAACGTTCTGACCATCCGCAATAACGTGAAAATCGTGCAGGGGCGCATGTTCCAGCCCGGGCTGGCCGAGCTCGTAGTCGGAAAGAACGCCAACACCGAGTATGCCGGACTGACCCTGAACAATCATGTAAGTTTTGGCGGAGGGCAGTGGCAGGTCGTCGGAGTTTTCGACGCGGGGGGCAGCGCCTTTGATTCCGAAGTCTGGACCGACGCGCGCGTTCTCGACGACGTCTACAAGCGGCCCACCAATGTGTTCCAGTCGGCGACCGTTCATTTGACCTCCCCAGCCGCTTTCCAGCAATTCAAGGACGCGGTTACCTCCGACCCGCGACTGACCGTCGAGGTCAGCCGGGAAATCGACTATTACTCGAAGCAATCCACGCGTATGACCCAACTCATCACCATCCTGGGCGGGCTGGTAGCTTCGGTGATGGCCATCGGTGCCGTATTTGGCGCGCTCAACACCATGTATTCGGCGGTGGCCGAGCGGGGAAGAGAAATCGCCACCATGCGTGCACTCGGGTTTGGCGCTGTGGCGGTAGTGGTCTCCTTCCTCATCGAGGCGCTGCTGATCTCGTTTGTGGGCGGAGCCCTGGGGTGCGTGGCGGTACTGCCGCTAAACGGTCTGACCACCGGCGCGATGAACTGGCAGACCTTCTCGCACATGGCCTTCGCATTTCGCATCACGCCGATTCTGCTCGTGGCGGGCGTGATCTTCGCCTTGGTTATGGGGCTGCTCGGCGGAGTTCCGCCGGCCATTCGCGCGGCCAGCCGGCCGGTCTCGGTCGCGTTGCGTGAGTTGTAAAGCCGGAAACATCGAAGCGAACGCCCGGAAATGGTCGGACAAGCAGCTAGAGGACGCCTGGGGACTTCACTTGTAGGTGGTGACGACTTCTCCGTTTTCAATCTTCAGGTCAGACATATCATTCGGCAGCTTCAACTTTTCTCGATTTTCGGGCGAGTCCATCATGCGGCGAACAGCGGCTTCCAAGGTTGACTGAGGAATTGGCAACGAGCCAATCTGGCCGCTGACCGGTTCGAATTGTAAGTATCCGTTTTGCGCACCCAACTTCCCTTCCAACTGCAGGGTCATATCCTTTCCGTGAAAATCGAAGACCACGTACGCGCGAACGCGGTCATCGACCAGCTCAACCTTCACGTCTTTCACCGCCGACTTCACCTGCTCGATCTGTTCCGTACTAGTTCCTGCAGGAAGGCCAGCCTCTGCCCCACCACCGCTATTCGCGGACGGCGAAGGTGTTACCCCGGCGGCTGACTGAGTGCCCGCTGCGGCGGCAAGGTTAGCGCCAATGTCCAGATGCGAGGCCAGATAGGAATTGAGTTCGGTCTGGTCCATGCGCATCGTGGCGGGCTGTCCATTGCTGACCGCCTGTTCGACTTGCTCAAATTTCTGGTCAACTCGCGCGGCCGCCTGCGGGTTTGTTTGGACATTTGGCGGCGGTGCTTTGTGAAGGACAAGGCCAAGCGTGAATGCAGCGCCGAGGTAGGTGGCCCAACGCACCGCGCGGAAAACTTGTTTCCAGCGCGTAGGCTTCGCCGGCAAAGCGTTACCCGTGGGGTTCGGCCCCGAAGGATTGGAGGTGTCGGTCATGGCGCGTCTCTCCCGAAACTAGCGCTCCGAAGGGTTCCCGGCAATAGAACTACCGGACAGTGACAGCGAATAGGGCACTGGCGGGGCGTTCAGCGGACTGGAAGCCAATTTGTACGCGAGGTCCACGTGTATCGGAGAAATTTGACGCAAGGTCGTGTGAGATACTGGAACGAATCCGACTTTCAGCACGACGATCCCGAGGGGGCCCTATCACCAGATTGCCCGCAGATGAGCCTCGACCTTCCAGTCGATTAGGCCCTTCTCTCGTCCTGATACTGGGCGTACTCTGCATCGCCTGGTCGGCGATTTTCGTGCGCTGGACAGACATGCCGGGACCCGCCTCCGCCTTCTATCGCATGCTGATTCCGGCCATTGTGCTTGCGCCAACCTGGCTGATGGATCGCAATCGGCAGCGCTCGGACTGGAAGACCCTAGGCATCATTGCGATTGGCGGATCCTTTTTCGCCGTGGATTTGGCCATGTACAACATCGCGATTCTGCGCACCTCCGCCGGCAACGCGACCTTGCTCGGGAACCAGACGCCGATCTTCGTGGGTCTTCTGAGCTGGTTGGTACTGCGCCGGAAGCCTGGCGGCTCCTATTGGTTGGGTCTGGTGCTGGCAATTGCCGGGTCATTGGTAATCGTCGGACCCGACTTGTCGCGCCATGTGCAACTGGGTGCGGGCGATGCCATGGCGATCGGAGCGGCGGCGTGCTTCGCGGTCTACCTGATGGCAACCGAACAGGTGCGAAAGACCACCGGAACGCTGGTATTTCTGAGGCTGGCAACGATTTCCAGCACGGTGTTCCTGCTGGTTACAAATCTTGCCATGGGAATATCGCTGCGGATCCCGCCCGGACGCTCCTTTTTGGCGCTGCTCGGGCTAGGCCTGGTGTCGCAACTTGGCGGATACATTGCACTAACCTATGCTCTCGGACACTTACCGGCGACGGTGACTTCGGTGACGCTCCTTGCACAAGGGCCACTCACTGCGATCCTGGCGGCAAGCCTGCTCGGTGAGGCGCTTACTCCAGCGCTCGTTGGCGGGGGCTTGCTAGTGCTGACGGGTGTAGGGCTGGCGAACCGTAAGCGGGCGCCGGCTGAGGAAGCGAATGCAACATTGTGCGAGGCGGTGGAAGTTGAAAAATAGAAACACTTGGAGCGCGATACCGTCTACAACTATGGCGGGATACGATATAGTTGGCCGGCGGTAAGTGCTCGGCTCCATTCGGTTCCGACTCCATCGGGAGGGTGTGGTCCATGCGAACGCTGTTATTGATGCTAGGGTTGGGGTTGTTGACGGCCATCATGCGGTTGGACAACCGCCCAGCGGCAGCGCCGCCGGCGGCCAAGCCGGACGCCGCGGAGTTTACCGCGGCCGGAAAGTTGGTGCGTCCCGTGGATTACCGGCGCTGGATCTATGTATCCTCCGGATTTGGCATGAGCTACAGCAAAGACGCGGGGGGCAACGAATACCCGCAATTCACAAACGGCTTCGTGAATCGTTCGTCCTACGACTACTTTCTGGCGAACGGCAAGTGGCCGGACAAGACCATCTTCGTCCTGGAGGAATATAGCTCCACGTCGCACGGATCCATCAACCAGCACGGGTCCTATCAGAAGGAATTGGAAGGACTTGTGGTCGAAGTGAAGGATGAAAAACGATTTGCGGACAAGTGGGCTTACTTTAACTTTGCGCAGGGCGCGCAAGAAGCGGCTGCGCTCTCACCCAGCCAGAACCAGTGCTGGAAGTGCCACGAACAGAATGCGGCGGTAGAGCACTCCTTCGTGCAGTTCTATCCCGAGTTGCTCAAGATTGCGAAGGAAAAAGGCACCATCAAACCGACAGTTCACCTGGAATAGCGGACCACGCCGGCGGATCACTCCATGTGCGTAAAAAGATTGTTCAGGGATTCGGCCAGAGTCGGATGAGCGAAGGTCGCTTCTCGTAGGGCCTCAAAGGGCAGTTTGCCCATCATGGCGAGTTGCACCATGGACATGATCTCGCCACCCTCGATGCCCAGCACCGCGGCTCCTAATATTTGATGGCTGTCCGCGTCCACAATGGCTTTCATAAAGCCGCGCGTTTCATCGACTTCCAGTGCGCGCGCAACGTACGACATCGGCATTTTTGCAACGCGAATTTTTCTGCCTTGTTGGCGGGCTTCCGATTCGGTCATTCCCACTCTTCCCAGCTGTGGATCGATGTACACCGTGTAGGGTACGAACCGGTTTTCCGTCGAAGCGCTTCCCTTTTCGATCACGTTCGTTCGCACGATGCGGAAATCGTCGTAGGAGATATGCGTAAACGCCGGCCCGCCCTTGATGTCTCCCAACGCCCATATGCCTGCAACGCCTGTCTCTAATCTGGCGTTGACACGGATGAACCCATGGTCGTCTGTAGCGACACCGGCGGCTCCGAGATTGAGTGTATTTGTATTCGGCGCCCTGCCGGTGGCCACCAGCAAATGCGAGCCCGAAAGAATGCGGCGCCGGCCACCCAAGCGAACGGCTAGCTTCACCGCTTTCCCGGCCCGGCTGACACTTTCCGCTGTCGCGTTCAACAAGACGGTAATGCCCTCTTGCTTCAATACATCGTGAACGGCAACGGCCACGTCGACGTCTTCGCGGGCGAGCAGCTGCGAACCCGATTGAACGACAGTTACCTGACTGCCCAGCCGGCGGAAGAGCTGCCCGAATTCCAGTCCGATGTATCCCCCGCCTAACACGAGCAGATGTTTCGGAACGCGATTCAGTTCCATGATCGAAGTGCTATCGAGGTAGGGGACGTCGGCAATACCGTCAAGTGAAGGCACCGAGGGTCGGCACCCGGCATTGATAAAGATACGGCCGGCGCTGACCGTCATCTCAGCACCATTCCTCAAGCTCACCCGAAGCGATTCGGAGCCGGTAAAGGTTGCTTCACCGAAAATGAGGTCCAGGTTTTTGGTGTTCTTGAGGCGCTTCTCACTGCCGCCCCGAAAGCTTTTCACGATGTTGCGTTTACGCTGGCGGACGCGGTCCATCGCGATGCGGACCTTGGTAGTGTGTACGCCGAAATCGGCGCCGCGTCGTGTGAGGTATGCAATACGCCCGCTCGCGACCATGGTCTTGGTCGGTGTGCAGCCTTCATTGATGCAGGTCCCACCGACGTGAATCCGTTCAATCAGCGCGGTGCGCATCCCGGCGCTGGCCAATGCGGAGGCCAGTGGAGTCCCACCCTGTCCAGATCCGATGACCACTGCATCATATCGAGCCGTCTTGCTCATGTGTCACCTTAGCGAAGTTCCCCAGCCTCGAACAGAGTCAACGGACGCAATATTGGCACCGCACCACGCATCTTGATGATTAGTTGCGTTTCGACAGAGCAGGGCGGCTAGAACCGCGTCACCAGCAATAGTGCGCCACCGATGGCTACAACATCCTCCATGATCGCCACCGCCAAATCGGGCAGGCCAAGCGCACGCACCGCCCGGCTGCGCACCTGATAACCACCAAAGGCTCCTGCTATACCCCCTAAGGCGCCCAAGACCGCCCCCACCGCGAACATTTGGCCCCCGGCGAGTGCCAAGGCGGATCCCGAGAGCCCTGCTGTGACCAAACGTGCGATCAAACCAGGAGCCGCAAGGCGACTGGGCGTCGTGGGCAGCTTATCGGTAACCAGTTCCACCAGAGCCAGGACCGTCAAAATGCCAACCGTTATCGCAGAACCCAAAAATGCCAACGGAGTCGCTTTCAAGCCGAGCCAACCGAGTCGCGCGCCCCAGGAGACTACGGCAGGAGCGGTCATGGCTCGCAGTCCAGCGACTACGCCAATAGCAAAGGCGAGGAGAAAGACTTCCAATGGATTCATGATGCGGAGCAGCTTCCCTTTCCTCGGGAAACTTGTCAATAAATTAAAAGATTCCTCCGCCGGCCATTATGAACGGGGTTCCTTAGAACATTCATTCGCTCGTAACAATCGACTTGTATAAACGCGCCACTCGCTGACTTGCCCCCACGCCCGCGGCGGTCGATTCCAGGCGATCACAGGAGCCTTTATGGCCACAGTAGCCAGAGCAGCTGAACAGGCGACCATTGGTAACGAAGGACCTCTCTCCCTCGCGCGACATTCCGTTCACGACAAGATGTCGCAAGGCCCAAGCCGGGTCGGCATGCTGATTTTTGCTGGCGTGCTGCTCGGTGGGTTGATCTTTATCGGTTCGAGCATCGCCAAGGATTTGACGGGACTCCAGGTAACGTCAGCCTGGCCCTACATATTGTTGGGCATAGCGCTGCTGGTGGCATTGGGTTTTGAGTTTGTAAACGGGTTCCACGACACCGCCAACGCGGTAGCCACGGTCATCTACACGCATTCGCTCGATCCTCAGATCGCGGTGGTGTGGTCGGGATTCTGGAACTTCGCGGGTGTGGTCACCTCCACCGGCGCAGTCGCATTCGGCATCGTCTCGCTATTGCCTGTCGAGTTGATCTTGCAAGTTGGCAGCGGCGCGGGATTCGCGATGGTGTTCGCCCTGCTGTTTGCCGCAATCCTCTGGAACCTGGGCACATGGTGGTTCGGGCTTCCGGCATCCAGTTCCCACACGCTGATCGGCTCGATTATCGGCGTGGGTATCACCAATCAGCTGATGAACGCGCGAAGTGGCACCAGCGGCGTGGACTGGGCGCAAGCCGCGAACATCGGCCGCTCGCTGCTGTTGAGCCCCATTTTCGGCTTCGCTCTGGCAACATCGCTCTTCATGCTCCTGAAGGCCTTCGTGAAAGAAAAGAAGCTTTACGAAGCGCCGCAAGGTACCGAGCCCCCGCCATTGTGGATTCGCGGAATGCTCGTACTGACCTGCACGGGCGTCAGCTTCTTTCATGGTTCCAACGACGGGCAAAAAGGTATGGGGCTGATCATGTTGATCCTGATCGGTACCGTTCCGACGACCTACGCCCTCAACCACGCGGTAACTGCGCGTCAGACCGAGGACTTTATCGCCGTCTCGCAGCAAACCGCCAACACACTGGGTAAATACGTAGTCCCTGCCGCCGTGACGGGAGATCCCCGCGACGATGTGACCGAATTCATTCGCACCAAAGAATTCAAGCCCAATACCATGCTGGCGATGCGCGAACTGGTGAACGGAATCGGTACCGAGATGGCGCTCTTCAAAGAGCTGAAGAATGTGCCGAACGACCGCGTTCGCAACTTCCGCAATGACATGTACGTGGTGAGCGAAGCTTTACGCATAATGCAAAAGTCGGGCAAGCCGGTGTTGGCGGCAGCGGACGTGGCGGTGCTCAAGAACTACAAGAGCCACGTGGATCGCGCGACACGATTTATCCCGCTCTGGGTCAAGGTTGCGGTAGCGCTGGCCCTTGGCCTGGGAACGATGGTCGGGTGGAAGCGCATCGTGGTGACCGTAGGCGAGAAAATCGGCAAGAACCATCTGACGTACGGTCAGGGCGCCGCTGCCGAAGTCACCGCCATGGCCACCATCGGAGCTGCGGACTGGCTGGGTTTGCCAGTCAGTACCACCCACGTGCTGTCTTCCGGTATCGCCGGCACCATGACCGCGAACCGCTCGGGCCTGCAATGGTCGACCGTCCGAAACTTGTTGATGGCGTGGGTTTTGACCCTGCCGGTCGCCACGATGCTGTCCGGGTTTCTGTTCTGGGGCTTCCGGCAGATCTTCTAGCCAATTACAGCCGGTGGTTTGACACCGGTTGGACAAGGCTGCACGAGCGCGTACGATAAAACGCGAGTGGGCTAGTTGGAACGCAAACTAGCCCGCTACCCCGCAAACAAACCCATTGACTTTCGCTTTTTATTCGCTATACTCCCCTCGTCGTACCAATAGCGGCTGGCGGCTCCATTGCCTCCCTAGGCTCTCCCGAGTCGCCGCCGCTTCCCTTATCCATTGGAGGGCTCCATGGTCGCGCAGACGCTGTTTTCGGACGTAGCTCTGGCCGATGCGGACAGAACCGTCATCCCGGTCGGAAGCCACGTACCGGTCACGCCCCCAGTTCCTCGAGGATCCGTTCTGACGTCGCTGAGCCTAGCGGGTGTGCCCAAACCAGCTCTCACCGCGGTATTTGGCAAGGAATTGAGTCGGCGCATCTGGACTTCCCGTCGGAGGTTGTCTGGGAAAAAGGAAGCGCATACAGAAGCCGGCCCAGCCCAGGTTTCGGACCAAACTGCCAACCAACCACCCGTCAGCAATGACGAGATTGCGGCGGCACTGCTTGCCCATCTTTGCCGCCAGGCTGCAACCACGCTACGCCAACAGGGACAAGTCGCCCGCAGAGTTGCTGTGCGAGTGGTCCTGGCAGATGGGCGCTTGGAATATCGGGAGGCTGAACTTGGCCACACGGCCGAAGACAACGCGAAAATGGAGACGACAGCGAAGGAGCTGATGACCCAATTGCTGGATTCCACGGTTCCGATCGCGGCGGTTGAATTGAAATTAGCCACTAGCAGAACTCCCCTCGGCGTCCCGCCCCGTCTGCTCTGATAGGCAGCCCGCTACAGACTCGGTGAGCCTTTATCCCTGGAGTGCCTTGGCAGACACCGCGATAACGGGTCTCTTGCGTGGTTGCGACAGACCGCCGCATACTTTGAAGCATGAGTACCCTGATTAGAAAGGCGCTGCCGGCTTTACTGCTTTGTGCCCTTGGCCTGCCGGCCTTGGCCGACGAAATTCAACTAAAGGATGGCAAGAAGTTCTACGGCGTGATCGTGGGCTACGACAACAACATGTTCAAAATCAAAACCGATTTCGGTTTTGTGCTGGTCCAGAAAGACAAAATCGCCTCCATAGTTCCCAATGTCACGGAAGCGTCCAGAGGGGATGCCAAGCCCGCCGCCAAGCGCCAGAACCCACCGGATGCGGATACCCCGGCCAAACAATGGAGAGCCACGGGCGCGGCAGGCGTGCAGCCCACCGTCGAGCCGGCAGTCGAGAAAACGCCGCGAATCAGCAATGCCGCCGTGAGACCCGAAGCCCGTCAGATCGATCCGGCGCCCAAGCCCGTAGCGCCTGCGATCAAAACGGTGCCTACGGGCGCAAATACCGCCCTGGCGAGCTCGGCCGTTCCTCTCGGTCCTCCCAAGGAAGCGGAAATACCCATGATCCCCGAGGAAGTGCAGGGCAACCTGTACACCAATCACGCTTATGGCTTCCGCATGTACAAAGCTCCGAGCTGGCAATTGATTGACGACGCCACCGCCCTGCCCAATGCCATCGTGGCCATGGGAACGTCCAACGAATCGACTTTGATGGTCATCGGGCATGAAACAAGTAAACAGACCCTGAGCCTGGCCGCATCTGGCGTAGAGAAGCGTTTGCGCGAAGTCTACGAAAACTATCGCCAGATCTCCCAGAAAAAGACGACGGTCAGCGGGCTTCCGGCGGTCGAATATCGCTACCAAGGGACGGCGGATGGACACGACTGGACAGGCACGCTGGTGGTTATCGCTCGGACGGGAGAAGTATTTACGGCTCTGGGTATGACTTATGCGGACACGGATTTGATCCAGATCCAGGAAAACGTAATAAGCAAAGCGATCGCCAGTTTGGACTTCAACGCCAAGTAAGCGCAATTACCGGATTTAGCCGGCTGCAGCGGCGGCGTTATCGGATGGTTTGCGATGTTCCCGAATCAAAGCGATGAGTGCCTGCGCGGCACGCGGCAGGCTGCGATCGCGACGGTAAACCAACCCCAACTCCCGCGACAAATCCACGCCTTCCACATTCAGTAATTTCACTTCTCCGGCTTTCACCTGGTCGCGTGCGTAACTCTCGCTGATGATCGAGACGCCCGCATCCGCGGCGACGAAACGTTTGATCATTCCGATGCTGGGCAATTCCATGGTCACGCGCATACGCGAACGATACGGCCGAAAGAGCTTGTCCAGGACCTGCCGCGTGTATCCGATTCGAGGGAAAATCTGCGGTTGGCTCGCCAGTTCGTCCAGAGTGACTTTGGACTTGCTCGCCAACGGGTTCTTGGAACTGACCATGAAACGCAAACGGTCCCGATGGATCAGGTGCACCTTGAGATTGGGGGATTTCGTCGGCAAAGTGACGATGCCAAGATCCAGCGAACCTTCCTCAATCCGCTGCAGGATCTTGTGACTGAAGTTCCGGTAAATGCTGATGTGTACCAGGGGAAAGCGGCGCTGAAATTCGGCAAAGATGTCCGGCAACACGTAAAGACACGTCGCTTCGTTAGCCCCGAACGAAACGGGGCCTTGCACAGTACTGCCTCGATCGGCCACAACTTGAATGGACTCGTCGCGCATACGCAGTAAGCGCTCGGCATAGTCAAACAGGACTTCTCCGGCCGGAGTCAATTCCACGGACTTTGCCGAACGATCCAGCAGCTTGGCGCGATAAGCCTGCTCCAGTTGGCGAATTTGCGCGCTGACCGCAGACTGCGAACGGAAGACTTTTTGGCCCGCGCGAGAGAAACTCTTCAGCTTGGCTACGTACACGAAGGTGGTGAGTTGGTCGAAGTCCATTGGCGCTGTGTTCGTCGGTGATTATAGCGAAATCGTTAGCGGGATGCTTGGGAATGGCACCGGTACTCAGGCATGCACCACCGCCGGCACAACCCGTGGAGTGGGCGACACCAGAAAGGGTGTTTCCCGCCGATTCAAGCGGGCCAAAACCGACTTCCACGCATCTTCGATGCTACCCTGAAAATGCACGGGCTGCACCCGTACCAGAGGTAACGGGCTGCGGCGGGATAGCAGTCGAGCCACTCGCGGACTATCCGTAAATTGCAAGTGCTCGGCCAGGACGCTCCTCAGCCAAGACTCCTCCTCTGCACTCGGATCGGACGCAAACACGAAATCACGATGCAAGACCTCATCGACCTCGGCCCGTGGCGCATAAGCCAGCCCTCCGGTCATTCCCGAGCCGAAGTTCAATCCCAGTGGCCCCAGCACAATGACGATTCCGCCGGTCATGTACTCGCAGCCGTGCTGCCCCACTCCCTCTACGACGGCCAGGGCTCCGCTGTTCCGGACGCCAAAGCGCTCCCCTCCACGTCCGCCAACAAAAAGCTGACCGGAGGTTGCGCCGTAGAGAACAGTGTTCCCGACCAGTACGTCGCCGCGCCGCGAAGCTGCTGCGCCGGCGCTGATGGAAATCGTTCCACCCGACAAACCCTTACCTACGTAATCGTTGGCTTCGCCCTGCAGCCGTAGAGTGATGCCTTCCGCGAGAAATGCACCGAAGCTTTGTCCGGCCGAACCCTGGAAGGACTGGGAAATACCTTCCTCCAAAGATCCCTTGCCGCCGCCTCTGCGCATCAATTCACCGCTGACGCCTGCGCCGACGCTGCGATCAGAATTGTGGATGGGCTTGACGTTCGCGGGATATTCCGAGGAATCCGCGAAGAACAGGGAATCACCCAACGCTGCTTCGTGGTCCACGGGAACTTGTTGCGGCGCAACTCGCCGGCTCTCCGAGACCGGAACGACCAGAAAAGCATCCATTCCCGATCGCGTTCCCAATCGGTCGTACCAGCCCCTCAATTCTCCCAGCGAACTCACACCAAGCTGCGCCAGGCGCTGGCGAACTTCCGAGGCAAGTGACCGGAAATATGCCGCGACCATCTCCGGCTTCCCGGCAAAGCGCATGCGCAGGGTCTCGTCTTGCGTCGCAATCCCCACCGGACAAGTGTTGAGATGACACTGGCGCGCCATGACACAACCGATGGCCAGCAGCGACGCGGTGCCAAAGCCAAATTCGTCCGCGCCAAGAATCGCCCCTATCAAAACGTCTCTCGAAAACTTCAATCCACCGTCTACACGAAGCGCCACACGGGACCTCAATCCGGCGCGCACCAGGGTTTCGTGCGTTTCCCGTAAACCGATCTCCCAGGGGAGCCCGGTATTCTTGATCGAGGTCAGAGGTGATGATCCTGTTCCGCCGTTGTGTCCGCTGATGGTGATCACCTTGGCGCCAGCCTTGGCCACACCCGCCGCGATAATCCCGACACCCGAACCCGACACCAGTTTCACTCCGATGCGCGCTAGAGGATTCACAGCTCGCAGATCGTGGATCAACTGCGCCAGGTCCTCAATGCTGTAGATGTCGTGGTGCGGTGGCGGAGAGATTAATGGCGTCCCGGGAGTTGCGTGCCGGATGCGCGCGATGTACTCCGTAACCTTGCGGGCCGGTAACTGACCGCCTTCGCCCGGCTTGGACCCTTGCGCCATCTTAATTTCCAGCTCCTCGGCGTGAACCAGATAGTCCGCGGTCACGCCAAAGCGGCCTGAAGCCACCTGCTTGATCTTGTTGGCGGCTTGCGGCTCGTTCCGGTAAATCTGCGGATCTTCGCCGCCTTCTCCGGTATTGCTTCGACCGCCCAGCGAGTTCATGGCTAGCGCCAGCGTGCGATGCGCTTCCAGGCTGAGGGAACCCAGTGACATGGCCTGCGTGCTGAATCGACCCAGAATCGAGTCGAGCGGCTCTACCTCGTCCAACGAGACGGCGGAGGACGGCAGCATCTCCAGCAGGTCCCGCAGAAACACGCTGCCTTGGTTGTCTGCCAATTCCTCGAAGGCCGCGTACTTCCCGGCTTGGGGAGCGCGGACATGCGCATGCATTCGCCTTACGACTTCAGGGGAATTCGCGTGCAACTCCGCACCCTTACGGAAACGGAACAATCCGGCATCGGAAAGATCATCGGAAGTTCCCGAATACGCAGTCTTGTGCATTCTCAGATAGTCTTCCAGCAAATCATCCAGGCCCTTTTGTCCGGGAAAATCACTGGCATCCTCGAAATATTCGGCGCACAAATCTTCCGACAAGCCCACGATCTCAAACAGGTGGCTGTTACGGTAGCTCGCCAAAGTCGAAACGCCCATGCGCGCCAGCACTTTGCGCAGGCCCGCGTTAATAGCGGCTCGCATGTGCTCCGCGCCGCCGGGCTCGGCCGACTCGGCAAATTCATTTGCCAAATAGGGCAAGACCGCGCTGGCACCCGCGGCTATCAGTAATGCCACATGATGGGTGTCGAAGACCTGCGCCGATTCCACGATCAGTGGGGCGTCCCACAAACCTTCTTTCACCATGCCCTTCCAAACCGCCGCCGTTGCCAGCAGCGCCGGCAATGCCGCGCGATCAGGCCCGATGTCGCGATCGGAAAGGAGGAGGAGGCCCGGACATCCGCCGCCGCTCAGAGGGGTAGTCAGCTGAGTGATACTGCGGCGAGCGCCCGGGACTCCCATTGGGGCGGAAGAACTAAAGTCGATCCGAAGCACCGGTCCAAAGATCGCGGAAAGCTCGGAGAGCTGGCCGGCATTAATCACCGGGCCCGGCAACACTACCGCGTTCTGCATGGGAACCGCCAGCGACATCACATGTGATTCCCGCAACGGATCGATGGGCGGATTCGTGACTTGGGCGAAACGCTGCTTGCAATAGTCCCAAAGCGTCCTGGGCAGAGAAGAAAGAAATGCGGGCGGAGCGTCGTCTCCCATGCTCCAGTCCGCTTCTTTTCCATGCACAAGCGCTGAGAATAAGATCTTGAACTGATCCTCGGTCCATCCGGCGGCCGCGGCGACGCGCTTCGGCTGATTGGTTGGCGGTGCCGGGATCGTTCCGGACCCCAACAGGTGCCGCGCTGGAGGCAAAGTGGCTTTTCCCTGATGCGTTGCCAACCGCTTCAGGATCTCGCGCCAGCGAAAAACCATTCCGGTTGCTGGATTCGCCAGAATCATTTCACCGGGTCCCAGACGCTGGCGTTCGGCGATGCTTGATTCTTCCAGATCAATCAGGCCGGTTTCTGACCCGGCGATCAGTAGACCGTCATGCGTTAAGGTGTACCGCATAGGCCGGAGACCGTTGCGGTCCAGTTTGGCCCCCACAAACTGCCCGTCGGAAAAGACCAGTGCTGCCGGACCATCCCAGGGCTCGCCGTGCTGTGCCAGGGACGCCAATGCCGAGCGCACGTCTCGGGACAGCAACGGGTCGCTCTCGAACGCCGGCGGCACCATCGACAACATCGCCGCATCCGGCGAAAACCCTTCCAATAGCCGTGCCTCGAAGCCATTGTCGAAGCTTGCCGAGTCGCTGACGTTGTCTTCCAACACCCGAAACCATGAGCCCACCGTCAGGCGCGCTCGCAGCTCCCGGTCCTTGGCTCGCAACCACCGGCGATTGGACACGATCGTGTTGATTTCACCGTTGTGGGCGGTATAGCGGAACGGCTGCGCGAGGTGCCACGACGGCTGGGTGTTCGTCGAATACCGCTGATGGAAAATCGAAAAGGAGACCGCAAACGACTCATCCCGCAAGTCTTCGTAAAACTGCGGGAATTGCCAAGGCGTCAGCAAGCCTTTATAAACCACGGTCTGCGAAGACAGCGAGCAGACATAGCAACCAGCCGGCAGTAACGACTCAATCCGCTTGCGCAGCAACGAAAGACGCCATTCGTAGCGGCCCGCCCCCCGCGCCGGATGAAATGGGGCTACATAGAACTGCCAGGCTTCCGGCATGGTCTCCAGCGCCATTCGCCCCAGCGACGCAGTGTTCACCGGCACCCTGCGCCAACCCAACACGCGCAGGCGTTCCGTGTCCGCAGCCGCTTCTACGGCAGTGCGCGCACTTTCAGCCACTGCCGCGGGGAAAAAGGCGAAACCTAAGCCATACTGTTCCGGCAGCTCAATGCCCTGCTCCCTTGCGCGTTCCTGAAAGAAGGAGTGGGGTAGCGAGGTCAGCAGGCCGGCGCCGTCGCCGCTCGCTCCGTCAGCATCCACACCGCCGCGATGCGTCAAGCGCTCCAGCGCTCCGAGGGCGAACTTGATGATGTCGTGATTGGCGGGGCTCCCCAGGCGAACCACGAAGCCGGTACCACAAGCATCATGATCCGGGTGGCCCCAATTCGGATGGCGGCCTCGACCAGGTCGCGCAGTACACAAATCCATACGTGTTTATCGAACGGAGTGGGCTTGGTTGTACAACGCAGAATTTGCATCTGACAAATCGGTTTTCTTGCGATGCTGCTTTGAACACAACTTTGCGGGGGTTTTGGGAACAAAACCGGGTCTCGTCCAACCATTATTAAAATTTTGTTACTTCAGAGAAGTGGAACTCCCGAACCTTCATTGCCGGCACGACCATCTCAAATGCCTCTTCGCCAGTGGCACGCTCCGCCGGACCCAGCAGCTCCACGTTGCGCAACATCTCCAGTATGGATTGGTTGAAGCGGAAGTTACGGACGGCGCCGCTGACGCGTCCCTTGTCCACCAGAAATAGCCCGTCACGCGTCATCCCGGTCATGATCTTCTCGTACGGATCGACTTCCCGGATATACCACAGCCGGGTGACGAGCAAACCGCGATCCGTGGAGGCAACCATCTCTTCGAGGGTCGACTTGCCCCCGGCAATGACCAAGTTCATGGGCGCCTCGCCGTATTCATTTGGTAGGGCGAAACCGTGTCCGGTCGGCTTTCTCCTCGCCGCCTTGGCCGCCGTTCGCGAGTACACCAAATTCTTTGGCACTCCGCCTTCCACCAACCGGACCTGCTGTCGCGGAATGCCTTCTCCATCAAAGGGCGCTCCAAGCTGTTGAGGATGATAGACATCATCCTGGATGGAAATGTTCTTTCCAAAAAGCGGGTGGCCCATCCGGTCGTTCAAGCAGGAACGTTTGTCCTCCAGAGCGGTAGCCGCAAAATCGTAAAAGAGGAAACCTACGAGATCGAGCACAGCGGACGGCTCGAGGATCACCGTATATTTGCCTGGAGGTAGTTCAGTTGGATTGACGGCGCGACGCGCCTTATCGCTGGCAAGCTCGGCAAGAGCCTGCGGATCGAAATCTCCCACGCTTGCGGCGTTCGCTTTGGCCCAACTGGCGGACGCTTCCTGCTGCATCGTGATCGAAAAAGTGGCATGGGTTTCGCGATACGCGGCGAAAAGACCGCGAGAATTGGCGACGGCGGATTGCATTTGGCCACTGGAGAAGATTCCAGCGGCGTTCTGTCCACGCTTCACCGCCAGGTCGCACGCGCGACGCACGGCGCGAGCCCGACTTTCCGGCGTCAGCGCCGCCGTTTGCGGCCGGAACCGCTGAACTGCGCGGTACCGCTGCCTGGTCGGAACCGGAAGCAGCCAGGGATTCTTCGGCTGGCTGTGTGCCAACGACAAGGAAGAAACGATAGCGGCCCGCAAGGAATCCTCGTCCAGCCGGTTGGTGGTCGCGCGCGCCGTTCGTCCATCCACTACGGTCCGAATCGATATGGTAATACCGTGTTCGTCTACATTCTGATGAATCGCGTTATTCGCAAAACGCGTCAGCGCATCCGAAACTTCGTCAATGTGTACTTCGGTTTCGTCCGCCTCGGAGGATTCGGCCAGGCGCAGGACTCGGTTCGCTATGCCGTGTAGTTCACGTTCGGAAAGCAGCGCGCCGCTCACCGTCCGCGAGCGATTTGGACTCCCGGTATTCCTCTGTTTCGCGCTCATTGTGAATTTGCGAATGCCGTGCCGATCCGTATGTTCTGGAATCTCGAAGTCGACGCGCCGTGTCCGGTGCCCATGGTCTGCATGGGCTGGCCCTTGCCGCAGTTCGGCGTACCCCATAACGTCCAATCGTCCGCATCCGCGATGGCATCGCAGGAATTCCAGAACTCGGTGGTAATGCCGCTGTAGCTGGGGTTCTTCAACATCCGCCTCTTCTTGCCGCCCTTGATTTCCCAGCCAATCTCCGTCGAAAACTGAAACTGGTACCTCCGGTCATCGATCGACCACGACCGGTTCGTTTCCATCAGGATGCCGTCGTCGGTATCGGCGATCAGATCGCCTGCAGCCCACTTTCCAGGCAACAGGCTGATGTTGGTCATGCGAATAATCGGGAGGCGGTTCCAGCTCTCCGTGCGCATGGTGCCGGAGGACCGCTGCAAACCCACTAATTTTGCGGTCTCGCGATTCGAGAGGTAGCCGCGGAATTGTCCATCCTTGATGATGTCCGTGCATTGCGCCGGTACGCCTTCGTCGTCGTAAGCGAAGGTCCCGAGACCCGCGCCGTGTTCGAGGCGCGCGTCCGCCACCACGTTCACGATATCGGACGCATAACGCAGGTTATTGAGTTTCTCGAGGGTCAGAAAGCTCGTGCCCGCAAAGTTCGCTTCCTGCCCTAACACGCGGTCGAGTTCGATAGGATGCCCCACGGATTCATGAATCTGCAGGCCAAGCTGGCTTCCGCCCAGCAGCAGCGTGCCGGTCTTTTGTGGGCACTGAGCAGCCGAATGCAGCGCTACCGCCTCTTCCGCGACCCGCTCGGCATGCTTCTTCAGGTCCAGCGATTCCACCAACTCATAGCCTTGCAATGCGTGCTGTCCGCCGAAGCTGTTGGGATAGGAGCGCTTTTGAATCTCGTCACCCTGGAACGATGTGGCTACCACGCCGCAGCCGGTAATCACCTTGCTCTGATGAATTCGTGACCCGATGCTGGAGGCGAACCACGACTCAATCTTGCGAAATTGCATGCTGCTTTCCGTCAACGTCACGCCTTTGACCCGGCGCATCGCGGCATCCGCCTCCAACAGCAGCGAAAGTTGCGTTTCCAGCGGAATATGAAATGGATCTTTGCGGTAGGGGCTATGCCAGCTGTCAATGAAAGCAGATTCCGGGACCATCTCCACTTCGCTGCGTTTGGCCAACGCCGAGGCCCGAGCGATTGACACCGCTCTGGCGGCGCAAACCGAAACCCCTTCGCGGTCCATGCGGTCCGTGGCGGCAAATCCCCAGGCTCCCTGCGCCAACACTCGAATACCCAGGCCAATCGACTCCGACTGCGCCAGCGTCCCGGGCTTCCCATTCTTCGTCGTCAAGTCACGCTGCCGGAGATGCATCACACGCACGTCGGCGTAGGAAGCTCCGCGAATGCGGGCGGTCTCCAATGCGTGTACGGAAAGATCCCACATAGAAATGTCCACCGAAGAATAGTTGCTGGCCCAAATAACAAAATGGGGCGCGAGTCGCCGCGCCCCATCAAGACAAGACGAAGCGAATGCCTAGGTGCCTTCCTGCCAAGACGCCAGGTAATGCTCTTGCTCGGCCGTCAATTTATCCAACCGGTGCCCCATCGACTCCAGCTTGAGGCGCGCGATCTCCCGGTCGAGGTGCTCGGGCACGACGTAGACCTGCGGCTTCATATTCTTATGATTCTTCATCAAATATTCCGCCGAGAGCGCCTGGTTGGCAAAGCTCATGTCCATTACCGAGGCCGGGTGACCTTCCGCCGTGGCCAGATTCACCAGCCGCCCTTCGCCCAGCAGGTATACCTTCCGCCCGCCGCTCAGAACATACTCATCCACCAGCGGCCGCACCTCCCGCTTGCCGCTGGACAGCTTTTCCAACGCCGGAATATCGATCTCCACGTTGAAGTGGCCGGAGTTGCAAACAACCGCTCCGCCCTTCATTTTCTCGAAGTGTTCGCCACGAATGACACTCTTGTTGCCCGTGACGGTGATGAACACGTCGCCTTCCTTCACCGCTTCCCCCATCGGCATTACCCGGAATCCGTCCATTACCGCCTCGATACCCTTCACCGGATCGATTTCCGTGACAATCACATCGGCGCCCAATCCTTTGGCCCGCATCGCCACGCCGCGGCCGCACCAGCCGTATCCCGCGATCACCACCTTCAGTCCAGCCAACAAAATATTCGTGGCGCGAATCACGCCGTCCAGGGTCGATTGCCCCGTGCCGTATCGATTGTCGAAGAAGTGTTTGGTCATCGCGTCGTTAACCGCAATGATCGGATACTTCAGCGTCCCGTCCTTGGCCATTGCGCGAAGCCGAATTACCCCGGTGGTAGTCTCCTCCGTCCCGGCGATCACATGCGGTACCAGGTCCGTGCGCTTGGTGAGCAGCATGGTCACCAGGTCTGCCCCGTCGTCCATGGTCATCTGTGGTTTATGATCCAGTGCCGCGCGGAGGTGCGAATAGTACGTCTCGTTGTCCTCCCCTTTAATCGCATAGGTCGGAATGCCGTAATCGCGATTCAGCGACGCAGCCACTTCATCTTGCGTGGAAAGCGGATTGGACGCGCACAGCACCGCATCGGCTCCGCCATCGCGCAGCGCAATCATCAGGTTGGCCGTCTCGCTGGTTACATGCAGACAGGCGGACACCCGCAGGCCCTTGAGCGGCAGCTCCTTGGCGAATCGTTTGCGAATCGATTCCAGCACCGGCATTTGCTGCCCGGCCCACTCGATCTTGCGCTTGCCGGCATCGGCCAGCCCCAAATCCTTCACATCGCCCTTCTTCAATTCTGCGGTAGCCAAGATAGTGCTCCTCGATTGATTTTCGATGCACGCAGACGTTGCCCGGCGTGCAACAGTTGCCACTGATTTACGTTCCGAGAGAGATTAACGCCGGGCGCCCACTTCCGTGCTCGCCACGGCCCCGAGACCCGCCGCTTTTCTCAAGGCATCCGCTCGATCCGTACGTTCCCAGCTGAAACCCGGGCCCGTCCGGCCAAAGTGCCCGTACGCCGCGGTCGGCTTGTAGATTGGGCGGCGCAGGTCCAATGTTTCAATGATCGCCTTCGGCGTCAGTGAGAATGATTCGCGCACCAGCTTGGTAATCCGCTCTTCGGGCACCGTCGCGGTTCCAAACGAATCGATCATGACTGAAACCGGCTCTGCCACACCAATCGCATAGGCGAGTTGCACTTCCGCTTTGCTCGCCAGGCCCGCCGCAACCACGTTCTTCGCGATATATCGCGCCATGTAGCACGCCGAGCGGTCCACTTTCGATGGATCCTTGCCAGAGAAAGCTCCCCCGCCGTGCCGGCTGTACCCGCCGTACGTGTCCACAATGATTTTCCGACCGGTCAAACCTGCATCGCCCATCGGTCCTCCGATGACGAAGCGCCCCGTCGGATTGATGTGATATTTCGTGTTCCGGTCCAGCATTTCTCCAGGCACGACCGGCCGAATTATGTGCTGCAGGATCGCTTCCTGAAGGTCTTCTTTGGAAATATTGTCGCTGTGCTGCGTCGAGATCACCACACAGTCCACGCGTGCGGGGCGTCCATCGCGATATTCAATCGTTACTTGCGACTTTCCATCCGGCCGCAGAAAGGCGAGCTTCTTGGACTTGCGCAATTCCGACAATCGCTGCGTAAGCCGGTGCGCTAATTGGATGGGCATCGGCATTAGCTCTTCCGTTTCATCGCACGCGAAGCCAAACATCAACCCCTGGTCCCCCGCGCCTCCGGTATCCACACCCATGGCAATATCCGGCGATTGCCGCTTGACCGTGCACATGACCGCGCAAGTGTCCGCGTCAAATCCGTACTTGGCCCGGTCATACCCGACGCCTCGAATCGTGTCCCGCACCAACGAGTCATAGTCAATGATGGCGGGCGTGGTGATTTCCCCGGATACCACCGCTAACCCCGTGGTGACCAACGTTTCGCACCCGACCCGGCCGCGCGGGTCCTGCCGTAGCACTTCGTCCAGCACCGCGTCGGAAATTTGATCGGCTATTTTGTCGGGGTGACCTTCGGTCACGGACTCAGAGGTAAACAAGAAGTTGCGCAAACGGATTCTCCTTCATTGGGTTGCGGGCCATGGGCTCCGCGAGCAGTTCCGCAGTCGCTCTGCAATTTCTTCCAAATACCAAAGTAACACTGCCCTTGGGAAGAATCAACGTATTGAACCTGAACCATTTAGCGCTTCGGCGAACGGTGCAAATCCCGCCCCCAAGCGTCGTTTACCGCATTAAATGGCTGGTCATTCTATCGCCAGGTCTTCTTCCGGCTGAACCGTCAACTTCCCCTTGGTCTTCTTGGCCATCAAATAGGACCGGATGAAGGGGTCGAGGTCCCCGTCCAATACGCGATCCACGTCTCCGACATCAAACTTGGTCCGGTGATCCTTGATCAACCGGTATGGCTGCAGGATGTACGACCGGATTTGGCTACCGAACGAAATATCCAGCTTCGTCTCATCCAGTTTGTCCGTCTCCTGCTGCCTTTTCTGCAGCTCCAGGTCGTATAACCGCGATCGAAGCATCTTCATTGCCAGTTCCCGGTTTTTCCCCTGGCTGCGCTCCACCTGGCAGGCCACCACCACGTTGGTTGGCAGGTGCGTGATGCGCACCGCGGTTTCGACCTTGTTGACGTTTTGGCCGCCCTTCCCGCCGGACCGATAGGTGTCCACCCGCAGGTCTTCGGGTCGAATGTTGATTTCGATGCGGTCGTCGATCTCTGGAATCACGAACACCGAGGCAAACGACGTATGCCGGCGCGCCGCCTGGTCGAACGGCGAGATTCGTACTAGCCGGTGCACCCCCGTCTCTCCCGCCAGCAATCCGTATGCGTTCTCGCCAACAAACTGCACCGTGGCGGATTTGATGCCGGCCTCTTCCCCGGGCGTTTCATCCAGCACGGACGCCTCGAGGCCTTTCCGCTCGGCCCAGCGAAGATACATACGCAACAAGATCGACGCCCAGTCTTGCGACTCCGTCCCCCCGGCACCGGGCTTGATGGTCATGATGGCGTTCAGGTGATCGGTTTCACCGGACAGAAGCGTCTGCGTCTCCATCTCCGAGACGAAGCTCTCCAACGTGGACAGCTCCTTGTCCAAATCTTTTATTAATTCTTCCCGCTGCCCTGCATTGGTCTCCTCATGAGCCAGGTTGATATAGGTATCGACGTCGCTGGCGGAAGAAGCCAGCTTATCGTCCGCCGACACCAGGTTCTCCGCGCGCTTACGATCTCTCAACACGCTTTGTGCTGCTTCCTGGTTGTCCCAGAAGTTCGCTTCTCCGATGCGCGCTTCCAGCGTCTTCAACCGCTCCCGGTTTTGCGCGGCGTCAAAGAAAGCTCCGAACGAGCGTAATTCGCGGTTTAAGGCTCTCGTATCGGTACTGCAGATCTTCAAGAATCATATGCCCTTTGGCGGCGGGAACTTCCTCAGCTGATCGTCGAACCGGCTGCCGCTAATGGAGAGATGGCTCCGGACAGCACGGGCAGTTCCTCGCCGGACATTCTTCCTTTCCGGTAAGTGAGCAACAACAGGATAACGGAAACCGCCACGCACATCCAGGCGAACCAGTCGCCGAATCGCGTGTAGATGGTTCTCTCCGTGCGAAAGTCGTACGGAAGATCGACGGAAGCTCGCACATCGGGAGGCAACGGACTGGTAATCCTCCCGTAAGGATCGACGGAGACGGTGAACCCGCTGTTGGTGACTCGCAGCATCCAGCGCCGGTTCTCCACGGCGCGCACCCTGGCCATCAGCAAGTGCTGTTCCGCCGCCGCCGAGCGCCCGAACCATCCATCGTTGGAAATATTGATATACAGCTCCGCGCCATCCGCTGCGAACCGCCGAATCTCGCCGGCATAGATTGCTTCATAGCAAATGAACGTTGCGAATGTAAGTCCCTGCGGCAGAGACCCGACGCTGTAGTGAGTGCCTTTCTGAAAACCGCCGACTTCGCTCGAGACATTCGAAACCACCCGGTGCATCAGCGGAAACGGTTCGTATTCGCCGAAAGGCACTAGGTGGATCTTGTCATAGGTAAAAACTTTTTGCCCTTGTGCGTCGATCAAAATGGCGCTGTTGTATGGCACCTGCAGATGATGCGAACTTGCGTCGGTTGACTGCCTCCACTCGATCACTCCCGCGAGAAACGGGTGCCCAAACCGGATGGCTAGCGAGGAAGCGCGTCGCGCGAACTGGGGCTCCTCGAACGATAGCGGCGCCGGTGCTTCGGGCCAAACCAGCAGATCCGGCTGATGGCCGGACGGGCTTAGGCTCAACTGTTCCAAATCCGCCAGGTCGGAGGCGTGGGACGCAAACCAATCGGCGGGATACGATAGCTCTTCAGGAAAATTCGGCTGGACCGCGCGCGCATAATGGTTGGCCGGTGGAGTCGGCACCAGGCGTGGCGACGCCAACAGCATCACCACTAACAGCGCTGTCGTCCCTCCCAATATCTTCCATCTTTGCGCGGGCCGTGGCTTTGGTGCCACGTCCGCCCAGGCAATCAACGCGTTGAACGCCGCCACAACAAATGACAGGCCGTAGATTCCGGTAACCGTCGTTAATTGCAGCAATCCCAAATTTCCCGACGCCGGATAGCCCAACAAGTTCCAAGGAAAGCTGATTTCCGGCAGGTGCGCCCGCACAAATTCGAATGTCACCCACACGAACGGCGCCCCGATGCACGCCAATCGAATGCTCTGTTTCGCCAGGCGCCAGACGATCCACGCGAACGTGCCCGTCAGAATTCCCCAGGCAGCGGCAATCAGGAACAACACCGCCCAACCGCCAATGAACGGAAGGCCTCCGTGAACCGAAAGCACCGTCGCGATCCACGATACCGACGTCAGGACAAACATCAGTCCATGCAGAAAGCCACACGCAAAGGCCACGCGCTGCCGCGCTCCGAATGTCACCACCAACAGGATCCCGACGCACACCCAGGAATACACGCTTAGTCGGAGACCCGTATAGGAAAGAGAAAGAGCCGCTCCGGACAACGCGGCAAGAATTGCTCGAAGAGCCGCCGGCACCTCGCTGCCAGGCGTTGCTCGAAAGAAAGAGCCCCAGAAGCGACCCGGCATCAATGCTTCACGATGGCCTTGAAGCCGGCGCTTTCCAGGCCTTTTTTCGCCGCATCTGCGGATTTCTGATCCGTGTAGGGCCCTACCCGCACGTGGTAGTAGCGGTCCGATTGGGGGGCACTGACAAAGGCCGGGAACTTCTTCCGTTGTAGGGTGTTGGCCAGCGCAAGGGCATCGGACTGCTTCCGCAGGGCCGCTACTTGCACCGTGTAGCTCCCCCGCGGCAACTCACCGCTCCGGACCGTCTTGGAGGAAACATTGGCCGCGTGTGCCGAATTCGCATCCTTCGCCACCGCGGAAACTTGCGATGCTGGCGAAGTTTTGAGGTTCTCGTCTGCAGGCGCTTTGCCGGAGTTGTAAAAACCCCAGTCGGAACTGGGTGGAGTAGCCGCATCCGCGGCTGGCGTTTCCGGCGAGGAGGCCCCGCCGCCGCGCTTCGCACCTGCATCTGCTTTCGGCTGCACCGCGGACTCTAGCGCGGTCCGTGAATTCGTCGCTGCCCGCACTTGCCCATCGTACTGGTTGCGCCCCATCACGTAACCCAACGCGAAGAACACACCGGAAAACAGCAGCATCAGCAAAAACAGGCCGATCACGTGCCTGCTCTCCAGCACGCGCTCCCCGACGCCGCCGCGACTTCCGCGAGATGACATTCTTATTTCTTAGATCCTAACGCCTGAACCCAACTGTTAATGATATCGATGGGCAGGGGAAACACAATCGTTGTGTTCTTCTCGACACCTATCTCCGTCAGGGTCTGCAGGTACCGGAGCTGGATCGCCGACGACTGGGTCTCCAGAACCTTCGCCGCATCCGCCAGCTTCTGCGATGCTTCAAACTCGCCTTCGGCATGGATGATCTTCGCCCGGCGCTCGCGTTCCGCTTCCGCTTGCTTGGCAATGGCCCGCTGCATCTGTTCCGGTATATCCACCTGCTTCACTTCTACCTTGCTCACCTTGATGCCCCAAGGCTCCGTGTCCGCATCCAGTATTACCTGCAGCTTGGCGTTCACCCGGTCTCGTTGCGATAGGATTTCGTCCAATTCAAATTGCCCAACCAGGCTCCGTAAGGTGGTCTGCGCAAGTTGCGAAGTCGCGTACTGATAGTTCTGCACCTGAGACATTGCCAGGTTCGCGTCAACGACCCGGAAGTAGCAGACCGCGTTCACCTTCACCGAAACGTTATCTCGCGTGATGATGTCTTGCGGCGGAACGTCCAGCGTTTCCAGCCGCAAATTGACCCGGTATAACGTCTCAATGGGCCAAAAAACCAGGTTTACGCCCGCGCCCTTGGCTTGCGGCAACAGTCGCCCTAGCCGCAATACCACGCCCCGCTCCCACTCCTTAATGATGTACAGAGAATTCCAAAACCAAATAAGCACGAACCCGATGAAGATCAGTGTGCCGATTCCAAAATTGAACATTTCTCCTCCACCTTCATAAACCAATCGCTAACCGGTCACCCGTTTCCGCGTTCTGCCGGCTCGACAAATAATTTCAGCCCTGAAACTTTCTTTACCTTTACCGTCTTTCCTTCCGCGACGCTCTCCGCGCACACTGCCTGCCACAGCTCCCCATGAATTCGGATCACGCCTTCGCCGCCTTGCAGCGGCGTCACCACAATGCCTTCCTCGCCGATCAGTTCTTCGCGCCCCGTCGCCGCCTTCCATTTCCTCGATCGCAAGACCAGCCTCATTAGCAGCACCGTCAGCGCCGCAAACGGCACCGTCGCGGCAATCGCTATTCCAAGGCTTACTCCTCCCGCCGTCAACGGTGATCGAACCAGGAACAATGCTCCCAACAGCATCGACACGATGCCGCCCGCCAGCAGCACTCCATGGCTGCTCAGTTTCGCTTCCAGAATGAACAGCGCCAGTGACAGTACAATCAACAGCACACCGACAATATTCACGGGCAGCAAGTGCATCGCATAGAGCGCCAACACCATGCAGATTCCGCCCACTACCCCCGGCGCAACCATCCCCGGATGCGTAAACTCCGTGTACAGCCCCAGCACCCCCACGATCAACAACAGGAAAAACATGTCCGGGGCCACGATTCGCGCCAAAAATTTCTGCCTCCCGGAAAGCTCGAACGGAACACGTTCTGCATTCTGCAGCGCGAGTTTCACTTTCGTTCCGTCGAATCGCTGGATTTCCCTTCCGTCCAGTTGGTGCAGCAGCTCATCCTCGGACCCGGCTACTACGTCGATCAGTTTGCCTTCCAGTGCCTCTGTCTCCGTGAACGCCCGCGCTTCTGTCACCGCGGTTTCTGCCAACTTGGAGTTTCTCCCTCGTTTCTCCGTAAAGCTCCGCAGAAATGCCGTTGCGTCATTGGTGATTTTGCGCCGCAGCGTCTCATCGATAGCCACAGGATAGGCGCCGACTCCGATCAACGGCGATGCCGCTCCGGTGTGCGTTCCGGGCGCCATCGCCGCAATGTCCGCTGCCAACAGAATGAAGAATCCCGCCGACGCCCCTCGAGCCCCGGTCGGTGACACATACACCGCCACCGGCACCCGCGAGCCCAGCATGTGCTGGATGATGTCCTTCATCGAATCGCTCAAGCCGCCCGGCGTATCCATGGTGATCAAGATCAACGCCGCCTTGCGCTTCTCTGCGTCCGCGATACCCTCATCAATATAGTTGGCGAGGATCGGCTCCACTTCTCCGTCCAGTTTCAGCCGCAATACGACGGCCGTCGGCAACTGCTCCGCTGTCGCACCGGATTTGACTTCAGGAAGTAATACGAAAAGGCACAGCAGGAGAATGAATGCGAAGACGAACCTGGCGGCCGGCTCCGAGCGCGCACGGTTATGCATCATGGCGTACTGGCTCCGGGCCGCGCGTTCTGCAAATGCTGCGACAACTGCTTGGCCTCGGCGTAGTTTGGCGCCAGCTTCAAAGCCTTTTCTACTTCCGCTTTGGCCAGGTCCGTTTTTTTCTGGTCCAGATACACTCGGGCCAGCATGGTGCGGACCACCGCTGAGTCTCTCGTCTGCAACGATGCTTGCAGCTCTTTGATGGCATCGTCCAATTTTCCTTTTCGGCGGTCGATATCCGCCAGTTCACGATGCGCCCATGCATTTCCCGGATCATTTCGCAGTGCCGCTCGAAAGTCCGCTTCCGCGCTGTCTAGTTGTCCAGCAGACAATTCCTGGCGGCCTTTGCGGAGCAGTGCCGCAGCGGTATTCGCGGGGGTGCCCGCGGACGCCGTGCTCGCGCTCGTTCCCGCCGACTCGATTTCCTGCCGAAGCGCCGCCACATCCAGCTCGTTCTTGATCCGGTCCAACCGCGCCAGCCCGTCGCCCTTGCCGTCAACACGAACCACCGGCAAGGCATTCGGTCCCAAGGCTTCTCCAGCCGCCTCCCGCTCTTGATCCGCCTCCGCTTGGTTGCCCGCTTTTTCCAGGGACTGAATCAGCAGCGCACGGTCGTCCGGATTGTCCGGCTCCCGCTGAGCCGCGTCACGGAAGTAACCTGCCGCGGCATTGAAATCGCCCGCCCTCAATGCCAGCAGACCCAGGTTGAAAGGATAGTCGTCTTCATCGGGATCGAGCTCCGCAGCGCGACGCAAATTCTCCTGCGCCGCGGCTATTTTTCCTTGTCGGGAGCGCGCCACCGCCAGGTCGTTCAAAACCTCCGGAACGTCGGCCAGTGGCGCTCCATTCGCCGGACCCGGGTCCTTCGCACCACCGGCAGGATCGAATCCCTGCAGCGATACGAAAATCTCTTCCGCCTTGTCAGGTTGGTTCAACTGCAGCCGGCATACCCCGGATGCAAAAATCGCCTCCGCATATCGCGGATGAGTCTTTGGCACTTTTGCGAACATTGGCAGCGCACTGTTGCAGTCGTTGCGCGCGGCGTACGTTTCCCCCAGCGCAAACCAGGGATCGGGCCAACTCGGTTCCAACCGTGCAGCTTCGTGAAGCTCACGCAGTCGCGGCTCGTCGTCGTTCGCCAGCAATCCGCGAATAAAATGTTCGAACGCGTCCAGGCGTAGAGGACGTTGCGCCTTCGTGAACTCTCCCAGCGCTAGGGGATACGCCTTGTCTTTCGCGGACAGCAGCCGCCACACCACCCGCGCGTGCAGTTCCATCAACGAATCCAACGGCGCGGTTTCCCGGATCGCCGGCAGCAGTGCCGGCGGATCGACCCGCAGAATACGGGACTCGATCGTCAAAGCGTTTCCATCCGCCGAGTACGAACCGAACACCACAAAATCCGCATCCAGATCCTGCGCGATCCGCAACATCGTTGCTCGGCTCAGCCGGGCGGTTCCCGGCAATCCGTAACGTTCCAACTCTCCGGCACGCCCCGTGTGCGAATACACTTCCTCGCCAGTCGCCGCGAGGTATTGGATCGTCAGCTCCTCGAGTCCTTCGCCTAGCCAGTCCAGCCTCGGACTGGCGCCCGTGTTTTCAAAGGGAAAAACGACATACAGCCCGCGTTCCGGAAGTGCCCGTGTCGGCCGTTGATTCGGCGCGGGTTGCTGCGCCATCAACAACGGAGCAGAGAGGACCAGCACCAGTTCCGCTAGCGCCACTCCACGTTTGCTCGCAGCCAATCGCAGCCCCATGCCGTCTCGAATTGTAGCAGACCGTTTCCGCCGTAGGGACGTAACTCTCCTCTAAGAGAGCAATACGTAAACTCACGCGGAAACGAGAGCGTAACGATTGTGGGACGCGCCGCAATCAGCCGGCGCGCGCGATTAGCGCCCCGAACCTCGGCGCAATCAGGGTTGTGCCAGCTCCGCCTGCTTCACGGTGAGCAGATCTTGCAACTCTGGCGACTTCAGAATGGCCGCGAACGCTGGGTCTTTCTTCACGTCCGCAAGGTCCTTGTAGCCTTCATCCTTGGCCTTGCGCAAATACTGCATGCAGCGTTCAAAATTCCCGGCTTCCGCAAAGGATTTTGCTAGCAGAAAATAGAACCTGCCCCGGTCGGAGACCGACCGGTCCTGCAGCATGGAGCCTGTCCGTGAATTGTTGTGCTCGAAAAATTGCGGATCCTTCGCCAGCGCCGTGCGAAACGCCGCGATGGATTCTTCATACTTCTTGTCGCCGAAGTACGCATATCCCAAGTTGCTGTATAGAACTGGCATGTCGTCCCGGATCTTGATCGCCTTCTGGTAGGCCTTGATCGCTTTCCCGTATTTCTTTCTCTGGTACCAGATCGTTCCAATGTTGTTCGCGGCATCCGCGTAATTGGGGTCCACCTTTACCGCTCGCTCGTAATACTTCAGCGCCGCGCTCAGTGCCGTTTGCTGGTGCAGCGCGATTCCTAGCTTGTTCAGGAACACCGCATTCTTTGGATCCTGCTCGGATAGTTGTTTGTACGCGCCCGCCGCTTCCCGATATTCCTTACGCGCCATCAACAAATCCGCCATCTCTTCCGGACTTAGCTGCCGTTGAGGTGTCGCCGTAGCCGTAGAGACCTGTTCCGGCGTTTGCACGCTGGGCCTCTCCCCCGCTACCACGCTGTCCTTGTTGGGCTCTTCAGTGATCTGACTTATGGAAGGAACTGCAAAAGTCAGCAGGAGGATACTTGCTGAAACCGCCACTGAGAATTGCTTCATGGCGAGTCTCCTTTTTTATCCGGCTTTGGTTTGTCCGTATCCGGCTTCTTCTTACCCCCAAAGATACCAAAAATCTTCTGTAAAGGGTTCTTTTTCTTTTCAATAGGCTTCCCGTTGGCATCCAGCGTACCCTGCCCGGTGGCGTTCGGCGGCCGGTTCGGATCGTATGGCAACACCTCTCCATTCGCGTCCGTCTGCGGCTCCTTCTTGTCTCCGCCAAAGATATGCGAAAGCCACGATCCTGCCGACGAAACCACACCATGCCCGCCATGCAGTTCGCACATCTGCGTTGGTCCCGATCCCGCGATGTAGACCTCTTCCCGCGTCGTTGGACAGTTTGGAGTAGCCAGCTCCAGCGACTCCGGATCGATCATCATGGCCTGTATTCCGTCCGGCGCCACAAAGTCCTTCACGTCCTTGTATCCGCCGTGTGCCGTGGCCCGGATCATGAAGTCGGCCCAGATCGGCGCCGCCGCGGTACCTCCCGGTAATCCGAGGTCCCGGTTGTCGTCGAAACCCACCCAAATCACGCACACCAGATTCGACGTGAATCCCGCGAACCAGCCGTCTCGCGACGTCCCGGTTTTTCCCGCAGCCGGCAATGTAAACCCTTTCGCGCGTACTCCCGCCGCGGTTCCCTTGTTCATTACATCCTTCAATACGCTGGTAACCAGGTAGCTCACCCGCGGATCCAGTACGGCATGGGTTTGCGGCGTGGTCCTTTCCACCGTCGCGCCGTCCGCGGCAATAATGCTATGGATGAACTCCGGCTCCGCTCTCGTTCCGCCATTCGCGAATGCCGTGTACCCCGCCGCTACATCCACCGCCGTCATCTCGTAGGCTCCGAGCGCCACCGCCGGCGTCGCCTGGATGTTCGCTCCCAGTCCCATCTGCCGCGCGATCTGCACCACCCGCCCGTATCCAATGAGCTCCGCCACTTTCACCGTGGCCACGTTCAGCGAGTTTGTCAGCGCTTCTCGCACCGTCACTCGTCCCATGAACTTTTCGCCGAAATTGTTCGGTGTATATTCCTTGCCGTCGAATTCGAACGTCGTCGGCTCGTCATCCACCGTCGTCGCCGGAGTCACAATCGGCTGCACCCCATCCACGGCGTTGTCGAACGCGGCCGCGTACACGAATGGCTTGAACACCGACCCTGGTTGCCGGTGCGCCAGGGCGTGGTTGAGCTGGCTCTGCCCGTAGTCTCTTCCTCCCACGATCGCCTTGATTTCACCGGTCTTGGGATCCAGCGCTACCAGCGCCGCTTGCACCTGGGGGATTGCCTCGTTGGTGCCTTTCTTCGCTTGTTCCTTCTTCCAGCGTTCGTATTTCTTTGCCAGCAGCTTGTCGACATTCTTCACGCCCGCATCGATCGCCACCGCCGCATCATGCTGCAGTTCGGAATCCAGCGTCGTATATACCCGGAAGTTTTCGTTCAACAGTTCGTTCTCCGAGTACTTGTCCAGCAGGTGATCCTTCACCATGTCCACAAAGTACGGTGCGTCCCCGTTTGCGATGGCTGTCCGCACCAGTTTCAGGGGCGTGAGCTTGGCCTCCTGGACCTCCGCCTCCGTTACGTATTTGTTCTCCAGCATCTGCGTCAGCACGCGGTCTCGTGCCTGCGCTCCACGCTCCGGCCGCCGGTCGGCCGACGAATAATAGTTCGGAGCGCGTATGATTCCCGCCAGATACGCGCACTCCGCCAGCGACAGCTGCCGCAAGTCCTTCCCGAAATACGCTACGCTCGCTTCCGAAAAGCCTCGAATTCCAAAGCTTCCGCGGTTCCCGAGGTACACCTCGTTGGCATACAACTCAAAGATCTGTTGCTTGCTGAATCGCTGTTCCAGCTCGATCGACACCATCGCCTCGGCCACTTTCCGCCGCCACGTCCGCTCATTCGAAAAAAAGAACGTCCGCGCCACTTGCATGGTGATCGTGCTGGCTCCCTGGTAATGCGTGCTGGTGTGCCGCATGTCCGCCCATGCCGCTCCGGCGATTCGCAGGAAGTCGAACCCGCCGTGCTCGAAGAATCTCTTGTCTTCCGCCGATTGAATGGCATGCACCAGCGTGGGCGGCAAGTCCTCGAAGCGCACCGGACGCCTCTTCTCCCTCGCGCTGTCGAACAGATTGGTAATCAGCTCCGGTTCGATCTCTGCCCATCCCATATCGCTTCCGCCGGCCAGCTGTCGAATGGACTTGATCGCTTTCCCGCCAAATTGCACCTCCAGGGCGTTGGTCCCCCCGAAATAGGAAAGTTTCGACGGACGGATATCCACCGTATTGTTTTTGGAGGTGTACTGGCCCAGAGAGCTGTCATCCTTGGTCGGACGGTATCCGACCCGTTGCAGATACGTTTCCAGTTCCTCCGCGGTCCAGGCTTCGCCCGTCGCCAGCCGGCGCGGGGTCGAGAAAATCTGGGTCGTGTTCTGTAATACCCGGCCGGACAGCCGGGCATCGATCATGCGGGAATACTTGATGTAGTAGTAGGTGAAGATGCCCGCGCACGTCAGGAAGATCGCGAACACCGCGCCCAAAACGCTCAAGCCGAAAATGGATGTCCAGAATCCCTTTTGAATGCGAAATCGCAATCTTCAGCCCTCACGCCCTGCGCTTTCATTGTCTCGCAACGCTCGTTGCGGGGAAAGAGCAGTCAGCCCCAATAGTTCAGACGTGCTAGGTTAGCGATTTGTTCTCGCTGCTGGGCGTGAAGTGCAGATCCATGTGATAGACGACTAGATCGACCGGAACGGTATATTCGCAGGATATCTTGACCACCGCCACAGTCACCACTACCTTGATCTCTTCCTTCTTCACCGGAATGTCCAGGTCCTGAATCACCTTGAACACATTGTCCCGCACTTGCTCTTCGGAATACCGGTTCACGATCGCGAATCGCGCCTGTTCCTGCATCTTGTCGCTCAGCTGGTATTCGGCCACGTACGCGGGAAGGATTCGGTAGGCCGCAAAAGCCCCGAAGACCAGCAACGCCGTCCAGACAATGGCCTTAAGCTTCCCCTCGCCCCGTTCCGGACGGACGACGCGAACCTTTTCAGGCTTTTCGGCTACGCTATGCGGCACTTCATCTCCTGACGCCTTCGAACTCGCCGGGAAGCGAGTTCCTGCCCAACCAGCAAATAGGCTTGGAAAATCGGCTGTTTTCAACTTAGCATCAGGCCATAAGCGTGTCGAGGACAGCCTCAGTGGGTGTTTCCGGAAAGGAAATGGGCGCCTTGGCCGCGCTTTCCCGCGGACCTGGCCCTCCCCCGCGCAATTAGGGTCATCCAACGTTTCAGGTCGTCAGGCCGGCGTCATCGCCGCCTGGTCGCCCACGCCTAGTACGCTCGAGCGAAAACGGCCTGTTCCGGTGCTTCCTTCCCGCAGTATACGCAAGCTCCCGACTTTCCAACCTGCTCCAGCGGTATGCACCGCATCGTCGCCCGGCTTTCTTCCTTGATTTTGGCTTCGCAATCCCCGCTTCCGCACCAATAAGCCAGCGCGAACCCGGTCTCCACGGCCTTTTTCAGCTCTTCATAGCTCTTCGTTTCGTGCGTGTTCGCCTTACGGAAGGCTAGCGCTTTATCGTGCAGCGCTTGCTGAATCTCCGCCAGCAAGGCTTTCACCGTCGTCGGCAAATCTGCCAACGACGCGCTCACCTTTCCTTCTTTGCCGGGACGGTCCCGTCGCGCCAGCACCGCCGCCTGCTTGGCCACATCCTTGGGTCCCAACTCCACCCGCAACGGTACCCCCCGCATCTCCCAGTCGTTGAATTTCCACCCAGGGCTGGATCCTTCTCGCTCGTCCAGGGTTACTCGCACGTCCGCCTTCGCCAGTTCCCCCTTCAATTTGCGCGCCACTTCCAACACCTGCGCCTTCTCCTCATCCGTCCGGAATATCGGCACGATTACCACCTGGTACGGCGCTAGCTTCGGCGGCAAAATCAGGCCCTGGTCGTCTCCGTGTACCATGATGATCGCGCCGATCACCCGCGTCGATAATCCCCACGAAGTCGTCCAGCAATGCTGCAATTGCCCATTCTGATCCAGATAGCGCACTTCGAACGCCTGCGCGAAATTCTGCCCCAGGAAGTGCGATGTCCCGGATTGCAGCGCCTTTCCGTCTCCCATCATCGCTTCAATCGAATACGTCACGTCCGCGCCGGCGAACTTCTCCGCATCGGATTTCTTTCCAGGGATCACCGGAATCGCGGCATCATTGATCGCGAAGTCCGCATAGACGTCCAGCATCTGCTTCGTTTCCGCTTCCGCCTCTTCGCGCGTGGCGTGGGCTGTATGCCCTTCCTGCCAGTAAAATTCCAGTGTTCGCAAAAATAACTTTGTCCGCAGCTCCCATCGCACCACGCTGTTCCACTGATTCATCAGCACTGGCAGGTCCCGGTACGACTGGATCCACTTCGACCACATGTGCCCGATAATCGTCTCGGACGTCGGGCGGATCACCAGCGGTTCCGCAAGCTCTTCGCCGCCCCCGATCGTCACTACTGCCAGTTCCGGCGAAAATCCTTCGACATGGTGTTTCTCTTTGTCGATGAAGCTACGCGGAATCAACAACGGAAATGCCACGTTCTGGTGCCCCGTTGCCTTGAATCGCCGGTCCAGCCCCTGCTGGATGTTCTCCCACAAGGCCCAGCCGTATGGCCGCACGATCATGCACCCGCGTACCGGCGCGTAGTCCGCCAGTTGCGCCTTTAACACCAGTTGGTTGTACCATTCGGAGAAATCTTGTGCGCGTGTAGGGAGTTTGTCTTCAGCCATTCCGAAATTCGCCTGTCCTCTTCAGCAAAGAAAAATCGCGGTTAGAAACCAAAAAAGAGTAGCACAGCCACTCTTGCCTGTCTGCGTTTCGCACCCCCCGGATTTTGGACATCCGTGACGGCGGAAAAACCAGCTTGGGTCCAACGCGAACTTCAAAACCATCCGCTCCGGTAGGCAATCCACCAGCTCAGCAACAAAATCGGTACGGTGGCCGCCAGCGCCCACCAGAACGGCAGCACCACGTCCGCAATCAACCCTAGCGCCGTGAACGTCATCCAAAAAATCTTGCGCTCCATGACGCTATTTTAGACCCGCTTCCTTTCGCGCCATCGCCGCCAGTAGCCAGCTCTTCAGTACTCCCGCAAAATGCGGCTTGGCATTCTCGAACACGACTCCCATCCCTTGCCCGTCGTGCGCATAGGCCACCTTCGCGACGCCTTCAAAGAAATTTCCGTCATGATAAATCTTGACCGCCACCGCCTTTCCTTGCTCGACCGGAGTCTTTGTTTGGATATAGCAACCTTTCAGGCTGATTTCGCTCACTCTGGCTTTCACCGGCGCGTTCTCGCCTTCTACAGAGAACTCACTGTCCGCGTCGAACCGAAACCTCAGACCGCTTCTGCGCTCAATCACATTCACAAGAAACTCCGACCGGTAGGAATAAGGAATAGCAGAATTCTATCGTCATCCGCCTTCACCGCACATTGCAAATGCGACCTCCCGTTCATCTTCACCAACGGTCGATCTTTCGCTGAAACTTGCGCCCAATTTGGTGCTTGCTCCCGGCAGTTCGTCGTCTACGATTCCCGTTCGTGAGTGCCACCGCTTTATCCCACACCTTGCTTGGTGATTGGCTGCACGCACACGCCGAAGAAATGGCTGCGCTCACCTCCGAGCTCGTCGCTATTCCCACGGAAAATCCGCCCGGTATTCAATCTCTTGCCTGCGCCGCCCTCTTGGAGCGTCACATACTCGACTTCGGCCTCGATTGCCGCCGCGTTTCTGCCCCCCTCCCTGCTCACGCAGGCGAGGAAGCTCCTCCTTGTCTCCTTGCAGCTTACGGGCCAGTTGGCCGCACACTCTATTTCCACGGCCACTATGACGTCGTCCCCGCGCAGAACCCTCAACAATTCCAGCCGGCTAGAAAAGACCATTTCCTTTTTGGGCGTGGCTCCTGCGACATGAAGGGCGGCATCGTTGCCATGCTTTATGCCATTCGTGCCATCAAGGAAACCGGTGGCGCTCTCCATGGTCGTATCGGCTTGACTCTCGTCCCCGACGAAGAAACCGGCGGCGCCCGCGGCTCCGCTTCTCTCGCTCACCAAGGTCTCCTTGGTCCTTCCGGCATCGGCATGCTCACCGCCGAGCCCACCAGCGGCGTAATTTGGAATGCCAACCGCGGGGCCATCACTCTTCGTGTGACCCTTCGTGGCAAATCCGCACATGTAGGCTTGCAGCATCAAGGCGTCAATGCCTTTGAGAACATGCACCTCGTCGTCGGCCGGCTCCTTGCTCTCAAACACGAAGTCGAACAGCGTCAAACACCTTCCTCCGTCGGCCCAAACCAGTCTCGTCATTCCATTCTGATGCTCGGCGGACAGTGCGTCGGCGGCTCCAACTTCAACGTCGTCCCCGAATCCTGTTCCTTCACCATCGATCGCCGCATCAATCCAGAGGAAGACCTCGCAGCCGAAAAGCAACGCATCGTGGATGTTCTGGAAGCCTGCCAGCGCGACGGAATTTCGCTGGTGTGGGAAGTCTTTCAGGAAGGCCGTTCCGCTTTCTCCGCCGAAGACGCCTCACTGGCCCAGGCTCTTGCCGCCAACATTCGCGCCGTTACTGGGCATGCCGCTCAATTCCAGATGTGCCCTGGTTTGCTCGAAATTCGCTTCTACGCGCCCGCAATGCCCGCCTACGCTTTCGGGCCCGGCCTTCTATCCGTCGCCCACGGCCCCAATGAATACATAGACCTGCGGAAACTTGTCGAGTCAGCCACCATCTACGCGCTAACCGCCATCGAGGTCCTCAGCCACTGACCCTCGCGCTCCGCTCCCCGACGAATGTTCTTACGGCAGCGCGAACGCAAAAACCGCCGTCCCCGCCGTCACTGCCACGTATTGCTTCCCCTCCACCGCGTACGACATCGGCCCGGAATAGATCGAAGCACCGCACTGAAAATGCCACAGTACTTTTCCGGACGCCGCTTCCAGCGCGATAAAATTCCCGTCCGCGTCTCCTGTAAACACCAATCCCCCTGCGCTCGAAAGCACTCCCGACCAGGTCGGCGATGTGTGCTTGTACTCCCATTTCACCTTGCCCGTGGTGGGATCCAGCGCTCGCAGGGCCCCCCAGAACGGCTGCGCTTCGTCGTTCGGAAAATACGCGCTCCCATAATAGGCGTGCCCCGCCTCGAACGGCTGCGGCGCCGTGCTGAAAATGTCGCACTGCTCTCGCGCCGTCACATAAAACAGTTTCGTTTGCGGATCGTACGTCGGCGACATCCAGTTCGTGGCCCCCGCCGCACCCGGACACACTCGATTGCCGGTCGGCGTCGGATCGGCGTCCTTATTTTCCACCGGCCGTCCTTCGGCATCCTTGCTTGTACTCCAGGTGATCTTAGCGTACGGATTCGAGAACACCAGTTTCCCGGTGCTCCGATCGATCACATAAAAAAACCCGTTGCGATTGGCCTGCGCGATCAAGTGCTTGCCGTCCTGATCGATCATCACCGGCACTTGCGTCGCGTCCCAGTCGTGCTGATCGTGCTTCGTGTATTGGAAATACCATTTCAGCTTCCCGCTATCCGCATCCAATGCCAGCAGCGAATTGCTGTACAAATTGTCCCCCGCGCGTCCTTCTCCGCGATTCGATGGCGACGGATTCCCCGTCGTCCAGAACGCCGTGTTCGTCACCGGATCGTAGGTTCCCGTAATCCAGGCGGGCGCTCCGCCGATCTTCCAGGAATCGCCTTCCCACGTCTCGTGCCCCGGCTCGCCCGGGCCCGGCACCGTATAGAATCGCCATTTCCGTTCGCCGCTATTGGCATCGTACGCGTCGATAAATCCGCGAATGCCGTATTCTCCGCCCGACACGCTCACCAGCACCAGGTTCTTCACCACCAGCGGCGCCAGCGTGATGCTGTATCCCGTCCGGTAATCGAACGCTTCTTTGTCCCACACCACGTTTCCCGTTCGCGCATCCAACGCCACCACGTGCGCGTCCAGCGTCCCCAGAAAAACCTTGTCCCCCAGTATCGCCAGCCCGCGGTTCACATGCCCGCAGCACGGACGTACGTCCGCCGGCAGTGGCTTGCGGTATTGCCAGATCGGCCTTCCGCTGCGTGCATCCAGTGCAAATACTCGATCATCCTGCCCGGTCCCATACATCACGCCGTCCACCACCAGCGGCGTCGTCTCGATTTTGTCCGTCGCCATGGTCTGGTACACCCATTTTGGCGTCAAACCCTTCGCGTTCGCCGTGTTGATCTGCTCCAGCCCGCTGAATCGCTGTCCCTCATAATTCCCCGAGTACATCAGCCAGTTCTGCGGCTCCTTCGCCGAATTTACCAGCCGCTCCGCCGTCACCTGCGCCTGTGCCCGGCCGGCGTACGGCAGCAGCATCGCCGCTGCTAAGCCGATCACCTTCACTCTCCCGCGCGCGTTCATTGCGCACCCCCACTCGCTGCGCTCATGCCGATGCTCGCCAGATACGCCACGATGTCCTGCAGATCCTTCTCCGGCAGCATTTTTCCGTCGTACGCCGGCATCAGCGATTCCCGGCTCGTCGTGAGCGCCCTCAGTTTTCCCTTCTCGAACAAGTGCACCTGCTCCTTCTCATCCATCATCTGCAGCGTGAATTCGTCCTGATTCAAAATCACGCCCTTGAATTTCTTCCCGTCCGCCGTTTCCACGTTCACCGTCTCGTATTCCTGCGGAAACTCCTTCGTGGCCTCGGAAATTCCCTTTGCCAGCCGCTTGCTCGGCTCCCGCACCGACTCCATCAAGAAGTCCACCGACCGCGCCGCTCCAATTCCGGTCAGGTCCGGTCCCAGCCGCCCGCCTTTTCCTTCCACCATGTGGCAGGTCGAGCACGCCGCCGTCCCGAAAAATAATTTTTGACCGTGTTCCGCATTTCCCGCCGGCGCCGAAGACTTCACCTGTACGCTCCTCAAGTACGCAATCACTTGCCAGATCTCTTCGTCGCTCATCCCCACTCCGATGCCTCCCAGCGCCGCCGGCATCGCTGTCCCCGCAATCCCCTCGTGAATGTTGTGAAACATCTCCGCGTCCGTATTCCCGTGCCGTTTCTGCGCCCGCGTCAGGTCCGGTCCGCGCCCGCCTCCCCGCGCGCCCAATCCATGGCAGAAGGCGCAATTCGATCGGAACTGAAATTCCCCCAGCTTCGCCGCCTTCGGATCATCCGCAAACGGATTCTTCTCCTGCGCCCGCACGGTCGGCATCGTTCGCGCGCACCACAGCGCCAGCGCCAATGTCAGCACCGCACCCACAGCCACCTTGCTTTTTCTCGTGATCTCCATGTCCCGAACTCCTCGCCACGCTCGCCCGAAACTATAGCACTCTCGACCTTGTCACCTCCTCGCAACCGCACTATCATTACGCCTTCGCTACGCTCCCATGGTTAACTTCATCACGGTGCCTCGATGACTTCTCGTCGGTGGAATTGGTCCATCTGGACAGGCTTCCTGGTGTGCGTCGCCGGCGCTTTCAGTTACATCTTCTTCGCCCGTTTCCCCCTGACCCGCGATGTTCCCTGGGTCAGTTTCCTTTTGTTTCTCGCAGGCCTCTCGCTTCTCGCTGTGGGCCTCAAACGTGCTTTCACTCGGGCGGATCAATATCGCGGAAAAATCTTTGGCCCCATCCTCGCCACGCTCAGTCTGCTGCTCATCGGCTTCTTCTGCTTCGCGGTCTTGGTTAGCACCAGGCAGCTCCCTTCTTCTTCTTCCGCCCCGCGCCTCGGTCAAAAGGCGCCGGACTTCAGCATGCTCGACACCTCCAACCATCCCGTCTCTCTCGCCGCTCTTCTTGCCGCTCCTTTGCCGGGTTCCGGCAAGCCCGCCAAAGGCGTTCTCCTCGTCTTCTATCGCGGCTATTGGTGACCCTTCTGCAACTCCGAGTTACGGGGTATTGAAGACCATCTGGCGGAAATCGAAAATCTTGGCGTGCGACCTGTAGCCATCAGCGTGGATTCGCCCGAGCTCTCCCGCGATCTTTGCAAAAAGGCCGGCTACACCTATACATTTCTCTCCGATCCCAAGGCGGAAGCCATTCGCCGCTACGATCTCTTGCACGCCGGCGCTGGCGTCGACGGCCAGGACATCGCCCGCCCCGCCGAATTTCTCATCGATTCGTCCGGAACGGTTCGTTGGGTTAATCTCACCTACGACCTTCGCGTCCGCGCCCGTCCCGACCAGATTCTCGCCCAGGCTCGCGCGCTGCCCTAGAGTCGCCCGGAATCCCTTTTAGGTTGTAGTTGCTGCCGTCGCGGGCACCGGCACTGGCTCTGTCTTCTTCTTCCAGACCGGTTGCACCCCTCTCCCGTCCTTCACCATCCGCCACAGAAAATATCCTGCTGCCACGCAGCACACCACCACCGCCACGATTGACGCCTCCGGCCCGAACTCTCCGCCCGTCAAAATCCGCGGCCCCTCGATCGATCCCCGGATCAAACCCGTATCTGTTCGAAATCCCGAAAGCGTCATCCCGAATACCGATCCCTCCGTGAAGTTCCACGCCATATGCAATCCGATGGGCACCCACAGTCTCCCGGTCGCTGCATACGCCGCACCCAGCAAAATCCCCGCCTCCAGCGCGATTGCCACCGAGCTAGACACCGTCGCTCCTCGATTCGCCGCGTGCGCTGCCCCAAACAGTGCCGCCGTCAGCAGCAGCGCTCCCCACGTCCCCACCACCTTGGCGCTCAACCGGAACAGCAGCCCGCGAAACAAAATCTCCTCCAGCACCCCCGCCACCAACGCCAACATCAGTCCCTTCGCCAATCCTTGACTCGTGCCCCAACCCGCCGGGTGATACACCCCCACCATCCACAGGATCGCCATCACTACCGCGAACAATCCAAACCCGCCCAGCAGGCCGCCGCCAAGCTCCGGCAATGCCCGCTCCATCGCAAACTCCGTTGCTGCTCTTCGCTCGATCCATTTCGTTGCCGCCAGGTACGCGCCCAGGACCAGCATCGCCAGCACCACCGCTCCCACCGCTCCCACCGCTCCCGCCGCCCCAAATAACTTCCGGATCACCGGCTGCGCGGCCGCAATCACCGCCACCACCGCCAATAAATTCAACAATCCCAATCCCACTTCCTTCCACGTTTTCCGCAAGCACCCTCCTCCCGCGCACCGCCGCGCTTCGCCCGCGCGAGCATATCTCAACTTGTGCTCCACCAGGCCAGCTTGGCCAGGCCTGCCGCGAATTTCGCTTCGTACCCCCTGATCCTGATGATCTTCTGGCTCATCCGCGTCCGCTTCACCAACGCCTTCAAACCAACCCCGGCGCCTCTCGCCTCTTCATCACCCGAAGGCCAAGCCTTCTCTCTGCTAACCTAGTCCCGTTTCTATCTATTGACCCACTTCACCTCTTTCTTGCCTTTGTAGCGGCGAGTTCATCTCGCCAAGCCTCTACCCATCACCCACAGCTCCAAAATAAACCTTGGCCGCTCGCTAGAGTGCGGCCGGGTGCCGCATCCCTTGCGTCCTTTGCAAGGGTGCGGGTTTAGAGCCAGCACCCTTTAAGAATAAAAGGAACAGTCGCCATAGCTTAGAAGCCTGCCGCTTCGTCACCCCCGCCTGACATTCGAATGTCATCTGAGTTACCTATTGACATGTAGTAACTCCTGTGGTATGTTTCTCTTTCCTCATGGCCGTTCCAACTGCCGCCGCACTATTCCCTCCTCTAACCATACGTCCCAATACTCCGCTCCCGCCTCCCCGTCCCCTAACTCCCATCGAATCACGCTCTTTTGCCAACTCTTCCACTAGCCCCCATGGAATGAAATTCTTTCGCAAAGAATTCGGCGATGCTTCTCTCTCTGCATGTCGGATCTCTCACCTTTCGGATTCTCTGATCCTTGATGCCCTTCCGACCTTCCTGACTCTTCGCCGCGCTAAGACATTTAGAATGAACACTTATGAGAACCGGGCCGGGCTCCCTCGTCTCCCCCGCCCTGCCTCCCTCACCCTCGGTGGCTTTCCCTCACCGCATCCGCTAAAATCCCCTCGCCGCGCCTCCACTCCGCCTTCCGCGCGCCATAAGGACCTCATGACCCACTCGACTGAAGCCAACGACCGCATGCAGCGCCCCCTGGACACCGTAGACCCCCAGATCGCCGACCTCCTCCGCGAAGAAGCCAAGCGCCAGGCTACCGGCCTCGAGCTCATCCCCTCCGAAAACCTCGTCTCCGAAGCTGTCCTCGAAGCCATGGGCTCCATCTTCACCAACAAATACGCCGAAGGTTACCCCGGCAAGCGCTATTACGGCGGCTGCGAAGTCGCCGACAAAACCGAGCAGCTCGCCATCGACCGTGCCAAGCAACTCTTCGGCGCCGAACACGCCAACGTCCAGTCCCACTCCGGCACCTCCGCCAACGTCAGCGTCTATATGGCCACTCTCAAGCCCGGCGACACCGTTCTCGGCATGAATCTCGCCCACGGCGGCCACCTCACCCACGGCCATCCGCTCAATTTTTCCGGCCGCATGTACAAGTTCATCGCCTATGGCGTTCGCCAGGATGACGAGCGCATCGACTACGACGAAATCGAAAAGCTTGCCTACGAGCACAAACCCAAGATGATCGTCGCCGGCGCCAGCGCCTATTCCCGCATCATTGACTTCCAGCGCATCGCCGCCGTCGCCAAGTCCGTGGACGCCCTTTTCTTCGTGGATATGGCTCATATCGCGGGTCTTGTCGCCGCCGGCGTGCACCCCAGCCCCGTGCCCCACGCCGATATCGTCTCCACCACCACTCACAAGACCTTGCGCGGCCCTCGCGGCGGCCTGGTCCTCTGCCGCGCCGCCTTCGCCAAAGAGATCGACAAACTCACCTTCCCCGGCATCCAGGGCGGCCCGCTCGTGCACACCATCGCTGCCAAAGCCGTCTGCCTCAAGGAAGCCATGGAGCCGGCCTTCCGTGAAAATCAGAAGCAGGTCGCCGTCAACGCCAAGGCCCTCGCCGCTTCCCTCTCCAACTTGGGATTCCGCGTCGTCACCGGCGGTACCGACAATCACCTTTTCCTCATTGACGTGCATTCGCGCGGCGTCACTGGCGCGGATGCCGAAAAAGCTCTCGATCGCGCCGGCATCACCGTCAACAAGAACGCCATCCCCTTTGATCCCCTGCCGCCGATGAAGGCCGGAGGCATCCGCCTCGGTACTCCTTCCGTCACCACCCGCGGCATGCGCGAGGCCGAGATGAACCAGATCGGCCCGTGGATTGCCGAAGTCCTCGCCGATTTGGGTAACGCCGAGACCGAACAGCGCGTCCGCAAACAAGTCGCCGAATTGGCCGCTCGCTTCCCGATTTACGAATCGCGCGTCACTTCCCGCGCCGGTTGGGCTGGACGCGCCGGCGGCTGAGTTACCTCCGTCCGGCTGGCCCAAGACTGGCCTATGGGTCAGTAGAAAACCGCGCACGGACTGCGTAATCTCACCTGTACTGGGATGAGCAACGGACTCGCGACGCTCTCCGCTGTCGAAACCCGGAATCAGGTTGCCGGACCGGCGGGAATTTCATTCATCTTTTTTCTTCCGATCTTTCTTGCACGCGCCGCGCGCACGCCTGCCTTCGTCCTGGAAAATCCTCTGCGCAATTTCATCGCAGAACGGCAAATGAGGTGACTCGATGCTGGATACCGAAGCCTTCCGGGAGTTCAAGCAAGGACTGACGCTGTTGCGGGATAACTATGCCGTTCGCGCTCTACCGCACATGCAGCGCGCCACCGATCTGGACAAGAACAATCCGTATTACATGTCCTACCTTGGCGTCGTGCTGGCCCGCTCCGAACAGAAGTGGGGCGAAGCCGAGCGATTGTGCGATTCCGCCGTGCGCATGAAGCGCAACCAGGCGCAGCTGTACCTCAATCTTGCCGAAGTCTATTCCGCCGCAGGACGCCGCGAGGAAGCGGTCGAAGCCTTGCGCTCCGGTCTGAAGTTCGCCCGCCGCGATGTCCGCCTGAACATCGCCATGAACCGCCTGACCAGCCGCCAGGCGCCGGTGCTCTCGTTCCTTTCCCGTGACCACGTCGTGAACCGCCATCTGGGATTGCTGCGATATCGCACCAAGAAGCTGTTCGGGCACACCTGAGCGCGGAGATTGCGCGAGGCGTAGCTTTCAGCGAGGTCTGTTTGGAAGCGCGGTAACGAAGACGCCGGAGGCCGGTGGTTTCCGCGAGAAATCGGCAGCACCCGCAGCGAGTTTCTCCACCCCCCAAAGCGGAGAGGGCGTCCTGACACCAGGACGCCCTTTTCGTTTCCATTAACTTTCGCGGATTTGCTGCAGGTTTGTAGAGAGCGGCGTGATTCGCTTGGCGACTTCGCCGCGCTCGCGGGGCGAGCTTTATTTGCGCTGCATCAATGACCCGGAAGAGCTGGCTTGGATGCCCATTTCCATCAGGATCTTGAAGCCGATCCCGTTCATGCTGTTGGCCAGCGCATCCACTCGAACTACTTCCGCCAGGTATTCCCGGCTCATCGAAGCGCCCTGCGTGTACGGCATGGTCACGAACAGCCGCATTCCGATTTCGTAGCCCTTCTCCGTGGTTTGGAAATAGACGCCGGTGCGGGAAACGCTTAATGTGCCGCGCAGATCGTCGAAATGTTCCTTCTCGGGATCCGACGGACGTATGCGCATCAGCTGGGTAATCTTGCAGCGCCGGCTTCCGCGGCGCTCTGCGGCGCGTGCCCCGGACAGGCTGCCTTGGGGTGTTTTGCTCATGAAATCCTGTGTCGCCATTGACCTTACCGCCTCTCTCTCGCCGATTGCCGAGAGCACTTCCTTATGGTGAAAGTGTAGACGGGGGCCGAAAAAAAACCTATAGAGTGACGGTACCCGCCAGGTGGTAGGACCTTTCGAAACCATAGTAGTACGGAAGTACCACAAGACCAAGGGGCGGAATGCTGGAAACACAGGGGTTATGGAAAACTGGGCATAAATTGGCGAGACTTGAGGCAAGGACCGAGCGCCAGCGGCCAAGGTGACTTCCGCGCGGATTTTGTGCGATGCTGCGTGCGCCGCAGGGAGAAGAAAAACCCCGCTTTGAGCGTAGCAAGAGAGTAAGGAAGGCGCGATGCTGAAAAAGAAGTTTCGAGAGCTCACCGAGAAGGAGATTTTGGCGCTGGCGATTGCCTCGGAGGAAGAGGACGGCAGAATTTATGGTGAATTCGCGGACGGGCTGAGGGAGTCCTACCCGGCGACGGCGCAGATGTTTGAAGAGATGCGGGAAGAGGAGGTGGTGCACCGAGACCGGCTGATTGCCATGTTCAAACAGCGTTTCGGGGACCACATTCCGCTGATTCGAAGGGAAAATGTGAAGGGTTTTCTGCAACGGCGCCCGACGTGGCTGATGCGGCCGCTGGGAGTGAACGTGGCGCGGAGGCAGGCGGAAGTGATGGAAATGGAAGCCAGCCGATTTTACCAGCGGGCGGTGGCGCGGACGACGGATGCATCCACGCGAGAACTGCTCAATAAGCTGGCCGACGAAGAGCGCAAACACACACAAACCGCGGGAAACCTGGAGGAAAAGCACCTAACGGAAACGGCGAAAGCGCAGGAAGACGCTTCGCACAACAAACTGTTCTTGCTGCAGGTGGTGCAGCCGGGATTGGCCGGATTGATGGACGGGTCGGTATCGACACTGGCGCCTCTTTTCGCGGCGGCGTTCGCAACACACCGAACGTGGGATGCGTTTCTGGTGGGGTTGGCGGCGTCGGTGGGCGCGGGAATCTCGATGGGATTCGCGGAATCACTTTCGGACGATGGATCGCTGACGGGGCGTGGGTCACCGTGGATTCGCGGGGTAGCGACAGGATTGATGACCACGGCGGGAGGAATCGGGCACACGCTGCCGTTCCTGATCAACAATTTTCATCTGGCCACGCTCATTGCGGTGATTGTGGTGGGGTTCGAACTGACGATCATCAGCTATATCCGGCACCGGTACATGGATACTCCGTTCCTGCAGGCGGCGTTTCAAGTGATCGTCGGAGGGATACTGGTATTCCTGACGGGCTATCTGATTGGCAGTTCGTAAAATGATGCCGCTTAGTTTCCCGGATTTTGCGCGGGCGGGGCGGGTTCTACGGCTATGTTTTTCAAGGCGTGATCGACGGCGTCCCTGGCGATAACCGCGTTGCGGGCATGGTCGGTGATGTCGTCGTACAGCAATTGAGACGGACCCGGATCGAGTTGCTTGCCGTATTCGGCAGTGATCTCGGCAGCCAGTTGCTGGAGCATGTTGTTGGATTCAGCGGTCAAATCCGTTCCCTGAACCTCGACTGGTTTGCCGACGTAGGAAGCGGCGATGCGCTGGGCGAGCTTGTCGGCAGTCTGATAGTAGTACTCCGAGATTTGGCGATGCCCTTCCTCATGATCGATCACATTCTGAGCAGCTCCAGCAGGCAGCCAGATGTTGACGTCGAGGTTTAGGGTCAGTTCGATCTGCGTGATGGTGAGAGTGGTGTGCGTGGCGTCCGTTTTTCGAGGCTTGGCGTGGAGACGTGCGCTGGACATGAAATTGGAGTCGCATTCGGCGCTTTCCCCCGGAGCCAAAGGAGGCATGTCTGGCGGGGGGGCGGCGGGATCAAAGGTGTGGGAGGCGAAAGTGGGCGGCTGTTTGAGGACGGTCACCGCTGGAGCTTGCGGAGTTTGCGACTGCGGCGAAGAGCAGCCGACGAGGAGCGCTCCCAAAAAGACAGCCGATGAGATGAGGGAACGCGAAGACAATTGAGCCTCCAGAACCCATTTTCCGGAACAAGAGGGCGCCGGGACATGCATTTGTAGCCGGGTCATGACCCGAAAGGCACCGGCCTCAAGAGCCTTACCAGAACAGTTCGCTGTAGTTGTCAAACATGCCCGAGACGGTAAGAGGGCGAATCCCTGAAAGCGGAAGGGAGGGTGGGAGATTCCTATTGACATTCTATAGGTGCGGGGATATCGTTCCTATAGAAATGCGATAGGAGAGGCCTTGAACCGAGAACAGACGAATCTTTTGCAGGGGACGCTGGACCTGTTGATCCTGAAATCGCTGATTGCCGGTGAAATGCACGGATTGGGAATTTCGCGGCGCATCGAGCAGATCACCAGAGGAACATTCGTGGTCAAGCCAGGGTCACTTTTCCCGGCGCTGCACCGGATGGAAGAAGAAGGCTGGATCTCCGCGGTATGGGGAGAGTCCGAGAATAAGAGGCGGGCGAAATATTACCGATTGTCGAAAGCAGGAATGAAGCAACTGGAATTCGAAACGAAGCGCTGGGGCCGGATTACCTGGGCCATCGGCCAAGCGCTGGAAACATCGTAAAGGGGTAAAGGGGCGGAGCAATGCCACTACTAAAGAAGGCCGGAAGTTTCCTGAGAAACCTGTTTGCGTCCCGGCGGGTGGAGAAAGACCTGGACGAAGAGGTTCGCGCGCACCTGGAATTGCTGACCGAAGAAAATCTCCGCTCCGGCATGGGACCGACGGAAGCGCGGCGAGCGGCACGGATCGAGCTTGGGGGAGTGGAACAAGTGAAAGAGCAGGTGCGAGATTCGCGGGCGGGGGCACTCGTGAATTCCCTGCTGCAGGACTTGCGATTCGCGCTGCGCCAGATGCGGCGCTCGCCAGGATTTGCGCTGACCGCAGTGCTCATTCTGGCGCTGGGGATTGCCGCCAACGTGATTGTGTTCGGGGTGCTACAGGCGCTGGTGCTGCGGAAGCTGGATGTACCGCATGCCGAACGAGTGATGACGCTGCAACCCAAACACGGCGGGCCTTTTCTTTCGTACCCGGAAATACGCGATGTGCGGGATGGGAGTCCGGCCTTTGCCGCAGTGGCCGGTATCGAGGTGCAAGCGTTCGGCGTGGAGGCCAACGGCGTCACGCGGCACGTGTGGGGCTACGAAGTGAGCGGGCAATACTTCGAGGTAGTGGGGATCCGGGCGTTCCTGGGACGATTGCTCCAGAGATCGGACGACGAACATGCCGGAGCCTCGGAGGCGGCGGTGCTGGCGTGGCCAGCGTGGAAGAACAACTTCGGAGCGGACTCGAACGTGGTGGGTACAGTAATCCGAATCGATAAGCACCCGTATACGATCGTCGGGGTTACCCCGAAAGGCTTCTACGGCACGGAAAAGTTCACGCAGCCGGATATTTTTGTCCCGATGGCGAACGCGGCGTCGCTGGATGGGGTGGACTGGCTGGAAGCGCGAAACATCCGGAATACATTTTCGATCGTGCGAATCAAGGAAGGGCTGACGCTGGCGCAAGCGGAATCGGCGTTAGACGCAACCGCGGCGCAAATCGCCAGGCAGCATCCGAAAGAGGAAGAAGGATTAGCCCTGAAACTGGCGCGCCCCGGCATGATTGGAGACTTCATCGGAGGGCCAGCGCGCGGATTCCTTGCCGGAGTGATGGGCCTGGCCGGGATTGTGCTGCTGGCCGCGTGCGCCAACCTGGGAGGCTTGTTTGCGGCACGCACGGCGGACCGCGCGAAGGAGATTGCCATCCGGATGGCGATCGGATCGAGCCGATGGCGGATCATCCGCCAGTTGCTGGTCGAAGCAGTGGTGATTTCGCTCTGCGGGGGAGCGTGCGCGTGTGTGCTGGCCTGGTTGGGTCTTAGCGGACTGGCGGACTGGCATCCGCCCAGCCGATTCCCATTTAAGTTCCAGGTGATGCCGCAGCCCTCGTTGATCCTGATCGCTTTGCTGATTTCAGTGGTGGCCGGAGTGATATTCGGGGTGATGCCACTGCGACAGATATTCAAGACCGATCCGAATGAAATGATCAAGGGTGGCGGGAGCAAGACGTCCGCAGGGCGCCGCTGGGCGCTGCGTGACGTGCTGCTGGCGGCGCAGATCGCATTGTGCTGCGTCACGGTGACGGCGGCATTCGTTTCCCTGCGAGGCTTGGGCAAGGCACTGACGATGGACCTGGGATTCCAACCACAGCATGCGGTGCGGACACAATTCGACCTGAGCCGGGCGGGCTATAACGGCGACAGGGCCGATCAGTTCCAACGGGAAGTGCTGGAACAGGTCTCCCATATGCCCGGCGTGGAGGCCGCAGGCTACGCGAATACGACGCCGCTTTCGTTCGAGCAAACGGTTTCCGATGTGTTCCGGGAACAAAGCAGCGACTTGCGACCGTCACAAAAGGCATTTGCAGCGTATGTGTACCGAGTCTCGCCGGGGTATCTGTTGGCGTCCGGGACAGCGCTGCTGGCCGGGCGGGATGTAAGTTTTGGAGATACGCCGAAGACGCCAGCGGTTGCGATTGTGAACCAAGAGTTTGCACGGCGATTGTTCGGCACCGAGCAAGCGGTGGGGCGCTACTTCAAAAACCGCGACGGCTCATCCATTCAGATCGTGGGCATCATGGGCGATGGCAAACACTTCACGCTGAGTGAAGATCCCCAGGCGGCGGCGTTTTTTCCGATTTCCCAGAAGGGGGCCAGCCAGACGTCACTGGTGGTCCGGACGCAACGAGAGACGGCAGATATGGTGGCCAGCATCCGCGAGATGCTGCGCAAGCTCGACGTTGGCGTGGCGATAGAAGAATTGGGACCGTGGGAGAGCCAACTGGCCCTGAGCCTGTTTCCATCCCAGGTGGCCACGGTGGCGCTGGGCATGTTTGGCGCGTTTGGGTTATTGCTTTCGATCGCGGGTACATTCGGGCTGGCGTCGTATACGGTCAGCAAGAGGATGCGCGAGATGAGCATTCGGGTGGCGCTGGGAGCGCAGGCCAAGCAGATACTTTCGGCAGCGCTGGGGCGGATGCTGATACTGCTAGGCAGCGGCTCGCTGATCGGCATATTGCTGGGAGTGGCCGCGAGCCGGATACTGTCCGCGATCGTGTACCAAGCGTCCGCGAAGGATCCGATGGTGCTCGGCGCGGTGTTGCTTACCGTGGCGTTCACGGCGGCGCTTGCGGTCAGTGGGCCGGTCAGACGCGTGCTGCATGCTGACCCGGCAACGCTGCTGCGCGAACAATAGTCTCAAGGGATCATTCGCCTTCTTTAGCAGGCTTTAGCCATTCGTACGCTGTACGAGGCGGCCCAGAACTGCCTGGCAATCGTTGTTGAATCGCAAATTTCGTGTTAGAAACCAACCGTCCGAGTCGCTGGGCAGATTTCCATCCATCCACAAAAGAGAAGGTCCATGAAAGAGAATCGGCGTGTGATGTAGCACGGCATGTTCCTGTTTTTGCTGGGACTGATCACGGGCTTCCTGGAACAGCATTTCGCCAACGTGCGAATGGGACTGGCGGCACACCTGGAAGGAGTGATGAATGGCACGTTCTTACTTGCGCTGGGAGCGGCGTGGCCGGAGATCCGGCTGACGAGGAGAGCGAAGAAGGTCACGTACTGGGTGGCGCTCTACGGAACGTACGGAAACTGGGCAGTGACATTGCTGGCGGCGGTGTTCGGCACGGGAGCGCTTTCTCCCATAACAGCGCCGGGGCGCAGCGCGGAGCACTGGCAGGAACTGGTAGTGACGGGCGGATTCATGAGTGTTGGCATCACCATTGCAGCTACTGCGCTGCTGGCGCTGTGGGGATTGCGAGCGAAAGCAGTGCCCCGTATCGAAAACTGACCGACCGGCCAAGCTGATCGAAAGAGCATGGCGTCGATGGCAGCGACGGCTTCCTTTTTGAGGTCGTCGACGGAGGGACGCGTCTGCGAGAACGCGGGCGGAGCCGATAAACAAGCGCAATGGAACAGAGCGCGACAAAGCGGAGCAACCTGGAATTCCACATCAGGCGGATTCTCCTGAAATGACGAGACGGGCCGGCACGCCGGAGCAATATCGCCGAGATCACGAAAGATAGCGAATCGTTTTCTCAATGAGATCGCGCGTGCCCTGATAGGGATCACCGGGACTGTCCCACTCGATGGAGCAGAAGCCCTTATAGTCAGCGGCTTTGAGGTAGCCAAAAGTTTTTTGCAAGTCAGCGCGGAAGACATGGCCCTGTTCGTCGGCCTCGACTTCCTTGACGTGGCAGATGCCGTAGGAGTGGGCAAACATGGCCTGGATGCCTTTGTAGGCGTAGTCCTCGGGGTGGTTGGCGATGGTGTTGGCAAAATCGGGGAGGGCGTGGAGCCAGGGGCTGTTCACTTTATCGATGATTTGAGCAATGAAAAAAGGGTCTTCGCTGACCGGATTGTCGTTTTCGAGATGCACAACAATATTTTTCGCGGCGCCGTATTCGGCAACGCGAGAGAGAGTTTCCGCAGCGCGAGGAACATCGGGCTTGGAGTCTTTCGCGGTCGGAATGTTAGTGCGAACACTGGGCGAGCCGATGGCGACGGCAACGTCGATCCATCTTTTGGCGAAATCCACAGCAGCCTGGCGAACAGAAGGATCGGCGGCATACTGGCAATTGCGGCCGTCAGCGGCGATGTTGGCGATGGCCCCGCTTACGCGCTCGACGGCAGCACGAAATTGTGCCAGGTAGGAGGGTTCGAGAGACAGGAAGTGCTGACTCCACGGCTCAATCTTTCGAATGGCGAGTTTTGTGCCGACATGGGCGGCAAAATCCCTGATATCCATCTTGCCCGGACCGACCGCTTCGCCGTGGGCAGCGATGAATTCGCGAAAGGGATAAGAGGCGATGGCGATGCGCTCCCGGGGGCTGGAGGGGAACACCACGGACGGGCCAGTATCCGGCGAGTGAGCGCGGAAGCCGGGCGGCAATAAAACGCCTGCGGCGGAAAGACTCGAGAGTTCAAGGAAACGCCTTCGTGTGAGTGGGTGCAAAGCGGCGCTAGTCTAACAAAGAGAGGGGGAAGCACCAAGCGGAACGAATCGAGGTTAGTCGGTTTGCGCCGGAGCCGGAGCGGGCTGAGCGTGAGAACGGAGGCTGGAGATCCAGGACTGGAAGCGATCCAGGTAGACATAGACGACCGGGGTAGTAAAGACGGTGAGCAATTGGCTGAGGATGAGTCCACCGACGATGGCGACGCCGAGAGGACGACGGAGCTCCGCGCCATCGCCGCCACCGATGGCAAGCGGAACGGCACCGAGCATGGCCGCCATGGTGGTCATCATGATGGGACGAAAGCGGAGCAGGGCGCCGGTATGAATGGCCTCGACGGGCGATTTATGGTCCTGGCGCTCGGTCTGGAGAGCGAAGTCGATCATGAGAATGGCGTTTTTCTTGACGATGCCAATCAACAAGATGATGCCGATAAGCGCGATGATGCTGAGATCGAGATTAAAGAGGCGCAAGGCGAGGAGAGCACCGACACCAGCGGACGGCAGAGTGGACAAGATGGTGATGGGATGAATGTAGCTCTCATAGAGAATGCCGAGCACGATATAGACCGCGACGAGAGCAGCAAGAATAAGGATTGGTTCGGAGTTGAGCGAATCCTGAAAGGCTTGAGCGGTGCCTTGGAAAGTGGCATGAACGGTGGCGGGCATACCGAGCTGCCGCTGAGCATTCTGGACATCCACCACTGCATCGCCCAGGGACGCGTTTGGCGCAAGGTTGAAGGAGATGGTGATGGCGGGAAATACGCCCTGGTGATTGATGGTCAGCGCACTGTTGCCGGGTTGGTAGTGGGCAAAAGAGCTGAGAGGCACGAGCTTGCCGGAGTTATTCGCAACGTAGACCTGATTGAGGTATTGAGGACCTTTCTGAAATTCGGGAAGGACTTCGAGAACGACATAGTATTGATTCTTGCCCTGATACATGACGGAAGCCTGGCGTTGGCCGAAAGCGTCGTTGAGAGTGTCGTCGATGGCCTGGAAAGAAACGCCAAGACGGTAAGCAGTATCACGGTCCACGACGAGATTGGCCTGGAGGCCGTGCAATTGCTGGTCGCTGTTGATGTCGCGAAGCTCGGAGATCTTGCGCATGCGCTCCATCATGATGGGCGCCCAATGGGTGAGATCGCTGATCTGGTCCGCCTGGAGGGTGTATTGATATTGAGCGCCCCCAAAGCGGCCGCCAATGTTGACGTCCTGAACGGACTGTAGATAAAGCGCGGCGCCGGGAATCTTGGCGGTCTTGCCGCGAAGACGGGCGATAACCTGATCGGAGCTGATCTTGCGGACGCTCTTGGGCTTGAGTTGCATGAAGAGGCGGGCGGTATTGCCGCCGTTGCCGCCGCCGGTGAAGGCGGAGACGGAGTCCACGTCGGGATCCTGCTGTACGATTTTTGAGAACGCGTACATTTTCTCGGTGATAGCGGAGAAGGAGATGTCCTGATCGCCCTGAATGAAGCCGTTGACGCGGCCGGTGTCCTGCTGAGGGAAGAACCCTTTGGGGATTTTGACGTAGAGGACCACGTTGAGGGCGATTGTGCCGAAAAGAATGAGCAAGGTGACAAACTGGTGGCGGAGAACCCAGCGTAAACCGACATCGTAACCGCGGACCAGACCATCGAAGGCATTTTCCGCAAAACGGTAGATGGGGCCATGACGACCCTCGTCGTGGCGGAGGAAGCGCGCGCACATCATGGGGGTAGTGGTCAGAGAGACCACAAGGGAAACCGCGATGGCGACGCTAAGGGTGACGGCAAACTCACGAAACAAGCGCCCCACCACGCCACCCATCATCAAGATGGGAATAAAGACGGCAATCAAGGAAATGCTCATGGACAGGACGGTGAAGCCGATTTCGCGGGCGCCGCGAAGAGCAGCCTGGTAGGGCTTGATGCCATCTTCAATGTGACGAGTAATATTTTCGAGGACAACGATGGCGTCATCCACTACGAAACCGGTGGAGATGGTGAGGGCCATGAGGGAGAGATTGTCCAGACTGTAGCCACAGAGATACATAACGCCGAAGGTGCCCACGAGGGAGAGAGGAACGGAGACGCTGGGAATGATGGTGGCCCAAACGTTGCGGAGAAAAACGAAGACGACGAGGATAACCAGGATGACGGAGATCATGAGGGTGATTTCGACGTCATGGATGGAGGAGCGAATGGTGGTGGTGCGGTCGATGATGACGCTAATGTGCATCGCGGGGTTAATGGAAGACTGAAGGAAGGGGATAAGAGCGCGGACCCGATTGACCGTTTCGATCATGTTGGCGGCGGGCTGGCGAAAAAGGACGAGGATGATGCCAGGGCGGCCGTTGGTGACGCCGGAATTATGAACGTCCTGCACAGAATCGATGACGTTGCCGACGTCGGAGAGATGCACCGCCGAACCCTGATGCCAAGTAACAATGAGCTTTTGATATTCGCTGGCCTTGAAAAGCTGATCAGTGGAATTGATGGTCCAAGTGTGCTGGGAATCGGAGACGTCACCCTTGGGGCGGTTGGCGTTTGCGGAAGCAAGAGTGGCGCGAACATTTTCAAGGCTGATGCCATAGCTGTTTAGCTGCTGAGGATTGACCTGAACGCGGACAGCGGGGCTGGAGCTTCCGCCCACGAAAACCTGACCAACACCCTCGACCTGAGCGAGTTTTTGGGCCAGGACGGAATTCGCGACGTCGTATAAGTCGGGCAGGTTGAAATTGTCGGACTGCAGGCTGAGCAACATGATGGGAGCATCCGCGGGATTGACCTTGCGATAGGTGGGTTTGGTGGGGAGGCCAGCAGGAAGCTGTCCGCGGGCCGCGTTGATGGCGGCTTCGACGTCGCGGGCAGCGGCATTGATGTCTCGACCCAAATCGAATTGCAGAGTGATGCCGGTCTGGCCGAGTTGGCTGGTGGAAGTCATCTGGGTGACGCTGGCGATGCGGCCAAACTGGCGCTCGAGAGGAGTAGCAACACTGGAGGCCATGGTCTCGGGACTAGCGCCTGGCAAACCCGCGCCGACGGAAATCGTGGGGAAATCGACCTGGGGAAGAGGGGCGACCGGCAGAAAGCGGAAGGCAATGGCGCCGGAAAGAAAAATGGAGATAGAGAGGAGCGTGGTGGCTACCGGGCGCCGAATAAAGGGAGCGGAAATGTTGGAGGAATATTCCAAGGGTCAGTCCGATTGGGCGGGTAGCTCGACGGGATTGGTGAAGTGAAACTTCTGGCGCACGCGCCGCGCCAAAGAATCAAACGCAAGATACACGACAGGCGTGGTGTACAGGGTGAGCAACTGGCTAAGGACGAGGCCGCCTACGATGGTGATGCCCAAGGGGCGGCGAAGCTCGGAACCAGTGCCGGACCCGAGCGCAAGGGGGAGACCGCCGAGCAGCGCGGCCATGGTGGTCATCATGATGGGACGGAAGCGCAGGAGGCAAGCTTCGTAGATAGCCTCGAGAGGGGACTTGCCTTCCTGACGTTCGGCCTCGAGAGCAAAATCGATCATCATGATGGCGTTTTTCTTGACGATGCCGATGAGCAGGATAATTCCGATCAGAGAGATGATGCTGAACTCGGTACGGCAAAGAAGAAGGGCGAGAATGGCGCCGACGCCTGCGGAGGGCAGAGTGGAAATAATGGTAATGGGATGAATGTAGCTTTCATAAAGAACGCCGAGGACGATGTAGACGGTGATGATGGCCGCGAGGATGAGGATCGGCTCGTTGGAGAGTGAATTGAGAAACGCCGCGGCGGTGCCCTGAAAGGTGGCTTGAACACTGGGGGGCAGGCCGATATCCAGTTTGGCCTGGTTAATGGCCTTGACGGCTTCGCCCAGGGAAGCGTTTGGCGCAAGGTTGAAAGAAAGAGTGACAACGGGAAATTGCCCCTGGTGATTGATAACCAGGGACGCGGAGCCATGCTCGAAGTGGCTAAAGGCGCTGAGAGGGATAGGCTGTCCCGCGGCAGTGCGAACGTAGATGTTGTTGAGGTCGTCTGGATTGTCCTGAAACTGAGAAGGCACCTCCAGGACGACGTGATATTGGTTCAACTGGGTGAACATGGTGGAGACTTGGCGCTGACCGAAAGCGTCGTACAAAGTGTTGTCGATGGTGGCGGGAAGAACGCCGAGGCGAGAGGCGGTGTCCCGATCGATATTCAAGGTGGTGAGCAAACCCTGATTGAGCTGATCGCTGGCGATGTCGCGAAGCTCAGGAAGAGTTTTGAGCTTGTCCATGAACTTGGGAGTCCAATAGGCGAGCTCCTTGGGATCCACGTCTTCCAGGCTGTATTGGAATTGAGTGCGGCTGACGCGGTCTTCAACGGTGAGGTCCTGCACAGGCTGCATGAAGAGGGTGATGCCGGAGACTTTTTCGATTTGGGGCTGAAGACGACGGATGACGCCAGAAGCGGAAGCGTCGCGTTGCTTGAGAGGCTTGAGATTGATCTGGATGCGGCCGCTGTTGAGAGTGGTGTTGGTGCCGTCGATGCCGATGAACGAGGAGAGGCTTTCCACAGCGGGATCCTTGAGGATGACGGCGGCGACTTCACGCTGGCGCTGAGACATCGCAGCAAAGGAAACATTTTGGGCGGCTTCGGAAACGCCGAGGATGATGCCGGTGTCTTGAACCGGGAAGAAGCCCTTGGGCACGTAAATGTAGAGCAGGATGGTGCCGACGAGAGTGGCGATGGTGACCAGGAGAGTAGTGGTGCGGAAGCGCAGCACAAATTGCAGGGTGCGACCGTAAAAGTTGATGACTGCCTGAAAGACACTTTCGGACTTGCGGTAGAACCAGGTTTGGTCGCTTGGGCGCTGATGACGGAGCAGCTTGGCAGCCATCATGGGAGTGAGCGTAAGGGAGACGAAAGCCGAGACGATGATGGTAACGGCCAGGGTGATGGCAAATTCGCGGAAGAGGCGGCCGACAATATCACCCATGAACAGAAGAGGAATGAGCACGGCGATGAGGGAAACGGTTAGCGAGAGAATGGTGAAGCCGATTTGCTCTGAGCCCTTGAGGGCAGCCTGCAAGGGTGAATCGCCTAATTCAATGAAGCGACTGATGTTCTCGATCATGACGATGGCGTCGTCCACGACGAAACCCGTGGAGATGGTAAGGGCCATGAGGGAGAGGTTGTTGAGGCTGTAGCCGAGGAGATACATCACGCCGAAAGTGCCGACGATGGAAAGCGGGACGGCGAAGCTGGGAATGATGGTGGCGCGAACGCTGCGCAAGAAGAGAAAGATAACCAGGACGACGAGGGCGATGGTCAGGACGAGAGAGAACTGCACATCTTCGACGGAAGCACGAATGGTGGTGGTGCGGTCGGTGAGGAAATTGACCTGGACGGCACCGGGGAGCGAGGCCTGCAACTGCGGCAGCAGGCGCTTGACGCGATCCACAACCGAGATGATGTTGGCCCCAGGCTGACGCTGAATGTTCAGAATGACAGCGGGATGGTCGTCGGCCCAAGCGGCTTGCTTGGTATTCTCCGCACCATCAAAAACAGCAGCGACATCGGAAAGGCGCACGGGCGCGCCATTGCGGTAGGCAATGATCAGCGGTTTGTAGCCGTCGCTGGTGAGGAGCTGATCGTTGGCGCCGATGGTGAAGGCCTGAAAGGGGCCATCGAAGTTGCCCTTGGCCTGATCCACGTTGGCCTGGCTTAGGGAGGTGCGCAGATCTTCGAGGCTCAAGCCATACGACGCGAGGAGAGTCGGATTTGCCTGGATTCGTACGGCAGGACGCTGCCCACCGCTGATGCTCACCAAACCGACGCCCGGGAGTTGGGAGATTTTTTGGGAGAGGGTGGTCTCGGCAAGATCCTCGACTTTAGAAAGCGGGAGGCTGGCGGAGGTAAGGGCGAGCGTGAGAATGGGGGAATCCGCGGGATTGATCTTGCTGTAGATAGGAGGGTTGGGCAGATCCTGCGGCAACAGATTGGAAGCAGCATTGATGGAAGCCTGCACTTCCTGTTCCGCGACATCGATATTCAGGTCAAGAACGAATTGAAGGGTGATGATCGAGCTGCCGTAAGAACTTGTGGAAGTCATCTGGTTCAGACCAGGAATCTGGCCGAACTGGCGCTCAAGCGGCGCGGTTACGGACGAGGTCATGACATCAGGGCTTGCGCCGGGATAAAAGGTAAGCACCTGGATGGTGGGGTAATCCACCTGGGGAAGAGCGGAGATAGGCAACTGCCGATAGGCGATAAAGCCAGCGAGGAGAATGGCCACCATCAGCAGGGTGGTGGAAACAGGCCGCAGAATAAACGGCCGAGAAGGACTCATCGCTTCTTGCCTTTGCGGCTAGGCTGAGACTCCGGATTTTGCTGCGGGGAAGATTGCGGCTGCTGAGAGTCGACGGCCTGACCTTGCGCGTTTGCCGGACCACCGGTGGGAGTGCGGGCTTCGATCTTGCTGCCATCCTGCAACTTGTCCTGACCATCCACTACGACAGTGTCGCCGGGTTGCAAGCCGCTAGCGATACCAACAAGATTGCCGGAATTGATAGCAACGGTGACAGGTTGAATCTTGACGGTGCCATTCTGCTGGGCGAGATAGACGAAGGTACCTTGCGGGCCGCGCTGAACAGCAGGAGCGGGAACCGTGGTTACGTTGCGCCTGGTGTCCACGAGAAGATGGATATTTACGAACTGATTGGGAAAGAGAATATTTTTTTCGTTATCGAAAACGGCTTTGAGCTTGTAAGTGCCGGTGGTGGTATCGATCTGATTGTCGATGGTGAGAAGCTTGCCGGTGGAAATCTTGGTGATGTCATCGCGGTCATAGGCATCCACGGGGAGTTGGCTGCCGTGAAGCTTGGGCAAGACCTGCGAGAGTTGGTCCTGGGGCAAGCTGAAAATCACGGCGATGGGCTGCAACTGGGTAATCACCAATAACCCGTTGGCGTCCGAGGCGTGGACGATGTTGCCGACATCCACGAGGCGCAGGCCGATGCGGCCGGTGATCGGCGCGGTGATGTGGCAATAGACGATCTGTAGCTTGGCGCTGTCAATCGAGCCTTGATCGGCACGGATTGAGCCTTCAAATTGACCGACCTGGGATTGCTGAGTATCCACCTGCTGCTTGGGGATGACGCCAGCTTTGAAAAGGAGCTGAAACCGGTCGTAGTTGACCTGGACGTCGCGCAGCGATGCCTGATCCTTGGCGAGCTGACCTTCGGCTTGCTCCAACTGCACCTGGTAGGGCCGCGCGTCGATTTCGACGAGGGCATCGCCCTGGTGAACGGTCTGGCCCTCGGTGAAATTAATCTTGACGATCTGACCATCGACGCGGGAACGAAGCGTGACGGTATTGAAAGCGGTGACCGTGCCCAAGCCGTTGAGATAGACGGGCAAATCGGTGCGTTGAGCCGCAGCAACCACGACGGGGATGACCATACCGGCAGCGCCACGGCCGCCTTTACCTGATCCACCCGGTCCGCCGGCGGATGCCCCTTGCGCCTCGGTTTGCTGGCCACGAGAGCTGCGGAAATACCAGACACCGGCCGCAACGATAGCCACAAGGGCAAGTATCCAAAGCCAGCGATGGCTCTTCGAGACGATCACAGGATCAGAAGAAGTTTCGCGGAGTTTCCAGTCTTCTCCAGATAGCTCCGTCGGTTTCAAATGGCCCATTCCGTAATCTCCTGTTCCGGGAACGCGGGTGCCACCTGCACCTTACCGCGTGAGGACGCTCGCAGTGACAAAAATGCGACGCGGAACAGCCCACGGATGACCTGGGTTAAGCGTTGCACCAACGCCCGTACCGCGCTTACAGTAAGACGGGACTTAGCATCAAAAGGTTACGATGGCCCATTTGCGGAAGGGCCTCTGGCCACCGCCCAATCAGGCGCATCAAACAATACACGATGGTTAGCGATATCGCGATGCAGCGACCCAAAAGGACTCGCTAACGACAGTTGCGGGACAAGCTTGGATCTGAAGGAGGAAGGCGCTCATGTTGAAGACGCTTTTGGCAGGAATCGTGATTGGCGTGCTGCTGGTGTTTGGAGGCGTGTGGTACTACTTCGCCAGCGGTCGGGCGCCCGTAGCGGTGACCGATCCCCCACTGCCTTTCGAGGAGAAGTTGGCGCACCGGGCGATGCACGCGCATATTGACCGCCAGCCTCACACCGCGCCAATGGTGCAGGCCGACGAAACAAACCTGCTTGCAGGCGTGGACGTATACAGGCAGAACTGCGCGATCTGCCATGGGCTGCCCGGAGCGCCAAAGAGCGCCATCGCGGAAGGGATGGCCCCGGACCCGCCGCAAATGTTCCGAGGAGAAGGCGTAACCGACGATCCTGCCTGGGAGACGTACTGGAAGGCGGCAAACGGAATCCGCATGACCGGAATGCCTGGTTTCAAGAACCGGCTGACGGACGTACAAATGTGGCAGGTGGCCCAATTGCTCGCGACAGCCGATAAGTTGCCCCCCAAGGTGACCGCAGCGCTGGAAGCGCCGGTCTCGTTACCGCCGAAGCCAGCCGAGGCCGGCCAGATTCAAAAGGACAAGTAAGTCCAGCGATCACAAGCGTTTCACTCAATTGCCGGCGTTGGTGAGGCGATCGGCCTTGCGCAGCGCCGGGAAAAGCCAGGCCCAGGCGGCGGTGACTAGAATTGTGCCCACTCCACCGAGGACAACAGCGGGGACCGTGCCGAACCAGTGCGCGGTGAGGCCGGACTCAAATTGGCCGAGTTCATTGGAAGCGCCGATGAAAACCATGTCCACGGCGTTGACCCGGCCGCGCATCTCGTCCGGGGTAGCCACCTGAATGAGGATGGCGCGGACAATGACACTGACCATGTCCGTGGCGCCAACCAGAATGAGAGCAATGAGAGAAAGCGCAAAACTACGGGAGACCCCGAATAAGATGGTGGCGACGCCAAACCCGGAGACACACCAGAGCATGGTCTTTCCAGCGCGGGCACGGAGCGGACGGTAGGCGAGGAAGATAGCCATGGCCGCAGCGCCAATGCCGTTGGCGCTGCGCAAAATGCCTAGGCCCCACGGACCTGTCTTGAGGATTTCGCTGGCATAAACCGGGAGCAAGGCAACCGCGCCTCCAAGAAGAACGGCGAACAGATCGAGCGAAATAGATCCAAGCACCAGCTTCTCGCCCCAGATATAGTGAAAACCGGCAAGGACGTTGCGCAGGCTGATGGGTTCGCGAGAGCGCACCTGGGATTCCACCTTGATTCGCAGGGCGCAGACAGTGGCGATAACGGCAGAAACCATGGCTGCGGCATATACGGCGGCAGGTCCCTTGGCGGCGGCATAAATTACGCCGCCCAGCGACGGCCCCAAAATGGTGGCAACCTGAAAGACGGAAGAGGCCCAAGCGATGGCCGTAGTGAGGAGCTCCGCGGGCACGAGGTGGGGGACGAGCGCGCGGCTGGCGGGGCCGTTGAACGCGCGGACGACTCCGTTGACCAGGACTACCGCATAGATCGGATAAACGGAGGAAACTCCTCTGACGGTAAGGAAGAGCAAGGCCCCCGAGCAGAGGGCGAAGCCGGCATAGCAAGTGACCAGCAATTTGCGACGGTCGTAACGGTCGGCAACGTGACCGGACACGAGGAATAGCAGGATACCGGGAAGAAATTGAGCCAGGCCGACTAGCCCAAGATCAAGCGGCCGCCGAGTGATTTCATAGACTTGCCAGCCGAGAGCGACGGACTGCATCTCCGTGGCCGTCACGACGCAGAATCGGGCCAGTTGATAGAATCCGAAACTGGGATAAGAAAAAGCGACTCGGCCGGCGGAAATGGGGTTGATGGTGGAGGCCATCTAAACTACTGTGCCACAAAAGAAGAAATCGCGCAGAGGACCGAGCAAGCAACGGAAAAACGGACGGAAAATCGGGACACCGAAATACCGCAGCGAGCACAGAAGGAACGTAATGAGCTTGTTTCCATTGTTCCTGAAGTTGGAAGGGCGCCGGTGCCTCGCGGTGGGAGCCGGAACGATTGGCGAGGGGAAGATTGCCAGCTTGCTGGAAGCTGGAGCGAGAGTCACGGTAGTCGCGCCGGAAGCTACCGAGGCGGTGAGAAGTTGGGCTACCGCTGGACGTGTCGAATGGAAAGCGCGGAAGTTTCAACCCGAGGACCTGGACGGCATGTTCCTGGTGATCGCAGCAACGTCGTCACCGGCAGTACAGGAAGGGGTATTCGCCGAGGCTGGCAAACGCAACGTGCTTTGCAATGTCGTGGACGTCCCCGATTTGTGCGATTTCTACTATCCGGCGATAGTCCGCAGAGGCGGGTTGCAAATCGCCATTTCGACCGCCGGGCAGAGTCCAGCGCTGGCGCAGCGATTGAGGCAAGAATTGGAAGTACAGTTCGGTGAGGAATATGGGGAGTGGGTGGAAAGCCTGGGACGCGAGCGCGATGAAATCATGGCGAGGAACCTGGATCCCGAGGAGCGCAAGAATATGTTGCACAAATTGGCCGGCGCGGAGTCGTTTCGTAAATTCCGCGACACGAAGTACGCGAAAAAGAAATCGCCGGACAGCTAAGAAGGAATCATCTTCGACTGCGCTCGACGGACCTCCTCCGCGAGGATAATGGCTTCGGCGACCTCGCGCATGGAAAGCCTTCGCTGGCGGCTTTGCTTCTGGAGCATGAGGTACGCTTGTTCCTCGGTAAGGCGCATGTCCCGCTGGAGAATGCCTTTGCCGCGCTCGATAATCTTGCGTGACTCGAGCTCCTCGGAGAGCTGCGAATTTTCGTCCACCAACCGCGCCAATTCAATTTCCGCACCGACGAGAAAGCCGATGGTGGATATTAGGCGCACCTCGCGCTGGCTGTAGGCGTGGGGCTTGCGGTTTTGCAGGTTTAGGACGCCGACGAGTTTGTTACGGCAGATGATCGGAACACTCAGGAACGATTCATAGCGGTCTTCCGGCAGCTCATTGAAAAACTGGAAACGCGGATCGCGGTAGGCATTCGCAGAAATGGTCACGGGTTGACGGTTTTCGGCAACCCAGCCCGTAATTCCCTGCCCGATACGGAGTATCAAGCGGTCAATGATGCCCGGGTGCGGATTCTTGGACGCCCGAAGAATGAGCTGGTTGGACTCGAGGACGTAGAGAAAACAGGAATCGCAGCGAACAGCATAAGCGGCGAGATCGACGATTCTGCCGAGGACTTCATGCATAGGATCGGCAGCAGCCATGCGGCTGCCAATTTGATGAAGGAAATCAATGGCCGGATCGTCGAGTTGCAAGATGGTTTCGTTCACAACATAAAGGTAGAGGCTGACCATGACGGGGTCAAACGCAAAAAAGCGTTGGCGGACAGCAATAGTTGTGATTGATTAGCAGAATAACGTTGTTCTAGGAACATGGCTTTAGCTCAACGCCAACTAATCAAGGCTGCGAGGGGAGGAAGCGTGCAACGACTTGACCGGCGTACGGTAGTGGAGGACACTCTCGACAATCCTCTGGAGGTGCTTGTGTCCTTCGCCAGAAACATCAGGCCAGTTGAGTCCATCTCTATTTGCCCGAGCGCTCGGCGGGAATGTGGTTGGATCCATCTCGGGCAAAACACAAACCGAGGCGCAAGATTTGCAGTACTCACTTCCCTTTTGTTGGCGTGTCTGGCGAGCAGTTGCCGGCAAACGCCCGTCGACATGCAGAAGCACTTACAGGAACAATTGATCAGCGCGAAACCTGGGGCAGTGATCGAGATTCCGGAAGGCAAATTTCACTTTGATCGAACGCTCTCGCTGACGGTCGACCATGTGACCTTGCGGGGCAAGGGCATGGACAAAACGGTGCTGTCATTCGCGGGACAGAAAGAAGGGGCACAAGGACTGTTGGTGAAAGCCAATGACTTCACCATCGAAGATATCGGCATAGAGGACTCGGCGGGAGACGCACTTACGATTCAGGGCGGAACGAACATTGTGGTGAGGCGCGTACGCGCGGAATGGACGCGAGGATCAAACCCCAACAACGGACCCTATGCAATCTATCCGGTAGAGTGCAAGAACCTGCTGGTGGAGGAGTCCGTGGCAAAGGGTGCGGCGGATTCCGGCATCTACGTCGGACAGTCCGAGAATGTTGTGCTACGCAAGAATCGAGCGGAATACAACGTTGACGGTTTTGAGATCGAGAATTCGGAAAACGTGGACGCCTACGAAAACGTGATGACGCACAACACCGGGGGCATTGGCGTATTCAACCTGCCCAATTTGCCGAGGCAAGGCGGCAAACACGTACGGGTATTCAAGAACGAAATCGTCGACAACAACACACCGAATTTCGCGCCGGAGAGCCTAGGTCCGATTCATGGATTGCCAAGCGGCACGGGGATTTATGTGATGGCGATCAAAGACGTCGAGATATTCGAAAACAAGATCCAGAACAACAACTCGATGAACGTTTTCCTGATTCACTATGACACCGGCCTGGGCGACTCGCTGCAAACGACGGCTTCTTCTCCAATTACGCAACAGATCTTCAAGCCGGGCGACAAACGTTACTATCCGTTTTTGCAGCAGGTGTACCTGCACGACAATGATATCTCGGGCGGCGGGAAATCGCCGGACAGCCACGTAGCTATTTTGAAGGTCATGGCGGACAGTCTCGGCGGATCGTTACCGGATATTTTGTACGACGGGATGGTAGATTCGACGTGGGGGAAAAAAGGACCTAATCCGGGAAGCATTTGCCTGAGCCACAACGGCAGCGCCACGTTTCTGAACTTCGATGCAGCCGGCAGCATGAAACACGCGGTGCATGACCTGAAGAACTATACCTGCACCTTGCCTGCGCTTTCAGCGGCGTCGGGACCCACACTAAGCGCAGGCAATTCCTTGCCAACGCCATAGTGTTGCGGTACAGCAAAATGCGCACGCGGGCGCCGCAACTGGCATTGGCAGGTATCTTGGCCCTCGCGGCAGTAATGGCATCTTGCAGTCAGCAGCGCGATGTGCGGCTATACCTCGACGAACCGTTTCCCAAAAAGCTTTCTGCCTGGGGTCTGCTATCCGTGGACGGCGGAAAGATAACGCCGAATTCACGAGTCCTGCCCTACGATCTCAATACTCCGCTGTTTTCCGACTACGCGGTCAAGTATCGATACGTGTGGATGCCGCCGGGAGCCTCGGCCGAGTACCGGGACGACGCGGTATTCGATCTGCCGGTCGGCACAATCCTGGTGAAGAGCTTCGCGTTTCCGGCGGAAGATCACCCGGCCAAGGAACGGTTGATTGAGACACGGTTGTTGGTGCGGACGAAAGCCGGCTGGAAACCCCTTCCGTATGTTTGGGACGCGGCGCAGAGAGAAGCGACACTGCAGATTGTTGCGGATCCCGTGGCGATCCGCTATTCCGACCGGAATGGCACCAAACATGATTTTACGTATCAGATTCCGAACACAAATGAATGCCGCGAGTGCCATGACAACAATAAGTCGTTGCAACCGATTGGGCCGAAGAGCCGCAACCTGAACAAGGATTTTGCGTATGCAGATGGCAAGGCGAATCAATTGGTGCGATGGACGAGCATGGGATATCTCAAGGGAACTCCGGATTTGGCGACAATATCGAAGGCCGCAGAATGGAATGTGCCGGCGAGTGGTTCGCTGGACGAACGAGCGCGCGCCTACCTTGACAACAATTGCGCGCATTGCCACCAACCGGGCGGAACGGCGGGGTACACCGGAATTGATTTTCGCCTAAATCATTTTGACTCTTTGCGTTTCGGAGTATGCAAACATCCGAATTCAGCCGGAAACATGGGTGACCGCCGATTCGACCTTGTACCTGGCCAGCCGGACGAATCGATTTTGTTGTACCGGCTGGAGTCGACCGCGCCAAAGATCATGATGCCGCAGATCGGACGCGCGGTTGTGCACGCCGAGGGCGTGGCTTTGCTGCGCGAATGGATCACCCAGCTGAGCGGCGAATCCTGCGGATTAACGTCAAGGGCTGGGCCCCGGACGGGAGATTAGCTGCTCCACTGAACGACGGCATAGGAGCGAGCGGGCACTTCCATTTTCGTCTTAAGCCCGCTAGTGACCGGCTTTTCAAGAGTCTGCGGCGCCACCTGCTTGGGGGAATCGAAGGTATTGAAGGCTTTCAGATCGGCGCCGGTAAGAATGCTCGAAAACGAGACTTGCCCAGGCGCCTTGTCCTGCCAATTAATTTCAACGATGTGCGACTTCGCCAAATCGCGATTGAGGACAAAAATTCCCACCTTGCCATCCGCCGTGTTGAGGGTGGCGGCGACGTCGACGTAAGGGACGTGGCCCATCTTTGCGACTTCGTAGGTAGGAGACTCGACGAGAAGGCTGAGCACCGAGCCGCGAGCGTATTGCAGCGCCCAGTCGTACGGATAATAAATGGTGTGACGCATCAGCCCATTGGCATTGGTGGTGATGGGCGCAATAACATTCACGAGTTGCGCGAGACAGGCGATCTTGACGCGGTCGCAATTTCGCAACAAGGAGTTGATCAACCCGCCGACCAGCAGAGCGTCCTCGAGGTTATAAACTTCTTCCAACAGGTGAGGGGCTTCCTGATGATGCCCATTTACCGCGTCGCCGCTTCGCGCGCGGTACCAGACGTTCCACTCATCAAAGGACAACCACAATTTCTTCGGTGAACGCTTGTGACCGCGCACCAGATCGCACACAGCCAAAGTCTCCGCGATTTGTTGCTCCATGCTGAGGTTCATGGCCAGGAACCTGGCGCTGTCTCCGCCGCCGGGCTCATCCGCCGAGTTTGTAAAGTAGCGATGGAGAGAAAGCCCGTCAACGTAGTCGTAGCACTGCTCGAGAACTTCGCGATCCCACTCCAGATAGGTGGGCATGCCCGGACCGCTGGAGCCGCAGGCAATTAATTCCAGCGACGGATCGACGTAGCGCATCTGGCGGGCGGCATCCTGGGCCTTGATGCCGTAATCGGTGGCGGTTACATGGCCGATCTGCCAGGGCCCATCCATTTCATTGCCGAGGCACCAGCGCTTGACCTTGTAGGGGTCAGCGATACCGTGCCTGCGGCGGAGGTCACTCCACTTTGTCCCTTTGTCGAGATTGCAGTACTCGACCAAAGCAGCAGCGTCCTCAGGGGTTCCGGTGCCAAGATTGAGACCCATGAGCGGTTCGGTGCCCACCGCTTTGCACCAGGCCATGAATTCGTTGGTGCCGAACTGATTGCTGTTGACGGAGTTCCACGCTTTATCGAGGACATGCGGCCGACTGTCCTTCGGCCCCACTCCATCCAGCCAGTTGTAACCGGAAACAAAATTTCCACCAGGGTAGCGAATGATGGGAACGCCCATCTCCCGAATCTCATTGAGCACGTCCCTGCGAAAACCGTTCGAATCGGACAGCGGGGAGCCGGGATCGTAGATTCCTTCGTAAATGGCGCGGCCGAGATGTTCGAGGAAGGAGCCAAAAAGATTGCGATCGAGTGGGGATATGACGCGGCGTGAATCGAGGAAGACACGCACAGGATCATTGGGACTCGCCGAGGACAGCTGTGCCGCGACAAACGGTGTTGCCAAGTAGGAATGAGCCGTCCAGGCGAGGCCAGCGCCAGCGGCTTGTTGCAGGAAGCGTCGTCGGTGAGAAAGCATGAGAGGACCTCGCGGATGGGATGGCAGTGGGCGAGTAAACGTTTACCACGGCTCCGGACGATGGGCAAGCGCAGTTGCCGTGGACCGCTTGAACGTAGATTTTCAGCTGATGCGGGACGTGCTAACCCTGAGGCTCCTTGTTTTGCCTTCTGCTTTTGGAGGCGAGCCAGCGAATCACGGCTGGAAGCGGAATTCCAGAGTGACCGGCGTTTCGGCCTTTGCCGGCGCGAATTTCCACTTCTTGAGTACTTCTGTGGCTGCGTCGGCGAGCAGCGGATGCCCGCCCAGAACCTGAACCTCTTTGACCTGTCCATCAGCCGAGATGACTGCTTTAACGCGAACCACCCCCGCTAAATGGAGCTGGCGCGCAAGTGCCGGATAGGCAGGGTCGGGCTTCGACAGTGGAGTTCGGCCTTCCTGCGCATGGCAGTAGGCGGCACACAGCAATAGCGGACACAAGAGCCGGAAGGCGAAACTGGCTGCCCGAGCCATGAACGGCACTACCTGCGGGACCATGGATGCGAAGTTAGCTCTCAGCGCTGCACCAGGGAATAGAGCGAAGGTACCAAATTGCGTCTTATGCGGAAGGGAAGGCAACATTCGGTGGCCTGAATTTCGAGCGGTCGGAGCATCGGTGGGTGATGCGAGAGCGGCGATCCGGGTCATGGCCTAGGAGCCTCCACAGGGAGAGTGAGTTCCGCGGCATGGCTCGACGACTCACGGGAAGCAAATGCTTCTGCCATTTTTTGCGCCAGGCTTTCACGGGAGAAGGGTTTTTGCAGGAAGAACCCGTCTTCGAGGAAATCGCCGCTGCCAGACTGATAATCGAGATATCCAGAGGTATAGATGACCTTGAGTTCCGGCGACAGGTCCCGGAGACGTTTGGCGAGCTCAGGCCCGCGCATATTGGGCATGACAACGTCGGTCACCAGGACGCGAATTGTTTGCCCGCAGCGCCCAGCGATTACCAGGGCTTCCTGGCCGTCTGTGGCGACCAGAACTTTATAGCCGGCTGCCGTGAGAAACTGGGAGGCAAGTTCGCGAACGTCCTCCTCGTCTTCTACGATCAGCACGCAGCGGGATTGCCCCGAAGTCGCGGCTGCTGGGGAGCTGGCGACGGAGTTGGCAGCAGGTTCGGTAGCAATCGGCAGATAAACCTCGAACGAAGCTCCTGCGCCAGGTTCCGATTGCACCCAGATACACCCGCCGCTCTGCTTCACCACGCCGTATACCGTGGCGAGCCCAAGGCCGGTACCTTTGCCCTGCTCTTTCGTAGTGAAAAAGGGCTCGAAAATCCTCGCTTTGGTGCTTTCGTCCATGCCACAACCGGAATCGGTGACCGACAACAGCACGTAATCGCCCGGCTGCATGGGTGGCCGGCTGCTCGCGAAGTCCGGACTTACCGAGATATTCTTCGTTTCGATTACCAGTTTTCCGCCGTTCGGCATTGCATCGCAGGCGTTGACGGTGAGATTCATTATGACCTGCTCAATTTGTCCAGGATCAGCCTTAATACGCCCCAGTGAATCACCCGCCTCAAACTGGAACGAAATATCTTCGCGCACTAATCGCTTCAACAGGCTGCACATGTCCGAAACGAGCGAGTTGAGGTCGAAGATTTTCGGCTGAAGGACCTGCATGCGACAGAACGCCAGCAGTTGGCGGGTCAAAGAAGTGGCACGATCGGCGGCCTTGTCGATTTGATGGGCGCTTTTCTGCAGAGGATCACCCGCGGGCAACCGGTCCAGCAGCAAATCGCCATGGCCCTTGATGACCGTAAGCAGATTGTTGAAATCGTGAGCCACGCCTCCGGCAAGCCTTCCGATGGCTTCCATCTTCTGAGACTGGCGCAATTGTTGTTCGAGTTGCTGTTTTTGCGATTCGTTTTTCTTAAGATTGCTGCGCATCTGGCTGAAACTACGTGTCACCTGGGCCACCTCGTCGCGCCCTTGAGGATGCAATGGGTAAGCAAAATCGCCCCGTTCGAGCGCATGAACGCCGTTGACCAGCTCTCCCAGAGGCCGGGTGAATTTCTCGGAGATCAGGTATACGAGCACACCGCCAATCACGATCGCCAGAAGACCCATAGCAGCAAGCTGACTACTTTGCTTTTCCAAGTACGCAAGGGCTTCCGTGTAGGATTTCAGGACAATAATGCTCACCGGGGTGGTGCCTGAGCCTAGCGGAATCGAACTGGCGAAGAATCGCTCCCCTTCCAGGGAAACCTCTTCCTTCGCGGATTCTGCCGCGAACTGCTGCGTGAGTTCATGCTCCTTGAAAACCGGAAGCGTACTGGCGACAATCTCGCTGCCATAGCGGAACGCCACCTGGCTGGATGAGAGGTGACTGAGGTCGTTCAAGACCGCGCGGTCGATTTCGCGACCCACGATTACCGTTCCGAGAAGATTGTTCTTCGAAGGCGGCCCGTCATAGAAGCCTTGCAGGACGACCTGATAAATACGTGTACCGCTGTACCACCAGGCACTTTCCCGGCCTTCATGTAAGGAACGTTGAAGTAAGGTTTGCGCGGCAGGCTCCGGAAATTCCGCCATCTTGGTGTGCACCGCGATGATTTTGCCGGTGCCATCGGCCAGTACAAACAAATCACAATCGCCGGACTGCCAAGGATCTTCGCCAACGTCCTGGACGGTGGCGGCGTCACCGTTCCGAATCAACGCGAGAGACGCCAGGAGGTCAGCCTTGCGTCGAAGCGCCAACTGGTGCTGATGCTGGACCACCTGGAAAGCCAAGATGGCATTGAGGGCGTCGCTCTTGATTTCCTGCTGGACGCGGCGTTCCGCGGTTCTGCGGACAACAAATAAGGTCGCGCAGGTGAGCGCAGTAATGATGAGCGCGAAAGACAGGAGAAACTTGTTCCGAAGCACCAAGTCTTTTCCGAGTTTCCGGAGCGACCGAGTTCGCTCCAAACGAAATATGTGCTGAGGCTAGTTGAAGATACCGGGAAGAACGGATTGCTGGAATGGTCCGTGAGTACCAGATGTGAGCGAAGGACAACCTGTACTGCGGTACAGGTCACTCAGAAATGGAACGGCCAAGTTCACGGCCAGGTTTGGAGCACAGCAGCGGGCTAAGGCAGTATTCTGTGCTATCGCGGGCCGCCCACCTCGTCCCAAATCTTTGTTCCGTGGGTTTCCTTCAAGACGAGCGTTCCGACGACCAAAGTCAGAGAGGCGATCGCAATTGGATAATAAAGCCCGGAATAGATGTTCTGGGTGGTCGCACACACATAAACGCCCACGAGCGGCACCAACCCGCCAAATACGCCGTTTCCAATGTGATAGGGCAAGGAAAGGGATGTATAGCGAACCCTCGCCGGGAATGCCTCTACGAGATAGGCTGCGATGGGTCCGTAAATCATGCAGACGTAGATCACCTGAATGAAAACCAAGGCAACCAACAGAATGAGGTCAGGTTGAGCAGCTCTAGCGCTGGTACCTGCGCATTGGTGGCCGCATCGATGGTGAGTGGCGTAAGGCTGATGGCGCCGGTGACCTTGTTTTTTGTGGATTTAACGCTGACTACGTTGTTGCCGGCCGCCCTCTGCATCGCGTGATAGATCGGAAAATAAGTAACGACCGCGAGCAGGCATGCAGACATCATCAGCCATTTGCGGCCAAAGCGATCGGAAAGAAATCCAAAAAAAGTAAAGAACGGCATGGCCAACAAAAGGGCCACAGCCACGATTACCGAGCTGGTCTTCGCATTCACCTTGAGAATCGTTTGGAGGTAGAACAACGCGTAGAATTGGCCCGTATACCAAATTACGCCCTGGCCTGCCGTAGCTCCGAAGAGCGAGATCAGCACACGCTTTCCATTCTCCCATTTTGCAAAGGCATCTTTGAGGGGTTGAACGGACGTCTTTCCAGCTCCCTTGATCGACGCGAAGATAGGAGACTCTTTCACCTTGAGCCGGATATAAAGGGAAACGGAGACTAGAATGATGGAAAGCAGAAATGGCACGCGCCATCCCCAGGTAGAAAAAGTCTCTTTGCTCATTGCGGATTGCGTGACGAGGATTACGATGAGAGAAATGAACAGTCCCAAAGTCGCGGTGATCTGAATGAAACTGGTATAAAAGCCGCGCTTCCCGTCTGGCACGTGTTCAGCCACATAAACTGTCGCGCCGCCATATTCCCCACCCAGGGCCAAGCCCTGGAGCACGCGTATCGCCAACAAGGCTATGGGCGCAAACCATCCCGCGGTGGCATAAGTGGGTAGCAAACCGATCAGTGCAGTCGCACCGCCCATGATGCTGAGGGTCACCAGAAATGCATACTTCCTGCCCGCAATATCGCCAATCCGGCCAAAAAACAGTGCACCGAACGGACGCACCACGAATCCCACCGCGAAAGTAGAGAGGTACGCGATGAGGGCGAGAGTGTCGTTACCGGCTGGATAAAATTTCGGAGACAGCACTGCGGCGAGACTTCCAAAGATATAGAAGTCGTACCACTCGATCATCGTTCCTACGGCAGAGGCGAGAATGACACGCCAAATCCCGCTGGAAGACATCTGTGGTACAGCGCTTGCGCTCATATATCGTCTTCGCTCCTCTGACTCGATACCGGCGTCTTTCCACAGCTCCTTGGCGCCGCGAGTATACGTGGTCCTTGGCGATCTTCAAGAAAAAGAGGGCAGTCCATGGGGACTGCCCTCTTGCGGTGCGGAACCAATGGACCGCAACTGCATCGATGGACTACGGGATGTAGTAACGGAATGAGGTCCAAATCATGTTGTCGACGGCCTTGGGCGATATCCCCACTGCAGTCGGTACGTTGTTGTTACCGGACCATCCACTCTTGGTGAAGTAGGAGTACTGGATGCCCCAGCGGAAGCCGCCCTTCGGACCCTGGTACAACTTGTGCCAGAACCCAATGGTGCCTTCCAGGATGTCGCGAATGTCTCCCGCGCACGTGCCGCCGGTCGATGGAGTGAAAGAACCGGTCGGCGCCTTCTCGGTGGTGCAGCCACCGTTGTTCGCGAAGGGAGATCCGTAACCGCCAATCTGGTTGAGCTTGATGGTGGTGGCGGTCGTCGCAGGAATCGCGGGACTCGTGGCCGTGGCTGGAATTGCCGGGGTACTGACCGTTGCGATGCTGGTGTAGCCGACATATGCGGCGCGGAACGCATATTCCGAGCCTACGTTGGCGTAGATGTCCAGCTTGGGAGTCGCATGGAACTCAAGCGTGCCAAGCCCATGCACGGTCCTAATCAGCGCCTGCGTGCCGTCTGGACGAATGGTCAGATCCGCCAGCTGCGCCGAGCCGTAGCGCCCGATGCCGTCACCGGCTACCGCCTTCAGACCAAAATCCAGCTTCTTGGAGAACAGCGGAACGCGCAGGCTGGCGCCGACGCCGCCCCCGGTACGCGAATCATTGAACGCACCGGTTGCGCTCGGAGCGACTGTGCCGTCTGAGCAGGCTACGACGGTTGGTGTCGCCGGAGCCGGGTTGTTCCCCGCGGTGGTTCCTACTGCCGCGCAGGGGTAAATGCGATTGCGGAAGCTGCTGACGATTCCAAACAACTCATAGTGGCCCCAGCCTGGATCAGCCGCGGCCTTGAAGACGAAGTCAGGCGACTGGTTTGGGGTGTACCCGTTGGCGTCGAAAGCGTTGAATAAGCCGCCTCCCGCTCCGGGAACGTTAACGAAGAAGTCTTGCGAGACAGTGGCCACACCAAGCGCGGAGGTGTCGGTGCGTGCGGTGAATCCTCGGCCACCGACGGTTGCTTGCGGCCCTTCGACGGAGAAGGCTAGAGCGAACTTACCTCCGAAATCCTTCGCCACGCGGAAGCCATACTGGCGGGCCCAGGTAAACCCAACGTTATACTGCGGATCGATGGTCATGGGCAGGACTTCTTGACGGTTCTGAATGCCCTTGCGGGTCTCCGTAGCGAGGCTCCACATTTGGCCGCCCGTAACGGTAAAGCCATGCGCTCCGATCTGTCCCCAGACCTGCCGTTGACGTAGAGCGTAGCTGTTGCTTTGGCGGTTGTTGGAGGTAACTCCCGCATTCAGAAAGTCCGCCTCGTAGTACCCGCTCAACTTGACCTCGCCGATCGTCCCTTCCGCCAACAACGCGGCACGGCTCTGGCGTCCCGTGAAGTTGTTTTCGGAAACCTTTGACAGCGCGTTGCCAGGGAACGGAATTCCCGTGAAGGGGGTGTTTATGTCGCCGCCAGTGGCGCGTTGACGGTAAACCGATTCTGCCGCGATGAACCCGCCGGGAGTGAGTGTGATGCCTTTGAAGCGAATACTCGCCGGGCCATTCTCATCCTTCTTTGCCTCCTGCGCGGTGGCCACGGTCTTCGCCAGCGCTTCATTGTTGGACTTCAGCTCGCCCACGCTGCTATGCAGGGAAGCTTCCGAGGTTCTCACTTCCGCCGTGCTGCTTACGGCTTCGGCAGCCTTGGTGCTGGCTTCCACGGCGTGTGCATTTGCGCTGGCCGCAGCCTCTCGCGCTTCGTCGATTTGGCGATCACGCTTAGCCAGTTCTTCTTTCAAGAGCTGAAGCTGCTCCTGTTGGGATTGCAGAGTCTGGCGCAGTTCTTCCAGCTCGGCGGCAAAGGCCGCCTCGGTCTTGTTCGCGTTCTTAGCGGCTTTTGGTTTGGCAGGTGAACCAGATTTGGCGGGCTGGGCATCGGCATCCTTCGGTGAATCCGCTAGCGTCGGCCCAGCAATCAGTAACAATGACAGCATCAATGCTGCAATATTTTTCATTTCCTCTCTCTTCGAGCTCAAACTCAGGATTTTTCCGGCCAGTAAACGTAAGGCAGCGTTACAACCCGGATTTGAAACTACGGGGAGCATCTTACAGATAGGTGAAACCAATATGAATATCCTGTAATGTGACTGGCCCCCCTAAATCTCCTTGATCCAGTGGCCTGGGTTGTGCGTCTAAGCGAAGACGAGTTTAGGCTTTGGCTTGACCGTAGGCAGATTTATAATTATCGTCTAACAGATAGAATGTATCCCGCTCGCCAATCCGCCAAGGAACGAAGAGCACTTGGAAAGTACAAGTGGCTTTGTTTTCTTCTCCCACTGTTGTTGCTTTGCGACCCCTTCTTCGCGGCTCCACGAGCCGTGAGCGGGTTGTCTTTAGTGGGCCCGCCGAGTTATCGCGCGACCGTGGCTGCCTCCGAATTAGTCAAATTCCACCAAGTTGAGGAGCGCGATCCCGTGGCAGTGCCCGTGGAGCGCGTGCGTCCCCCGTCTCCAATCCTTCCTTTAATTCAACATGCGCGATACCGGCGTGTCGAAAATCTGGACGTCTCCGTCGCCGATCACCCATGTATATCGGGTGATCGATGGTTTCGACCACCGCCAACCGCTTAGTCCCTAAGCTCCTAGTTGTAGTTGCGCCTGCGATGTTGGCATGCGCCGCCATTCACTGTCAGGCCCTAGTTACAAGCCGCCGGATTTTTGCCGGCCCATAGTCCTCGTGTACGCGGAACAAAGGCAGGAAATGAAGATATGAATCGAAAAAAACTTTGGATTGTCGCGGCTATTCTTGTGGTGATGTTTGGCGTCTGGCGCTGGACCAAACGGACAGGCGCTGAAGCGGACGATCGCGAGCACTCTATGGCGTCCTCGAACATCATGGCCGCGGCGGTGACGCCGGTTGTCCTGGCCAATCTCTCCAACACATTGACCATTGCCGGTGAGTTCAAGCCGTTCCAGGACGTGGACGTTCACGCGAAAGTGGCCGGCTACATTCGAAACATCTATGTCGACGTCGGGGATCACGTGAAGCAGGGCCAGGCTCTGGCGGTGCTGGAAGTGCCGGAACTTGCGGCACAGCTTACGGGAGCAGATGCGGCGATGCGAGGAGCGCAGGAGCAAATTCGTCGCGCCCAGGGCGATCTGCAACGAGCGCAATCCTCCTATAGCGCGGCTCATTCTGGTTATACGCGGCTGAAGCAAGCATCGGATTCCCGGGCGGGTTTGGTCGCCCAACAGGAAGTGGACGACGCCGAAGCGAAGGACCTGGGATCCAAAGCGCAGGTGGACAGCGCGCAAGCGGAACTGTCTGCTGCAAAACAGCAGCTGGAGGTGGCGGCAGCAAATCAGAAGCAATACACCGCGTTATCTGGATACACGCGTATCGTGGCCCCGTTTGCCGGAGTGATCACGAATCGATATGCGGATACAGGAGCGCTCATCGCCGCGGGCACGTCATCCAGCACGCAAGCGATTCCGGTGGTGCGGATCGCGCAAGTGTCCACCTTGCGGCTAGTGCTGCCTATTCCGGAGTCCGTGGCAGCGGAAATTCGCCTGGGCGATCCCGTAAAGGTGCGAGTGCAAGCGCTTGGCCGGGATTTTCAAGGCAAAGTCTCGCGATTTGCCGATTCGCTTGATTTGCAGACACGAACCATGGAAACACAAATAGACGTAAGAAATGCTGACGGCAGTTTGATGCCCGGCATGTACACCCAGACCCGGCTAGCTCTCCGCGGAAGAAGGAACGTGCTGACTGTGCCCCTGGAATCGGTTAGCCGCAACGGAGAAGAAGGCACCGTCCTTGCCGTCGATTCACAAAATAGAGTGCAGGAGCGCCACGTACGCCTGGGCTTGGAAGACAGGGCGCGTGTGGAAGTGGTTTCTGGCTTAAACGCCGGTGAGCGCGTGATTGTCGGAAATCGCAGTGAATTTCATGACGGTCAGATTATTCAACCGAAGGAAATGCCTGCCACGAGCGCGGCAAGGGGGAGCGACAACTGATGTCAGGGTTCTCCATCAAGTATCCGTTCTTCATCATTGTCGCTTGCCTGGTTATCGCCATCGTTGGCACCGTCACTCTGGTGCGCATGCCCGTCGACCTTTTCCCGCCTATCAATATCCCTGTCGTGGTCGTTGCCACGTTCTATTCCGGCATGCCTCCACAACAAATCGAAACCAACATTACCAACCCTTTCGAACGCTTCTTCACGCTGGCCAGCGGCGTCGATCATATTGAGTCCCGTTCCCTGCCCGGCATCAGCCTTATCAAGATTTATTTTCAGCCGGGTACTAATGCTGACGCCGATCTCAGCACCGTTTCGAACTTAGCTATGGCCGATCTGCGGCGTCTTCCGCCTGGAACCCTGCCTCCCGTTGTGTTGAAGTTCGACGCTTCGAGTCTTCCCGTTTGCCTAATCACTTTGAAAGGGCAAGGGCTCAATGAAACGGAATTGCACGACCTTGGCCAATACAATGTCCGCAACCAGATTGCTAACGTCCCTGGAGCCTCCGTACCCCAGCCTTTTGGAGGGCGCTACCGCCAGATCATGGTGTATGTCGATCCGCTGAAACTCCAGGCTCATCAACTGAGTCCCATGGATGTCGTGCGGCAGATCAATGAAGACAACCTGATTATTCCCGCTGGCCACGTCAAGATCGGGCCGTTCGATTACAACCTCTACTCCAACAGCCAGGCACCCAGCGCAGACGACATAAACTCAATGCCGCTGAAAGCATTTGGCCAGTCGTCTGTGCTTGTTGGCGATATAGGCAAAGCAGTTGACGCCCAGGCGATTCAAACCAACATCGTACGCGTGGACGGGCAGCCCTCGGTCTACTTGCCTATCCTTAAACAAGGCGGCGACACCAACACAATTGCCGTGGTCGACGGTATTCGGACGGCCCTCAAACATCTAGTCGATATCCCCAAGCAGCTCACCACCAGCGTCGTCTTCGATCAATCGCTCTTTGTCAAAACTGCCATCAATAACTTGTTGCGTGAAGGTGCCATAGGTTTGGTCCTGACCGGTGTAATGATCTTGTTATTTCTTGGCAGCCTTCGCGCAACCGCTGCGGTCTTCCTGTCCATTCCACTTTCCGCGCTGGCTGCTTTTCTGGCGATCAGCGCCGGAGGCGGCACCGTCAACACCATGGTGCTGGGGGGGCTGGCACTGGCCTTTTCCCGCTTGATCGACAATTCCGTTATCGTGCTGGAAAACATTTTCCGCCATCTGGAATTGGGCGAGTCGCCGGAAGTTGCCGCGGAAAAAGGCGGTCAGGAGGTGGCCTTGGCGGTGCTGGCCGCAACGTTCACCACCGCCATTGTCTTCTTTCCGGTAGTTTTTCTCTATGGAGTCAGCCGGTTTCTGTTCATTGCGCTGGCTGTCGCCGTAATCTTGTCGCTTTTCGCGTCCTACTTCGTGGCCATGACCGTGGTACCGCTGTTCTGCGCCAAGCTTGTCAAGAAGCATCAGGCCGACGAGGAACTGGGGGAAGGCTCCATCGCCGCCCGTTTTGGAAGCATCTCCAGAATGTTCGATTACTACTTCAATCGGATGCTCGGCAAGTACGACCGCACGCTGAGCACGGCGTTGCTCAGACCGGTCGCCACTCTGACCGGGCTTGTTGGGATTTCGCTTCTCGCGCTAACCCTTTACCCGCTCCTCGGTGTTTCCTTCTTCCCGCGCACCGATCCAGGCCAATTCGTTATCAATCTCAAGGCGCCGTCAGGTACGCGCGTCGAACTCAGCGAAGACTATGTCAAGCAAGTCGAAGCGATCATTCATGAAGTGGTCCCTGGGAACGAATTGCAGATCATCGTCTCCAACATCGGCATAACCACAGACTTCTCCGCGATTTATACGCCCAATTCCGCGCCGCATACCGCATTTGTTCAAGTCAGCCTCAAAGAAGGACACAAGGTTGGCAGTTACGAATACATGCGCAGGGTTCGCGAACAATTGCGTTCGCGCCTGCCCCAGTTGAACGCTTACTTTCAGTCTGGCGGTCTTGTAGACGCGGTGATCAACCTGGGAATGCCTGCCCCAATCGATGTTCAGGTCAGCGGTAACAATCTGAAACAGGTTTATAACGCCGCCGCGACCCTAGCCGCTCCTATTCGAGAATTAAAGCGTGTGAACGATGTTCTGATTCCACAAGATATTGACTATCCCGCTCTGGAACTGGACGTGGATCGCGAAAAAGCCGGCCTCCTGGGTCTCTCGCAGAAGGAAATCGTCGATAACGTGATCACCGCGTTGACCTCCAATGGCATGATTGCGCCCAACTACTGGATCGACCCCAAGAGTGGAAACCCCTATCTGCTCACCGTGCAATATCCGGAGACGGCCGTCAAAACTCTCAGCGATCTCCGTCAGATTCCGCTCCGTGGGGCTCGCAGCACCCAACCAACTTTTCTCGATTCCGTAGTGACCGTTAAAACGATTCCCTCACCCACGGAAGTCGATCACTACCAGTTGTTTCGGGTTATCGACGTGTATGTCTCGCCCAAGACGGAAGACATCGGTGCAGTCGCCGGGCAGATCGACGAAATCATCAAAAAAGCACAATTGCCTGCCGGTATACGCGTGAATTTGCGCGGGTCCGTGCAGGGCATGCGCGCTTCTTTTCGGAGCTTCGGCATCGGCTTGATCCTTTCCGTGGTGCTGGTCTATCTGGTTCTGGTGGCGCAGTTTGCATCGTGGAAGGACCCTTTTATCATCCTCTTGGCGGTACCTCCGGGTATGGCCGGCGTTCTCCTTTTCCTGCTGGCTACGGGTACGACTCTTAACGTCATGTCTCTCATGGGTCTGGTGATGATGGTGGGGATCGTCGTGTCCAGCAGTATTCTGATTGTCGAATTCGCGCGCCATCTTCATCACGAAGGTAAGCCGCTGAAGGAGGCCGTCTCACTCGCGTCCCGGCTGCGGCTTCGCCCGATTTTGATGACCTCGTTGGCCACGGTGCTGGGATTAATTCCTCTGGCTCTGGGCACTGAGCCGGGCAGTGAGCAGTATGCTCCGTTAGCAAGAGCGATAATTGGTGGATTATTGGTATCCGTGGTTGTCACCGTATATCTCGTTCCCGCCGCCTATCTCATCATTCACCACGATACAAAACAATCAGTGCAGGAGGCACGCGCATGATGAAGATAATTCGCAGGCTTGCGCACTTCACTGCCTTCTTGGGAATTTTGTGTTCACAAGCGCGAGGCCAAACCAGCACTTCTCCGGCTGCGGTTGCAGCTGACCAAACTCCAGCGCACTCCGGGCCCTCGCCAACCTCGCTAACTTTGGCTCAAGCCGAAGCCCTTGCGCTCCGTAATAACCCGCAGATAACCATCGGAAAATTGAATGCGCTGGTCGCCTGGCAGTACGTCCGTGAAGCGCGGTCAGCCCTCTTACCCACCGCTTATCTCAGCCTTACCGCTGTCGATTCCGAGGCCGGAAGCAGAATCACCGCGGGCGGCCTCAATAATCCTGTTGTGTTTCCCCGCGCCGCCGGCGGCGCAAACGTCAGCCAAATAATCACCGATTTCGGTCACACTACGAATCTGCTGCACAGCTCTGAATTTCGCGCCAGGGCTGAAGACCAAAATTCCGCCGCGACCACAGCTGATGTCGTGTTGGCCGTGGACCGCTCCTTTTATGCCGCGCTCGACTCCCGGGATCTCGTAACCGTCGCGCAAAGTACCATCGGTGCGCGCCAGGCCTTCGTGGACAAGATCCAGGCGCTGGCCAACGCCAAGCTCAAATCCGACGTGGACCTAAGCTTTGCCAAAGTGGACTTGGCCCGCGCACGATTGTTATTGCTGGAAGCGCAAAACAATTTTGACGCTGCGCTGGCCGCGCTCTCCGCGATCCTCGGTTATCCTGATCAGCAGAATTTCCAGCTGGTAGATGAATCGCTGCAACTCCTTCCTCCAGCTCCAGAATTGCAACCATTGATTCTTGAGGCCATCCGCCAACGGCCTGAACTCCAGGCGCTGCACTTGAGCGTTCAGTCCGCGGCGAAAAATGCCTCTGCGGAGCACGATCTCTGGCGCCCGACAATCAGTGCTCTTGGCGTCGTCGGTAGCGTCCCTGTTCGTGACGATCGAATTACGCCAAATTGGTACGGCGCGGTGGGCGTCAATATAAACATTCCGGTTTTCAACGGATTTCTATACAGCGCGCGCGCCTCAGCGGCCGACCTCGAAACACAAGCCGCTAGGCAGAAGTTTATGGACATGCGCAACAACATCGCCCGCGATGTCCGCATCTCCTGGGAAGACACCAACCGGGCTTACCAACGTCTCTCCGTTACCGAACAGCTTCGCCAACAAGCGGATCTCGCGCTCGATCTTGCCCAGCAGCGTTACAACTTGGGGCTCGGTTCGATCGTTGAATTTAGCCAGGCCGAACTGGGCAAGACCGAAGCGGATATTGCCGATACGGATGCCAAGTACCGCTACCGTCTCTCGCAGCTGGTCCTCAAGTACGCCATTGCGGAGCCGAAGTAATCGATGAAGCGCGAGTTGGAATTCGAGGGGCATCGACCGATTCTGACCGCATCTACCCGACATACCATAGCGACAATCAAGGATCGCGATTCAATTCTTCGTGTAGGGAAGTTTGCTTTGATGCTTTGAGGCAGGTTTCCCCCGGGGCGCACTCGGCATCATGCTGCTTCCTGCGCCCTGCTGGGGAACTACTGATTACTTCTGATTCCGAAGCAATGAAACGAGGCTTAGTTTCCGATCGGCGTGCTGGAAACCGTAGCCGCGCCACCTACGTTCTGGCGAATAACCGCGGACTGGTCCGTGAAGAAATACCGGATGCCCGTGGTATTCGCGGTCACCGGCTGTCCCACGACCGTATAGGTGTATTGCGTACCCGTCAGCGTAAAGGTGTAGCCGCTTTTGGTGCTGGTCGCCAGTACGCTGTCGATCAAATCCGCTGCTGTGGAGGTCGCCGCTGAGGCCGGAGAGAGGCTGGCAAGGTTCGTGGGGAAACCGATACCGTACGTGGTCGAGTAGGTCACGCAAGCGGTATTAATGGTGCGCATCGAAGACACTGCGGAAGCCTCATTGGCCGCCATCTTGGACCGCAACAGGTTCGGGATAGCGATTGCGGCGATGATCAAAATGATCGCCACTACGATCAATAGCTCGATAAGCGAAAATCCGTTTTGCTTTTTCATGTTCACATTTCTCCTAGTCCGCGATTTGAATCTAAAGGGCGAAAGCCCACTTGGACGCCGGCCCTTTAGATGAAATCGGCGAACTAGCATTTACAGACCGGCATAGGGATGGCGGGCTGAACTCATCCAATCTGGCAGCTAGGTCCGTAGAGTAGAATAGTACTTTGGGTTAATATTTCAAACAACTTGATTAAATTTAAACTGAGGCGACCTCTTACTTTGTCAGGGCGGAAGATCGTTTGAGAGGAACGCGCCTGGTTAAATCTGGCGTACCGGTTGGACGTCGGAACAGCGTCTTCGTTCAGTCGTAATAGGTCAATTGCTTCCACGAACTAGCTAGACTGTTCCTCGGCTTACGGCAAATGTAAATCGTCAATCGGGATTCCTCAGGCATGGCATAAGGAGGCGAAACCGCAGCGACCGGTGTTACCTCTTGAAAAAAGTGATCAAGCTTTGCGTGAGAGAATCCCAGTGCAATGACAAGCTCTCCAGCGCATCGGCGAGGCCCCCACAGGCCGTACTGATTGTGGCCGCTTATGGCACTGGGTAGTCCATAACGCCAGCCAAAGTAATCAACGGCGCTGGCTTCCCCCCAGTTGTAGGTTAAAACGCACGCAACCTCCCGCTCGCTCGCGGTTAGTGTGCCATACACGCTGGCTACCGCGGCCACCTGCTGTTGCCATCCCATCATGTCGCTAAACAGCTGCGGCAGCGCCCCCTGTGGCATGTTCTCCACGCGGACCGCTTGGACATCCCAAAAACGACTGTATTTAATGGCCGATGGCAGGGACAAAACCGGAACGGCGAGCGGCAGAGCCAACGCTGCGCCAACCACCAGTGGCGCCCCGATCCAAGACAACCATCGAAGCCGATGCCGCAGGGCAACGCGGGCTTCGATGCAAACTGCTCCGCCAGCGAACAACATGATGTATGCCGGAGCCAAATAGTAGATCTTGCCATGTAGCACCAACATTTCGATCAGCACCACCAAATAGGACAGTGCCAGGAACTTATATTGCCTGCCCGTTTTATCCTTCAGCAGGTACCACAGCCCGCTAAGCCAAATCGGCGTAGAGATGGGCCCTGTCAACAAACTTTGCTGGAGGATGTAATCGAATGGTGGGATGTTTGCGTACTTGGTGCCCTGGACTGCCCGAAGGAGCGCTATCGTGGGGAACCCATGACGGATTTCCCAAATCAGATTGGGAAGAAATAGCAAGACGGCAATAAGGAATCCCAGGCCAACCCAACGATTCGAAAGGTGCACGCGGGCGGATGTCAACAGCATCCCGAGTAAAAGGCCCGAAGCGAAAAACAGCATCGAATGCTTGTTCAAGATGCCCAATCCTACGACGACGCCACATACCAGCCACCACCGGCGATCCCCGCCATTACAAATGTGCAGTATGATTCCGGCCGCAAGCATCCAAAAAACCGGCTCGAATGCATTCATGGAAAAGAAATTGTCGAACGTGAGATAAATGGGCGCGAGCATGACCGCGATCGCCGCCAGGATTTGGGCGAATGCTTTTCCACGCATTTCGCGGACCAGCCACGCAGCAATCAGGACCTGGGCGGACCCGCTCAATGCCGGAAGAACGCGTATGGCACGCAAGGAGTCGCCCAAAGCCCAGCGGGTTACGCGCACGAGGAAAGGTGCGAGCGGAGCGTGATCTACATAGCCCCACGCCAGGTGTTGCCCGCAAGCTGCGTAATACAATTCGTCGCGGAAATACCCGTACTGCGCATTGAAGGCGAAGTGAAGTAGGACCGCAAATCCCGCAGTCGCCCAAACGGCTGGATGAAAGACTGCAAATGGATTCTTGTTGCTCGCTTGAAGGTGACGCGCTCGGTAGAGGGAAGGTTGCGGAAATCCAAGGGTACTCACGGAAAGCACCTATTGTCGATGGAAGCTTTTCGAGTCTCGCTTCGTCAACTGGAACTAGTCAAGCCCAATGAGAGGTTAAAGCAAGCGCACTGTCCTGGACAAGGTGACCGATTGCTCCTGGCGATTTAGTTCAAGACGACTAGTCGAATTGATACTTCTCTTCCATCGATTAGATCCTGTAGGGAAGGAGGATAACTCGTTTACGAGAACCCTGCTTGCTGGCTTCGGCAGGCAGCTTCCCTCCGCTAAACAGATAGATTCTCCCTATTGCCTTTCCTTCTTGATGCACGCGAGGATGTCCTCTATTTTTAACTAAGAGGCGGCTGAACTCCAGTTGGTCGACTTCTGGCTGACAGAGTCACGCAAGCCGATCTCGCGGATTTGAGCCTCCCATCGAAGGCATGGCGCACGTTGCTCCCTTCTTGCCGACCCTGAGGATCCTTATTTTCGGATTGCGTTGGCTGTCTAGGCGTCGTTCCACTCTGAATGGATAGGAGAATGATGATGATGCAGACTCTAGAAAACTGGCGCCCCTGGCTCGAGGCATTCGCTGGAATAGCTGCGGCGGTGATCCTCTCTTTAATTCTTCATCGTCTCTTCTTCTTGATGGTCAAGCGCCTCGCAATGAAAACAGGCTCAGTTATTGACGACTCGCTCGTCCGACATGGGGAAAGGCCAACCCGCTGGATTTTTCCCTTACTTGCAATTCTGTTGACTGTCCCACTCCTTCCCATACGTCCCCAAGTCTTGGGGCCAGTACAGCATGTCCTGGGTTTGGGCTTGATCGCTTCAATCGCATTGGTTGTCATCCTGCTGGCGGATGTCTTCACCGACATGATTTCACATCGGCATGCGATCGACGTCGCCGATAACCTCGCCGCCCGCAGCATTCGAACTCAGGCTCAAGTTCTTCGCCGAATTTTCGTCATGCTCGTCGTACTGATAACGCTGGGCATCATGTTGATGACCTTCCCAGCGATTCGGGCTCTCGGCACAAGCCTGCTTGCATCCGCGGGGCTCGCCGGAATCGTGCTTGGTATGGCTATGCGTCCGACGCTCGCGAGTCTCATCGCCGGCATTCAGATTGCTCTCACCCAACCGATTCGGATTGATGACGTCGTGATTGTCGAAGGAGAGTGGGGCTGGATTGAAGAAATCCGCGCGACGTACGTCGTGGTCCGCATTTGGGACCTGCGCCGCATGGTATTACCTCTTTCCTATTTCATCGAACATCCTTTTCAAAATTGGACGCGTGTGACCGCCGACTTGCTGGGAACGGTGTTCCTATACGTCGACTATACGATCCCGGTGGATGCCGTCCGTCAAGAGCTTCACCGGATTCTGGAGGCTTCCGGTATTTGGGATGGAAAGACCTGGGGACTGCAAGTGACGAACACGGACAAGGATGTTGTGGAACTAAGGGCCCTTATGAGCGCCCCGAATGGTCCAAGTGCCTGGGACCTGCGCTGCCATGTTCGAGAGAAAATGATCCACTACTTGCAAGAACGATATCCGGAGAGCTTGCCTAAAGCGAGGGCTGCCGTGCAGATGGCAAAGAGTTAAATGTTCGCAATTTATTGAAAATAGCGGGCGAGCCTGTAAGCCGGATTCCCCCAACGATTCCTCGATATGCTTCACCGTCTACAACTTACAGAAAACAAAGCGGGCTAGAGCGTCCAATGATGTCAAGGATGTCAGGATTGTCACCTATGGCCGGTTTATGGTGACAGCTTGGTGACACCATATTTTCAGGTTCGAAGAGCGATCGTCATTAGCTATTTGGGAGGTCCTTCGTATGCCCTATAGAGATCCTCAACACAAGGAAGAATGGGAGCGAGAACATCACGAGCAACGTCTGGCGCGCCGCCGCGAGCTAAGGCGAATCGAGGCGGCGCGCGAACCGATCGAGGTTGCCAGACCTGACGTCGGATCGAAAGAAGCAGCATTGATATGGGTACCGATAGTCGTCGGTGGCGTTCTGGGTTCATATGACCCAAGACTCGCTATGGGCGTCGGCGCCCTTGCCCTTTTGACGGCAGCCATAGGAAGGAAAGGACATGCTCTGTGGGTCATCGGCGCGATCATTCTAATCGTGGGACTGATATTTCGTTGGACGGGCGATCATTCAGAAATTGAAGAAGGGCAACGTGGCACCAATGCGTGATTGGAGTGGGTCGTCACGGGTCGAGCGCGATGGAACGACCGGCCCTCAATTTTTCGGAACCATGAACTAGCTTTTGATATTGATTATCCGAGGCGGGAATTAAAAGGAAAGGAAATGAATCGTTACAACAAACTCAAGTTTCGGGCACTCTCCGTATTCGAATCTGCTGGAAACGGGTGGATTCGCCCGGGCGCGGCGGCCAAAAGACTTGATTTCTGGCCTCAGCGATCCGCCTGGTCTTACTTTAAGCGACTTTGGAGATTTGGATTGCTGGAGCGAAGGTCTGAAGGGTGGGGCAAACTGCAGTACAGGATCAGCGAGCAAGGAATAGCCCGTCTTCGATGGCTCCGTTCCAAACGATAGTACACGTAGCCATACCGGCAGAATTGCAGAGAGCTATTTGAGGTCGAATCAAATCGTGTCCCAGGTCTTTCGGGTCCTAAAATACGAGTCGTCGTTAAAGAAAGGGGCGAATATCTCGCCAAAGAATGGGATGTCCTGACTGCCGCCTTCCCTCGCTCGATTTTCCAAAGCCGATAGGAGTTCAACCCAGTAGCGAACGACCTGAAGAACATAGAGTTGTCGGTAGGGAGCGACTGCTTCATACACGCCGGTCATTTGACTGGCTTCTTCAACGTCCCTTATCTCCTTCCCTGTTTCGGACGTGTGGAAAACCGTTGCGTATGGTTCCAACAGCGAAGCAATGACGAAAGCGTTCGTTTCAACCTTATCTTTTCTTTTCTGGGAAACCCGGTTGGAATAAAGTGGTTGATCGATTTGGTTAAACCACGATGCAACGGGGTCACTCGGTCGCTTCACCCCTAGAACATAGTCGATGTTTGAGTAACGATCTCCCCGGGCAAACTGAGACAACACAGTCAGAATTGCTTGGTGAATAGGATCAGCCAGGTTTTGCAGAAATTTCAAAGAAATCGAAAATTTGGGCAACATCAATTGCGACTCGTTATAAATCGCGACGATATCGTGACCTATTTCGCGCTGCATGTAGTTCTGGTCCGGAAATGCGCCATTGTGCGCGATGTGATGAGCAGTCAAGATACAGAGTTTTCCGATCCGTTCGAGGCCAGTGGAAAGACTTGTAAAAGCCTGGAAGTAGACGCCCTTTGATGTGACCTGCCCCCCGAAATTTAGTCCAGCCAAAACTTAGCTTCTCCGGGTATAAGACCACGAGAGGAGAAGCGCCATGAAAGGAAGCCGCTGTAGTGAAGAGCAGATCGTTGGGGTGTTGAAGGAGGCAGAGGCTGGAGTTCCCATGAAGGACCTCTGTCGTCGCATTGGCATCAGTACAGCTACGTTCTACCACTGGAAAGCGAAGTACGGTGGTCTGGAAGTGAGCGAGACCCGGCGGCTGCGTCAACTGGAAGAAGAGAACGGACGGCTGAAGAAGATCGTGGCGCAGCAAGCCTTGGACCTGGACGCGCTGAAGGTGGTGCTGGCAAAAAAGTGGTAGGCCCGCGGGCGAAGCGAGAAGCGGTGCGTGTCGTGAGGGAAGAAGCAAGACTCAGCGAGCGACGCGCCTGTGGGCTGATCGGGATGCACCGCGGGAGCTGGCGGTACCGGCGGAAGGAACGGAACGAAGTGGCGTTGCGGGCCCGGCTGCGCGAGTTGGCAGGCGAGCGCCCGCGATTCGGCTATCGGCGGCTGTACATTTTCCTGCGACGGGAGAAGACCGCGGATGGAACGCTGCGGTGGCGTGTCAACCACAAGCGAGTGTATCGGCTGTACCGGGAGGAGGGGCTGGCGATGCAGCGTAGGAAGCGCAAGAAATTTCGATCTGAAACGCGGGTACCGTTGGCGCTTCCGACGCGTGCAAACGAGATGTGGACGATGGACTACACGCATGACGAAATGGCCGGCGGGCGGAAATTCCGAACACTGAACCTGATGGATGGCTTCACGCGAGAGGCCCTGTGGATCGAACCGGACACGTCGCTGCCCGGTCTGCGTGTGGTGCGGGTACTGGAGGGGCTGCGAGAACAACGTGGAACACCGGCGGCAATCCAGGTAGACAATGGAACGGAGTTCACCAGCCGCGTTGTGGATCAATGGGCCTATCAGAATCAGGTGGCGCTGCACTTCATCGAGCGCGGCAAGCCCACGCAGAACGCGTTCATCGAAAGCTTCAACGGGAAGTTCCGCGATGAATGCTTGAACCAGAACTGGTTCGTTGATCTCCGACACGCACGGAAGGTGATCGAGGACTGGCGGGTCGATTACAACACGGTACGCCCACACAGCTCGCTGAGGTATCTGACGCCGGAAGAGTTCGCAGCGAGTGCCGTCGCGCGACCGGCGTCTCCCCCCACGCCGGTCGTCTCTATCGACCCAGCATGGGCCGGATCGGATGTGCAGGAACCCCGGAGTGCTAACTTATGACTGGACCAAAAACGGGGGGCAGGTCAAGTTTGGCCAAAGCTCCAAATACGATTCCCAACTTTTGGCGAGCTACTTTCCCAGTTCTTACGCTGTTGACCAAATCGTATCTCCCGTAGAACCAAGCACCCATTAATCGACATAAGAAATTCGCGTAGCTGAAGCGGGGAGATGATTAGCTATCCTCCAGGTAGCGTTCTTAGGCTTCATGAGGCAATCGAAGATGTAACTTTGAAGAATGCAATTGTAGTGCTCCCCGCTAATTTAGACGTTCAGGGTCTCAGTTTTTAGGTCAACTGCGAAAGCCAAGAAGGCCTCGTGCGGAGTGCGATTTCCGACGCCACGGTGAGGCCGGTCGTGATTGTACTCCTCGATCCAGCGAGCGATCGAGGCCCGCGCTTCCTCCAAGCTTCGATACTCGACGGTCCAGACTTCCTCTTCCTTCAAGCTGCGATGGAACCGTTCGATGTAGCTGTTGCCTTCCGGGTGATGATACGCCGTCCGTCGATGCGTGATGCTCAGCCGGTTCAGGGTCTCGACGAACCGGGAAGAAGTGAATTGTGTGCCGTTGTCGGTGGTCAGCGTCACGCTCGCTTGCCGGCTGCCTTCGGGGAGTCGTTCGAGCACCGCCTGCTCGACTGCACTGAGTGCTTCTTCGGTTCGACAACGATGCGATAGATTCCAGCTCACGATCTCCCGCGTGCAACAGTCGATGACGCTCACCAGGTAGGCCCAACCCACAGCAGGGCCCGCCCAGATTTTGGTCATGTCCGACTGCCAGATCTGATTCGGCTCAGCTGCTTCTACGCGGCCCCACTCCTTCTTCCTGCGAGCCCGCAGACGACGTGAGCGCACCAGCAGCCCACGTTCTCGCATTACCCGCAGGACCCGTTTGCGATTCACCGGAAGATGTTCTTTTCTTCACAACCACCAGGTCACGCGGCGATACCCATACGCAGGTTTTTCACCGCACGCCACCACGATCTGTTCGTCGTAGGTGCGATCCGCTCGGCTGCCTCGCGGCTTCTTCCGGTAGTAAAAGCTCGACCGGCTGATGGCTAGAGTCGCCGCCACCAGCGTGGCCGTGTAACCCCGCGTCACCATTTCTCGCGCCTGGGAATGAACCGCACCGCAGCTCACTCCCCCACGACGTTTTTTAGGATTTCGATCTCCAGCGCCTTCCGCCCCAACGTTCGTTCCAACTGCCGAATGCGATGATCCTTCTCGGTTTCCGCCGCGGCAGCGCTTCTCCCCCCAAGCGCTGCCTTTGCTCCTTGCTCCGCTTCATCCTTCCAGCGATAGAACAGATTCGGAGCAATGCTGTGACGCCGACACGTCTCCGAGACGTTCCCGCTCTTGATGCCTTCCTGGATGATCTGCCACTTCTCTTCGGGGGATCGATCTACGCGTGGTTTCCTGCCCATGTTGCCTCCTGTTTGGAGGCCCTGATTCTACCTAGATGAGGTGTCCAGTTTTAGCGGGGAGCACTACAGACGTGTGACGGATACTGGAACTCCCGATCGCAATTCTGGTCCGACGGATTCCATGAATCGCAGACTATTTCTGGCGTTCGCATGCATATTCGCCATTTACCACGCGGGATGTTATTCCGGCGTTGCTCTTAAGCCCATTCAGGGTCCCTCGCCCAAAGCATATCCCCTCATGGACCCTCGCGGCGTATTCAAATCCGGGCGCTTCTATATTGACCTCGACATTTCCAAGCCATTCTTCCATGAGCAATGCGTTGGTCAATGGGGTCCGCCAGCGCCTCCCAAGCACGGCGACAGCGGGCGCACTTCCGACGCAAACGACCTGGCAGCGACGTGGGACGTAGTGTACGGTGCGGGTTATTATGAAAAGATCGTTTTGAACGCGAAGCTTTGCGCGCGCGGCTCCGGCCGGAGCAAGCGCGGAACAACATTGGAAGCGGAAATGTGTCAATTCGAGGAGCAATTCAAAGGAAGGCTGCAAATCAACAATAGGGGCGTGGCACGGGACAATAGCAATAACGTCTACCGAATTGAATAACTAACTCGCGGTGCTCCGCTCCATCGGTCAAGTTCTGATAAACCCAGTAACTGACCAAAAAGGCCATTTTTGTCCGGTTGCAAGCCTAATCGAGTACTTGAACACGGGCATCTAAAGCAATTTCGCCTTCTCGCCTGCGCTGGTCCAAAAAATTCAAGGTGAGCGCGATCATGTACCACTGTGGGATCAGAAATATTACCCAGAAGCCTACAGCGGGAACGGGCCGGAGAAACCACGGTCGCCCGAATCGATCTTGCAGGATCGCGAGTAGTGACACCAAGCCGAGCACACCTGCCATTCCTAGACCCAGCCACATCCCAACCAGCAAAGCGATTCTGCCGTGACCTCCTTTGGCTAGTACATCACCGCGTTTGATCGCAGCAAAGGCCGTCATATTTTCCAGAATTGCAACCGGAAAACCAGGTGCAGTAGCAAAGGCAAGGAGTGGAAATACAATTAGTCCGAAAGGCCCCGTGAACATACTCGCCAGCATCACCATCCAGAAAAGCCGCAGTTGTTTGCGTCGAACCGATCGGAGCGCCCGTAGGATTCCAATACTGCGTCCGCTCCAGATTTCCTGTGTGGCGAAGGCCGACGCAGCCAGGGCCCGGTATTCCATGGCGAAAGTTCCCAAAAACAGAACAACTACGCCGACTCTCTGGAGAACGCCCATCCCAAGCCAGACCTCTCGCAGCGGGGTACCCTCCAGATGTGGCGCGATCAGATAGTTCACAATCAATGCCATGATTAGGATAGTTGCAACGGGGACACCCATGAACAATACGAACATGCCCGCTCGTGAGCGCCACACTTGCCAACTAGCCATCAACAATTCCGCAGTGCTCATTCCCTGATGAGAAGGCTGATTCATAAGGATTCCTTAGCGATGCATACTCTCATGGAATGGAAGCACTCTGAGTAGATAGGAAATGGGAATCATCGATTACTGGAGAAAAAGATACGCCACGTCTGTTTTGTGAGACGTAACTAATTAGGTCCACTAAGCCACGTAAGGACAACTCTATGTCCACTTCTTTTTCGGATGGGCCGCCGAGTTTCTTCAAACGCGTCGCGAAATGAATTGTTTGTGTGGTGTAAACAGGGTCGCCGTTTGGTTTGGAAATCGGTGTGGATATGCGTACTACATCACGTCTGGGAACCGCGAATTTATGCTTTTTTTTGAGGGTTCCCAATTCCTCGAACGAAAACACGTCTGGCGATAATGTTATCTTTGACGGAATGGATTGCTTGTAGCCATTCTTCCAATATTTGATCTGCAATTCGACCGGGGCATCTGGCAGGTGATTTTCTGCAGCTACCGGAGCCAGGGCCGAGACGATGTTGGAATCGGAGATTCTCGTAGCATCGATCACTACTCCGTTCGCGTCGAACTCCACCAGTATGTTTTCGCTTTTCCAGCGTCGTCCCCCGTTATCTTCGCCTGCAATGATGCCACCTGTTATCAACCATCCGGCTGAGGTTGAAGTAGACCAGCGTCCGAGAATGTATCGACTGCTGGTAAGGCCGGTATCGATGAATTTCAGTTTCTGGCTAACGTCCAGACGCGTAGTTGTTCCCGGCTTAATAAAGCCCAAATCAACTTTCTCATGTATTCCTTGTGCCGTACGAATTTGCTGTGGAACCGGGATGACACCCACGCAGCCAAGCAGGAGTGCGCTCAACGAAAGGACAAGTTCCAGCTTGAGGAGGCGCGTAACAATTCGCATCAGGTCAATGCCTGAGAGGCTCTAAAAAGTTGTTCTTTGCAGGTGCAACATTTCGCTTCAAAAGCCACTGGCGGCCACCAAAATGACAGTTAGCCCCGATAGTTCTCTCTCATATGCGACAAAATGCCCGTCATCACTGATCGCTGCATTGAAACCGCCGGTTTGCCCCGTCGCGTCCGCGGACACGAGAACCGTTGTCGGAGTGCAATCCGTAACGATTCCGGTCGATGCTCTGCAGGTATCGCGCACAAATACTTGGTTCCCGGTGGTCGCAGGGGATACAAGATTGGTGGCATCTGATGAAAAAACAATGAAACGGCCATCCGCGCTTGTAGCGTGGCGTGACGAACTGCTGGAGCCATTGCCTACGGCCCCATTCGGTGCGACCGAAACCATGCTCGTAGAAGGATTGCAATTCACTATTGTGCCATTCGAGGAATTGCACATATCCCGTACTAGGACGTTAATACTCAAACCCCCTGCTGTTGCGGACATCTGATTTGTGAACACAACAAATCGACCATCCGCGCTAACAGCCGGGACTTGACTGTCGCCGCTCAATACGCTACCTGCGGTATCAAATGACACGAAGACCGTAGAAGGCACGCAACCGGGCGGCATGTTCGAGCAGGTATCGCGCAAATATATTTGTTGGACCGCTCCGGGGGCGGTGCTGGTTAGGTTTGTCGAGGTCGAAGCAAATGCCACCCACCGGCCGTCGGAACTGACAGAAGGCTGCTGTCCTCCGTGGTCGCCGGGTGAGCCCGAGGCGCCAGCCGAGACTAAGGTTGTTGAGGTAGAGAATGCTCCGGTGCCGCCCGTCGCCCCAGTCGAGCCGCAAGAAGCCAGGTAAATTTCGTTGGGGACGCTGACACCAGGAAGCACATCGGTTGCCACCGATACAAAGGCTGCGTGGCAAGTGTTCGAAGCAAACGAAAGTTCGGTTGCCGGACCATTAGGTTCAAACCCACTCTGTGTTCCAGAGACCAGCACAGTGGCGGGAAGACATGTGGGAACTGAGATCGAAGGGAAGCATGTGTCCCTGACGTAGGCCTGCTGAAATGTGGTCGCAGGAACTACAAGATTAGTCGCCGCGGCGATGAAACCGATAAACCGTCCAGCCAGAGCAGCGTCTGTTGATTCTGGCCCGTGGACCTGCAAACCGATGGACGGTGTTGCGCCACCCAGCGCGTTGCCTTCTACGGGAGTAGATGGCGTGCCGACGCCATCAACGGCGGACGCCAGCAACGTCGTTACTGTGCAGCTATCGGTACCGAGACATGTATCCTTGACATATCCCTGCGCAAACTTTGCATTAGGAACGGTGAGGTTAGTGGCTTCTGACGAAAAAGCCACAAATCGTCCATTGAAACTCAATGTGGGATCGTGGCTTGAACCATTAGCGACAGCTCCATTCGCTCCGACTGATATTGTCTGAGCGCCGCCCGGCGGACCGGGATTGATGGCTAACGTCACTGCATTGGACTCACCAGTTATACCCGCATTGATGACAGTCAGCTTCACCGAGCCAGGAATGGCAATCTCGGCAGCGGTGACGGGGAACGTTAGCTGCGATGCGTTGATAAAGGTGGCAGGCCCTCCCAAAAAGACTGGGTTGCCGGAATTACTCCATGCTACGGTCGAGCCCGAAGTAAAGTTACTACCATTGATAGTGAGTGTAAATCCAGGGCCGCCGGCCGTTACGCTTGGCGGCGAAACAGACGCGATGGAAGCAACTACTGCAGGGGGTTGTGTGGGAAGGGGAGGGCCGGTAGTGAATGAACCTCCACATGCAGACAATCCCGCCAACGATATCAGCAGTGAAACACACAGCAATTGACGAGCGTTCACTTCAGACCTTCTTTCGAGCAGACAATAGTCATCCGACTGGTAGCCCGGCACGAGTCATCAAGCCAATTTAAGTCACTATGGCAGGGTGACCAGGACATATCTATTTCCAGTACCTCTTTGAAGGACGGGTGTGCGACTCAAGGCCGACTTCGCAATGTAAGAAAGAGAGAGATCTCACACGACGGGCCGGCGGATTGTTGAGCCCCGGCCGACGGTGGGATCGCCGATTGATGACACTACCGGTATTGAGATGGTATAAGCAAGTACTCTAAAAGAGCAGTAATGAGTCCGCCCTGAGTTTGTATGTGTCGACGAGTGGAATTGTTTACGGTTATTGCAAGCTGACTATGCCTTTGTCTATTGATTGCGCCAAATCGATAGACCTGACTTGCACGGAAAGTCGGGAAGCTAGGACGGGCTGGAGGCTGTCATGCGGAAAAGACTTATGACCTTGCAGGACGTAGACACATGCGTCGAAGTCGTCGCTGCACAGCCAGATTTTCACCTTCAATACAGGGAGCAACGTGAACCCTTGAGAAAGGCGTTGCATGGACTCGTGGGGTCAGAAGGATTCCGGGCATACGTTTTCGAAGAAGATCGCCCGTCGGGAAACTATCATCTGGGTGTAGGCGCATTTGTATTCTTGACAGATGAATTTATCAATGAAGCCAAAGAGCCGCCATTTTTTTGGATAGGTGCGGAGTTAGTACGCAGGCTGTTGAATGGAAACCGGCCGTTCTTGTCCGACGATGAGGTCCGAATACGAAACTCACATGAAGGTTTGACCGTATTCGCGTGGCCGCTGGGGTTCAGCGCCGAAGATTCCCAGCGGGTCGAGTTTCTGAACTATCTCATGGGGTCGTTCATCGAAGTGGTTCGAGGTTACAAGCTCAAAGAATACATTGGACAAACGACGGACGTGGAGGCCGTGCGTGCTTCATTGAAGAGCGGAGTGGTTTTGTTGACAAAGGACGGATGCCTTCGGGAACTTCCTGCGAAAGGCGCAGAACAAATGTTACGTTATCCCACCCTGCTGTCCATCCAACGGGAAGAGGCTCTTCAACAAGTTGGGTCGTGGTCAACCGCCGTTTTTATTTACACCCCGCCCGTCGTTGGATTTTCGAGAAGCGAGCAAAAGCTATTGCTCGCAGCTCTTCGAGGCGGAACAGAATCGCAAATGGCACAAGAATTGGGAATTTCTATTTCAGCGGTCAAAAAGTGCTGGCGCTCGGCCTATGAACGCGTACAGGCGAGTGGAATCGGTATTTTTGCAGAAGAAGAAGAAACTTGTGATATTGAGAGCGTCGAACGAGGAAGGGAAAAGAAGCATCTACTTTTAGACTATCTCAGGGAACATCAGGAAGAATTGCGACCGGTAGACATGAAACTATTGGCGCGAAATAGAGATCCACAAAAGGCCATGCGCGAAGTGTCATGGAACAAAGGTACAAGTAAGCGTCCATGATTCCGACGCTTCGAGCCCCACGCCAAAGATGTCTCATTAATCTGACCCGGCTACTTTCGGGAACAATTTCCACTCGCTACTTGGGAAAACCTCCAGTCCCAACTTTTGCTGCGAAAGACGCTCAGGGCAAGTGTGTTCTGCGGCTGACTTGTCCGGATTTACTGTAACAATTCCGAAGCGAGTGGCAATATGTAGCCCCAAAAGGAGGGCCTCGGTGAATATGGGAACCGACGAGAAGGACCAGTTACCCTCGCAAACGCTACGCTGCCAGTTCCACAAGCGGCAGCCCTCAGTCTTGCTTCTGATGATCTGTCTTGCTTGCACCGTCTCGAACGCGGAAACCTCAAAACTGTACCCACCCAGCAAAGACGAAGCGGGAGCGTTGCGGCTCGCACAGGTTATCCAGACTGCAAGCCGCGAGGAGATCCTCAAGCTCACAACCCAGCGGGAACATCTGCTTGCGTCGGGATTGCAAGACTCTGACTTCAAGGATGGCAGCCTTGCCATGGGCCGCGTCTACTGCTGCCACCCTTCGACCGACGAAGGGACTGCTATGTGGTTCTATGTTCCGCCCGACAAGACCGGTAAATCCGGGCGACATCGTAGAAATCCGAATGGGCCGCGCGTCATCCAAGAATGACGCGGGTAAGGTCAACGTACTAGTTGAAATTCGCCAGAAGAAGGAAGCTCCCGAGTCGCATTGTTCATGGGATCCACCAAAGGACTCTCTATGGAGGAGGGTGCTCTACTGCGACTGGATGCCGACGGAAGGATGGACCCTGAAGAAGGGAGCCTACAACACTTGGTTAAAGCGACCCACCGACGCCACGGTTCAATAGCAACAATTTAACGTCGCTTCCTCCTCTGGGCTGGTTGCGTGGGCTGAAGTGACGGTGACATTCTGTGCCAAGCTGCCCAAAGAAAGAACGAAACCGCGTTAGGCCAATCAATGTCATCGAGACACCTACGCGCGTAGAATTGCTCGATTGTGCCTTATTCGCCTGATCTCGCCGAACCCGGCGCAGTGAAGCAAGTCGGCTATCTGTGGTTTGGGCATTCCTATCCACGAGGAAAGATTTCACGCTTATTTTTTGAACGGCTTGTGGCTTTGGTAGAGCAGCCGCTTGTATGCGCCTACGGATATCACAGGTGCAATGTTGGCTGGTGTAATTTGACGGGGAGCATAGGCTCTCAACCTGTTTTTCGACACCGTGGACAAGTCCTCGCCTTGGGTTCTTCAGACATCTTGGTGCCAGATGCCAATGCCGTCTATTGCGCGCCGTCCCTGATTCTGCACTACATCCGCCACCACAAATATCAACCTCCAGAATGCTTTTGCGCGGCAGTGCTCAAATGTCCAAAACCGGGTTCCATTGAGTACTCGGCAGCGATCAAACGAATCGCACCCGACTTTGCAAACCGCCTCGGGATTGGGGGGATCGACGGTTGACGCGCCTCCCGGTGTTGGCCACTTGGATGTAACGCCTTAGGTATGTTTTTTCACCAAGCCTCGCTTCCTGCAACCGTAGAGATCAAGAATCAGTTGCCCTATTTTGGTTAACTTGAGCGAACGACCGCGATCCTGGCGGCCTGGAGTCAGGGGCAGGGAATAAGGAAAGTTAAGAAGGCAATCGAGACGACTATGAATATCGCAGCCAGTGCGATTGCGAATACCCCTTTCGGCATCGACAAATTTAATCGCTTACCCAACCGATTCAGACCGTAATAGAGCATGAGGCCAAGAAGGATGCCGCCAGCTACCGCAAACGAAAGCATCCAGGCCCTTGGCTCTGCCGCTGTGGGCATCAAGGTCAATCGAGATATCCCCAGCTACGGCTTTTCATGTGGTAAAAGCGTCGGCCAAATGGAGGCACAGCTTGATAAAAGAGTATGGGTTCAGCATCGTCATCGCGGCTGGAGTAGAAGAAGTGCTCGCCCCCGAGGAGCCCATACTTCGCTGACGGAACCGAGGGGATGAACTCCGGCACGAGAGCGGAGAGCTGCTTCGGGTAGTGGTGGTACTTCGCGCGATAGGCTTCACAGGCATCCCCCACCATGATCGCCTTCCGGTCGGCTATGCGATTCTGTAGGCCATTGGTTACGAGGATCGAGATGGCCGCGAGCAGGAAGATCCCCAGTTTGGCGAGACGCCGGCCAGCTAGGCGCCGATCCTCACGCACTGCCCACAGCGTGGCAGGCACGAAATAAAACAGGACGACCGCGAACAGGACCAGCGCAACCAATCCTTGGTTCAAAACGAAGGCGTCCAGAACGTAGAGGACAGCGGCGATTATTATGGTTGGCCTAAGGGATTTCATTTGCCTTCCAGCGAGGCCAAACGAGATCACGTAGCTATGTTCTCCCCCGCACCTTGGGAAGGTAGCCCCTCTGGACTTGCACAACAACCTTTTGTGGTTAACTGAGAAGCTCAGTAGGCTCAAGCTGCGCGGTGCGGGGAGTAACCTTGGCACGGCTGTCAGGGGCCTCGTCGGGATCCTGGCGGAGGTCGGCGAGGCTCCGCTGTTTCGGCGCATAAACGACCTAGCAACTTTTCGCATCAAATAGGCAACGCACATGCACGATAAATGGCAGGCATTGCGTGGAGACGTTGACGGCGTGCTTCAAATCGTCTTTGGCTTTCTGACGCTAATTGTCACTGCGTTGATTGCAGTTGCGCTTGTGTCTGGAATGCTGTGGGGACTTGTACATCTTGTTAGACGGTTGGAGCACCACACTTGAATTGTTTTCGAGATGTCGGATGCTCGCCGCAGCCATTTGCTACGCAGCAGCAGTCTAAAGGTCAGGTTTGTAGTGCTCCCCGCTAAAACTGGACACCTCATCTAGGTAGAATCAGGGCCTCCAAACAGGAGGCAACATGGGCAGGAAACCACGCGTAGATCGATCCCCCGAAGAGAAGTGGCAGATCATCCAGGAAGGCATCAAGAGCGGGAACGTCTCGGAGACGTGTCGGCGTCACAGCATTGCTCCGAATCTGTTCTATCGCTGGAAGGATGAAGCGGAGCAAGGAGCAAAGGCAGCGCTTGGGGGGAGAAGCGCTGCCGCGGCGGAAACCGAGAAGGATCATCGCATTCGGCAGTTGGAACGCACGTTGGGGCGGAAGTCGCTGGAGATCGAAATCCTAAAAAACGTCGTGGGGGAGTGAGCTGCGGTGCAGTTCATTCCCAGGCGCGAGAAATGGTGACGCGGGGTTACACGGCCACGCTGGTGGCGGCGACTCTGGCCATCAGCCGGTCGAGTTTTTACTACCGGAAGAAGCCGCGAGGCAGCCGAGCGGATCGCACCTACGACGAACAGATCGTCGTGGCGTGCGGTGAAAAACCTGCGTATGGGTATCGCCGCGTGACCTGGTGGTTGCGAAGAAAAGAAAATCTTCCCGTGAATCGCAAACGCGTCCTGCGGGTAATGCGAGAACGTGAGCTGCTGGTGCGCTCACGTCGTCTGCGGGCTCGCCGGAAGAAAGAGTGGGGCCGCGTGGAAGCAGCTGAGCCGAATCAGATCTGGCAGTCGGACATGACCAAAATCTGGGCGGGCCCTGCTGTGGGTTGGGCGTACCTGGTGAGCGTGATCGACTGCTGCACGCGGGAGATCGTGAGCTGGAATCTATCGCATCGTTGCCGCACCGAAGAAGCACTCGATGCGGTCGAGCAAGCGGTGCTCGAACGACTCCCCGAAGGCAGCCGGCAAGCGAGCCTGACGCTGACCACCGACAACGGCACACAATTCACTTCTTCCCGGTTCATCGAGACCCTGAACCGGCTGGGCATCACGCATCGCCGGACGGCGTATCATCACCCGGAAGGCAACAGCTACATCGAACGGTTCCATCGCAGCTTGAAGGAAGAAGAAGTCTGGACCGTCGAGTATCGAAGCTTGGAAGAAGCGCGGGCCTCGATCGCTCGCTGGATCGAGGAGTACAATCACGACCGGCCTCACCGTGGCGTCGGAAATCGCACTCCGCACGAGGCCTTCTTGGCTTTCGCAGTTGACCTAAAAACTGAGACCCTGAACGTCTAAATTAGCGGGGAGCACTACAGGTTGCTGACTGCCGACCAATTCGCCTTAGGGTTCTGGTCGTCGAGGACTCGCATCTCACTTCCTCCATTCTGGAGACACTTGACTCCTTCGTGGACGAGGTAAGCCGTGGCGAACGGGCAATTGAGAGTTTGTTGCTGGATGGTTCGAGACTTCTCTGGGTCTCGGAGGAATTCTACCGGCGCATTGAAAAGGTACTTCGTCGCATTCCGCCGGATGACCTCTGTCGCCTAAGCGAAATAGACTTTTGGTTCCTCGCTCCCGATCCGGGTTGCAGCGGCATGGTAACGCAGTTCGAGCATCCCGTGAAGGTACGTGACCAGGTTGTTTTCTTGTCGCCTGCATTGCTCGCCAAGAGCGAGGCTCACGTTGAGTGGGTTATAGCCCACGAACTTGCGCATGTGTTTCTGGGCCAAGATGACGGGCCTACGTCCGACGCGGCTAAAAACCCTCTCACTTCTTTTGGACTAACAAATCAGGCCGGTCAGGCCCATCAAAGTATGAACGGTATGTCACCTCAGGTCGCCACGGCCTCAGGTACTTTTTGGGCTGGCCCTTTTCATTAGCTTGGGAGAGGCTGTCGCCGGGCTTTCGAGGGCACGATCCAGTCGTCATTCACGGGTCTCTTTCGAAGGGGCGTGAAAAGGGTGAGTTTGAAACAACCGCTGACTATAAAGAGCGAATTTCAAGGATGGACTCGGGTAACACCGTAGGCGCACTCACCTACGACAGTCTCTATGCATTCCAGGTTAGGGATTGGAACATCGAGTCT
>CAWFXG010000026.1:0-112204 GCA_963819745.1 uncultured Acidobacteriota bacterium | reverse complement strand
CGCAACGATGCTGTCTTACTCCGCGGCGATGCGCGGCTGGCCGTGTTCGTCGCGGTAGATTTCGGCGCCCTGTTCCAGAAACTCCTGCGACTTCTCTGCCATGCCGGCGCGGGCATAGTCGCGGATCTCCTGGGTGATCTGCATCGAGCAGAATTTCGGCCCGCACATCGAGCAGAAATGCGCGAGCTTGGCGCCGTCGGCCGGCAGCGTCTGGTCGTGGAATTTCTCCGCCGTCTCGGGGTCGAGCGACAGGTTGAACTGGTCGCGCCAGCGGAACTCGAAGCGGGCCCGCGACAAGCGCGTCGTCGCGCTCGCGCGCCGCCGGGTGGCCCTTGGCGAGATCGGCGGCGTGGGCGGCGATCTTGTAGGTGATGACGCCCACCTTGACGTCGTCGCGGTCGGGCAGCCCCAGATGCTCCTTCGGCGTCACGTAGCAGAGGAGCGCGGTGCCGAACCAGCCGATCATCGCGGCGCCGATGCCGGTGGTGATGTGGTCGTAGCCCGGCGCGATATCGGTGCGAGCGGCCCCAACGTATAGAACGGCGCCTCGCCGCATTCCTCGAGCTGCTTGTCCATGTTGATCTTGATCTTGTGCATCGGCACGTGGCCGGGGCCTTCGATCATCACCTGGACGCCGTCCTCCCAGGCGAGCTTGGTCAATTCGCCGAGCGTTTCCAGCTCGGCGAATTGGGCGCGGTCGTTGGCGTCGGCGTTGGAGCCGGGCCGCAGCCCGTCGCCGAGCGAATAGCTGACGTCATAGGTCCGCATGATCTCGTTGATCTCGCGGAAATGGGTGTAGAGGAAGTTCTCCTGGTGATGCGCCAGGCACCATTTGGCCATGATCGAGCCGCCGCGCGAGACGATGCCGGTGACCCGCGACGCGGTCAGCGGGATATAGGCGAGCCTGACGCCGGCATGGATCGTGAAGTAATCGACCCCCTGCTCGGCCTGCTCGATCAAGGTGTCGCGGAACAATTCCCAGGTCAGATCCTCGGCCTTGCCGCCGACTTTTTCGAGCGCCTGGTAGATCGGCACGGTCCCGATCGGCACCGGCGAATTGCGGATGATCCATTCGCGGATCGTGTGAATGTTGCGGCCGGTCGACAAATCCATGACGGTGTCGGCGCCCCAGCGCGTCGCCCACACCATTTTCTCGACTTCCTCGGCGATCGAGGAGCTAACGATCGAATTGCCGATATTGGCGTTGACCTTCACCAGGAAATTGCGGCCGATGATCATCGGCTCGGTTTCCGGGTGGTTGATGTTGTTCGGGATGATCGCCCGGCCGCGCGCAATCTCATCGCGCACAAATTCCGGCGTTACATAATCGGGGATCGACGGCGCCGAACGACTCGCCGATCAACCGCGCTGTCGCGGCGCAATTTCTCGCGCCCGAGGTTTTCGGCGGTCTCGATACCACGCCGACAACCGCATCCTCTCGGTATTCATCCGTCGGTGGTCAGTGTTCCGTCGAAACGGGAGCGAGGATCAAACGAGGATTGCGCTTGCGTCCAGAGTACTCGAAGTCGAGGGCAACCCCTACACGGGAACGAATGTCTACGGCGCAAGAGCTTCGGTCACGGTAAAGTACAAAGCTGACTACGAGATCGCGATGAGCAGTTCGGTGGCCTTTGTACCCACCAAACATGGCTTAGTGCAGAATGATTTCCTCGTCAAATTGACTATGGAGCCGCAGGGGGCCCAGGATCTTAAAGAAAAGCTGGGCGTATTGGCAGTCTGTCGGTTGCTGGAACCATACGCAACGTCGAGTTTGCTGACGGCGACGCCAACGTTGGACAATCCCACACAGGTAGTAACCCAGCTGCGTTATATACACACTGAACTTCAGGAATTGTGGTTTTACAATATTTCGTCTGGGAGAGTAGTTGGCAAAGTGGCGCCAAGCGTTCGATGACATCCGATTGACTAAGAAGATTACTTGACAAAACGGGTTATTTAGCCCCCAACTGCCCGTTTTCCCCGGATTCTCCGTATTCACCCCGCACCTCGTACGCGTTCGCCGCTCCTGGGCCGTTCTGGCCGCACCTGTCCGTATCCCATGAGCCTCGGATAGGAACAATTGTCCATGCCTACGAACTTAGTCGTTATCCCAACAAGTGTCCCTCCCACCTAAGAAACAGATAGGCCACAATCGCGGCCAGTCCGATAACCGGAATCCAGCGAGGCCCTGAAACGCGAATGCACTCACTAATGCGCATGCAACCACAGCCGTAAGAGTAACAAGAAGGAATTAGAATCGTTGCGGCGACAGAAGAAACATGAAACCGTAGCCTACTTGATGGCTTGTGGGCCGGTCAACATCGAACAGTACTTAGTGCCTAATAAAATACCTTATTGATAATATAAAAAAACATGTACCTATTACGACGAGCCAAGCACGGTCATACCATCGTGGGGTGAATTTGGTACGCTCTCCGCTAGTGAATATCCTGCTATGGCGAAACTCACGTGCAGCCAATGCATAGCAGATAGTTCCGGCACCACCGGCAAGCGCGACCCAGTGCCAAAACGTCTGAGTTTCCATCTTTACCTCCAGACTTATAACTTGGGAAAGGGCCTTGGCCAGTCCGCCGCACTGTTAGGGCTGCATTCCACCACGGTAACTACAGTAATACTAATACACATTTAATTAAATTAGGGGGATGGTGGAGAGAGAGGAAAGGACGTGTCTCCATGGAAGGTAGTACTGTCACTGGATCAAGAGCAGCGCCCCAAGGCGCCAGGACGCGCTATTGGCGCCCTCCCAAACGATCAGCGACGGGGGTTTAGTCCCCGTGAAAACGGGCACGCACGTTTCGCTCCCACGGTGAGCGTCATTTCCGGGTACGAATAAACAATCCTCAGTAATAGATGGATTGAAGTTCCTTCAGCATCAGCGGGGATCAATAGCCACGTCAGGAACCTGGGGGTTCGCTCAGACTCGTAGCGTGATTTTCGGCGAACGCCTTCACCGAGGAAAGTAATTCAGCGACATCCTACCCGCAACCAGCGGAGATGGCCGCTCCTGGTGGCTGTCATCGTCATCAATGACCTCTGTACGGCGACGAAATACGTTCAGCGTTGCCCTCAATGGTGCGTTGCGAGCGGTTGGCAAGTGCACAATCAGAATTTGGGCCTGGAGCTTCATCTCCTTTGCAGCGTCGGTTCGGTACCGAAACGAATTCACCCAGTATGGTAGGTCCCCGGTAGCGCCCTATCCCGTTACGAATGGACTCCATTGATCTCGGTCAGGTTAGGTCGGATCGGTGGACGTTCATCAAATCCCAGGAGTAGGATATCGTCCGAGGTCACGGAGTAATCATGGCCGTAGATTTTGTTCAATCATGGACGTGGGGTCCGCTTACCAACTCTGGTGATTTTCAACCCAACTACTTCCGGATTCCATTCAGTGGAACGCCCCATATCATCGGTACTGCCTTCCTGGCAGAAGTATCCACGGGCATGAACAACGGGTCGGGTGGTGTTGCCGTAGCAACCTTCAAGCGTTTTGAGTTTATGGACGACCAGGGCGTCGTTCAGGAAACGGAACAGGCAGTAGTTTCCAGCATCATCGAAGTGGAACGATGCGTGTCCATTACCATCGCTTTAGACCTGGTGGATGCCACGGCGGTTGGTGGGTGGACATGAGCCAGCTTGTAAAGCGTTTCGCCAGTCGTCGGGTTTGGGGATTCGAACGCCTTCTGGTCGATATGGATTCTGACTTCGTGCTTGCCGTCCATTTTGTTCCTCCCAGCTTGCTCGTTTATGCCAGGCGGTTTCGTATAAACGCCCATAGCACAAAATACCGGGATCCCTTTATTAACGTCAAGCCGTAGCTTACATAAACGCCGTTGCGCACACAAACGGAGTTGGCTCCAGTTGACATGCTCCCCGGCGGCATTGTAAGGTGTCTTCAATGGCGGACTCCAGCGCACTCTACAAAGCAGTTGGCCGTAAAATCCGCACCGCCCGAGAGCGATTGGAACCCAAGCTCAGCCAGGCCAAACTGGCGAAGAAACTTGGAATCAGCCGCGTGTCGATTGTGAATATCGAGGCGGGCCGACAGCACGCGCCGCTGTCCCTCTTGTCACAAATTGCTGAAATCCTGGGCATCGAGCTTCTTCTCCTAATTCCGCGCCGCAACGAATTGAATTCAACTGCTACTTCGATTCAACTCGATCAGAAAACAATCGCTCAGATCAGAATGGTCGCAGTAGGCAACAGGGAAACCCAGCAGAAACTCACTGGAGCGATCAGCAAGCTTAAGACAAGCCTGGAAACACAACCGCCGCCACGCAATATAGAGGAACGCAATGACAAGTCGTACCATCGATCAACACGCTGAAGAAGTACTCCGCAAGACCGATACGTACAAAGTTCCCGTACCGATTGAGATCCTCGCGCATCGCCTCAACCTCACAGCTGAAGCCTCGGCTTTGGGTGATAGCGTTTCGGGGATGCTAGTCGTAGAGGATGACCGAGGGGCGATCGGCTACAATTCGACTCACGCGCGAGTCCGGCAGAGGTTCACGGTTGCTCACGAAGTCGCTCATTTCATTTTGCATTTGAAAAAGAACCGTCGATCCCAACTCTTCATTGATCCCTACGTCATTTTTCGGCGCGATGACAATTCAGCGACTGGCAGCGATAGACAAGAAGTTGAGGCAAACAGATTGGGTGCCGCACTTTTGATGCCGGCCACGCTCGTACTCAAAGAAATTAAGCGGCATGACTTGGATTTGGATGATGACGATGCTCTAACTTTCCTCGCAAAGCGTTTTAGGGTGAGCACGGCAGCCATGACCTACAGGCTCAACGCCTTAGGCATTCTTCGTTGAGGCGCGGGAGGATTGCTCTCTACAGCCCTGGACAAGCTCGAGTGTTGGACCAATAGCTCTGCCGCCGTTAGGTTGGCGACTTAGTTTAGTTAGTTAGAACGGTCCTTGGCACATTTTCGTTTTGTCGGTCGCTTGTGTTTATTTACTAGCCTAGCCGCAACGCGTGATCGCTCGCAGTGACAGGTAGTAGGCTACCGCGTTCTGCGTATGCTCAGAGTTTGTTCACGTGGGGTACACGCGAGGTACGCGCGATTGGCCACGCCAAGAACTGCTTTATTTTCAGTAGGAAGGTTTGGTAGGGGCGGTGGGCACCGAACCCGACACCTTCTATGGATGCAATTATCACGTTTTTATCACGAATGACATATTGTCAGACCGGCTTTCCACCGAACCAAACCACCAAACACATTGCAATGAAAGAGATAACTGGTGGGGCTGGGGAGGCTCGAACTCCCGACCTAAGGTTTAGGAAACCTTCGCTCTATCCAACTGAGCTACAGCCCCGCGGGCTCAGATTATCACAAAACAATTTGGCGTTGGTTCTCGCCTGAGGAAGCAGGCAGCTACCTGTCTACACGGCGACCGCATCGAGAAACAAGACACTAATTTCAATTGCGGCTCCTCCGGCGAGTCAGGCTGAGCGGCCATTCTCCAATCTCCTTTCTCCAATCTTCAGGCCCCAATCTCCGGTCCCCATCTCCGGGTCGATCCCGATGCCATCCGATAACCGTACATTGCAGGTGTTAAACTGCGCGAGAACGCTTGGTACAGAACTAAGCCCATTGGTGGGACGGGCCACACGGGAACAACACGATCTGGAGGCGGCGATGAGCGGCACGCGACGCAGTTTTTTTCGGGATGCGGCGGCATGGAGCGCAGGGCTGCTGGGGCTCAGCGGCGTCGTACCGGAAGCTGCCGCGGGTTTTGGTGGGCAGAACGCGCGTGAGAACGAGGCCGGTCGGCACCACAGTCCCTACGGAGAACCACACGCGAAGCATGTCGTCACACCGGTCCGCGATCCGTTTACGCCGATGGTTACGCCGGATGTGCCGGATTTGCCCTTTGATATGGATGGAGCCGTGAAAGTTTTCCGGCTGAGAGCCGAGGTCGTAAAGAGGAAAATCGCCCCGTTCAAGACTATCGATGCGTGGGGATACAACGGAAGCTGCCCGGGCCCGACGATACAAGTGCAGCAAAACGACCGGGTGCGAATCATTCTGGAAAACAAATTGCCGGAATCGACTACCGTGCACTGGCACGGGCTGGAAGTGCCCATCGACCAGGACGGCGTGCCGTGGGTGAGCCAAAAGCCCGTGCCGCCGGGGGTTACCTACACGTATGAATTCACGGTGCATCAGGAAGGAACATTTTTTTATCACGCGCACAGCGCGATGCAGGAAATGATGGGGCAAATCGGGTTGTTTATCGCCCACCCGGAAAAAGCATACAAACCGCACGCGGATCATGACTTCGGCATCGTGCTGCAAGAATGGGCAGTGCTGCCGAGCAACACGGTACCGAACACGGCAAACATGGAGTTCAACTGGCTGACGTTTAATGGCAGGTCGGCGCCGGCCATCACGCCGATGATCGTACGGCTGGGGAGCCGGGTGCGGTTGCGCGTCGTGAACCTGGGTATGGATCATCATCCGATTCATTTGCATGGCAACCAGTTCGTGATGACCGGAACGGAAGGCGGGCGGGCGCCGGAGAGTGCGTGGTATCCGATGAATACGGTGCTGGTGGGAGTAGCGCAAGCGCGAGTGGTGGAATTCGACGCGAAATATCCGGGAGCGTGGATGGTGCACTGCCACCTGCCGCATCACATGATGAACAACATGATGGACCTGCTGAAGGACCGCCAAATAGAGACAGCGGCCCAGACCGATGCCAAAGCGCTGAGCCAGATGCAAACGCTGGCGAATACCGTGGGATTCGAACACGAACATCATTCCCCGATTGCGGAGAACGCAAACGAGGTGAAGGGCTTTCCGCAGGACGCGTTCATGGAAATGGGGATGGATGACGTTGTAGACAAGCCGGAAACGTATGGGCTGCCGGCGAACTGGAGCGCGGGAATGATGGGCATGATGACGCTGGTGCGGGTGCTGCCTGACAAGGAATACGAGGAGATCCTGACGCGGAAGCAGGAAGGGGCCGCGCCGGAGAAGCGCGAGCATCATCACCATTCGTAAAGAAGGAATGGTCGAACCACTTTGAGTGAATGCAAGGTGTTCTAGTTTCCGATCGTTCTTAGCGTTTCCAATGGAAATAATCGAGGCGACGATGAAGATACAGCGGATATTGCGGGGCGTTTTGCTGTTGACGATTTCGGGGGCAGCGACACTGAGCGCACAAGAGCCACAGGCGCCGCCAATGGAGCAGGCGGGACACCATCACGGGGATATCCGACCGGTGGAGGCGGAGTACCCGCGGATGGGCCGCGCGCAAGAAAAAGCCGGCCAAGCCGTTGTCAGACTGGAACAGGTGCAGGAGATCGCGCGACAGAACAATCCCACCTTGCGACAGGCGGAAGCGCAACTCCGCGCGGCGAACGCGAGAACCAAGCAAGCCGGGCTATATCCGAATCCGACGGTGGGATATACCGGCGACGAGATCCGCGGCGGGTCGGTCGGCGGAGGGAAGCAAGGATTCTTCGTGCAGCAGGCGATCGTGACCGGAGGGAAACTGGGACTGAGCCGCGCGGTATTCGCCAAGGAGGCCAAACTGGCGGAGGTTGAGGCGGAAGAACAGCGAATTCGCGTGGAAAGCGCGGTGCGAATGGCGTTTCTGCGCGTGCTGGCGGCGCAAGAGATGCTGGACGCGCGGAGGGATTTGATGGCCATTGCGCAGGATTGCGCGGTAACACAGAAACGATTGCAGAATACCGGCCAGGCGGATGAAACCGAGGTGCTGGACGCGGAAGTGGAGGTGCAACGGGCGCGGCTCGCGGTACGCATGCAGGAAAATACGCTGCGGGAGGAATGGCGATCCCTGGCGGCGGTTATCGGGCAACCGGACAAGTCCATGAGCGTGGTATCCGGCGATTTGGAGCGAGGCTGGCCGGAACTCAACGAAGAAGAAGCGGTGGAAGCGATCGCGAAGGACAGTCCGGCGGTGAAGATTGCGGACGTGTCGTCGCTGCGGGCGCAGGCGGAACTGGCGAGAGCGAACCGGTTGAATTTGCCGGACATCCTGGTGCGCGGCGGAATGGAATATAACCATGAGCAATTGGGGAGCGTGCCATTTGCAAAAGGTTGGGAGGGCATTGCGGAGGTTAGCGTCGAGCTGCCGATCTTCGACCGGAACCAGGGAACGATAGCGGCGGCGAGCGCGTCCATGGACCGCGCCGAACAGGAGAAGCGGCGAATTGCGCTGACGATGCGCGAACGGGCAGCGTCCGCAGTCGACCAGTATGCGAACGCAAAGCTGATGACCACGGAATTCCGGGACGAAATTCTGCCGCGCGCGCGGAAAGCCTATGGCTTGATGACCGAGAAATACGGGCTGATGCTGGCGTCCTATCCCCGAGTGATCGAATCGCGCAAGAAATTGTACGAGTTGCAGCTGGAATACATCGCGGCTTTGGAGGGCGTGTGGACCAACGGAATCGCCCTGCAGGGGTTCCTGCTGACGGATGGGCTGGAGGCGCCGGCGCAACCGGGCGAGGTGGACCGTCCCGTACGTGAAACCAACGTGCCTTCGCCGGAGCGGACGATGTCCCCGGGAGAGAGCATGCCGAGGCCATAAGACTGGTCGTAAGACCATTAAAATCATACAGTTAATGGCGGACAGGGCATGGCAAATTCGTTTCGGTAACGAGTGGCGAGTGCGCCACACTAGTACTCCCGTAGCGTTGACCGCTCAAAAATCGACAGCGTACCTTGGCGATAAGGGCTAATGGGTGTCGGTACGCGTCTGTCCGTTGAACGGGGCTTCCGAACCGCACAAATTTTGCACCTTTGATGGACGCGAGAAGGCAACGGCCCTCGCGCGGATGGCGTGTAATTCGGTATGACCGCAATCATGAAAGCCGGGCGGTACGAAATTGTCGGCGAACTGGGCCGGGGCGCTATGGGTGTGGTGTATCGGGCCACGGACCCGGTGATCGGGCGACCCGTTGCGGTGAAAACGATAAAGCTGAGCGAAGAAGGCTCGGGCCTGAGCCGGTCGGAACTGCTCAACCGATTTCAAACGGAAGCGCGCGCTGCAGGTTTGCTGGCGCACCCCAACATTGTGGTGGTTTTCGACGCGGGCGAAGAAGAAGGCCTGTACTACATCACTATGGAACTGGTGGAAGGCAAAAGCCTTCAGGCGGCCATGGATGGCGGGCACGCTTTTCCGCTGCCGCGCATACTGCGCATCATGGAGCAGATTTGCAGCGCGCTACAGTTCGCGCACGACCGGAATGTGGTGCACCGGGACATCAAGCCGGCCAACATCATGTTGACCGGGGACGATACGGTCAAGGTCACCGACTTCGGCACCGCTAAAATCCTGCAATTTGGAACCGTGCAACAGACCGCTCATGTAATGGGGACGCCGAGCTACATGTCTCCCGAGCAGGTGAAGGGACGCGCGGTAGACGGCCGAAGCGATATTTTTTCGTTGGGTGTGATGTTGTACGAGATGTTGACTGGAGAGAAGCCGTTTCCGGGCGAGAACATCACCACAGTCATCTACAAGATCGTGAATGAGGAACCTGTCTCTCCCCGGCAGATCGATCCGTCCATCCACCCGGGAATGAGCGCCGCGGTGATGAAGGCATTGTCCAAGGAACCGGAGACGCGCTACCAGAACTCCCGCGAACTTCTCGAGGATCTGCGCAATTACCGCAATACCCCGGGTAATCCGCAATCCACGATGGTGATGGGCGCGCAAAAGCCGACAACCGCCACAGCGGCGATGATCGGCGGATTGAAGGGAATGCGCCCAGACGATCCCACACGGACGCCGGTACCGCGACCTCTGCTACCCAACAATCCGAACGCGGCTGCGCCGGCGGCGTTGCGCCGCACAGGACCGGTAACCCCGTACGAGGAACCCAAAAAGGGCGGATGGATCGGCACGACTCTTGCCGGGCTGTTGCTGCTTGGAGTTATCTGCTACGGCGTCTACAAACTGCGGCCGGTGTATGAAGATGTACGTCAAGATCACGAGGGGCCGTCAACCACCAGCGATTCCGCCGCGGCGCCTGGGGACTCCGCAGCTTCGTCTACCGGATCGACGGCAAATCCAGAAGCCTCGGACAATGAAGAGGTTGCCGGCAAGAATGATTCGAACGTGCCGGAGGATGCCACTCCACAATCCACCGCACCCCATACGGCGGTCGATAGCCAGCCCGAGAAGGTTACGGCCAAAAAGCCGGAGTTGCTGATCAATCCGAAGGCCGCGGCGCTGAAAAAGCAGATTGAAGGAGACATAGCGGAAAAAGGATTGACCGGACGGGCAAAAGTACAAGCGGTGGGAAATACGCTGGTGCTTTCAGGCCGGTTGCGGCCGATGGAGCATGGCGGCTTGTTGAAGTTGCTGCGCGACGCGCCGGCGGATGTGCGGGTGGTGGATCACATTGAATATGAGGATTCGCCGTTGCCGGCCTCGGACACCGCCGAGGGCGGGCACCCGGTGCCAGCACCCGGCCGAGCAGCAATCCACATCGTAACCGATGTAATCGGGGCCACGGTCTCGCTGCACGGTCCAGCGGGCCGCGTGCTGAATCGCTGCCAAACGCCGTGCAGCTTCAACAGCTTGTTCCCGGCAAGGTATAGCCTGGAGATCCGGAAAGACGGTTACCAGCCAGTGCAAACGGCGCTGCAAATCCGCGCGAACGAAGTGTCCGACCAGAAGATATCGATGGAATCGCTGGAGAAAGGGCTGTTCGTAAAAACCGAACCAGCGGGAGCGGATGTTTTCATCAACGGCGCGAAGCAGTCGGGACAAACACCCGTGACGCTGCCACTGGCGCCGGGACAATACAATCTGGTGATCCGTCAACCAGGGTACGAGCCGTACTCCGGTACCGTGCAAGTAAAAGACAATGTGCAGACGCAACTTGGCGTCAAGCTAAGCGAGAAATCGCAGGCGCACATTGCTTTCGCACAGGTGACGACGAATCCCCGCGGAGCGGAGATCTGGATTGACGGCAACGCAACCGGCAAGTCCACGCCATCGCGGATTCAGCTACCCGCAGGCTTGCACACCATCGGGCTGAAGTTAAATGGATACCAACTGGCGCAGCGGAAAGTACAAGTAAGCGAAGGCGGAACGGTGACGATTGCAGAAGCACTTCGGCCGCAGTGAAGTAAGCCCGCAACGGTGTGGGTGGAATACCCAGACTGTTACCTTTCGTAACCGGACTGATATTCCGGCTCCCGTACCAGGCTATAAGCTATTGTAAGCATTGCCTTTATATTCAAAGAAGGCGGCTGCTAACGTGCACACATTCGGTCGCACGGTGTGCGCCGAGGTGTGTACTTCGGCCGACCCGCTAGCGGCTGGCAACCCGAAATACAAGGGAGAGATCTTGGCCCCACGAACGACAACCCTGACCGATGGACAGGCAAAGCCGATGGGGGGCGATCCGCAAAATCGGCGCGGCTTACCGCCGAGCTCGCCGGAGGAACACCGCGGCAGCAGCGGAGAGAGGGCCGGAAACATCGAGGCGACGCGCGCGCTGCGCGAGCTACATTTGCTATTGCGATCCGCCAGACTGTACGGACGAAACCACCCGCAAACTATGCAGAGTTTAAATGGCGCATTCGAAGCGCTACGCGGGATGGCCGCGAAGCTGAACGGAATGGAAATTCGCGTGGAGCGCGGCGGTTTCTTGATTCCTAAGGTGAGCGACGCTCCTTTGTCCGACCCGCGGGGCGAGTTACGAGAAATGGCCAAGGACCTGCGGCGGGCGGGTGTTCACACGCTGAGTCTTGCGCGGGAATTCCATGTGGGCGAACTGGACACGCTGGCGCAACTTCTGAAGGCAACGTTGCTAAGATCGGAAGGCGAAGTCCAACCGGGCACGGCGGACTGGTGGAAGAAGCAGTTCACAGAGAAACGAGTGGAAGGCATTTTCGTAAACACGCAGAGCGAACGCAATGTGGATTCGGTGCTGGCCAGCCTTATCGCTGCGCTGGTGGCCTACGGAGGAACGACACCGCGAGAGACCACCGAATCGCCAATTCAAATCCCACAAATGGACGACCTGGTGGAGTGCCTGCAACTGCTGGCACGGCTGACGCCACCTCTGGAAGTAGCCCGGGGCCTGGCGCCGGAAGAAGCCGCACGCGCCATTCATGGCGCCATGGAAAATGCCAGCCGCGAAACCGTGCGCTTGTTGCTGAGTTCCATCACGCAGTATGGACCAGTGGAAGGGGAACGGCCGCAGCCCTACCTGTTACGACTATCCGAAAACCTCATCTTTGAGTTCCTGAGCCCCGAATTTGCGGCTGGGACCATCGGCCCTATGGAGGTGCGCCCGACGATCCACCACCTGGGCGGGGAGATCGTTAACGCCGGAGGGTACACGGGGCCGCATGCCTCGGCGCGCCTATCCGCGCTGGCGATGACCTGGGCTACGGACACCCACCGTGAAAAGCTGATCGAAAAATTCTGGCTGGAGCTGCCCGCGCGGGAGAAGTCGAACGTGCTGCGGGGACCCGACGTATGGTGCGTGCCGGTCGTGGCCCTGAAGCAATCGTTGACGCAGTTGGCGGATGCCGGGGCCGACGCGCAGCGACGTGAAGCGCGCAGCATCATCCTGAACTACGCGAGGCGCATCGATCACGTCGAGGCGAGTGCGCGGCGTTCGGTGGCAGCTGGATTGAACGAGCTCACCACGGTGCTGGAGTCGTTGTGGCCGAATCAAATCCCGGACGATTTGAGCCGTACGATGTTGGCGGCTCTGGAAAAAGAGACCGTGCCGGAAACGGCGGCGCTTCTCGCCGCATTTCTGGAGACGCTGAGCCGGGTGGCGGTCAACCGGGGAGATTTCGCGGGCTTCGAGGCGGTGCTCAACGGGTTGGAAGCGGCGCCGCAAGATCGCGCGCACGAACACATGGCCACGTTGGCGAAAAGGCTCGTAGCGCAAGATCGCTGGCTATTGCTGGTGGATGCGGCGCTGGCCAACCGCCAGCTCGACCCGATTCTGCCTCGACTGCTGCAGCGCGACCCGGAACGCCTGCTTGACCGGATGACCCTGTTGCTGACGGAGCCTGGAGGAGCGGAAGACCTGCCGGCGATGTCTCGATTGCTGCGAACCATCGGCGTCCCCGTGCTGAATCTGACGGAAACAAGATTATACGAAGCTCGACGCCAGCGGGTAAGCGCAGCCATCAAGTTGTTGGCGGCCGCCGACCCCGAGAGGCTGTTGCGCGGCTTGGCCCGAGCGCTAGCGAGCTGGGATTGGAATCTCCAGGATCTGGCGGTAAGCGAGCTGTCCCGTCCCGCGAACGCCGCGTGCGCACAAAGCTCCGCCTTCGTATTTTCGGCGGTTCTCGCCGATGCGCATCAGTTAGTCGTGCCGATGATGATCGATCAGATTGGACTGGCGGGAGAGACCACGTCGATTCCTCAGTTGATGGAGATCGCCGGCGGGGAGCATGAAATCCTCAAAGACCAGTTCGTGCGTATCAAAGCGATTGAGGCGCTTGGCCGCATGCGGGCCACCGAGTCCGCGGAATTGCTGCGGACCCTCGCGCGGAGACGTGACGGCATCACCTACGCGGAACCGTCCGGGCTGCGGGCGGCCGCCGAGGATGCCCTGGCACTGATGGAAGACCGGCCATCCTCCAATCGAGTACGCGCGACGTTCGAAGCGACGGCGCAGTCCAGCGCCAATTACATGGTGCCTCGAAGATACCTGCGGGTTCCCCTGGAGTCTCCACTGCGAGCGCAGATCGACGGAGCGCAAGGTTCGATGGCGCGAGTAAAGACCATCAGCCTCGGAGGGGCTTATTTGCAATCCCCACGCAAGATGGCCGTGGGCGATTCCATCCGATTGGAAATTCGCGCGGGCTTCCGAAAGATTCAATTCACCGCGGTTGTCCGGAACATCGGACCCGAGGGAAATGGCGTTGAATTCGTGCACATGCGAGACGAAGACCGGGAGAGACTTCGCAAACTCGTGCAGCGAAGCCTGGAAGGTTGACGCGCGATCCGCTTTGTTTCCGCAGTGCGAATTCCCTTTGGGCAACTCCACTCATTTAGAAGCTTATCGGCAGCCGGGCACTGATAAAATCAGGCATGCCGTTGACCACGGAAAGTTGGATCGCCATTAGCGGTTGTGTAGGCGGGCTTTGTACCACGCTGGCCTTTGTTCCCCAAGTCATCAAAATCTGGAAGCAGGGCGGACGAGACCTTCGTACGGAATGCTGGGTCTGTATCTCGCGGGCGTACTACTTTGGCTGGCGTACGGGGTATTGGTGCGAGCGCAAGCGGTGATCCTGACCAATGTGGCTACGGCCATCCTGATTACCATCGCCACGACGCTGAAGGCGTGGACCGCTCGCCGATCAGACCGGGGCGAAAATTTGCGATCCACCGTCGCTGAAGCGGAAAGCGCGTAACGCGCGGCTCCGTTGCGGAGTTTTTGCCCGACCTCTCCCACGGCACTTCCCAACTAGAATCAGGAACACGCGTTAGAGCGACACGACGAGTCGCACTTTGCGCACGAGAGAACAAATAGCAGTTGAAATCACATGCGCCCGGGAGGACGATTGCCGTGCCGAGTTGTAAATGAGCGGGTAAATTCCCGCCCCGCTAGGGGTAGCGGGGCGCAAGTTCCGACCCATGAGGCTTCCCAAGGAGGCGTACATGCAACGCAGACAAAATCTGTGCGCGTGGCTGATGGTGTGTTTGCTGATGCTGGGCTGGGGCAGTCTTTCGCAGGCCCAGGTAAACACCGCTACGCTCTCCGGAGTCGTACGAGATCCGCAGGGACTGGGCGTGGCCGGAGCGAAGGTGACCTTGACGAGCGCAGCGACAGGTGCGCAACGCAACGTAGTCACCGACGATAACGGGCGGTACAGCCTGGTGGGCTTGGTACCGGGGCAATACAAGATGACCGTGGACGGCGGAGGAACTTCGCGCCGTTCGTGAACGAAGCGATCTCGGTGACGGTGGGAGAAGAAGCGGCGTACGACCCAAGGCTGGAGTTGCGGGGCATGGCGCAAACGGTCACGGTGAGCAGCGAAACGGCGCCGATCGAGACAACGAGAACGGAAATTTCGCAGACGGTAGACGAGCGGCGCATCGACAACCTGCCGATCAACGGGCGGAACTACATCAATTTCACGCTGACCAACTCCCAGGTGAACCGCGACGTGGCTCCCACGATCGGGCCGGCACCGACCAGCGGGTTGAACTTCGGCGGGCAGCGGGCGCGATCGAATTCCGTGAGCGTGGACGGGGCGGATGCCGTCGATAACGCCATCAACGGGGTGCGCGCCACGGTGTCCCAGGAGGCCGTGCAGGAATTTCAGCTGGTGCTGGGTTCCTACAGCGCGGAGTACGGGCGCGCCACCGGCGGCGTAATCAACATCGTTACCAAGGGCGGGGGCAACGATGTTCACGGCGACGTTTTCGGTTTTCTGCGAAACAAATCGTTTCAAGCGCGGAACGCGTTCTCCGGACAAGTGGATCCCACGACTGGTGTTCTGAATCCCACCAAGCAAGCCTTTACCCGCGTGCAGGCGGGGTTCACCATCGGCGGGCCAATACGCAAGGACAAGACGTTTTATTTCTTGTCGTATGAAGATACGCTGCGCGAAGAAACCGGATTTTCCAGCATCGGAATCAATAATTTCGGGTTGCAACCGTTTACGTTTCCAGCATTCCCCGCGCCGTTGAATGCCATTCCCTTCGAATTGACGGCATCACAGGGTGCGTCGGTGAACCAATTGCTGCAGGCTGCGCAGGCCGCCGGAGCCGGCGGAAATCTGGCGGCAGCGGCTCAGTTGGGAGGCCTGGCGGCGAACTATGCCGTGCTGCTGGGGTCGGCTTCGAACGTGGCCCTGAACCGGACCGACTATGGATTGCTGTCCAACGCGCTATCCGGCGGGACGTTGAGTCCCGGACCGGGCGCACAGTTCCCGGTTCCGGTGTCCTGTCCGCTGGGAGCGGTAGTGAACTCCATCGTGTGCAATGGATTCGCGGGTCTCGGACCCGGAGGATCGCCGGTTCCGGCGGGAGTGGTGCCGCTGCCCACATCGTACGTAGGCCTGAATTCCCTGCGGGGCAATTTTCCGGTGACGGAGAAAACAAGCCTGTGGTCGGCCAGACTCGACGAGAAGTGGAATGAGCGGAACAGCTCGTTTCTGCGTGTGGGCGTATCGCCGTCGCTGGTGACGGGGGTGCAAAGCACGGCGCAGAACCAGGTGTTCGGACAGAATGCCGGTTCGCGCACCGGGGTGAACCAGTCGCGCGATTTCTCGGCCGTGTTCCAGCATGACACGATCGCGAGCGACACGGCTTTCAACCAGTTTCGCTTTCAGTTTTCGCGACGCGGAGTGCACTTCGGATTCTCCGAACTGCCCGGAGGCAGCGACCTGGGAGTCAACATCCCGGGGTTCGCCTATTTCGGCCGCGAACCGTACTCAACGGTAGATCGCGTCGAGCGGCGCTTTCAGTTCGCGGACAACGTGACGCTGGTGCGCGGCAAACACACCTTCAAAATGGGCGGCGATTTCAGCTTGATTCAGTTCCGAACCACCAAGCAGCAAATCTTCGAGCTGGACTTCGGCGGAGTGGCGAACTTCGGAGGGTTGGCGGTGTCGAACTTTGGATTGCCGGATTCCGTAGCGACGCCGGGAGGGAACATCCAACTGTTCGGCACCACGGGACTTCAGTCTTACGGTCTGGGAATCCCGACGACGTACATTCAGGGCATCGGGCAAGGCAATTTGCCCTACGACAACCTGCCCTTCGCGTTCTTCATGCAAGACAGCTGGCGCGTCACGCCGCGTTTGACGATTAATTATGGTACGCGCTACGACGTGGAAATAACGCCGCTATTCGGGCCGGCGACGCCCATCAACGCGGCCGCGGAAAACGCCCTGGGTGTGATCGAAGGAATTCCACGCGATTACAACAACATTGCTCCACGGTTTGGAATTGCCTGGGACCCCAAGGGCGACGGCAAAACGGTAATACGGGCCAGCTATGGCTTGTTCTACGATCACCCGCTCACGGCCATTGCCTTCGATGCGGCGACCGCGGATGGCGGGCGTTCCGTGCAATTGATTACCGCGGGAGGAACGGCATCCGCGTGCGGGTTGATCACCACGCCGTGCGCCAACGGGCTGGACTCGCCGACGAATCTGAATGGGTCGTCGATTTTTCAGGGTGCGCTGAACGCGCTGCCCAGCATGGGTTTCCTGCCGAACCAGTCCAGGTTCAATCCGTTCCAGCAGGACTCGCTGTTTGCCAACCAGAACTATCTGCAAGCCGGGTTTCCGCTGCCGATTCTGCCATTCGTGCTGCCCGTGTCGAAGGATTTCCAGTACGGAAACGCGCAGCAGGGCAATCTGACCATCGAGCGGCAAATCGCCGGATCGTGGAAGATCAGCGTGGGCTACCAGTACACCCGAGGGCGGCATTTGAACCGGCCGGTGGACATCAATTCGACCAACCCACAATTGCTGGCGCAGAACTTGTTGAATGCGAATGTGGCGGGTCTTGGGTTTAACAATCCCGTTACGGTCGTGGCGCCCTCCGGTTTTGTGAACAGCACCGCGACGACTTGCGGAGTATTCCCGGTCGTTCCGGGAGTGTTAGGAAGTTTGTTCGGGTGTCCGGCGCCGCTCGCTTCCTTCGAGAACCAGTTTGTGAGCACGCCGGCGTTCTTCAACTTTTTCCGGCCGTCCGGGCCCAACCCATCGTTTGCGGGGCTGGTGCAGGCACAGGGCGGATATCTTTTCCAGCAACAACTGGCGGCCCTGGCGGGGTATCCGGTCGGATTTGGCGTTCCCGTTCCGTTCAACAGCGTGGACGCGCAATTGTCCGACGGAAATTCGGTGTATCACGGACTGACGGTCAATGTGCAGAAGCGCTTCTCCCATGGCTTCGAGCTTCTGTCGAGCTATACGTGGTCGCATGCCATCGACGACTCCACTGACCTGCAATCCACGCTGGAACCGCAAGACAGCCGCTTTCCATTCCTGGAGCGCAGCAATTCCGATTTCGATCAGCGTCATCGCTGGGTCACCAGCGCCGTGTTCCAGTCCGGGCACGCCAGCAGCGGAGACAGCGCGTGGAAGCACTTCACCGGAGACTTCACCGTCGCACCGATTATCGAGGTGGCGGCCGGGAGACCGTTTACGGTGATCACCGGCGAAGATTTCCGTCTAGATCTTGGCGCTTCCAACGGACGGCCTTCCATCGGAACTTCCGGTGGGGCACCACATCACCCTTCCTGCCCGGCCAAACCTTCACCGCGCCGACAACCTGCCTGCTGAACAATGGCAGCACCTTCTCCGTGCCCGGCGTTTCGCCGCCGGCAGGATGTTTGGGCAACCTGGGCCGGAATCCATTTGTGACGCCCGGATTCTTTCAGTTCGACTTACGGCTTTCCCGGCGGTTCAACTTCGGGGAACGCTTCAAGCTGGACGTGATCGCGGACGGCTTCAATCTTACCAACCGCTTGAACGTTGCCGCGGTGAACCAACTGTGCGATCCGACAGGCGGCTTGACCTGCAGCGCCGGGCAACCGACGGCGGCCTACGACGCGAGGCAATTCCAGTTTGCGCTGAAGCTGAACTGGTAAGCAGGAACGGCACCGGAAAATTCACGGGTCCTTCGTGGGTCAGGGAGCCTCGCCACCGGCGGGGCTCTTTTTTTGCAGGGGAGTTTTCCCGCCGGGCAACTACGCGTACAGTAGGAACAGGTCGAACGCAACGATGAACGGGGCTCTGATTACCATCATAGTTTTGTTGGGCGCGGCGGTGCTCTGGCTGTTGCTGCGGAATTCGCAGGGCAGCGGAAAAACGGATTTACTGGAGCGGGACCTTACCGAGGTGCGCCGGGACCTGCAAACCATCGCCACCGCGCAAGCGCAGAGCAGTGGCCAGATTCAGACGTTAGGCGCCGCGGTCTCGCAGCGACTGGATAGCGTTTCCAGAGCGTTGCAGGACGGAGTGACCAACTCTGCGCACATCGCCAGCCAAGGGCAGAGCGCCGTCGCCATCGAGCTGAAGAATACCCGCGAGCAAATCGGGCTCATCCAGAAGCAAATTGGCGAAGTGCAGGAACAAAGCCGCGGACTTTCTCAAGCCACACAATCGTTGGAATCCATTCTCGGGGGCGCGAAGTCGCGCGGGTTGCTGGGCGAGGTCGCTCTGGAGCGTTTACTGGAGGATTCCCTTCCCGCCAACCAATTCGCGAAGCAGCATCGCTTTTCGAGCGGAGAGACCGCGGACGCAGTAATTTTCCTGCGAGACGGCAAGCTGATGGTTATCGATTCCAAATTTCCCCTGGAGGCCTTCCGGCGCATCGGAACGGAAGGCGACGAGGCGCGGCGGTTGTTTGCGATCGCCGTAAAGGGGCACGCGGATTCGATCGCCAGAAAATATATCGTGCCGAATGAAGGCACGTTGGACTTTGCGGTCATGTTTGTGCCGTCGGAGACGGTGTTTTGCGAAATGCTCGACACCCAGGACAGCCGCGGGCAATTGCTGGACGAGTACTGCCGGGAGCGGGGCATCATCGCCGTTTCGCCGAACACCATGTATGCCACGGTTTGCGTGATCGGCATGGGTTTCCGAGGCATGCAGATCGAGGAAAACGCGAAGAGATTGCAAGCCAACTTGGGCGGCGTGCAAAAAAACCTGGAAACGTTCGCGGAAGTGTTCGAGCGGCTGGGAACGCATCTCAAGAACGCCCAGCAGAGCTACAGTGAAGCGGACAGGCGACTCGAGAAAACGCAGAATACCCTGGCTAATGTTCTGGAAGGCAGCGCTCCGGTACCGGCGCTGGAGGGCGAGCAGCTCCCTCTGGCCTTGCCGCCAAAAGCCGCTTCGCGAGGCCAGAGTTAGCTGGCCATGCGGCGGCGATGGTGTTCGGCGGCCGGCTTTGCGGTCGTGGAACCCTTGGGTTTCGCCGCCGGCGTCTCGCGCAAGCTGCGCTTCAACGCGTCCATCATGTCGATGACTTTAGCCCGTGCCGGTTGCTTTTCCTCGACGATGGTCTTGCCCTTTAGCTTGGCCTGAATCACGGCCTTCAGTTTCTCCTGGAACGTGTCGTGATATTTTTCGGGCTGGAAGTCTGCCTCCAGGGATTCCACCAATTGCTCCGCCAGCTTGATTTCCTGGGGCTTCAACTTCACGTACTTTTCCGCGTCGCCGTAACCTGGGACTTCGCGAATTTCATTGGCGAAATACATGGTGTGCACGGTCAAGCCGTGATTGCGCGGCCGGATGAAAACGGTGTATTCGCGCTGGTGCATGGTGACGCTGGCGATGGCTACGCGCTCGGTGTCTTCCAGAGTCTTCAGCAGCAAAGCATAGGGTTTCTCGCTCTCCTTATCGGGTAGCGCGAAATACGAAGCATCGAAGTAAATCGGGTCGATTTGCTTCTCTTTCACGAAGGCCACGATTTCCATGATGCGACCCGATTGGGGCGTGATCTTCTTGATCTCGTCGCCTTCGACCAGGACGTAGTGACCCTCCTCGTATTCAAAGCCTTTGACCACTTCCGAGCGGTCGACCTGACGGTTGCAAGTGGGGCAAAAAAGCGGCTGCTTCACCCGCGTGTTGCAAACCTTGTGAATCTGGTGGAGGTACGTGCAGTCGCTGCGGGCGGCGGTGTACAGCCGTATGGGTATGGTCAGCAATCCAAAGCTGAGCGAACCTTTCCAGACAGATGAGGCCATCGGTTTCTCCCGTGACGCACCTATCATGTTACGAACACAGCCGGGCGCGCCCTATCCGGTAAACACCTGAGGCGGACCCCCAGGGTCCTTCGTATACTAACCGACCATGGCAACGCTCAAGGAGTATCACAAGAAGAGACGCTTCAACCAAACGCCCGAACCGGAAGGTCGGGTGCGCGCGGGCGCAGATCGCGTGTTTGTGGTGCAGAAACACGCGGCCACGCGCCTGCACTACGACTTGAGGCTGGAAGTGGACGGCGTTTTGAAGTCCTGGGCGGTGCCCAAGGGTCCCTCGCTGAATCCCGCCGATAAGCGGCTTGCGGTGCAGGTGGAAGATCATCCGTTCGAATATCGCACCTTCGAAGGGTCCATTCCCAAAGGGCAGTATGGCGGCGGAGAGGTGATCGTATGGGATCAGGGTACGTACTCTCCGGAAGGCGCGATGAGCACGCAGCAACAGCTCGAACGCGGCGAGCTGAAGTTCCAGCTGCAAGGTGAAAAACTGCGCGGGAGTTTCGTGCTTGTTCGAATCAAGCGCAGCGAAGGCAAGAAAGAATGGCTGTTGATCAAACATCGCGACGCGTTCGCCGACGCCCATTGGGATGCGGAAAAACACGCGGAATCGGTAGTGACCGGCCGGACTTTGCAGGACATTGCGGAAGGACGCGAAGGCGAGGGTCCGGCAACAAAAATGGGACCCGAGGCCCTGAGCGGCGCGGTGAAGGCGCGCATGCCAGTGATGCCCAGGGGCGTTCCTGTGACCCTAGCGCAATTGAGAGAGAAACCGTTTTCCGATCCGAACTGGCTGTTCGAAATCAAATGGGATGGGGTGCGGACGCTGGCGCAGGTTCAAAACGGCAAGGTTACGCTGTGGGCGCGTTCGGGGCGGGACGTCACACCGGAATATCCGGAGTTGCAGGTCTTGCCGAAATATTTCCGGGCGGCGGAACTGATCGTCGACGGAGAAATCGTCACACTCGATGAAGACGGCCGAAGCAATTTTCACCGTTTGCAAAACCGGCTGGGCGCGCAAAATCCGTCACAGAAGCTGTTGCAGTCGATTCCGGCTACGTACTACGTGTTCGACATTCTCTATGCGGACGGTTACGACCTGCGAAAGGCGCCTCTGATCGAGCGCAAGGAGCTGCTCAAGAGCCTGCTGGCCGCGGACGACCAGGTGCGCTATTCCGAACACGTGCTGGAACAGGGCAAGGAGCTGTTCGAGGCCGCCGCGAAGAAGGGCCTGGAAGGGATCATCGCCAAGGTCATCGACAGTTCTTATCCCGGGTCGCGCACCTCCTCCTGGCTGAAGCTGAAGATTGTGAAAGAATTGGACGCGGTGATCGCCGGTTACACCGCGCCGAGGCGCAGCCGCAAGTATTTTGGGGCATTGGTGCTCGGTCTGTACGAAGGCGACGAATTGAAGTTTATCGGCAACGTCGGAACCGGATTCGACGAATCCACCTTGAAAGAAATCTTTGAGACGCTGCAGGAGTTGCGCTCGCCTCAGTCGCCATTCAAGGAAATCCCCAAAATCGCGGAAGAAGTGCAGTGGCTCAAGCCGAAGCTGGTGGCACGCGTCAAGTACGGCAACTGGACCGACGATAATCATCTGCGCGTGCCCGTGTTCCTCTCCGTTCGCCACGATGTATCTCCGACGGAATGCACGTTTGAGGGCGAGAAGCCTTCGAACATAGAGGAGTCCCCCGGTCCGCCCGCCACGAAAGCCTCAGCGAGCAAGCAAAAGGGGATACCGCGTTCTTCCGAGAAGCCTCGACAAACGTTGGACGAGCAGGCGGCGGAACTCCGCGACGGAAAATCCGAAACGCTGGACGTTGAATCGGACGGTCACCGCTTGCACCTGACCAACCTCAACAAAATCTATTTCCCGAAGGTGGGACTGCGAAAACGTGATTTGCTGGCCTACTACTATCACATGGCGGATTACATCGCGCCGTTCCTGCACGATCGGCCCATGGTCCTGCGACGCTATCCCGACGGAGTAGAGGGAAAGACCTTTTTCCAGAAGGAAGCGCCGTCCTTCCTGCCCGATTGGATGGAGACGACGACAGTGCACTCCGATGAGCGCGGCGGAGACATGCAATACATTCTGGCGAACTCACGCGCCGCGATTCTCTATCTGACCAATCTCGGCTGCATTGATCACAACCCCTGGTCGAGCCGGGCAGAAAGCCAGGACACGCCGGATTATGTCTTTTTCGATCTGGACCCGACGCCGGATACGCCGTTTTCCGACGTACTTCGCGTGGCGCGCGGGATCTACGGCATGCTGACTACCATCAAGCTGAAATGTTATCTCAAGACCTCCGGTGCTTCCGGGTTCCACATCTTTGTTCCGCTGAAACCTCAGTATTCCTACGAGCAGGTGCGGACTTTTGCCGAGGTTGTCGGACGCCTGGTCGCGGAGGAGTATCCCAAGCTCACCACTTTCGAGCGCAGCGTCGACAAGCGACCCAAGGGACGCATCCTGATTGACGCTCTGCAAAATGCGCGAGGCAAGCCGCTCGCCTGCGTCTATTCCGCCCGTGCATTTCCGAATGCCACGGTATCCGCGCCGCTAGCACCGGAAGAATTGAAAGCAAATATTTCGCCGGAAAGATGGAATTTGAAGACGATGCAAAAGCGCATGGAAGACGTCGGCGATCTCTGGAAAGACTTCTGGAAAGCTCGCCAGACGCTAGACCGCGCGATCGAATTGCTGGAAGCGGGCATGCCGAAAGACTGAGCGTTTCCCCTTCCCCTCACCCATCCTTCGCGCATCAACGTCGCGGCGGCGACTGCGAAGGGAGCAAGCGAATCGAAATAAGGAAGGAACCCCGCTGGCGCCCTACCACCTCAAAGCGCCCGACGTTGTCGTCGCCCCCGGTGCTGGAAATCCTGGCCGGAACCGGTCCGGAAAGAGTAGCCACATCCGGCGCCAGATTGTTGGCTTGCAATCCCACTTTTTGCGACGTGCCTCGCACGTGCACCGTCAAGGTGCGGTGCTCGCCCGGCGCGAGGGCAGAGGAGTCCGCCTCCAGCGTGAGCTCCACGAATTTGACGGTAAACTCCATAGCCGGGCGCTTGCCGCAGGTGACTTCGACGCTTGTCGCTCCCGGCTCCAGATCGCTGGGAGGCAAAATCGCGAGGAACAAGGGCGAGGATACCAGAACCAGTGCGGGCTTACCGGCAGCGGTGACATGGTTGGCGTCAGCATCTCCGCAGAATCCGCGGCCGACCAGCTCAAAACGATCGGTGAGCGAGGCGACCCGGGGGGCAAATAGCACTTCGATGGTCTCCGAAGCCGCATCCATGGGGCTGACAACCGTAGTCAGCACGCGGCCAGGGCGCCCGGAAATAACCGCTGAAATCGTGCCGGTGTTCAGGGGCGCCACGAAAAGGGCTCGCCCCGTCGCGTCCGTAGTCAGCCGGTCGCCATTCGAAAACACTATTTTGACGTTGGGGGTGAGGCGGCCGTTTACGTCCAGTACCGCCAGCGTGGCGTGCTCTCCGGAGACGATTTTCCTGGGTACCAGCAGGATGCGCGCAGAGGACGGCGGCGGGGGCAGCGCCTGTTGCGTGGCACCCGCCAGGGAAACCAGCAGGAGCAGAAACACAACAATCGACGGCCGCACGCGCTGGGACCAACGCATTTGATGATTGTATTTCTAAGCAGACTTGGCTACAAGCAGATGCACCTTCGACTCCAGAAACACCCGAAACATCTCGCCGTCGATCTCCCCGTCGCGAACGCTGTGCGCCAGGATGTCCAGGGCGCGTTCGTGGGGAATGGCGCGTTTGTAGGGGCGGTCAGAAGCCACCAGCGCATCGTAAATGTCGCACACCGTCATCATTTTTGCCTGCACAGGAATCTCCGAGGAGCTGAGGCCTCCTGGGTACCCTGTTCCGTTCAGCTTTTCGTGATGGGCGCGAGCGATCCGCGGGATTTCCCGCAACTGTGAAGTCCACGGAATCTGCAATAGAAAGTTGAAGGTGTGGGTTACGTGCGATTCGATCTGCCGGCGCTCCTCCCCGTCCAGGCTGCCCCGAGCGATCGAGAGGAAACGCACTTCCTCGTCGGTCAGATACGTCCGGTGTCTTCCGGAACCGTCGCAAAAGGTGCGGCTGGCAATCTCGTGCAGTAAGCCAAAATCACTCGCCGGCAAGACGGTGGGCTCGTTGGCGCGACTCACGAATTCCGCGTACTCATCGAGCTTCGCAAGCTGGCGGCCGGCCTCTTCATCGAGCGCACGGATGCGGGGACCAGCGGCTTTGGCGGAAAGCGTCAGCAGTATCTCCACCTTTTGCTGTGCGGTACGCGCTTCGATGTCCCGGCGGATGTAGTCGAACCGGTCCATCACCCGCAGGAAGTGCAACGGCTGCAGCTTCTTGGCCTTGACCAGCACATCCTCGCGCACTCCGACTTTTCCGAAGTCGTGGAGCAGCGCGGCATAACGCAGCTCTTTCAATTGCTCCCTGCTGAGTCTCAGGTTGGTGTAGGGGCCGGTGGTTTGGCGGTCCATGGCTTGCGCCAATGCCACGGTCATGGCGCAGACGCGCTGCGAATGGCCGGAAGTAGAGGGATCCCGCTGCTCGATCGCCGTTACGGCGGCGTGTACGAAACCGTCGAATAAATTCTCGATATCACGGTAGAGCCGGGAATTCTCGTACGCGACGGCCGCCTGGGAAGCCAGGGAGGACGCCGATTCAACCGCTCGGCGGGGGAACGGGTGGACATGCCTGCGCACGGCGTTGCCGTCTGAAAGGCGCTGGTGGGCGCTTCTCTTACAGTTAATCAACTGCAAGACGCCCAACACTTCACCTTTGCCATTTTTCATCGGCACCGTCAGCAAAGATCGCGTGCGGTAGCCGCTCTGTTCATCCATGGAAGGGTTGAACGAAAACGGTGCTTTTGAGGCAATACGATAAGCATCCGCCAGCTCAATCACCCGTCCGTGGAGCGCACAATAGCCCGCCAGGGATTCCTCTGAAATCGGCAAAGTATGGTTCCGGTAAGAAAATTCAACACTGTCGTTTTGCGCCAACCGAAAACGCAGGCTTCTCGCGGTTTGGGTGCTTTCCGCCCGGCTGCCTTCCGCGACATCTTCCACCAGGTACAGGGAACCCGCATCGGCCCGAGTGATCTGCCGGGCATGGGTCAGAATCAGGCCAAGGAGCTGCTCCACGTCGCGGATTTCGGAAAGGGCAACGCCTATCTGGTTGAGCTCGGCGAACTGCCGGTTCGTCTCGGCAAGACTCAGTCCGCCACCTCGCGACGCACGCCTGCTTGGCTGGTTTGGCTTGCGGGCCATAGACGGATACTCCCCGTTGCATTCGGCGGGTGACGAAGACCCAAAACCACCGTGAAGTATAGCGGAAAGGGCTTGTTTCTACCCTTGCCCGAGCGGCCGCCCAATGTGGCGAATCGGTGAGTAATCAGTAGGGTTCATAGCCTTCCCCCTCCCCTGTGCCTCTGCTAGCGTGGAAGAGGCAGACAAGGCAGGGGTGTGGGCCGCTGGGGGCCCAGTACGACCTCGAGGAGTCTTCGGTGGAGATCGTCAGCGGCGGTGTCACTCACGTAGGGCGCGTTCGCGCCAACAATGAAGACAGCCATCGGATTGTCGCGCCGCTCAACCTTTTTGTGCTTTCCGACGGCATGGGCGGGGAAGCGCATGGCGAAATTGCCAGTGCGATCGCCGTGGACACTATTGTCCAGCATTGCTCGGCTCCAGAGGACACCGAGGCCACTTTGATTTTTGGAGACACGCCGGCGGCGTGGAGCGAAAAGACCAAACGACTCTCGAGCGCCGTCCACCTGGCCAACAAGAATATCTACGAGTCCGCGCAACTCCATCCGGAGCAGCAAGGCATGGGCGCCACCGTGACCGCCGTGTGGATTAACGATTCGCGCTTGAGCTTGGCGCACGTGGGAGATAGCCGCGCCTACCTGTTGCGCAGCGGTACTTTACAGCAATTGACCACCGATCATTCCCTGGTCGCGGAACAAGTTCGGCGCGGCATCCTGACTCCGGCCGAAGCGGAGCGCAGCGAGATGCAGAGCGTGCTGCTGCGGGCGTTGGGCGCGCATCCGGAGATCGAGGTGGATAGCGAGGAGCACACACTGTTCCCGGGCGACATTGTTCTGTTGTGCTCTGACGGACTGACCCGCATGGTCACCGAACCGGAGGTCGCCGGAACGCTGCAGGCCGAGCCGGATCCTTCGAAGGCAGCGGAACGCCTGGTGGAGTTGGCCAATGACCAGGGCGGCGCAGATAACGTCACGGTGGTGATCATACGCGTGGGCTCGCAATCCAAGGGCTGGTTTTCCTGGTTGCGCGGCAAGAGGAAGGCAAGCAACGGCAGCGCAGGAGGAAGTTGAGATGGCGAAACTGAGCTTGATGTTCGAGGAAAAATTGGTCAAGGAAGTGCCAGTCGGCAACCGGCCGGTGGGTATCGGCCGCTCTCCTGATAATGACCTGCCGGTGGACAATCTCGCCGTTTCCAATTATCACGCCCGAGTTTACTTTGAAGCCGGACGCCTGGTTGTGGAAGATCTGGACAGCTTGAACGGTACCTTCGTCAACGATTTGCGCGTCGAACGCGCCACGCTGCACGACGGCGATTCCATCTGGATTGGAAAACACCACATCAAGGTGGATGCTTCCGGCGATACCACCGCGGGCTTTGATTCCGGCCGGAAAGCCAGCACGCCACGCATCAACGAAACCATGGTGCTGGACACCAAACAGCGCCGCGAGATGTTGCAACAAGCCGCGGCCATGGGCGAGCGCTCGCAATTTGCCTCCGGCCGCCTGAAGATGCCCACGCTGGTGATCCTCTCCGGGAACACCGGTCAGAAGGAATACGTCATCACCAGCAAGCTCACTGTCATCGGCAAATCGAAAATGGCCACGGTCCGCCTGAAGGGGTGGTTCAAGCCCCAGTTGGCGGCGCAAATTAACCAGCGCGACGACGGCTATTACGTGGGCCCTGGCGACAAAGTGCCGACGGTCAACGGCACGCCGATCCCCGGCCCCGTGCGCTTGAATGACGGTGACGTCATCGAAGTTTCCGGGGTGCGCATGAACTTTGTTTTCCGCGAATAGCATCTGCCGCCGGCCATCGCAATCATTGGAGCGGCCTCGCGCCGTAACCCTTGTCGGCTGGCCACCAGCACGGAACCGGTCACGCAGCCAACGTTTTCATCCAGGTCCTCATCCGCGGCAGGAAATCTTGCAAATGAGCGGGAGTAACAGGTAGTGGCGACCACCACAGCTGGGCCCCGCGGGTGGTTGCAAAACCGCGGCATCTTCCTTGTATACGAGGTGCTGCAGTCCTGGTGGCGCCACCGGGTCTCTTTCGCCATCAGCGTTGGCATCACTTTCGCCGGCCTGCTCTTGTACTATTTCACGTTCTTCGGGGAACGCCCCACGCCTATATTCAATTTCCTGCAGCGGCTGGAATACGATTCGCTCGACACGCGATTTCGCTACCGGCCGCCCAGCGCCACTCCCATTGATCCGCGGATAGTAATTGTCGATATCGACCAGCATTCCCAGGAAGTGCTCGGCAGATGGCCCTTTCCGAGGGCTCAGTTTGCCAAGTTGCTTGACGTTCTCGGCGAAAACGACGCGAAGGTTGCCGCTTTCGACGTAACCTTCAGCAAACCAGACACCAGCGGCGACGCCGTCCGCGCCTTGTGGAGCAATCTCGAGTCCGCCAGAAGTCGCGGTGAGCCAGTTGACCCGAAACTCGCGGCCGAAGTCAAGAAGATCGCCGGTCAGTTTGACGGTGACGCACGTTTCGCCGCGGCCATTCAGCGTTTTGGGGCCGTGGTGCTTGGAAATTTCTTCCTGTACACCGCGGCCGATCTTCGAGGCATGGATTCCGCGACTTTGGATGCGTACGCCAATCAGATCGCCTTCTATTCCTTCCCCAGCGTGCGCCCACTGCGCCCGGAGACTGGGAAAAGAGATCGTATCGCCTTGATGCAGAGATTTGAGCCGGACCATCTGGTGCCTCGCGGCACCGAAGCCAACCTGGAAGAGTTGACCAGCGCCTTGAGCGCCGAAACCTCCTCCACCGGTTTTTTCAATATTTATCCCGACGTGGACGGCGTCATCCGGCAGGCCAATCTGATCGTTCCCTATGGCCGCTCCACCGATCAGAACGATTGGGACATTTATGCATCCCTGGACGTGCAGGCGGTACGCTCCTATTTGCGACTGCCCAATGAACAAGTTTCCCTGGAATTCGGCCCGGTCGGTGCCTATCGGATCGTCTTCGGCGACGCCGCCCGGATACGGACAGACGACATCGGCCGTGTGGTCATCAACTACCATGGCCCGGCCTACACCTACCCCCACTACTCTATGTCCGACGTCGTGCAGCAAAAAACTGGCGCGGGCGTCTTCCGCGACAAGATCGTGCTGATTGGCGCCACCGCTACGGGTATCGGCGACCTGCGCACCACTCCCTACGGTGGCCTGGACTATCCCGGCGTCGAGGTGCACGCGAATATTATTGACAACATCTTGCACCAGAATTTCCTGGTGCGAGGCGCGAAGGAGACTCTCTGGGACGTTCTGCTGATTCTGTTCTTCGGCATTCCCCTGGGTATCTGGATGGCGTTGATCGTGCCGCGTTGGATGTCGCTGGGTTTGGGATTGTTGATTCCGCTGATCCTGGTCGACTACCTGGGATTCCTCCGCGGGTCTTGGTTGAATTTCACGGTTCCGGCGATGACCCTGACCGGCAACGTCGTGCTCGTCTCCCTCTACCGCGTGCTGATTGAGGAAAAGGAAAAGCGACGCGTCCGCGACGCCTTCGGCCAGTATCTCAGTCCGGAAGTCATTCGCCGGTTGCTGGCGAACCCTCGGCTGGTGGATCCGAAGAAAACCGATATCACCGTGATGTTCAGCGATATTCGCGGCTTTACCACCATTTCGGAGAAATTGGACGCGCAGGACCTGGCTGTCTTCCTCAACGAATATCTTTCCGACATGACGCGCATCGTTTTCGAATATCAGGGCACGCTGGACAAATATATCGGCGATGCGGTTATGGCCTTCTGGGGCGCGCCTTATGAAGAGACCGGCCACGCCAGTCGCGGTTGCGAAGCGGCCTTACGCATGATGAATCGTGTCCGCCAGATGCAGAAGAAGTGGGAGGCGGAAGGAAAGCCCCATCTCGATATCGGGATCGGGCTCAACACTGGCGTGGCCAGCGTGGGCAACATGGGCTCTGTATTGCGCTACGGATACACGGCGTTGGGCGATACCGTGAACCTGTCTTCCCGATTGGAAGGCTTGAACAAGGAATACGGTACGCACATCATCGCCAACGAAACTACTTATCGGCAAACCAAAAATGAGGGGTATCTCTTCCGCGAGTTGGACCTCATCCGTGTGAAGGGCAAACTTCAGCCCGTCGCCATTTATGAACTGCTAGGCCGGGTGGCGGACATCGACGGGAGCGGCGAGGGACCTTCGATCCACGCGCGACTCGAAGCATTTGCGCAAGCTCGCGCTCTTTACCAAAATCGCCGGTGGAACGAGGCGCAGGACGCCTTTGAAGCCATCCTCGCCACGTGGCCGGACGATGGCGCCTCGCGGACGTATTGGAAGCGCTGCCAGGAATACCTCTTCGATGAACCGCCGACCGGCTGGGATGGCGTGTTTACCATGTCTCATAAATGAACGCGCTCAATTTGGCTACGTCCCTCAGGTACCGGGTGTCGTGGCTCGCGCATCAAAACGGCGATGCGCGCGTCCGCGGGGTTCTGCCGCCATAAACTGCTGATGCACAGGCTTTTCCATGGTGCGGCTGGAATCCAGAGCAGCGAAGTTCAACCGTTTCTCCACGCGATATTCTCTTGTAAGCTTTACCCGTCGAGGGCTGCGCGTCCGTACCCAAAACAAGTGTGGCGCGAATCCAATGGAAAGCGGTACCCGAAGCGGAATCAGAGTGCGTTTGAAATAGACGGATGAGTCGAAACAGGAGAGCCGCGCCGCTCCCCTTCAGGGAAATTAAATAAGATTATGTGGATAGTCCGGTTAGCGCTGTCGCGACCCTATACGTTTATCGTGATGGCCCTCGTTATCGTCCTGTTGACTCCGGTGGTGTTGTTGCGCACGCCGACGGATATTTTTCCGGATATCAACATTCCAGTCATCAGCCTGGTGTGGAACTACGGGGGGTTGTCTCCGCAGGATATGGAACAGCGCATCACCGCCAACTCCGAGCGCGCGGTGACCACGCTGGTAAACGACGTCGAGCATATTGAGTCCCAGTCTCTCAATGGCATCGCCGTCGTCAAAATTTATTTCCGTCCGTCCGCAAACATTCAGACCGCCGTCGCTCAAACCACCGCAACGGTGCAAACCATCCTGCGCTTCTTGCCTCCGGGCACGACGGCTCCGCTGGTGGCTATTTATTCGGCATCGACGGTTCCGGTCATCCAGATCGGATTGACCAGCGACACTCTCAGCGAGCAGCAGTTGTTCGATTTCGGCAACAACTTTATCCGCACGCAACTCGCCACGGTGCAGGGCGCGGCGCTTCCCTTCCCTTTTGGAGGTAAGCAACGGTTGATTTCGGTCGACCTGGACTCTGTCGCGCTGCAATCCAAAGGGCTCTCCCCGGTGGACATTGTCAACGCCGTGAACGCCCAAAACCTGATTCTGCCGACGGGAACCGCGAAGCTCGGGCCGCTGGAGTACAACGTCGAGATGAACGGAGCTCCACAAACCGTCGCCGAGCTTAACGACCTGCCCGTAAAAACGGTGAACGGCGCCACCATTTACATGCGGGAAGTCGCGCACATCCGCGACGGATTTTCGCCGCAGACCAATATTGTTCGCGCGAATGGTCAGCGCGGCGTGCTGATGGCCACTTACAAGACCGGATCAGCCTCTACCCTCAGCATCGTCAGCCAGGTCAAGCAAACCCTCAAGAATTACGCCCCTTCGTTGCCCGAGAGTCTGCACCTCACGATGTTTTTCGACCAGTCTCTGTACGTGCGCGCCTCAATTCAGGGCGTTCTTCGCGAGGCTTTGATCGCTGCCTGCTTGACGGCGGTTATGATCTTGCTCTTCCTAGGCAACTGGAAGAGCACCCTCATCATCGCCACCTCGATTCCACTCTCCATCTTGGTCAGCGTGCTGCTCCTCAGCGCTCTCGGCGAGACCATCAACATCATGACCCTTGGCGGACTGGCCCTCGCCGTCGGCATTCTGGTCGATGACGCCACCGTCGAAATCGAGAATATCAACCGCAACCTGGCCATGGGCAAGGACACCGTCCAGGCCATCCTCGATGGCGCGCAACAGATCGCCGTGCCCGCTCTGGTCTCCACCCTATGCATTTGCATCGTGTTTCTGCCGATGTTTTTCCTCTCGGGTGTGGCGCGTTACCTCTTCGTTCCGCTGGCCGAAGCGGTTTCCTTCGCCATGCTGGCTTCCTACATGTGGTCGCGCACCATCGTTCCCACCATGGCCATGTATTTGTTGAGTTCCGCCGATGAATATCACCCCGAAGAACACCGCGGCGAGCAGCAGGGATTTTTCCGCAGGTATCAGCAGGCATTCGAGCGCAAGTTCGAGCGCACGCGCGATGCTTACCGGCGCGCCCTCGGCCGCGCTCTCGAGAGTAGCTACGTATTCTCCGCAGCGTTTCTGGGTTTTTGCGTGCTATCGGGTTGCCTGGTATTTGTCCTTGGCCGCGATTTCTTCCCCAAGGTCGACGCCGGACAGATTCGTCTGCATTTCCGTGCTCGGACCGGTCTGCGTATCGAAGAGACCGCCCGCCTGGCCGACCAGGTCGAAGGCGTTATCCGCGAGACCATTCCCTCCCGTGAACTGCAAACCGTTCTCGACAACATCGGTGTCCCTTACAGCGGCATCAACCTCACCTACAGTAACTCGGGAACCTACGGCACCGCCGACGGCGAAATCCTGATGCAGTTGAAAGAAGAACACGGTAAACCCACCGGCGAATATATTCAGGAACTTCGCGAAAAACTGCCGCAACGCTTTCCGGGTGTGCAGTTTTATCTTCCAGCCGGCCGACATTGTCACCCAGATTCTCAACTTCGGTACGCCGGCTCCGATTGACGTCGCCATCATCGGCAACAATCAGTTGGCCAACTTCGGTGTGGCCCAGAAACTCGCGGCGGAGATGCGCCATGTTCCCGGAGCGGTGGATGTGCATATCCAGCAGGCTTTCGATGAGCCTACCTTGCACCTGGACATTGATCGCACGCGCGTGCAATCCGTGGGGCTGCAGGCGCGCGACGTCGCGCAGAACGTGCTCGTCTCTCTCAGCTCCAGCTTCCAGACCGCTCCGGCGTTTTGGCTCGACCCCAAAAATGGCGTGAGCTACAACGTCGCCGTGCAGACACCGCAATATCGCAACGATTCACTGCAAGCGTTGCAGAACACTCCGGTAAACTCCCCCGGCGCCACCGGCTCTCCCCAGATTTTGGGTAATTTGGTGGACACGACATTGACGGTGCGCCCCGCGGTCGCTACCCACTACAACGCTCAACCCATGGTTAACGTATATGCCTCCGTCAGTGGCCGCGATCTTGGCGCCGTTTCCGACGAGGTCCGGCGGATCGTTTCCAGTGTGAGCGGCGAAGGGAACAAGAACCTGCCGCGCGGAAGCCACATTGTCATCCGCGGTCAGGTGCAGACCATGACCACTTCCTTTGAGGGTCTGGGCTTGGGTTTGGTCGGCGCTATCGTGCTGGTGTATCTGCTCATCGTAGTCAATTTTCAGTCCTGGCTCGATCCTTTCATTATCATCACCGCGCTGCCCGGCGCGCTGGCTGGAATCTGCTGGATGTTGTTGTTCACCCACACCACGCTCAATGTGCCTTCCCTGACCGGTGCGATCATGAGCGTCGGTGTTGCCACGTCCAACAGCATCCTGATGGTCTCCTTCGCGCGCGAACAATTGAACGAAGGTAAGACCGCAAGGGATGCCGCTCTGGAAGCGGGTTTCGTGCGCATGCGCCCGGTGGTCATGACCGCCTTGGCCATGATCATTGGCATGATCCCCATGGCCACGGGACTCGGCGAAGGCGGCGAACAAAATGCGCCTCTGGGCCGCGCGGTCATCGGTGGACTGCTGTTCGCCACCTTCGCGACTTTGTTTTTCGTTCCCTGTGTTTTCTCGATGATTCACGGGCGGCGAGAGCGCAGGAGAGCCGGCGGCGCGGCCTCCTCATCGCCGGCCCTGGCGTAGCCCAAAAGAGGCTGGTGTATATTCAGTGGAGCGTAGAATGATGACGGAGAGTGCGGCACAGATGGAACCTGACAACGGCGATCCTTCCCCTCAACCCAAGAGCAGGCTGTTTGTGCTCTTGGTGGGCATGGTCATCGTGCTGCTGGTCGTCGGCGCGCTCACTTTGCTGCAACGCCGCTCCCAGTACAAGGCGCTGGCCAGCGAGACCGAAAAACTGGCCATTCCGACGGTGTCGGTGGTTCATCCCGTCCCTGGCGCGGGACACGAAGATCTCATCCTGCCGTCCACGCTGCAAGCCTACGTCGAGTCTCCGATCTACGCGCGCACCAACGGCTATGTGAAAAAGTGGTATCACGATATCGGCAGCCGGATTCAAAAAGGCACGCTTCTCGCGGACATTGATACTCCGGAAGTTGACCAGCAGCTCTCCCAGGCCCGCGCTGATCTCAATACCGCTAGCGCGAATGAAAATTTGTCGCGCATCACCGCGACCCGTTACGAAGAGCTCATCAAGACGGACGGCGTCTCCAAGCAGGAAGTCGACAATGCCGCTGGAGATTATGCCGCCAAAAAAGCAAGCGTGCAGTCCGCCGAGGCCAATGTGCGCCGCCTGGAAGAACTCGAATCGTTCAAACATATCTATGCGCCTTTTAGTGGCGTGATCACTCGGCGCAACATCGACATCGGAAATCTCGTCAATGCCGGCAACGGCGGAAGCTCTCAGGAACTCTTTTTCCTGGCGCAAACCGATCCGATTCGCGCCTTCGTTCGCGTGCCCGAATTATATGCTCCGGCAATCCACGTCGGCCTGGGCGGGTACCTCGAGCTTCAGCAGTATCCGGGGCAAAAATTTGAAGGCAAAGTCGTGCGCACCGCGGACGCCATTGATACTGCCAGCCGCACTCTCAATACCGAAGTGGACGTGCCTAACAAAAATAATCAGCTGTTGCCTGGCGGCTATGCGCAGGTACGCTTCCAGGTACAGGTAAATGCGCAGCGCGTGCAAGTTCCCGTAAACGCGCTGTTGTTCCGCTCCGAGGGCCTTCGCGCCGTGGTCGTCGATGCCAATGGCAAGACGCACCTTCGACCCATCGCCATCGGCCGCGACTATGGCACCACTCTGGAAGTGCTGGAAGGTTTGACCGTTGACGACTGGATCGTCCTTAATCCTGCCGATTCTCTCGACGAAGGAGTCCAGGTCAACGTTAAGCAGGTCCCGCAAAATGCTCTTCCGCAACAAAATCAACCGCCGGCTTCCCAAGCAACGCCCAATCCGCCCAGCAAAGGCGGCCAAGAGGGCCGAGCAAAGTAATGTTGTTTCGGGCTATCCCCTCCGCAAATATTCGGTTCTCGTGGCGGCTCCTCGAGCCCATCCTGCGTTCCGCGCCGCTCTGCATGATCGTCTTGTACCTGTGCGGTTGCACGGTGGGGCCAAATTACAAGCGGCCTGCCGCACCCGTACCCGCAAAATGGGATCTCGCGGAACCCTGGCGGGAAAGTGCTCCAAGAGATGGCGTGCCCAAGGGCGAATGGTGGAGCGTCTTCCAGGACGATGACCTAAATACCTTCGAAAAGCAGGCGCTCGCCGAAAATCAAACCATAAAGGTCAGCATCGCTCACCTGGAACAGGCCCGTGCCATCGCGGCCATCCAGGTCGCCACTCTGTTTCCGTCGGTCGGCACATCGCCGTCAATCGAGCGCCAACGCCTCTCGGGCAATCGTCCGCCGAACAGCAACTTCCCCGTTTCCGGCACGGTCACGCAAAACTCATACATCCTTCCGTTCACCGTGAACTACGAAATGGACCTGTTCGGCCGGAGGCGCCGCGGCATCGAGGCGGCCAACGCCTCCTATCAAGCAAATGCCGCCGATCTGGAAAACGTGCGCTTGTTGGTTACCGCGCAGGTTGCCGGCGATTACTTCAATCTCCGTCAACTCGATTCCGAGTTGGACATCTTGAACCGCACCGTCGAAGCCTTGCAGCGTGGCCTGCAGTTGGTCAATTCCCGCCACAACGGCGGCGTCGCGTCCGGCCTGGATGTAGCCCAGGAAGAAACGCTCCTCAACACCACACGCACGCAAGCTACGTTACTGCGCCAGCAGCGCAAACAGTTTGAGGACTCTCTGGCGGTGCTCGTCGGCCGTCCTGCTCCTGATTTTCACATTGCGCCCCGCCTTCTCAACGCGGAACCCCCCGCTCTCAATGCGGGCTTGCCCTCCGACCTGCTGGAACGGCGCCCAGATGTAGCCGAGGCCGAGCGCCAGATGGCGATATCCAACGCGCAAATCGGCGTCGCCCGCGCTGCCTACTACCCTTCGTTGAATCTCTTCGCGCAAGGTGGCTGGCAAGCCGCAGACATCGCAAAGTTGGTGAATGTTTCCAGCATCTTTTGGGCTCTGGGAGCGGATGTAGCGCAGCAGATTTTCACTGGCGCAACACGCCGAGCCCAGGTTCAGTATGCGCAGGCCGGTTACGACGCTACCGTGGCGAACTACCGGCAAATCGTGCTGACCGCACTTCAGGAAGTGCAGGACGAGATCACCGGTCTGGCAGTGTTGAACGAGGCACAGCAATCGCAGCAGGACGCTGTGGACGCCGCGCGACGCACGCTCGATATTTCCACCAGCCGTTATTCCGGCGGGCTGGTCAACTATCTGGACGTGGTTACCGCGCAGCAGAATCTTTTGAATGGCGAGCAGCAATTGGCCACGATTCGCGGCCAGCGTCTGGTCGCAAGCGTGCTGCTCGTGAAAGGCCTGGGAGGCGGCTGGGACGCCTCCAGTTTGAACGCTATTGGTGTGCAGCCAAAGCTGCGAGACCTCGTATCGCCCTAAATCATTGCCATTTGCCGCGGGCTTTGCGGCTCTACCGGGACAAACCCTCATCAATCAGCAATTCGCCTGATATTTCCGCACTGTCGCATTCCTTATCATTAGTGCCGGCAAGTACAGGGAGACCCTATGAGAATCGCCCAGGTGGCGCCGCTCTACGAGAGTGTGCCTCCGAAGTTGTATGGAGGCACGGAACGAGTTGTCTCCTACTTGACCGAGGAGCTGGTTGGCCTGGGGCACGAGGTAACGCTCTTTGCCAGCGGTGATTCTGTGACTTCGGCGAATCTGGTCGCTCCTTGCGAACGATCCCTCCGGCTCGACACGAAATGTGTCGACCAGCTTGCTCGCCACTATGCGATGCTAGCCGACGTCCTTGAGCGTTCCGACGAATTCGACATCATTCATTTTCACGTCGACTACCTGCATTTTCCGATCTCCAAGGCCTACGAACTCCCTCAGCTGACCACCCTTCACGGACGCCTCGACATTCCGGACCTCGATCCCCTGTACCGGAAATATCGCGATATGCCTCTGGCCTCAATTTCTTTCAGCCAGCGGCGTCCGCTCTGTTGGGCCAACTGGATCGGGAATGTCTATCATGGCTTGGCGCCAAAAGGTTTTTCGCAGGGCACTGGAGCGGGCAAATACTTGGCATTCCTGGGACGTATCTCTCCGGAGAAGCGTGTGGATCGCGCTATCCAGATCGCCCTGGAAACGGGAATGCCGCTCAAGATCGCCGCGAAAGTGGACCGCGTCGACCGCGAATATTACGAAACCCAGATCAAGCCTCTACTGTCTCAACCCGGCATCGAATATCTCGGCGAAATCGCCGAGCAGCAAAAATCCGATTTTCTGGGCAATGCTTATGCCTATCTGTTCCCCATCGACTGGCCTGAGCCATTCGGCTTGACGATGATCGAAGCAATGGCTTGCGGGACGCCGACGGTCGCCTTCGATTGCGGATCCGTTCGCGAAGTCCTCCCGCACGGTAGAGCGGGCATCATTGTCAACGACATGGCGCAAGCCGTCGAAGCCGTCTCCCAGGTGCAGGAATTACGCCGTTCGGATATCCGCCGTGAATTTGAAAGGCGCTTTACCGCTTCGAGGATGGCGCGAGACTACGTTAGACTGTACGAGAACATCCTGAGTGCCAAATCCGCCGAGGCTCCAGCCCCTGAAACGGACACTCTGCTGACTATCTAGGACGCCCTGTCTTTGACCGACATTGTCCGTTTCGAAGATCAATATTATGTCCGCGCCTCTTCGGCCCTGGCGGACGACCGCACACGTGTCCTGAAATATGGAGATACTTTCGCGGTCCTCAATCGTTACGGAGATATTGAGCCCCTCGGTTCATCGCAATTCGGCCTGTTTTACGTGGAAAGCAGGCACCTTTCCCGTTTTACCATGACGATCAACGGCCGCCTGCCGCTGCTGCTCAGCTCGACCATTCGCGAAGACAATGCTTTCCTCTCCGTGGATCTCACCAACGTGGACAGCCCCAGCGGCAATGGCGAATATCTCTCCCGCGGACTCATTCATATCTTCAAGCTGAAGTTTCTACGAAATGGCAGTTGCCACGAACACATCCGTTTGCTGAATTACGGGCAGGAGCGAACCCAGGTTTCCGTTGTCATCCACTTTGCGGCTGACTTTGCCGATATCTTCGAGGTTCGTGGCACCAAACGCGAGCACCATGGCGAGCGTCTGCAGGATCGCGTGCACGGCGAGACCGCCGTTCTTTCGTATAAGGGTCTGGACGAAGTCGTGCGTCACACCCGCATCGGTTTCTCTCCTTCCCCGCGCACTTTGACGTCGCGGGAAGCTTCCTTTCTGATCAGCCTCGAACCCAAGGAAGAGAAATCCATTTTCTGCGAAGTGCTCTGCGAGCAAGATGAGCATTCGCGCGCCCGGGTTCCGTATCACAGCGCTTTCCGCGAGCTGCAAACGGAATTTACACGGGTGGGCATTGGCGACTGCCGCATCACCACTTCCAGTGAAAGTTTCAATGGATGGCTGGCGCGCTCTTCGGCCGATCTTCGGATGCTGGTGGAAGGCAACCCCGAGGGTCCTTACCCTTATGCCGGAGTTCCCTGGTTCAGCACCGTCTTCGGTCGCGACGGCATCATCACCGCGCTGGAGTGCCTGTGGATCGCTCCTCACCTCGCGGAGGTCGTCCTCACTTATCTCGCCAAGACCCAGGCGCAAACGGAACTACCCGCGCAGGACGCCGAGCCCGGCAAGATCCTGCATGAAATGAGGCGTGGGGAAATGGCCGCGACTGGCGAAGTCCCGTTCGCTCGTTACTACGGCAGTATCGATTCCACTCCGCTCTTTATCCTCCTGGCCGGAGCCTACCTGGAACGTTCCGGCAATCTCGCCTTCGTCGAGGGGCTGTGGCCGAATATTCAGCGCGCGCTCGATTGGATCGATCACTATGGCGACGCCGACGGCGATGGATTTATCGAGTATGAACGGCGTTCCGAGAACGGCCTTGTGCAACAAGGCTGGAAGGATTCGCACGACTCGGTCTTTCATTCCGATGGCCGTCTGGCCGAACCGCCCATTGCCCTGTGCGAAGTGCAGGCCTATGTATTCGCCGCCAAACGCGCCGCTGCCCTTATCGCTCGCTCTCTGGGGCAAGCGCCGCTGGCCACTCGTCTGGAAGCCGAAGCCGAAGATATTCGTGCAAAATTTGAGGAATCCTTCTGGTCGGATGATCTGGGCACGTACGTCCTTGCGCTCGACGGCGCAAAGAATCAGTGCCGTGTCCGCTCCTCGAACGCAGGCCATGCCCTTTTTTGCCGTATCGCGAGTCAGCAGCACGCCGAATCCGCCATCGCTTCGTTGATGACCCAGCAGCTATTTTCAGGCTGGGGAGTGCGCACCATAGGCTCCTCCGAGGCGCGCTACAACCCGATGTCCTATCACAACGGCTCTGTGTGGCCACATGACAATGCACTCCTGGCCATGGGCTTTTCTTTCTACGGGCGCCAGCGCGATGCTTGCACCGTCTTGGGCGCGATTGGCGACGCCAGCCGTCACATGGAACTTCGCCGTTTGCCGGAACTCTTTTGTGGCTTCCACAAACGGCCGGAAGCCAGCGGCCCAACGCTTTATCCGGTCGCTTGCGCTCCGCAGGCCTGGGCTGCCGGGTCTGTGTATTTGCTTTTGCAGGCTTGCCTGGGTATTGAATTATCCGCGCGCGAACGCCGCATCTCGCTGCACAACCCCGCTCTTCCTGCCAGCTTGGAGGAAGTCCGCATCGACCAGCTGCGCGTGGCCGGTGCCTCTGTTGACCTGCTGTTCCGCCGCTTGGATGGGAACTGTAAGGTCGAAATCCTGCGCTCTCAGGGCGAAGTCCAGGTCCAGGAAGTAGTTTGACTCCGCTTGATTTGCCGATTGGTGTCCGGTAACAAAAGGCGCGATAATCGAATCCGTTCCGCGGTGATCGCCATGCAACCCGGAGCACGTTTCGGACGTTCCAATATCAAGAAACGCGATGCCGCGAAGCAGGAGGCAATGCCGAATGGTCGACCTTGTCACCAGGTGCGTCAAAAAAACGGGCCGACGCTACCTGTGGATACCGGTACTCAGCGGTGCTCTGGGCATTCCCGCACTGCATGCGGCTCCTCCACCGCCGCAATCTCCTCCCACGGTGCAGGTGCAAAGTCCGTCGCAAGCAACTGCTCAAGATCCGAAAGCGAGTTCTCCCAATCTTTCCACCAAGCCGCCGGACATCCCCGTCGATCAGGTCATTCAGAAATTCGGCGATCGCGAACTGGAGTTCAAGAAAGAGCGCGACAACTACACCTATACGCAAACCGTTCGTCGTCCAAACCATCGACTTCGATGGTCGCCCCGACGGCGAATACCGCATGACCAGCGACATTTTGTTCACGCCGGACGGCAAGCGCTACGAAAAGGTGATCTCCGCGCCGGCCTCCGACGCTCGCAGCGCATCAGCCTCTCACAGCAGGACATGGACGACCTCGAGCACGTGCAGCCGTTCGTCCTCACCTCCGACGAGCTGCCCAAGTACGACGTCACCTATGTCGGTCGCGAGCCGCTCGACGAATTGAACACCTATGTCTTTGACGTAAAGCCCAAGAAAATCGAAAAGAACCAGCGCTACTTTCAGGGCCGCATCTGGGTGGACGACCAAGGACCTGAAGATCGTGAAGACCGACGGAAAAGCCGTGCCGGACATCATCAAGAAGGGCCAGGAAAACATGTTTCCGCGGTTCGAAACCTTCCGCGAAAACATCGAAGGGCACTACTGGTTCCCGACCTACACCCGCTCCGACGACGAGCTGCACTTCAGCACCGGCGCCGTGCACATCCGCATGACCGTGCGGTATGCGAACTACAAGCGGTTCGGTTCCACCATCAAGATCGGCGCACCCGTCGAGATCAAACCGGACAAGCCTTAGCGCGAACGGCGGCCCTTGACGAAACGCCGGGTGCGCTCGTCACAAATTATCGAGGAAAAACTTCGTTACCCGATTCAGAAGCACTCGCCGTGCCGCCGGATCGGTCGCCATGGCCACGTCCCGGAAAAGCGCGATCACTTCCACGTATTTTTCGTCGTCGATCAGCGCGTCGATAACCGACAGCGTGTTCGCAAAGTGCACGTTGTCGTCGCCCGTCCCGTGCGCGATCAGCAGCTTGCCCTTTTAGGTCCTTGGCATTCTCAATCGGTGAAGATTCCTGGTAACTGCTCCTCGTTCGGCGGCAGCAAGCCGATATAGCGTTCCGTATAAATCGAATCGTAAAAATGCCAATCGGTCACCGGTCCGCCTGCGAAACCCACCTTGAAATCGTCCCCCGCTTCGAACATCGCGTGCAGCGTCATGTGCCCGCCGTAACTCCAGCCCCAAATACCGATACGCCTTCCATCCACGTACGGCAACGATCTCAAATACGCTGCTCCGTCGCGTTGGTCCGACATCTCCTGTGCGCCGAACTGAAAACGGATCGTCTTTTCGAAGACATGCCCTCTTCCCGCCGATCCACGATTGTCCACCGCAAAAATAATGTATCCGTTCTGGGCCATCAACTCGTGCCACAGGAACGTATTGCCCTCCCACACATTCAGCACCACCTGGGCGTGCGGCCCTCCATAGGTGTAGACCAACACCGGATATTTCTTTCCCGGATCGAAGTTCGGTGGCTTGATCATCAACGCATTTAGTTCGCTCCATCGCGAGCCCGAATCGTCAAAAATTCCGGCTTGCGACAACTGGTATGCCTCAAGTTCACCCACGCGGTTTTCGTTGATGGTTGCCAGCTTGGGTGCCGTCCGCAGCATCAGATCCTGCCGCGGCGGGTCAGATTCGTCGAAAACGTATCTACATATCCCTCGCCGCCGGGGCCGCCAGCGCCGTGCGTGCCTTCTTCCTTCGTAAGCCGCTTGAACCCGCCGCCATCCAGGCCACACGATACAGTTGCCGCTCCAGCGGCGACTTCTCCGTCGCCGTGAAATACACGTGGCCCTTCGCCTCATCCACCCCTGAACTGCCGAACACTTCCCACTCGCCATTCGTCAATCTGCGCCAGCTGCTTTGCCGTCCAGGTCGTACAAATAAAGGTGCCGGTAGCCGCTCCGTTCGCTCGACCACAAAAATCTTTTCCCGTCCTTCAGAAACGCAGGTCGTCTCCGACATTAATCCACGCGTCGTCTTTTTCGCTGAGCGCCACGCGGCTTTTGCCGTCCGTAACATCCGCGAACAATAAATCCATTCCGTCTGCGCGCGATTCAACCTCTGAATCGCCACGTGCCGGGAGTCCTTGCAGCCAGTCGATCCGCGCCAGATAAATATCTGTCTCTGTGTCCGGTATCCATTGCTTTCGGTTCGCCGCCACTCACCGGCGCCACCAGCACCCGCACCACCGGATTCGGTGTTCCCACCGGCGGGTACCGCTCCTCGTCGGCGTCTCCAATGGGCGACGCAAAATCCACCAGCGGATACTTCGTCACCTTGCGTTCATCCATCTCCAGGAACGCGATCGCGGACGAATCCGGCGCCCACCAATACGCCGTCGTCAGCTCCAGCTCTTCCGGATAAACCCAATCCAGCTCACCCTTTCGAATCTCTTCGCTCCCGCCCGTGGTAAACGCGCGCTCTTTCCCATCCGCCACGCGACCAGCCACAAATTGTGGTCGCGCACAAAACTCACCCATTTCCCATCCGGAGAAATCTTCGGGTCGGCAATCGCCGCTTTCCCCGATACCAACGCCTTCGCCGTTTGCGATTTCAGGTCGAACCACGCCAGCGCATGGTTCCCCTGAAACAGTATTGCTTTGCCGTCCGGCGACCATTGGTATTCGGCGGCTGCGTGGCGCCCGAGTCCCGTCGCTTGCGAAGAATTCTCCTTTTCCGCCGGCAACGCGGACTCTAACTTATCCGCTGAAATCAGAATTTGCTCCTTCCCGGACCTTGCATCCATCACCCGCAGTTCCGTTCGCCTTTGCTTGGGTTTCGCTCCGGGAATCTCCTTCAGATAGGCGATCTGCTTTCCGTCCGGCGACCAGGTAATCCCCTGTGTCAGACGCCCGTTCAAACTCGGCGCACCATAAATCCGATCGATCGTCAGCGCGCGTCCCTTTGTTTGCCCCGAGGTCTGGTCCGTTTTCCCTGGCGCTGGAGCTCCGGGGCCCGCGTGCGCCGCTACCACCCGGAGCGCTGCGAAGGCGCAGACGAACGCTACAATAAGCAGACTCCTGCGATTGAGATCCCGCATGATTCCTCCTGAACTCGCTATCCCGTTGATTCTCGGCGCGACACTTCTTAGCCCGGCGGCCAACCAAGCGGCCTGCCCCCAAGAAGGTGAAGATGTAGATGGAATACGGATTGACCCGCTCCGCGCCCTGTGTTTATCACCGTCCGGTAACCTTCCAGCAGCTTATACTTTCGCGCTAGTTCCGCGGCCACGAGTTGCAGCTTGCCCAGCACCTGCTGGTCGTCATCCGTCGCCTCCTGCAAGGAAGCAAAATGCTTCCGCGGGCAAATGAGCAGGTGCGTTGGAGCCTGCGGTCCGATATCCTCAAACGCGAACACCTCCTCATCCTCGTGCACGATCTTGGAAGGAATCTGCTTCGCCCCAATCTTGCAAAACAGGCAATTGGCGTCCATCAGTTGCTCCCTTCCTCGGCAGCCGCTCCATCCAGCCGGAACACCATGGGCGTGCCGCCCTCTTTCGCGCGCAGTTGCTCTCCCAGCTGGTGCGCCGCCTCTTCGCCGGACACTTTGCCGACGCGCACGCGAAAGAAGGGCCCCTCCGCTGTCGCCACCTGCTGGATGAAAATCGGCGAGTAGCCGGGGCTCAGTCGGTCGCGCAGCCGTTCCGCGTTGCCGCGGTCGCGGAACGCTCCGATTTGCACCGTAAAATAGCCGGAATTGGGGTCGATCGCGGAAAGAATTTCCAGCCGCACCGGCACCACGCCGGGTCCCACGGAATCAATCTCCTTTGCCGCCGCCAGCGAAAGGTCGATGATTCGATTGGCCACGAACGGACCGCGATCAGTGATGCGCACCGTCGTGGATTTCCCGTTGGTCACGTTGGTCACGCGCACCACCGTCTCAAACGGCAACGTGCGATGCGCGGCCGTGAGTTTGTACATATCGTAGACTTCGCCGTTCGACGCGCGCCGGCCGTGGAAGGGCGCTCCATACCACGACGCGTTCCCCTCCTCGTTGTACTCGGTGGAAGGCTTGCCGCCAGGCACGGGAGCGCTGGCGCGCCCGGCCGTTTCTGTGGTCGGACTCGGCGCAGGCTGCATTGGCGGCGCTGGAGACTTGCGCGCTGCCGGCCTCCGGGAGCCGCATCCACTGACCAGCAACGCCAGCCCTAAACAGGCAACGCCCGCCGCGAATCGCACTTCACGCGGACCCCAGAAGCTTTTCACCATCTCGCCCGCGTCATGCCGCTGAGCTCGGAGGGCCGGGCGGGCGCCGAGATGACATGCGCTCTTCCAGCTTCGAGGACCAGCCGTTCAACAGCTCCGAAACCTCTCGCAGGAACGATGCTGTGCGCTTCTCGGCTTCCGGTGCTACTTCCTCTTCCACATACTTCCCCAGACGCGTCAATTCCGCGTCCAATCGCCGCCCGATTTCTTCTAGTTTGTCCATTTTTGGTCCGCCGGAACTCCGGGCGGGATTCCGGTATTATAGAACGCTACTCGAACGCCGCAAGGAGGAGAGTTGCCCCTTCCCTATCCCTGGCAATATCGCGTCCAGCGCTGGAAAGAGAAGTTGAGCGGGTTATTCGGCGGCTCCAATCAACAGGGCCGCCCGAAGCTCTGTCCATCCTGTGGCACTCTTGTCGGCATTAACGCCACGCGCTGCCACCAGTGCGGCGCCAGCATGACTTTTTCTCTCGCCGCCGCCAGCCGCTGGCTTTCGAGCTTCGTAGGTGGACATTCCCCGGTAACCACCGCTTTGCTGGTCGCCAACATCCTCATGTTTGGCGTCAGTTGGATGGCCAGCGTCGCGGAAGGCGGCGGCGGATTCCGCATTATCAGCGGCATGGGCGGCTTGACGTCTTATCGCCTGGGCGCCAGCTACGGTCCCGCCATCTTCCTCAATAACGAATGGTACCGGCTGGTCACCGCCATGTTCCTGCACGGCGGCCTCATCCACATTGGCTTCAATATGATGGCTTTGATGCAGTTCGGTCCCGCGCTGGAGGAACTCTATGGCTCTTCGCGTTACCTGTTCTTCTATGTCTTCACCGGCGCTTTCGGTTTCCTGGTCAGCGCCTACATGGGGCATTTGTCCCTGGGCGCCAGCGGTGCGCTGCTCGGCCTGGTCGGCTTGCTGCTGGCCATCACCACTAAACGGGGCGGCTCCTACATGCGCGAGTTGCGCTCGCGCTTGATCCTCTCGGTGGTCATCCTGATCGCTCTCGGTTTCTCTGGAATGGGAATAGACAACGCCGCGCACATGGGCGGATTGGCTGCCGGATTCGTACTCGGCAAAATCTTTCCAGACCGCCAGCCCGATACCCCCCGCGAACGCCAGGTCGCTTACATCCTCGGTTGGCTCGCCGGCTTAACCATCGTCGTTAGCTTCGCTTTCATGATCCTGCACTACCGCGATCCCATCCCCGGCTCCTAGCCCGCTTGTCCCTGCCGTATCGATACTCCCATCCCGCGCGTTTCTCTTTTTTTCCGGCACGTCGCGGAATGCGCTACTCTATTCCCGGAGCCTCGACATCGCGCATGGACCCCCATTCCATCGTCATTCTCAATCTGCATACCCCCAAGGAAAAAATCTGGGGCGAACTGCTGGCGATCAATACCGCGGGCATTACCGTCCGCGGCATCGACCTGAATTCCTTTGACCATTTCATTCGCCAGCTGAATGAGCCGGATGGTGAGCGTGCCGGTGTGCCCACCTTGTTCTTTCCCATGACGCGCATCGAACGCGTCGCTCTGGACGAGCCGGCCGGCTCGATCCCCTCCATGAACGAGCTGTTCGCCCGCAAAGTCGGTCGCGGCTTACTCGACTATCTGGCTCAGTTCGCCTGAACTGCGATATCCTCATCCACAAATGCAAGGAAGAATCTGGACGGTTCCCAATCAAATCACGTTTCTGCGTCTGGGATTCTTGCCGTTCTTCCTCGGCTTGATTTCCTACGAACAGTATCGCTGGGCGCTACTGGTGCTGGTGGTCGCCGGTCTCAGCGATGGCATCGACGGCCTGCTGGCCCGCAAACTCAATCAACGTTCCGCCGTTGGCGCTTATCTCGATCCCATTGCCGACAAACTGCTCTTGTCGTCTTCCTTCGCGATTCTTGCCTTCAAGCAGAAGATTGCCTGGTGGCTCACCATCATCGTTCTCAGCCGGGATATCCTCATCCTGACCGTGGCCATCGTGATCATCCTCATTTCCGGATATCAGCCGTTCCCGCCCAGCATTTACGGCAAGCTGACCACCACTTTCGAGATCATCTTCGTCTTCGTTGTGGTGTTCTCCGCCGCGTATCCCGCGTATTCGCTCCACGGCGCCAAATACGCGCTCACCTACACTGTTCCCGCGTTCGCGGTGATTTCCGCTTTCCAGTATTCGTTTGCGATTACGCGCCGTCTGAGCGGTTCGTCTTAGCGCGCTGATTCCCGGTTTTGCGCAAGTTGCCACCTCATAGCGGCATCTTCTTCGGCCCACCGGAAGGCAGCCGCAACTGCGGCTCGGTCAGCGATTGCACGAGTTCCACGCTAGCCTCCGGCGCAATCTCCTGCAGCACCAATCCCTGTGGCGTGACCTCGATCACCGCCAGCTCCGTCACGATGAAATCCACCACTTCCACTCCGGTCAGCGGGAGCGTGCATTTCTTCAGGATCTTGGGCTTTCCGTCTCGCGTGGCGTGCTCCATCGCAATGAATACCCGCTTCGCTCCCGCCACCAGGTCCATGGCGCCGCCCATGCCCTTCAGCATTTTCCCGGGAATCGCCCAGTTTGCCAGCGTCCCCTTCTCGTCCACTTGCAGCGCCCCAAGCACCGTCAGGTCCACGTGCCCGCCGCGAATCATCCCAAACGAGTCCGCCGACGAAAAATAGCTTGTACCCGGCAGCTCCGTCACCGTTTCCTTCCCGGCATTGATCAGGTCCGCGTCCACCTCGGCTTCCAGCGGGTAGGGTCCCACTCCCAACATTCCGTTTTCCGACTGCAGGATTACTTCCATGCCCTTGGGCACGTAGTTGGCAACCAGCGTCGGCACGCCGATACCCAGGTTTACGTAAAAACCGTCGCGCAATTCCAGCGCGATCCGCCGTGCAATCCTCTCGCGTTTCTGTTCGTCGCTCAGTGCCATCTGTAATCCCGCCTGTCGCGTGCCCATCCACTTCGCGCGTGTTCAGCCCTTCCTCGTCGTTCGCCGCTCGATCCTTTTTCCGTAGTTCGCGCCTTGCAAAATCGCATTCACAAAAATTCCCGGTGTGTGCACTTGATCGGCGGGAATCGCTCCCAACTCCACGATTTCCTCCACCTCCGCCACCACGTGGTCCGCCGCCGTCGCCATCATCGGATTAAAGTTGCGCGCCGTTTTGCGGTACACCAGGTTGCCCCAGCGGTCACCCTTCCACGCCTTCACAAACGCGAAATCGCCCCGAAGTCCGCGCTCCATCACGTACGGGCGCCCCTCGAACTCCCGCGTCTCTTTGCCTTCCGCCACCATCGTGCCGTAACCCGTCGGCGTGTAAAACGCCGGAATTCCCGCGCCTCCGGCTCGCAGCCGCTCCGCCAAAGTCCCTTGCGGGTTCAACTCGATCTGCAATTCGCCGTTCAGCACCAGCTGCTCGAAGAGTTTGTTCTCTCCCACGTAGGTGGAAATCATCTTCTTGACTTGCCTGCTCTGCAGCAGCAATCCGATTCCGAAATCGTCCACTCCGGCATTGTTGCTGACGATCGTCAGGTCTTTCGTTCCCGCCCGGCGTACCGCATCGATCAGTTTTTCCGGAATCCCGCACAGCCCGAAGCCGCCCATCAGGATGGTTGCGCCATCCTTCAACCCTCGAATGCCTTCGTCCGCCGTCGCTATTCTTTTGTCCATGTTCGCGCTAGTGTACCCCACGCCCCAACGCCGGAAAAAGCGCGTCATTGCACCGCAAGATAAGTCTATTCGCTTCCCCGCGCAGACCAAACTGGCATAGTATCCCCCAAGATCGAGTGGGCTCTGGCAAACGAGCACAAGATTCCGCTTATCGTTCGGCGCCGTTTGCCGTTTCACTTGCGCATCCATGGAGATCTCGTGAAAAAACTCTGCCTCTCTTCTTTCGTCCTCCTGTTCCTGGTTCTGCTTGCGCCCGTGTCAACCTGTAGCCAATCCGCGCCATCCCCGGACCATCCTCTCGCCGCCCTCACCCCTGCGGAGTATTGGGCCGTCTACGACGTCCTGCGCTCCAGCGGCAAGATCGATTCCGACACCTTCTGCGTCAGCGTTCTCTTGCACGAGCCCGATAAGCAGCGGGTCCTGGCCTGGAAGGAAGGCGAATCGTTCTCTCGCGGAGCCGATGTCATCCTGCTGCGCAAAGGTCTGCTCACGGAGGTCCTGGTAGACATCGCCGCCCGCAAGGTCGAGTCCTGGAAAGATGTCCCTGGCGCTCATGCGCCATTCTTCGAGAGCGAATTCTTAGCGCTTGGCGACATGGCTAAAGAAGACCCGGGACTCCGCGAGGCTCTCGCCAAACGCGGATTCAAGGATCTGACCGCCGTGGTATGTGTGCCTCTCCCCTTCGGTTACTTTGCTGTGCCGGAACTGGAAGGCCATCGCCTGCTCTACGGCGGCTGCTACGACTGGCACGGATCTTTCCTGACGTGGGGTCGCGCCATCGGGGGTCTGTATTTTGAAGTGGATGCGGTTCAGAAGAAGGTCGTCAAGATCATCGACAAGGAAGTGATTCCCGTCCCGCACAGTGACACTAATTTCGAGGAGGCGCCCGCGGTTCCGCGTCCCGGTACCACGCCGATCGCCATCGCGCAGCCCTCTGGCCCGTCCTTTCAGAACAAAAACGGCGAAGTCAGCTGGCAGAATTGGCACTTTCGTTTTCGTCTTGATCCCCGCGTAGGTCCGGTCGTCAATCTCGTGCGTTTCGACGATGCCGGCCGTCTACGTTCCGTTCTGTATGAAGGATCCATGTCCGAGCTCTTCGTTCCTTACATGGACCCCGCGGAATCGTGGGCTATGCGCGTTTTCATTGATGCCGGCGAATTCTTCCCCGGCGGCGTCCTTCGCCCCTTGGAACCGGGGATGGATTGCCCTGCCAATGCCGAATTCATCGACGGCCTGGCTCCCAATGAACATGGCATGCCTGTGCTGCACCCCAAGCTCGTATGCCTTTACGAAACAATTGCCACCGGTCCAAGCTGGCGTCACTTCGAAAACGAGCAGATTTGGGGCCGGCCCAGCCGCACTCTGATCGTCAGAAGCGCCGCGGTCATCGGTAACTACGACTATCTGCTCGACTGGCGCTTTGAACAGGACGGATCGATCCGCGTTGCCGTCGGCGCCACCGGCATCATCGAAACCAAGGGTGTGCTGGCAAAATCAGCGGCGGCTCACGAAATGGGCATTCCCGGCGCCGACGACGAATACGGACATTTCGTTGGCGAGAACACCGTCGGCGTCAACCACGATCACTTCTTTTCGTTCCGGCTCGACTTGGACGTTGACGGCACCAACAACACTTTCGTCCCGCATCGCCTCAAGCAAAAACTTCTTCCGGCTTCCACCCACCGCAAAAGCATCTGGATCGCCGAACCCTCCGTGGCCAAGACCGAGCGCGACGCCATCCTGGATATCAGCCTCCAGAAGCCTTCCATGTGGGTGTTCGTCAATCCCAACGTTCACGGGCCCCTCGGCTATCCCACTGGCTACGAAATCATGCCTGGAGTTACCGCTGCATCCCTGCTCGATCCGGATGACGGCCCTCAGCGCGTCGGCGCTTTCTCCAATCACCAGCTCTGGGTCACTCCCTACAAGCCCAATGAGCTGTACGCTTCCGGCCTGTATCCCACTGCTGGCAAGGGCACGGACGGCCTCGCCGTCTGGACTCAGGCCAATCGGCCCATCGAAAACACCGATATCGTTGCCTGGTACACCTTGGGCTTTCACCACATGCCCCGCGCCGAGGACTGGCCGGTCATGCCCGTCATGTGGCACGACTTCGTCATTCGCCCGTTCGATTTTTTCCCTCGCAACCCGGTGCTGACGCTGCCGCACACCCCGTGAGCGGCGTCTGGCGATTCTAATTCGCGTTGAGCTCGATAAGACGAAGCACGGTGCGATTGCGCTTGAGGTGAACGAAGACGGCGGGGCCTTGCCCTCTTACAATCCACGCAACAGCCGGTACAGCTCATTGGCTGCTTCAAAATCCGCTTCCAGCTCGCGCGAATTGAGCCTTTCGCGGATATCGTCCAGCCGGTGCGCCAGCAAATCCAGCGCCGCGGAAATTACGTCTTTATTCGTCAAGACAATGTCTCGCCACATCCCATAGGGACTCCCTGCCAGTCGCAGCGTGTCCCGCAGCCCCGAACCCGCCACGGTAATGGGCAAGCCATTTTCATCCAACCGGTCATACAGAAAAGAAGCCAGCGCCACCGCCATCAGCTGCGGCACATGGGACGCCAATCCCACCGCGTAGTCATGTTGTTGCGCGCCCATCCACAAGGGCTGCGCTCCGATTTTTTCCAGCAGCTTCAGGAATGCCGACACCCGCGGGTCGCGCGGCGCGGTCGCCTCTCCGATCAGCACGTAGCGCGCATCGCGGAACAGTTCGGCATCCGCGTGCGCGATTCCCGCCAGCTCCTTGCCCGCCATCGGATGCCCCCCGAGGAAAAGCGGAGCAGGGGGGCCCGTGAACAATTCCTCCGCGGTCTGCGCGATTCGCAGCTTTGTGCTGCATGCATCGGTGATCAGCGCCTTGCGCGGAGCCGTTCGCGCCAGTTCCGGCAGCAGGTCCAGCGTCACGCCAATCGGCAGCGCCACGTAAATCAGGTCCGCTAGCTGTAGCGCGGCGCTCAAATCGCCCCCGAAAGTCTCGTCGAACGCTCCGGTCGATTTCGCCGTTTGCGCCGCCTCCGGGCGATCCCATCCAACCAAATGCACGTTCGAGGCGTACTTGCGCAGCGCCATCGCGAACGAGCCGCCGATCAGTCCGGTGCCCAGGATCGTAATGCGGGATATCAGGTGGGAGCTCATGCGCTCAAGCGATGTTTCGCCCGATGGCTGGAGCGATGATCCGCAGCTCCTTCATCAGCTGGCTGAACTGTCCGGGATCGAGCGATTGTGCGCCATCGGACAGCGCGTGATCCGGATCGTTATGCACTTCGATCAACAACCCATCCGCTCCCGCCGCCACCGCGGCACGCGCCATCGGCGCCACTTTGTCCCGCCGTCCTGTCCCGTGCGAAGGATCGCCGAACATCGGCAGGTGCGATAGCTTCTTGACTACTGGTATCGCCGCGATATCAAAGGTGTTGCGCGTGTACGTCTCGAAGGTCCGTATACCCCGCTCGCACAGGATCACCTCGTAGTTTCCGCCGCTCAAAATGTATTCCGCGCTCAACAGCAGCTCTTCCATCGTTGCCGACATCCCGCGCTTCAATAGCACCGGTTTGCGCGCTTCGCCGAGCGCCCGCAGCAGGTAATAGTTCTGCATGTTCCTCGCGCCCACCTGGAAAATATCCACGTACGCGCTCATCATCTGGATCTGCGAAGGGTCCATCACCTCGCTCACCGTTAGCAGGTTGAATTTCTCGGCGGCGTCTCGCATCAGCGCCAGGCCTTTTTCGCCCAGCCCCTGAAACGCGTACGGCGAAGTGCGCGGCTTGAATGCTCCCCCGCGCAGAATCTTCGCTCCCGTTTCCGCCACGCTACCCGCCACAGACTCAATCTGTTCCTTCGACTCCACCGAGCAGGGGCCCGCCGCCACCACCACATCGTTTCCGCCGACGCGCACACCACCGCGTAGCTCGATAATCGTGCCCTCCGGTCGGAATTGCCGGCTAGCCAGCTTGAACGGCTGGGTGATGCGCATCACCTCGCGCACCCCGTCCAGCAGCTCGAAGTCGCGGTGATCGAAATCCCGGTGCACTCCCACCGCGCCCAGCACCGTGTGCGATTCCCCGGTCGAACGATGCACGTTGAATCCGCTGGCGATCAATCGGTCGATGACGTGCTGAATCTGTGCGTCCGACGCGCCTTCCTGCATCACGATAACCATAACGGTCGCTGGTCCCCTTTGTTTGCGGCCTTGCCGCAAGCCGGCCCTGAAAATCGCTTACGCCTTATTTCTTCTTTTCCCTGGCGCTGCCATGGTGCATCGCGTCGCGCTCCGCGGCCCGCGCCTCATCGATAATCCGCTCGAACAGCCTCCGGATCGCCGCATCCGACAGCGGACCCGGATTGCTGCGCTCCGCATTCTCCAGCACTTCCTTCTCGCGCTCCGGTTGATACAGCGGCAAATTCTGCTCCTGCTTGATTTTTCCGATTTCCAGCGCGCATCTGGAACGCTCGTTCAGCAATTCCACCAGGCGCCGGTCGATCTCATCTATCTTTTGTCGCCACTCACCCAGGCTCATCGGGCCGCCTCGTTCCGCTGCATCGCGTCCACGCGTCGCGACATTCCGCGGCGCCCCGCATCCTTCAGCGACTTCGTGCGCTCCGCCAGCGCTGACGCCGCTTCCGCCACGGATCCCGCCTTCGCGATTTCCGATACCAGCGCCGATCCCACCACCGCCGCATCCGCCAACCCTCCCAGCACCGACACTTGGCCCGGCAACGAGATCCCGAATCCCACCGCTACCGGCAGCTTCGTGACCGCTCGCACTCTTCGCACCAATCCCGGCAGATCCTCCGGCAGCGCATCCTTCGCTCCGGTCACTCCCGTCCGCGAAATCAAATACAGGAATCCTGTCGTGCACGCCGCGATCTTCACCAATCGCTCATCCGTGGACGTGGGCGCCGCCAGAAAAATCGTATCCAACCCGTGCGCGGCCAATATTTTCCGGTACTCTTCGGACTCTTCCGGAGTCAGATCGGTCATCAGCACGCCGTCCGCTCCCGCTTCCGATGCAGACGCCGCGAATTTCTCCACTCCCATCTGAAACACCGGATTGTAGTACCCGAACAGGATCAACGGTACCTGCGAAACCTTCCGTATTTTTTGAACTAGCTCCAATACCTTCGCCAGCGTCGTTCCCGCCTTCAAGGCTCGCTCCGACGCCCTCTGGATCGTAGGTCCGTCCGCCACCGGATCGCTGAACGGTATCCCCAATTCGATTACGTCCGCGCCTCCTTGCTCCAGCGCCTGCACGAATCGCAGTGTCGCTTCCAGCGACGGGTCGCCCGCGGTGATGTACGCAACGATCCCCAGTTCTCCGCTTTCCCGCAATTCCGCGAATCGCCGGGAAATACGTGTCGGGTTGACGTGTGTCGCGCTCATCGCTTTGGAGGAGGTAAAGATTAGAGCAGCCGCGAATAGGTGTCCATGTCCTTGTCGCCGCGCCCCGACAGGTTCACGATCACCAGATCGTCTTTGCTGAACTGCGCGCGCCGCTCCACCAGTCCGGCAATCGCGTGCGCGGACTCCAGCGCCGGTATGATTCCTTCCTGCCGCGCCAGCAGCCGTGCCGCCTCCAGTGCCGCGGCGTCGGACACCGCCGCATATTGCGCCCGCCCTTGATCCGCCAGCCACGCGTGCTCCGGGCCAATGCCGGGATAATCCAGCCCGGCGGAAATCGAATGCGTCGTCGCGATCTGTCCGTCGCTATCCTGCAGGATGTACGTGTACGTTCCCTGCAACACTCCCGGCCGCGCTCCGGCATAGCCCTGTGCCGCGGCCAACCTTGCCGCGTGCTCGCCGAGTTCCCCTCCCCGGCCTCCCGCTTCGATGCCCATCATCTTCACGTCCGCATCTCGCAGAAACGCGAAGAACAATCCGATCGCGTTCGATCCTCCGCCTACGCACGCATAAAGATGCGTCGGTAGCCGACGCTCCGCCGCCAATATTTGTTCGCGCGCCTCACGCCCGATCACCGACTGAAAATCCCGCACCATCGTCGGGTACGGATGCGCCCCCAGCACCGATCCCAGCAGATAATGCGTCCTGCGCACATTCGTCACCCAATCGCGCATCGCTTCATTGATCGCATCCTTCAGCGTGCGGCTCCCGGAATCCACGCCCACGACTTGCGCGCCCAGCATCCGCATCCGCGCCACGTTCGGCGACTGCCGCGCCATGTCCTCCGTGCCCATGTACACCACGCACTCCAGCCCCAGGTGCGCCGCAATCGTCGCCGATGCCACTCCGTGCTGCCCCGCTCCCGTTTCCGCCACGATCCGCGGCTTGCCCATCTTCTGCGCCAGCAAACCTTGCCCCACCGCATTGTTGATTTTGTGCGCTCCGGTGTGCACCAGGTCTTCGCGCTTCAGATAAATTCGCGGCCCGCCCAGGTGCGCCGTCAGCCGCGAAGCGAATTGCAGCGGACTCGGCCGCCCCACGAAATTCTTCAACAAATCTTTCAGCCGCCCTTGAAACTCCGCATCGGACTTCGCCAGTTCGTACGCGTGTTCCAGCTCGAACAGCGGCACCATCAGCGTCTCGGGCACGTAGCGCCCGCCGTAGGGCCCGAATCGCCCCGGCACCGCTGCTGGAATTTGTACGTTTGCGCTCATCGCCGTCTATTTCGCCGCGCCCTTCCCAATCTCGCGATTCGCACGCGCCACTTCCGCGAAAAATTCGCGCATCTTTCCACGCTCTTTCTTCCCCGGCCGCGATTCCACTCCACTCGCCACGTCCACCGCCCACGGCCGCACCGCGCGAATCGCTTCCGCCACGTTTTCCGGCGTCAGTCCACCTGCCAGGATGATACGGCGCGATTTCGCCGCTCGCCGTGCCAGCTCCCAGTCCGTTCGCTGCCCGGTTCCGCCATATTGGCCCGTCTTCGCGGCGTCAAACAGAAACGCCGAAGCCGCGGGATATCGCCGCAGCGTTGCCAGCCGAAATCCTTTTCCCACTCGAAACGCCTTGCTCACCCGAAACTCCTTGCTGCACGCCTTCACGTTCGCCGGCGTTTCACCGCCGTGCAATTGCACCGACGTCAATTTCACCGCTCGCCCCAGCGCGATCACCGCCCCCGCCGTCCAGTTTACAAACACGCCCACTTTCTCCACTCCGCCCGGCAGCCGAAGGATAATTCTCCACGCTTCCGCAGGCGCCACGCTTCGCGGGCTCTTCTCGTAAAAATTAAATCCCAGCGCCGCTGCTCCCAATTCGCACGCTAGCTTGGCGTCGGCCGCGCTGGTGATCCCGCAAATTTTGACCCGCGTCATCCGCCCTACACCCGTTCCGCATTGCCCAGCAATTCGCCCAGCGCCGCCGCGGGATCCTCTGCCTGCATCAATTGCTCCCCAATCAGGAACGCATCGAATCCCGCCTCGCGAAGCCGCATCAGATCTGCGTGCGTTCGCAGCCCCGATTCGCTCACCGCCGTGCATTCCTCCGGAATTTCGCCGATCAATTCCATTGACGTTTCCACTCGCACATCCAGCGTCTTCAGGTCTCGATTATTCACGCCCACGATTCGCGCCCCGGCCGCCAGCGCCCGCTGCAATTCCCCGCGCGTGTGCACTTCCACCAGCGGCTCCATTCCCAGTTCCCGCCCCAATCCGATCAACTCCGCCAGCAACCCATCCGCGAGCGCCGCGACAATCAGCAGAAAGCTGTCCCCATCGTTCGCTCGCGTTTCCCACACCTGCCACGGATCGAATATAAAATCCTTCCGCAGCACCGGCAGCGCGATTTCTTTCCGCGCGTCCCGCAAATTCTTGAGCGATCCGCGAAAAAACTCCGGTTCCGTCAGCACCGACAACCCCGCTGCTCCCGCCGCCTCCAGCGACTTCCCTAGCGCCGCCGCCTCGAACGGCTCGCGTATGATCCCGCGCGAGGGCGACGCCGGCTTCAGCTCCGCCAGCACATTCAATCCCGCACGGCACAGTGCTCCTGCAAAATCCCGCACCGGTGGCGCCGCCTTCACGCCGTACTTCAGCGCCGTCTCCGGCAGCACTCGCTTGCGGTGGTCCACTTCCGCGCGTCGCGCTTCCAGGATGCGTTCCAGCACCGTTCCGGTATTCGCTTCTGCACACATTCGAGTAACTTTGTATGCTAGGGGGCGCGCGTGGGCCTGTCAAATAAGTGGCTCCCTCGCGCGCCGCCACATTTGCGCCTTTCCAAGGAGATGGGATGGGGTTTCGCGAGCAGTATGCATCACTGCTGGAAAACATTGCCGATGAAGCCGACTCCCTCTCCATGCGCTTTTTTCGTGCCGTCGAGCTTCGCGTCGAACGAAAGCGCGACGGCACCGCCGTCACCCAGGCCGACCGCGCCGTTGAGGAAATGGCTCGCGCGCGCGTTGCCGCTTCCGGCCTGACTCTGGAGGTTCTCGGTGAGGAACTCGGCGGCGCCCGGGCTGACTCCGCGAATTCCTCCGATCCGCCGCGCCTCATCATCGATCCCATCGACGGCACCGAGGAATTTTCCCGCGGCATTCCCACCTTCGGCACGCTCCTGGGCATCGAGCAGCGCGGCGAAATCGTCGCCGGCCTCGTCAGCGCTCCCGCTCTGCACGCTCGCTGGAGCGCCTACCGCGGCCAAGGCGCCTTCCGCGACGGTCAGCGCCTCGCAGTTTCCAGAATTGCTCGCCTCAGCGACGCCATGGTCTTCACCACCGGCACCGGTCCCACCAAGGGCCCTGCCGACCGCGAACGCATCCGCCGCCTTCCCGACGCCGCGCGCAACGGCCGCTCCTTCGGCGGCTTTTGGCAGCACATGCTGGTTGCCGAAGGCGCCATCGAAGCCGCCCTCGACTGGACCTCCAAGCCCTGGGATCTCGCTCCACTCGGCATCATTGTCGAGGAAGCCGGCGGCCGCGCCACCAATCTTCGCGGCCAGCGCACCATTTACACCGGAGATTTCCTCAGCACCAACGGCCTCGTCCACGACCAGGCGCTGCAGGTCCTGCAATAAATCCGATGGGCAGCCAGCCAAAGAACAAGCCGGCGTCATTGCAAGTTCTCGAAGACGAAATCGTCGCCTGCTGCAAGTGTCCGCGCCTCGTCCTCTATCGCGAAAAAGTCGCGAGAGAGAAACGCCGCGCTTATCTCGATTGCGCCTACTGGGGTAAACCCGTTCCCGGCTTTGGCGATCCCCATGCGAAATTGCTCATCGTTGGCCTTGCTCCTGGCGCCCACGGTTCCAATCGCACCGGCCGCATGTTCACTGGCGATCGTTCCGGCATCTTCTTGTATCAAGCCCTGTACGACGCGGGCTTCGCCAACCAGCCCACTGCTTTGCGCCGCGATGATGGCCTCCGGCTCCGCGACGCGTTCATCACCGCCGCCGCTCGCTGTGCCCCTCCCGGTAATAAGCCGCTACCCGAGGAACTCCTTCGCTGCCGCCCCTATCTCGAGCGCGAAATGGATCTGCTGCAACCCAAAGCCGTCTTGGTGCTCGGCAAAATCGGTTGGGATGTGTACCTCGCCATCCTCAAGCATCGCGGCGCCATCCCGTCCCGCTCCCTGTTCCCGTTCGCCCACGGCGCCGAATTCGACATCCTGGCTGCCGGCGTCCGCCTCTACGGCGTCTATCACCCCAGCCAGCAAAACACGCAAACCGGCCGCGTCACTCCCGCCATGTACGCAAAAGTCCTCCGCCGCGTCGCCTCCTACTTGCGCAAGTAGAAAGCCTGACTTTGCCCGGGAGGGGTTGCCTCCCGCTTCGCGCCCTGTCGGATTCCGCTGGCGTCCCTGTCGGGGCTACCGGACATCGGCCCGACTCCTGAGCCTCCGGTCGCATCTCCTATCGTGCTAAGACGTTTTTTATCAATAATTTACATGCCAACGAAAAGCCTCTCGTTGGCGCGCAATGTGCTCCTTCAACTGCCGAAGCCGACCTGGAGGACATCTTGCCTACTGCCAGTATTGGACTGATCGTCGCCCTGGAAACCGTAATCGCCGTCAGCATGAATCTGCCGCTGCTGCTGTCCGCCCAACAACCTCCCCAATCGCCCGACCAGCCAGCCGTGACCTCTTCCGATACCACGCAAACCATCCGCCAGGCCGACGGCAAGCGCTCTGGATTGCCCCTGGAGGCTTATGCTGTCGCTCCCGGCGCAAAATTCCTCGTCCGCCTCGAAGACGAACTGGACACCGCGGAGGCCCGCGAAAATCACCACTTCAAGGTCCGGACCCTCGAGCCTCTGGAAGCGGGCAATGGCATCTACTTGCCTTCGGGCGCCGAAATCGATGGCCACATCAGCCGCGTCGAGTCCGCCGGCATCGCGGGACACGCCCGCCTCTGGCTCACCTTTGACTACATCCGCACCAAATTCGGCAAACTGCCCATCATCGCCGAGGTCGTCAGCGTCCCCGGCGATCACAGCGTGAAAAGCAGTACCCTGCAGGAAGGCATGATTGAAGGTCGCTCCAGCAAACAGCGCGACGCCGCAGAGGCTGCCGCGGCAGGCGCCGCCGTCGGCGCCGTGCGGGGCGTGAAGGACAAAGACAAGAAGGAAGCTGCGGAAGGCGCCATGGCCGGCGCCATCGCCGCTTACCTCATGGAGTCTGGCCGCGGCCACGAAATTGACCTGCCCAAAGGCTCCAAGCTGGAGCTGGAGCTCGAACGCGCCCTGTACCTGATCAAGGAATAAATCTTCCGCCTTAATAGCCGCCCGAAGCACCGCGGTTTGGCTGGAAATCCTTGCAGTCGATGAGCTTACCTGCCGCTCCGGGGGTGCAAGGTACTCTTGGCAAGCCTCTCTGCCCTTGCTACAGTCCATGTATCCAGCCTGCGTAGAGGTTTGCCCATACACGCAAACCAGGGGAGAGGCTGTATCGCGATGGCCGAAGACAGCAAAGCCGCAGTGCGCGCCATTGAAATCGCCGAACGCAAGGATCGCGTTCTGATCGTCGAGGATGAAGACAACGCGCGCAAAGGCTACGAACAACTCTTGCAAAAGTGGGGCTGCGATGTTCTCGGTGTGGCCACCGCCGAAGATGCCCTAGCCAAATTTGCCAGCTATCAGCCGGACACCTTGATTGCCGATGTCGAACTTCCCGGAATGAACGGGCTCGACTTGCTCAAGCAACTGGGGCCTGACCTGATCGACGTTCCCGCCATCATTATCACCGGCAAGGGCAGTGAAGAGCGCGCCGTTGCCGCCATCGAAGCCGGCGCTTTCTGGTACATCGAAAAACCACTGAAAGGCCCGGTTCTTCACGCGCTGCTGGATCGTGCCCTCGGCAAGGCCCGCGACGTTCGCCAGCTTGCTGTCCTGCAACGCCAGCTCCGCGAAACGGGCCGCCTCGGCGATCTCGTCGGCGGTTCCAAGCCCATGCAGGAAGTCATGCGCATCGTCGAGATGGCTGCTCCCAGTTCGGCTTCCGTGCTCATCACCGGAGAGACCGGCTCCGGCAAGGAAATTGTTGCGCGCTCCATTCACAAGCTCTCGCCCCGCAACAACGGCCCCTTTGTGGCCATCAACTGTTCCGCCATTCCGGAAACCCTCATGGAGAGTGAAATTTTCGGCCACGAACGCGGCGCCTTCACCGGCGCAGCCGAGCGCCGCATCGGCTGCTTTGAGCTTGCCGACGGCGGCACCCTGCTTCTCGATGAAATCGGAGAAATGCCTGCGCCGACCCAGGCCAAGCTTCTGCGCGTTCTGGAAGACCGCAAGGTGCGCCGCCTCGGAAGCAAGAGCGAAACTCCGGTGGACGTGCGCGTGCTTGCCGCCACCAACAAGGATCCCGAGCAGGCCGTCGGCAACGGCCAGTTGCGCCAGGATCTCTTTTTCCGTTTAAACGTCTTCCACATCAATTTGCCGCCGCTGCGCGATCACAAGGACGACATTCCTTTGCTCGTCGAGCATATTCTTCGCGACGTCAACGCCAAGCACGGTAAACACGTCCGCGGCATCGGAACCGAAGTCATGGATATTTTCATGAGCCACACCTGGCCCGGAAATGTCCGCGAGCTGCGCAACGTCCTGGAGCGCTCCGCGATCATGTGCGAAAAGGATCTGATCACTCGCAGTTGCCTCCCGGATGAATTCGGCCGCTCCCAGAACAAGGGGCCCAGCGATCTCTCTACCATCAAGTTCCCCGTCGGCACCACCGTGGACGCCATGGAGCGCGAGCTGATCCTGCAGACTCTGAGTGCCACCGGAAACAACAAGACGCGGGCTGCGGACCTGCTCGGCATCAGCCTCAAGACCTTGCACAATAAGCTCAAAGAATACGGCGGCGATCGCGCCGAAGCGGAGTAGGACTCTGAAAATGCAGCTCCGGCTGCGCACCAAGCTCACCCTGATCATGACCGGGCTGGTTCTCCTGGTCGTAATCGTGCTTTCCGGTGTTTTTGTCGGACAACTCTTGCAGCAGGTCCTCCAGGAAACCGACAAGCGCACTCATGAAATCGCTCACCAGATTTTTGAGCAGGCCCAGCGGGCCCTCACCGATGCCGCCCGCGAAGGTCTCCGCCCTTCTTCCAACGATCCTCAGGACGTTCACGATTACGTTCGTCGCGCTTTCGAGATTGATGAGGGGCTGCACTCCCAGTTAAAAGCCGCCAAGGACACTCCTTCGATCTACGAAGTCTCCATTACCGACCGCGAAGGCCTCGTCATGGTTTCCACCGACGAAGGCTTGCCCGGAAAAATCTTGCTTCGCCGTCTTCCTTTGTCGCAGCTCACGCAGCGCGGCTTTTTCCACCAGGTACGCGTCCTGGCCGGCCCGCCGCGCATCTACGAATTGGACTTTCCCTTCAGCAAAGGTGGCCAGCCGTTCGGGGAAGTTCGCGTCGCGGTGTCCTCCGGCCTTTTGCTCGCGGAGATCTCCCCAAACCTCAGCCACTTCGCCACCATCGTGATTCTGGCGCTGATTATTTGCACCGCCCTGGCCGCCCTGGTCAGCAGAGCCACCCTCGCCCCGCTCAAAAGTATCTCCGCGCAGCTCGATCGCATTTCCGCAGGTCACTTCGATGCTCCCGCCACCGAAGCCACCGTCTTTGCCGGCGGCTCCGACGAACTCGGTCAGGTCAGCCGCAAAATCACCCAGGTCGGCCAACAGTTGCGCGGCGTTCACGAAATCTTCAGCACGCTTCGGGAAAACATGAATTCCGTCATGGCCGGAGTGGAAGACGGCCTGCTCCTTTTCACCCGCGAGTCTCGCGCCGTCATGGTCAGTCCTTCCGCTGAAAAATTCCTGGGTGCTCCCGCCGGACATTTCCTCGGCAAACGTGTCCGCGAGATTTTCCCGGAAGGACATCCGCTCCAATCCATCCTGCATCTCGAGGGAGATGAGATCAGCGAGATCGCTGCGGAGACCGACCTGCAGACTATTCAAGGACCCAAGCGCGTCGGCGTCAGCGTTCAGGCCATCCAGGAGGACGGGGAACGCATGGGCGCCTTGATGACCCTGCGCGACCTGGACTCCATCGAAAGCATCAACACTCAGTTGCAGGTCAGCGAACGCCTGGCTGCGCTCGGCCGCATCACCGCCGGCGTCGCTCATGAGGTCAAGAATCCCCTGAATTCCATGCGCTTGTGGCTCGAAAATCTCAAGGAGTCGCTCCCTGCGGAAGCGGAGCCGAATGCCCGCCAGGCGGTCCAGGTTTTGGACAAGGAAATCGACCGCCTCGACGCCGTGGTCAAACGCTTCCTGGACTTTACGCGTCCCATGGAAGTGCGTCTGGAACCCACGCATCTTTCGGACGTCTTGAAGGAAGTAATCGAGGTCGCGCAACCGCAGTTGGATCGCGCGCATGTTCAGGTTGCCCAGCTGTTGCCGATCCACGTGCCGCAGGTTTTTGCGGATCGCGCGCTTCTCAAGCAAGCGCTGCTCAACCTTGTGCTCAACGCCGTCGAGGCCATGCCCAACGGCGGGCAGTTGCACCTGGTGTTGAGCCGGCGCGGCGAAATGGCGGAAATCGCGGTCAGCGATACCGGCAGGGGCATTGCTCCGGAAAATAAACAAAAAATTTTCCAGCTTTTCTTCACCACGCGCCCGGGAGGTAGCGGCATCGGGCTGGCCAGCGCGTTCCGGATTGTACAGCTTCTCAATGGTTCGATAGACTTCACGTCGGAGGTAGGCCGGGGCACCACGTTCCGCATCGAACTTCCCCTTGCGGCCTGACAATGACCTGCCATCCCCAGTCCCGTCCCGGCTGGCTTCGCGCTATTCTGCGCTCTTGCCTGGTATTCCTTTGTCTCGGTTCCGTTGTCCTTGGCGGCTGCGCTGAACGCAAAGCCGCCAAAGCGCGTACTTTTCCTTGGGCGTCGGCCAAGGCCGCGCGACCCCGTATCCCTACCTTCGGCACAGCGGGAGACACCGGCACGGATTCTTCGGAAATCGACGACGATCGGGAAGTGGATGTGTCTCCTCCGCCCTCCCCGTTGGTCCTCGCCCGCTCCGTGCCGGCGCGTCCGCGCGTTGCCGCCGCTCCCGTGGAACAGCCCGAACCGGGCCTCCCGGAAGCTCCGCAGATCGTGCCGCAGCTTACGCCAGAGGAAACCGCCGAGGCGCAGCGGCAGACCAGTTCGGGCGTAGGCATCGCGGAGCGCAACCTGGCCTCCTCAAGAGGCCACAACCTGAATCCCTCGCAAGCGGACCTGGTATCCAAAGTGCGCAGCTTCCTGGCGGAAGCGCGGGAAGCGGCTCGCGTAGGCGATTGGACGCGAGCGCGCAGCGCCGCCAAGAAGGCCCAGGTGCTGTCGGAAGACTTGTCCCGATCGTTCCAGTAGCCGCCACAACTTCCCAGGAAAACGTTAGGCCCCATCATTCCGAAATACGGCGGGAAACGGTTGCCAGGACCGTCAGGCGGGTGTGGCGCGGCCGGCTTCCGCAAATCGCAACGGACTGCAGCGATCCCAATCCACGGACGTGCTGGTTTGCGTTATCCATTCGCGCACGGAACGCGCGGTGACCGGCGCCAGCAAGATTCCGCTGCGGAAATGTCCGGTGGCCATCAGCAGTCCTTCCACGTCCGTCGGGCCCACAATGGGCAAATGATCCGGCGAATCCGGCCGCAATCCGGCCCAACTTTCCTCGATTCGCGCGCCGGCAAGTTCCGGCGCGAGCTCGATCGCTGCGGCCAACAATTTTTCGACGGCGCCGGCGGTCACATTTTTATCGAACCCTACATATTCCACGCTGGCGCCCACCAGGATGCGCCCGTCATTTCTTGGAACCAGGTAGGCTCTTTCCGACCACAACACCCTCTCGATGCGAACTCCGGCGGAGCGCAGCGACAACATCTGCCCCTTTGCCGGACGTACCGGCGCGTATTTTTCCGCTCCCCCGATTTTGGACGAGAAACATCCCGCCGCGATCACCGTCCACTTTGCCGCGACCTTCTCGTTCTGCAACTGCAATCCGGCGCACCTTTGCTGCTCGCGCCAGATGGATTTCACCGCCGCGTTCGGAAAGATTTCCGCGCCGCTGGCCTGCGCCGCGTGCAAGACCGCTTGGGTTAGCGCGCGGTTGTCCACCGACGCTTCCTCCGGCCGCAACGCCGCCGCCTCCAGGTCGGGGCTCAGCGCCGGCTCCAGCTCACGCGCGTCCTCCGCGCTGAGCGGCTCGGCCTGGAGGCCCAAGCCATGGTGCAAGGCGATCAGCGTGCTTAGGTCGCCCATCGCATCGCGCGAGAAGAATGCATCCACGGTACCCGTGGGCCGGTAGCCGGCGTTTTCTCCGCTGATTTCTTCCACATTCGCCACAAATTGCGGGTACTGCGCAATGCTCGCTTTGCCAAATTGCACCATGGGAAGCATGCCGGGATTTTCCGGGGCGGGGGACAAAATTCCCGCGCCAGCCCAGGAAGATTCCTTTCCCGGTTCGCCTTGATCGAACACGCCGACACGCAGGCCTTCGCGCGCAAGCTCCAGCGCGATGGCTCCTCCGATCAGCCCGCCTCCAGCGATGGCGACGTCAAATGTCTTCACGATGGCATCTTAACGCATTGCGGGGCATAGAAAACACCGCCTCTGCCGCCACGCGGGCCTGTCCGAGTCCGCTGACAAGGAAGGGTGATGCTTAATACTCGATGTGGGCGGGAGGTGGAGTTACCGGCAAGGACTGGCCGATGCTGGTGTACTGGATCTGACTGCTGTCGAGATCGAGATTGCGCTCGAGAACGACGTCCAGACTGGAACCGCGGGGCAACTTCGCTTCCGGGCCGCGCGTAAGCAAGGTTGCGCCAAGTCCGACGAGGCCGCCCAGGCCGGCACCGATGCCGGCACCCTTGGCACCAGCAGCGATTGCGCCGATACCGGCGCCTGTGGCGGTGGTGGTGGCAACGGTGGCAACGTCCTTGCCCTTGGCGGCGGGTCCGGTGACTTTGCCTTCGGGGTCCATGGTTTCATCGCCGGCGCTATCCGCGCTGCGCGGAGCGGCGGTGAGATCCACGGTGTAGCCATTGGGAAGAATGAGGGTGTTCAGGCGCATGCGGAATTCGCCACGGCCCTTGATGCGGCCGGGACGCTTGGATTCGATCAGCTCGCCGCGAAGATAAGAACCGATGGGAATAATGACGCGGTTTTTCTGCGTAATGGGAAAGGAGGTGCGGAGGTAGACGGAATCGCCGGGCTTGGCGCTGCGAGTGGAAATGCCGTTCTCCAGGACGACACCGACGCGGGTGCCAGCGGGAACGGTGATGCGCTCGCCGGGCCCTTGGGCTCGAGCAGCAGCGGGAGCAGGAGCAACTGGAGACGGAGGAGAAGCCTGTGGCCCTTCGGGTTGCTGGGCGCGGACAGCGAGGGGCAAGAGTGCGGCGGTCAAAGCCAGAACCATGGCGATACGGGTGGCAGGAAGGACGTTGGGATTCATATCGCTCCTCACAGACGGTGCGATGCCGGCAGATGCAGTAAAGATGCTCCCGGCAAGAGTAGGGCGTAGGCAAGGCGTTGTCCATGGCCCGGTTGGTGGGGGTTCGGAATGGCCGACCCCCTCCCCCCAGTTTTTTGTAAGTGCGGATTGCAAAGGACTTAGCTTTACGATAAGAGCTTTAGAATGAACATTTTAGGTACCGTCTTGCAAGTGCGGATTGCAAAGGAGTTAGATACGCAGCGGATTGCGTGTCAGGGAAGCCGGACGGCGCCAAAATGAAAACAGCGGCCTTTCGGCCGCGGTTATAAATGCTTTGCTACTTGCAGGAATAATAACTTAAGCAGCGAGTTTTGTCAAGGTCGACTTGTCGTTCCCGGAACGAGAGGCTAGGCTGGAAGCGTGAAGACGGGGAGGCGGGCATGGCGAAGCTGGCGTTGATTTACGGGATGCGATTGTTGCCGGAAGAGGATTTGGGAGAGGTGAAGGATGCGACGGTGGTGCTGAAAAATGGGCGGACAGCGCGAGTAACCATGCACCTGATCGAAGGATCGAAGGAAGAGATCGAGGCAACGTTCCGGGAATCGGTGGAAGCGTTTTTCGAGATGTATCCAGAAATTTAGGCGGAGCGAATCGCGACGCGGATAAACGGCCGCGTGATGCGCACACCGCGGCGCGGCCTCCGGAAACAAGCTCCTGCGCGGGGTCAATTCTCAGCCAAGCCAAAACACCGAGAACCAGGACCGCAGCGATCCAGAGCAAGGGACGATCATAACTGCCGGAAAGCCTGGCAAGATATCCGAACAGAACTCCGGAGAGAAATGAACCGAGCTGGTTGGCGGTATTCTGCGCGCCGGCCATGGAAGCCGGGAAAGTCCTGGCAACTTCGATGCAGGTGGGGAAAATCATAGGTTGGTTGAAGGAAAGGCCGGCGTAGGCCAAACAGAGGAAGAGGAGAGTAAGGTATGGAGAAGAGGTAAAGGCGGCCATAGGCAATGGCGAAGACGCCGACAACCCAGCCCCATTGCTGCGGGCTGATATGCAGGCTGTCCTGGATACGAGGGCCAGCAACGGAAATGCAAACGCGGTCCAGATAGGTGATGACGCAAAGAAGGAAGAGAAGAGTGCCTACCTTATATCGAGATCTCACAAAGAAGGGCTCTTGGAGTTGGCGACAGACTACACCTGCAAAGCGCGGAGGACAATGAGGAGTGATGGAGGCTTAGGCGAGATCGATCAGCGGTTGCCGAAGTTTTCGGGGTCGACAGTGGGGTCGCCCAAGGTATCGGAGATGAGCACGGTGGACTGGCCGGTGAGCTCGAAGCGCTTGCGGCACTTGTAGCAGGCGACGAGATCGTCGAGGCGAGTCATGTAGGAAGAGGCTTTGGCAAATTTGCGGCGGTCTTCTTCGCCAGCGCCGCGAGGCAATTCTTTCTTCTTGCGGCAGACCTTCCAGCGGACCGGGCATTCAAACTCGCCACGGCAACTGGGGCAGACGAGCTTGATCTTTCGGACTTCCTCGCGTTCGTTATAAAAGGCTCGTTCGTCCATAGTCAAGGGGCGGGCACAGGCACCGCGGAATTGATTGTAACAAATTTGAGGCCGAGGTCACGCCAGCGAGGGAGCCAATGGGCGAGAGCGGCGAGAGTATGGCGGCGATCACCGTTCAGATGGCGATGGTTGCCATCGTGGAGGCACAGGATATCGCCGGAGGTCGCGGCGGGAACGGAAGCAGAAGGCGGCGGCGAGGGGCGTGGAGCGGGCGGGGCAAGCCCCGCCCCTACAAAGGGTGCGGCGATGGGCTGCAAGCGGTCGATGAGCCAACGGTCGGAGGGGGCACGCCAATCGCCGGGCAACAGTGACCAGGTGACGACGGTCATCCCGAGATCGCGAGCGACACCGGCAAGCCAGGGATTGCGCATGCCCCAGGGAGGCCGAAACCATTTAGGGGATGCGCCAAGGATTTGCGCGATGGCATCGTTGCAGCTGGACAGCTCGCGGCGAATGCGTTGCGGGCCAGCCCAGAACAAATTGGGGTGAGTGTCGGAATGACAGGCGACGAGGTGGCCGCGAGCGGAAATTTCGCGGACAAGATCGGGACACTGGCGAGCAAACCGGCCGATGAGGAAAAAGGTTGCGGGCGCGTCGTGCTTTTGCAGCAGATCGAGGAGTGCAGGAGTCATGGCGGGATTGGGACCATCGTCGAAGGTGACGGCGAGATCGAGAGGCGAGGAAGTGCGGCAGACCGTTGGACCGAAAAGTTGAGAGCGCGGCTGGACAGCACCATAGGCAATGAGGCCGGCGGCAGCAGCAAGCGTAGAAGGAGCGGCGACGAGCCAGGGATTCACCGGGCCATTCTCGCATGTGCGGAGGCAGCGGCACAGTGGCACGGAGGGCAGGGGCGGCAGCGGTGAATCGCTTGCAGCCGACGCGCAAAGTCTGTCACGATGCGACGGTCAAAAGCGGATGGCAAGAAGATCGAGGAGGCGGACATGGCGGCGTTTTGCAGGAATTGCGGCAAACCATTAGCGGAAGGACAGGGATTCTGCGCGGGCTGCGGGACGCCAGCGGGAAGCAGCAACGCGGGCGCGCCAGGCAGCCCAGCACCGAGCGGAGGAGTTCCGGCGGCGGCACCTCCAAGCGCGGCCCCCGTAGCGGCACCAGTGGCGGCAGCGCCAGTGGCGGCAGCGCCGGTGGCGGCAGCGCCAGCACAAGCATCCTCCGGCGGCGCATTCGTGAAGATCCTGCTGATCGTGGTGGGGATATTTTTCTTGTTCGGAGCGATTGGCGTGGCGTCGATGGTGTACATCGGATACCGGGTGAAACAGAAGGCGAGGGAATTGGGGATCGATCACCGGGCGTTCGAGGAACATGAATCGACACTGACCGGGCTGAATGCGTGCAACCTGGTTTCGAAGGCGGAGGTGAGCGCGGCGATCGGGATGGAAGTGACCAGCACGGAATCGAAATGGGGGTCCGGGCCGTCGTGCACGTATTTTGTGAAAGGGGACGTGCGCGACCTGACGGCGAAGCACATGTCGCTGATGCAAAAAGATCAAACCGACAAAAAGACCCAGCAGATGATCGAGGATATGAGCAAGTCGATGTTCCACGGAATGGCGACGACGGACACATCGTCGAGCGACCATCCGGGTGAAGCGCCAGCGCTGGTGATCAGCGTGCAGGATCAGGGAGCGCGGCTGCAGATGAAACTGAGTAAGGCGGCGCTGGGAAATCTGGGACCCGTAGGAGCAGTCGCAATTCCAGACCTGGGAGATGAAGCGTTCGATTCGTCGGGAGCGATGTTGTTTGTGCGCAAGGGAGAGAAGTTGGTGTGGTTCGCGTACACGTCGTGCCCGTGCAGCCGGGATGAGCTGGTACCGCTGGCGCGTACGGCGGTTGGGAATTTGTGAACGAAGAGGGAAAAGGCGGGGCAAGCCCCGCCCCTACAGAGTTAGTGTGGGATTTGCCGGGTATTTTGAGAGACGGTATTTGGTTCAGGGTGGTGGCAGAAGGCCGCGACGGGATTTGAGATGCTGAGGAGGCGCTCGATTTCGGAATCGCGATCGAGTTTCGCGAGGCGTTCCGCGGAATCATCGAAAAGCAATGCCACCTCGGCACCGGCGACCGCTTCGGAATGATGGACGCGATCCGCCGGTCAAAAGCAGCAGCCTTGGATGGATTGCCTTGCGCGGACTGCGCACGAGCCGCTTTGGTGAGGGCGACGCTGCGGCGATGGCGAGCCAGGAGCACATCGCGCTTGGATTTGGCTTCGGAGAGTTTCAGCTCCAACTTCTGCAAGGCAGTTTTCATCGAGTCCACCTGGGTTTTCTGGTCGTCGACCTGTTCACGAAAGGTTTGTGAGAGGCGCTGAGCGCTCTGGAAGCGCTCCAGGGCGATGCGGGCGAGGTCATCTTCCCCTTTTTCCACGGCGCGCTCGGCTTTGCGCATCCAGTCGGCGACAACGGAGTCGCTTTCAGCGAGTTTCTTCTCCAGCATGTGGTGGCCGGCAATGGAAACAGCCACCTGGGTCTTGACGAGCATGTACTGATTTTCCATGTCGAGGATAAGCTGCTTGATCAATTTCTCAGGGTCCTCGGCGCACAGAATATTGCTTAGTTTCAGTAAGTTACGAGGATGCAGGTGGTCTAGTCGGTTTTGCGGAGATTCTGGAGGTCAATTCCCAACTGCTGACATTTCTTGTAAAGATGGCTGCGTTCTAGGCCGAGGGCGCGCGCGACGTTGGTCATATGGAAATTGTGGCGACGAATTTCGGCAAGCAGCACTTCCCTTTCGAAGGCTTCGGTACGCTCGGCGAGAGTTCCGGAAGAAAAAGATGCGGAAGCGGTGGCCGGGTCCGAGGCGCCGGGGGAAGCAGGAAGAACGAGGCGCACATCGGCAGCTGCGACGTCGGCTTCGCCAGCGAGAAGAACGAGGCGCTCGACGATGTTGCGAAGTTCGCGAAGATTGCCGGGCCAGGAGTACCGGCGAAGTTCGTAGATGGCGTCATCGGAAAAAAGTTTTTCTTTCCAGGAGTTCTGCGTGGCGACTTGACGCGCGAAATGCTGAACGAGCGCGGGAAGGTCGTCGAAACGTTCGCGAAGAGGAGGAAGCTGGAGGGGAAAAACGAAGATGCGATGGAAGAGGTCGCGGCGGAAAGCGTTCTGGGCGACGAGAGATTCCAAATTGCGGTGGGTGGCGACGAGGACGCGAACATTTACGGGAACGGGCTTGTCGCCGCCAACGCGCTCGACTTCGCCTTCCTCAAGGACGCGAAGGAGCTTGGCCTGCATGACGACGGGCATATCGCCGATTTCGTCGAGGAAAAGGGTGCCGGCGTCGGCTTGCTCGAACTTGCCGAGATGTTTGGAGGCCGCGCCAGTGAAAGCGCCTTTTTCGTGGCCGAAAAGCTCGGATTCGATGAGCTCGGCGGGAACGGCGGCGCAGTTGAGGGTGACGAAAGGATTGTCGCGGCGCGGGGATTTCTCGTGAATGGCGCGGGCGACGAGTTCCTTGCCGGTGCCGGTTTCGCCGAGGATGCAGACGCGGGTTTCGCTGGCGGCGACGCGACCAATTTGCGCGAGAAGCTTGCTCATAGCGGGGCTGGAGCCGACGAGCTCGTGCTTGCCAAGACGAGTACGGAGTTCGCGGTTTTCGTCCTGGAGGCGAGAGAGGCGAAGAGCGTTTTCGACGGTGATGAGGAGCTTGTCGGTGGAGGCAGGTTTTTCGAGAAAATCGAGAGCGCCGAGGCGAGTGGCCTTTACGGCCATTTCAATGTTGGCCTGGCCGGAGAGAAGAACCACGGGAGTCTTCAAGCCGGATTTCCTGATTTCCTCGAGGAAGTCGATACCGGTTTTACCGGGCATGATGACATCGGAAAAAATGAGGTCGAAGGATTCGGAACGAAGCAGTTCGAGCGCTCGGGAAGCGTTATCGCAAACGGTGGCGTCGTGGCCGGCGAGACGAAAGGCGCGGGAGAGCGAGGCCAGGGTATTAGGGTCGTCGTCAATCAGAAGGAGGTGAGCTTTGCGAGGCAAGCGGCAATCCTTTGCGCGGCAGGAGTGAGCATGGTGTCAGTCGGAAGCGGCCGCAAGAGTGGGCGGGGAAACACGAGCGGGAGTTTCCTCGGGAGCGGGAATAGAGGATGTGGGCTGACGAAGAGGCAATTCCATACGGAAGGTGGTGCCGCGACCCTCCTCGCTGGAAACAGAAATGGCGCCGCGATGATCGCTGACGATGGATTGGACAATGGCAAGGCCGAGGCCGGTGCCTTTCGGCTTGGTGGTGTAGTAGGGAGTAAAAAGGCGATCGCATTCCTCGCGGGAGAGACCCGTACCGGTGTCGGAGACCTCGATGCGAACGGCATTTTCCAGAGCGAGGGTGCGAAGAGTCAGGGTGCCGCCGGAAGGCATGGCGTCGAGAGCGTTGAGGACAAGATTCTGAAAGGCGCGATGCAGGAGATCGGGATCGGCATCAATCTCTGGAAGAGGCTCGGCGAGCGAATATTCGGCTTCGATCGTAGGCTTGCCGACGACGCTAAATTGAGGCTCGAAAAGGCGGACAGCGCCGCGCAAGGATTCATTTATGCCCACGCGGGTGAAGCGCGGAGCGGGCATTCTGGAAAAATCGTTGAAGCGAGTAACGATGGCGTTCAAATTGGCGAGTTCGGCCTTGAGAGTGGCGGTGGATTCATTAAAAACTTCGAGAAATTGCTTGTTCTCCAACTGACGGGCGCGTTGCAGGTTTTCCACGGTGATTTGCAAAGGAAAGAGCGGATTGCGCAGTTCGTGGGCGAGGCGGCGAGCGAGTTCGCGCCAAGCAGCAACACGCTCGGCCTGAATGAGCTTGTCGCGCTGAATGGAAAGGGTGCGGGTCATGTCATTGAAGGCGATGGCGGCACGACCGACTTCGTCGGTGCTGCGGACATCGATGCGAGCGTCCCACTGGCCGGCGGAAACGTCGCGAGCGCCTTCGGCGAGAAGCTGGATGGGACGCGTGATGCGCGTGGAAACCCAAAAGGCGAAGAGCAGTCCGACGAGAGAAGCGGCGGCAGCAACACCGACCGCGGTGAGAAGAATGCGGTTGGTAAGCAGGACAAGTTCGCGGCGGGAACTGCCAACCAGGAGGACGCCCAAAAGCTCGCTGCTACGGCCGAGTAGAGGGATGGCGTGGAAAGATTCGGCGGAAGCGGCGTCGGTGTTCCACTGAATGGTGCGGAGAAGAGGCTCGGGGTGGCCCTGGATCTCGGCAACGAGAGGCTCGAAGCGCTCCGGTTGGTCAATAGAGCCTGAGGCATCGGTGAGGGAGGCGGGGAGGAAAGAAGGAGTGAGGTTGCGGTAGAGGAGCGCGCGCATGCCGGGGGGCAAAGCCAGGGAAGAGAGGAAATTCTGGTCGAGGCGGCGGCCCCCGATGACGTAGAGATTCTTGTCATTGCCGCCTGAAACGGTACGGACGGCGGTGAGAGCCAAGACGGCCCCGTCGGGCAAGTCCTCTTTCTTCAAGAATGCGGGAGAATCGTTCCAGTCCTTAACCTGGGTGACCCAATCATTCTTGTATCCGACGCGGGAAGGAAGCTGGACGGAGGAAATGGTGGTGCCGTCCCAATCGACGAGCTCGACGAAGTCGAGGTTGTGATCCTGGGCGGCACCGTTGGCGTCGTGGACGTAAAGGGACTGGTCGGCATTGGGACGAGCGAGGTCAATGGCGACCTTGAGAGTGATGACGGAACCGGCGATGTTCTTAACCTGCTGAACGGTTTCTTCCCCGCGCTGGGCAAATTCATTCTTGAACTGGGCAACGATGGAATCGCTGTAGCGGGCTTCCATGTCCTGAAAAGAAGAGCGGGTGTAGCGGACGACACCGTAGGTAACCAAGAAAACGCTGGCCAGGACGGAGACGAGGAATACGAGGAAGAGCTTGGTGCGAAAACTCATGCGGCGCTCCGTGGCAGCGAGGGTAAGCAGAGGGCCTCGTACGCGCCGAGAGGCGACCAGAAAGAGACAAAATTTTGCGAGGTAAACACGGGGACGCAGGTTGATAATACCACGGGTCCGGAAAGGCAATTTCCGGCGGCGAGACCGATTACGAAAGATGAAACTTTTCCGGAAGGCCTCCGTCTATCACGTCAGCCAGACGAGACGGGTGTCTAAGATAGCCTGGGATTCCGGTACTGCTAGAATCTGATTCTGGAGACCAAACAATGAATCGATGGTTGGTGCGGACATCGCTGTGCGGCTTGCTGCTAACCGGATTGCTGGTGGGGACATGGGAGAAGGGGCGAGTGGCAGCAGCCCCCGGAGACCAGCCACCGGCAGGACCGACGAAGCTGCTGCGCTATGCGGACATCTCGAAAGACAAAGTGGTGTTCTCGTATGGCGGCGATTTGTGGACCGCCTCGCGACAAGGCGGGGCGGCACGCCGGCTGACAACCGGAATCGGAGACAAGCTATATCCCAAGTTTTCGCCGGACGGAAAATGGATCGCGTATACGGCGTCGTACGACGGAAGTCCCGACGTTTACGTGATCGCGGCGGAAGGCGGCGAGCCCAAGAGGCTGACGTTTCATCCGTCGGCGGAGATCGTGCTGGGGTGGACGCCGGACGGGAAGAACGTGCTGTTTCGATCGGACCGGATCACGTCGCCGCCCCAAAGAACAACGCGGTTGTTCCTGGTGTCAGCGAGCGGGGGATCCGCGAAGGTGCTGGCTCCGCCGCGAGGAGATTTGACGTCGTTTTCGCCGGACGGCAACAAGATCGCGTACATCGAGACGTCACAGGAGAACCGCACGTGGAAGAGGTATCGAGGAGGCTGGAGCCTGCCGATCGCCATTTATGACCTGAAGAACAATACCTACGAGGAGCTGCCGAAGAGCAGCGGTATGGACCTGTTTCCGATGTGGCACGGGAATACGATTTATTTCATCAGCGATCGTGACGGCGTGATGAATCTTTACAGCTACGACCTGGGAAGCAAGGAAACCAAGAAGCTAACGGATTACCAGGAATACGACATCAAGTGGCCCAGCCTCGGTCCGGATGCGATCGTGTACGAAAACGGCGGGCTCTTGTATGAGTACAGCCTTTCCGGAGGGGCGGCGAAGCTCATACCGATCGAAGTGCACGCGGAAACGCTGGAAGCGCGGCCGGAATTCAAGAACGTGGCACAAAATGTGGGCGGGTCTGGCATTTCGCCTTCCGGAGCGCGGGCGGTGCTGGAAGCGCGCGGCAACGTCTTCACGGTGCCCGCGGAGCACGGAAATATTCGAACGCTGTCCACGGACAATTCGGGAGTACATGAACTAAACCCGACGTGGTCACCGGATGGGCAATGGATCGCGTACCTGTCGGATAAGAGCGGGGAGTACGAAGTGTATGTGCGGCCGCAAATGGGCGGGGAGGAGATAAGGATAACGAGCGACGGGAAGATGTACCGGTATGGGCCGGTATGGTCGCCGGACAGCAAGAAGCTGCTGTTCTGGGACAAGATGCATTCGTTGTGGTGGGTGAGCACGGAAGAGAAAAAGGCGGTGGCGGTGGATCAGGGCGAGTATGGGGATATCAGCGACGGGAGCTGGTCACCGGACAGCCGGTGGATCGCGTATTCCAAGACGGACAGGCGCGGCGCGGGACAAATGTACGTGTATTCCGTGGAAAAGAAACAGGCGACGAAAATTTCGGATGGTTTTTACAGCGACTCAAACCCGATATTCGAGCCGGAGGGCAAGTACGTCTTTTTCCTGTCGCAGAGATACTACTTCCCGAGCGTGGGGCAATTGGACCAACGATTCAACTACTACACCATGGACGGAATCTTTGCGCTGACATTGAAAGCGGACGAAGCATCACCTTTTACGCCGCAAAGCGACGAGGAGAAAGCGGACAAGAAGGACGATAAAAAGGACGGGAAGAAGGAACAAGAAGCCAAGGACAAGAAAGCGGAAGGAAAAAACGGAGACAAGGAAAGTAAGGAAGAGGGAAAGGAAGAAAACAAGGCGAGCGAGAATGCGAAGCCCATCGAGATCGAATTGAAAGGAATCGAGGGCCGGGTAACACCAGTACCGCTGGCCTCGGGGATCTACAGCAGCCTGCAGGCGCGCAAGGGGAAGCTGTTTTACATGGCGTTTCCGCAGGAGGGACGGGCGGCCGGGACGCCGCAAGACAATGCGCCGCGCAATGTGCTGCACGTGTACGACCTGGAAAAACGGGAAGACAAGGAAGTGGTAGCCGGAATCGATAGCTATGACACCAGCAAGGACGGAAGCAAGGTGCTGTACCACGCGGGGCCGCAGTACGGCATCACGGAGGCGCAACCGGGAAAGAAGGTGGGGGACGGCAAACTCGACCTGTCCGGGCTACAGGTGAAAATTGATCCACGGGACGAGTGGAGGCAAATGATCCGGGAGGCATGGCGGATCGAGAGGGATTTCTACTGGGATCCGAAGATGACCGGCCACGACTGGGAACGAATCGGAAAGAGGTACGAGGCGCTGCTGCCATGGTGCGCGCACCGGGCGGATTTGAACTACCTACTGGGGGAAATGATCGCGGAACTCAGCACCTCGCATTCCTACGTGGGAGGAGGAGATGAGCCGCATCCGCCGCAGGTGAGCGTCGGTCTGCTGGGAGCGGACCTGGAAGCCGACGGCGGATATTACCGGCTGGTGCGAATCTATCCCGGCGAAAACTGGAATGAAGGGACGCGTTCGCCGCTGACCGAGCCCGGACTGAAGGTGAAAGCGGGCGACTACGTGATCGCGGTGAACGGAAAAGAGACCAAAGCGAATCAAGACGTGTATTCCTACTTCCAGAATCTGGCGGGCAAGATCGTGGCCCTGAAGATGAACAACAAGCCGAGCGCAGAGGGAGCGTGGGAAATTACAGTCAAACCGACGGGTGACGAAGCCGGCGTGCGCTACCTGGCATGGATCGAGGCGAACCGGAAGAGAGTGCTGGAGGCGACGGGAGGGCGGGTCGGATACATGCACGTGCCGGATACCTCCATCGATGGAATCATCCAGTTCGACAAGGCGCTGAATGCACAGCTAGACAAGGAAGGATTGATCGTGGATGAGCGGGACAACAGCGGCGGCCAGATTCCGGATTTCTATACCGAGAAGCTGAAGCGGCAACTGCTGGCGTTCGTAGCGGCACGAGACACCAAGGATATCCCGTGGCCAACGATGGCGATCTACGGACCCAAGGTGATGATCGTGAATGAACTGGCGGGATCGGGAGGAGATGCTTTCCCGTGGTTTTTCCGGCGAGAGAAGATCGGACCGATCGTGGGAACGAGGACCTGGGGCGGGCTGGTGGGAATCGGGAACGTGCAACCGCTGCGAGACGGAGGAGCAGTGACGGCACCGGGCTTCGGATTCTGGAGCATGGATAACGGCGGGGAATGGGTGGTGGAGAATCACGGAGTGGATCCGGACTACGTAGTGCCACAGAGGCCGGACCAGGTGGTCAGCGGACATGATCCGCAACTGGAGAAGGCCATCGAGCTGGCCAATGACGCGCTGAAAAATTACAAGGGATTTCCGCCGCGACCAAAGTATCCCGACGTGCGGCAGACGGCGCACTGAGCGGCAGTGTTCCAACGGTCAGACGGAACGCGGCGCCGCGGCAGCACGATCGCGTAGCTGAATGATGAGGGACGACCTGCCCAACCTCAGGCGGCGCAACTGCTGCGAAAGGTAAACGTCGTAGCACACGAGCGAAGCGGCGGTACCGAAAGCGATCAAGCCAAAAAGCATCAAGACAAATTTCAGAATGTGCATGGGGCAATTCCTTCCGGCCGGCAAGGCCTGGAGGTCACAGTCCATGAGGACGCGGGCTGTAGGCACGGATGAGCCTGGCGGTGTCTACGGAGAGCGCCGGAGTGTGAGAAGTTGAGCGTGCCGTGGCGGGACGGATCAGTTCGAGACTCAGGCGCAAGAAGAGCCATTGAAGCGCGGAGCCCACGGCAACAGCGAAAATGGTGGCCAGGAGCAGCGTAGTCAGACTCAGAAAGGCAATCATGTGGACCTCCGGGAGAAACATCTAGGTGCAACGCCGAGAGGGGAGCACGGGGGCGGCCAGATGCAAGTAATTGATATTATTGGCTTTAACGGAGAAGTGGTGCCTGCGATTCGTGGAAGGATGGCGACAGCGTGGCTCGGCGGACGCGGCCGGCAGCGCATTTTGCGGCTGCAGGGATTGGGGCTGATGTATCTTTAACCTCTTCAGCCGCGAAGCGCGGGAAAGAGAGAGGCGATACCGTGGCGGATGCGCGCCAAGCTTCCGGGAGACGAGCGAGAGACGAAATGCCTACCAGGCCAGGGCTGTTGATTGGGAGAATTTTCGGGATACCGATCTACGTTCACGCGAGCTGGGTCATCATCTTCGTGTTGATCACGTTTACGCTGGCGATGCAATTCACGGCGGAGCACCCGCAGTGGACGGCGGAACAGCACTGGGCGATGGGGATCGGCACAAGCCTGCTATTTTTCGCTTCGGTTCTTTTCCACGAGCTTGCGCATAGCGTGGTGGCCATGGGTTACAAGATCAAAGTTGTGTCGATAACGCTGTTCGTCTTTGGGGGCGTGGCGCGGATTGGGCGGGAGCCGTCCAAGGCGACGCAGGAATTTAACATCGCGATCGCCGGACCGCTGGCAAGTTTCGTGCTGGCAGGGGGGTTCTATGGCGTGAAGATGCTCTTTCCCTACAGTACGATGGCGGGAGCATTAGGCACGTGGCTGTCCGGAACCAACGCCGCATTGGCGCTGTTCAATTTATTGCCGGGATTCCCGCTGGATGGCGGAAGGATTTTCCGGGCGATCGTTTGGGGCGTCACCAAGGATTTCACAAAAGCAACCAAGATAGCGGCGGCCAGCGGGAAACTGGTGGCATACGGATTGATCATGTTCGGGGCCTGGCTGGCGCTGAGCAAGGGACTGTGGCAAAACGGGTTGTGGCTGGCGTTTATCGGATGGTTCCTGCTGAGCGCGGCCCAGGAGAGCGTGGCGCAGATTGCGATCCGCGAGACCCTGGCGGGTTTGCGAGCTTCCGACGTGATGAGCCACGAGGTGCCCACGGTGGCACGAGATATCTCGCTGGACGATTACAGCCGGGAAGTATTGCGGACGGGACGGCGATGCCACCTGGTGGTGACGAATGACCGGCTGGTAGGAATGATGAACATGCACGCGCTCAATTCCGTGCCGCGGGAGGAGTGGGAGCACAACTCGGTGCAAGCGGTAATGATCCCGCGCGAAGGAATTTTGTGGGCATCACCCGATGAGCCGCTGCCGGGGCTGCTGGAACGGCTGCTGGCGGCGGACGTGAACCAGATGCCAGTGGTGAGCGGATCGGACCCCGAGGAATCAGCACAAATTATCGGGATGATCACGCGCGACTCGATCCTGCGGGTGATCCGCACGAGATCGGAAATCGAACCGCTAGTCGCGGAACGATGAGTGCGTCAATGTCAGGCGCGGCGAGCGCGGACGCAGAACCCTCCGGAACGAAACCGTAAAGAGAAATCGACGAATCCCGCGGCGGCCCAGCGAGCAGGAGCGGTACACGGGTCCACAGGGATGAAGGTGCTCCTGGTGTGAATGAGGCGATGCAGCCAGCCGTCCGGGATTTCCGCCAGGAAGAAAGGCGCGCCGGGAAGAAGGACGCGAGAGAGTTCACGGAGAGCCCGATCCTGGCGAGCGACGGAGGGAAGATGATGAAAGACCAAGATGGCGATGGCCGAGGTGAACGTGGCGTCGCGGAAGGGGAGAGCCGAGGCGTCCGCCTGAACGACAGACGAAGACGAAGTGGATTGACGTTGAAGCGCGGCGGAAAAGGAGTGGCTGTATTCAAGGCTGGTGAGGCGGGGCACGCGGCGACGCAATTCCGGAGTAGCCGCACCGGGGCCGGCTCCGAGTTCAAGAAGATGATCGCCAAGGGCGACGCCGGAAAGAATCCAGGGGAGCAACTGATCTTGCGTGATTTGCCGCCAGAAGGCGGAGGCGCAGAACCAGTTCTCGAGGCGGTTCATGAGGCTTCAGGTTACAGCATTGCGCGGAGACGCGAATGGAAGAATCGCAGAGAAACTTAAAGCGGAAGGCGAGGCGGCGAGCTACTGCAACATCGGACGAATGCGCTTGAGCGCGGAGGCGAACTGATCGGCATTGTAATTCGAGGGATTTTCGAGCTGACGGAAGAGGCCGTTGATGGCGTCGCGAACTTCGGCGGAATCAGCGGCTTTGGCATTTTTGCTGTAGGCGATGTAGAGCGAATCGAGAGCCATAGCCGCCTGTTCGGCGGCGCGCTCGCCGGCCAGGGCGATGGACTCCGCGTCGTCGGTGATCTGCTGCATCATGCGCAGGGCGATGGCCTGATCATATTGCATGGCGGAAAGACGTTCTGCCAAACGCTGAGCGAGAGGCGCGGCGGCGTTGGCGGCGGTTACTACGGCGTTGCGGTCGGGATTGAGCTTGCTCATCTCGTCGGAAACGGCGGTGAGCTGGCGGTCGAGATCCTGAGCGGAAGAAGAGTCAACCTGCTTGGCCAGCAACCGGAAAACGGCATAACGCGACGTGTTCCAAGCGGGATCGCCCGGACGACGCCCGGTGTAGCCATGTTCCTGGCGCCAACTGTCTTTTGCCGGGCCGAGCGCATGATGGCAGGCGAAACAAGAAAGCTCGGAGTATTCCGGCCAGACGTCTTTCTTGTCGTAGCGCTCACCTTTAGCACGCCAGGTGAGGCGCTCCATGGCGGCGCGGAGCTGCACGGCCTGGCCAGTGCTCCAGTCTCGAACGCCGACCCAAGCGGCTTCCTCGGCAGGTTGATCGGGAGCGGACTGGCGGGGCACCTTCCAGTGACGCGGCATGACCGCGGAGAAGGAATCCAGCTCAAAAAAGAGATCGGGATGGCCGCCAGCGATCATTTCGTGATCGACGAATTTGTCTTTGGTGCCCAGGTGGCACTCGAGGCACTTGCCCGTCCGCAGAATGACGTTACGCGTATCCACCATATGCAGGCGGACAGACTCGGCGTGCTTTTCCGGAGATTCGCGAGAGGTGTGCTGGCCGAGCCAAGCTTGCGCCGGTCCGTGACAATTTTCGCAGGAAACCCCATCGGACATTTCGAAGGGCCGGCCGCGCTGATCGACGGGAGTATAGAGGGCATGGCAAGCCAGGCACTTGGGGGCCTCTTCGGCCTTGGCGCCGAGCTTGAGAATTCGCGCCATACGTTCGCCGACCTCGCCGGTCAAGGCCTGATAGGCGCGACTGTGCTTATCCTTGATGATCCAGGTGGAATATTCGTCTTGGAGAATACGACTGCCGGCAATGGGCTTGACGCTGCCGTGGCAACTGGTGGCGGCGCAGGAACCGGGGCCGATGTACTTGGCGGACTCGTCGGATGCGGGCTTGGAGGGCGGCGAGGAGTGCGAGCCGGAACCATCGGCAGCCACAAATACAGGAGACAGCGCCAGAAAGACGCACACGGCGGCGCGTGAACAGGCTGAGATGACCGCTTTAGGCATTCGGGGCGCCCGGAGAATCTCATCGCTTATATATTTGCCGCTCGCGGAAGTCAACGGGTAGCTGAAATTTGCCTGGGCGAGAGGGGGAGTCGCCCGGCGACACAAGCTTCTCTTTACAGCGGGACCCTCGACCAGTAGTATGCAGGTGATTTTCGTACCTCACTTTCTGCTGCGCGCTGTGTTGGGTGCGCGTTGCAACTCAAACGAGACGGGACGCCGTGATTTTCGACGACCTGCGAGCCATCCAGTTGCGTCATGGCTTCTTGCCCAAGCATGAGCTAGAAGCTCTGTCGCAACGCACGCACACGCCGCTCTACCAGATTCATAGCGTGGCCAGCTTCTATCCGCATTTTCACCTGGCACCGCCGGCGAGGGCGGACGTGCGGGTGTGCGCGGACATGAGCTGCCATCTGAACGGCGCGATGGACCTGCGAGCGGACCTGGAACACCGCTTCGCGGGCAGCAGTATCAAGGACGTGCAGATACGGGACGTGTCTTGCCTGGGGCGATGCGACCGTGCGCCAGCGATATCGCTGAACGACCAGATATTTACCAGTGTGGACGGCAACCAGGCAGAACAGATGGTGCGGGCAATTCTGCGTGGGGACTCGGTGCACGAAGAGCATCTCGAGCATGCGCGAGTGCGGTGCGTTTCCGATCCCTATCCTGGCGAAGAAAAATATGGCGTGGCACGCAAGCTGGCGGTCAGCAAGGATTGGGACGGGGCGCTGGCGCAGCTGAAGGCGGCGGAGCTGAAGGGCATGGGCGGGGCCGGATTCATGACCAGCTTGAAATGGGACCTGGTGAGGAAACAGCCGGGGCCGGAGAAATACGTGGTCTGCAATGCGGATGAAAGCGAACCGGGAACGATCAAGGATCGCTTCATCATGACGCACCTGCCGCATTTAGTGATCGAAGGGATGATCCTGGCGGGTTTCATTACCGGAGCGAAGAAAGGCATTTTCTATATCCGGCACGAATACCACACGCAGGAAGAGATTCTGGGCGAAGAAATCCGCCGCTGCTACAAGGCAGGATTGCTGGGGAAAAGGATTCTGGGCAGCGACATCGACTTCGACCTGGAGCTCTTTGTCAGTCCGGGCGGATACATCTGCGGAGAGGAAAGCGCGTTGATCGAAGCGATCGAGGGAAAGCGCGCCGAGCCGCGCAACAAACCGCCATTCCCAGTACAGGCGGGCGTATTCATGAAGCCCACGGCGCTGAACAACGTGGAAACGTTCGCGAACGTGCCGCAAATTCTGGCCAACGGAGTGGAGTGGTTCAAAGCCCAAGGGCAGAACGGTTCACGAGGATTGAAATTCGTGGGCGTAAGCGGCCACGTGAACAATCCGGGGATTTTCGAGATTCCCATGGGATTGCCGATGCGCGAGGTGTTGTTCAAACATGCGGGAGGGATTCGTGGAGGGCGGCAATTAAAGGCTTTCGCGCCGTCGGGACCTTCTTCGGGATACTTACCGGCGTCGATGGTGGATATCCGGCTGGATTTCAAGGTGCTTGCGGATGCGGGGTCGATGCTGGGTTCCGGAGCGATCGTGGTGTGCGACGACACCACCTGCATGCTGGATATGGCGCTGAATGCCGTACGATTTTATCGCAATGAATCCTGCGGGAAGTGCGTACCGTGCCGCGTGGGATCGCAAAAAATGGTTGATCTGCTGGTGCGCTGGACGCAAGGCGGGCTGAACGAGCCGCAGTATCGCGCGGATATGGAGCTGCTCAACGAGCTTTCGGGCGCGATGAGCCTGGCGTCGATCTGCGGGCTGGGGCAAATCGTTCCGGCACCGATCCAGTCGGTTCTGAAATATTTCCGAGAGGAAGTGGACGCGCATGTTTTGCACGCGAAGTGTCCAAGCGGAATTTGCTTCTCCCCGGCGGCACGGGCGGGAGAAGCACGACGAGTAGGAATTCGACCTTGAGATTGGCGGAACCGGGGGAATAGGCCGGTACCGCCGAAGGAAAGATTGCGAGACAAGACCCGACCATGTCTTCGACAAACACACCTCCCGGCCTGGTCGATCTAACGATCGACGGGCAGCCCGTTCGAGTACCCGCGGGCACCAGCGTATTTGACGCGGCACGCATGAACGGCGTGGGAATACCTACGCTGTGCCATTTGCAAAATGAAACTCCGGTAGGCGTGTGCCGGCTATGCCTGGTGGAAGCCGGCGGACGCGTGCTGACGGCGGCGTGTGTCCGCCCGGTTGACCCGGGAATGAAAGTAGATACCAAGTCTCCGAAGGTAATGAGCGCGCGGAAGACCGTACTGGAATTGCTGATGGCGGATCACCCGTCACCGTGCGTGAGGCAGCAGCACTCCGGCGATTGCGAGCTGGAAACGCACGCGAAAGCCTATGGAATTGCGCAGCCGCGGTTCGCGAAACGCACAGTTTCGAGGGGCAAAGACGAGTCTTCCCTGGCGATCGCAGTGGACCATGACGCCTGTATCCTGTGCGATAGATGCATTCGCGGCTGCGACGAGATCAAGAGCAATTTTGTCCTGGGACGCATGGGCAAAGGATATGCGGCGGATATCGCGTTTGACCTGAACTCGCCGATGGGGGATTCGACGTGCATTTCGTGCGGCGAATGCATGGTCTCCTGCCCAACGGGCGCATTGACGAACAAGAGCGTAGTGGGCACGGCGATCGCCACCGGGCCGGGCGCGCAGGGACTCAACGCCGAAGAATTACTGAGGCTTCCGGTTTTCAAGGGAGTGTCCGGAACGTTCCTGGAGTTGAATCGAGGCGCGATCGTCAAGCGGCAATTCCGGCGGGGAGAGCTGATTTGCAAGGAAGGCGATTTCGGGTCGACGGCGTTTTACATTCTGGAAGGGAAAGCGGTGGTTTCGCTGTCCTCTCCGATTGCCCACGTGAAGACACAAGGCGGAGCCGCAGGGTTTTTCAAGAAGTTAACGAGCACGCTGACTCCGAGATCGCAGGACAAACGCGAGGGCGAGGTAAAAGACCGGACCATACCGATCGATGCATCGGTGGACCTGTCGTACGAAAACCCGGTGGCGGAACTGGGTCCGGGAGACCTGTTCGGCGAAATGACGTGCATGAATTTTTATCCGCGGTCGGCAACGGTGCGCGCGGAGAGCGATGTCGTGGCGTACGAGATGTTGCGCAACGTGCTCGACATCATGATGAAGAACAAGTCGTTCCGGGCGCAGGTAGACCAGAATTACCGCCGGCGAGCCCTGGAAAACCACCTGCGCGGTGTGCCGATGTTCGCGGATTTGTCGCCGGATTTCATCGAGCACCTGAAAGAAAGCGTGGAGCTGCAGCGATTTGCACCGGGCCAGGTGATTACGCGGCAGGGCGATCCCGCGGACAGCTTTTATCTGGTTCGCATCGGCTTCGTAAAAATCTCCGAAGTATATCCGGGCGGCGAACTGGTACTGGCGTATTTATCCCGAGGAGATTATTTCGGCGAGATAGGGCTGTTGGGCGGCGGAGTGCGGACGGCGACGTGCACCGCGCTGGATCACGTGGAGGTGGTGCGCATCTCCGGCGATGACTTCCGGCAGATGACGGAGCGCTTCCCGACGGTGCGGCAAGGGCTGGAAAAGGTCGCGGAAGAGCGGAGAACGTCGAACCAGCAAAGATTACAGATGGTGCAAAACGTGCCCATCGATCAGTTCCTGTCTCAAGGGCTGATGGAAGCACAGAGCCTGCTTATTCTGGATCTGGAAAATTGCACGCGGTGCGACGCCTGCGTGAACGCGTGCGCGGATGCGCACGATGGCGTGACACGGTTGATCCGGGATGGCTTGCGATTCGACCAGTACCTGGTGGCCACATCGTGCCGGCAATGCCGCGACCCGCTGTGCATGGTGGGATGCCCGGTCGGGTCGATCCGGCGGCGAAATTCGCTGGAAGTAATCATCGAGGATTGGTGCATCGGGTGCGGATTGTGCGCACGGAATTGCCCATACGGAAACATCAACCTGCATCCTTTCGAAGTGATGGCGGATGATCCGGAGCATGCCGGGCGCAAGAAAGCGACGATGAAACAGAAGGCGACGTCGTGCGACCTGTGCACCCACTTGGAGGAGCCCAGCTGCGTCTATGCATGTCCGCATGATGCGGCGCATCGGGTTGATCCACGAAAATTCTTTGCCGAGATGCTGGGACAAGGCAGCAAATGAACAGGGCGCGCTAAGAAAATGCACATCGACAAAACACAGCGCGGATGGGCGATGGCATCGCTAGTGATTCTGGCGATCTCCACGGTGATCTACGCGATTTACGCGTCAAGCGCACCGTCGGGCCCGAAGGGCGGGAGCACGATCGGACTGCTGTTCGGGAGCATCGGATTTGGCTTCATGATTTTTGCGGGGCTGCTGGGCGCGCGCAAGCGAGTTCCTATCTGGAGGCTGGGCCGGGCACAAGCATGGATGCGCGGACACCTGTGGCTCGGCTTGCTTAGCCTGCCGTTGATTCTGTTCCACGGCGGATTCCATTTTGGCGGAACGCTGACACGGGTGCTGATGTGGCTGTTGATTATCACCGTGGGCAGCGGCGTGTTTGGGGCGGTGCTGCAACATTACGTGCCACGCATCATGAGCACGGACGTGCCGCTGGAAACGATCTACGCGGAAATCGGCAACGTCCGGCAATTGTTGCGGGAAGAAGCGGACCGGGATATCGAGGCGGTTTGCGGACCCATGGAACTGGAAAAGGGATGGCAAGAGAGAAGGCCAGAGGGCGGGGGGATTCACGGCCATGCGTCCGATGTCCACAATCACTGTGGCATCGGGAGGGGCGGCGGTGGCGGCGGCGACAGAAATCGTACTGCTGTCCGAGGACGAGAGCGCGCCACTTCGACGATTTTACCTGGAAGAAATGCGGCCGTTCCTAAGGGATCCGGAAATGCGGGGATCGCGGTTTTCTAGCCAGGAAAAAACCCGCAGCGCTTTCGCCGGGCTGCGAACGCTGACACCCGCGGGGGCGCACGCCACGCTGGATGATTTGCAGGATATTTGCGAGGAAGCGCGGCAACTGTCACGGCAGGAAAAGATGCATCGCTGGCTGCATGGATGGCTGCTGGTGCATATACCGCTGTCACTCGCATTGATTTTGCTTGGCGCGGTACATGCGGTGATGGCGCTGCGATATTCGTCGTAAGGCATTCGGGCCGGAAGGTATCGAAGCAATCGGAATTCACAGGACGCGAAAATTAAGTGGCACGCACACGAACAACCAAGAAGCTGGCACAGCGGATCGACCTCAACTATTTCAAGAGGCCATCGTCGTACAAGCGCGCGAAATTCTGGCTGTGCGTGGTGCTTCCGGTGCTGGCACTCGGCTGGATCGTGTGGCGCAGCTTCGCGAGGGATTCCCGGGTGTACTCCAGCGGGCGGATGAGCGCGGCGCACGCGGTGCTGGAAAAAGAATGCGCCACGTGCCATTTGCAGCAGGCAGGAGCGTTTTCGGAAAAAGCGGCGGACCAGGCATGCCTGGCCTGCCACGACGGACCGGCCCATCACCCCGTGAAGGCCAAACAAATGGAATGCGCCACGTGCCACACCGAGCATCGCGGCCGCGTGAACATCAAAGCTACCAGCAATCAAACGTGTTCGGAATGCCACGCGAATCTGGATGAGGTGGATTCGCAAAAATCGCATTTCGCAAACCACATCGAGAGCTTCCAGAACGGGCACCCGGAGTTCGATGTCGCAACGAAGGGGCAGAGCGATCCGCAGACCATCAAGCTGAATCATTACCTGCACATGAAAGCGATCCGGCGAGGTCCCAACGGGCCAATGGTGCAACTGGCGTGCGGCGATTGCCACCGGCCGAGCGCGTCAACCACGGCGTGGCCGTACGCCGACGCAAAATACGTGGGCGCAAAGGTCACCTATAGTGAGGCAGGAGAATTACGCCAAATTAAGGCGGAAGCTTTGAGCCCGCATGGCCCCGGGAGCGGCCGAGAGCTGATGGCGCCGGTAAAATTCGGAACCGCTTGCGGCTCGTGCCATTTGCTCACGTTCGACAAGAGGTTTGACGATGGCGTGCCGCACGACAAGCCCGAAGTGGTGCATGCATTCCTGGTCAAACGGTACACGGAATATATCGCTGCGCATCCGGGCGCAGTGCGAGTGGTGCGAGATCCGAAGCGAGATCTGACCGGCAAGCCGATCCCCCCGGACGTACGAGTGTTGACGCCGACCCAATTTATCGCGGAGAGCACGGCAACGGCGGAAGAGTTACTGTGGCGAAAGACCTGCAACCAGTGCCACAAGCTGACCAACGCGAGCGGCAGTTCCCTGCCGCAGGTGCAAGAACCGGAGCGAAAACCGGGTGTGTTGCCGCAAATCGCGGCGTCGAACGTAACGGCCAAATGGATGCCACACGCCAAGTTCGACCATGGAGCGCACGTTGGCTTTACGTGCGTGAGCTGTCACAAAAAAGCGCTGTCCAGCACGGAGACGAGCGATATTCTCCTGCCGGGAATCGCCACCTGCCAAACCTGCCACGCGCCGGGACCCGATCATGCGGAATCGCGCTGCTATGAGTGTCACTCGTATCACGATTGGGCGCAGCGAAAAGAAGTGACGCCGAAATTCACGCTGCCGGCTCTGCGAACGGGTGGACAGTAAGGCGTCGCAGGCTATTTCGGCACGATTCGAATCCACGGTTTGAAAAGCGCGCCTGTCCTACTTGTTGTGTGTAAGCCTGTAACTGCTTATCGATTCACGAGCGCCATGTGCGCCGGACTGTAACGTTCCCCTACGACCTGAATCTGCCGCAAGCGCTCCTCGATTTCCTGACGATCGCTGGCCGTCAAATTGATATCGAGAGCGCCCATATTGTCTTCCAGATAGCGGACGTGCTTGGTGCCCGGGATGGGAACGAGATCATTGCCTTGAGTGAGCACCCAGGCTAGGGCGAGCTGCGCGGGAGAGCAGCCTTTCCTTCCAGCGAGGTCCTTGACGGCGGCTACCAGATGTAGATTGGCCTGCAACGCCAGGTCGCCGAAGCGCGGATTGGTGCGCCGCCAATCGCTGGCGTCGAGGTCATCCAATTTCTGGATGGCGCCGGTCAGGAAGCCGCGGCCGAGCGGGCTGTAAGGGACGAAGGTGATGCCCAACTCCCGGCAAGTGGCGAGGACACCATTGGATTCGACCTCGCGCGACCACAGCGAATATTCGCTCTGCAACGCGGCGATGGGATGAACCGCGTGGGCGCGACGCAGCGTTTCGGGGCTGGCTTCGGACAGACCGAGCGCGCGCACCTTGCCGGCGGAAATCAGACCAGCCATGGCGCCGACGGTTTCTTCAATCGGAAATTTGAGATCGACGCGGTGCTGATAGAAAAGGTCAATGCTGTCGATACCGAGGCGCTGGAGGCTCGCGTCGCAAACCCGCCGAACGTTGTCGGGCGAGCCATCCACTCCAGTAATTTTGCCGTCAGTGAGGCGAAAACCGAATTTCGTGGCGACGACCAGCGCGTCGCGTGAGGACTTGCGCAGAAATCGCCCGACCAATTCTTCATTGACGTAGGGCCCATAAAGTTCCGCGGTGTCCAGGAAATTGCCACCAAGCTCGACGAAGCGGTGAAGTACTCGCATCGATTCCGTTTCGTCGGTGGGACCATAGGCGTAAGACATCCCCATACAACCGAGACCCAGAGCCGATACCGAGAGCCCGCTCTTGCCAAGATTGCGTTTGAGCATGTGATTCTCCAGGACGGATTTTACCCAATTGAGATGCGTAGGTGGAGGGTTCGGGTACGGAGTGTGCGGTCAAGAGACCGCATGACGGATGATTGGAGACTCGACTATGCTGAAGGACGATGCCGCTGCTCCCCCCAGCCGAGGCCCAGCAGATTCCCCCGCCTCCCAGTAAGTGGAGGGCCTTCTGGACAGGCGTCCTGCACGTAGATCACGCAAAGATGGAACCGTGGATCGCGGCGAGAAATGCCGTGGGCGTGGCTCTGCCTTTGGCGGCGGGCATCGCGCTGGGAATGCCGCTTGGCGGGCTAGCAGTGGCCAGCGGAGCGCTCAATGTAGCGTACTCGGATAATCACGACCCCTATGGACAGCGCGCGCGGAGGATGTTGGCGGCCAGCGCTCTGTGCGCCGTGGCGGTCATGGCCGGGGGACTAGCAAGCCATCACACGGGACTCGCGATTGCCCTGACCGCAATTTGGGCGTTTGGATCGGGAATGGCAATCGCACTGGGACCCGCGGCGGAAAGCCTGGGGGTCATCAGCATCGTGGTGCTGATCGTCTATTCGGCGCAGTCGCTCACGGCGGAGCGCGCCCTGGAAGCTGGTGGCCTGGCATTCGCAGGAGGACTTCTGCAGACGCTGCTGTCGCTGGCGCTGTGGCCGGTGCGCGCGTACCGGCCGGAGAGACTGTCGTTGGCAAACCTGTACGCCATCCTCGGAGCTGCGGCGGCGTCACCGGAAGGCTTGATGAAGGCTCCGCCGCCCTCGGAGGCGAGCACCCGAGCGCACGAGGTACTCGCTTCACGGCTTGCGGATCACGGCATAGAGACGGAACGTTACCGATCCTTGCTGAGCCAAGCCGAGCGTATGCGGCTGCGATTGTTCACGTTAGGACGACTGTTGCGGAGAATGCGCCGGCAGAAGTTCGGCTTCGCGCCGGCGGAGATGGTGGAAGCATTCCTGGAATCGGCGGCAATGCTGATGAAGGCGGTCGCAGTCTCGCTGGAGCGCGGCGACCCTATCGAACCACAGGGTAAGTGGCTGGATGAAATACGGGCGGCGACGGAGGCTTTGCGAGGGTCAGAAGCCAGTGAAAGCGCAAGCTTTCTGTCCGCGGTGGTGCGTGATGCACGATTTCAAATGGATTCGCTGGGCGGGCAACTGCGAGCAGCCGCACAACTAACCGGAGATATCAGCCCGTCCGGCATGGTGGCCTTGCAGGAACGAGAGAGAATTCGGCATTGGCGAATGCGTTTTGGAGGGAACCTGGCGAAGATTCGCGCCAATTTCAGCCTGCAATCGGCGGTATGCCGGCACGCGATCCGCTTGTCGGTCATGGTAGCAATCGGCGAGGTACTGGCGCGCATTGCGGAGACGCCTCGGGCTTACTGGCTGCCCATGACGGTGGTGCTGGTGCTGAAACCAGAGTTCGCGGTGACCTTTACGCGAGGACTGCTAAGGATTTCCGGAACGATTCTGGGTTTGCTGCTGGCGACGGCAATGTTTCACTTCCTGCATTCCGGAATAGGTCTCGAAGTAGCGCTGATTGCTGGATTTGTATTCCTGTTGCGATGGGTCGGGCCGGCCAATTACGGAATTTTCGGCATCGCGGTCAGCGCGCTGATTGTGCTCATGATTTCGTTTACGGGCGTGGCTCCGAAAGACGTAATCCTGGCCCGCGGAATCAACACCGCGGTAGGAGGGCTTCTGGCTTTGGCCGCCTATGCGGTCTGGCCTACCTGGGAACGCACCCAGGTGGGGGAGACGCTCGCCCGGCTGGTGGAAAGCTACCAGACGTATGCCAAGGCGGTGGCCTCGGAGCTGACTCGGGACCGCGGGACAGACACCGTAAAACCGGTTCCCGCAAAGATGGACGAGCTGCGTTTGGCCGCTCGCCGTGCGCGAACCAATGCTGAGGCATCGGTGGAGCGATTGAGGTCCGAACCAGGCAGCACCGCCGCGGAAGGAACGTTGTTGACGGGAATGCTGGCGAGTTCCCATCGCTTCGTTTACGCGCTCATGTCGGTAGAAGCGGGAGTTCCGGTGGCTGCGGAGATAAAAGTGCGGCCGGAGTTTCGGGCGTTCGCCGCCGATATCGACCGGACGTTTACAGAATTGGCATCGGCACTTCGCGGCGGCAGGGGTACAGCGCGAAAGTGGCCGGATCTCCGAGAGGATCACCGTAAGATGCTGATGAACACCACGGATCCCGCGGAAGTGCATGCCTTGGTGAATGTGGAGGCTGATCGAATGACCAACAGCCTGAACACGTTGCGCGAACAGGTGGAGAAGTGGACGCAGGTGCGACGGCGGTAACGATTGAGCCAACGGGTGTGCGAGGGGATTTCAGGTGCCCCGCCTGGTGTTAGAATCAGCGCAAGTTGCGGACGGCGGGCAGCTTAGGGGCTGAACTATCCGACCCTCCGCTATGACCCTCCGGAGGTTCTTATGTACAAGACCAGGCGCGAGTTCCTGACCGATATAGCGGCCGGTGGTACTTCGATCGCGGTTTCTCCGTTGCTGTTCCGCGGACAGCAGCGCCGCAATCCGTTTCCTGAGCCTCCGGGAGGAGACAACAAGGATCCAGAGGGGCAGGATGCGCAAGTTGAGGTCCGATCGGCCAAGAAGGCTCTGGCCTTGAAGAATGAGCGGGAGTTCCGGGAAGGCGTGGAGCGACTGCAACAACTGGCACAGGAATTGAACGACGAGGTGCGCGGCATGTCGACCAGCGCGATTCTTTCCGTGCGGGTGTATAAGAAGACCGAGGAAATCGAAAAGCTGGCCAAGCAGCTGAAAGTAAAGGCCAAGGGCGGTTGAACTTTTTTCCGTCGATGTCCACAGTCGCAGGCGAGCCCGCCAAGCCGGCTGTATCCTTTTGAGCGCGCCTGGAGTCTAACCTACAGCCTGCCCAGACTATCCGTCCGAGCGAGCACCCAATCAATTTCAAAAAGACTTTCGTCGAGGAGGGGAATGTCCATGGCTGCGAAAAATAATGAGAGAAATCATTCGCGAGAAGCGGGAGCGGACCGTTCGAAACCCATCGTGGATCAGAAGGGCAAGGAAATACAAGCGTACGGGAAAATTACAAAGCTGTCGATCGGACTGGACGAAAAAGTGTGCAGCGCCAGCGTGGAAATCCTGAACAAGGTATTGGCGGACACCATGACGCTGCGGGACATGTACAAGAAGCACCACTGGCAGGTCGCCGGTCACACTTTTTACCAGCTGCACCTGCTCTTCGACAAACACCATGAAGAACAGAGCGAGCTGGTGGATACTATCGCGGAGCGCATCCAGCTCCTCGGGGGGATCAGCATCGCAATGGCTGCCGACGTCGCCGAAACGACCACCATTCCGCGCCCGCCGCGCGGCCGTGAAGAAGTACCTGTGCAGATTTCGCGCCTTCTGGAAGCGCACCAACTCATTCTGGAAGAGGTCCGGGAAATGGCCGCGAAAGCCGATGATGCCGGTGACGATGGCACGAACGACCTGCTGGTCAGCGATGTAATTCGAACCAATGAGCTGCAGGTCTGGTTCCTGGCGGAGCATCTTGTGGATGTGCCTCTGGTACGGTCCGATGACGGGCCTTTGCCGGAAGCGCCAAAAGCGAAGACCGCCAAAGTCTAGGAACCTGCATCCGAAGGGCAACAGAGCTGGCGGCACCAGGCCGCCAGCTCTTGCTTTTTCGGGCAAGGACAAAACGAAAGTCTTCCTAAGGGCTGTGGAAAACCAGAAATGTCATCCGTTCTATCCAAGATTTGGATTGGACTTGGTTGGTGGGCGCTCCTAGAGTGGTGTCCCGGCAGCGACAGAGACCAAGCTGGCATCTTGCCGGGTAGGGAGTTTGATGACCGCCACGGCCCTCTCACTGCAATCTCGGAAGCTCGTCTCGCCGCTGGCTCGTCCGGGGGCCGCCCCCTATGACGAGATGTTTGCCGCCCCGGGTTCGCCCCGTACCCATTACCAAGCGCTGCATAAGACGCTGGTGGACCTTCCCCCGGAAGAACTGCAAAAGAACCAGCAAGCCGCGGACCTGGCGTTCCTTCATGAAGGCATTACATTTACGGTTTATGGAAGCAAGGAAGGCACGGAGCGTATTTTCCCGAATGACCTGCTGCCCCGAATCGTTCCCGCGGGGGAATGGCAGCAGATCGAAAGGGGTCTGACGCAACGGCTCACGGCCCTGAACCTCTTCCTGAGGGACATTTATCACGAAGGACGAATTCTCGCGGAAAGAATCGTTCCACGCGAGCTGGTCTACAGTTGCAAGCATTTTCGCCGCGAAATGCGGGGCTTGAATATTCCCCGCGACATTTACGTGAGCATCTGCGGAACAGACCTGGTCCGGTTGCCGGACGGAAGCTTCGCGGTGCTGGAAGACAATCTACGCGTGCCCAGCGGGGTTTCTTACATGCTGGCCAACCGCAAGGTTCTTAAGTGCGTCTTTCCGACGATGTTCCGCGATTATGGCGTTTGGCCCATCGATCATTATCCGCAAGCACTGCTGGCCACATTGCGCAGCCTGGCACCGGAAAATTGTCCCTACCCACAGGACCCGACGACGGTTCTGCTGACACCGGGAGTTTCGAACTCGGCTTATTTCGAGCACACCTTTCTAGCCCAGCAAATGGGCGTTGAGCTGGTGGAAGGCCGGGATTTGCTGGTGCACGACAACGTGGTGTACATGCGCACCACGGCGGGTCCGCAACGGGTGGACGTGATCTACCGCCGGGTAGACGACGACTTCCTAGATCCATTGTGTTTCCGGTCAACTTCGACTCTGGGCGTACCCGGACTATTCAATGCCTACCGTGCCGGGAATGTCAGTCTTGGGAACGCCATCGGCACGGGGGTCGCCGACGATAAGGCCGTGTATGCCTATGTGCCTGAAATCATTCGGTTCTACTTGAACGAAGATCCGATTTTGCTGAACATCCCTACCTTCCTGATGACGGATGCGACGCATCGACAGCATGTGCTGGACCAACTGGAACACATGGTCGTCAAGGCGGTGGGAGAATCCGGCGGCTACGGAATGCTGATCGGCCCGCACAGCACGAAGCGACAGAGAGAGGAATTTCGGGCCAGGATTATGGCCGACCCGCGGAACTATATCGCGCAACCTACGCTGGCGTTGTCCTCAGCTCCGTGCCTGATTGACGGAAAGGTGGAATTCCGACACGTCGACCTGCGGCCCTACATTCTTATGGGAGACAAGGTGACCCTGGTGCCGGGAGGGCTGACGCGGGTGGCGCTGCGAAAGGGCTCGCTGGTCGTGAATTCCTCGCAGGGTGGCGGCAGCAAGGACACCTGGGTAATGCGAACGGGGAGTGGAGACGACCGCGTTACCTCCGCGGAGGGCAGTTTACGGAAAACATTCGAGAGGCGGAGTCTTGCATAGTCCGCGGCCACCGCGAAGTTACTTCACACGGGCGTCCGCGCGGGATACGGGAATGCTTTCCCGCGTGGCGGACAGCTTGTACTGGATGAGCCGGTATCTGGAACGCGCGGAACATACCGCGCGGATGGTGGACGTGGAACTTCAGCTTTGGCTGGACCGATCGCCGGAAGCGGGGGCGGGTCGCTGGAGGTTCCTGCTGGAGGCGCTGTGTTCTCCCGCAGTGTCCGGTGCGCTGGACCCGACGCAACTCGTAAATACGCTGGTATTCAGCCGGGCGAACGCTTCTTCCATTGTGTCCTGTGTTTCCTCGGCAAGGGAGAATCTGCGGCAAGTGCGGGAGCAATGCAGCTCGGAAATGTGGGAGCAGCTTAACCGGCTGTATCTGGAGGTCATTGAAGCGAGGCCGGAAGAGGCATGGATGCTGAAGTCGCACGGATTCTTCCGCACCGTGCAAGAGGCAGCGCATCTTTTTCAGGGGATTGCCGACGGCACCATGAGTCATGGAGAGGGCTGGCAATATATTCAACTGGGGCGCTACCTGGAGAGAACCGATACCCTGGCATCACTCATGGGAACGCACTTCAAGAGGCTGGTGCATCCCGTCGACCAAGCGGTGGAAAGCGTCGAATACCTGGAATGGCTCGGATTGCTGCGGGGTTGCGTAGCGTTCGAAGCGTATTGCAAGGCGCGGACCGCGGAGATCCGGCCGCTGCGGGTAGCGGAGTTTCTGCTGCTGAATCCCGAATTTCCACATTCCGTGCGTTTTTCCGTGGACCGGATCAATTCCGCGCTGCACATCATCGGTGACTTGACGGAGCGTCGCGCAAAACTGGCGACGCGGGTCGCCGGAAGGCTGCGTGCTCAGCTGAGCTTCAGCCAAATCGAAGAAGTGCTGGCGGAAGGCGTGGGTGGATATCTGGAAAGCGTGCGCAGCGAATGTACGCAGATTCACGCCGCGATACACCAAAGCCATTTCGATTACGCGATGGAATCGGAACTCGCGTCGTGAACCAGAAGATCCAAGCGAAACGCTGATGGCCTACTCGGTGCGGCACCAGACGACCTTTCGATACGAGCCCGCGGTGCGGGAAAGCGTGATGGAAGTGCGCATGCAACCGCGCACGGATTTTCGGCAACGGTGCCTCAGTTTTACCCTGGATGTTCAGCCGCGGGCGACCCTTCAGGTCTATCGGGATTTTTTCGGGAATGCGGTACATCATTTCGACATACCCGCGAGACACGAATGCATCGAGATCGTTGCCCAGGCAACCGTAGACGTGCTGCCGTCGCCGATTTTGCTCTCCGAGGAGACCAGCGAGTGGAAAGAGTTGGATGAGCGCGTGGCTCAGGGCGACTATTGGGAGATGCTGCTCCCGAGCTATTTCGCCAAACCAACGGAGTTGCTGGAGAAACTGGCAACGGAACTGGATCTGCGAAGGCGCGGCCGGGCGCTGGACTTACTGAAAGAGTTGAACGGCAGGCTGTACGAACTGTTCGCCTATGCGCCCAATACCACGAACGTGGATTCGCCGATTGACGAGGCCCTGGAAGCCCGGCGAGGCGTTTGCCAGGACTTTGCGCACATCATGATAGCGCTGGTGCGACAGTTGAAGATTCCCAGCCGCTACGTAAGTGGCTACCTTTTTCACGAAGATAAGTCCCTGGACCGTTCGCCAACCGGCGCCACACACGCGTGGTTGGAGGCTTACCTCGGCGAGCAAGGCTGGGTAGCGTTCGATCCGACCAACAATCGGATCGGATGCGAAAGGCACGTACGAGTGGCCGTGGGCAGAGATTATGCGGACGTGCCGCCGACCCGAGGCGTGCACAAGGGCGAAGCGCAAAGCGAACTTTCCGTGATGGTATCCGTGCTGCCGATCGACGCGCCGGAACCAGAGGAGCTGCCGCCGACTACAGTGGTGCGATCCAAACCGTTCAGCGCGGAAGCGCGGTTCGAGTTCGAGCAGCAACAACAGCAGCAACAATGAGCAGGATTCTAAGCCTCGATTTGCGTGCCCAAGACGGCTAGAAATTGGGCGAGCCAGGCGTGTAGAGCCGGCCAGGCTGGTCCGGTCACGAGCATTCCGTCGGTCAACGCTTTGTCCATCGGAAGATCGACGCAGGTGCCACCGGCCAGCGTAACGTCCGGCCCGGTGGCTGGATAGGCACTGCACTTTTTCCCCTTGAGGACTCCCGCGGCCGCCAAAAGTTGAGCGGCGTGGCAGATGGCGGCGATGGGCTTCTTCGCCTTGTCGAAGTGGCGCACAATTTCCAGCACGCGAGGATTCAGGCGAATATATTCGACGGCACGGCCGCCGGGAATGATGCACGCGTCGTAATCTTCGAGTTTGATGTCGTCGAAAGTGGCGTTCAAAGCGAAATTGTGGCCGACTTTTTCCGAGTAGCTCTGGTCACCCTCAAAATCATGAATAGCGGTACGCACGGTCTGGCCGGCGTTCTTGCCAGGACACACGGCATGGACGGTGTGGCCGACCATTAATAGCGCCTGGAAGGGGACCATCACTTCGTAGTCCTCCACGTAATCGCCGATCAACATCAGGATGGATTTCCCGGACATGATTCCTCCGAAGGCAAGAGCATAGCAGACAAGATTCAGGCGATACAGCCGCTACACGGGCGGCAGGAACGGCTAATGCACAATGCCGGAGTTACCGGGGCCACCGACAGGCTGCAGACGAGGGAGGCGCTGTTCGGCGGACGGCAAAGCTGGGAAAGCGGCGTGGGGCTCGGACTGATACCAATAAGCGACCGAGTAGAAATTGTCAGAACGGTGATTCGCGTGGCCGTGCTCGATGGTCGCGCGGATCGATTTGGCAAATGGAATCGGCGAGTCCAGATGAAAGCGATAGACTGATGAGCGGCTGCCGGCGACCTCTTCGCCCTTCACCGGCGCGCCGAACATTCGGTAAGAGAAACCATGAGAGCCGAACCCGTAAGCGCCCAGGAAATAGTCTTCGCTGCCGGTCCCGATAATGGAGGGAGTCGTCTCTCCATCCATGAAGAACATGTCGTCGCCTTCACCCCACCAGAAATCCTGATTTTGCAGGATGGACATTGTAATGCCGACGAAATTTCCCTTTCCGGTGGCTTCCAACCAGACGTAATTGTCTTTGCCATCCAGGTTCTTGGCGTCATCAACACGCGGATCGCCGTTATCTTTCCAGTCGGCGGTCCAGCCGTGATTGGGCTGGGCTTGCCGGAACTGCGCGTGAAAGTACAAGGTGTCCGGAGGTAGCGCTTTGGAAAGGGCGCGATAGTCGATATTGAAATAGAAGGCGTCGGTGCGCTGCTTGCCCTCATTGGTGACGGTGATGCGCGCGTGCTTCTGGAAAGGCATGGTGAAAAAGCAGTTGAGGGCCCGCTCGTTAGCCACGGAGAGCACCTGCGACTCCCAAACGTGGTATTCGCCGAGTCCGAGGCCGAAGAAATCGCCGAGAGGAGTTTCCACACTGGGCGAGGATTCATTGTCCCAGTACATGCGGAGGACCAGTTTTTTCAAATGATAGGGTTCCTGGCTGGAGAGCGTAGCCCAGAGGTGCGTAATGGTGCCCGGTCCGTCGACGTCGAGAATCGTGAGCGTGGCACCCGGTTCGATTTTGCGATAGTCGGCGTTACCACCGGAGCGATCGTAGCTGGACACACGCTTGAGGGTGTAGTCCTGCGGTTGGGTGAGATCGGCTTTCTGATAAGCCAAGCCTTGGGCGGAAGCCAACGGAAGCGACAACAAAGCGATCGCCAGCGAACCAAGTCTGAAGCGAAAAGGGGAAAAGCGAAAGAAGGGCATAGTCACTCCTGCCAAAAGGGCGTGTTGCGCGCGGATTGTACACCCACTTTGTGCCCGGAACGAGAAGCGGGATCAACTCAGAACGCGAAGTAACGGGTGGACGGAAAAAAAGGGCGCCGGAGTGGGCGCCCCTTGTAAGCAGGTTGGTTTGATCGCGACTATTACTGACCGGCCGGAACCACCAGCGGGATTGCCGAGTCCTGGATGGTCAGCATATCGGTACGGCGCTTTTCCCATTCCAGAAGGGTGAGACCATACGACGCGAAGAGCCGCCGGATACGCGCGGAGTCCCATCGCAATACCTTTTCCAGAACCGGAACCAGCACGCTCATGGCGTTGTCGCTCAGGACCGTACGCTGTGCTACGCGAGTGATGAACTTGGCTTCGGAAACCGCGATGGTAAGGCCGTCGTGCTGGTTCACGTGCATCATCACCGGCAGGTCGGAACTGCCGTCACCCATGTAAACGATTTGATCGTGGCTGATGCCGAGTTGGGCGCGCAGCTCTTCGAGAACGATGATTTTGCCCCATCCGGCCGATGACCGCACGATGGAGTCGACTTCGCCGGTCTTATCGTTGTAACGGAAGCGCGTGCCGAAAACGTGATCTTCCGGCACGATCCCTTCCAGCGCGGACTGGATGATTTCGCGTGGTGCCGCCGAGATGACGTAAAAGGAGAACTTGTAGCCGTCTGCGAGGTTCTCCAAAGCTCGCGCGAAAAGCGCCACGTCGTGCTTCAAACGAATTCGCTTTCCGGTCTCAATGAGGTGCTCACGCCGAACGCGGCGAAAATCCGGGTCGTGCAAGATGAGGTAGCTGAGCTCCGCGCCCTGTTGAACAAGGTTCATTTCCGAGAGGCCGGCCACCTTGTCGTGAAATCCGTCAAAGCCGATGAGCTCGCTCAGAACCACCCCGGAGTCGTTGAAGCTAAGGGTCTGGTCAAAGTCGCTAGCGAGTAAAAACTGCCTGGTCATGTTCTAGTACTCCTTCTGCTTTGTTGCCGTAACCAGCTTATCGCCAATCCCAAGATCGAGGGTTACGCATAATTTTAATTGTTTTCATGCAGAAATTCGTGAAGTCTTGTTAGTTTTTCCTAAGGGATTTTTGATTGTAACTGTATGTTAATAGAAGGTTTACATTTCCGTAGCAGTGGTTCGAAGACTTGCAGGGCGGACAGATAGGGGCGAAAGAGAATAGAAAACGGCGCAGAGGGTAAAAAGGCTAGCGGCGAACTCTCATCCAAGCGCGAGCACGGTCAACCCAGCTGAGAACCGTGGAATGGGTCTCCGTAGAGCCCTGGGGGTGTTCTACCGCGTCATCGGTGACCGCGTAAGGCTGAAGTCCTGACGGGGTTGCGTGCATGTAGAGGCGCTGGGATTCCGCGCGATTCAAGGGCCGGGCGCCGCGACGTCCGAAGACCGCCAACTGGTTGCCAGATTCATCGACGGCGCGGTCACGGTCAATCCCCTTAGAGATTGCCAGCGCTGGCCCGTGCGTATGGGCAGTGGCGATCAGCTTGGGAGTAGGCCGAGGGCTGAAGCCGGAGAAGTGCGCCGGATCATCCCAGGGCGACACGATCTGCAGTACCCGCAATCCATTGCGACCATCGGCGACGAAGGCGAAGGCGCTACCTGCAACCATGCCGATCTTGACGTCATTAACATCGTTCAAGTGGCCTTCCGCGGTAAAGGTCTGGTCCAACCTGGGTTTGTCCGGCTGCTCGACATCCACAATCGCCAGGCCTTGCGCCCCGGCGGAGACGTAGGCATAGGTGCGTGCAACGTAGACATTACGGGCATCCTCGAACGGCAAGGTGGCGCCGGCAATCGGCTTGGGCTGCGCGAGGTCGGTGACATCGAGGACCTTGAGACCCTCCTTGTCCACGATGAAGGCGTAGCGGAACTGCACGGACATGCCGCGAGGCTGGTTAAGGGCCGGAGAACTAATGGTGGCGGTAATCTTGGGGACGAGGGGATTATCGAGGTCCACGACGACCAGATCCTTGTCGGTAAGGATGTAGGCATAGGTTCCGACGATCGCAATGCGGCGAGCCCCGGTGAGAGCTCCACCGGGATTGAAAGCCATGGCACGTTTCAGGAAATTGTTGGCGGGATTGCCATCCAGAAGGGTTCCGACGCCGGGGCTTTTGGCTTTCAGATTGGGATCGCCGATGATCACCAGGCCTTCTTCTTTGTCCGCCACAAACAAGAAGCCGTAAATCAGATGGATAGGCTGCTCCTCGTTCTCGGGCAGCTGCTGGCGCAAGGGATCGACGCCCAGGGTGGTCGGCGAGGCAATGGCAAGGGCATCCTTGGTGGGCACATAGAAACGCTGGCCGATGGGCGAGACCGGAGCCGTGGTCATCTTCTCAGAAAAGCCTTTGTTATCAATGTTCGCGATATCATAGACACGCATCCCGCCTTTGCCATTTGCGGTGTAGGCGTATTCTCCACGCGCCTGGATGTCCAGAATGTTTCCGGGATGCTCCGCGGCGGTCGGAAGTTCGCGCTCGTGGGCGACGAACTTCTTGTAGTTGTCGGGATAGGCGACGCGCTGCAGATCGCTGCCGAAGACCGCTTCCGGTTCGTCGTGCTCGGCTACCGCTACCGCTTCGAATCCCTTCCTGCCGGTAGCCACATAAACGTACCGGCCCATGAAATTCATGAAATTCGTACCCTGCAGAAGAAGCTGAGCCATCCAGGCGTTGTTGTCGTTGTTCGCCGATACATGGCAGTCCGTGCACTGTTTGGTTTCCCGGGCGCGCACGGTGTGCGGGACATAGGTGCTATATGCCTCGCCCGAAAAACCGGACGCGGAGATGGTTTGCTGGGTGTAATAGAGCCACTCGCGATTGGCGTTTTGCGAGCTGACCAGAACGGCGCAAGAAGAACGCACCGGAGCGATGCGATGGCCGGTCACGGTGCCATCCACACCAAGCATATAGATATCGTCGCGAAGAACCTGGAAGTTGTAACTGGTGTAGTTGCGGGTAAGCAGCCCTTCATTGTGAAGCATCGGCTTGCGAGCGTTGGCGGTCATCTGCAAATGGCAGCCGAAACAGGTAGGGGTCCAGGAGGTGTGGCACGAATAACAGGTCATGGAAGAATTGCCGTGCGCGAGGTGCGTATCGTCCTGAGGCATCTCGGAGGCCACGATGCCGTCCTTGGTCATCAACTTGGCGCGCAAGGATTTAACGCTGAAATGGACATTGCCCGGGGTAATGGTATCGGCGGTCTGCACGACTTGCCATTCCTTGTGCTCGTCGGTCATGGAGCGCTGGATCAAGGCGTCGCCGCGCCATTCGAATCTGCGGTAGCCCCACGGGGTGCGCAGCGCATCCAGGTGGCGGCCACGAGGTTCGCCGGGACGCGGAGGGTCGGGAGCGGCCGGACCGGAGGTGATCAGCGTTGCTTTGTTGCGAATCGTGCCGTGGCAATCAACGCAGTCAATTTCGACCGCGGCACGCGGCTCGCCGTAAATCTTGCCATTGCCGTGGTTATCCTGGGCAAAGTGGCAGTCCGCGCATTGCATTCCTTTCTCCAGATGGATGTCCGCAAGGTGCACGGCCTTGCCGAAGCGATCCGGATCATCGAAGGAGATTTGTTTGCCATCCTTGTCCAACCAATTCCCTTTGCGATCGTGATTATAGACGGCGCGGAAAACCCAGCCATGGCCGTGAAAATCGGCGAATTGCGTAGTCTTCAGTTGTGAGTTGAATTCTCTGGTACCCAGGTCTCGCAGGAATTTGTCGTCAATCCATAGTCCACGAGCAGCACCCGCTTCCGGATTGCGCTGGAAAGCCTGATAGCGATCCTCCTCGCTCAGATGGCGCTGTTCCTTCGGGTACATCTTGTCGCCGTCAATCTCGTTGTCCCACCAGGTAAGCCCGAAATAGGTGGTCACCATGTTCGTGCCGGGGTGGACATGGCAAATCATGCATTGGCTGGAGGGAATGGAACGGGTGAACACGTGTTTGATGGGATGGCCAGATTCGTTCTTGGCAATCGTAGGATCGGAAGAAGCGCTGAAACCGGTGTTCCCGAATTGCGCGTAGCCCGCGGAATGCAATGGGTCGCGGTCATTGGCGTAAATGACGTGGCACGAGGAACATCCGCTCGAACGGTAGTCGCCAGGGTGATCGTTGGTGCCGGGCAATGACATGACGGGATCGAGCAAGCGGGTTTTCTGCAAACCCAGGAAGACGGGATCGGTGCGGAGCTCGGTACCAAATCCGCGCTCGCTCAGCTGATCATCGGGCTTGCCGGGATCTTCGTCCGGTTTAGGATTGCCAATCTCGCCTTTCTTGCGGCCGCCACGTTCGAATACGCGCAGCACGTTACCTGGCTGTGAAATCTCCCAACGATAGAGCGGAATGAGTTGCGGCATCACACCTTTGGTTCGCGTTTCGTCGGGAGTGGGCGCGGGAGCGGTTCGAATGGTTTGCGGCTTGCCGTCGCGGTCGTAGCTTTCGCCGAAGTGGGTGTTTTTCCAGGGCGCGCCGCCATTGTTGTAGAGCGCGGCTCCCCAAAGAAATCCGGAGTGCGTCATCATGCTGGTGGAAACAGCACGCGTCTCTGTCGCGTGGCAACCCACGGGACCACAGGTTTCCGGCGCCACGCGAAGGTCACCGGGATTGACGAATTTGATGTAGTCGGCGGACTCCTTCAACCACTTGGTGTAAACGCGTTGCGGTACGCGGCTATCCTTATCCTTGAAGACTGCTTCGCGGGGCTGGACGTGGGCTTTGTGCTTGGCGGATTCGTACTCCGGGGACTTGGGCGCCGTGCCGGACGGAACGCTGATGGACGCATCTCCCCCGTGGCAATCCTGGCACGCCAAATGAACGGTCTTGGTGGCATGCATAGTCGGTTCATCGGTCGGCGCGTGGCAGGAGTTACAGCCGGTGGACTTGCGGTCCGCTTCTTCCTGGGTCTGACCTAACAGCGCGGATCGCGGCTGATCCTGGCCGATAGAGACGCGCGCAACATCGCCATGCGGGTTGCCATGCGGATTGAGCCCGGCCGGGCGAACGGAGAGTGCAGCTGTATGCACCGAGTCCCGCTTGGCGAACGATGGGGCCAGTCGGAACTGAGCCGCCAGGAACAAGAAGAGTGCCGATATTCCCAGGGCAACAAGAGCAGGCAAGAAGGCCAGGCCGCGCTCCCTTTGCGGGCCGTTGTTGCGAACAAACCATCGAGCCAGGTGCATCGAGTCCCTCAAAAAGTAAACTTCACCGAACCAAAGAGTGAGAAAAGCGTGTGGTTGCCATAAATGTCGCGAAATCCCTGGCCAGGTTGGAGGGCCGCCGCGCCACCGGTCAAAATAATGTTCTCGGTGAGGGGCGGGCGATATTCCACGCCCAAGCCAAAGTCGGTGCCGATGGTGTGGCGGATGGGCGCCTGCTGAAGGATGGCTTCGAGAACCTCGGTGCGCTCAAAGCGCAGAAAATTCACGTTGGTGAAGCCTTTGAGCTTCGGAGTGATGTCGAAGTCCACGCCGGCGTTGGCCAGGAAAATACCAGGGTTGACGAATTCGGACTGGCCTTCATCTTTACTGGAGCGAAGACTGGGGATGAGACTTCCGGGACTGGTAAGCAAAACACCGGATCCCGTCAAGGGGATGCCTTCGCGATCCCAGAAGCTGAACAATCCACCCGCGAAATTGGGCAGATCCAGGATGGAGTCAAAGCCACGAGCACGGCGGTCGTTCGGGTTGGCATCTCCCGAAGTATAGAAGGCGGAGACGCGGTAACGAATCCAGTCCTTGTCGTAGGAAAGCTCCGCAGCGGCCATTTGCGCGTTGATGGTGACCGGCTTGTTGGCCAGTGGATTGAAATCGTCCTGCCCGACGGCCTGGTAGAAAGCGTTGGTGAGATTGAATCGGTGGATGTGCCCGCTACCCAGGACGCCGAAATAACCCACTTCAATGCGATGCAGGATCGCGCCCACGCCGGGATTCTGGCTGATCACTTTTCCGACCGGCGAAGGGCGGACGAGGAATCCATTGTCATCATAATGCAGACCGCCATCGTCCTTGTTCCAGGCACCCAGGATTTCCAGCGTATAGCCCGGGAAAAGGAAATCCTGATAGTAGGTGTTCCCCAAAATCACCTGTTGGTGGCGCTTGTAGAAAGTGTTCAGACCGCTGTTGGTGTTCTTCTCCAGGAAGTTGAAGTAGGCGGCATTGTATTCGATGCGGTCGGAGCGCAGGTCGCCGAAGATGCGCAAGGCAGGTTCTTCGTCGACGAAGAGAAAGCCACGGAAGTCCGCGTTGAATTCCTGGATACCGGCGCGCACGGAAATGAAATCATAATTGGCGCTCAGGTCAGCGAGTTTGAGTTCGGCGAAGGCTTCCTGCAGGCCGATGTGCGTATCGAAGCGGTTGGTGCCGAAACGCGGGTCAGGTTTGACGATGCCCAGTTCGCGCACCAACAGATCGTTCAAGCTCAACTCCGGCGTGATGCGGATGCGCCAGTCCACGGGCTTGAAGGATGCATCGCCATGAAAAAGATCAAAAGTGAAGCGGAAGGTCTGATCGGCAAAAGCCTGTTCCCCGCGGCCAAAGAAACCAGAGCTGCCAGGCAGCGACGCGCTTACATTGCTGGGAGACGGCACGCGGCGCCCGTCGAAGATGGTGTCCGAAGAGGCGGTGAGGTTGAGGAACACTTGCTGGCCCAGCACACTTTTCCAGATGGGCTCGTCGCCTTTGAATCGATTACGGTTGAAGGGATCGTACCAGCGAGGCTTGGTATAGATGTATTCGCCCTTTTGGGAATAGCGCCGGTAGTCGGGTTGCTCCAGCGCCCAACGATTAGGCGTGAGATTGAAGACATCACCCACCGGCGGCAAGCGATCCGGGGCGAGCTCGACGATGTAGTTGGGATCGGAATCCAGGCGGTGGCGGAGTTCATGGTAGGTGCCCATGCTCGTGGCGGCTTCAGGCGGCTCTGCCGGGCCCAACTCCGGCAGGCGCGGGAGGCGAGAGCGAAATTCCACGCTGGCGGTGGACACGAGCGAGATCTCCAAGGTCGTGACTTCATTGGCGTTCAGCGACAAAGTTGGGATCGTGAATGGTGCGTAGTCCTGGGCTTCGACATGCAGCTCGTAATTCCCGGGAGGAATGAGCAGCAGCCGGAAAATTCCCTCGCCGGAAGTGGAGACACTGAGCCGGGCGCCGGTTTGCAGTTCGCGCAGGGTCAACTGAGCGGAAGGCACCGGCCTGGGCGGCGTAGAGCCAGCTTCGCGAACAGCGCCGTCCAATACCGCGGTAACCAATGCTTGCTGGCGCGGAATGCGACGGGCTGGACCTGGCTCCCGCGACTGCCGGACTTCGCTTTGCGGCTGAGCCGGCGAGGTCGCAGCCGGGTTCTGCGGTTGCTCCTGAGGAGCCGCCTGTTGCGCGCGCGCCTGCGCCGGCAAAAATAGCGCGAGGCAACAACCGGCATACGCGCAAATTTCGCGGGATACGCGTCCGACTCCGCGCGGCAACGAAAGCGGCATGCGTTAGACCTGAAAAAGACCGTACAAGGACTGAAATTCGGGTTCTAGATAACAACATCCTGCTACGATGGGCAACAGTTTTTACAAAGGAAGCAAGCAAAGGTTCCCGGTTCTTTCCCCGGGAGGACGAGGCCCACTCGGGAAGTGGCAAAAGCATTGAGCGGCGTCAAGGAAGTGTGATAGGTAAGCAGGTACGTTCCCATGCAGCAGCTGACATCATGGCGAAGCAAACGCGCGCCGCAACCGCCCCAGCCGTCAAAGCGGAAGATTGCGCCTTTGGGGCTGTTGGGTCTGATAGGCATGGCCGTGGTTGCTTGCGGAGGAGGTTCCCCGGCGCCATCTTCACCGGCACCTACGCCGTCGAGCACTGGTGCGACCCTGACAGCCGCTAACGTCACTCACATCATCCAAGCAGCGGCCGAGTCCGTGTCTCCGACCACCATGGTTATCGCGGTGGTCGACCGCGCAGGTCACGTGCTGGCGGTATGGAGCAAGCCGGATGCTCCCGCAACCGCCCCGGGAAATTATCAGAAGGCCATCGATACAAAAGAATTGGCAGTCGGCCTCGCGCGCACCGGAGCTTTCTTCAGTAACAACACGGCCCCACTGACCAGCCGGACGGTGCGTTTCATTAGCGGCATTCACTTGCCACCTGGCGTTATGAATCAACCGAACGCCGATCTATATGGGATCGAGAGTACCAACCGGGGTTGCACGCTTTCCGCCGAGGCAGAAACTCACGGCATCCTACCGTCGACGGCACTGGATGGCGTGTCGCCAGGGACAGGAATCGTTACCGGTAAGGCAGACGTCATGGACAGCGACCCGAACGCAGTAAATCCCGGAGGCGTAGGGATTTATCAGGGAAGCGTGCTGCTGGGAGGAATCGGTGTGGCGGGCGTCGATGCCAATGTGGCGGAGTTTGCCGCCGCCAGCGGAGCTTTCGCAGATGGACTGAAGCCGATACCAACTCCGTTGGGATCTCCAGGAGCAGTTTTCCTGGGCGGCGTTATCTTGCCGAACATTGACAACCTGACACGTCCGGCCGGAGTGGGAACGGGAACATTTACGGGGAGTTTCGTGGTTCCCGCCAAGGCAGGTGAATTTGCGTTTGAAGGTGATCTGGTGGCGCCGAAGGACAGCGCCATTCCCCCTCCGGGAAGCGGCGGACTCAGCGCGATGGAAGTGAAGCAGATTCTGGACAATGCCGAAGCGACAGCACAAAAGACCCGGGCCGCGATTCGATTACCCGCCGGAGAAAGGGCCCGAATGGTGATTGCGGTCTCGGATTTGAACGGTACGCTGATCGGCATGCGCCGGATGCCGGATTCGACGATTTTCAGCATCGACGTGGCCGCCACGAAAGCGCGCAACATGATCTATTTCAACAGCCCTGCGCGAACCGCCGCTGATTTGACCGGGGTCCCGATGGGCACGGCGGTAACCAATCGAACGATCAGCTTCGGAGCCATGCCGCTATATCCGCCGGGGATTGATGGCAGCGGCACCGGTCCTTTCTTCAATGTTTTTTTGAACGACGTGGCTAATCCTTGTTCACAAGGATTCCAGGCGCCGGGGCCGAATCAAAGCGGGATCGTGTTTTTTCCGGGCAGCGCAGGCCTGTTTCGCAATGGAACCCTGGTGGCAGGGTTGGGCGTTAGCGGCGACGGCGTAAATCAGGACGATTTCGTTACGAGCGGCGGCACGAAGGGCTTCGAAGCGCCGACCGCCATTCGAGCCGATCAAATAAAAGTAGAAGACGTGCGATTGCCGTATTTCAAATTTCCTCGTAACCCTACGGATTAGGCCAACTAGCTGTACTTTTTCCTTTTCCGGGATCCTGCCGACAAGCGCGACAGAGCCTGCGTATATTCTTTGAGCGTCGAAGGCACCGGGCGGCTGCAAACGAACTGGCCCTTGCGACGGCACTCGATCAGACCAGCATCTGCCAAAACCTTCAAATGATGCGAGACGGTCGCAGCTGTAACGCCATTGAGCGCAACCACCTCGCCGCAATTCAATTCTTGCCGCTGTGCGATGGCTTCGAAGATGCGGAGGCGCGTTTCATCTGCCAGAGCTTTGGAGATTTCCTCGATTTTCGCTCGCTGCATACGACCAGTGTACTGGACTGGTGCGGCGCGCGAAAATGGCGGACGAAAACGTGGCGTGTCAGCTACCGGCGTGTGTGGGAGGGATCCGGAGACGAGGCTACATTCAGATCCAGGAACCAAGAGTGGCGAGGATCCGATGGCGCATAGCAATTGTTGTCCCGGTTGTAGCTTTGTGCGCAGCGTGCCGTAAGCGCTTTACGACGTGGCGATTGCGCTATCTGCCAGATCGCGGCGTAGGCGATCCCACTTTGGCCGGGCGAGAGGGCCGAGGACGTCGCGTTGCAGCCAGGTGACGGTGGACACGCGTCGTTATACACCCAGTAGATCGCCTCCAGACCGTGCAGATTGTTGCGGATATCATCGGCGGTGGTGATGGTGACGCCATGGCCCTCATTTACGGTCATCCCGGAGCAATATACGCCAGCCTGGTGGCCGTGTACCCGGAGTTCGCCGGCCCACGCATTCAGATACGCATGATAGGAGGCTGGCAACCGGCCGCCCTCCTCGATGTCGAGGAAAACAACCGCACCGCCGGAAAATTCCTCGGCTTTCGCCGCGGCAAGGGCTGCCTGCGCATCGCTGACGCCCAGGCTCTTGCCGTTGCCCACGGACTTCAATTCGCTGCTCTCTCGGCCGGGATAGAGCAAGGCAAAACCAAATCCCTGTGACGCGAGAATTCGGTGTTTGCCGCGCCATGTGTTGGTAGTTTCTCCCGGAGGTGGACCGAGCCAATAGCCGACAAAAGAAAAGTCCTTGCGCAGGACCGGCAAGGCATCGTCGCCGGGGTAGAGATTGCGATCAAAACCAAAGTAACGCATCTCGGCGGATTGGGCGTCCGCAGACTTGGTCGCGAGACCAAGAAAAACGCTGAAGCAAAATAGCGCGATCATTCGCAGGAACATTTTGTAAGTGTAGCGCAGCGCGTTCCGTGCTGGCGGCTCGATAGAGGCTAACCTTCGCGCAACTTGTGTCCGGCGAGATTGCCCAGGCCATCGTAGGCAGCGTACTTATAGGTTTCGCTGAGAGTCGGGTAGTTGAAAACCTGCTCGATGAATTCGTCGATGGTCAGGTCCTTGTCCAACACCATCAACCCGATATGGATAAGCTCCGTAGCGCTTTCGCCGATGATGCTGATACCAAGTAATTTCTTGTCGGATCGAGCGAAAATCAGCTTCAGCATGCCGGCGGTGTCACCCATGATGTGTCCGCGAGCGTTGTTGGAATAGAGCGCGCGGCCGACGCAGAAATGGATTTTCTTTTCCTTGCAACTATCCTCGGTTTCACCGGCTGCGGAGATCTCCGGAATCGTATAGATCCCCATGGGAAGCAACGAAGCCACGCGCTGCTTGTACTTGAAGCTGAACGCGTGACAAACGGCGACGCGGCCTTGTTCCATGGAGGTGGAAGCCAGGGCGGGAAAACCGATCACATCGCCGGCCGCATAGATGTGCGGCACCGCGGTACGATAGTTTTCATCGACTGCGATGTAGCCACGATCGTTGATCGCCAGGCCGGCCTTTTCCAATGCCAAGCCGTCGACAGCGGCACGTCGACCTGCGGCAAACAGCGCCGCTTCAGTCTGGAGAACCTTGCCGCTCTTCATGGCAAGATCGACACCGGAAGCTCCATTCTGAACTTTAACGGGACGCTCATTGAACCAGAACTGCATGCCCAAGCCGGCAAGCCGCTCCCGAAGGCGCTCGGATATTTCCGCGTCCAGGAAAGGAAGAAGGCGATCGCGACCGTCCACGAGCGTGACCTTGACTCCGAGGGCCATGAAGATGGAAGCATATTCGCAGCCGATCACACCGCCGCCGATTACCGCAAGGCTCTTCGGAATGCGCTCCATTTGCAAGAACGTGTCGGAGTCGAAGACATGCACATCATCGAAAGCAATTTCGGGAGGGCGGTGCGGTTTTGAGCCCGTGGAGATAAGAATAACTTGTCCCTGCAGGCGGCGTACTCCCGAAGCCCCGGTTACCAACACGGTGTGCGGATCCTCGAAGGCGGCTTGGCCACGAACCAGTTCGATGTGATGCAGCTCGAGATTTTTGAGGATGCGTTCGCGTTCGCGTTCGACGACTTCGCGCTCATGATGCATGAAGTCATGGACGGTGAGATTGTCTTTCAGCGAATAATCGATGCCGTACAGACCGCGTTGCTTCAAGCCTGAGAAGTAAAGGGCGGACTCTCGCAAGGTCTTGCTCGGAACGGTGCCCGTGTTGATGCAACTCCCACCCATGTCCTCGGCGCGTTCAATGACCGCGACTCGCTTGCCGAAGTAGGCGGCTTGCGCTCCGGCCTTTTCTCCAGCCGGACCACATCCGATGACGATCAAATCGAAGGAATCAGTCGAAGTCATAACAGCCTCCATTCCAAACATCGGCCGCGTGGCGCGAACACGAATTATGCCAGCTGAAGTTGCAACCGGGTCACCGAAGCCGGTGCGAAGGTATATCGGAAACTTCGGCCGGTTGATTGCAAATTACCGGTGCGGGGCCGAACGGTATCGGGATTGTCGAATGTATTGTGAGCGTGAATATCCGCGTGCGTGAGGACCGTGGCGGTACCGGAAACAGACTCGGCGCCCAGCAGGCTGATTTCTGTTTCCCTACTTTGTTGTACATCTGGATTGACTACCGTGATGTTGAGCTCTTTCTGCCGGACGGAAGCGGCCCCTTTGAGTCCCCAAAAACTCGCGGACTGGCCATCGCGATCATAATGAACCGCGGGGCTGGCGAACTCGGATCGCACCGACTTCCCTCCCTGATGCGCGGCATACATCTGAAAAACGTGATAGACGGGCGTTTCGACAAAACGATCTCCGGATGCCAGAAACAAACTGTTCAGGCAATTGATGAGCTGAGCGCAGTTAGCCATGCTGATCTTGTCGGGATTGCGGTTGAAAATGTCCAGAGTGAGAGCGCTCATGACCGCGTCGCGAAGAGTAATCATCTGCTCGAGAACATGGGTTGGGGCGACTTCCGAGCCTGGCTTGTACCATGGTCCCCACTCGTCGACAACTAGTTTGATCCTGCGCTGCGAATCGAATTCGTTGAGCACTTGCCAATGCCCCGCGATCAACGACTCGATCTTGTCCGCTTCTCTCATCAACTCGTACCACTCCACGGGTTCGAACCGGACCGCTTCACCCTTGCCCTGGTTCCAATCGCGCGTGTGCCCGCGGCTCAGATTCCAGGAATAGTAGTGGAGGGACAAACCCCACACGGAGTTGAGCGCATTTTGCCCTTTCTGCAACATCCCTTGCAAGAATCCGCGGGTCCAGGCGAACTCCGCTTCGTTTGGACCGGAGGCGATGAAAGACAAGTCCAAGCCGTATTGCGGCACCCACGCCGCAAACTTACGGAACTCAGTGGCATATTCTCCAGGGGTCATGTTACCGCCGCAGCCCCACGACTCGTTCCCTATTCCCCAGAAACGCACGCCGAAGGGATCTTTGCCGCCAGCCGCTGCACGGATTTCCGCCAACGTCGTACTGCCCGCGGGCGAATTACAGTATTCGACCCACCGGTAAAAATCCTCGGCCGGGAGACTGCGCAAATTCGCCGCCAGGTACGGCTGGCTGCCCGATAATCTGCAAAATTGCACGAATTCATTGGTGCCGAATTCGTTGGGATCATACTTTTGCGGAATATTGCCAAGGTCGCGAAGCTGCGGTTCGCCGGCCCAGAAATTTGTCCGGCGAGGACGCTTCGCGGCGGGCCCGACGCCATCCTTCCAGTCATAGCTGTCCGCGAAACAACCGCCGGGCCAACGGATAACGGGAGAATTGATCCTCTGGAGGCTGTCCACAAGCCTTTTGCGAATGCCACCTATATTGGCGACCTTGGAATCTTCGCCGACCCAGACACCATCGTAAATGACCGCGCCGAGATTCTCCGCGAAGTGGCCGTAGATGTTCGGAGAGATTGTGCCGAGCGGCTCATCCATCACTATCTCGACGCGCGCGTCGAAGGATGCCCCGCGGGCAAAACTGGGTGCCCATATAGCCGCGCCCAAACCAAGCGCGGAATCCCGCACAAATTTGCGCCTTCTTATTTTCAATGGTGCACTCCCGCTACCGCGCACGACCCACTAAGTGAAGATATGAATTTCCAGGACCGGACAGGACTTTACCAGAGGAAGGCAACGACCGGCCATGACGGATTCGGGTCAATCAGAGTGCGGTGCTACTCGGGTTCAGGATCGGGTTGCGGAGATCCCATGATCAGCGCCTGGTCGTGTTCCAGCGAGCTTCGACGAAGCTCCTGCGAGCGCGCCAATGCTTTCTGCGCCAGTTCGGTCTGGCCCAGCTTCTTGTAAGCCAGGAACAACTGGTAGTGAACGTTGCCGTAGTGATCCAGGGGAGCGGCCTTCTCCAGCTTCGGCACGGCGTTGGCGGTTTGTCCCAAACGCACGTAGGCGGTGCCCAAGAGGCCGCTGGCTTCGGTCAAATCCGGCTGGAGGCGCAAAGCGCGCTGGAGATAGGGCACGGCCTTCTCGTTCTCGCGTTGTTGCACGTAGAGTCGCCCTAATAGGTAAAGCGACGGCGTTCGTGAAGAATCCAAGGCCAACGCTTTCTCCAGCTCACCCTGCGCTTCTTCGTCCTTATGATTGTCGACGTAAAATCGTCCCAGCGCTTCGTGAAGTTCTGCATCATTGGGATGCAACTGCAGGGCCATGTGGAACTCTTTGACGGCGTTGTCCACGTCCTGGCGCAGGGCGTAGCTTTCGGCGCGCAACTGGTGAGTACGCCACGAGTCCGGAAAGGATTCCTGGAGTCTTGCGTAGGTCTCCGCGCCCAGTGCCTGGTAGGTCCGCTCTAACCAGTAGCTGGCCTCCGCATTTTCGTTGCTGGTACCCTGCACCCGTCCGAGCGCATCTGCCGCGCGTTCGTATTGCTGCAAATTGAACTGCGTCTTACCCAAGAGCAGGCGCTGGGATTCGGTCAGTTGCTTTCGGGCTTGCAGCGATTCCGCGCAGCGAGAGTAATGGTGGGCTTTGCAAGGGTCCAGATCCGCACTTCGCCGTGCAGCTCCATTTGTCACTTGTTGCCACGCCGCGAAGTCGCCTTGGAACAATTTCCATTGTTGGTTTGCAGCGGCGTTATCGTTTGCGCTGACCAACAGAGCGGCCATCAGAAAATGCTTTGGAGCTGTTTCCAGTTCAGCTCTCACGCCCGACAGCAGGGCCTTTACCGACTCCGGGGGGAGTTCGATGGACGGAAACTGCCGTTGCACAGCCAAAAATTCCGGCGAAATTTCCCAGGCTTTTCCGACCGATTCCAAGGCCGCTGCAGGATCACGCTTGACCAATTGCATGTTCGCCAAACCGAGCCATGCCAGTTCATCTTGCGAGTCGAGTTGAAGCTCCTGGCGAAACTCGGTTTCGGCTTCCGGCAATTTCCCCGCATGCAGGTAGGTTTGGCCCAGTAAGGTATGCAAGCCGGGCTGCCGCGGCTCAACGCCAAGCGCCTTCAGGTACTCGCGTGCCGCGTCGTCCCAACGATCGCGCTGAAA
>CAWFXG010000025.1:0-114548 GCA_963819745.1 uncultured Acidobacteriota bacterium | reverse complement strand
TAGACCGACGTCAGTGACTCGTTGGTGTGAATGAGAATGACCGTGTACACCTCCATGTCGAGCGTGTACGGAATGTAGACTGCGGGCTTTACGGTTTGGCCGACATCGTCGTTTCTGACGTCCGCGACGACGCCTACGATTTGAAACGATTGGCTGGCGCTAGGGGCGACGATGCGAAACGGCCCACTCTTCAGGTCAGGGACGCGGAGAGATTGGCCGAGCGCACCGCCATTCGGGCCAGTAGTGGCGAGCCATCGTTTCATTTATCACCGCGAGAGGTGCGCCACGCATGGTCTCGGACTGGTCCCAGATTCGTCCCGAAAGCAAGGGGATCCGTAGGAGCGAGAAGTACTCCGTACTGACCATGCCGAGGCGCGAGTCTTGCTCGCCGGCAGCGAGAGCGCCTGTGGCGGCGAACCCGCTGGAGATTGCGACTCGCGTCTCCAGTCCGCTGGCCGGGGGAGTGGCGCGCGTAGAGATGGCTACGGCAAGGACTCCGGGAATTGCCGCGACGCGCTGACGGAGTTGATCAAAATAGGCCGCCCGCAGTTCCCAGGTCATGTACGTGTTGTCGCGAAGCGGGATGCCGACGGCCAGTGTCTGGCTGGGATCGTAACCGAGTGGCGCGCGCATCAGGCGAAGGAAGCCTTGGGTGACGGCACTCCCGGCGCTAAGGAGCAACAGAGTGAGTACGACCTGCGCCGCGACGAGAAATCCATGAGTGAGATTGCCGCGCAAGCCGGTTCCCACCGTACGGGCGCCGGAAAGCAAGACGCGATCAGCTTCGGGGCGGGTGAGCCGAACTGCGGGCGCCAACCCGAAGAGTAGACCGGCAATCAGTGCCAGACTAACCGTGAATGCCAGTACTGCCAAATTGATCTGAATGGCGACTTCCGGAGGAAATGCCGAGCGAGGAAGACGGTTTGCGATCATCGCAACCACGGCGTATGCCATAAGTATTCCCATTGCCGCGCCGCTGAGCGAGAGGAAGAGGGACTCGACGAGCAACTGTCCCAGAATGCGACTGCGGGATGCGCCGATTGCAGAGCGGAGCGCGAATTCGTGCTGGCGCGAAGTGCTGCGAGCGAGTGAAGAATCGAGAAATTCGCACAGCCGATCCAGAACATCAGGGCGACCGCGACGAATAGGAGGTAGAGAGTGTGAATGAAGGTGATGTCATGCTCGCTGCTGAGGGGCCGGAGGCGAATGTGAAACTTTTCTGGGAAGTGGGCCGGGGCTTGGTTCGCGAAGACCTCCAGGAGCGACTGAAACTCGGCCTCGGCGGACCGTGTGCTGACGCCGGGCTTGAGTTTGACGCAGGAAAGCCAGAGTAGCGCGCTGGGGTCGTTGGTGACCCTCAGAGGAAGGTAGACGTCAGCCATGGTCCAAGCGAAGCGCGGTGGAAGAACTCCGACTATTGTGTACTCTTGGTGGGCCATCGAGAGCGTCTTGCCTACGATTTTGCGGATCGCCGGCGAAGCGGCGCTTCCAGAACGCGAGGCTCAGGACGACGACGGTCTGCGGATCGTGCCCCTCGGGTGCATCGGAGGGCAGCAGCCCGCGACCTAGCAGTGCGGGAACGCCAAAGTAGCTTGAGGCATTGGGAGTGAAGAAGACCGCGCGGACGTCTTCGGGCAAGTCGCTGCCGGTGGTGGAGAGCTCCCAATTGGCTTGGCCGAGCGCCGCATCGACGGAGGTGAGTTGACGGATATACTTTAGCTGTATACCGGTGAGGAAGAAATTGCGGGAAGTGCCTGAGCGATCCTCTGCTATGACGCGTACCATGCGATCAGCGCCAGCGTAAGGATATGGGCTAATGAGGACGGCATGGATGACGCTGTACACCGCGGTGGTCGCGCCGATACCAAGGGCGAGCGATAAAACAGCAGTGAGGGTAAACCCTGGAGTCTTTGCGAGCAGGCGCAAAGCGTAGCGCGCGTCTTGCCAAAGATTCGTCAAGTTTACGGCCCTTTCGGGACTGCGGCAATTCATCGTACGTAGAGGGCAGCGCTGGGTTCAAGCAATAACAGCTAGTCTCATTTCACCTGCCCGGTAAGCCAGGTTGCCGGAAAGTGCCGCTCCGCACTGCGCTCACTTCAAAGGTCCCGCGCGATAGGTTAATCAACGGAATCCTCCTTGCCGCCAACCAAATCAGCCTAACTGCCCCTTGACTCCCGAACCTCGGCTATCGTATAATTACCATCAGGTAATTTACCGCCTAGGTATCGCAACCCAATCATTTTCAGCGTTAAATCCTTTAGAATGCGCACTTACATAAGTGTATCAATCCAAAGGGCTTTAAGTCCCTTTAGACTCCGCACTTATGAGCAAGGTGGGGACCCTCGACGCTCAACGGCTGCCACTTGCCGCGCCAATCCTGCTCACCCGGCAGCACTCCCTCGACCAAACACCGTCCCGCGCTCCTCGGGACCCAGCGCGATCACCACTGCCGCCACCAGGAACACCACCAGCGCGAACGCTCCCATCGCTTCGGCATACGTCATGTGTCCGGCCAGCCGCGCCTGCACATACGGGCTCCCCGCCGCCACCAGCACCCCGAATTGGTAGGCCAGCCCGGGAAAAAATCCCCGTAACTGGTCGGGCGACAGCTCATTGATGTGCGCGGGAATCACTCCCCACGCTCCCTGCACCATGAACTGCATCAGAAATCCTCCCGCCAGGATCGCCAGCAGGTTCGGCGCGAACATCCACAGCGGGATCAGCAGCACCCCCAGCAGCAGCGCCGTCACCATCGACCGCCGCCGCCCGTACTTGTCCGAAAAATGCCCGAACGTCAGCCCGCCCAGAATGGCGCCGACCATCGAAAACGCCGTGAAGTCCGACGTGCGCGCCGGCGTGAACCCACGCTGCTGCTGCAAATACGTCGGATACATGTCTTGCGTCCCGTGCGAAACAAAATTGACCATGGCCATCAGCACCACCAGGTACGCGAACCGCTTCCAGTTCCCGGCGATCGCTTTCTTGTACGAAGCCCAGTCCGTCCGCGAGCGGTGCCATGCTTCCGGCTCCGTCACCTTCGCGCGGATGAACAGCGTCAGCAGCGCCGGCAGCCCGCCCACGAAAAACAGCGGCCGCCAGCCCCAGTGCGGAAAAACGAACCGGTACGCCGCCGCCGCCAGCAAAAATCCCAGCGCATACCCTTCCTGCAACAAGCCGGAAAGGATTCCCCGCCACTTCGCCGGCACCGACTCCATCGTCAGCGACGCGCCTACGCCCCACTCCCCGCCCATGCCGATGCCATAAAAAAGTCGCAGGATTAGAAACACTTTGTAGCTCGGGGCCAGCCCGGAAAGGACTTCAATCAGCGAGTAGTACAAAATATTGACGATCAGCGGAATGCGCCGCCCGTAACGATCCGCCAGCAGGCCAAAAAAAATCGCGCCGATCCACCGCGTCGCCAGGCTCGCTGTCACCGTCAGCGCAATCGCCGAAATCGATGTGCCAAATTCCTTCGCAATTGGCACAAAAACAAACGTCAGCACGAAAAAATCGAAAGCGTCCAGCGTCCAGCCCAGAAATCCCGCCGTCACCGCGTAGCGCGCCGCCGATTTCTCCTTCGCCGTGAGTTCAGCCAATCGTCCCCGCCCCTTTTTAAACATCGTTCCGAGCACCCTTTTCGTCAATTTCACTGCGCCACCGGCGCGCGCTGCGCTCGTCCCGGAAACACTCCTTCCACCAGCTTTCCGCTTCGCACCACCGCGACTCCATTCACCAGCACATCCTCGATCCCTTCCGAATACTGCAAAGGTTCCTCGAAGGTAGCCTTGTCGATCACTCGTGCCGGATCGAACACCGTAATGTCCGCATCCCCGCCTACGCGAATCCGCCCCTTACCCAGAAACACCGGCGCGCGCTTCTCCAGCCTTTGCGCCGGCATCAGCGTCATCTTCCGTAACGCGGTCATCAGGTCCAGCGCCTTCTCCTCCCGCACGTAGTGTCCCAGCACGCGGGAAAACGTGGCCTGCCCGCGCGGGTGAATCTTCGGTCCGGTGATGGGCATGCCGTCGCTGGCGATCATCACCATCGGATTGCTCACCGCCGCGCGCGCGATCTCTTCCGGAATGGAAAAAATCACCACGATGCCGCCGATCTTGCGGTACTTCTCGAAGGTCTCCTTGGTCAGCCGTTCGCCCGTCGCCGTCCACTGCACGTCCTTGTAGGTGATGGCCATGTTTTCCTGCCATCCCGGATCGAAGATCGCCGACTGCAGTCCGGTGCTTCCCGCGGTGTATGGATAACACTCCGTGGTCACGTCCAAACCGCGCTTCCGCGTTCCCTCGATCATGTCCAGAAGTTGCGGCGTCGTTTTCATCCCCGAACTGGTGATGTGCACCACGTGCAGCGCGGCGCCCGTGCCCGCGGCCGCCGCGATCACTTCCTCCAGCGCCGCCAATCCGGTGAGTGGCTCGCGCAGGCTTCCGTAGCGCAGGTGCACATGCACCGAAGCGCCGTACTTGGCCGCGATGCGAAACATGTCCACGATTTCGCCGTGCGTCGCGCCCGGCACATAGTTGATGCCCATGCCTTCCGCCAGCGCCCCCTGCTTCAACCCCGTCTCCATCAGCGCTTCCATCCGCCCCAACTCTTCCGCGCTCGCCGCGCGATGATTCGCGGCTTCGACGTCCGCCGCGGGCTGCGACAGCGGCGACCCGCCTTTGCTTGCGGTCATCGCGCGGATGCGAATGGGAATGTGCCCCGCGCTGACCCCATAGTTGATCAGCGCCTTCCCTTCCCGCTCGGCGTACCACGCCGGGACGTCATCCGTGCCCGCCTCCAGCTCCAGCGAAGTGGTTACCCCGTCATGCGCCTGGAACTGATAGTTGCGCGGCTCTTGTCCGTGTTCGTGCATGTCGATGAAACCCGGCGCGACGACGAGTCCTTTGGCTTCGATTGTGGACTTGCCCTGCAGGGCCGATTCCGAGATAGCGGCAATCTTTCCGCCGCGAATGCCGACGAACCGGACGGCGTCCAGCCCGGATTCCGGGTCCATCACGCGGCCATTCGTAATCACGACATCGAAGGTTTCGTCGGCGCGCAGGGAACCTCGCGTGGCGACCTCCCGCAGACACAGCAATCCGGCTAACGCAAACAAGACAGCCATTCTCTTGGAACGTGCAGATCCCAGTGACATGCGCGATCTCCCGATGAAATTGTTGGCGGTAAGTGTCCTTGCGCGTCCTCCCGGTGTCAAAGGAAATATCGGCATAGGCGGTGAATACGGCGCGTCATGCCCGGGCAGTTCCGGCAAGTCCGGATGGATCGGGATCTATCTGTATCCTTACTGCGGGTGCTGATTTTGTGTGGCTATTGCGGTGTTTGCCTGTTGCGTGGGCCTATTGCGTCGGGCGAGTAGTGTGCGCAAAAAAAAGGTCCCGGGTCTTCTGGGGGAGGAAGACCCGGGGTGGGGGTACAGCTGAGGGGGGCCTGAGGGAAACCTAAAATTTTGTTAGTGCACCTGGTGCGTCGAGAGCATGCAAATCTGGCGAAGCTCCTCGTAGGTGAAAAACGTTTCCTGGTGTTCGCCGGCATGTTCCGTGTGGCCCAGGCCCGATTCATCGGAGATGCGGCTCAACTCGGATTCTGGAATTCCCAGGAGTAGCGCTGCGCGGCCTTGCGTCACGTACTTCGGAATTTGGTTGTTGTTCATGATTTCCTCACGAAGGAAGGACTCCCATCACGTCCTGCTCAACCGCCAAAATCATTGCCTTGTAAATGTCCACGTCCCAGCCGTCGCCGATGCGCATGCGCACCGTTTCTCCGCCGTCTTTGAGCAGCTTCCCGCGAAGAGGGACTTTGATGTCTCCCAAAGCGACTTGCAGAACCACCGGGAGTCCGATCCACGCTGCGTAGGCGTTGTCCATTCCTGATTCCCTTCTGCACCGCTCTGTCACGAAGCAGAATGGGGCAGAGCTGCGTGGGCGCAAATAGTACAGCGAGGGTACCAGGGTAGTAAGAACGTACTGGCTTGGGTGCCGAACTGGAACAGGGCGGGTTCTGGGGTGTTGTTGGCGTTCAGGAAGGTGGGGATGGCTGTACTTGACACATAGCCATCTGGCTATGTATTATGCTGGGCCATGCGACATGATTGCCACGATGGGATATTCCGGGCGGTGGCGGACCCCACGCGCAGAAGCATTCTGGAGCGGCTGCAGCAGCGCGAGCTTACGGTGCTAGAGCTCGGCGAACCGTTTCGGATCACCCAGCCATCGCTCTCCAAGCATCTGGCAGTCCTGAGGCGCAGCGGTCTGATCGTCGCGCGGCGTTCCGGCCGCCATCGCTTTTACCGGCTGGACCGCAAGCCGCTGGAGCAGATCGCCGCCTGGGCCGCACAGTTCCGCGACGTCAGAGATGTTTCCGGACACGTCTGGCGTTTGTCGCAAATCAATCAGCGAAAGGACACATGACATGGCCATTCTGGGAGGAAGACCAAACAATCGGCAGGTAGTTCCTTATCTCATGGTGCCCGACGGCCGCGCCGCGCTCGAGTTTTACCAGAAAGCGTTCGGCGCGCAGATTCTTTACCAGGCGCCAATGCCCGGCATGCCCGGCATTTTCGCGCAGTTCAAGATCGGCGAATCGTACCTCCAACTCACCGACATGCCCGGATTTGATCCGAAGGGTCCGCGCTCGCCGGAAACGCTGGGAGGCACAAGCGTGGTGCTGGAGATGTATGTCGACGATGTCGACAAGAGCTTTGCCCAAGCGGTGCAAGTAGGGGGAACACCGTTGCTTCCACCGACAGACATGTTTTTTGGCGATCGCTATTGCTGGGTGGGCGATCCGTGGGGACACGTGTGGGCGCTAGCAACGGTAAAAGAAACGCTCAACGAGGGCGATGTGCAACGCCGTGCCGAAGAATTCATGGCGGCGATGTCAAAGAAAAAGTAGCGCATTTGCCCGCTTGAGATTTTGACCAGTCCTTGACTGGATTGGCTCCAGGTGTGGCTGGAATGTCGAAGCAACCACATCCGTAGTCTTGAGTGTCGGAGCGGAGATCTTCATCAGGATGATCGTCGGCCTTTCATCCACATAGCGGGAAATGCTATCGCCGGGTAAAAACGGGGCTCACAGGCCCCGCAATTTTACCCCGTCGATGTAACTTTTCGGCCCTTCGTGGATACATGTATCAGAACGCATCCATCCGAGGTCCGGGAAGTGGCCGCGCAGGGAAAATCAAACTCTCAGCGAGCCACGGAAACCCCTGGCGGCGTAGTAGGATTCCGCGCCGTTGTGATAGAGGAAAACAGTGTCGTAGCGGCGATCACAAAAGAGGGCGCCGCCGAGTTTTCTGATGGTAGCGGGTGTTTGCACCCAACTGGACGTTTTGGTGTCGAAGTTTCCAAGCTTCTGAAACTCGCGATACTGTTCCTCGGTTAAGAGCTCAATGTTCATGCCGGCGGCCATACCGAGAGCGCTATCTTGCGGTTTATTCTCTTTCCGCGCGTTCAGCGCTTCCTGGTCGTAGCAGACACTTCTGCGGCCCTTGGGACTTTCCGCGGAACAATCATAAAAAATGTATTCGCCGGTCGTTTTATCGTGACCGACAACGTCCGGTTCACCACCGGTTCCTTCCATCTGATGAAGTGACCACAGTTTTTCAGGGTTCGATTCCAGCCGTACTTGTACGGGAGCCCATTCAAGACCATTGTGACGGTTCCTGTTTTTCTCAAAACGGGCGCGCAAAGCGCCGAGTAGTTGATGACGTTGTTGCGGCGATAAGGCCCTTTTATTGCCACTCGTTTTGGCTGCTTTCGTTGCGGTCATTGGGGTGACTCCGTGGATACGGAATCTGACCATCATCGGAGGGCATATGTCTACTGCTCCGGGCTGAAAAACAGGAGCCACCACGGGACCTTGAAGCGCAGGCCGCGACAGCACTGTCTTTACTCGTGGCGGAGGGCGGACATGGGATCGATCCGGCTTGCTCTTCGCGCGGGAATCCAGCAAGCCAGGGTTGCGACACCCAGGAGAATTAACGGTACACCGAGGAAAACGGGCAAGTTGGCCCCGCCCTTCAAGGAACCACCTGAAGAGCCCTGTATCAACGGGCGAATCCTCGGCATCGGTGGGTATTTCCAGGAACCGAACGACGCGCTAGCCGGGCAACTCTTGAGCGAGCAGCTTGAGGACGGCGGCTGGAACTGCGAGGCACCGAAAAGTTGCCGCTCCTCATTCCATACAACGATCTGAGTGCTGGAAGGATTGCTGGAATACGAGCGGGCAGGGCGCAAATCGGCGGGAGTCACAAAGGCGCGCAAGCGAGCCGAAAACTACCTGGTCGAACACGGCATGTTTCGCTCCCTGCGAAGCGGCAAGATCATCGACAAACACTGGCTGCGCTTCTCGTTCCCGACGTATTGGCACTACGACGTGTTGCGCGGACTCGATCGCAAACACTAACTTAATGCCGGAAAAGATCGGCGAACAAGACCGCTGTCCAGGCTGTTCCACATAACATTTAGAGCACGATTTTCGAGCCGTGTTTTCTTGCCGGTACATCCGTACTGTTTTTCCGGAACGTACGGCCCATTGGCGGGTACCGGGCGAATTGAGACCCTGTTGTCCATGAAGGACTCGCGCCTATATCGCTCGGGACATACCGCCATGGGCGCGGTAAACCCGGTGGGCCCGGGCGTAGGGCTGGCGCTGGGCGGGGGATTTGCGCGCGGCTTCGCGCATTTGGGAGTGCTGCAAGTCCTGGAGCAAAATCACATACCCATTTCCTGTATCGCAGGCACCAGCGTGGGCAGCATCCTGGGCGCGGCTTACGCCAGCGGCGCTCCGCTGGCGAGGATCATTGCCACGTGCCGGACTCTGCGCTTCCGCGACATTGCCCGCTGGCGGGTATCGCGGCTGGGCCTGGCGAGCAATGACCGGCTGGGAGATTTGATCGCCCGCGTCTTCGATTCCAGGCGATTTGAGGACCTGCGGATCCCCATGGCAGTGGTGGCGACGGACTTAAGCACGGGCGAGCCGGCGACGCTGACGCATGGGAATCTTGTGGAAGCGATCCGCGCAAGTTGCGCTTTTCCCGGGTTGTTCGAACCGGTGGAAATCGGGACGCGCTGCCTGGCAGATGGCGGTTTGGTGGCGCCGGTGCCCACGCGGGCGGCGCGGGATATGGGAGCGCAAGTGGTGCTTGGCGTATCCGTAGGCATTCAAGGGTGGCAACAGCGAAGCCCGACGAATCTGTTTCAAGTTGTGGCGCGAGCGGTGAGCGCCGCGCAAAAGCACCAGCACGAGTCCTGGGAACGCCACGCGGACCTGGTGGTCCGCCCGGACGTGGCAACACTGGCATGGGATGACTTCGACCGGGCCGACCAAGCCTTAGAGGCCGGAATAGTGGCCGCGCGAATCGCGTTGCCGCGCATCGAAAAACTTCTCAGCAGGAGCCAGGAAGCGATGCCAGAAGACGAAGTGGAATCACAAAGCTACCTGTGGCTGGCAGAGGCGGTGCGATGATGCGCTGGAATGCCTGGGTTGGTGTATTTAGTTTTATGGGACTTCTTTGGCACGAATGCGGCGAAGACCTAGGGGTCTTCTGTTACCGTATGGGATGTACCGCCTTTGCTGCCGTTCGTACGCGCCTGTAGACCACACCGGGGCGCGTCAAGCGGTCGCTAATCCCTTACGAGGATTTCGCCCGCGTGTTGGACACCATTCTTCATTTTCTGCGATCGTTGTACGACCCGAATGGATTGAAAGAGTTGATCCGCTCCGGGGGCGCACCTCTGGTTGCGTTTATCGTTTTTATCGAAACCGGATTTTTTGTGGGTTTCTTCCTTCCGGGCGACTCCCTGTTGATTACCGCGGGAATCTTCGCCGCCGCCGACGTTGTTCCGCTGCGCTGGCTACTGTTGCCGGTGATGCTCTGCGCCATCGTGGGCGACCAACTGGGATATTGGATCGGGCGGGCAGCAGGTCCGGCATTGTATCGCCGGGAGGATTCGCTGCTGTTCCGGCGCAGCCACCTCCAGCGCGCGCACGAATTCTACGAAAAATATGGCGGACGGGCGGTGATCCTAGCGCGCTTCGTCCCGATCGTGCGCACATTCTGCCCGCCGGTGGCTGGCGCGGCAAAAATGCCGTACGCGCGTTATGTGGGTTTCGATGTGGTGGGAGGAGTCCTGTGGGTCGGCTCGATGATTCTGGGCGGCTTCACTCTGGGACGCTCCATTCCGAATATTGGGCAGCGCATCCACTATGTGATTGCTGTAGTGATCGCGGTGTCGCTGCTTCCAGCGGTCATCAGCGTGTGGCGAGCGCGAAAAGCTGCCGCGACACGGACCAATCCAGCTAGTCAAGCTAATAAGGGGTAGGGCGAACCGATGTCTCGCAAAATGCCTCGCGCTATCCTTTTCGACATCGGACGCGTACTTGTGGGCGTCGATATTTCCCGCGCCATGGGCAGCTTGTCGCGCGGAATTTCGCTGTCCGCCGAGGAAGTGTGGTCGTCCATCGAAAAAGATCCGGCCTGGCCCGATTGGCAGGAAGGGCGGATGACGCCCAGGGATTGGCACCTGCGGTTGTGCCAGCGCCTCGGTCTGGAGCTAACTTTCGACGAATTCCGGCGCGCCTGGAACTCCGCTCTGGATCCGCAACCGATGCAGGATAAAACTCTTTTCGAGGAGCTGGCGAAGTCCTGCCGGCTGGGACTCATTTCCAACACGGACCCTCTGCACGTCGAACACATGGAATCCACGTACGACTTCTTTGCTTATTTTCCGGCAGCGACGCGAATCTATTCCTGCGTAGCCGGTGTCAGCAAACCCGATCCCCTGATTTACCAACGAGCCCTGGCGGCGAGCAAAACCAGCGCCAGCCAGGCAATCTTCATCGACGACGTCGGCACCTACGTGGAAGCGGCCCGGCGCCTGAGGATCCGGGCGATACACTACTCGTCGACGGGCGACCTACGCGAAAAGCTGAAGGAATTGGATGTCAAACTGAGCTGATGCTGGACTGGTTGGCCGGGTGCCGAGGGACCGGGGGCCAGACAGGGGCCTTACCGGTAACCGAGTAATTCCTCCCAGGACTAGTACGAAGCTGCGGAACGAGAACCCTGAGGTTACTCCACTGTAAGTCATTTATTAATAGCATGTTACGAATGCGGGCGGCGATAGGGCACGATTCCGTGGTTTGGTGGCAGGCATGCACTTCCTTCCGTACGGGCCGGACAACGACGGCAATTCACACTTTCGCCCAACCAGGGTGAGGAGAAATACAAAGTATGTCAGACATGATCGAAAGAGAGTCCCCCGCTTGGCACCTACCCGCAATTATCGTTCTTGGATTGATCGCAATCGGCGGTCTGTGGTTCGGTTGGAACGCGTCTTCTAAACTGGACGTAACCCAACAGAGCGTAACCGCGCAGTTGAACACCGCAAAGCAGTCCATGCAACAAGATGTCTCCTCTCTGAAGGATCGTCTGGCACAGGATGAAAAGGCCAACAGCGAACTCAGCGGCGACCTGACGGTGATCACCAAGAAACTCAAGATCACGCAAGGTCAACTGAAAGTTGCGCGGGAAGAAGCCGCGAAGCTGAATGACGCCACGACGCAGAAGCTGACGGCGCTGGATACTTCGGTGCATACCGAACTGGCGACCAAAGCGACCAGCGACGACGTAAAGGTAGTGGACACCAAGGTTGGCGGCGTGCAAACGGATCTGGCTTCCACCAAGGAAGATCTGAAGATGGCGCGCAGCGAGATGGGCACACTGATCGCGCGCAACCATGATGAAATCGACCAGTTGCGCCGGTTGGGCGAGCGGGAATACGTGGAGTTCACGGTTGACGGCAAGAACAAGCCGCAGCAAGTGGGCAACGTCACCGTTGAGCTCAAGAACGTCAACGAGAAGAACAACCGCTTTTCGCTGATGATGACCGTGGAGGACAAGCGCTTCGAGAAGAAGAACCGGGCAATGAACGAGCCGGTGTTCTTCTACACGCAAGGCGCGCGCTTCCCCGAAGAGCTGGTAGTGAACAAGGTGTCCAAGAACAAGATCAGCGGATACGTCAGCGTTCCGAAGGAAGCTTCGAAGCGCCAGGCCTCTTCCACGTCGGGCAACTGACCGCGGAAGAGCACGGAACAGCAGTTTGAGGCGGGCAGATGTTCTGCCCGCCTTTGTTTTTTCCGCCTCGATTCTTCCCGTACAATGATGGCGAGTCACCGGAGACCCGATTGCGGCAAACCCCGTCCGTTATTTTCCTAGCCATCGATTCTTTCCTGTCCGCACGGGGAAAAGCGTTGGCTGGACTCGATGAATTCAGCGCTGCCCTGGACCACGCGGGAATACCAATGGTCTGGGTTTCCCGGAAGTCGCGGGCCCAACTAGATGAGCACGTGCGAGCCCTGGGCCACAGTCATCCCTTTCTGGGGGAGGATGGTTGCGGGGTGTATCTACCGGAAGGCTATTTTCACCTGCGGCCGGACGCGGAAACCATCCGTTTGGGACGTTTCACGTGCATACCGGTCGCGAAGATTTTGCCAGCGGCATCCGAAGGACTGGAATCGCTGAGCGAAGAAACCGGAGTGTCGGTGGTTCCACTGCGCTCGCTATCGCCGCGCGAACTAGCGCAAAACTTGAATTTGCCGGAGCGGCAGGCCGAGTTGGTCCGCCATCGCGATTTCGAGGAATTGTTCTTTTTTGCGGGCGCTTCCGACCAGGACCAGCAGCGATTCCGGCAGGCCGCAGCAGCACAGAAGATGCAGGTGCGGGATTGGGGCGAGATTCGCTCGCTTGCCGTCGGCGCCGATCTCTCGCGCTGCGTCCGCCAAATCTCCAAACTCTATGACCGCGCCTTGCGCTCGCATCCCGTGACGCTTGCGCTGGATACTCCGGAAGGCTCGGGCGAGCTATTCCGGGCCTGTGATCGAAGGCTGCTGCTTACGAATGGCGCCGCCGGGTCGTCGAGCAGCGAAAAGACACGCCAGATCTCGTTGAGCGAGCCGAATGGCTGGGAGCAGGTCCTGGCGGCGGCATCCACAAAGAGTTAAGGGGAAAAGAAATTTCCATTGATGGCCCGCTCCATAGCGTCGCGGGTGGGTGCCGGCCGGCTGGTGAAGTTCTGACAGTAGGTTAGCTTTTTGTTTTCTTAAACATAGCGGACGGTTGGCCACGCAGGCATTGGCAGCCGAATTGCCATTAACCTAGCGCCGTTGCTCACCGTATTCCCAGCCCCGGTGACAACGGACGCGTTACCGGTACTAGGAGACCCATCCATGGCTTGGTTCGGGAGAGGCCTGCAGAATCCCGCATCGGAATCACAAAAGGGAGTTGTGCTGGTCGTATGCATTATCGCGATGAGCCTGATGTCCCTGGTGCTGCTCTGGCAGGCGCAGGTGATCGCCAACCAGCGCGACACCATTCAGTGGCTGGAGTCGCTCAAGCTGGGGTAACAGCCAGCTTGATTTTCGGCACCATGCCGCACGCAGCAGACCCAACCCGCTTCCGTTGGTATGACTCGCGGTTAGATACAACTTCAGTAATTCCATCGCGACTTTCCAAAAACTTTGTGCTTCAATGGCTTCGGTTAGAGCTGGCTGAGGGAGAACTTCCATGAAACGCTTTTGCCTGATGTTGATGCTTTGCGCGGCTTGCGCCGGATCGTTACTGGCAGGAGAGGCGCCGGCCTCCTCGATAGGGCGAGTGCAGACGACGGAATCGGCGTCCGCGCCGCGACCGCGAGCGCGCCACCGGGGTCGCGCGCGGCGGCACCGCGCCCACCGAGGCGGCCGTGCGCACCGCCACCGAAGGACCACCGCACCTCGAACGGAATAAAGACGCGATGAAGCAAAACGGGGAGCGCGAAGCTCCCCGTTTTGACGAATTGCTGTTTTCGCCTCGGAAACAATGCGTTACCGCATTCGATTCTCGGGCGACTCGCACCGCGAGTGCGGTGTGTTCAGCTTTGTTTCGGCTCTAAGCCCGGTGGAGTCATCCTCACCTCCGGAGCCCTGTGAGCTCAAGCACAGATGTACTCCTCCGCAGGAGCGCGCGCAAGAGGGAAGAAATAACGGCTGAGGAAAACTCGAGGAGCGAGATTACTTGATGAATAGGGTTTCGCGAAGCTGGTCGCGACCCACAAACGATTTCATGGTGCGGTAGCGCCCGAAGAGATCCTGGATTTCGCGGTTCTGGTAAATCTTCTGCGCCGGGCACAACAGGGGAGAAGCAACAACCTGCAGCGAGTTCGAATCAACAACACGATACCGCTGAAAACCCTCCGGCTTCTTGCTGTGAAACATCGCGAAAACCACGCCACCGGGCCGCAACAGTTCGGTGACCGCGGCCACCGTCTTACCGGCCAGAGCGGGTTCCATGTAATCCGCCAAATCCCAGAGCAGCACGGCGTCAAAAGAGGCCGGCGGATACTTGAGGTTGGAATCCAAGAACCGGGTAGCGCGGCCAACCGGCGTTACGTCCAAGCCATCCGGCGTACGTCCGCCAGCTTGCCGCAACATGGCGTCTTCCTGAACCAGGAAATCCTTCCATGCGCGCAGGAGGTCTTCGGAGGTCACTCGAAAACCGCGTTCGATAAAGAAACTAAGAGTCGTTTGCCAGGCCGAACCCAAGTCAAGCAGAGTGCCGCGACCCAATCCTTCCAGGTTCCAGAGCAACTCCTTCAAGCCGTTGGAGACCCGGTTGGATTCGCTGGCGGATGCAGGCTTGGGGACGCCGGATGCTGGAGCCGCATGTGCGGCAGTGGCGCCGGCCACGCGAGAGTTGTTCACCGGGCGCGAAGGGGTTTGCCGGGTGGAGTCATGCGCAGCGCCGATTCCGAATTTGTTCAGGAAACTCATCGGTTAATTCGCCGGAGAGCTGGTGTTGACGGTAACCGCGCCGGCAGGCTTGGCTGACGAAGAGCCCGCGGCTCGCTCTTCCTGGCCTTTATCCACCGGCTTGCCGGTTTCCACTTTACCGCGAAGCACGGCGCCTTCTTCAATGGCCAAGCGTTGGGTCTGAATTTCGCCCTGGACCGAACCGGTGCTCCAGAGCTGTACACGGTCCCGCCCGGAAATCTTTCCTTCCACTCGGCCGCGCACCACGACTTCGCGAGCCGTCACGTCCGCCTTTACGACACCGTTGGGACCGACGGTCAAGCTTCCGTTGGCGAGATTCAGCTTGCCCTCGATCGGGCCGTCCACAAACAAGTCTTCACTACCAGTGATTTCGCCCTTGATTCGGATGCCTTGGCTAATACACGCCGCGGCTCTGCCCGAGGCGGGAGCCGAGCCACCCAGATTTGCAGCAGGCATGGCTGCCGGAGGGGCTGTGGCTGTGGAAATCTCCGGAACACCTTGACCCTTCGAATCTTCTTTCTTCCACACGGGGACACCTCAGAGAGGATTTCGGTCCTCAGAGTCGCATTTGTTGGCGGGATGGGACGCCGCGACTAAGAAGTGGAAGATAGTACAGGGCTTAGACGGTGTAAAGGGGAATGGCTGGTAGCAAATCTGGGGTGTTTCGTGACTCTCTATACTACGGGTAGTGGGCTTGGCCACAGGCGACCTACTACCGCTGGTAGGGCTGCGGCGACGTGCGAGGATCCGTGCAATTCCCAAAGCGCTACGGCCATGGCCGCGATTTCGCGCGTTAACTTTTTGACGCCGATCCGCTTTTGCCACCACATGTCGGGATCGAAATCCAGATCGCGAGAGCCGGTGACCCGGACGGTAATGTTTGCGGGGAAGACCCGGTCAAAGATGTAGCGCGCCCGCCGGGTGTGGTAGTTCGAAGTGACCACGATAACGCTGCGCCACTTTTTCTCGATGCAAAATTGCGCGAGCGCGACAGCCTCCTCCCTGGTATTGGCCGCATCGTGCGCCACGCGGACGATTTTCTCTTTTGGCACGCCGCGCTCAATCAAGTCGTGTTCGATCAGCTCTGCCACGCCCGCGTACGGCCGGAGACGGCGCCCGCTGGCGACCACGACGGGAGCCAAACCCTGGCGATAAACCTCGGCGGCGCGAGTGGCACGATCGGCGTAGAAATTGTCGTCGCTGAGGACCAGGATGGCGTCGGCCTTCGCGAGGGAATCCTCGACGATCCAACTTTCGCCGACAAATCGGAGAATGGGGTGACGGGCGAGGTAGACCGTGGCACAAAAAACAGCGAGAAAAACAAGCGAGAGCAGGGATGACAGGATGCCGCCCCATTGGCTGCGTGGCGACGTCCGTGCGCGGCCTGCCGTCATGAACTGGGATCCAGGGCGCGCAACTGTTCGGCAGCTTGTTCCGGCAATACGGAATTAAAGTAGACCTCTTTGATGCTGTACGACTTGCTGCGCTTTTCGAGAATGGGAAGAATCTCGATGTGCCAGTGAAAATCTTCGGCAAGGGTCTTCCAGTAGCCGGCCATCTCGCCTTTCTTGTTCTTGGTGTTGGGAGCGGTGTGCACCACGAGGTGGAACGCGGTGGTCACCTTCTCCAAGCGGCGGAGTACGCGCCCTAACAAAGCGGCGAACTGGCGACGGTTCGAGCCTGGGCGAGGCTGTTCGAACAGGTGATTGTGCCTGCGGTGCAGCAGCCAGATTTCGTAGGGAACACGCGAGGAGTACGGACACAACGCATAATAATCGCCTTGCACGTCCACAATGCGTTTGCCCTGGCGCTCTTCCTGGCGGACTACGTCGCAAAAAATGCAGCGTTCCCGCTCTCGAAACCATTCGCTGGCCGCACCCAGCTCGTACTTGATCCTTCTCGGCACGAAGATCGTGGCGGTGATTTGCGAATGGGCGTGCGACCAATCATCCCCGGCCAGGGCTCCCTGGTTCTTGAATACCGCCACGTATTTGAAGCGCGCGTCCTTCTTCAGGTCCGAGATGCGCGAACCCCACGCCCACATTACCCGCTCGATCTCTTCATCGGACAATTGCGAGAGGCGTTTGTCATGATGGGGAGTCTCGATGATGACTTCGTGCGCTCCAGTGGCACCCATCTTGTCGTAGATGCCCTCGGCTAACCGGCCTGGCTCTCCTTCCACACGATAGAGAGGCTCAGGATGCGGGACCACGCGCACCTGCCAAGGCCCTTCCGGAGGCCAGGTCAATATGGCCGGCTGCTTGTCAATGGTGCCAGCGTCCAGGGGACAACTTTGTGGCACTTCGGAGGGCGAGTCGCGCTGACCCACAACCACCCAGCTCTGCGTTATGGGATCTCTTCGGATTTCCATGCGGGATGTCGTTAACTTCCGCTCTGCGAGGAGCTTGCCAAAGTATTTTCGGGGAGCTGCAGGGTCATCGCAATGTTCATGCGACGTAGTTTCTTTCCCCGAACATCGAAAGTCAAGCAATCCGCGGAGCGGAGTAACCAGGATTGCGTGGGTCTCATGCCGCGGGCTGCGCGATGCCGCGGGGAACATCGTTCTGCTATCCTCTTTCGCGATGCTCGACGATCTTGCGTTCATGCACGAAGCGCTACTGGAAGCCCGGGCGGCCGCCGACGCCGGCGAGGTTCCGGTGGGCGCAGTCCTCACGCTTGACGCCAGGATTGTTGCGAGTTCGGGGAATCGCACCATACGCGATTGCGATCCGACGGCGCACGCCGAAGTCGTTGTCCTGCGGCAGGCAGCGGCAGCGCTCGGGAACTATCGTCTTGCCGGAACGACGCTATACGTCACCATTGAACCGTGCAGCATGTGCGCCGGAGCGATCATTCAGGCGCGCATCCCTCGACTGGTATACGGCTGCGATGATCCGAAGGGGGGCGCGGTTCATTCTTGCTTCCAGATTCTTTCCAGTTCCGTGCTGAATCACCGCGTCGATGTGGTTCCCGGGATATTGGCGGGGGAATGCACCGCCGTGATTCAGAAGTTTTTCGCGGAACGCCGCCAACCAAATCGAGCCGACTAAACGCAGTTGTCTGCAAGGATGTAGGAGGCGCATAATCTTGTATTAGCCATGAAGGCCTTGCACGCTAACGCTCCCATGCCGCAATTGGACGACTGGGACGATTTTGTAGCCGCACGCTACCGCCAAGGCAAATCCGAGGAAGAATTCCGCAATTACCGCGCGGACGCGAATCCCACGGTCACTGAGTTTTATCGGCAGAACCATGCCAACCAAACGCTCGATTTCGTACGGGGGAAGAAGGCGGAGTACTGCGAACTGAGACGCGGCAAGAAAAGCATTTGGGACATGGCCGACTATCTCAATACGTTGGTGGACGACAGCGACCCGGACACCGATCTAACCCAGATCGAACATCTCTTGCAGACCGCGGAAGCGATTCGCAAGGATGGCCACCCGCGTTGGTTCGTGCTCACGGGCTTTTTGCATGACCTTGGCAAAGTGCTGTGCCTGTACGGGGAACCGCAATGGGCCGTCGTAGGCGACACTTTCCCGGTGGGTTGCGCGTATTCCGACGAAATCGTGTTCCGGGAGTTTTTTGCCGCCAATCCGGATAGCAGCATAGCAAAATACCAAGAGCTTTACGGAATCTACCAACCCAACTGCGGCCTGGATAACGTTCAACTATCGTTTGGCCACGACGAATATATTTTCGAAGTGACCCGCGCTTACTTGCCGGAAGAGGCGCAGTACATGCTGCGCTACCACTCGTTCTATCCGGCTCACAAGCACGGCGCTTACCGGCATCTCATGAACGAACGCGATGAGCGGTTGTTTGAGTGGGTGCGCAAGTTCAACGCCTACGACCTTTACTCCAAAGGCCGGGAGCGCCCGAACATTCCGGAAATCCTTCCTTACTACAAGTCGCTGGTCGCTGATTTCTTTCCCAGTGAAATCGACTGGTAGATATTCTCCTCAAAGGCGTTCGACGGACATTCTGGAAGCACTGGGATGCTGCGGAGGCGGCTGCCATTGCTCAATCCGAAAATCGTCTGTTACGATAGTTGGCGAAGACCGCCGCGGAGAGGTGACTGAGCGGTTGAAAGTACTCGCCTCGAAAGCGAGCGTACGGGGAACCGTACCGTGGGTTCGAATCCCACCCTCTCCGCCATATTTTCTGCTTCGTTCGGAAGCAGGTCACGCTACGAAACTTTTGGTGTGGATGATCATCCGAAGAGGCCCAGAGCCTTTCGCGAAAACGGTAACGTCAACTCGGCTTGTGCAGCAGAGTTACGAGGATCACAACGCCGATGGCGGCACCAACAAAGAGCACAGGCACCAGCAGCCAAAGCAACACACCCCTGGCCTTTTTCTTTCGTGAGAGCAAGTGTAAGACAAACAGCAAAGGCACTCCGCCCGTCAGCGCAAATTGATACACAATAGCGACTCTGTCCAGGGCGTCGTGGAAATCTCCGGAACTCAGCACGCGTCGCCCTAGGAACAGCCACATTGTAATCAGCGAATAGTGATCGCTGCGGAGTAGCCACCACTGCGGCAACACGACCAGCCCGGCGAGCGCGACTTTTACGGATGGGTGCCAGTCCGCTAGAGCGAGAAAATCCAACACGTTGCGGTAAAAGCCGCTCGGCGCCGAAGGTAGCGCCAAGCAAGCGCGCAAAAGGAAAACCAGAACAGCCATGGTGAGTAAGCTGCCTATTTCAGCGACAAGCAGAAAAGGATTGGCTTCGCCATAAATAAGTCGCGGAATTTGGAGCAAAAAAACCAGGGACTCCCAACCGGCCGCGGGTATTCCAAACAGAGCGATCACCTGGAGGAAGGGCGAGGCCCTCTCCAGCGGGGTTTTCTCCAGCGTTGCTCGGTTTCCCTCGAAGATCATCGCAGTGTGCTAGCTTGATTTCTAGACTAGCGCAGGCTGTCGCATTGAATTTGTGTGTTCGTACCAGCTGTTTCCAAAGCCGTACTTCCCGCAGAGGGACTGTTTCGGGATATCCTCTCGGCTGCAGTCATGGGCGTACGCGATCCCCAATGAATACCCGGCCCCTTCGCTTGCTTTTGTCACGTAACTGACGGAGGTTGCTATGTCGCTGACTAGACGTGAGCTGTTTACCCGGGCTGCCGCTCTTACTCCCACTTTGCTGGCCGGGTCGTCCATGCCGGGAGCGTTGTCCGCGCTGCTAGAGGAGAAAACCGTACGGAAGAACAAAGTGCTCGTGGCTGGCGGTCATCCCGGCGATCCGGAGTGCGGTTGCGCTGGAACCATGGCGCGGTTTGCGGACCAAGGGCATGAAGTTGTAATCGTTTATCTCAATCGCGGGGAAGGATTCTGCGGGAAAAGTGACTTAAAGGATTGCGGCGGAATTCGAACCGCAGAAGCACAGAAGGCCTGTTCCATCCTGAGCGCCCGGCCAATTTTTCTTACTCAATACGATGGTCGCGCGGTTGTCGATCCTGCCCGCTACGATGAGTTTCGCGCCGTCATAGACGCCGAGAAGCCCGACATCCTCTTCACGCAATGGCCGATCGACGCGCACCGGGACCATCGCGCGATTTCCGCCCTGGCTCTGGACGCGTGGCTGCAATCGAAGAAAAACTTTGCGCTGTACTACTACGAAGTGGCCGAAGACACTCTGCTCTTTTCGCCCACGGAGTATGTGGACATTTCCGGAGTGGAGCAACGCCGCCACGCGGCGAGTTACGCGCACGCTTCGCAGGAACCCGAGAAGTGGTTTCCACTGCAGACAGAGATCACGCGTTACCGAGGATTGCAGTCCGGCTGGACGCAGGCGGAGGCCTTCGTGAGGGCATCACCAAGCGCAACGGTCACGTTGCCTTGATGCAGGCTAGGTTTTATTGCTGAGAGTGCCGCTTTCTGTCGGCGAGCAGCGCGTTGCAGTAGTCCAGCTCCGCCTGCGCGGAGGCCATCCCTGATTCCCAGGCCCGGGCGTCCGCCTCGGAGGAGATTGCTTCCACCGAAGCATTGCCCCTGGCGAGAGATTCTTCCAGCAAGCTGATTTTCCTCCGCAGTTCCTCCGCGGTGGGCTCCTGGGTTGGTTCCATGACTTCCTTTGATCAGTCCACAGGGGCGGCTAACTTCAGTTGTGGCAGCTTGCCGCTCCGCGCTTCTCCAGATACCTCTGGTGATATTCCTCGGCGCGATAAAACGTCGAAGCGGGTGTAATTTCCGTCGCGATCGGCTTGCGAAATTTTCCGCTGACCTCCAGCGCTGCCTTCACTTTCTTGGCTGCCGCTTCCTGCTCCGGTGAATGGAAGAAAATAGCAGTCCGGTACTGCTTGCCGAAGTCCGGCCCTTGCCGGTTCACCTGCGTCGGGTCGTGCAATCCCCAGAACGCGTCCAGGAGTTGCTCGTAGCTGATCTTGGCTGGATCAAACGTTACCTGCACCACTTCCGCGTGCCCCGTCTCATCGGTGCACACGTCCTTGTAGGTCGGATTCTCCGTGCGCCCACCGCTGTATCCCACCTCCGCATCCACAACTCCGGGCAGCCGTCGAAACGCCGCCTCCACGCCCCAGAAGCAGCCCGCACCGAACGTAGCAATTTCCGTCATCGCGTGTCTCCACCAGAAAATTATGATCCGTAATCCCGGGTCAATTAGATGCCCGAAGCGTTCGATACGATTCCGCTCCTAGGCCGCCTTTTTGCGCGCAGGCGCGCCCGCTGGTAGCGTTTTCAACTTGTCTTGCGCCAGGCTCTTGTAAGGGCTATTTACAGACGCAGCATCCGTCAACGCCACCTTGGCTTCCGCCGTCTTCTTCAGGTTCAGCAGCGCGAATCCCAATCGATACTGGTTGCGCGCATAACTGATCGCATCCGGCTTCAGCAGCGGACCGGCCCCTTTCAGGTTTTCCACCGCCTGCGCGTTGTCCTTCTTCTGCAGGTTGATTTGTCCCAGCGCGCTGAGTGCCAACCCTTTCTGCAGCGCATTCTGCTGCTGCCATTGGTCATCGGCCATCCCCTCCGGCTTTTGTGCCGTTTTCAAAACCTCGATCGCCTTCTTCGCGCTGGCTTCCGCCTTGTCCAGTTGCTCGCCTTTTTCTCCGTAGTAGTCCGCCAGTAACAGCAGCATTCCCGCATTGTTGGGATCTTTCTTCAGCAGCCCGTTTGCTGTCTCCAGCATTTTCGGCGCGTTCTGTGCCTGTTGATAGGAAGTCGCCGCCACGCCCAGCGCCTGGTCCGCGTACCCCGAATCCGGAAACATCTGCGCGAACCGTACCAGTAGCGCCGCACGTTTCGCCGGATCCGTGGAGCGGTAGGCCCCCGCGAAAACAAGTTGCTGCACGTACGTCACGCTGTCTTTTACTCCTTGCAGCGTCTGTTCTTTCTGCTCCGTCCACTGCTGTTCCGTTTTTCCTTCTGGTGCCGGCGACGCTTTGTACCGTTGCAATATTCCCGATACCTTGTCTCCATAACTGAACAGCTTGTCTGTGTCTCCTTTTTCCTCCGCGGCGCGCACCAGGTTTACTCCATTCTGGAATGCGTCCGGATCCAGTGCGAACAATTTGTCTCCAAACTCGAACGCCTTGTCGTAGTTCTTGACGCCAATGTAATAGTTCACGTACAGATCGTCCGCGATGATTGCCATGTCTCCCTGACCTAGAGTCGCCGCGAACTTGTCGATCAGCGCCAACTTCTGTGCCGGGTCTGCTGTGCCGTTGATTTCCGCCAGCGCATGGTCCGCGTCCGAGCCTGCCGGAATCGGTACGAACTTCCCGATCTGTGCCTTCGCGGGAGATACCCACACCATCCCGCTCAACACCGCGAATAGCATCCCATTTAGGAGTTTTCTTCCGCTCATGCCTGCCTCCTCGGGATCGTCACCGCGCGATTCCCCAACCGCTCGCCGACGCTCCCCCGCGACCTTCGATGCCCGCATACTAGTTCTCCCGTGCCCCCCCAAGCAAACAAATTCCACCCCGCCTTCCGCCCATTCGGGCTTCGGATCGCCAGATTTGTCTCTTGCCCCATCACCATTCCTATCTTGAAATCGCTGCCCTCACCTTCGATCCTCTTCTATCGAGCCTCCAATGATTGACCGTCTCCCCGTATCCGCGTGACAATATGCGTTTTGGAGTTAGTCGCCACAATGGACCTGGGACTTCGCAACCGCGTTGCTATCGTCGCTGCCGCCAGCAAGGGTCTTGGCAGAGCCGTCGCTACCGAACTCGCCCGTGAAGGCGCTATCGTCGCCATTTGCTCCCGCCACGCCGCCGAACTTGATTCTGCGGCTGCCCACATTCGCTCCGTCACTGGCGCCGAAGTCTTCCATCAGCCCGTGGACGTCACCGACTCCGCTGCTGTCACCGCTTTCGTCTCCGCCGTGGACCAGCGCTTCGGCCGACTCGATATCTGCATCACCAATTCCGGCGGACCGCGTTCCAGTACCTTCGCGGATACCAGCCTGGACGATTGGCGTTCTGCCTTCGATCTCCTCCTGATGAGCGCCGTCTCCTTCGCCCGTGAGGCTCTACCCCGCATGAAACGCAACAATTGGGGCCGTTTCATCACCATTACCTCTTCTGCCGTCAAGCAACCCGTGGACGGCCTGCTGCTTTCCAACTCGCTTCGTGCCGCCGTCACTGGCCTGGCGCGGACGCTGGCCAATGAATACGCCGCATTCGGAATCACCGTGAACAATGTTTGCCCGGGCTACACGCGAACTGGACGCCTGGACGAACTTGCCGGAAGCATTTCCGCTCGCGGCAACGTCAAACCGGAAGAGGTCTTTGCCAGCTGGGCGCGTGAAATCCCAGCGGGCCGGGTGGGCACCCCCGAGGAATTTGCCGCCGTCGTCACTTTCCTCGCGTCGGAGCGGGCCAGCTACGTTAACGGTGTCTCCCTCGCCGTGGATGGCGGGAATGTTCGGAGCCTGCTCTAGTTCATGAGGAAAGCGCGGTCGAATTCCTCGGGTAGAAAAGCGAAGCCGGGAGGACCACGCAAACGGGCCGGCCTCCCTCGCAATGCGACGACGCCGCGGAGCAAAGCCGCGGGTCGTTTGGAAATGTCGCTGCTGGAGGAGAAGTACGGGATCGCGCGGCTGGCGCCGGATGCCGAAATTCCTGAATGGGCCATGCGCGGAAAGTTTGTCTCGATCACCCGCTCCGCGGACGAGCTGTCCGTCGTTACCGCCGAAAAGAATATTCCCGAAGGGGTGCGCGCTCAAGGCCATTGGAACGCTTTGAAATTGCATGGACCGTTTGCCTTTTCGGAAATTGGAGTTGTCTCGGCCATAGCCAAGCCGCTAGCCGATGAGAAAATCGGCATATTCGTGATTTCCACTTTCGATACGGACTATCTGCTGCTGGATTCCGGTCAACTCAAGGATGCTGTCCGCGTTCTTTCCAACGCGGGGCACAAGGTGCATGGCCTCTGACCGCGTCCAAAAAACTTGCCGGGTAATGGAGAAGAACAGACGAATGATAGCTTCCAAGTGTGGTTGCCGTAAGCAATCTATCGCCCGATTTATCGCGCGCTCGCTGCCCGTGAGCGCCATCTTTCTGATTTTGCTGCTGTTTTCGCCTCCAGGCCGCGGAGATGAACCGTACGCCAGAACGCGCGATTATGATCTGCAACATTCCAGGATCGCGCTGCGGTTTGACCTGGAGCAGCGGAAAGTGACCGGCGATGTGACGCATTCGCTGGCGATCCTGCGCGAAGGGACCACGAAGATCGAATTCGATTCGGTGGGGTTAACGATCCAGAGTGTCCTGCTTAACCGTTCTCCCGCGAAATTTGAGAGCACGGCTGCGAAATTGATTGTCCCGCTGCGCGACGCGGCGCATGCCGGAGATAAGTTCGACGTGGAGATCCGATACGAGGGCAAGCCCACCAAGGGACTTTATTTCATCTTGCCCGATAAGGACGATCCGAACCGCCCGAACCAGATCTGGACACAAGGGGAGTCCGAAGATACGCGTTATTACTTGCCGACCTATGACTACCCGAACGACCGGTTGACCACGGAGACCATCCTGACGGTGCCCTCCTCATTCCTGACGGTTGCCAACGGAAAACTTATCAGTGTGACCGATGCGGGCAAGAACATGAAGACGTGGACCTGGAAGGAGGCTCTCCCCAGCTCCACCTATCTGATCACCGTGGTGGCGGGCGACCTCGATGAAGTGAAACAGAGCTGGCGCTCGATTCCGGTGACGTATTACGCGCCGAAGGGCCGCGGCAACCGGCTGCTGGTCAACTACGGCCACACCCCGGAGATGCTCGAAGTCTTCAGCAAGAAATTAGGCGTGGATTATCCCTGGGAGAAATACTCGCAGGCCATGGTGGATGATTTCGTGGCGGGTGGAATGGAAAATTCCAGCGCGACCACGAACACCTCTTCGTCGCTAAGGCATCCCGACCTCGTGCCGGAATATCCGACGGACGCAGACGACTTGATCTCGCACGAACTGGGGCATCAGTGGTTCGGAGACCTGGTGACCTGCAAGGACTGGGGCGATATATGGTTGAATGAGGGCTTTGCCACGTTTCTCGAAACCGTGTGGTCCGAGGCGCACTTTCCGAAGGATCAAGCCGAATACGATCGTTGGTCGCATAGCCGCTCGTGGTTTCAGATGGGCAGCCTGTTTGCCCGCCCCATCGTGCGGTTTGATTTTGAAGACTCTTCGGAATTTGACGGGAATGCCTACGACAAGGGCGGCTGGGTGCTGTACATGCTGCGCCACCAGATCGGCGAACAAGCATTTTACCGGGGACTGCGGCGCTATCTGGAGGTGAACCGCGGAAAGAATGTCGTGACTTCCGATCTGGTCAAGGCCATGGAAGAAACCAATTACATCAGCCTGGATCGCTTCTTCAACGAGTGGGTGTATGGAGCAGGTGCGCCCAAGTTCGATCTCAGCTACGCCTATGACGACGCCAAGCATCACCTCACATTGCGCGTGAAGCAGACGCAGAAGCTCGATGGACGCGTCGGAATTTTTCACGTCCCGGTGGACGTCGAGGTCACCACGGCTTCCGGCGCGCACCTGTATTCCGTCACGACGTCGAAGGCATCGGAAACATTTGGGTTCCCGGCGGACAGTGCCCCGCTGATGGTGCTGTTCGATAAGGGCGGGCACGTGTTAAAGAGTGCGGAGTTCCATAAGGAACGCAAGGAATGGATCTACCAACTGAAGAATGCGACGGAGTTTTCCGACCGGGCCGAGGCGGCCGTAGCGTTGGGGAAGATGAAAGAGGAGGAGGCGATCGCGGCGCTGAGCGACGCCGTCAATTCCGACAAAGCTTACGGAGCGAGGAATGTCGCCGCCGACGCGCTTGGACGCATCGGCACGCCCGCAGCGTCGAAAGCGCTCCTCAACGCCCTGGAGCACAATGAGCAGCCTTGGGTACGCTACCGCATCGTCGCCTCGCTCGGAAATTTTCACGAGCCGGAGGTCGGCGAAAGGCTGGAACGCATCGCCAAGGAAGATCGCTCGTACCGTGCGCGAGCCAGCGCGCTGCAGGCCATCGCAAAAACCAAGTCGGCCAATGCTTTCGCAACCTTGAGCGCCGCGGTAGCCGGAGAGTCCCCGGACGGATTTCTGCGGGATGCGGCACTGCGGGGGTTTGGAGCCTTGGGCGACGACAAAGCTGTTCCATTGCTCCGCGAATGGACCTCACCCGGGAAGCCCACGGATTCCCGGACCGCGGCGATCGCCAGCCTTGCGAAACTGGACAAGAGCAACCCGGGAATTACGGCGGAACTGGCTTCGTATTTGAAGGAGCCGCATTTTACGGTGCGAGTTGCCACGATTGTGGCACTGGGCAGCCGCGGAGATGCCGGCGCGATTCCCGCGCTGGAAGCTCTGATGAAGAGCGACGACCTGAGCATCGAGGTAACTCCGATGATCAAAGAGCAGATTGCCCGATTAAGCGCACCGCACGGCGCCAGGGCCGCTGCCGCTTCCGCCGACGATGACGAAGAGGAAGGCGACGGAGAGGAGCCCGCGGCCGGTGGGGATTCCGGAGTGCCGAAGCGGCTGGACAAACTCGAGCAGCTCGTCCGAGAAATGAATGAGCGGCTCAAAACCATCGAGAGCCGCCTGCCGCCAAAACCCTAAAGCTGCGTAAGGCACGCATGATGTGTGGCGATTTTCGGATCGTCCCGCGAAGGGGTGGGTTCGCCAGCACAGGTGCAGGACATAGCGCCTTCAATTTTTCCGGAGCTTGTGTCGAGCAAGTTCCAATCGCGTACCCAGAGCATGGCGCTGCCTACGTGAATATCCGGAATCTGACCCTCCATGGGAAGTAATATCCGCAAGCGTAAGCGCAACGCCGGGGGGCGACTTCGGGAATGTCAGGCGGTTGCGGGGCCGCCGATAAGGATGCGGAGATCGCGGAGGTTGTTGCCAGTGGGTCCGGTGACGATGGTGTCGCCCAAGCGATCAAAGAAAGTATAGGCATCGCTCCGAGCGAAAAAATCAGTGGGATGCATTCCGGCTGCCTGGGCACGGGCCAGCGTGGCGCCATCGGCGACCGCGCCGGCTGCCGGACTGTTACCGTCGATGCCGTCGGTGCCGCCGCTGAGAACCGTAATGGTATGCCCGGCGATTCTTTCTACGCAGGCTAGTACGAAAGCAGAATTGCGCCCGCCTACGCCGGGTCCGCTGACTGGAGAACTCACTTCGCCATCGGCGATCAAGGCCACACGATGGCCGGGGTTTGCCGCGCGCAATTCTTCCAGTTGAGCAAGCAGAGAATCAGCGGCTTCCCGCAGCGGCCAGTCGTCGGTCGAATTGTCGCAACACGCGATACAGCCTTTGCCTTCCGCTGCGTGGTGCGCGGGATGGAAAAGGTCGTCCATACCCAGCAGCAAGGAGAAATAAGCGTTAGCGAATGCCGGATTGTTTTCTTTGGGAGTTTCCATGGCGGCCGAAGATTCGATCCAGCGCACGAAAGCCGGAGTCAATTTGCTGCCGAGTTGGTATTGCTGAAAGACGCGATGCACGTCTTTCCATGTGGAGGTATCCGGAAGAGTCGGGCCGGAGGCCAGAGAGGATTCCTTTCCCACGGGAACATCGCTGACGGCCAGAGTGAGCTTTGTGGCGGGGCCGGCGGCGAGCGCGAGCCGACCGCCTTTCACTGCGGAGAGGTGCCGTCGAATAATGCCGAGGTCGGCAATGGGAGCGCCGCAGGTAACCAGCACACCGTATAGCTGCTGGAGGTCAGAAAGATTGGCGTCGGGTGCAAGTGGCAGCTCGACAAGAGCCGAGCCGCCACCGGAAAGCAAGAAAAATACCAGGGTCCGGGCGTCACATTGCTGGAGGAGATCAAGGATCGCTTGCGCCGCGAGACAGCTGGCCTGGTTCGGAATGGGATGTCCGGCGAGGAAATAACGCAGCCCCTGAAGAGCACGCGAGGGAGGAGTGGGAGCTGCTACGACACCGGTAATCGGCAAGGTATCCGGCAGCAGCGCGGCGAGGCCCTCCAGCATGGCATGAGCGGCTTTGCCGATTGCCACAACCAAGATTTTGTCGAAAGCGCGCAGATCGAGATTGACGCCGCTGCAATGGAGGCACGATTCGGACAGCGACAGCTTCCGCTGCATGGCGGCGCGAATGTCGATGGCCGCGAGAGTCTCGCGAAAAATCTGGCGCGCGACCTGTTTGAGATCGGCCATGGGTAGGGGCGATTAGCCTAAGCTTTCAGGACTTCCGGGTTAAGCATGTTGGGCGGGCGCTGGCCCTTGAAGAGAGCGACCACGTTCGAAGCGGCCATGACCGCCATCTTGGTGCGTGTTTCCAAAGAGGCGGAGGCGATATGAGGCGCGAGGACGACGTTTGAGCGTTTGAGTCCGGGATGAATGAACGGCTCGTTTTCATAAACGTCCAGCGCCGCACCGGCAATCTTGCCGCCCTCGAGAGCCGCTACCAAAGCGGCTTCATCCACGATCGGGCCGCGCGCGGTGTTGACGAGGAACGCTGTGGGCTTCATGCGGAAGAACTTGGGAGTGTCGAATAATCCGCGGGTCTCGGGCAGTAGCGGAACGTGAACGGAAACGAAATCGGACTCGGCCAGAAGCGAATTGAAATCCTTGTATTCCGCGTTCAACTGTTGTTCCACGTCGGTGGCGGCGCGAACCGCGTCGGTGTACAAGACTTTCATGCGGAACCCGGAAGCGCGGCGGGCAACTGCGCGTCCGATTCGACCGAAACCTACGATGCCGAGCGTCTTGCCAAAAACGTCGGCGCCGACCAACTGATCGAGATCCCAGCCTTTCCAGTTGCCGGAGCGCGCCAGAGCTTCGCCTTCACCGATTCTACGGGCGACCGCCATGAGCAGCGTCCAGGCAAAATCGGCAGTCGTTTCATCCAGCACGCCGGGAGTGTTGGTGGCGATGACGCTCCGCTTGGTGCAGGACGGGACATCGATATTGTCGAATCCGACCGCCACATTCGCGGCGATGCGCAACTTGGGAGCGGCGCGCAGTAATTCTTCGTTAACCCGCTCGGTGAGCAGGCAAACCAGGCCTTCCTTGTCTTTCACGCGACGAAACAACTCTTCCTTGGAAATGCGATCCGGTTGAGTCCAATACTCGACGTCGCAACTGGCATTGAGAACCTGCTGAGCTTCTGGAAACAGGGGCCGCGTAGCGAGCACGCGTGGCTTCGGCATCTTTCGGTTCCTCGTCTATGGGGAAATACACTAACACAGGTGCTTGGGAGCGAATATCGAGGGCCGGCAGACGGGGTGCCCTGGGCAGCGAGAAGGGACAGGCCGGCGTTCGAACGGAAGGCGAACTCTGGAACCGGCGGTGCCTCTGCGGTTATAGTGGCCGTACCGCTATCCGGAACCATGAATTCAATCCTGGTGCAAGACCTCCAAAGAATGTTGGGCGCGTCCGCGGTGCTAAGCGCGGCGGAGGACCTGGCCTTGTACGAATATGACGGCTCGGTAGAGCGCGGTCGCCCCGACGTGGTGATTTTCCCGGGTTCGACGCAAGAAGTGGCCCGGGCGGTGAAGTGGGCGGTGCGACACAAGATTCCGGTGGTAGGCCGGGGCGCGGGCACGGGCCTTTCCGGCGGAGCCCTGGCGCGCAGCGGCGGAATGATGATCGCATTTTCGCGAATGAACCGGATTCTGGAGCTGGACTTTGAAAATCAACGCGCCATTGTGCAACCGGGAGTGATCAATTTCGATTTGACGCTCGCGGCGGAATCCGCGGGCCAGCATTTCGCTCCGGATCCGTCGAGCCAAAAATCCTGCACGATAGGCGGAAATGTCGCGGAGAACGCGGGAGGGCCGCACACGCTGGCATCGGGAGTGACCGCGAACTATGTTACGGAACTGGAATTGGTTATGCCCGATGGGGATGTAGTGCGAATAGGAAGCGAGCAGGGCGATGCGGACGGATACGATTTGGCGGGTCTGGTCGTGGGTTCGGAAGGCACGCTGGCATTAGTCACGGAGATCACCGTAAAGCTGAGCCGGAAACCGGAATCGGTGCAGACGCTGTTGGCGATTTTCGACCGGGTGCGGGACGCGTCAGAAACGGTTGCGGACATAACCGCGCGCGGCATCACGCCGGCGGCTTGCGAGATGATGGATGGGTGGACGCTTCGGGCGGTGGAGGAGTACATCCATGCGGGATATCCGCTGGATAGCGCCTCGGTGCTGCTGATGGAAGTCGAGGGATTGACGGAGGAAACCGCGGCGGCGTCCGCGGCGATTGAACAGGTTTGCCGGGAACACCGGGCGCGTGAGGTACGTATCGCGCGCGAAGCGAAGGAGCGCGACCTGCTCTGGAAGGGACGCAAGAACGCCTTCGGCGCTCTTGGGAGATTGGCGCCCAGCAACTATGTGCTGGACGGAGTGATTCCGCGTTCGAAACTCCCGGAAGCGCTGGAGCGAATCCAGGAAATCGGCGAGAAGCGGGGATTCCAGATCGGCAATATTTTTCACGCCGGCGACGGCAACCTGCATCCCATCGTGTTATTCGACCGGAGAAATGCCGACCAATTTCAGAGAGCGATGGACACCTCGGCGGAAATTATCCGTTACTGCGTGGAGGCAGGCGGATCGCTGTCCGGGGAGCACGGGGTGGGTATGGAAAAGAACGAATTGATGTCGCTGCTTTTTTCAGATGCGGATTTCGCTCTGATGCGGAGGGTACACGACGCGTTCAACCCGGCGTGCTTTTTGAATCCGGGAAAGATTTTTCCGTTGACCAAAGGCTGCGGAGAAGTGCGGGTGAAGCAAGGCTAGGCCATCGTTGGTGGCAAGCCATCGGGGAGAGATTGCTTGCGGAACATCGGAGACGATTTGCTCGCGGTGCTGGACCGCGAGCAGGTGATTGCCGGGGCCGCACAACTGGCCCAATACGCAATCGATGGACTCACGCCCGCCGCAGTGGTGTGTCCGAGCTCCGCGGAGCAGGTCGCAGAGCTTGTGCGGTTTGCTAAGGATCGCCGGCTGGCGGTAGTACCGTGCGGAGCGCGAACCAAGAACGCCATGGGCCGGGCGCTGGAGCGTTACGACATCGCGTTGGACGGCACCGGATTGGGAGACATCGCGCACTTCGATGCAGCCGACCTCACCGTCAGCGCTGATGCGGGCGTTCCCATCGCAGCCCTGAATGCGATGCTGGCGAAGCATCATCAATTCGTGCCGCTGCTGGTGCCGTACTACGGAAAAAGTACCGTGGGGGGGACGGTGTCTTCGGGCGTGGACTCGCCGCTGCGGCAATTCTATGGCACCGTTCGTGATTTTCTTCTAGGCGCAGAATTTGTGGACGGAACGGGCAGCAGAACCAAGAGCGGTGGGCGCGTCGTGAAGAATGTGACGGGATACGACCTGCACAAGCTTCTCGTCGGCTCGCAAGGAACGCTCGGAATGATCACGCGGCTGAACTTTCGTACGTTTCCGCTACCCACGGCGGCCCGGGGATTTGTGGCGTCGTTCCAAAGCATGGAAGGAGCGCTGGCGCTCCGCGCCGCGATTCAGCAGTCACCGCTCAGGCCACTCACCCTGGACGTACTCAATCCGGGAGCGGCGGAGATCTTTGCGACGCGAACACCGAGCCTGCCAGAAGCACCACTGTTCGCGGGAGAGAGCGGCGCGGCTTCGGGACAACTCGCGCCGGTAGGCCCGTGGCTTCGCCGCCGGGAGTGGCAACTATGCGCGGCTTTCGCGGGCGTACCGGAAGTGTTGGAGCGCTATGCGCAAGAATTGCTGCGGAGGGCGGAACAGGCCGGGGCCAGCAGCACGATTCTGCTCGACGATGCCAGCCGGCCCACGGTATGGGCGAGACTCAGGGAAGCATCTACGCTATTTCGAGAGGCGTCACCTTCCGCGGGAGTATTTCGTTTGAGCATGCTGCCGGGGTGGCATGCGGAGGCGCTAGCCGTGTTACACGCCGTCGCGGAGGCAGCCGAGGCAACATTGGCGTGCGTGGCTCGCGCTACGGGAGGACTGGACGTGGCGCTGCTGCCTCGGGAATCCGAAGCGGAAGGGACAGCCAAGCTCGAGTACCTGGCGCGGGAAGTGCTCAGCGCGGGGCAGAGTTTGGGCGGGCACGCGTCGGTCATTTCCGCTCCCTTGGCGGTGAGGCGGCTGTTCGCGGAGCTCATGCCGGCGCCACAAGGACAGGCGCTGATGCGCCGGGTGAAGAGCGCTTTTGATCCCCAGGGATTATTCGCGCCAGAGCGAGTGCTTCCGGCAATCTAGCCGGACCACGCCGGCATCGCGGGCGAGTTAATTCTTACTGTTCTTCGCCTGGAATTCGCCTTGCGCGAGCCGTACTTGGCCACTAACCTAAGACTTCCCCTGGATTGCGGAATTCGAAAAGCGAGGAACGGACAACATGGCCACATCCGTTTGGAAAGGCTTTCTCTCCTTTGGGTTGATTTCAATCCCGATACGCCTGTTTTCGGCGGCGCGCGGCGAGCGCATCGGCCTCAACCAACTGCACAAGGAATGTCATTCGCGGATTCGCATGCCGCTGTTCTGCCCGACCTGCAACCGGCAGGTGGAGCGGTCGGAAATCGTGAAGGGATACGAATACGAGAAGGACCAGTATGTCCTGTTCAATGAAGAAGAACTGGACAAGATCGAGCCGGAATCCGCGCGAACCATGGAGATTCTGGAATTCGTGAAGCTGGACGAAGTGGATCCGCTGTATTTCGACGCCTCGTATTACGTCACGCCCGAGGACGAAGGGCGGAAAGCGTACGAGTTGCTGCTGGAAGCGCTGAAGGATTCCGGATATTGCGCTATAGCAAAGCTGTCGATGCACCAGCGCGAGCATATCGTCATCATCCGGCCGCACGGCGAAGGACTGTCCCTGCACACCATGTTTTACCAGAGTGAGATTCGTGAAGTGTCGGAGTTTGGGCAGAAGAGCAATTTGACACTGAAAGAAGCCGAGAAAAAGCTGGCGGCGCAACTGGTGGAAAGCCTGGCCGCCAAATTTGAACCGGAGAAGTATCGGGACGAGTACCAGGTAAGCATGCGCGCGATGATTACGGCGAAGCAGGAAGGCAAGGAAATCGCTGAGGTTACCCACGCAAAACGGGCTCCGGTGATCGACCTGATGGACGCGCTTAAGAAGAGCCTGGAGAAGACCGCTGTTCCCGCGAAGAAGCCCCCGGTGCGGGCGATGCCCACGGTGGTCAAGGAGATTCGAAAGTCCGGGAAGAAAGCCGCCGGCTAGAGAGGTACATGGGCGCGACAGACCAGTTCACCCGCCAGGAAATGGGACGCATTCTGGACGTCTCGGATAAACAGCTGAATTATTGGGAAAAGCTCGGATTGATCGCACCGCGAAAGAGCGGAGCGAAATTCTACGATTTTCGCGACCTCATCAGTTTGCGAACCGCCAAACAGCTCATTGACACCGGGGTGTCGGCCAGCCGCCTGAAGAGATCGCTAGCGGCCCTGGATCAGCAATTGTCTACCGTGAGCTTCCCGCTGACGGAACTGCGCATTCGTTCGAATGGCAAAGATGTTTTGGTGGAGCGTTCCGGAGGAGTGCAGCTGGAACCGCTGTCCGGACAGTTTGTGCTCAATTTCGATACTCGCGAATTACGGGAAAAGATCAGCGTGATGCCGGAGCGGAGCGCGGACGACTGGTTCTCGCTTGCGCTGCAGTGCGAAGCGGCCTCGGGAAACCGGGCGGAGGCCATCGCCGCTTACGAACGCGCCATCGAGATTGATCCTGGGCATGTGGACGCGCTGATCAACCGCGGCATGCTCGCCTATGAACAGGGCGACCTCCGGAAAGCCGGGCAAAGTTTCCAGAAGGCCGTGGAATTGGCACCGGACAACCCTATCGCCCGATTCAACCTGGGCAGTGTTCTGGAAGAGACCGGCAGGCTGGATGAAGCGCGGAAGAACCTACGGGAAGCGGTGCGCATCAATCCACGCTATGCGGACGCCCATTACAATTTGGCCTTCGTCTGCGACAAACTCGGAACTAACTCCGAGGCTCGGGAACACTGGGCCCTCTACGTGAAGCTCGAACCGTCGGGAACCTGGTCCGACTACGCCCGGCGCCGTCTACGATCCATTCGCTAAATTGCGAAGAATCGTCTGGCGCGGCCACGCCACAAAAGGATATTGTTGCGCCCGCGAACGCAGATTGCCGGCCGAGACCGCGAACACTAAAGAAAGGGTTGCCATGAGGCGAAGCATTCAGCTTGCCATTGCCGGAATCGTCGTGTTTCTGCTGTTGTCCGCATTCACCGCTACAGCGCAGGATCCGGGCGCGGACCTCGTACTGGTCAACGGGAAAATCCTGACCATGGATGCGACGGACCGGGTGGCGCAAGCAATAGCCATCCGAAACGGCAAACTCATCGCGGTCGGTTCCGACGAAGAGGTTCGCAAGCATGCCGGCCCGAAAACGCGTGTTATGGACTTGCACGGCCGCACCGCGACGCCTGGTCTGATCGATACCCATAATCACTTTGCTGACGGCGGAATCAACGAGCTGTATCACGTGGAGCTGAGCGATTGCGTAAAGATCGAGGAGGTTGTTCGAAGAGTCCGCGAAAAGGCGAAGACGTTAAAGGCCGGGGAATGGTTGGTCGGCAATGGATGGGATGAAGGCAAACTGCAGGAGCACCGCTACATTTATGCGGCGGATCTCGACCAGGCAGCGCCGAACAATCCGGTCTGGCTCGCCCACACTACCGGACACTACGGCGTTGCCAACCACAGCTCACTGAAGCTGGCCAAAATTTCAGCGGATACCAAGGATCCCGAAGCGGGAACCATTGACCGCGACCCGCAGGGCGTGCCGACGGGCGTTCTGAAAGAAAGCGCGATGAACCCGGTAGTTGACCTGATCCCTCCGCCGACCGCGCAGCAGATTCAGGCAGCGATTTTGAAGATGGTGGCGAACTTTCACAAGGAAGGCATGACCGCGGTAAAAGATCCGGATATTTTCCAGCCCACCTGGGACGCATACCGGAAGATCCAGGAAGACGGGAAGCTGGGCGTACACGTATTCGTACTGTGGGACGGCGGAAAGACGCTGCAGGCGGCACAGAAGGTGCTCGATAACATTTCCGCGCTGCCGAAGCCGCCGCATTCCTTGGGCGCCGGCCTGCTGATCTCGGGCGGCGTGAAGTTGTACATGGACGGCAGCGGCGGAGCCCGCACGGCCTGGCTGTACAACGATTGGAACAAGAACCTGACGGAGACCGTCGTAGGCAACCATGGCTATCCCGCCTTGGATCCGGAAACCTACCGGCAGATCGTTCGGCTCTATCACGACGCGGGCATCCATATCGGAACCCATGCCATCGGCGATCGAGCGATCGATTGGGTGGTGGACACCTACTCGGAAGTGCTGCGGGAAAAGCCCACCAAAGGTTTGCGGCACAGCATCATCCATTCGAATATTCCAACAGAACATGCAATAGAAACGATGGCGGCACTCCAGAAAGAGTACGACGCGGGCTATCCTGAGCCGCAGGCGCCTTTTACATGGTGGATCGGTGACACGTACGCGGGGAATTTCGGCCCGCAGCGAAACCAACGCCTGAACCCGTTCAAGACTTATTTGGCGAAAGGCATCTTGTGGGGTGGCGGGTCGGACTTCTTTGTGACTCCGTACCCGGCGCGGTATGGAATTTGGTCGTCGATAGCGCGCGAAACGTTGAAAGGCACATACGGCTCGCAGCCTTTCGGCACCGCGGAATCAGTCGATGTCCACGTGGCGTTAAGTTCCTACACCGCGTGGGCTGCCAGGCAGCTTTTCCTCGAAGATCAGATTGGATCGTTGGAAGCAGGGAAATCGGCGGATATCGCGGTTTGGGACAAAGACATGTACAGCGTCCCGACTTCCGAACTCAAAAATCTGAAGTGCGAGATGACCGTATTTCGTGGCGATATCGTGTACCGGGATTCGTCGTCTCCGATTACCGAAAAAAATAGCGAAAGCCATTAAGGGTGTGCATAATTCCGGAGACCAGATGCCTACTGCCGCGCGCAGACTTACCACCCACCAGAAGCAAGTGCTGATCCAGGTCCTCCTGGCATTTCCCGGACAGCGGGTGGCTCTTGAGTATGCGGAGGGATCAGCGGATGCGGCGGATTATGCGCTGGATTTCCTAGCTATTTTCCGGGCGCTGAATTGGGATGTCGAGGGCCCGCGGCAATTGGAGCCGGCCCCGCTCCATGAGCCGTGTCTGAAGCTGATCGCTGCAAGGCCTCATCTTGCCGGATGTGCGGAAGGGCTGCGAGATGCGTTGCGAGTGTATGGTATCGAGGTTGAACTCGTCTCCGATCAGGACGGCAGAATGCGCGAGGGCGGTTTCTTGTTTAGCGTGCGTTGAGAGCCTGCGGTTGATTTTTCCTTCCAGGCAACTCCGTTAAGCAGTTCTAACCATCCAGATGTGGAAGTCGATGTGCTTTTTACTGATCGGCATATGCTTTCTCCTCAACAAAGGCCACACAGTGACGCGACACTGGGACCCCTAGGACGGGCGAACAGCCGAGTAATTGCGGCACGAGTGCCGGGCATGGAATCCTTTGATTTTGAAGTATATGGCAGGGAGGACCGGTACATTTCAGCCGACCTTACCCGGGACGGCATTTGGGAACCATTCGAAACGGAAGTCTTCCGCCGTCTTTGCCGATGCGGCGATTTTGTCCTGGATATTGGTGCCAATATTGGTTGGTACTCGGTTGTCGCATCCCGATTGGTCGGGGCGGCCGGGGCTGTGTACGCATTTGAACCAGGCCAGAGCAATCTAGCTCTACTACGGAGAAATCTGGAGCGCTCCTCGGGTCCCGCGCAGGTGAAGATTCTACGACTCGCGCTGGGAGAATCGATTTCCCAGAGCAAGCTGTTTCTTTCCGCCAATAATTTTGGCGACCATCAGCTTTTTGACGATGGAACACAGCGAAAATCTGAGGCCGTAGAAGTGCAGTCGCTGGACAGTCTGTTTGAGGGCCAATCCAGGCTGCCTACTCTCGTGAAATCAGACACCCAAGGATCGGAGGGCCGAATCCTGACCGGCGCAAACCGCCTGCTTGCTTACGGCTGGCGGCCGATATGGCTGTTGGAGTTCTGGCCCTATGGGATGGAAAAAGCCTGCTCGGACCCCCTGAGCATCTGGCGGCGCATCGCAGCACTAGGTTACGCTTCGTTCGAAATCAATGAGACCAAGGGGCGCTTGGTACGGCTGACAGAGAGCGTGGTGAAGGCCAGGTTGCGCGGCGACATCAGCCCGGAGAGCATGGGATTCCTCAATATTCTGGCATTGCCCGAACCGGCGGGCCGGTGGGAAAGCGTGGCCGATCTGCTCACGAACGACCGAGAAGGCTTGCCGTAGGCGCCAAGCAAAAGGACACATACGGGGAGTTGGGGAACCGCGCTAGGGAATCGGAACCGTAATGCCTGGGTCGCTTAGTAGCTTCCGGCGTTTTCCGGCAAGGCCATGCTGGCTTTGAGACTCTGGTCGATCTTGACCGCCAAGTATTGCGCGCAAGCAGTCATTTCACGATCGGCCCAAGCGGCGGCGTTGGGAATAAGGGAACTCGCCACACGCGCCATGCAGCGTACCGCGCTGTAGTAAGCGCCTACGAAGCCCAACCCGGAAGAGCCCGCGGGTGTAAGGCAATGCACGCTAGCGAGCGCTTTAAAGTCTTGACTGGTAACTTTCTTGCCGTTGATATTGGCTGCGAACAGGACTTCTTCGGAAATGTTCTCCGCGTTTGCGCCAGCCAATAGCGCGCGCCAGTAGCTGAGCGCGAACTGGAGCAGGCCAACGATCGAAAACGCGAGTATAAGAACTGGAACCATTTCCCTCACACCTTCTGCACGAGTATTGTGCCGAACAGGACATGGGCTGCAAATAGGCCCTTGGTACCAGCGAAAATGGGACCTACCGCTCGCCAATTAGATAGCGGCAGCCTTCAGGCCCCATACAGGCGGAGTGCACGGTGCCGGCGGGGACGTCGCAGCGGTCGCCAGGACGGTAGATGGTAGCCCGGCCGCCAATGACCAGGGTCATCTCTCCAGTCAAGATAACATGTGCGGTTTCAAGTAGATGGGTGTGATCTGGGTAGTGGGCTCCCGGCCCGTCCTGCCAGGTATATGTGTGCGAAAACCCCTCCACTCCAAGCTTCGCGGCTAGTTGCTTTTCGTCCATCAGTAGATTGTAGCGCGGGTGCTCCAGATCGCCTCCCGCCAACCACTTTCCCAATTTGGGCAGAAACGGTTGCGCCCCTTTCGCGTCATTGGGGGATGCAGCGAAAAGGGCGCTTCCGTCTTCAGGAGAGAAGATCGGGAATGGACAGCTAGTTAGCCGGACCGGCTTGTGGTGGCGGGCCTCCACGGCCACGGCGGCCAGGGCCGCCCGGTCCGCGTCCACCCTGCTGAACGGTATAGCCGGCGGGCACGGCAAAGAGCGTAGCCGCTGGCTCGTTTCGCTGGATGTTGGTCAACGTGTAGCTGGTGGTTCCAAAACGGGGGTCGGTGCGGATGCTCTTGACCACCATCTGGAGATCCGGGGAATACCAGCGCTCGAAAACGACCTGAATCGGCTTGTCATTTCCGATCTGGCCCGCGGGAATCGTGCGCGTGATGCGAGTCCCTTCGGCAGCCACGCCGTTGATGTTCTGGGTGCCCAGGGATTCTTTCTTGACGGCTCCGGAGGCTTCTTCCTTCTGCATGCGTTCCTGCATCCTCTGCTCGAAGGCCTGCGCCTTATCGGGATCTGGCCCGCCAGCCCGTCCGCGGAAGTTCATCTTGCGGGCTAACTTGCGATCCGCATCGAGCGTATAGCGAGCGCCCGCTATTGGATCCGCGATGGTGATGACCGTCCGGCTTGTTCCGGCGGCCTGCAAAGGCCCAAATGCACCCAAGGTCATTTCCCGGCGAAAGCGTCCCTGGCTATCCCGGTACAGAACACTTGGGTTGGATCGATGAATGACGGTTCCGTCGGCTAGGGTCTGCGATGTTTCCGTAGTCGCATTGGCGGAGAAGGGAGCTCCGGTCACAGTTTTTCCGCTGTGAGGACCCTCGAATCCCAGAAGCTCGACCCGTTCACCAATCGGTCCGGGACCGTCCGGTGGAGGTTCGCCAGCCATCATGCCTTCCGGCGGCGGCGGAGGCGGCTCTTGAGCACACAACGTTGTTGCGGCAAAAAGCAGCAGTCCCACAGCTACACACAGCCAACTATGCTTGTTCATATTCGCGCTATCTCCCTCTTCTCTCCGCGTATCCTTGAAATCTTTTACTGCGGCAGCCGAACTGCCTGCGGCTGGCCATCCGACCCCACCAGCAGATCCACCTGGATCCACTCGGTGGCGCGCTCCTCATTGACTTGCAAGCCCAAGGTATTCAAGGCGCCGCGCTGCATGCGGACCCGGACGATAGCTGGATCGTCCGTTTCCTGACGAACGCTGCCCGGCAACAAGGTGAAATCGTAGGCGCTATTTTCGGCCACCAAGAAGCCACCCGTTGCATCTGTCGAATCGCCGGAGACCGCTTCCCGAGGAAGGACGGACGGATCCGGGTTTGCTGTACTCTGTAGGGCGATCACAGGTTGCCGATTCTGGCCGGTCTCCGCTGTCCGTTGATTCCACCAATTCACGGCCCCGACCAGCACCGACGCTCCGGCCAGGACCCATCCCGCGATGAGTACTCCGGAGCGCACCCGCGACTTCCGGCGGGCCAGAAACTCCTGCTTGAGCCGCATCTCCACTCGAAGTGGAGCGCCGACGTTGCGCGTCTCCTCCGCCAAACCGCGCAGCTCGGCATGCACATCCTGCCAGGAATCGCGCAACGCGGCACAACGTGAGCATTGGTCGGCATGGTCGGCGGCGGCCCTCACAACAGAATCCTGACCATCCAGCAAAATCAGTTCGCTTTCGCGAGCCAGCCCGAACTCTTCAAATTCCTCGCAGGTCATAGGACGCTTTCCCACTTCCTCGAAGTTCATGATCTTGCGGCTCCGACTCGGCGCGGCGTATCGCGCAGCAGTTCGAGCTTGGCGAGTAACAAGGTGCGCGCTCGATGCAAGCGCGATCGGATCGTGCCGATCGGGCAACCCATCAAACGCGCCGCTTCTTCGTAGCTCAATTCCTCCAGCTCGCATAGCACCACGGCTTCGCGGAAATCGGCGGGTAGCTCGTGCACCGCCGCGCGGACTTGACGGCGGCGTTCCTGTTGCTCGGCCCAATGCGCGGGAGTAAAGGTGCTAATGGCTGCGGAAGGAACTCGAGAATCGGCGTTTTCACTGCTGTCGAGCGGCACCTCGGGGGGCGTACGCTCGAGGTGCTTCATGACCCGATTGCGAGCGATGCCAAACAGATAAGCGGCTAGCGGGCCACGGCTCGGGTCGTACTTGGCTGGGTCTTTCATCAAAGTCATGAAAACGTCCTGAACAACTTCCTCTGCTGCCCACGGGCTGCCAGTCATCCGGAGCGCAAAACGGTAAAGGCCAGCCTGGTGTCCGCGATAGAGCTCGGTGAAAGCCTCGTCATCGCCCTTGGCAGCCTGCCGCAGCAGCACGTCGTTCCTGGATTCTTCGGAAATCCTCGATGCTCCTGATACGGCGTCGTGCCCGGGCCGAGCGGATGTTTCCGGCTCATTGGTATTTCCACGCAAAGCGGAAAATAGTTCCCGAGGATTCATGGGCTCCCGACCGATGCCGTTAACTAGCTGAAAATTGGACGTTTGCGGCGACGGTTTGGTGTCAGGGGTGCGGACAGGGCGTTCTATGCTTGGACTTTGGCTCTCGGGCGGAACAGCTTCGCGGCAACGGAAGTGACCAGGCGACGAGGCACAAGTCGCTGCATTTGCGCGCCCCAGTAGTTCTTTGCGCCGGAGATCACATAACTTTTGCCGGCGGCCAGTGCCGCCAAGCCGGTTCGCGCCACCTTTTGTGCGCTCTCCTGCTTTCTGGCTGAAGGTGCGATCCCCGTCTGGCCGGCGACCTCGTGAAATTCGGACTCCGTGGAACCCGGGCACAAGGCGCAAACGCGGATTCCGTGTGGCTTCATCTCTTCGGCAAGGCCTTCGGCGAATAGCAGGTCGAATGCCTTGGTCGCCGCGTAGGTGGAAATATAAGGCACGGCCTGGAAGGACGCCGTCGAAGCGACGATCAGAACATCGCCATGCCCGCGTTGAATCATCGCGGGGAGGAAGAGGCTGGTCAGGCTGACCACGGCAGAGCAGTTCACTTGAATCATTTCCAGCAACCGGCGGCGGTCGAGGGTCGTGAATTCGCCGTAAGCGCCGAAGCCGGCGTTATTGACGAGCAAATCGACCTCGATGCCTTTCTGTACCGTGAAAGCGAGCAGACGGTCGGGACCCTCAGGATCGGCGAGGTCAGCGGCAAAAATCTCAGTGTGGACCTTGTACCGCGAACCGAACGCCTGCGCATGCGTTGCCAGGCGGTCTTCGCGACGCGCAGTGAGAATCAGGTTGGTCCCGCCGGCCGCCAGTTCTTCCGCCAAAGCCAACCCGATACCCGCGCTGGCACCCGTGACCAGCGCCCACTTGCCGTTCCATTGGTTCACGAGCTCGCCCTTCGTACGGTTGTAAGCCCGGCGTCCTCCGCGGCGACACGCCCAATCACCGACCAATCCTTATCGGAATTGCCGCGAGCCATGGCCGTCACGAAACGGTCGCGGAGTACGCTGGCAATCGGCATGGGCACATTTTGCGCCTCGGCCGCTTGCAGAACGAGCCGGATATCCTTGAGTCCGAGGGGCAGGGCGAAGCCGACATGCTCATGATTGCCCTCGACGATCAAGCCGCCGTACGTTTTGTAAACGGGCGCGGTGAAAAGTGTGCTGGTAAGGAAATCAAGCAACACAGCGGGATCAACGCCGGATTTGCGCGCGAAGGCCAACGCTTCGCCTAAAGATTCCAGCACCGTGGCGATCAGGAAATTGCCGGAGAGCTTGACGGTGTTGGCCAAGGAAGGGCGCTCACCGATCACCAGGAGCTTTGGCCCCATCGCTTCCAGCAACGGTTTGCATCGATCTATCGCCGCCTGGGGCCCGGCAGCCACAACCGCGAGGCGGCCGTTTTCCGCGGCTTCCGGGCGCCCGAACACTGGTGCGGCCATGAAAATTTGACCGGCTTTGGAATGTTCCGCGGTCAGCCTTTCACTGAACGCGACACCTATGGTGCTAAGCGACACGTGGATACCGGAAGGCGGGAGCGAGGCAAGGATGCCCGTCGGGCCGAAAGTGATGGACTCGAGTGCCCCATCGTCGGCGACCATGGTAAGGACAACGCCGTTGCGGCAGGCCTCGGCCACGGTTGCCGCGACGGTAGCGCCGTCAGCGCCCAGAGCTTCCGCCCGCGCGCGGGTACGATTGAAAACGGTGACGCGATGCCCGGCGCGCAGCAAAGACTTGGCAATGCCGGCACCCATACTACCGAGCCCAATAAGTCCTATATCCATGTTGTTCTCCAGAATTTAAGGATAGAAAAACGACTACCACCGGCGGCGACCGGTCATTCTTTTAATGACCCGAGGACTGCGTCCTTCCACTTGCCGCCTTCTTGCTTGATTCGGTCCATCAGTCGGCGTGCCCAGACAAATTCAACCGCTAACAGGCCAAGGCCCAGAAGAATAACCAACCAACCGGTCCCGGCGTCACCAGCATAACGATACCAGCAAGCAGCAGGGTAAACCCGGCGACGATTCGAAACACTCGCCGGACCTGTTCTACGGTGCGAAAAGTCATGGGGAGGCCAATCACGGAAGTGGCGGAGAGGGTGGGATTCGAACCCACGGTAGGATTTCTCCTACACACGCTTTCCAAGCGTGCTCCTTAAACCGCTCGGACACCTCTCCGCTAACAGACAGCTTCAGTAATTTAGCAGAAAGAGGAAGAGGACGCGAATGGTGCCAAAAGGAGCGATGAAGAGGTACTCTTGGTCGGCCAAATCGCGTATGAATCCTGCCGTCGCTGATCCAGAGGTTCCGAACGAGAGCACCGCCGGGATTCCCCGTCGGCGATGGGGCATCGCACTCTTGCTGGGATTCGGGGTGCTCGTCAACTATTTCGACCGCGTCAACCTTTCGGTATCCCGCGACGCATTGCACGACGCGTTCGGGATCTCCACGGTGATGTTCGGGTATCTGCTGAGCGCATATAACTGGACCTATGCAGCGCTGCAACTGCCATCCGGGCTGCTCCTGGACCGGCACGGTGTGCGGCGGGTAGGAATAGTCAGCACAGTGATCTGGAGTATCGCGTCGTTCGGAGCGGCGGCGGCAATAGGAACGAGATCGCTGTTTGGCGCCCGGTTTCTACTAGGCATCGGAGAAGCACCGACATTTCCAGGGAACGCGAAGGCGGTCGGATATTGGTTCCCAAAGAATGAGCGCAGCCTTGCGACCGCAATGTTCGACTCCATGGCGAAATTTTCCTCGGCGATCGGAGTGCCGCTACTATGGCTGACGCTGCGGTATTTCGGGTGGCGATGGAATTTTGCTGCGACAGGAATTATCAGCATCGTTTATTTCGCGCTGTTCTACAGGTATTACCGCAATCCCAGCGATGACCCAAAGTTGACGCCTGCCGAGCGAGAGTTCATCAAGAGAGGGGGAGCACAGCCGGAGGACAAAGTGCAGGCGGAAAAGGGCGCTCCCTTGGGCTATCTGGCAAAGCAGCCGCGGGTGTGCGGGCTGGCGCTCGGGTTTGCTGCCTACAACTACAGTTTCTATCTGCTGCTGACGTGGCTGCCTTCGTATTTGTCGGCTACGCATCACGTGGATCTGCTGCACTCGGTCTTGTATATCAGCATCCCCTGGCTGTTTGCCACTTTCACGGACTTGTTAATCGGCGGATGGCTGGTGGACTGGCTGGTACAGCGAGGATGGAACGCGGTGCGGGTGCGACAGGCGGTTTTGATAGGGGGAACGGCGCTGGGGTTGGGAATCCTACCAGCGGGGATGGCGCACACGGCGAATGTGGCCGTGTTCTGGATCAGCGTTTCGATTGGAGGGCTGTCAGCGGCTTCGCCGGTAGGCTGGTCGATCCCGTCGCTGATCGCGCCCAAAGAGAGCGTGGGAACGGTGGGCGGGATTCTGAATTTCTGTAACCAAATTGCGGGAATAGCGGCGCCGATCGCCACCGGCTACATCGTCGAGGCGACGCACTCATTTACCTGGGCGTTCGGCGCTGCCGGAATATTTTTGGCAATCGGGATAGCCGGCTATGTGTTTCTGCTAGGCAATATGGAAGTGATTCCGGAACCGGGTTGAGTGGGACCGACTTAGATGTAGCGAATAGCGCTATTTTGCCGCGGCGTAGTGCACGGATTTGCCGGTGCGAGAATTGAAGACGTCGAAACTACCATCCGGGGCCGCGGACAGTTTCAGATAGTGGCCCGAGTCCGGACCTGGGGGATTGGCGATGAAATCCGCGGCGACATTGTGAGCCGCGCCGCCTTCGTCCGAAAAATGTAGCTGCCAGAAACCTTCCAGGTTGGGAGTGGAATGGATGATGTCCCAAGTGGAAGGCGTGCCACCTTTTTTTGCACCGTTGTCCATGATGGCGACGCGCGGCGTGATGCCGTAGACGAGCGCGGGGCTGCTGCTTTGTTGCCAGCCATGATGCGAAACAATATAGATGTCCACGTGACCGAGCTTATTGGCGGGACACATCAGTTCCATTTCCTTATCCCAAGTTAAGTCTCCAAGATCCAGGAGCGTGAGCTTGCCGAAGGTGATGAGGGCACCGAGAGAGCGAAGGTTTTCGGTTTGGTCGGCGGGACGCTGTTCGGACTTCGAGCAACTGGCATTGGCTTGGCCCGCACGGGACAAAGGCTTGTCAATCAAGGCGCCATCGGAACTTATAACCCTGACATTCAGACCCCTGATAGGAAGAAGATCACCTGGCTTTGCCGAAATGCGCTTGTACTTTTTTGTGGCAAGGAGCTGCTGGTAGGCCCGCCAGACCTGAACGGTAGCGGCGTCCGAGGATTCGCGATTGTCGCCATGATCCACAAAGGTGCCTATCGGAAACTTGGCGGCGAGTTGCGGCGCGCCACCGACATGATCGGTGTGGAAATGGGTGATCCAGACGTAATCGATCCGGGTAAGGCCGGCGTCTTTAGCGGCAGCGACAATGCGATCCGCGTCACGGTTATCGTTGCCGGGCCAGCCGGTATCGATGAGCAGCGATTGGTGGCCCGGCGTGACGAACAGGGTGGCCTGACCGCCCTCCACATCGATGAAATAGACCTGCAAGGAGGGGGCCGGGGCCGGTGAAGATCGCGCGGAAAGAACGAAAACCAAGCCGAGAAGACTTGCGAAGAGTGCAGCGCCTTGCAGAAGCTTGCAGCGATTGCCGATTCGCAACATTTGTCGGGCTCCTAAGTAGATGATTGGGAAGTTGGCGCAACGGGAGAAGACTTTTGCGCCATGGCGCGGGTGGCACCGCCGGAAATGCCGCCGTCGACGAGCAGAGTCTGGCCAGTGATGTAGCGGCTCGATTCGGCGGCGAGGAACACAACCGCGGAGTCCAAGTCGTCCGGACGGCCGGGGCGCTTGACGGGAATGCGGTCACAGAGGTATTCGACCCATTCCTGGTCCTCGTAGAGGACTTTGTTTTGTTCGGTGCGGAACCAACCAGGGGCAAGGCAATTCACGGTGATGCCGTGCTTGCCCCAGTCATCCGCGAGGCTCATGGTGAGCTGACGGATGCCGCCGCGGCTGGCACCGTAGGGTCCGAGACCGGCATAACCGGCGACGGCGGTGACGGAGCCGATGTTGATGATGCGGCCGTAGCCGGCGGGGATCATGCGGCGTGCCACCGACTGAGCAACGAAAAAGCTACCGCGTAAATTGGTGTCCAGGATGAGGTTCCAGTCGTCCCAAGTGACATCGAGAGCAGGTTTGCGAACATTGCAGCCCGCGTTGTTGACGAGAATGTCGAGACGGCCAAAGGCGCTTTCGGCGTCGGAGACCATGCGTTCGATACTCGGAAGATCGCGAACGTCGAGAGCAAGGGATATCGCACGACGACCGAGACCCTTGATCTCCTGTTCAAAAGAGAGCAGATCGTCGCGACGCCGGCTGGTGAGCACCAAGTCGGCTCCCGCGTTGGCGAGGGCGCGAGCGAAATATTGACCGAGACCGCGGCTGGTACCCGTGACGATGGCGACCCGACCGGAAAGGTCGAAGAGAGGTGCGGTCACGAAGGGGCCCCCGGGGTGAGGACGACCTTCATCAAGTTAGGCTCGCGTGCGTGAAGGCGTTCGAACCAGCGAGCACCTTCGTCCAAGGGGGCAACTGCGGTAATCAGGGGCTTCACCTGGATTGCGCCAGACGCCATCCACTCAATCGCCTGCGGGTACTCTCCAGCCGAAGCGCAGGAGCCCTGCAAACGAATCTGCCGGGTAACAACCTTCTGCAGCGGAAGAGTGACCTCGGGAGAGATGTTACCGACGAGGGCGATACTGCCGCCCTTGCGGACGGAATCGATCGCGGCGGAAACGGTTTCGTTTCGGCCGACGGCTTCCACGGCAAGGTCGACTCCGATTCCCTCGGTGAACCGCAGAACCTCTGGAACAAAAGTCTTGCTGTCGGAGAGTACGGAACTAGCGCCGAGCCGTCGGGCGAGTTCGAGGCGGGTGGGATCGACGTCGGCAACAAAGACGCGCGAGCAACCCGAGGCGCGCAGGGCCTGCAGCGTCAAGAGGCCAATGGTCCCGGCACCCATGACTAGAGCGCTGCTATTTTGGGGGATGGAGATGAGCGAAATACCGTGGATAGCAACGGCGACGGCCTCCAACATGGAAGCTTCGGCAAAAGAAAGGCTCTCCGGTAAGCGATAGAGAATGCGAGCAGGGACGACGACAAATTCAGCGAATGCTCCGGCTCTGCGGTAGTCGGCACAGGAAACGCCGAGAACCTGGCGGCGGTCACAGAGATTGACATCGCCGCGAAGACAGTTGGGACAGGCACCGCAATAAATGGTGGAATCGAAGGTCACGCGATCGCCTGCAGAGAAACCCGTGACGCCAGAGCCGGTGGCGGCGATGATGCCGGCCGCTTCGTGCCCCATGACGATGGGAGGAATACGTCGACCGGAGGAACCGTCGTAACCGTGGACGTCGCTCCCGCAGATACCGCAAGCGGCAACGCGTACGAGCACTTCGTCGGGACCTGGCGAAGGCTCCGGAACGTCGGCAATTTCCAAGTGAAGATATCGCGAAAGTAAGAGAGCTTTCATAGCCAGCCGGCGCACCCATGCGGAAAAAAGAATCCGCAAACGGCTTTACTGTAACGCAGAACACCACGTTCGGGAACAACCCAGTGCGATGGCGCATGGAGATTGCGCTATCATCGGACGGCCTTCCAGAGCGTCGGGAGAAAGGCAGGTGCCATGAAGCTGCGAAGCCAAGAATGGTTCGGAAAGCAAGACCGCGACGGATTCCTGTACAGAAGCTGGATCAAGAACCAGGGCTGGCCACATGACCTGTTCGACGGGCGGCCAGTGATCGGCATATGCAATACGTGGTCTGAGCTGACGCCATGCAATGCGCACTTCCGCGAAATTGCAGATTGGGTGAAGCGCGGAGTGTGGGAGGCGGGGGGATTTCCACTGGAGTTTCCGGTGATGTCGCTGGGCGAGAGCCTGCTGCGACCGACGGCAATGTTGTTCCGCAACCTGGCGAGCATGGATGTGGAGGAAACGATTCGAGGCAATCCCATCGACGGCGTGGTGTTGCTGATGGGCTGCGACAAGACCACTCCTTCCCTGCTGATGGGGGCGGCATCGTGCGACCTGCCAACCATCGGGCTGTCGGGAGGCCCGATGCTATCCGGAAAGTTTCGCGGTCAAGATCTGGGATCGGGGACGGGCGTTTGGCAGATGTACGAGAAAGTGCGCACGGGAGAAATGCCTATCGCGGATTTCTTCGAGGCAGAAAGCTGCATGCACCGTTCGAAGGGTCACTGCATGACGATGGGAACGGCTTCCACGATGGCCAGTATGGTGGAGGCGCTGGGAATGAGCTTGCCGGGAAACGCGGCGATCCCGGCGGTGGATGCGCGGCGCCACACCCTGGCGCAATTGACCGGGCGACGCATCGTGCAAATGGTGAAAGAGGAGCTGCGGATCTCAAAGATCCTGACGCGTGAAGCGTTCGAGAATGCGATTCGAACGAATGCGGCGATTGGAGGGTCAACGAACGCGGTGATTCACCTGCTGGCGATTGCCGGGCGCGTTTGCGTGCCGCTGGAATTGGATGATTTCGACCGATTGGGGTCGCAAATGCCTTGCCTCGTGAATTTGCAGCCTGCGGGGAAATATCTGATGGAAGACATGTTCTATGCGGGAGGCCTGCCGGCGGTGTTGCGGGAATTGGGCGAAGCGGGGGCTTTGCACCGGAACGCGTTGACGGCAAACGGCTCGGGCATATGGGCGAATGTGGTGGACGCACCCTGCTGGAATCGCGATGTAATTCATGCGTTTGCGACACCGTTCAAGGAACACGCAGGGATCGCTGTGCTGCGGGGCAATCTGGCACCCGACGGAGCAGTCATCAAGCCCTCGGCGGCCAGCCCGCATCTGATGCGGCACCGAGGGCGGGCGGTAGTATTTGAAACCATTGAGGATCTCCGGGCGCGGATCAACGATGAAGCCCTGGACGTGGACGAGAATTGCGTGATGGTGCTAAAAAATTGCGGACCACGCGGATACCCGGGAATGGCGGAGGTCGGCAACATGCCGCTGCCGCCAAAAGTCCTGCGCAAAGGCGTTAGGGATATGGTGAGGATTTCGGATGCGCGAATGAGCGGAACGGCTTACGGCACGGTGGTGCTGCACGCGTCACCGGAAGCGGCGGCCGGCGGAACACTGTCGGTGGCCCAGACGGGCGACATGATCGTGCTGGACGTGCCTGGGAGGACGGTACAGCTGGAAGTGGACGATGCGACGTTAAAGGCGCGACGCAAGAACTGGACGGCACCCGCAAGTCCCGAAAGGGGATGGCTGAAGCTTTACGTTGAGCACGTGCTGCAGGCAAACCGCGGAGCGGACCTGGATTTCCTGGTAGGACGAAGCGGGACGGCGGTCCTGCGGGATTCTCATTAGGGTACGTTAGCGCGGAGGACAGCCGGGGCTCCTTACGTTTTAGTTCTTTTTATTTCTTTTACTTTCGCTTGTAGTAGACTCCCGGTGGGCGCCGACGATGGCGACTTGCGCGCCGACAGCATCCAGAGGAGCGACGAACCATGGATTGGAATGGAAAAACCCCGAAGCCTCGCTATTTGCCCGGATGGAGAGCGGCAGGATGGCTGGTCGCCGCGGCGCTGGTCAGCATTGGTGGAGTGCAAATTTCCAGGACCCAGGAGATCAAGTACAGCCAAGATCCGAACGCGGGCAAGAAGATGACCCTGCTGCTGAAGGACTTCGATCCCAAACCGATGCTGCATGCGGCGGTACACGAGACGCCTCGCGCGAAATTTCCCGTAATTGACATGCACAACCACGTCAACGACGCGGGTGGTATTCACGGTGCGGCGATTCCCGCGTCGGAAGTGGTGCGGCGGATGGACCGGGCGAACGTGCAGAGAATCGTGATCTTGACAGGGATGTGGGGAGAGAAACTGCAGGGCGTTCTGGACCAAATGGTAAAGCCGTATCCGGATCGATTCGTGGTATTTACGCAGATGGACTGGAGCAAGATCGACGACCTGCAATTCAGCCAAAAGATGGTCGCGCAACTGGACGACGCGGTGCAGCGCGGAGCACGAGGGCTAAAGATCCTGAAAGACTGGGGACTGGGAGTGAAAGACAAGAGCGGAAAGCTGGTAGCGATTGACGACCCGCGCATGGACCCTGTCTGGGAGGAATGCGGCAAGCTGGGAATTCCGGTGGCGATCCACGTTACCGATCCGGAGGCATTTTTCACACCCATAGACAAGCACAATGAGCGATACGAGGAATTGATGCAGAACCCGAGCTGGAGTTTCTACGGATCACAATTTCCAGCGAAGGAGACGCTGCTCGCACAACGCAATCGCGTCATCGAGAAGCATCCGCATACGACTTTTGTGGCACTGCACGTAGCGAACTGGCCGGAGAACCTGGATGCAGTGTCCGGATGGCTGGATAAGTATCCGAATATGTACGTGGAATTTGGAGCGCGGGAGGCAGAACTGGGCCGGCAGCCGCGCCGAGCGCACAAATTCTTCGAAGATTATCAGGATCGTGTCCTGTTCGGGACAGATGCCGAACCGGAAGAGGCAATGTACGCGAATTACTTCCGCTGGCTGGAAACCGGGGATGAATATTTCCCGTATTGGGGTTACCCGGGACAAGGCCGCTGGGAAATTTACGGAATGGAGCTGTCGGATGGAGTTCTAGAAAAGGTCTACCACAAGAATGCGGAAGCAATTTTCGCGCAATTCAAGGGTGGACGGTAAATGAGCCCAACCGTGAGGAGAAATGCTTCTTGGAAGCTGGTCGGGCTTTTGTTCCTGGCTCTGGTGGGCTGCCAACACGATGCGAAGCAACAATCGGGGGTCGCGGAACCGGCCAAGTCCACGGTGCGGGTGGAGACGTCCGCGTCAGGAGTGAAGGTGACGACGAGCAGCTCCGAGTTCGTCCTGAGTTCGTCCGGGGCGCTCACAGCTTCGCTGGTAGCGGGAGGAAGCCGTCGAGAGTCGTTAGAGGCGAGCCCCATGGAGGGCGGGCAAATTGTGTCGGCGGATGGAAGGAAATACGACCGAGTGGAATTGGACACTGCGCACGCTGAGGTTCGGGAGGCGACCGGCAAGCTCGGAAAACTAGGAGAGCAGATCGAAGTGAAGGGGAAGATCCCAGAGAGCAACTTTACGGAGACGCTGAAGCTCGAGGTGTATGACGATTTTCCAAGCATTGCCCTGACATCACTGCAATTGCGAAACGAGGGTGCAGCCGACATCACGATCGAGTCCGTGGAATTACAGCGGCATATTTTTGAGGCGCCTCGGACGGAGGCCAGCAGCAAGCCGACTGTGTTATGGACGTTTCAAGGTTCGAGCTTGAAGTGGGGCAAGGACGAGATTTTCGCGATGCCGGTCAAATTCGAGCAGGACAATCCAATGGGAGCGCCGGTTCCAACGAAAGATGACCTGGGAAGCGCCGGGGGAGGAATTCCCGTAGTGGCGTTTTGGTCACAAAAAGTGGGCGAGGCCATCGGACACATTGAGACATTTCCGCTGGTGCTGTCTATTCCGGTGCGCAGTGTCAAGGGAGCAGTGAATGCAGGAGTGCGAGTTCCTGGAGACACGATTCTAAAACCCGGAGAAGTATTCTCCACGCCAAGAACCTTTCTAGCGATCTATGCAGGCGATTTTTACGAGCCCCTGAGCTTGTGGTCGAATATGTTGGAAAAAGAAGGTTTGGCAAAACCGGCGAACAACGACGAAAACTATGCGGTGAGCTGGTGCGGCTGGGGATACGAGTTCGGGGTAACGCCGAAACAGATGCTGGACACCATCCCAAAGCTCAAGGAATTGGGCATTCACTGGGCGACATTGGACGATGGATGGTTCCGCAACTACGGGGATTGGGAGCCGCGGTCGCCGGCGTTCGCGGGAAGCGCCATAACCGACATGGTGAAGCAATTTCATGAACAGGGTATCAAGGTGCAACTGTGGTGGTTGCCCTTGGGCGTGGAAGATGGGCACTACGGATATGGCGGACGAAAATACGAAGTAGCCGACGTAGTGAAGCAGCATCCGGAATGGCTAGTCCTGGACGAAAGCGGCAAACCCGCACGGATGGCGCGAAATCTGGCGACGCTATGCCCTGCCCTGCCCGAGGTGCGGGAGTATTACAAGAAGCTGACGGAGCGATTTATCCGTGATTGGGGTTTCGATGGGCACAAGTTAGACAACATCTATTCGGTGCCTCGCTGCTATAACCCGAAGCACCATCATAAAAGCCCGAACGAATCGGTGTACGCGATGGGAGAAGTGTACAAGACGATCTTCGAAACTACGCGAGCGCTGAAACCGGACAGCGTCACGCAGAGCTGCCCGTGCGGGACCCCACCAAGCCTGGCTTGGCTGCGATACATGGACCAGGCTGTGACGGCCGATCCGGTCGGAGCAGTGCAGGTGCGGCGCAGAGTGAAGATGTATAAAGCGCTTCTTGGCCCCCGCGCGGCGATTTACGGCGACCACGTCGAACTAACGCGAGTGACCCATACATTCACGGATCATGAGGAAGATACTGGTCAGGATTTTGCATCGACGCTGGGGACGGGCGGCGTATTGGGCACAAAATTCACCTGGCCTGCCTATAGAAACAAAATCGATCAAAACTATCTGAACCCCGAAAAGGAAGAGCACTGGAAAAAATGGATCGCTTTGTACAACGACAAACTACTGTCCAAGGGAAATTTCCTGAACCTGTATGTGTATGGATTCGATTTTCCAGAGGCTTACGCGATCGAAAAGAGCGGCAATATTTACTATGCATTCTATGCCACGGATCACGCAGTTCCGACGAACGCCAAGGCAGGAAGCCAACAAAAGTGGAGCGGCGAAGTGGAGTTGCGGGGCTTAGCGGCAAGAACATACCGGGTGACTGACTACGTAAACCAAAAAGACCTGGGATTGGTCACGGGGCCAAACGCCAAGCTGAATGTGCAATTTAGCGATAATCTTTTGCTGGAAGCGACACTCGCACAATAATCAATGACGCTTGTTCGCCCCCGCGTCACGTTGGCGATGCAACGGCATGTTTACGCAGAAAAGCTTCCCTGTGCTCTGCGTCTCGAAACGCTTCCGTGCCACCGGCGCGAGTGGTAGACAAGGCGCCAGCGACATTGGCAAAGCTCAAGCAAGCTTCCAGGCTGGCTCCGGCAAGAAATCGATGAATGAAGCCGGCATCAAAACTGTCTCCAGCGCCAACTGAATCCACGACACTCACGGTTAGGGGCGGGGCTTCGCAGGTGTGCCCGTCTTTTTTGGCTAGCGAACCGCGGGAACCGCGCTTGACAACCAAGAGCGGCACCGTGCGGGAAAGCAGGTCCATCGCACGATCAAGACTGTCCGCCCCGGCGAGAGCGCACGCTTCCTGTTCATTGGGCAACAAAATGTCGACGAAGGGCAGGAGCTGGGCCAGGTCGGGTGTCCAGACATTTTCGGGGTCATCGTTGGTATCGAGGGAAGTCGAAAGGCCAGCTTCCTTAGCGCGACGGAAAATCTCCGGCAAGCCGGGGCGTAAGGCCTTTTGTAGAAAATAAGAAGAGACGTGCAGGTGACGGGCATGGAAAACGTAGTCCAGATCGAGATCCTTGTCGCTCATTTCCGCCATAGTTCCCGGATAGGTGAGAATGTAGCGCTGCTTCTCTTGCGGCAGGATCACGGTGAGGCCTGTCGTCTTTCCGGGAAAATGACGGACGCCGCGCACGTCCAAGCCGGATGACGCGAGGCGCTGCAAGCAAATTCCACCCAGTTCGTCACTACCCATACTGGAGCTGAAGGCAACGCGACTTCCCAAGCAAGCAAGGTTGTGAGCGAAAATTGCGGATGAGCTGCCAAGCGTCAGACGCAAATCTTGCGCCAGGTGCTCGCGATCAAGCTGAAGATGCGGCGGCAAGCCGTAGAGAATCAGATCCAGATTCAATTCGCCGATGACGCTGACGTCGAATCGCGGCATGGGTGTCATTTCTTGGTCAATCAATCGAGCATCACCACGCGAGTGAGATTCTTAGGGTTGTCGGGATCGAGACCCTTTTGCAATCCGGTGAAGAATCCCAGTAGCTGCACCGGGACGACATAGGGTGCAAGAAAGGCGAGCTCGGGGATTGATGCGCCCAATTCGATGGCCAGCGTGGCCACCCGGTCCAGGCCCGCAACTGGCTTGTTGGAGATGGCAATCGTAATCGCACCCAATTGCCTCATTTCGGTCAAAACCTCGAATTCCGCGGCAGCGGCGGTGTCGCTGAGGAAGAACGTCAGACACGAGGCTGGGCTAACGATGGCCTTGGGGCCATGGCGAAATTCCAGGGAATGGAAGAACTGGCTGTACGAACAGGACATCTCCATGACCTTGAGAGCCGCTTCGCGCGCTATACCGTAGAAAGGGCCCTGAGCGAGAAAGACATAGTCCGCAAAAGTATGAGTAGCGACAAATTCTTCGACACGAGCGGCCCACGAACAAATCTGTGACTCGCAAAAATCCGCCATACGGCCGAGGCCTTGTATAAATTGAGCATTCTGCGCCTGGCGGGCGGCCAGGAATTGCAAGGTGATCAGCATAGTGGTGAACGAGCAGGTCATGACCGTGCTTTGTTCCGCAGCGAGACTTACGACCATGGTGGAATCGCACACGCTCTGCAGGGGAGTATTTACGTCGCAAGTAATTCCAACAGTGGGAATGCGCAGATCCCGGACCAGAGTGGCAGCAGCGCGTACCGCTTCAGAAGTGCGACCCGATCTGGAAATTACGACAGCCTGAGTATCGGAGGAATTTGCCTGGACAAGTTTAGGAAACAGGAGGATTTCGGAGGCCGGGAGCGCGGAGGCGCGCTGGCCGGTCAGGAGTGTCCAGGAATTGGCAGCGGCCTCCGCCAGGTACAAACTTGTTCCGCAACCAACAAAGAGGCGCTCCTGCTTGTCCCGACTCGCGGCAAGGATACTTTCCACTTGTGAGCTTCCCTGCAAGACCGACAGTTGTTTCCGCCAAATTTCGCTCTGCGAGAGAATCTCTCTCCAGGTATTCGACTTCTGAAGTTCCGCTTCGCTCATTGACATCCGGTCTCTTTCTACAAATGAGTTCCAGGAATTTTCGTTAGACAAGCTTGACGGCGATGCCGCCATCGCGCAACGCCGCCAGATCCTTTCGAGAAATGTCCTTATCTGTGATCGTTTCATGGACGGAGGATGTCGGCATGATCAAGGACAAGCTGCGGCGTCCGAACTTGCTGGAGTCACAAACGACGATCGTGCGCCGCGCGGACTCCGCCATGGCGCGATTTACGCGCGCTTCCAGCAGATTCGGTGTCGTGAGGCCGTAGCGCACATCGAAACCATCCACCGCCAGAAAAAGGAGATCAGCGCTTAGTTTGCGCAGGGATTCCTCCGCGAGCGGCCCGACAAGTGAAAATGAATTCTTCCGAAGAACGCCGCCGGTGAGAATTACTTCCACAGGTGTATCGGCCAATTCTGCCGCGATGTTGGTGGCATTCGTGATGATCGTCAGGCTCTTGAAATGGCGGCAAGCGCGAGCGATGGCCGTGGTGGTGGTACCGGAATCGAGAATAATGACCTGGCCTTGCCGGATCATGTGTACCGCGGCTTCCGCGATACGCATCTTCTCTTTCCGGTGCAAACCCTGCTTTTCCTGCAGCGATTTATCGTTGAGGGCACCAGTCCGAACGGGGAGCGCTCCCCCATGGGTGCGCTCCAACCGGCCTTCGCCGTGGAGCACTTCGAGGTCCTTGCGAATCGTGATCTGCGACGTGCGAAAGCGGCGGGCGAGATCTCGAACCAACACTCGGCCGTCCGATTGAAGGACATCCAGAATTTCCCGGCGGCGTTCTTCACTCAGCATAAGAGCGTGTTTCCCTTCTCCGGTCCGCTCACTGTAAGGACTGAACACAAACATCTGGTCGCAAGCGCTCAATATCTCCGAGCCGAGCGAGGCCCGGGCTATCTGCAAGGCAGTTCGCGGCACCGCAAGCTACGGCCAGACGCACCGCGGCATCAGTGTCCGCTTGGTGAAGCATCGCAAAAGCATATCCAGCCAAGGCAGCGTCACCACTGCCTACACAGGAGCGAGCAGTTACTTGGGGTGACTCCGCAAAGAGGGTTGCGCCAGCTTCCACGTCACTCCAAATCAGGCCACGCGAGCCGAGAGTGATGGCCGCGCTGCGACTGCCCTTGCGAAGTATCAGTTGCAGGGCGGCGCAGGCATGCTCTAAATCAGCGATCTTTCTCCCAGTCACGAAAGCGGCTTCCTCTTCGTTGGGCTTGACGAAATCGGGATGAGCGGGCAGCGCAGCGGAGAGTGCCGCACCGCTGGTGTCCAAAAAAACGCGCCAACCGAGGCGTCTGCCGATCTCAACCAGCGTCGCATAGTAGTCTTCCGGAACACCTGGAGGCAAACTACCCGACAGCAGAGCGATTCCCTTTCCCGGGGAGTCCTGAAGCACGGCCTCATATCGCGATTGGAGTGAACGAAGATCTTGCGGGGTAATTCGTGGACCGGGTTCGAGGAGCTCCGTGACGCAGCCTTGATCGTCAATGATTTCCAGGTTTCTGCGCGTTGCGCCTTTGGTGATGGTAGCGTCCACTCGAATTCCGAGGGCTCGCAAACCGTCAAGCAAGTCGACGCCACTCGCGCCGCCCGCGAATCCGAGCCAGAGGGGATCCGCACCCAGGGTTCGCAGGGTCATCGCCACATGCGCAGCCTTGCCACCCGCCGCTGAGCGAGCTTCGCACACCCGATTGATAGCTCCTGGCAAGAAACGCTCCAGCCGCAGGCGCCTATCCAGCGCGGGGTTCAAACTGACGCAAACAAACAACGTTCTCCCTCATTTCCGCCCGACAAAATCAGTCCATGGACGTGGTCTCTTGCGTTCGAAACCAAGGCGCAGCAACACTTAGACGTGAATTGATGTTGTGGACGTTGCGAACACCATACGTAGCGAGCCAATCGTCCAGCGCATGTCGGCCACCGGTAATGAATACGGGAACTCCATCTTTCCAGGTGGCCCGGCCGCACAAAACGCCGGAAAAGCAGGAGCGCGCTTCCGCTGCAAGTTCGAGACCAAACTGAAACGACTCGTTACTTACTCCCTCCGACAAGTAGATGAACGGCAGGCGCGCGGCTGCCGCCGCTGCTGCGAAATGTTCGACAGCCTCTCGCCTGCGGTACAAGACGGCATCGGTAGCGCCTGGAGATCCTTCCACGTAGGCCAGATTGACCGGCATACCTATTTTCAAGACATCTACGCAATATCGAGGATCGGAAAACTCGGCCATGGCCCTGGTGACCACCTGCGGCTTGATCCTGGCGAACTGGGCGCCCTTCTCGTCCAGGCCCTCGGCGTAGCTAACGATTTCCAGGAAAAACGGAATATCTGACGCCAGGCACTCTTGTCCGACATTCACGACAAACGATTTTTTGGCGATATTTACTTCCGCGGGGCTATCAATGGAAAAGTAGAGAAGAACTTTTACACAATCCGCTCCACGTTGCCTCAGCTGTTTTACTGACCAACCCTCTAACAAGCGGGGCATGCGGCCGGGCGCGGACTTGTCGTATCCGGTTTGCTCGTACGCGAGCAACAGGCCTGCGGTTTGCGCCCGGCATGACGCGGCTGGCAAGCCATACTCCGGATCCAGCAGAATCGCACTAGCGTGAGGCGTGAGCACCTGGCTCACAGCCTCTTTAAATTGGATGAGCAATTCGGGCGCTACAGCATCCGGCGCGACGTTCAACGCTTTGGAAAAGAGATTCCGGAGCGCGTTCCGTTGATCGATCGCTATGGCGGCGATGATCCCGCGCGAATCGGAAACCGCTTCCAGGCCGCGTTTCTTGCCAGGAGTAAGCGTGGCCGTCATTTCGAGCCGACCGCCGCTTGATTGTTGGCGATCCACAGTACCGCGCCTCGCTCCACGGGTGGCAGGGCAAACTCCATGCGGCCCGCCACTTCTTGACCTTGCACCATTCGAACTTTTCCCAGAAATGGAAGCAAGGAAAGCTCGTTGCCCATCGCGGCTGGGGCGCGAACGCGAATTCCAGATTGCACAGCCGGTATTGCAACTCGACCCGGTATGATCCCGCTAAAGTTGGCGAGGAAAATGTGAGGCACGCCACCTACGCTGGCCAGGTTTACAGCCACTGACGGCGCCGCTTCGACCTGAATCCCGCCGGGGACTGTCAAAGCCTGCAAGAAGTCAGCGGGCATATTCGCGGAACCTGCAGAAAAGTTGCGCTGTAATGTCTCGAGGAAGGCCTTGCCCGGATTCGAAAAGTGCAGGACTTGCGGCGAACCAGAGAAATCAGTTGGATTCCTGCCGGTAACAATCAACCGGCTTCCCTGTCGTAGCAATCGCTGAAGCAGCGCTTTTTCAGCCGCACCAAGCACTTGAACATTCGGCAGGATCAGTGCGTCCCCTCGAAAATCCTCCAGGGTGCGAGGCGTAACCACCTGAAACTCGAGGTGGCTCTGGAGGAGCAGGAGCAGGACGCCACGGTATTCCGGCAGAAATTCGGCCGCCGCATAGTCGCGGCTCTTGGGCGAAAAATAAACTCCGACAGGATGCATCGGTTTTCGTGGAGTATAGAACGCCGATTGGTTGGCTTCGATCCACTGAAAGATCTCCGCGCGAGTGAGCGAATCATTGGAGCCAGCCATGGAGTGCCCTGGAGCGTCCCAGAAATTAGCTCCGTCCATTAGCTGGGACATGGCCAGATTCTTCATCGCCTCCCGAGGATCACTGTTCTTGTCGCCATCCCACGAATAATTCAGAATCCACGTCGCTTTGCCCTGGGCAAAGGCTCGAAAGGTGAGCATGCCCGCCTGATAGAGAAACCAATCGAGTGGGGTACGCGAAGACGCCATGTGGTCTCCGCCGCCGAATTCATACTCATGGGCGATGGCGTCGACCACGTCATACATTTGGTAGACGTCCGCGCCTACCCGTGTGGCCTCTTCCTCGATGCCCGGATAAATTTCCGGGATGACCTTGATCTCAGGCCGTACCGCCTGGGCATTCTGACGGATTTCGCGCATGAAGCCGGTAAGGGTGGCGATGCGGAAATCGATCCACTTGCGGAAATTCTCGTCCTGAAAATCGCCGAGTTTTAGGTCATTGCGAGCGTCCAGGCCGGTTTCACGCCGGAAAGCGGCCACGGTGCTGTCATCGAAGCTGGCCCAAGAGTCCTCCCAACCGTCGAAGTGTGTCATCCAGTATGGGATGTCTACGTAGATTCCATCGATCCCGGTGGCAGCAATTTGCCGCACCCGCTGCATGTAAGTCTTCCGCCAGTCGGGTGCATAAGGACTAATCCAGACGTCTTCGTCTCCCGGCCGAATCCAAAACGCTGCGCCGGAAGTAAAAACGGCCGGTTCGCCGGTACGCTTGCGTTGCAACCAGTCCGGATGATCCTTCAGCACGGAATGTGCGGCGCTGTCCGCGTTAGCAGTGATGCATTCGGTGCCGGCGATATAAACAAAGGCGCGATTGCCGGCTTGGTGGGCGCGCTCGGCGATTTCCTGGATCGCTTTCAGCTTGGCTGTCGGATCGAGAAAACTCTCATAGCGGCCGGTAACGTCGTTGTCCACTTCAATACCAAATACATGATCTTTCCGAGCACTTTCAACAATCGACCGCGCATTTCCATTTCGTAAGCCGTAGGCGCCAATGCGAACGAAATGTGTCCAGTCCAGAGACGTATCCGTGGAAACTACCTGGCCAACCGCGCGACTCGAGAACAGCCCGGCGCACACGAGGAGAACCAGCGTCGTGGATGGGATGCGAGTCATTATCGGTCGAACGAATTAGAACTCAAAGCGCACACCGATTTGCGTGTGCCTGGGCGAGCCCAAAGTTCCTGTGACCTGGCCGAACTGGGAATCACCGAACGCGGTATTGGCCACGTTGAATCTCGGGGTGTTCGTGAAATTGAAGAATTCGCCGCGCACCTGCAGCTTCATGCCTTCGTGCACGACAAATTCTTTGCTGAGCGACACGTCAGCATTGTGAATTCCGTCGCTGCGCAGGTTCGAAAAATAGCGCGGCGCGTTGCCCGGTACCTGGTCTCCAGGATCCGCAAAGCAGTTGGAATTAAACACCGATGCGCCCGTCGAAGCCGCGGCGTGATAGCTGATCCCGGTGGAGAGTTGCGAGCAGGTGACGTCGGGACGCTGGCTGCCGTCGTCCAGGCGTGGGTCAGCCAAGCCAATGTTGATCGGCGTTCCAGTCTGAAAGGTCACGATGGTTGATAACGACCATCCGCCAACGACGGCGTCCAGAAACCGGTTCATATCTCGGCCGATCCAGCGATTGCGCCCCACTGGCACATCGACGATGGTCGCCAGGACTAAGCGATGGGTGGCATCGTTAGCACTGATGGAGCGCTCCGCCCGGAGATCGTCGAGAACCTGGGGATTCCCTGCGCTGAGGCTCGTAGTGATGAACGAATTAGCGCCCGCGGAGGAATTGTCCGTAGCCTTGGAAAGCGTGTAGTTGCCCTCAAAGCTTATGTAGTGCGACGGGCGTTTCTGGAAGCGAACCTGTAAGGAATGATAAGTAGCGTTGGCTGTCAATAGAGTCAGGCCGGCGAACGGTCCATCAAATTGAGGGAACGGCCGCAACAGATTAATGAGCGGAATCTGCGTATCGTTATAGATGGAGTCCGGTTCATTAAATGTAGCGTTAGGCCCCTGGAAAAGCGGCTGGAATGGATTGTTCACCAAGTTCGCCAAGGTGTTGCTCGGCGTAGTGCAATTGTCCGGATTGCCAGGATTCGCTGCCAGGCAAGCGTTGTAATCAGCCACGATTTGGTTTCGCTGGGGCGTGGGGAGGAAGTTGCGGTTGGCGGTGCCGGAAAAGGAACTGTACGGCAAGTGGGTGCTGCGACTGGCGGAATAGTCGACACCGATTACGATTTGCCCGGGGAACAGGTGCTGGAAGCCAAGGTTCCACTGATAAATCTCGGCGTTGCGTACGGTGGCGGTGTCCAGACTATTGTTGTTAGGAAATCCCCACAGCGCCAGTGAACCGTACTTCTCTCCTTGAGGCTCCGGGAGCCCTGACGGGAACGGGTTGTCTAACGTGGCGAATCGTGTTTGGAAATTGTCTTTGGTGAATCGAATCGGCGCGGCCTTGCCGAACGCCGTGCCAGTGAACTGGAAATTCGTGGCGACGTTAAGACCGTAATAGATGCCGGCTCCGCCGCGAACGACAGTATTGGCATTGAGCGAATAAGCAAAGCCGATACGCGGCGCCACGTTGTTGCGATCCACATCACCGTTGCGATGGCTGGATGTAGGGAATTGCGTAGTACCCAGCAAGTTCCCGGTCCGATCCACGAATCCAGGAATATCGATCGGCACAGATACTCCGCTGTCGGCTGTGAAATCGCTGAATTGAATCGCATTTCGCCGCTCGTTATAGGGCGTGCTCCACTCGTAACGCAGACCGAGGTTGAGGGTCAGGTGCGACGTCACCTTCCAATCGTCCTGAAAAAAGAAGGCCGTTTCCTTGGACTTGTTGGCCACGGAAGGATTGATGTTGTAGACAGAATCCGTGTCGCCGTAACCCAAAAGCAGGCTGGCAAAAGAGTTTCCCTGTATCGGGTTCCCCCCGCCTACGACTTGCTCGGTGACACCTTGGGAAAAATGAAAGAAACCTGTGGGCGGATTGGGCTGGAAGAAATTGTTGTAGAACAGGCGCTGCTCCCAACCGATTTTCCACGTTTGCCGCCCGCGCACCCATGCCAGTGTCGAACCGTAGGAGTACAGCGAGTGCGCAAAGCGCGTGTCCGTGCAGCACTGGTTAAAAAGAGAGGTGGCGTTGTTATCCATCTGGATCACCGGGATTCGCGAAGTCCCGTTCCCCTCGCCCAGAATCGCAGGTAGACCCACGCTCGAAAGGCTCGGATAGTTCTCATTCACCGGAGATTTTGCACGATCCAACGCGATGCGGTTGGTGACGACGATCGTCGGCGTGGGACTCCAATTGTCTTCCACCAAGGCGTTGTGCACATCCGTGGTATACGAAAAGCCGTCGTTGAAGTCGCCGTCCCCGAATACTGTGGGAATGACAAATTCGTCATGATGGTTGCTGTAGCGGCCCGAAAGGCGGTTGCGCTCGGAAAAGTGATGATCCAGCTTGACGTCGAACTGTCTCGCGCGGAACCTCGATAGCACCGCCGAGTGAAAATTGAAATCACCTGGAGCCGCATCGGCGACCGTCGGTAGGGGATACAGGTTGATGATTGCCTTGCCGATAGGACTGATGAGATTCGGGTCAATCACGTTGGGCACCGTGAAGTCCTGCCGGTTGCCGTTCAGGTCGACGTTCAGGGGGTTGTAAACGTGCTGCTGAACCGGGTCGTTCAGCGTACAACCCAGGGACGAATCCGTGCAGATTACCTGGGTATTGCGAAAATCACCCATGCGCTCGTCCGCCGTGGGCACAAAAGCGTCGATGTTGGTCGGGTCGTTTTGACGGGTTTTCTCGAAATCCACGAAGAAGAAAGTCTTGTCTTTGCGAATGGGGCCGCCAAAGGAAAACCCGTACTGGTCGCGCAAGTGGTCCGGTTTGGCGATGCCATTCGCGTTTCGAAAAAATTCGTTGGCGTCCAGGGCGGAACGTTGGCCAAACCACCAGCCACTGCCATGAAACTTGTTGCCGCCTTCCTTCAGAACAATGTTTACGACTGTTCCACCATTGTTGCCGAATTCCGCCGAGAAGCTATTGTTCTCGACCTTGAATTCCTGAACGATTTCGACGGACGGTTGGTAATAGACGTTGGTCGTAGCACCCTCGCCCTGCTCCGGGGCGCTTGCCAGCGCACCATCCAGCCGTATCTCGGCGGTTGCATTGCGCTGGCCATTGGAAACGAAGTTTGTGCCCGTGGGATAAGAGTCGTCCGTTCCCTGCCCGGCCGTCTCCGTGACCCCGCCGGCGAGAAAAACGAGCCCAAAAAAACTCCGATTGCTGAGAGGAATGTCGCGAACGTATTCGTTGGTCACATCCGTTCCCAGGGAGGCATTGCCGGTGTCCAGCAGCGGAACCTGGTCGGTTACGGTAACGCTTTCCACCGAGGAACTGACCGACAGCGTGAAGTCCAAGGTCGCCTGCTGGCTGACGGCCAGCACCACGCCCTGACGTTCCTGCGACTTCAGGTTCGCCGCCTCGGCTCGAATCGTATACGTTCCCGGACGTACGCCGGTAAACACATAAATACCGCGGCTATCGGTGACGAACGTGCTCGATACGCCAGTGGCCTCATCGGTTAGGGTGATTTTAGCCGCGGGAATTGTGCCGCCGCTCGAGTCCGTCACCGTGCCGGAAAGTTGCGCGGTGTAGGAAGATTGAGGAAAGACCGGAGTAGCGCCAATCCATCCCACCACTACGAGAACCAAGACTGTGGCACGAAGTACGCGGCTTGCTGCCAGGCTCGTCCGCATGTTTCACCCCTGTCGTCGTCAGTTTAGTTTGCCCAAGAACTTACGACATATTTCGATTTGTTACTTTTACTTTCTTTTGGCAGGAGTGTCAAGCGTGTAGATTTCTTGTGGGAACGGAAGGAGCAAGACCTCAGCACTTACAGGCGCGATTCTTGATGCAGGATCAGAACATCACTGCGGCCAGCCGAGCTTTCAAGCCATAGTTTGGCGCCGCCCGTCAATGACCGGCTTAGGACGGACTCCCCGCGATTTTCGTCTCCTTATCACGGAAGCCCACCGCGAACAGCAGCAGAACGAGCGCCGAGCCCACCGCCGGCACCATCCAGATGGAGCGCCAATCGTGGGTCAGTACGCCGCCAACCGTTTGCGCATACATATCTACGACTCTCCCGGACAGCCACGCTCCCAGGAACATACCGATGCCGTAGGTGATGAAAGTGATTAATCCTTGCGCCGCCGCTCGTAGCGCAGCCGGAGCCTTCTGGTCCACATAAACTTGACCGGTTACAAAGAAAAAGTCATAGCAGATCCCGTGCAGGATGATTCCCAGGTACAACATCCACACTAGGTTTCCACTGTTGCCGAGAGCGAATAAGGCGTAGCGCATGACCCACGCGAGCATGCCCAGAATCAATGTGTATTTCACCCCAAGGCGCCTGAAAAACCAGGGCAGCGTCACCATGAACAGGAGTTCGGACATTTGCCCCATGGTCATCTTGCCGGCGGCGTTCTGCACACCGATCTCGTTCAGAAAGGGATTGGTGAAGGCGTAGTAGAACTGCAAAGGAATGCAAATCAGAAACGAAGCCAGCGCGAAAACCGCGAAGGCACGGTCCTTGAAGAGACCAAATGCCTCCGCCGGGAAAATGCTACTTAGCTTGAATCCGGAGGATGACCGCAACGGCGGGGTATGCGGCAGCGTAAGGCAGTAGACGGCCATGAGAATCGAAGAGCCCGCCGCCAGCCGCATGGGAACGGCCGTCGATTCTACTTTCATGTAGCCGATTAACAGCCCGGCAACGATCCATCCAGCGGTGCCCAGAACGCGAATAGATCCAAAGTCCTGCTTGGGATCCTTCATTTGCCGGAACGAGAGAGAGTTGGTGAGCGCCATGGTCGGCATGTAGCAAAGGGAATAGATCAGCAGGATGATGTAGACAGGGCCGAAGGCAGTTTGCGTTGAGGTCACCCAAAGCAAGACACCGCCAATACCGTGCAGTGCTGCCAGCAACCTTTGCGTGGCAACCCACTCGTCGGCCATCAAGCCGACCAGAAATGGAGACAGCATAGCGCCGAGAGCGGTCGTACCGGCGGCCAAGCCGATTTCCTGACCGGAAAAATGCAATTGCTGGCCCAGCCAGGTCCCGAGGGTCACGTACCAGACACCCCAGATGAAATACTCGAGAAACATCATCACCGAAAGCCGCAGCCTCATCTGCAAGGTCACGCAATCACCTCGATATGAATCTCACCCACAAGCACGGTCCGGAACCCAAAGCGGTGCCATCAAGAACCTATCTTGACGCCAATCCATTCATTTTCTTCGGTTTGTCACGGTTGACGGAGCCACTCTACTGAATCAGGCTCAGGAGTGCAATCCTTGTCCTACTGTGAATTTCTGGCAGGCAAAGCGAACGCCACATATACTCCCCCTGATCTATGTTTCAGATCTTTTCCTCCGCCTGCGGCAATGACCACAAACTGCCGGTCCTTGATTTGATAGATTGCCGGAGTGGCGTTGCCCGCAAATGGCAACGTCGTCTCCCACAATAGTTCTCCGGTCGTCTTGTTGAAGGCGCGAAACTTGCGATCATAGTTGGTAGCTCCGATAAACAGGAGACCCCCGGCAGTCACGACCGGCCCTCCATAATTCTCCGTACCGGTATTTTTCATTCCGCCTGCCGCTAGCTCCGGATATTCGCCGAACGGGATCTTCCAGACATATTCACCTGTGTTCAGGTCTATAGCGTTTAACGTGCCCCAAGGCGGAACTACCGCAGGATAACCGTCCGGATCGAGGAAACGACGGTAGCCGGTAAGCCGATATTTCATGCCTTCCGGAGGAGGACCCGCACTCTCCACTTCCTTGCTTTCGCCGCTGGCCAAAAAGTCCAGCAGCGCAGACACCTGATCTTCCTTGAGATTAGGAAACCCCGGCATCCTGCCCTTTCCATTTCGAATCGCGAGGGTGATCTCCTTTGCCGTTAGGCGCTGACTGATGCGCACCAGAGAGGGAAACGCCGGTGGTGAGCCTTTACGGTCGTCTCCATGACAGACTGCGCACTGGCTGAGGTAGAGACCTTGCGGGCTGTTGTCACCGGTATTCTCGGCAAGCTCGCCAGTCCAGGCGATGTCGTTGGAATTGATGTAAATAATGCCGGTCTTGGGATCGACGGCAGGACCGCCCCACTCGGCACCTCCGTCATAGCCAGGGAAGACAACGGTGCCCGAGCCCACCCGGAAGGGAATGAATTGGCCGTCGCTGGTGAGCTTAGCAAACTCCTGCGCGGCCCAAAGGTGGGCTTCTGGCGTGCGGTTGGTCAGCATGTCGGCCGTGAGCCGTTGCCGAGCGAAGGGCGCAGGCTTTAGGGGCAGCAGCTGCTCTTCCGCGGTCACCTCGCCGGGCACCGTGCTTGCCGGATACTTCTGATTCTGCGATGGAAACAACGGCGCGCCATTCGAACGATCGAACAGATAAACAAACCCCTGCTTGCTGGTCTGCGCAACGGCATCGACGGGCTCGCCATCACGCATTACCGAAAGCAGTGCGGGCGAAGATGGAAAATCGCGATCCCAAACGTCATGCCGAATGGCTTGGAAGTGCCAGATTCTCTTGCCCGTACGGGCATCGAGGGCAATCAGGGAATTTGCGAACAGGTCGTCGCCGACGCGGTCACCTCCGTAAAAGTCGGACGCTGCGGAGCCGGTGGGTACGAAAACGATACCCCGAGTCGTATCCACCGCCATGCCGGCCCAGTTGTTGGCGGCGCCGCTGGTCTTCCAGGCATCCTTGGGCCAAGTTTCGTAGCCGAAGTCGCCCGGATGAGGAATAGTGTGGAACGCCCAACGCAATTTCCCTGTTCGAACATCAAAGGCGCGAATGTCGCCCGGCGGCGCTGGAAGCGTCTCGGGATTGCGACCCCCGACGATAATCAGGTCGTCGTAGATGGCACCTGGGCTGGTGAGATAAATGGCCTGTGCACTCGCAGGCACGCGGCCGAGATTCTCCCGCAGGTCGGCATGGCCGCGGTCGCCGAAGGAAGGCACTGGTCTTCCGGTAACGGCGTCGAGTGCGAACAATAAGTGCATCACACCCGCGAACACACGCTTGTCTTTGCCATCGGTCCAGTAGGAGAGTCCCCGGCTCGGTTGAGATGCCTTGATGCCGGGGTCGAAACTCCAGAGCACTTTCCCTGTGTCTGCGTTGAGAGCAAAGATTTTCTGGCTCGGGGTTACTCCGAAGAGGACGCCGTTCACGATCAGTGGAGTGGTCTGCAAGCCTCCATCTTCGCCGGTATCGTATCGCCATGTCTCGACGAGGTTTTTGACGTTTGTCGTATTAATCTGCGCAAGCGCGGAGTAATGGCTGTTTTCAGGTCCGCCTCCATAAGCGGACCAGTCGATTTGCGAGGTTGGGGCAACATGTTTAGGCTGGCGCGTCTGACCCGGGAGCGAGGAACAGGCAACGGCAATTCCCGCCAGGACCATTAATTTGACGAGGTATCGGTGAGTGGGAGTCTGCGTGGGCCGCCGTCCAATCACACCTAGCTCCAGGAAAGCGGTCCGATGTTATACCAGTCCGGCTGAGTGGCTAGGGCAAACGGGAAAACTTTGACTTGGGGGCTGCCATGAGGGCCGCAGGAATTGGACGCTAAGGTGACGCGCCTGCGGATATAAAAGCCGTGGTACTGTACGATTCGCGTCAACGTTAACGAAGCCGCCTTCGATAGTTTGACGTCTTTGCCACAACCTGACGTTGACGTGCTGGCAGCATCGGGCAAGGAGACAAGCAAAGTCAGCATGGAGACATTGGTTCTCGGAATAGATGTTGGCACGAGCGGCACACGGGCCGTGGCGATGCGAGCCGACGGACACATCGTAGCCTCTGCGACCGCCCATCACGAACCGTTCACCTCTCCTAAAATTGGCTGGGCGGAGCAACACCCGGAAGACTGGTGGCGCGCAGCCGGTCTTGCGATTCGCGCCGCCATTTCCGAAGGACGATTGCGCGCCGATCAAATCGCCTGCGTCGGTTTTTCCGGACAAATGCACGGGGCAGTAATGCTGGATGCCGCGGATTCGGTCGTGCGGCCGGCGTTGATCTGGTGCGACGTTCGTTCGCAGAAGCAATGCGACGATCTGGCCGGCTCCCCAGGTCAGAAACGTTTGATCCAGTTGACGTGCAATCCCGCTCTTCCAAACTTCACGGTGACGAAATTGCTCTGGACCCGGGAAAATGAGCCGGAAAACTGGTCGCGAGTACGCTCACTATTATTGCCGAAAGATTATGTACGTTTGCGGCTTACTGGCGAACGCGCCACGGACATGGCGGATGCATCCGGGACCCTGCTTCTGGATGTCGCACAACGGCAATGGTCGAACGAAGTTCTGCAAATCGTACAGATGGATCGTTCCTTACTGCCGGCGCTATATGAATCACCGGAAGTTTGCGGCAAAGTTTCGACTGCGGGGGCGGCGGCAACGGGCTTGGCTCCAGGTACGCCAGTGGTGGCCGGCGCAGGCGACCAAGCTGCGGGGGCCACGGGAATGGGCATCGTCTCGCCGGGCGCCGTAAGTGCCACCATCGGTACCTCGGGCGTAGTCTTCGCGGCAACCGATCGGCCCGCGCTCGATCCTCTCGGGCGCCTGCATACGTTTTGTCATGCGGTGCCCGGGCGCTGGCACGTAATGGGTGTGACTCAAGCCGCTGGGCTTTCCCTGCGATGGTTCCGTGACAATTTCGGCGTGCGCGCGGGAAGCGAGCCGGCCGATGATGCTTATGCGAGCCTGAGTGCCGAAGCCGGGACCGTAGCAGCGGGCAGTGATGGACTGCTATGGGCACCATATCTGATGGGCGAGCGGACTCCACACCTGGATGCTCATGCTCGAGCCGTTCTTGCGGGTCTCACGGCATCACATACGCGCGCCCATGTGGTTCGAGCCATCCTGGAGGGTGTGGCCTTCAGCCTGAAGGACACCTTTACGATCTTCGATGAGATGAGCGTCCCGGTTCGAAGCATACGTCTAGGCGGTGGAGGGGCGCGATCGGATGTTTGGCGCCAGATACAAGCCGACGCGTTCGCGCATGAAGTGGAAACGGTCGAGGCGGAGGAAGGTGCGGCGTATGGCGCAGCTATTCTCGCTGGAGTAGGAGCGAAAATTTGGCCTTCGGTGGAAGCAGCATGCAGCGCAGTCGTCAGAGTCAAGACTCGGCTCCAGCCGAAGGCGGCGAACGCCGCAGTCATGAAAGCGAGCTACCAGGCCTACCGGCGCATATATCCGGCGATGAAATCCGTATTTGGCTCCCGCAACGAAGCGCCAACGTGACCCGGCGAACGCCTTCGGCCAATATTCTCTATGCCAGTGAAGGACTCGCCGCGACTCGAATACAAAATGTTTTTGTTCGGCGCTGGTGTGGTAGAAGTGGAAGCGATAAGTGAATCCCACTCTCTCAACTGAGCTTAGCCGGAAGAAACGACCGGCGCTGGTATGACTTTCGAAGCGGTTATTTTCAATTTCTGCTGGAGGGGATGACGAATGACAGACCTGGCCGCGATTCTTCTTGCCGCGGGAAAATCGCACATTACCGGAACCGATTGGGTGGTGATCGCTTTCTATTTCAGCATTCTCCTATCCGTTGCCTGGTATGTGGTCAGCCGCGGGAAGGATTCCGCGGCGGACTATTTTCTGGCGGGACGCAATTTGAGTTGGTGGATCATAGGCGCGTCCATCTTCGCTTCCAATATCGGCTCTGAACACGTTGTCGGGCTGGCGGGAGCGGGAGCAACCAGCGGCGTGGCGCTGGCTCACTATGAGCTGCATGCCTGGTGCCTGCTCGTGCTCGGTTGGGTTTTCGTGCCTTTTTATATGCGTTCCATGGTTTTTACCATGCCGGAATTTCTGGAGCGGCGCTTCAACACCAATTCCCGGTACGTGCTGTCGGTCGTCTCGCTGATTACCTTCATCATCTCCAAGATCGCGGTCGGCATTTTTGCGGGCGGCGTGGTGTTTGGAACATTGCTGCCGGAAATGCGTTTGCACATCGGCGGGATGGAGATCGACAGCTTCTGGATAGGATCCGTTCTGGTGATTGCGCTTACAGGGCTTTACACCGTCCTGGGCGGCATGCGCGCCGTAGCGTACAACGACGCGGTGCAGGTGACGGTTTTAATTCTTGGTTCGGCTTCGCTCACGTTTTACGGCCTCCACCAACTCGGAGGCTGGAGCGAGTTGCGGCACTGGTGCGGCTCCGAAATGTTCAATTTGTGGAAACCCCTGGTGCCACATGGGGTTCAGGGAACCTGGACTCCAACGCTGGAAATGAACAATTCCGGCCAAATCGTAAAGCAAGCGTGGTACTTCAACGATAATTTTCCCTGGGTAGGGATGCTGTTCTGCGCGCCGATTATTGGCCTGTGGTATTGGTGCACGGATCAGTACATCGTTCAGCGCGCTTTGGGCGCTCCGAATGAAACAGAGGCCCGCCGGGGAAGCATTTTTGCCGCGTTCCTGAAGCTTTCTCCGGTGTACCTGTTCATTGTGCCCGGCCTGATCTGCTTTGCGCTGGCCAAGAGCGGCAAGATTCCCGAGCTTGCTTCCATGATCGGCCCCGATGGCAAGGCGATTCCGTCTGTGGCGCAGGGCGCGTTTCCGATGCTGGTCCAATATTTGTTGCCACCCGGCTTGCGGGGCCTCGTCGTCGCCGGCCTGTTATCGGCATTGATGGGCTCCCTTGCAGGGGTGTTCAATGCATGTTCCACGCTATTTACCGTGGATCTCTACAACAAATGGAAACCGGACGCCACGCAGCACGAACTGGTTCGCATGGGGCGCATCGCTACCACCTTCATGGTTTTTATCGCTTTCGCCTGGATTCCCGTAATCAAGAACGCACAAGGTTTATATGGGTATCTGCAGGCGGTGCAGAGCTATTTCGCGCCTCCTATCTTCGTGGTGTTTTTCTTCGGCGTGTTTTGGAAGCGCATGAATGCGCACGGCGCTCTCTGGGCCATGATCGTCGGCTTCGTGCTGGGTGCGTTTCGCATGATTGTGGACACGCCAGTGACGCTGGGCCTGGCTGGCTTTCAAAACGGGTACGCCAAGGGATCATTCCTGTGGATCTGCAACAACATCTATTTCCAATACTTCAGCGTGCTGATTACGCTGGTTTCGGCGGCCGTAATGGTGGGAGTCAGCTATGCGACCTCCGAACCCGACTACGCCGCTATACCCAACCTTACTTTCGCCACAAAAACAGCGGAAGACCGCTCTCGCACCCGTGCGAGTTGGACCTGGAAAGAAGTCGCCGGATCGGTGCTGGTGTTGATTTGCATCCTTGGATCGTACTTGTACTTCCGAGGATGAATCGACGACAACGGGGAACGGTCGATTTCTGACGAACTGGTAAAGGCCTGACTTCGCGGATTTCAGCGAAGGACACCGCGTTCGCGCAGCCAATTCGCCAGCAGGGTACTCCACTGGCTCAGTATTGGGTCGCCAAGAGCCAAGCCGACTCCATGTGGACCCTTCTCAAAGATGTGAATCTCCGCGGGTATCCCGGCTTTTCGTAGTGCCAAGTAAAAGGCAACGCTGTTTTCGGGCGGCACCGTGGTGTCTGCGCTGGTGCTGAAGAGAAAAGTCGGCGGCGTATTCTTTTTCACCTGCAACTCACCGGAAAGCTCCTGCGCCACAGCTGGGTCTGGATGATCTCCGAGCAAATTCCCTCGCGACCCGGTGTGCGTGTACTCCGAAACCAATGAAATTACGGGATACGCGAGAATCAGAAAATCGGGCCGGCAACCTTGGCGGTCGATCGTATCCTGCGCATCGTTCCTCCCCGCGTCGAAATGCGTGCCAAGACTCGCAGCCAAGTGCCCGCCAGCGGAAAATCCCATGAAGCCGATCGCTCCGGGATCGATCTTGAACTCCGAGGCCCGTGCCCTCACCAGGCGCATGGCCCGCTGCGCATCGCCAAGCTCCACGGATGATGGTAGCGAGGCCCGAGGCGATACTTAAGTACGAACGCGGTAATTCCCATCGCGTTGAACCAATTGGCGACCTGCCTGCCTTCGTGGTTCGCCGCAAGGAATTGATAGCTGCCGCCCGGTGCAATGATGACTGCCGGACCTGGTTTTTCGCGTCGCCACGGCTCATAACTCGTGATGGTAGGAATGTCTTCGGGACTATTCCCCAGGGCGCCGGGCGCCCCCTTATCCCACAAGGAAAAGTTTTGCGGCTCGTCAGCTGCATCTTCTAAGGCGGCTGGCAGACTGGTCTTTTGGGACTGCGCGAAGGCAAATCGACTCGGGAAGCACCACAGCGTCACAAATATCACTACGCTCATAAACAATTTCACGTCTCATGCCTCCGATAGATGAGCTGGATAACCCATTCCCCTCTGAGAGTGGCTGCTACACATCGAATCAAGCGTAGCTACCACCCGCTCCGGCATTTTGCGAACCTCGCTCGCGAGTGATCTTCTCAAGATAGCCACTCTCGCGAAAAGCCTGCAGAGGATCAGCGGGCAGTCCCTTGGCTTGCCGCCAGTCCTTTACAAGGTCGCGCGTGTCGTGCCAAAAGGCGCTCCGCAAGGTCTCCTCAGCCTCTACCAGCGAGCATTGCTGCTGCAACCTGGCCAATGTGGCATGGTCCACCAGGGCGGCGCGGGCGTATAGCTCCTGCGCGGTACACACGGTTTGGATCATTGCCTCGATCTTCCCTTTCAGGTTGTGGCTCTGATCAATCATGTAGGCGATATCGGCGCGGGAACCGGCCTCTCCCTCAAACATCTGGATCTCATGAAAAATCCGAAACACTTGGTAAGGATCGATCGATCCGAGGGTGAGGTCATCATCCGCATAGCGCCGGTCGTTAAAGTGAAAGCCGCCAATCATTCCACGATGGAGCAGCCATGCGACGATCTGCTCGATATTTTGGCCCTGGTAGTGATGCCCGGTATCCACCAGCACGAACGCTTGCGGGCCAGCCTCCTTGGCAAGCAGGAAGGCCATTCCCCAATCCGCGATGTCCGTGTGATAGAAAGCCGGCTCAAACGGCTTATATTCGACCAAGAGCCGTTGCTTCGGATGTAGTGCCGCATGCACCTTTTGCAAACCCTCTTCGAAGAACCGGATCCGAGCGCGCATATTTTGTGTGCCCGGATAGTTGGAACCATCGGCAAACCAAGGAGAGATGTCCCGCGAATTGAGGGCTGCGGCAATTTCCACACAATCCAGGATGTGATCCAGGGCCATTTGGCGGATCGCCGGATCGGGATTGCCGATGGAACCGTACTTGTACTGCTGATTTTGAAAAATATTGGGATTGATGGATCCCACGCGAATCGCGAATTGGGTCTCCAGTGCCTGCACCAGCGCTACGTCCTGCAATCCTTTCGGCAAATCCCACTGCACGTGAAGCGCTAAGGTTGGTGCCGCTCCAGTATGTGCATGGACCTGCGCCGCGTCGCTGAATTTTTCCTCGATGCTCGTTGCCGCAGCCGCTTGCACGAACTTACCAAACCGTGTGCCGGTGTTGGCGAAGCCCCACGAAGGCAACTCAACCTTGAGTTGATCGAGCGCTCGCCACGCTTTTTCTTGCATTGGGTCTCTCATGCCACGGCTCCGTTCCGATACCTCGCGTGCTTTGAGTTAATTTGCACCATGCGCTTCGCAACTGCCAAAAGGCGCGGAATTGAGGATTGCGGCCCACTTCGCCACGTCTTCGGACCTCACACCGCGACCTTCCGTCGTCGAATCTTCCAGCGCCGCCAATTGGATCGCGAAGTTTCCAAGCGTAGTGCTCTCCACAGACCCAGCAATCACTTCCAGACCAGTCCGTTCCGCAGTCAGGCGATTGAGCAAGGCGTTTTGAGATCCGCCTCCTACGACGAACAAGCGCCGCAGACGTTTGCCGGTAATTTCCGCTACCAACGAAAGCACTTCGGCATAGCGCTTCGCGAGGCTATGCAGCACTACGGTCGCGATTGCGACCCGTTCCCGGAACGTATCACAGGGCTTGCCGGACCCGTCGAGTTGCGCGTTGATCTTCTCCAACATGCGACCCGGTAAAAAGAGATCCGGATCGTCGACATTCAGAAGATGGTTTGGAGCGGGCTGAGACTCGCAGGCGCGCAGCAGGTTGGCGACTGACCAGGAACTGCCGCGGGCATTCCATTCCTTGATGCACTCGCTAAGCAGCCACATTCCGTTAACATTTTTCAGGAAGCAAGTTGTACCGCCCACGCCCCCTAAATTCGTAAAATTCGCTTGCCGCGCCCCATCCTTCGCACAAGGCTGCGACAAGACCGTACCTACAAGGGACCATGTGCCAGAACTAATAAATGCCCAATCATCTCCGCTCGCAGGAATCGCAGCGATCGCCGACGCCGTATCATGACAGGCAGGAACCAGTAATAGCGTTCCCCGGTACGCCTCCATCTTTCGCAGATTCCCTTGCAACTCCCCGACCAGCGACCCGCTCATAACGATTCGGGCTGTAGCACCACGATCTAATTCCAGAGTCTCGAAGATTTCTTCGCACCATTCCGGCTTGCCAAGCCGCAGTAGCCCCGTGTGGGTGGCATTTGTATATTCCGCTACGCGCTCTCCGCCCAACCTGTGCGTCAGGTATTCCGGCAAGTTCAACCAGGGAGCGGCGTCGCGACCAGCCTTTTTGTCGGCGTACAACTGATACAGGGTGTTGATGTTCAGCACCTGAATTCCCGTCAGAGAATACAGTCTCGATGGCGGAATTAGTTCATGGACTCTCTTTTCCACCCGCAAAGTTCTCTCGTCGCGATAGCAATAGGGGGCTTCTGACGCCGACCCGTCCGGTCGCAGTCGGACGTAGTCCACTGCCCACCCGTCAACACCAATCGAGCGGATGCCTTCTTTCGCGCGCAATCCACAGAGACGAAGTCCCTCTTGAACGCCTTGCCAGATATTCTCGATGTCCCAACGCAGACCCGAGGGAGTCGCAACTGGCCCGTTCGCAAAGCGATGGACAACCGTAACGTTCGGTTCATGGTCGCTCCACTGCAACAGGGACACCCTGCAACTCTGCGCCCCAAGATCGACGGCGACAAGAGCCTTGGTATCCGCTGGCAGGGCCATAGTTGTTACGACTTACCTGAGAAAAGCGTCTGTTAATCCGCCATCGACCGGAAGAAGATGCCCGGTCGTGCAACACGCTTGCGGCCCGGCAAGAAAAAGTATTGCTGCGGCGCAGTCCGCTGGATCGATTGGCCGGTGCGTGAGGGTTCGCTCGGCGTAGAAGGCCGCGAGAAGGCCGCGAAGGCATTCATCGCTGGCAGTTGCTTCGTGAGGAATTCCGTATTTCTTCAACGAGGCTATAACTCTGTCTCGTGGAAACATGGTCGAGCCCTTCACCACCGTGGCCGGGCTGATTCCATTCACCCGAATCTTAGGTGCCAGTGAGATTGCCAGCTCGCGAACCAAGTGGCTGAGGGCCGCTTTGCTGACATCGTAGGCTTCGCTGCCGCGCTTCGCCACCACCGCATTCGCAGAACTGGTGAGAATCAGGCTGGCATCCAGGTCTTGTTCGCCAAGAATCCGCGCGGCTTCTTCAGCGAGCCGGTAATTCGCAATCACATTAATGTCCATCGTCAGCGCCCATTGCTCATCACTGTTGTTGCGGTCCGCCGAGGCGGGAAACACCGCGGCCGTATTGATCAGGATGTCGATACCACCATAGGTCGCCACAGCTCCTCGTAGGGCCTCGCGAATGGACTCCCGATCTCGGATGTCCACGCTGATAGAGGTTGCCGTCTCTTTGCCGCCGGCCTTTTCGGCTGCTGTGGCTGCCTCTTGTGCCGCCAAAACATCTCGATCAGCTACGACGACGTGCGCTCCACGCTCGGCTGCCAACCGGGCCGTCTCGCGGCCCACGCCGTTGCCGCCACCGACGATGACTATAACCCGCCGGCTCAATTCCTTCTCCGGGGCCTGCCGCCGGATTTTGGCTTCCTCCAGCTTCCAGTATTCGATACGAAAGGCTTCCGATTGCGGCAAAGCAACATAGTTGGCATGCACCCGGAAGGCACTTGTCTCTGCCGCGCGCCCAGCTTGCGGGAGGATCTCAGGTTGCTCGCCGCCACTCAGAGAGGTCGCGCCTTCCATGACGTGGATCGCGTTGGTGTAAAACTCGGCGGTGATTCGGGCCTCGCTCTTGTTCTTGCCGAAGCTGAACATGCCGATTCCCGGCACCAGAACTACCGTGGGATTCGGATCCCGCATGCCCGGAGATTCGGCATCTGCAAACGTTCGATAGTAGTCGCGGTACTCATCACGATACATGTTCAACGCGACGTCCACTTTCTCCCGGAGACCAGCCAGATTCTTCGATGGCTCCCAATCCACGAACAACGGCCGAATCTTGGTACGGATGAAATGATCCGGACAACTGGTACCGAGATGAGCGAGCTTCGCTGCGTCCGCCGAATTCACAAACCGCACCACTTCGGGAAGATCACTAAAGTGTCCGATCATCCTCTGCCGGCTGGAAACTCGTCCGCGCAGGTACGGCAGAATATCTGTGGCGAGATTACGATTATCCTCCAGAGTTTGGTGCCGCTTTCCAGCGAACAGCCTTTCTCCCCTACGTTCGGTATGCTCAATCACGAATTGTCCGAGCTGATCGATGACGGTAAGGGTGTTGTAGTAGCACTCGCGTTGTGATTCTCCCCAGGTAAACAATCCGTGACCGCCAAGAACAATCCCGTCACAACCCGGATTCTTGTCGACAGCCTTACGGAGCATCATGCCGAGCTCGAAACCTGGCCTTTGCCACGGCAACCAGACCAGCCGATGGTTGAATCTTCGGTTAAACTCCTGCATCTTCTCCAAGCCGTTTGCCGCCGCTGCCAGGGCAATTCCCCAATCTGGGTGTAGATGATCCACATGAGCAAACGGAAGAAATCCATGGAGAGGCGTGTCGATGGAGGCTGCCACACGGTTACTGCCAAATGTACACAAGGGGTACAACTCCACCATCTCATCCTCGAATTCAACCCCTCGATAACGTTGCGCCAAAGCCCGCATCTTTGACAAATAAAGGGTCGCAAATCCTTCTCGCCGGATGCTCCCCAAATCACCGCCACTGCCTTTGACCCACAGCACTTCCTGGCTTGTGCCGTCCAGCGGATCGGCGGTCTTCCGTTTCGAACTGGTGTTTCCACCACCAAAGTTAGTGATTCGCAGGTCGGAACCCAACAGGTTGGACCGGTATCGTAGGAGCTCCGCAGCATCCAGTTCGCGAGCAATCCGTTCATCCCACCGGTCTTCGAGAAACCGCAGGCTTCCTTGCGTTTCCATCAGCATCCTTGTCGTGTCTCGTGAGATCAGCGGGAGGCCGGAAATTGCGGGCTGCCGCTCGCCGAAGATACCCAAATGCGCTACTCACTACAATACGATAATCCCTTCCTCTTCGCGTTCTTCCATGGCCGATGTTGACGCTTCCCGGTTTCCGCCATAGAGTGCTCGCGCCTCACCATCCCGTGTCCATTGGAATACGACGGCATCGTGAATGCAGATCGCGGAAAGGAACCTCGTTGGGACCCAATCCTTTGCTTGGCGTTTTCTTCCACTGGCTCGGCGGACTAGCCTCGGGTAGCTTCTACGTTCCTTTCCGTCGCGTGAAATTCTGGGCTTGGGAAACTTACTGGCTCCTGGGTGGCTTTTTTAGTTGGATTATCGCTCCCTGGATTCTCGCGTCTTTCATGACCAAGGATCTCTTGGGCGTCCTGCGTGAGGCGCCAACCACCAGCCTTTTCTGGGCGTACACCTTCGGCGTCCTTTGGGGACTTGGGGGACTCACGTTCGGGCTGACCATGCGCTACCTCGGTATGTCCCTCGGTATGGCGATGGTCCTCGGCTACACAGCCGCATTCGGAACGCTGATGCCGCCGATTTTCCGGGGCCAATTTGCCTCGCAAGTCCTCGGTACCACATCAGGGCGGGTCATTCTCGCCGGGGTGATGATTTGCCTTTTCGGTATCGTGGTTGCCGGCGCCGCCGGCATGTCCAAAGAAAAGGAAATGTCCGAGGAGAAGAAGCGGGAAAGTATCCGCGAGTTTGATCTCAAAAAAGGAGTCCTCGTCGCGACCTTCTCCGGGATTATGAGTGCCTGTTTTGCATACGGCCTGGCCGCTGGCGATCCCATCAAGGAGATCACCCTACGCCACGGCACAACCACTCTTTGGCAGGGACTTCCGGTGCTTGTTGTCGTCCTGCTTGGCGGCTTCACGACTAACTTCATTTGGTGCGTGATTCTTAACATTCGCAACGGCAGCGGCTACCAGTATTTCTCCGCCGCAATTCGTGGGAACACGGCGTCGAGTGGCGCTACGGCGCAGCAAATGGCCCCGATGACCAGAAACTACCTGTTTTCCGCCATCGCCGGCGTCACCTGGTATTTCCAGTTTTTCTTTTACACCATGGGCGAAACCCAAATGGGCCGCTACAAGTTCTCCAGCTGGACACTGCACATGGCCAGCATCATGATTTTCAGCACACTTTGGGGCATTGCGCTCCGCGAATGGAATGGCACCGGCCTGCGCACCAAATTGCTGGTCGCTCTTAGCCTCGCTGTTTTGATAACTTCCACTGTTGTAGTCGGGTATGGAAACTATCTTGCGGTCAACGCCATAGATCGCACGCGAGCCGTTGCGGTACGTTAGAGCGAGCCCGCAAATGCGCTGCTCGCGGTAAATCCCTTACAGAGGTGCCGATGCCGCGTTTCGCTTTCCGCTTACGAATTAAAGCTACGGCCATTGCCGAGTACGACGAGTCGCATCGCAAGGTCTGGCCCGAGCTGCTGGCGAAGTTGAAGGAGGTTGGCATTTCCGATTACTCAATTTTTCGCCGTGGACAGGATCTGGTGCTGGTGATGCGCGTGGAACATTTCGAGGCGGCGTGGGACGCTCTCGACAGGGATCCGGTAAACCTGCGCTGGCAGCAAGAAATGTCTCGAATCTTCGAACCGGTCGCTGACCTTAAACCGGGTGAACGTTTTGCCATGATGCAGGAAGTCTTTTACCTGGAGTGACCGCCAGCTTGCTGCTTATTTGGCACGATCTTGAACTCCAGCCGCTATTTTAGTCGCCCCACCTACATGACGGGAGACAATCTCCTTTGCTCCTGTCCACACCAACTGCAGTCCAGCGCAGATAGCGATGGTTGCCACGACCACCTTCAGTTTTTGTGCGGGCACTCTGCGCGCCAGGAGACAACCCAATACGACCCCCGGGATACCGCCGGCCAGCATTTGCATCAGAACGGTCCCGCTGATAGATCCAGCACTCCAATGTACCGCGCTGCCAATCACCGCCAGGGCTAGTCCGAACAGTAGGTCTGTCCCCACCACCTCCGCCGGAGACGTCTCCGAGTAATTCAACAACAGCACAGTTCCGAGCGCTCCTGCTCCCGCCGAAGAGAAACCGGACTCCACGCCTATCGGGAATGCCAACCAAGGCAGCCACTTGTTATTTTTTACTGCAAAATTTCGATTCTGTACCTTCGGCATGAAGGTAATGCTTGACGACGCCGCCAACAAAACTCCTAACAGAACCACGACCAACGAACTCCCATTTTGTCCAGCGAGAAAGCGCAAGGCAATCGTCCCCAGGACCAGTCCGGGGATCGCGCCTTGCACTAGCAGGGTCAAATAGTGGAAATGCACCTGTCGGCCGATTAAGTAGAACGGCGCCGCGATCAGCCGCAGTACCCCCGCGAAAACGAATGCGGTGCCAACAGCTTCGCCGGCCGGAAGGCCAACGATCAGCAGTAGAGCGGGCACCGTAAAACTACCTCCCCCAATTCCGGTCAGACCCACGGCTACGGCAATCAGGAATCCCAGGACGAATTGCATCAGTTAGCCTTGTCCGAATCCGAAAAAGTATGAATGCCGCACTCCAGCTTCGTGCCGTTCCATCTGCCCGAGCGCGGATTCGCAGGGTCTTCAGGAATTCTCGTGCATGGTTCGCAACCGATGCTGGTGTAGCCTCGGTCATACTGCGGAAGGTGGCTAAGATCATTTGCGGCCATGTACTCCCACACTTGGGTCCAACTCCAGTCCGCTAGCGGGCTGATCTTGAACAGCATCTTTCCCGTCGGCAATCGATGGCGTTCCACTTTCTTCAAATTCTTGCGGGAAGGTGACTGTTCCCGGCGCAGCCCAGTGAACCAGATGTCATACGGCTGAAGTGCTTCCATCAATGGCTGCACTTTTCGCAACTCGCAACACTTGGTGGGATTGTTGACGTACAGGAGTCCATGCTGTGACTCCTGCTGTTCCACGCTGTTCGTGGGCAAGACATTCACAAGGTTGACGGCCCAGGCCTCGACGATGCGATCTCGAAACTCGTATGTTTCCGCGAAGTGATACCCCGTCTCCAGAAAAAGGACGGGAATATCCGGCAGCTTTTTTCGCAATAGATGCAGGACGACCATATCCTCCGCTTGAAAGCTGCTGGTGAGACACATGCGCGGCCCCCGTTGTTCCAGCAGTTCATCAATCATGTCCTCGGCGCCAAACGACTCGAATCTTTCCGGAGATTCATTCGCTTGCATGATCTAGTCCCTGCCTTTTCGCCCGTTGAAATGAAAAACCCGCAGCGATTCTGCGCAACGTAAAGATTCCGTGATGATTTCCTCTTCTCCCCGGCCCGGCCCTTTGACCGTCAGATCGAACCAGCCAGAGCCGGCCAAAAGTCGCAATTCTTCGCGCGATTCTGGGCTGAGGGCATTCTCATAACAAATAACTACCAAACCACTCGCAAGCAGCTCCCTGATGGCAACACCTGCCTCTGCCTCACCCAGTCCACTCACCGCGCGCACCTCGAATCCGCGATCAAATAGTTCCCTTTCCAACAAATCTGCAATCCACCCGTCTCTTTCCAGCATCACTAAACCCGCGCGGTGTCCGTACCGTCTTTCTCTGTCCTCTACACTGACTCGTTTTCCCCGCCCCGCTGGCACACCACTCGTTTCAATGGCCGGAAGCGCTGTGTCTTTGTGCCATGTCCCTTGAATCATCCCTGCGCCCATCGTGGCATTCGAGATTGGATCGATAAGGATGAAGCTCCCGGTCTGGCGATTCCGGTCGTAGGTGTCGAAGAAAAGCGCGGTGGTTACTTCGAACTCCACAAGCGCGATTTCGTTCATTTCCAGTTGCGCCGCTTCTTCCTCCGCAAGCGTATTCACATTCACGCGAAACGAGATATTCGTCGCCGCCAGCTTGATCTGCCGCCCTGCGTGCTTCGCGATGTAAATCTTTTCGCGTCGCAGCGGCTCCGCATGCAGCCACACCACCATGGCGGCAAATCGATTTCGAACCTGCGGAAGGCCCCCGGGTGTAACTAGCATGTCCCCGCGACTCAAATCGATCTCATCGGTCAATGTAACGGTTACGGATTGTGATCGGATCGCTTCCGGTAATTCGCCGTCATAAGTCACGATTGCCTTCACACGCGTTGTCTTCCTCGACGGTAGCGCCAGCACTTCGTCTCCCGGGCGCAATGTGCCGCTTGCCAGTCGCCCCGAAAATCCGCGAAAGCCCGCGTCCGGCCGGCAAACGTACTGCACCGGGAATCGCAGTTCTCTCATTTCCGCTTCTGGCTCTATCGGTACTGTCTCCAGAAGCTCCAGGAGCGTTTGGCCCGTATACCAGGGCATTCGCTCGCTGGGACCGGCAACATTATCGCCTTCCAGAGCGCTTACTGGGACGCAGTACACATCCGAAAACCTCAACTGCTTCGCGAACTCGTGGAAACTTTCTTGCAGCCGCAAATACACATCCTCTCGATAACCCGCCAGGTCCATCTTGTTGATTGCCACCACAACTTTGCGGATGCCCAGGAGCGAAGAAACATAAGCGTGCCTCCTCGTCTGCGGCAGCAAGCCCTTGGTGGCGTCCACCAAAATAATCGAGAGGTCTGCCGTTGACGCGCCGGTGGCCATGTTGCGCGTGTATTGCTCGTGGCCTGGCGTATCCGCGATGATGAATTTCCGCTTGCTCGTGCTGAAGTATCGATAGGCAACGTCGATCGTGATGCCCTGCTCCCGTTCCGCTCGCAAACCGTCCGTCAGCAGCGCAAAATCAATCGGACCGGCCGCGCGATTGATCCGGCTTTTCTTCACCGCGGCCAGTTGATCTTCGTACACCGCCTTGGAATCGTGCAGCAGGCGCCCGATCAGGGTGGATTTGCCGTCGTCCACGCTCCCCGCTGTTGTAAACCGGAGCAATTCTTTGGTCAGCTCTCTCTCAAGAAAGCTCTCAAAGCCCTCCTTGCGCTCCAGTTCCGGCGCGGCCCGCATCAGAAGTACCCTTCCCGTTTCTTCAGTTCCATGGAGCCTTCTTCATCGTGATCAATCGCCCGGTTTTCTCGTTCCGATTTACGAAACGAAATCATTTCCTCGATGATCTTGGGTACCGTATCGGCGTCCGACAGGATGGCTCCGGTGCACGGCACGCAGCCCAGCGACCGCATCCGGCACCTCACTCTTTGCGTTCTTTCGCCTGGCATTAGCCGGTCTCCCTCGTGCACCAACACGATCGAGCCGTTCCGCAGTACGGCGTCACGCTCCTGCGCGTAATACAACGGCACGATGGGAATATTTTCCGCGTGGATGTACATCCACACATCCAGTTCCGTCCAGTTCGAAAGCGGGAAGACTCGGATGCTCTCAGCCCTGTTGATCCGCGAATTGAAAATATTCCAGAGCTCCGGGCGTTGGTTCTTCGGGTCCCACTGCCCGTGCGCATCTCGAAGCGAAAAGATTCGTTCCTTGGCTCTTGATTTTTCCTCGTCGCGGCGCGCCCCACCGAAGGCGGCATCGAAATTTCCGGCCTCCAGCCCGTCCAAAAGCGCCCTGGTCTTCAGCAGGCCGCAGCACTTTTGTGTGCCAAGAAGAACGGGATTTGCACCCTGCGTCAGCGCCGCGCGATTCTGATGAACAATCAGTTCTGCCCCGATCTCCTTTGGATATCGGTCTCGAAATTCAATCATTTCCGGAAACTTGTAGCCGGTATCCACGTGCAGCAGGGGAAAAGGGATTCTTCCCGGATAAAACGCCTTTTGCGCCAGCCGCAGCATCACCGAGGAGTCTTTGCCGATCGAATAGAGCATCACCGGTCGTGCAAATTCCGCCACCACTTCTCGAAGAATGTAGATGCTCTCCGCCTCCAAAGCCTGCAAATGGTTGAGCTTCCCGAGGTCTCCCTTCCAGCTGCCGCCCTCTATTTGCCGCGGTCGACCTTGCGGTTCCGATTCCACCATTGGCGCCATGTTCGTCATTCCATCCACCGTTTCCATAGCCGTCTGCAAAACAAAAAACCCACCAACCAGGTCCTCTGGCGGTGGGTAGCGTTACAACTCGACTCGACGATACTTCTAGATCACGAGCCTCCCCGCGCCAGTGCACACTTCATCGCGACAAGTACAACACGCGAAGCACGCACGGCTCGGATTGAGGCTGAATTTCATCTTCTTTTCTTATACACGAATTTCGTCATAATGCAAACTCCACCGGATCGCTGGCCTGGTCCTAATTTGATGATCTGTCGCAGCGATTGGCTCTGTAGCGGCCGGCCTTCAGGTCGGCATCCTAGGGACACAATACCGGATCGCTTGGGAGTGTGCCCCTCGTTGCGAGCTTTCGCCCCGAATCGGGTGACGCCGGCTCTCCACAACCTGCAATCGATACCAATTCTCGGTAGACTGGCGCATGACAAACAGGTCCCGAGGAGCTTTATGACTAGCCCTTCCGCCCATTCCCTTGTTGCTGGCGACTTGCAAGCAACATTCTGGCCCGCGGCCGGAATGCTCGGCGCTTCTCTTCGCTTCCGGGGAGTTGAGCTTCTCCGCCGCGTGGACGATCTCGATGCCGCTCGCAGCAAAGGAAGCACTGCCGGTATTCCACTCCTCTATCCCTGGGCAAATCGCCTCAGCAGCTTGCAATATCGCGCGGCTGGACGTCAGGTCTCGCTGGACCCCTCGTCGCCGCTTTTGCACTTCGATGAAAACAATCTTTCCATGCACGGCGTTCCCTGGTCTCTCCTTCAATGGACCGTTATTTCCACCCACTCGGATGCGCTAACCGCGCGTTTGGATTGGTTGAGCCGGGAACTGCTCGCGATTTTTCCGTTCCCGCATCACGTCCAGATGGCCGTGTCGCTCCGGCCTCTTGATTTGGAGATTCAAACGACCGTCTTTGCAGATTCAGGTTCACCGGTTCCGGTCAGTTTCGGTTTCCATCCCTATTTCGGCCTTCCGGGAATCCAGCGGACAAAGTGGACATTAAACGCTCCTGCGATGCGCGAGCTGGCTCTCAATGCGCAAGGGATTCCCACCGGCGAGCAAACTCCGTACGCGCCCATCGCGGCACCCCTCGGAAACACCGGTTACAACCATGGCTTTGCCCTTTCAAGTGGGCAGGCCACCTTCTCGATCGACGGTAACGGCTACTCCATCGCCACTGAATTCCTCAGCGGCTTCCCCTTCGCCCAGATCTTCGCCCCAAAGGATAAAGACTTTATCTCCATCGAACCGATGACCGCCCCCACCAACGCACTATCCTCCGGCCAGGGTCTGCGCGTCATTGCCCCGGGCGAGCAGTTTATCGCCTCATTCCGAATCCGCGTCCATCACCACCCATGACCGCCGTCTGGGCTCTGCCAAGAATCGGGAGGCCCCAAGAGAATTTAGGTCATTTTCTCGGGTGGATGTCGATTTCGGCGTTTGCGGTTCGACGTAGAAGTGCGGCCGGGTATTGAGCTTCGCTGGCCGCGGACACTCATTCAGGAGGAATGACCTTGAAATTCATGCTGATTCTGAAATCCAGCAAAGACTCCGAAGCCGGCAAGATGCCGAGCGGGGAATCGATCGCCGCGATGGTGAAGTACAACCAGGAGCAGGCCAAAGCGGGAATTCTGCTCGATGCGGCGGGTCTGTACCCCAGTTCCAAAGGCGCCCGAGTCCGATTCTCGCCCGGCGGAAAGAAAACGGTCATCGATGGACCATTCACCGAATCGAAGGAACTGGTCGGCGGCTACTGGCTCATCCAGGTAAACTCGCTCCAAGAAGCCATCGACTGGGCCAAGCGCTCTCCGGTGGTGCCGGGCCAGGAAACCGAAATCGAAGTCCGCGAATTTATCGACTTCGAATAACTTCCCCCCGAGTTACAAGCAATTCGCAAAGGGCTGCGGAAGCAATGGAAGTAGGAAATCTGGAGACAGACGGGAAATCGGGGGACTGACGGGATGTTTCCTGGCATCCTTTCGTCTACGACCACAGGCCACGCTCGCTAACGCTCGCAAGGAACGAGACGGTTGGTAGGGGCGGAAATCGGGGGACAGACGGGTTGTTTCCTGACGTCTTTTCGTCTACGACCACAGGCCACGCTCGCTAAACGCTCGCAAGAAGGAGACTTTTGGTAGGGGCGGTGGGGATCGAACCCACGACCTTCGGCTTAAAAGAGCGATTCGGCAACCTTCGTAGAATGGATAAATTTCGCTAAGTATCAGTAAGATTGGGACGTTACGAGGTCGCGGTCGATAAGCTTATTGGCGGTTATCCAAGTTTAGCGTTACGGTTTTCACTCTGGTCCCAGATCAATGCCCGCTCGGAAAACCGGTTTCGACATGGCCTGGAAGGTGCGTTTTGGCCGCCTCTGCGGGGCGGGGCGTTGCGGGAATCGGGCTTTCCTGGGTAGCCCCAGAGAGTGCCAAATGGTCTTGTTGACCCTGAAGCCCACTTGTCCTGTAATCCGACTAATCAGGACTTAGCCGCGAGGTCCGACGATAACCTCCGGTTTGCCGACAATCTGTCCAGATACTTAACTGAATGCTGGGGACTGAAGTCACCCATCCAAGACTGGGAATTTTCGGTAGCCATTTTCCCAACAACTTGGAGTCTGCTGCTATTCGAACCCGTTCTGAGCGCACGCAATCTCTCTCCAACGATGGCCGCACGTTCAGATCTCCACCGAAATGAATCTGATTGTCTGCACCCGTCAGGTTCTCTGCAGCCAGGCGATTGTGCGGCCTATCAATGCCGATTGCGCAAGGACGGGAATGAGCAGCTGTAAAGCGATCATGAGCACCACACCACAGATGGTGGCTCGATGCAGTGAACGTCGAGTCCAGAGGTCGTAGACCACCAGAAGCGCAGGAAAACTATTCACAAAAGTGAAAAAGGGCACGGGATTTTGCACTATGTTTCCAACGATCGGCCAACGCGCAATGGCAGGGATGATGATCAGAAATGTAGCGCACAGAACAAGCCGCTTGTGCGTTGGTGCATCACGACGGGCAAGAAAAGCCCATGCAATTAGAAACGCGAAGAGGCAGAGGAGGAGAATGTCTTGCGCGGTAATTATTCGAAGGACAGGCGGAGGGGCGAATCTTCTCTTTATTGCAGCAATTAATGTGGCGAATCCGGTAATTACCATCAGCGGCGCCAAGAACATTCCGGCAATACCTAGTCGCATGTGCCAGCGTGTATGGTGGCTTGCGACAAGGGCGACTTGGGCCACGAGCAAGGCAATCCAAAGCGTGAATAGCGCACCGTGCACATGAACCATTACGCTGGGGAGTTTCGCCCAGAACGCGCCGGCCAGGAAGTAGGTTCGCGCAAAGCCTACCAAGACAGCGATCAGGACCAGCAAAGCTATTCCGGAGAAGAACAGCCTATCCCGTTGCCCGGCGCGCTCTGGGTGCTTCGTTTGCGAAACCGCCGCTGTTGCCATGCGGATGCTCCTCTGAATCATCAATCTCTCATCTAGCTCGTGGTTGCGAATACGAAACGAGCGTGCTCTATGACGAACTCAGTTTCGGGAGATCCACCCGAGGCGCGATAGTAAAAAAACGACATGCAGGTTTTGAACCGGAGTATATTTCTCGCGCGGCCATGTTTCCCCACTTCCAAATCCCAACCATAGCGCTACGGCCCTTCATTCAGTTCTACATACAGGTGGAGAGGAGCCGTCGGGATCCTTTGGTGACCCTCCCAATTCCTGCCCGCGCAAGCCCGATGATCGAATTCGTATTTGGGGACCGTTTCAAGTTTCGCTATTGGGGGTCACCAGACGAGGCCACCGTGCCAGCTACATCCCTGGTCGGCATGTTGACGCGTCCGCACGCCACTCTCCTGCACCAAGGCACGTTTCAGTCCTTCATAATCATGTTTCAGGCTCATGGCCTGACGGACCTCTTTGGTGTTCCATTGAGTGAGATCACTAATCACACCTATGATGCGGACGCCGTCCTGGGCAAGCCGGTCAGGGAATTAGAGCAGCGCCTCGGCAACTGCCGAGACCTTCCAGCAGCGAGGTTCAGTTGCAAACCACTTCTTCGCCGAACGTCTGAAGCATGCGCAAGCTGTTGATCGGATGGCTTTCGCCGCCAATCGGATTCTGAACTCTAGTGGGAAGTTGCCCAGCGCGGACCTGGCTGAGGCAAGCCGGAGTTGGCGTCCGCCAGTTTCAACGTGAGTTTTCCGCGCGTTTCGGTGCCAGCCCGAAACTGTTCTCACGCATCGTGCGATTCCAGAATGCCTTGGACACCAAAGCACGTAGTTCAACGAAATCGTGGACCGATGTCGCACATGAACTCGGGTACTACGATCAGATGCACATGGTGCATGACTTTAGAGAATTCACGGGCGAATCTCCTACCGAAACATTGTGCCAGCTGGAGCTTCTTTTTCGAGCGCAGATTGACGCGGTCCGCGCGGGCCGAGCAGCGGAGAATCCCAATATGGTTCGCCGCTTTCTGCTCTGAAATTTGAGTCAGCTGAAGGCGGCAAGGCCTCAGATTCTTGAAATCCGATGAGCGGCTAATCGCTAATTCACTCTTGGAGGCGCATTAGAACTACCGAGCGGTTGACGAGCAAACCGGAAGTAATCCTCAACTCCTGAGAAACGCGGTTACCGGACAAGTGCCGGAGGGCCATATTCAACCAAATCCACTTGTCCGGTAACCCGACTTACCAGGCAAATGGAATTACTTAGTTCTAAGCGTCCCCAGAGTTTACGACAATTAGCGTGATGTCGTCTTGCTGTTCGTTAGGGTTGAACCGCCGAACTTCCTCAATAACTGCCTCCAATATCGGTTGCGAGCATAGCCCACGATGCCGCCGCAGCGTTTCGACCAGTCGTTGTTGGCCAAACTCCTCTCCTGCATCATTCGATGACTCGGTTATGCCGTCAGTATAGAGAGCGAGAGTGTCTCCGGGAAGGAGCTGCTGTTCCTCTATCGAGCAATCCCATTCCTTGAAAAGTCCTAGCACCGTGGACGTAGAGTCCAGTCGTTCCAAAGTGTTGTCATGCCGCAGGAGAAGTGGCGATAAATGCCCACAATTCGCATAGCGTAGCCTCCGTGTACTGTCGTCATACTCAGCGAAGAAGAATGTCGCGTAATCCCCATCGGCGGTGTTCTCGTAAAACAGCTGATTGACCGATCGCAAGAATTGTTGCGGCTGATCGGAAGCAATCGCGCACTGGCTGCGGAGATTCGCCTGTAGATTCGCCATCAAGAGAGCGGCGGCGATTCCTTTTCCAGCGATATCGGCAATCACCAGCCCAAGCCGTCCGCGCCCGAGGTCCAAGAAATCGTAGTAATCTCCACCAACGTGGCGAGCCTGAATGCAGGCACCCGCGTATTCAAGTGTTCTAACCTGCGGCATTCTTTGGGGAAACAATCTCGCTTGCACCAGTCTTGCAATTTCGAGTTCCCGGGCAGAGCGGCGCTCGGACTCTAGCTTCTCTGCCGTCTTTCGGCGTTGTTTTTCAACTTCTTGGCTAGCCCGATCGAATCCTACGAGGGCGAATGAATTCCCATCGGGGTCTTCGAAGCGTGTGAACACTCCGCCCCAACCTGGTTCTTTCGGCGGATGAAGAAAAGCAACGCCGCGTTCAAGCCACTCGTGGTACTTTGCGCCGACATCCTCAGTGAGAAAAATAATCTGCCTCGCCTGACCTACGTGTTTGTAGTCCTCCTCTTCGGGTTTGGGCGTGACAAGCGCGAGCATTGCCGTCCCATCGGGAGGGGCGACCGCAACCCAGCGGCCTCCGCTCGGTACGTCGTAGTCAGCGACCAAGCTAAATCCAAGACGGTCCACAAAAAACTGTAAGCTTCGGTCTTGGTCCCGAACGAAGAGGGTCACGTTCTGGAGACGAAGGTATGGATCTCGTCGATCCAGGCGAAGAGCCGGTCCGATTGACCAAAGAGGTGAATGAGAACTATTCATCAGTGCATTGTATGTCTGAAGCCCGTCCGCTCGGAGGGTCGGAATTGCGCCTCCAATAGGTGCCAGCACAATAGTCGCCAACTCGGAACTAATCGGCTAGGTCCCGATAAACGCGGTAATCGGAAACCGGGCCCCAATGTCTGATAAGACGACCAACCGGGATTTGGAAGGACTTCGTGTCTCAGAAGAATGCAGTGTTTCCTGTTGCCCTGCTGCTGACGAGTGAGGTTGGACTTCTATGGTCCAACTCGAAACGCGACTCAAACAAAAGGGGCCAGATTGTCGCTCCAGCCCCTAAAGAAAGCTCCATATCTACCAATGCTATTTGTTCGTCATCGTATTCACATGCGCCAGCGTGTCTCGGTGACCGTGAGACTCGATTAGACTGCTGTAAGCTGCCAAACCCACTGGATTGTTCTTTCTCATATCTTCGATCGCCGCATCGAACTTGTCGAGTCCTTCCGCGCCGTTCGCCACCAGCACCACGAACGTTGTTCCAGGTTCATCGGAATGGACAACTTCTTGATCAATCGTGTACGAGTGCAGTGCGCCTGCCGCCAGAAGCTTTTCCAGAATGGCAACCATCGTTGCTCGCTGAATCTTGCCGTCCGGATCGCTGCCGCCCGTTTTAGCTGACCACCGCGCAACGCGCAAATACCCGTTCGTAAAGGTTCCCGCATGACCGTTATGCTCGGTGCTGCTCAAGATGTAGTCCCAGTGCTTGGACGCAGCCAATACTGGTGCCGTCGCTCCAGGCGCACTTCGCAGGCCTTCCAAAACCTTCATCAAGTTCGCCATCGACGTCGCCGTGAACCACGACCCATGCGTCGGCGACCCTTCTTGGTGATTAATGACCGCAAAGCTGCCGTAGGAAATAATCGTGCCATCGGCCATTGCCTTCTTCAAAGCGTCCATATCCGCGTCGTCCTCTTTCTTGTAATCCGCCCACATCGCTCGAGGCACCGCCCATTCCGACACATATGTGTACGCAGTCGGCTTCTCGGCGACCGCACTTTGCGCCGTCGCCGCGCGCGCAGACATCACCATCGTTGCTCCACACACCAATTGACATGCCACCAGACCAACCACTCGTATGCGCATTGCTGTCCTCCACAAAGAGTTTTGCCGCACCGGGAAATTCTTCTCGCCGAGCCGTAGTCAGCGTTAATTAGAAGGGAAACTCCGTGCCGTGACGCTACGCTTGTCTTACAAGGCTGTCAAGGAAGAGATGTATAGTGGAACGCTGGAGATCTGGGGACAGACGGGATGTTTCCTGACATTTTTTTGTCTAGTACCGCCCGCCACGCTCGCTAAACGCTCGCAAGGAACGAGACGGTTGGTAGGGGCGGTGGGGATCGAACCCACGACCTTCGGCTTAAAAGGCCGCTGCTCTACCACTGAGCTACGCCCCTATAAAACAGTCACAACATCTTACCTGAAAACGACTTAGTGCACATGCGCGCCAGAACGCGGCGATGAAGCCACTCGGTTCACGGCTAGACCATCCGAGCGACGCCCTCGCTGCCAACCACACAACCAAACTGCTCCTTGACACCCCAGCCTCCGTCGTCGTATGATTACTGTCAGGTAATCGTTCGTCTAGGTACTACTCTATAACTCCTTGTCACCGCTAAGTCCTTTAGAATGCGCACTTGCATAAGTGTATCAATCTAAATAGCGTTAAACCCTTTAGAATCCGCACTTACGGGAAAGTTGGGGGGGGGGGGTATCGCTTCCGTCAGCCCATCTTCGTGATTCAGCTAAGAGACGCGGCAACCCGCGGGCGCGCCCCGGTGCGTTTGCGCTTCCATTCGTAATCCTTGCGCAGGAGCGCCTGATGCTTCTTCAACTGGGTTTCCAATTCCTTGAAAGCCTGCTTGCAGCACGCCCGGCCGTTCTTGCCGGCGCCCGTGGCGTGCAGCGATCCGGTGGGCAGCGACAGATTCAACGAAAAAGAGAATTCCTCGTGGTCATGATCGGTTTTGGAAAACACGCCGTGAAGCTGCACCAGATCGGGATCGTAGGCTTTCAGCAATTTCTTGATTTTCTCGATGCATTTGGATGCTTCCATTTCCACATCTTCGTGAGACTCGACATGCGCATGCTTGTAATTAATCGCAATTTTCATGAACGCACCTGTGGAGAATTTCCGCGTGGGGGTGGGGCGACGCAGATCTTGGTCCTGCACCGCATAGGCACAGCATAACAATCCGATTCGCGCACGGCAATCCGGTCCGGAAGGACAGGTTCGTCACGCGCACCTGTTCGATAGGATGCCGGCGAGAGCGCCGGAGACGCCTGCCAATTTCGGAGTTCGTAAAATTCGCGCTAGCCTACAATGGGAACGCCCAACATGAGCGAAATCACCAAAATTCGCATCGGTCCCGCCGGATGGTCCTACGCGGACTGGGCCGGTTATGTATACCCGACGCCCCGCCCGAAAAGTTTTCACGAAGCGACGTATCTCGCGCGCTTTTTCGACACCATCGAAATCAACACCTCGTTCTATGCACCGTTGCGTGCCGAACACGCCAGGCAGTGGATTTCCCGCGTTTCGGCGAATCCCGACTTCTTATTCACGGCAAAACTCTGGCAGAGATTTACGCACCAAGCTGACTTGGCAGGCGCCAAGAAAGGGTCGCCTGTTTCGGTAGCCAGTTTTAGATTTTCGCGCGAAGACGAATCGGCCGTGCGTGCGGGCTTCGACGTGCTTCATGCAGCGGGCAAACTGGGCGCGGTGCTGCTGCAATTTCCTTTTTCGTTCCACCGTACGCCGGTAACCGTGGCCTATCTGGAAGCGCTGCTGGCTAGATTTACCGAGTACCCTCTGGCGGTCGAGTTTCGCCATGCGTCTTGGAACGATGCCGAAGTCCTGGCGATGCTGCGCGACCGCAACGTTGCTTTCTGTAACATCGATCAGCCGATCATCGGGCGCTCCCTGGAACCGTCCGATTTAGTGACTTCCCCCATCGGCTATATTCGCTTGCACGGGCGCCGCTATGACACCTGGTTCCGCGACGATGACGCGGTACCTTCGTTCGAGCGCTACAACTATCTCTACACCGTGGAAGAATTGACGCCTTGGGCCGAACGCATCCGGCATGTCGCCGCGAAAAGCCAAACGGTCTACGCGGTGACCAACAATCATTATTTGGGCAAGGGTGTTGTGAATGCCCTGCAACTGATCAGCCTGCTGAAGCGCGCCAAGGTCGCAGTGCCTGAGCCGTTGCGCGCGCAATACCCGGAGCTGGAGAGCATCGCGGACGCCCCGGCCGCGGCTCCGACGTTGTTTCCAATGGGCACCAAGGAAAAAAGGTAGTTCCGTATTTCTCGCAAACTCCTGGCGACCAACATTTCACTCAGACCCGGCCGTCTGAAAATATTTGGACGCGGGAGGCGTGAGCAAGTAATAGCCCACCGCTACCAGCAGCACCACGTGCGCCAAGCTCTCCGATACCGAATGAAACGCCGCGACCACGACGTGAAACGCCAGCCATCCGAGTAACAACCAACGAGCCCAGCCCCGCCCTCGCAGCAAGAAAAATCCGCCAACCATCGCCAGCATTCGTATCAACGAGATGAGCACGATTCCGGATTCCAGCGGTCGCGCGGACAGGTGATAAACCAGGCCGACCAGCCCTGCCACGATAAACAAACCGCCGAGAATGCTCATGGACAACGGCCGTTTCATGACACCTCGCGCGAAAAACTCGACTTATTATTTCTTGAAGAGATCCTCGAACGCCTGGCGGGCATCGCTGTGGCGCGGGGGACCGGAAGCGATGGTAACGGCGGTGGGTTTTTGTGAATACGTGGTTGGGGCGGTATCTTTTTCGACGGTCATGCGAAACTCATAAAACGTGCAGTCGTTCCGGGCGTCCTTGGGAGTGATGCGCTCCGGAATGGGTTGCGTGCACTCGAACTGTGCGCCGGTATCGAAGAAGCGGCACTGTTTGCAGGAATGCAGTTCATACTGGCACTTGGGGCACTTTCCGTTGGGATCGAAACCGGCCGTGAGGACTGCGCCGCAGTTGGAGCACCGGCCGCGGGTTACGGTGCCGACCATGCGAGGAGTGCGAGGGCCGAATTGATCTCCGCCGCGGGGACCGTTCTGTGGAGGCCGCCGGTCCGGACCGCGCGTTTTATCTTTCTTGTCGTTCTTCTCCGCGTCACGATACCCGCGGTGGCTGTACTTTCGATCCACAAACGCCTCCGTCCAATCAGTCCTCGCGGACTGCAACAAAAACTTCCCTGTAATTTCGCGCTGATGCGCACCTGGCCGATGGAACCAATCCAATCGGACTGCTACACTGACCCGGTTAGTGCAACTTTCCCCAGAGTTTAAAGCAGGATTGCCGACGTCCGAGCAGGAGACGGGACACCTATGTTTTTAGTCCTCTGGGAGTTCGAAGTCAAGCCCGGCAGTGAAGAACGGTTTGAAAGAGTCTATGGCCCGTTCGGTAACTGGGCTTCCCTTTTTCAACACGATCCAAACCACGTAAAGACCGAATTGCTGCGCGACATTTCGCGCAAAAATTCGTACTGCACCGCTGATTATTGGAACACCAGAACGGCCTACGAACAATTTCTGCTGACACGTAGCGCCGAATACAAAGCATTAGACGCCGAATGCCAGGATTTGACGCTCGCCGAGCGGCATATCGGCTCCTATGAACTGGTCCACCGGTAATGCTCGATGGATTCAACTCCCGCGAACCCAAAGTGCTACCAAACCGTCCGGCGGCAGGTCGGGTTGCAGAAACGTACCGGTCTGGTTGAACTTGGTCAGCACCGCTTCGGCAGCCAGGTAGCCGCTTCGTACTGCTCCCTCCATTGTCGCTGGCCAACCGGTTGCCGTCCAATCCCCTGCTAGAAACACGTTGCTGATGCTGGTCCGCTGCCCGGGCCGCCAACGGTCGACTCCCGGCCGCGGCGAAAACGTGGCTGCCACCTCTTTGATGACTGTAGCCTTGAGCAGGTTTGCGTCCCGAGCCGCCGGAAGCGCCTGGCGAACTTCCTTCAAGCACAAATCAATGATCTGCTGCCGGGACTTTGCCAACAGCTCATAGGACGCGCTGATGACTAATTGCAGGTACTGCCCGGCGGGAACGTCGCCGCCCTTTCCGTCCGGCGAGCCGTACAACGCGCTCTTGTTGAAAATCCATTGCGTGGCGGTATCGATGAGCGTCAAAAACGGCTCTCGGGTCACCTCACGATCGAACCATAAATGGACGCCGGTAATGGGCGCGTCCTCCAGCTTGTCAAGATTCGCAAACGCCGGATCAAGATCCTTCGCCGAGGCCGGAAGCAAACCCGAAAACTCCATGTGCGGCACCGCAAATACGAATGCATCGGCGGATTCTTCCCGGCTGCCGTCGAGCTGTATCGCGCCGAGAACTCCATTCTCGAATCGCAGTCCCCGCACCGGCGCGCGCAGGATCACTTCTCCGCCTTTCTGTTCAATGGCGGATTCGCAACCGCCGTACAGCGAGGCCAGCGGGACGCAGGGAACACCCATCCGATACCCGCTTCGGTTCGACAAAAACGCCTTCCAGAAAACATCGATTCCATAACGAGCGTCGGTCTTGTCCAGTTCCTCATCCAACGCGCTCACCAGCACAACGCGCCAAAACCGCTCGATGGCGCGAGTGGTCTGCCGCTGGCGGCGCAGCCAGTCCAGCATCGAGAGATTCTCGATGCCTGGAGGCCGGCCCTTCCCCCGCAGTATGCTCAGCATGGCGCGCGCGATCGAGAACTTGTCCGCTAGTCCCAGCGGAGCGAAAGTGGCAAAGGATCCCGTCATATGAAAGGGCGCCGGAAGAATACCCGCGCGCATGGCTCCGCGGCGTCCCTGTGGATCGAGAAACAGCAAACGATCGAAGAATTTGATCTTGCCCGCGGAACCCACGCGACGATAGAAGTCGTCGAGATTTGTGCAGCAACCTAGTGTGACGTGTTGACAATTGTCAACGTGCGCTCCGTCCGGCAACGCATAGGAAGTTGCCCGCCCGCCGAGAAACGGGCGCTGCTCAAACAGTCGCACCCGCCAGCCGGATTCAGCCAGGGCGACGCCGGCCGCCAGTCCCGCCAGCCCGCCGCCGATCACGATCACGCTTTTCAAGGATATTCTCTTCCGTCACGCGGCCGAATCTCGCCTGCGCGATAAACAGCATTTTTTCCGCGCGTGAAAGGCGAACGCGCTGGGCGAACACGCCAAAATCCAAAGACTCCATGCGCGCAAGCAACGCGCTGTAGGTGCGCGTAAGAAGCCACAGCGCGCCTCGGCTCTCCGGCTCGATCAGACCCAGCAGCGCTGCCCCTTCCTCGTAATAATCCCAGGCTCGGGCCGCCTCGAACCGCAGAAGCTCGCGGACCCCAAGGGTGGCCTCGCTTCGCGCAAGATCGTCCGCGCAGACGTTGTAACGCTGCAGGTCTTCCTCGGGAAGATACACGCGGCCTAGCGTGTGATCGTCCTTCACGTCACGAATGATATTGGTAAGCTGAAAGGCATACCCGAGCTTTTCCGCAAGGTCCAGCGCTCGAGCATCCCCAAAACCAAAAACGTGCGTACAGGTCAGTCCGACCGTGCCTGCCACGCGATAGCAATATTCCCTTAACCGGTCATACGTGGGATACGACCTCACCGTCAGGTCCATCTCCGCTCCGGAGATCAAGTCATGAAGGTAGCGCGTAGGCATCCTAAAGCGCTCAATGGTATCGACCAGGGCCGGAAGAACTTCCGCCGCGCCCTCCGGAGGAGCGTCAAGCGTAATCGCGGCGGAACCCAGCACGTGTTGGTCCACACCCGTGACCGCTTCATCGAGTGCGCCACGCCACTTGGCGAGTCCGCGCTGCTTGACGTTGAGATCATCTCCCTCGTCCGCTACATCATCGATCAGGCGCATGAACGCATACAGCGCGGCAAGTGCATCGCGGCGCGGCTTCGGCAGCAGGAAAAAAGCGTAATAGAAATTGCTCCGGGCCGCTCGAGCGATCGAATGGCAAGCCTCATAGGATGCAGCGACGCCATCCGCCGGGGCGCACGCCTCCGCGGAATCCGCTTTGTGATCCTTGGCCACCAGATGCGTTACCAGCGCTCGTCCCAGCAAGCGGATTTGCTTGCCTTTGCCGATCGAGAGACGATGGTGCAACGTGTCACAGCCATCCGCTTCAATGGCATCCAGGACCGCCAGGCCCCCTCGGCTGAACATTTCAAGGTCAACGCTGAGTCGCGCGTCCACCATCTTGGCCAGCGGCAGCCCCTCGTCGAACAATCTCCGGGTTCGTGCGATCAGCTCCTTCATCAGCGCGATGTAACGGCCGTCGAACCGGCGCTCGACGATGTCCGCTTCGCTGAGCCCGTGCGCAGCGGCGGTATCCAGCGGAATGTAAATTCGTCCCTTTTCCAGATCTCGCGACACATCTTGCCAGAAATTTGCCAGCTGTAGCGCGGTGCACGTGGCGTCCGAAAGCCGCTGCCGCTCTTGGTCGCGATAGCCGCAAAGGTACAGAACCAGCCGCCCCACGGGATTCGCGGAATAAACGCAATAGTGGAGCACCGCATCCCAGTGCGGATAGCGCGTCACCGTCTGGTCGTGGCGGAACGCCTTTAGAAGATCGGCGAAGGGTTGCCGCGGAATGTCTTTCGCCACAACCGTTTCACGTAGCGCTATGAATACCGGATGAGCAGGGCGGCCGGCATAGCATTCGTCGAGCTCCCATTCCCACCAGTTCAGTAGTTCCAGCGCGCGGCCGGTATCCGGAATTTCGTCTCCCAGGTCATCGGCCCAGCGGCAATAGGAATACAAATTGTAGAAATGTTGGTGCAGATCGCGCGGCAGTAGCCACGATACGACGTTGAAGTTTTCGTAGTGATGCGTCGCCAGGTGCCGCGTATAAGCCTGGGCAATCTCGGGCGAACACCCCGAGGCTGGCGCGTCCTTGGCAAGGTCGAGTTCGTTGGGCCGCAGCATGTCAGTTACGAAAGGATTCCGGCTGATCGCACACGGGGCTGCTCAGATCGGATCGGAATTTCAAACACAACGGTGCTCTCCGAGAGACACCCTGATTTGCACGGACTATGGCCACCTGCGATGTTATGGGCGGACAGCAAGCTTGATTTCGCCGCTGCGGGATTTCATCCGCTCAAACGCCCGGGAAGCTCCGCCAGATTGATCTCTTCCGTAACGAAGTCGCCAGCCAGTATGTCGCCCCGGCGGATGGCCTCCAACGCTTCGCGAATGAAACGCGGAGTGTGATGAAAGGTCGAGATCACCTTGATTTCCGAATAGTGGACTGCCGCGGGCTCGATCTCCACGTGCGTGCCGGAGGGCAGGCCGCTGAAAAAATTCACGACGCCTCCGCGGCGAACCATCGCCAGCGCCTGTTTCCACGTCGCTGGATTGCCTGTGGCTTCCACCACGGAGTCCGGACCTCGTTGATTCTCGGTCAGATCACGAACTGCGGCCACCACATCGGACACCTTGGTCACGTCGATCGTCGCGAAAGCTCCCAATCGGCGCGCAAGTTCCAGGGGCACGGAACGTCGCGCCACCGCGATTACTCGCACACCACGCCGCGAAAGCATGCGCACAAACTTGAGTCCGATCGGACCGCACCCGATGACCACCGATGTATCTCCGGTGCGCACTTCCATTTCGTGAACGCCCCGCAAAACGCAAGCCAGTGGCTCCACCAGCGCGGCGCTCCCGTCATCGACCGAATGTGGCACCTCGAGCATGTTTTCCGTGACGATCCGCCCGGGGATGCGCATGTATTCCGCATACGCGCCGTTGTTGAAAAGCAGGTCCTCGCACAGATTCTCCTGCGCGCGCCGGCAGTAATAGCAGCGCAAACAAGGAGCGGAATTTGCCGCGATCACCCGCATTCCGATTCGCCACCGCGAATCCACCCGTTTCCCCACCGAAACGATCTCGCCGACAACCTCATGCCCGAAAACAGCGGGAGGCTGGATCATTTTGGCGTGGTACCCGCGCTGCCAAACCTTGAGATCGGTCCCATCGGTAAGTGCCAACCGCACACGCAGCAGCACTTCATCCGCCGCCACGGACGGGACGTCCACCTTCTCGATCCGCAGATCTTCACTCCCGTAAAGAACGGCGGCCGTCATCCGCGCGGGCAGTACCGCGCGTGCTACCGCTATCAATTCGGCGGCTGCTGCCCGGGCTGCGGCTTCAACTTTCTTGGTCGCGCTTGTTTTCATACATGTGTGATCAGAATCTTCAGCGATTCGGCCGTAGGCTTGGCCGCCAGTTCCAAAGCTTTCTGAATCTTATCCAGCGGGAACCGGTGTGTGACGATTTCCATGACGGGGAGTTTCCGCAGCAGCACTAGATCAGCCGCACTGTCTTGGATGTCAACCGCGGCACTATAGCTGCCCAGAATTTCCTTCTCGTCGATACCGACGGCGGCGGCAGGAAACTCGATCTTGGTAATCGGATCGTTTGCGGCGAATAGCAAGACACGTCCCCCAGGCCTTGCAGCCGCAAGCGCGTCCACCACCACGGAGGGATGCGCCACGGCTACCAGCACGGCGTCGGCCCCTCGGCCACCGGTGCGGGCTTTGATTTCCTCCATAAGTCTACCATTGGTGGGGTCAAAAGCCTCAACTGCTCCCAGCGTCAGGCTCTTGGCGCGGCGCTCGGGCATAGGGTCGCTGGTGAACAGCCGCGCGCCCTCCAGATTGGCTACCATTAAAAGCTGCAGCCCAATCGGCCCGCAGCCCAGCACCAATACCGTCTCGCCCGCCATAACTCTAGCTTTTTGAACGGCTTTAACAATGGTGTTGATTGGCTCAATGAACGTCGCCTCTTCAAAACTTACATTGTCGGGAAGGGCCACAATCCCCCTCTCCGCCACCCACGGCATCGCCTTGACGTACTCGCCGAAGCCCCCGCCATTGGGCGTGAAGCCTGCCGTAAGCCCGGTCGTTTTGTATTGCTTGCACTGCGAGAACAGCCTCTTCTCGCAGTAGAAGCAGGTCCCGCAGGGCGTATGGTGAAAGCTCATGACGCGTTGGCCCGGCTTCCATTTCGTCACGCCCCGTCCGACGGCGACCACTGTCCCAGCCAGCTCGTGACCCAGAATTTGCGGAGGCTCCACGTACCTCTGAAAGATTTTCTTGATATCCGTTCCGCAGATCCCGCACGCCGCCACCTTGATCAGCATCTCCCCGTCACCAACCTCCGGCACCGGGACCTCTTCGACGTGGACCACGCCTTTGTCGCGATACACCCCGGCGCGCATCGTTTTCGGGATCGGACCCAAAGTCCGGAGCGCCTCTGCGGCTGTGCGTGATTGACTCACCGTGCCGCTACCTCCTGCAGTTCCGGCGGAGGCCATCCGTGCGAGCTCATCGACAGCTTCTTGATAAACGCCTCCAGAAAATGCGCCAAGGCTTCCGCGGCCGTGCGACTGTCCCGTCCAAGCCGGATCAGCGCCGGAAGTTGCAACGGATGGCGAGCCACTTGTCGCAGCACTCCTGCCGCGGTGACTCTTCCCTTCTCATCCAGCATCGCATCCACAAAAACCGGCACCTTTCCTTCGCTGGAATCGGAGATCACGCGAATGGGAACAGCCGGCAGTCTGTGAGCCAAAGCGGCTTCTAAAATGGCGAAACTCTCCATGTCGACCGCGGCCGCGAACGGCGCCAATTGCGATTTTTCCGCAGGCGTTCGAACAACGTGATCGGCCGATAAGAACATTTTCACCAAAGTAGCGCCGTCGTTCCTGGCGGCATGAGCCAGATTGCGGGATGCGCTTAACGTTCTGGCGTGCCCCAATTCTTGAACGCTTTCCGCCACCAGTATCGAACCGACCGCATATTCCGGCTTGAGCCCGCCCGCGAAGCCGCATGCGATACAGATAGCATACGTCGAATTCATCACCGCATTGGCCACGCGCGTGGCGTTTTCGGCGCCCATCCCGGTCACCACGAAATCCACCTGGGCTCTTCCAATCTGTGCCTGGTAGAGCGTGTTTTCACCGGCCGCGACCGCCTGCAGATCGCGCAATTTTCGCCAGGGGGCGAGTTCGGCTTCGACCGCGTAGGTAACCAGAACTTTCATCGGAGAATTTTCTACGGTGCCGCCTTAACTGTCTGATGCGGAGCGCCAAGTCGACGATACACCTGTCCGGCTCCGGCGTCTCAGGCGGCGCGTGCGCTTTTCTGCGCTATGCGTTTCGCTCGTCGGCGGCTGACGTATCCGTTGGCCTCGTACCATCGGACCGCTCGGTCCAGCGCAGCGGACACCGGGCCGGGCACGAACCCCAGCTCCCTCTTCGCCCGCCCGCAATCGACAAACATCTTGTGTTGCGCGATCTTGACACCTTCCACCGGAATGCCCGGCTCTTTGCCGATCAATCGCGACAAAACCGTATTCGCATATGCGACACCCAGCGCCAGTCCATGGGGAATTTTCAGATTTACCTTCGGCAGGCCCGTGATGTTCGCAAGCATGTCCAAAACCTGCTTCAAGGTCAGGTTTTCCGCGCCCAGGAGATATCGTTCCCCGACTTTGCCTTTTTCGGAAACCAGTAAGTGTCCCGCCGCGCATTCCTCCACGCCCACGAAGTTGAGCCCGGTTTCCACGTATCCCGGCATCTTGCCATTCAGAAAATCGAGAATGATCTTGCCGGTAGGTGTCGGTTTCCAGTCCCATGGCCCGACCGGCGTCGTGGGCATCGCGACGATGACCGGCAGCCCCTTCTTGGCGGCCTCCAGAGCTTCGCGTTCGGCCATCCACTTGGACCGCTTGTAATGCCCCACCATTTCTTCCAGCTTGGACTCCGTGCTCTCGTTGGGCGCCGCGGGACGGTCCACCGCGATGGTCGCCACCGTGCTGGTGTAAATGAATTGCTCGACCCCCGCGCGCCTCGCGGCATCCAGAATATTCTTCGTGCCTCCAACATTCGAATCGTAAATGTCCTGCGAGCGCCGCGCCCACAACCGGTAGTCGGCGGCTACGTGGAAAACGCGTTTGACTCCCTGCAGCGCGCGATCCAACGACGCGGAATCACGCAAGTCTCCCGTCACATATTCCAGGGAAAGATCGGCAATCGCACGATTCTGACTGGAAGGACGCAGCAGAATGCGCACGTCTTCCCCGCGCGCCACCAGCTGACGCGCCACGTGGCTGCCCAGGAATCCCGCGGCGCCCGTAACCAGCGTCGTCATCCCGGTTGCACGCTTTCCGGAGTCGAATCTCGCTGCGTTTCCAGCAACGGTCCGGCCGCCCTCGCTCCTTGATTCTCCCGGTGTCGGTAACGCGCCGGCAGCGCCACCGCATCCAGCAGTTTCGATAAACGCGCCCAGCGCCGGCTCAAAACCTTGCCTCTGGCTTTCGCCACTGCGGATTGCAGCTCTGGTGTGCGCGCTGCCGCGGAAATCAGAAAGCCGTCCAGGTCGAGCCCGCTCAAATGCTTATGAAGCTCGAAAAGCTCGCCCAGCTCCGATGCTGAGTGCAGAACCTCGAGCGCACAAAGGAAAAATCCCGACAAACGCGCCGTTCGAATCGATTCAAGCGCGACTCGATACGCGCCTTCGTTTTCGGCGCGGCGGTCGTGCGATGGTTCGGAACCGTCGAAACGAATCGCAAACCGAAGATAAGAAGAAGGCTGAAATTCGTGGATGCGACGCCGCAGAAGCTGCGCGTCGGTTTGCAGAAACACGTGATGTTTCGCGGCCGCCAATGCATTCACGTACTTCGGAATCCCGGACAAATCGAGCGGCTCGTCTCCCCCGATCCACACGATCCGCGAAGTCGATTGCGGAGCCGGTAGCGAGGTGGAAATCTCTTGCGAGTCGATCCTCAAGATTAGCGGGTGCCGATGGCGCGCTCGCAACGCCCGCGCCGCCATGCCGAGCGCAAGGTCCGCGGAAAGCCGCACGGGAAACTTCATTCCTCGCTCTAGAACCCGCTGCGCAGCCGGAAATCGGCCGGCTCGAGTTGCAGCGCCGAATACTGCTCGATTCCCTGCGACTGATTGCGGAATCGCGCCAGCGCGTATAGCGGGAAAGAATTGCGGTAGAGGTGATATTTCAGGTAAAAGACGGCCGGAAATCCCGTGCCCGTGAATTCGTCTTCGCTCCACGAACCATCGGCATTCTGCTGGTTAACCAGGTAGGACACCGCGTTGTGCACCGCGGGATCGGAAGTGTCGGCGCCAGCCAGCAAACCGATCAGTCCCCAGGCCGTCTGCGACGCTGTGCTGTTGCCTTGTCCCTTGGTCGATGGATCATTGTAGCTGTGCAGCGATTCGCCGAAGCTTCCGTCCGGCTGCTGCACCGAGCGCAGCCAGCGCACCGCTCGCTGGCAGTAATCCTTGGCCGTCAAGGAAACCGTCTCCAGCGAACGCAGCACTCCGCTCGTCCCGTAAACGTAATTCACGCCCCAGCGCCCGAACCACGATCCGTCCTCGCACTGATCCTGCAGCAAGAACTTCAGGGCCCGTTGCACCGCCGGATGCTCGCCCGTCCAGCCAAAACGCCCCAGGCATTCCAGCACTCGTGCGGTCACGTCCGCGGTCGATGGATCGATCATCGCATTGTGATCCGCAAAGGGGATGTTGCACAGAAACGCCTTATTATTGTCGCGATCGAACGCACCCCAGCCGCCGTCGAGATTTTGCATGCTCAGCAGCCATTGCACGCCCCGCCGAATAGCTCCTTCCATGCGCGCGGGTTCCGGGAACTTCACCCGCTGTAGAGCCATCAGCACGAATGCGGTATCGTCCACATCCGGATAAAAATCGTTGCGGAACTCGAACACCCAGCCGCCCGGCGCTGCGTCCTTGTTCTTCACCTGCCAATCGCCGGGGCCCAGAACCTGCTTCGAAAGAATCCAGTCCGCGGCCTGCACCAGTGCCGGATGGTCCGCGGGAAGTCCGGCTTCCTCAATCGCCACCATCGCAATGCACGTATCCCACACCGGCGAAACGCACGGTTGCATTCGGATCGTGTCGCCTTCCTCGATCTCAAAGCGCGAGAATTCCTTGATTTCCCGGGAGGTCAGCGGATCGTCCGGACCGTGGCCCAACGCGATCAGCGCGAAGATCGAATTCATCATCGCCGGATAAATCGCTGCTAATCCTTCTGTTCGCTCCAGGTGCTCCAGCAACCAGGACTTCGCTTCCCGCAATGCCCGTTGCCGCAGCGGTTTCCACGGAAGTTTTTCGTAAAGCTTCAGTCCGCGATCCAGCGCCAGGAAGAAGTTGCGCCAGGAAAGAATCTGATCGCTCCAGTCAAAAGCCGCCTGCTTATTCTTGGGGTCAAGGAACAACTCTTCCACGTGTGCATGTTCCGGCAGCCGCCAGTCCGGCCGCAACGCCGATAGGATCGCCATCGGGATTACGATGCCCCGCGTCCACGACGACATCTCATAAATGTTGATGTAGAACCAGTTGGGTAGAAGCATCAGCTCCGGCAGAATCGCAGGCACCATCTCCCAGCCCAGTGCCCCCGCCAGCGCCAGATAGAAGCGCACGTACGAGTTCGTCCGCTCGAGACCTCCCAGACGTAGCGCGGTTTCTCGAGCGCGCCTCAGGTGGCCGGAATCCGGTGAATCGCCCGCCAGTTTCAGCGCGAAATACGCTTTGCATGTGGCATTCAGTTCCGACGGGCCTCCCGGATAGATGCTCCAGCCTCCGTCGGGAAGCTGTTTCCCGCGCACATAATTTGCCAACTTGGCCACGCGGATCGCATCCGCCTTGCCCAGCACATGCAGGTAATAGATGTAGTCGGATTCCAGCGTGCTGTCGGCTTCCAGCTCGCCCAGCCAGTATTGATGGTTGACTTGCAGCGAAAGCAGATGCTCGATGCCGCGGTCGATCGCCTGCTCTAGGCGCTCGGACCAGTTGCGTTGGCTCCAGACTCCAGGTCCCGTAGCGGGTACAGGATGATCCAATCGGATGCGGGTGCCGGTTGCCAATTCATCCCCCGATGAATAAGATGCGGAGCGATCGATCCTGTCTAAACACCGTGTTACCAGAGAGTTCCGGCCCGTACGGGGACACAAAATCACCTCAGGTAACACCAGTACTATTAAATTATGGCGTCCAAACCGCGAACGGTCAACCTTTAAGATGCCGCCTCGTTCACAAGTTGCTGCTTAAAGCCAACGGGTTCTCTAACGCTTGCCGCACCGTCTCTACCAGATCTGAAGGCAGCGGCCGGCCCAGTTCCTGAACATGAGCGGGCTTGGTGCCCAGCAGTTGCGCGGAGATTCCCGGCCAGGGAGATTGGTTCTCAAGGATTTCCGTCAGCGGCCGCCGCAGTATCAGCACGTTGCTGCGGTCCAGGTGCAAACGCGCGGACTCCTTGAAGTCATGCTTCTGCGGATCGAGAACAAACAGGTACAGCGCCGGCCGCACGAATTGCAGCAGCGAATTGGTTTCGATAAGCACATTCACTGAGCGACCTGCCGGCGCTGTCGCCGGCTCCCCGAGGGCCGACCGCAATAGCGGCATTCCCTCCGCCAGGTAACCCTGCTTGGTGCGCAGCCAAAACGACCGGCGGGCACCCGCGCCAAGAAATCTCGCGCTGTCCGTGCCTGAATCAGCGCGAGTCTCCCAACTGAGCGCGCAAACATGGTCGTCGGGCGCGCAATCGCAATCCGTCCCGTTCTGCGCGCAGACTCCGTGACCATACTGGGTGATCTTGCCCGCCACCCATTGCGCCTCCGGCAGCGCGGAAATCAGATCGCACACCAGTTGTGTCTTGCCAATGCTCCGCGTGTGACCTCCTACGATGATCATTCGCCAGCGTCCAGCCTGATTCATCCCGTTTCTCCCGCCCACACTATCCCTTCAGCGCAACCCGCCGCTCTAGCTCTTTGATCCGTCCCGCCAGCTCCGGTAGCTTGCTCGTCCACGCAAATTGCTCCTTGAACTTTTCCAGCGATCGCGCCGGCGTGCCCCACACCGGTTCTCCACCGCGCACGATCTTGCCGCCCAGCACTCCAGATTGTCCGCCGATCACCGCGCCATCCTCCAGCCGGCAGCGCTCGCCGAAGCCCGCCTGTCCTCCTACCACCACGTGCTCCCCGAACGTACACGAACCGGACAGCCCCACTTGCGCTGCGATCACCGTGTGCGCCCCTATCTTGCAGTTGTGTCCGATGTGCACCAGATTGTCCAGCTTCGCCCCATCGCCAATCCTTGTGTCATCCAGCGAACCGCGGTCGATGGTAGTGTTCGCTCCGATTTCCACATCGTCTCCGATTTCCACGATTCCAATCTGCGGAAACTTCCAGTGCCGCCCTTCCCCCTGCGCGTAACCAAATCCGTCCGCCCCGATCACCGCTCCGGAATGGATCTCCACCCGATGCCCGATGCGCACGCCGGCATAGAGCGTCACCCGCGGATGAACGCGGCAATCCTGGCCAATCCAGCAGCCCGCAGAGATGACCGTATGTGCGCCAATCTGCGAACCCTCTCCGATATGCACGTCTTCCCCCACCACCGCATAGGGTCCGATGCTGACGCCCGGCGCGATTCTCGCGAGCGGCGCCACAATCGCGGAAGGGTGGATTCCGGATGCGATCGGCGTCGCCTCGCGTAGGATTCTCGCGGCCATTGCGAATGCCAATTTCGGGTTTTCATGTTGCAGCAGCGTCTTGCCCGCAACCTGCGTCCCCTGCCGAACGATCACGCACAGCGCGCTGGATAAGCCCGCGCCCTCGACGTACTTCGCCGATTCCACATAGATCAGGTCATGCGGCCCGGCGCGGTCTGGCGCGGCCACGCCGCTCAGCTCGATGGATTCGTCCCCCAACAGGGCGGCGCCGATCGAATCGCTCAGTTGCTTGGCCGTTCGCATCATGTAGTTCTCCCATCGTGCTTGTTTCGACCACAGGCTTTCCTGCTCTCAGCTCAGAAAATCGTATAAGGGAGCCTCGCCCTGCGGTCGGGTCTTCCATCGCGCGTGTACCCAAACCCACTGGTCGGGATATTTTCGAATGATGTTCTCGGTTACCCGCGCGAATTTCTGCGTGTTGACATACACGTCCCGCTCCGTGTCCCCCGTGCGCATCAGTTCGACCGGCGGCTCGAACGTCAATCGGTATTTCCCGATTCCGCCGTCCCACACCGCATAGCCGGGCACTACCGCCGCTCCCGTGTGTAGCGCCACCCGAGCTAGCCCCGTCGTCGTACACGCGGACTTGCCGAAAAATTCCACGAACACGCCTTCTTCCGGCATGGTGTTCTGGTCCGCAAGGATTCCAACCGTTCCCGCTTCCCGCAAAATCTTGAGCACTGCTCGCGCCGAATCATTCTTATAAATCGGGCGATTGCCGGACAAGCAGCGGTACCGGTTCACCAGCGCGTCCAGTCGGCCGTTGTCCAGTTGGCGCGCCATGAAGTGCAGCGGATATCCGTACAACGCATGCGCAAAAGACGACAGCTCCCACGCGCCAATGTGTCCCGTCAGGTACAGCACGCCCTTCCCGGCCTTCTGCCCCGCCAGAAAATTCTCATGGCCCTCCAGCACCACGATCTCTCCGATATTCTCGCCCGTGTACTTCGGCAGCCGCGCGAATTCCGCCGCCATCCGGCCCAACTGCCGCGCCATTCCCTGAATCGTCGATCGGCGTCGCGCCTCATCCCAGTCCGGAAACGCCAGGCGAAGGTTGAACTCCGCCGTGCGCCGTAGCTTGGGCGCCAAGGCCAGCAGCGCGCGCGCACACCCGCCGGCCACCGCGTAGGATGCTCTTCGCGGTACCCACGCGAGCACCGTAAGCAGCAGCCACACCAGTGCTACTTCGAGCCGGTCTTTCATCTATGCCCTGATGCCATCTGCGCCTTTCCCATTGCGAACAGTATGCCTGCTCACGCGAGCCTGTCGCCACTTCCAACCGCTTCCTCGTTGAGCCAGACTTCAGCAGTCCACGTGCTAGACTCGCCGCGTGGAAACCAACCCCTCCGCACCTCTCCACACTCCACCTGGCAGTCCCGCCGTCCGAATCGGCTGGGCCGCCTTGATCTGCTTTGCCCTTTTCGTGGGCTACTTCAGTCATCTGGGTGTCGTCGGGCTCACTGGCCCGGACGAGCCCCGCTATGCCTGGATCGCCCGGGATATGGCCGAGAGCGGAGACTGGGTGACCCCGCGCCTCTACGGCCAACCTTGGTTCGAAAAGCCGGTGTTGTACTACTGGGGTGCCGCGGCAAGTTTCAAGATATTCGGCGTGAGCGAAGCTGCCGCCCGCCTGCCCAGCGCGATTTCGGCGCTGCTCGCCACTCTTGGCCTCGCCTGGCTAGCCTGGCGAGTGTACGGCCCCGCCACCGCGCGTTGGTTTCTGCTGATTTTGCCGGTCAGCGTCGGAATGGTTGGATTCTCGCACGCGGCCGCCACCGATATGCCCTTCAGCGCCATGATTGCGCTGGCCATGGTAGCGGCCGCCGTCATTCTCAACCTCGCGCCCGAAACACCGCCATGCCCTGGTTCCCCCGAGTCCCCCACCCGCCTCTGGGCTGCTCGTCTCGCCTTTGGATTTTTTCTCGGGCTCGCGGCCTTGGCGAAAGGTCCGGCAGCCTTGATCTTGTGCGGTGGCGCAACCCTCTCGTGGGCGCTGTTTTCCGGACGCTGGCGCCACTCCATCCGCCTCGCTCATCCGGTTTGCATCCTCGCTTTTTGCGCGACTTCCCTGCCCTGGTACTTGATCTGCTCCGCCAGAAATCCCGATTTCTTCCGCGTCTTTCTCATCGAGCACAACTTTAAGCGTTTTCTCACTCCCGAGTTCCAGCACGTTCAGCCTTTTTGGTTTTACCTGCCGGTCATGCTGGTGGCCACCCTGCCCTGGATGCCCATCCTCTTCCTCGCCGCCAAGGATTACTGGCCGCGCCGCGCTGCACAAAGCAACGACCTCAATCTCTTCCTGATTTGCTGGATCGTCTTCGTCGTCGTCTTCTTCACCGTTTCGAAGTCCAAGCTCCCGGGATATGTCCTACCGGCGCTCCCTCCGGCTGGCCTGTTGGCAGCACAGGCCATCTCCCTGCAATCCCGCTCTCAATCCAGTGGCCGTCGATGGCTCGCAATCTCCGTGGGTCTCGTCCTGCTCTTCCTCAGTGTCGCGCTGGCCTTTACCTCTGACCATTTGCCGCTCTCTATCGGCTATTTCCCTCCTTCCGCGCTCATGACTCTCGCTCTCCTGGACTTTCTCGCCGCGGTCCTCGCCATATTGCTCGGCCTGTTTCGCCGGCTGCCTCCGGCCATGATCGTCGCAGTGGTCGCATTTTGCTTCACTATACTTTTTGGCTTCCGCGGCGACGCCGCAGCCATCCTCGACCAGCGCCTCTCCTCCCGCGTGGCCGTACGATCGGCCGGCCGCCATGACCCGGATTGGCCGGCTCACGCCGCTACCTACAAGCTCAATCGCGCTTTCCTTTACAGTTTGAACTTTTACGGCCGTCGCGAATTGCCCGCTTGGACGGGCTACGCCGATCGTGTCGGTTGGGTTTTTACTTCTAAAGCAGGCTTGGACGATTTGCGGGCACAGGGCTATCAATGCCCCGACTCCGTGGCGGCGCCTGCTGTAATCCTCTGTGCTAAGCCCAGCTATTTCGCGGAGCGGACCGTGGGCGGAAGTTTCAGCAAATAAAAACTCACTACGCGGTTTTCGTAAGCGCGTTTGTCGTCATCGTTCATTCCGGCAAAATTGCCATGGGCCAGCGTCGCCTGCTCCTTCGGCTCGATCATCTTGTCGTACACTTCTCGCGTCGACTGCGCCAGCATCGGATCATCGGCGGCCGACAAAAAGAGCTTGGGCACTCCCGCCAAACCGCTCATGTTTCGCGTCAGCGGCGGATCCTTCCGGTGCTGATAGTTCAGCCACTCGAAACTGAATTCCGCCGATCGCACCATCAGGGGAAATCCTGCCAGGCCTTGCCGTTCTACGCCGACTTTCACCATTTGCGACGGTTGGTCATAAACCGAATCCAGTACCAGTGCGCGCACCCGCTTGTCGCTCTCCGCTTCCCGCAATGCCGCATACGCTCCCAGGTTGTAGCCCCACAACCCGAAGCTTCCCGGATCGACGTCGCTTCGTGACGCCACCGCATCGATGGCCGCCCTCACTTCGTCGGCCTCGCGGTACCCGAAGGTCGTAATCCCGTCGTTCGCCCCGTGCGCGGCAAAGTCGAATACGAACACGTTGTACTGGTGATCCTGCAGCGCGGAAACCAGCGTCAGCAATTCGCCTTTGCTCGATCCGTATCCATGGCACAGCACGATCGTCGAAGCCCCGCGAAATCCCGGAAAGAACAGCCCTTCCCGTCCCCCCAGATCCTTCACCGAAAAATTCACCGCATCCGGACGCCCTGGGAAGCTTTGCAGGTTGATCTCGCTGCTGGTCCTCTGCGGCTTGACGATGCGATACACCAGGAATCCGGCGATCGCCAGGGTAGCCAGCACCGCAAAAATGATCAGCGCGGAAATCGCCGTCAGCAGCTTGATATACCAACGCATCGGAGAACGGAGTTCAGCAAAAGTAGCCATTTGCAGTCTTTTTTGGGGGGCTCCCAGCCCGACAACGGGAATATCAATCTAACAACTGGATGCTAGCACACGCCCCTCCGCCGCATTCGGCCGACTGCGGCCCCTTGTGCCTCATCCGTATCGTCGCCGCACCCTTCTTCTAGGAAGCAACTGTGCACGTGCAGTCCCATGTATTCCCCGCACTTCATTTACCTGCGCAGGACGGCTATCATGGACACCTATGGCCAGGTCCGCCGCCGTGACCCTTGCTGACTATCGATGAATATTATTGATCTACGCCAGACCAGCGTCCGGCAGCTCGAGCCTCTCCTCGAAGAAGAAGCCCGCCACTGGCACGATGAACTCCATTGGGATTACCGCGGCGCCCTCGATCTAATTAGAAGATTTCTCGACGCTCACGCTCTTTGCGGTTGCGTCGCTTTTGAAAATGGCTCTGCCGCCGGTTACTGCTTCTACGTCCTGGAAGATCAGAAAGGCCTGATCGGCGGTCTCTACGTTTCGCCCCAGTATGCCCAGGCCGTCATCGGCCGTCGCCTCCTCGAAGAGATGCTCTTCGCCATGCGCTCCATTCCGCAACTCGCGCGCATCGAGGCTCAGTTGATGCCCTTCGGCGGGCCCGTCGACGCTCCCCTTCGCGAACAAGGCTTCCGCCTCTACACTCGACAGTTTATGCTTTTCGATTTGCAACGCCCCTCCGAATCCCGTCCTCCGAGTCTCAACGGCTGGCGTCTGGACCGCTGGAACGATCGCTACTTCGAACCCTGCGCCAAACTCATTTACTTGTCCTACGCCAACCACGTCGATGGCGAAATCAACGATCAATACCGCAGCCGCGCCGGCGCTCTCAAATTTCTCAAGAACATCATCCTTCTTCCGGGTTGTGGACAATTCGTCCCCACCGCATCCTTCGTGCTTCGCCAGCCTGGCAATGAAGAGTTGGTCGCCGCCATACTCACCAGTGAAGTCTCTCCCGGTGTCGGCCACACCACGCAAATCTGCGTCCTGCCCGGTTATCAAGGGCACGGCTTGGGCCGCATGTTGATGCAGACTTCCATGGAAGCGCTCCGCTCCACCAAGTTCCGCGAGCTCACGCTCACCGTCACTTCCGAAAATCGCTCCGCCGTCCAGTTGTACGAAAGCCTCGGCTTCACCACCATCCGCACCTTCACCGCCGGCGTCTGGCCTCACTAATTACGCCAGGTTCATTCGTACCGCAGCGCGGTCATCGGATCAAGACGGCTCGCGCGCAACGCCGGGATGTACCCTGCCGCGAATGTCACCAGCGCCAGCGTTCCCACCGCTAAAGCCAGTGTCGCCGGATCGTGCGCGCTCAAACCATACAGCTGGCTCTTCACCACGTGTGCCAGCGCCATCGCCGCCGGCACTCCCAGCACCGCGCCGATCAGCACCAGTTGCAGCACGTCCCCCAGCACCATCCAGATGACCGCCTTGCGATTCGCGCCCAAAGCCATGCGAATCCCAATCTCGCGCGTCCGCTGCATCACCGAATACGCCATCACCCCATAAAGTCCTACCGCCGCCAGCAGTGTCGCCAGAAAACCAAACACAGTCGACAAACTCGCGATCATCCGCTCCGTGCTCAGCGAATTGCTGATCTGTTCTTCCGTAGTCCGCATGCTGTAGATCGGAATGTTCGGATCGAGCTCGCGTACTTTCGAACGCACCGCATTCAGCAGCGGATTCGGGTCCAGCGTCGTGCGCACGTAGATCGTCATGCTGTCCACGTTAGGGCTTGCCAGATACGGAATGAACGCCTGCTCCGGCACTTCATCGCGCAGGCTGGTGTACTTGATGTCTTTCACCACCCCCACGATTTCCATATCGGTCGGGGTTCCTGGATCGGTGCCGAAACCCAGGTGCAACCCGATGGGGTTCCGCCCCGCAAAATACTTCTGCGCAAATTTTTGATTGATGATCACCGCGCTCGGAACCATGTCATCGTCTTTCGGCCCATGCTTCACTTCGCGACTGTCGTTCAACGTAAAATCCCGCCCCGCCACAATGGGAACACCCAGCGTCGCGAAATAGCCCGGGCTGATTTGATTCATGAACGGTTGCGCCCGATTGTCGGGATTGCTGGGGTTATAGCCCTCCACGCTCATCCCGCTGTCCCACTCATTGCCCTCCAGAATCCGCACCGATGCCAGCCCCACCGATTGCACTCCGGGGATCGTCCGGATGTTGTCCGTCAGTTGCCGGAACGCCATCTTGGTCTGCTCCAGTTTGTATCCCGACAACGACGGGTCGATGTTGAAGCCCACCAGCCTCTCGGCTGAAAAGCCGGGCCCCAGCTTGCTCAGATTGTTGAGGCTGCGCAAAAATAATCCGGCGCCGGTCAACAACAGCAGCGACAGCGTCACTTGCACCACCACCAGGGACTTGCGCAATTTCTTCTGCCCGCCGCCCACCACCGCGCTGCCTTCATCCTTCAGCGTGCGCCCCACATTGGGCTTGCTCGTCTGCAGCGACGGCACCAGCCCAAAGGCCAGCGCGGTCAGCATCGTAACTCCCAGCGTAAACAGCAGAATTCTCATGTCCGGCACCGTCCTCACGTGCAAATCCGAATCCGCCGGAATGTACGCTGCCAGCAGCAAGCGGTCCGCCCAGAACGCCAGCGCCACCCCAAGACCTGCTCCCAACACCGACAGGCACATGGTCTCCATCAGCAGTTGCCCCACGATGCGCCCGCGGCTTGCCCCTACTGCCAGCCGAATGGCCATTTCCTTCTGCCGCCGCGTCGCTCGCGCCAGCAGCAGATTGGCAAGATTTGCGCACGCGATCAGCAGCACAAATCCGGTGGTGGCCATCAGCACCCACAACGGCGTCGCCAGCTCACTGCGCACATTCTGGCGTCCCTGCGACCCGGGCAGCACATCGATCCAGCACTTCAGGAATTGCTCGCGGTCATAGGCCGATGCCCGGCTGAACGCTTCGTCGCGAACTTCCAGTTCCAGCATCGAGTGCATGAACGGCTGCAATGCTGCTTTGGCCTGCTCTTTTGTAACGCCCGGCTTCAGCCTTCCGAATGCGTTCACCCAGCGATTGCGCCGTTTCGTCAGCATCCCCTGGTTCCCGGTAAGGATTTGCTCCGCCATCATCATCGGCACGAAAATCTTCGGCGAATAACCCAGCTCCACCCCTCCGAATCCCGGCGGCGCAACACCGATCACCGTCATTTTGTGGTTGTTGATCGTCAACTGGCTGCCCAGCACGTTCGGGTCTCCCCCGAACTTCTGCTTCCAGAAGTTGTAACTGATCATCGCCAGCGGGTGCCCGTTGGGAACACGGTCGTCGTCCGGCGTTAATGTCCGCCCAATCAACGCGTTGACTCCCATCACCGGAAAATAGCTCCCGGACACCAGCTCCGTTTCCACCCGCTCCGCCTGCCCATTGATGGTCAATCCCGCAAATGCCGGAAACCGGCAAAACATTCCGGAGAAAGCTTCGTTATGGTCCTGGAAATCCCGGTACATCGGGTAAGAGATCGCGTTCCCGCCCCAGTTGCTCCCATAGAACTTTCCGCGCATGGTCAGCAACACCAACTCCTGAGGGCTCTTCACCGGCAGCAACCGCAACAAGACCTGATCCAGCAACGTGAAGATCGCCGTGTTCGCCCCGATTCCCAGTGCCAGTGTCAGCGCGGCCACTGCCGTAAACCCGGGACTTCGTCCCAGCGTTCGAACCGCATATTTAAAATCGCGGTAAAGTACGTCCAGCCGTTCAAGGAATCTCATGGTTCCGTCTCCAATGCCGGAAACACCCCAGGGCGGACGGGTACTCTTCGTCTCCAGCTAACCTACAGACGAAATAACCCGCAAAAAGTTCTGCACCCTCCAAAAATTAGCGATTGCCCAGTGTCGGGCGCAGGGTGCCCCTCTCTCGCTTTCTGAGGGTGGGTCTTGGGTTGGACGATGTTTCGTCCCTTTCTCTCAGTCGTTGGCGGGAAGCGGGCTGGAGGCGGGGAGGCTTTTAGCAGTCTTTCCTAGCACGACCATCGATCCGCACACCCAACCGGTACCTTCAGCGCGACTCACAACCACGCGGAGGGTGCCCCGTCCTCGATTTGCGAGGGCGGGTCTTGGGTTTGACCTCTGGACCGCTGTTCGTTCTACTCCTACACGCGCTGCAAGTTCGAACGCCAGGTCCCCCGCTTTCCCAAAAATCCACCATTGACAAGTATACTATTTCGTGATATTCTCTTATTTGTTACTTAAGGTCATCTGGCATGACCAGCCATTCCGCCGGCCTCGCCGCCCAACCTCAACACCACTCCCCTAAGTCCCCTGGAATCAACACTTGTACAGGCAATAATATACTTGACTCAGTAAGGCATTCATGCCAGAATAGCTCCATTATGAGAACCGCACTGGCCGAACCCAAGACTCTCCAGCAAGCGATGCTGCACTTTGCTGACCCCGACAACTGCCTCAAGTTCATGATTGCGCGGCGCTGGCCCAATGGCGTTGAATGCCCCACCTGTGGCCGGGACGATGTGCGCTTTATCTCGACTCGCCGGATGTGGGAGTGCAAGAGCAAGCATGCCCGGAAGCAATTCAGCGTCAAGGTCGGGACTATCTTCGAGGATTCGCCAATCTCTCTCAGCAAGTGGCTTATCGCCATCTGGATGATTGCCAACTGCAAGAACGGCGTTAGCAGCTACGAGATTGGCCGCGCTCTTGGCGTTACCCAGAAGTCGGCTTGGTTCATGCTGCATCGCGTACGGCTGGCCATGCAGAACCGCTCGTTCCTCAAACTTGGCGGTCCCGGTGGCGAAGTCGAAGTAGACGAAACTTTCGTCGGCGGTGCCGCTCGCTACATGCACGCCGACAAACGCAAGCGCCGTATCACTGAGACTGGCACCAAGGACAAGATCGCTGTAATGGGAATGCTGGAACGTGGTGGTGAGGTTCGCGCGGCTGTCGTAGGCAATCGGAAAAAGCACGCGCTGCAAACCAACATTCGCGCTCACGTCAAAGCTGGCAGCGCGATCTACACCGATGCGCTCATGTCCTATCAGGGACTCAAGCAGCAGGGATTCGAGCACCAAGTAATCGACCACGCCGAAAACTACGTTGACGGGCAGGTCCACACCAACGGAC
>CAWFXG010000024.1:0-46621 GCA_963819745.1 uncultured Acidobacteriota bacterium | reverse complement strand
GAGAAGGCGGCAAATGAAGAGTCAGCAAGCAGTTTCAGAAAGGTTACTGGACGGAAGGACAGGCTTTCGCTTTCTCTTCAGGAGGTAGGCCTGTCGGGAACCGGCTGAGTCGCCAGGAAATCCTTCCCGAAGCGCACGGCGTAACCTTCCAAAAGATGCTGGATCCGCTCTGGCTCTCCTGCACGCAGGACAAAACCCGCGTGATGGTACTTGTTGACGCGATAGACGATTTCCGGGTCGTGGTAAGAACTGGTATCGGGATGTTCCTGCCTCGCGAGGCACAAGATCACTCCCGCATATTCTTTGCGGATGGGAGGCAGAGCGTACGGCTGCTTCCCTGCCCCGATTTCGAGACGTGCCACTTCGCGCGAGTGACGCCGGAAGCGGCTTCCACGACCTCTGAAATGTAAGCGCCGCCCACACGCGCAGCAGCCTGGGATTACCAAAACTCGCCGTCGGTGTGCGACTTCCAGGAACTCGGCGTCAGTAACCCCGCGAACTCCTCCCAAACCCTCGATGACCTTGCGGTTGGCGTAGAGCAGCGCCACATTATCTCTACTGTCGCGCGGCAACGTTCGCGTAGTAAACACACCGCCATGATGCGAGACGTCCAACGGCGGCGCACCGTAGGCATGCGCATCGGCGAACGCCACCGCGCGCTCCGAGACCACGCTGTCAACGTGAAAGACCGCTCCCGCGACAAACTGCTCCAGCAAATAGTGCGATTGCTTGTCACCCAGATGTTCGAGAATTGGCCACAGCTCTTCCGGTTTGTACAACTTCTTCATGCCAATGCCGGATGCCTGTGAACGTGGCTTCAACAGCCAGGGAGCCGGTACACGGCTCATGAATTCGCTCAGGCTTTGATGGTTCAGCACATGGACAAATTCCGGAACCGGGATGCCGAGCTTCCGCGGCTGGCGCGCGCATCCGCGAGTTTGCTCCGGAAATAACGCACGGTAGTCAGCCCCATTCCGGGGATCCGCATATGCTCCCGCAGGGCGGAAACGTTTTCCATATCGAATTCATCGAGAGCCACAATGCGATCGATCGGCTGGAATCGAGCAAGATAGCTCACGGTGTTGAGGATTGCTTCCTGCGGCAATTCCTCCGGCGTGTAGAAAAATTCGTCCACCGCTTCGCGCGGCCAGTCGGCATCACGCAACTTTTCAACGGTCAGGAGTAGCACTCGGCAGCCCAGGCCCTTGCAGGTGCGCAGGAATTCCTGGCCTTTTTCGTAGCTGCTGACACACAGAATGGTCAAAGGGCGTGATTCCGGCATTGGCGAACTCCCGTCAGCGCGACGAGCGGCACTGCAATCACCTGCATTGCGCTCAACATGCTATAGCCCGTTGCGTGCGGATTATACTTTGGTCTCAGCGGCTGGAAACAAGAATTGAAGAAAAGGCGCGACGCGAAGCGCCCAGGCAGCCTCATTGTGCTCGGCGCCCTCGACCCTCTGGTAATGTAAATCTTCGCCCAGCCGCCAGCCCTTCTTCAGCAGAACATCTCGGAATTTTTCGACGTCCGGCACGATCCGCGGACCTTCCTTGGTGCCGATATCCAGCCAGATTCTGGGGCGCGGCTTGACCGGAGCTGCTTCGGCGAATTTCAGAATAATCCGCTGATTCCACCAAACCGAGGGAGAAAGCGCGGCCAGACGTCCAAATGCCCTTGGGTTCTTGAGCCCGATGTACAACGAAACCAATCCGCCCAAGGAGGAACCTCCAAGTCCGTTGTTCTCGGGTCCGGTCAACACCCGATACTCGCCCTCCACAAACGGCATGACTTCCTGCATCAGAAATTTCCCGTAGCGATCGGCACGGCCGCCACCCAGCTTCGGTGCCTTAGTGGGCGTATATTCCTGAATACGCGCCTCGCCTGCGTTGTAGATACCAACAATGATGAGCGGTTGCACTTCCCCGGCATGAATGGCGTGATCCGCGCTCTGTCCCACGTGCCAATCGCTACCGGGAACATAGGCTGTCGAACCATCAAAGAGATTTTGCCCATCGTGGAGATACAGAACCGGGAAACTGCGCCATGGCTGGTCATCGTACCCCGGCGGAAGATACACGACGAGGTCGCGTTTGTTCTTGAGGAATCGCGAAGGAAATTGTTCGTGCTTGCGCAGCTGTCCGGTACTCACGGGGCGATGGTCACCAAAAGATCTTTGGATTCGACGTGCTGGCCCGGACTAACCAGAAGCTTGAGTATTTTGCCCGAAATGGGCGCATAGATATTCGATTGCATTTTCATCGCTTCCAGCGTAAGCAATTTCGCGCCGCGTTCGACGCTATGATTGGCTTGCACCGCAATGCTCGAAACCACACCCGCCGTGGGCGCCGCGACCTGGCCTGGTTCGGCTGGATCGGCCTTGGGATGGGCGCGTTCGACGACACGTAAGGCACGATCCCGCACATTGACCTCGCGCGGCTGTCCATTGAGTTCAAAGAACAGAGTGCGCGTGCCATCGGGATGCGGGTCGCTGACGGTCAGGAATTTCGTGATCAACGTCTTCCCAGACTCGATTTCGACGGTGATCTCTTCGCCGGACTTCAAACCATAGAAAAATGCCGGGGTAGGTAGCACACTGACGTCACTGTAGGTCTGGCGAAATTTGTCGTACTTCAAGAACACCTCGGGATAGAGCAGATAGCTCAGCAGGTCGTCGCGCCCGACACCATGCCCCGTTTTCTTTTCCAAATTGGATTTTTCGGCTTCGAGATCCGTCGGGGGCATGCTGGCGCCCGGCCTGCCGCGCAACGGCGGTGCGCCGCGAAGAATGATCTTCTGCAGTCGACGCGGCCAGCCCCCCGGCGGCACACCTAGTACTCCGGAAAACATCTCGACCACGGAATTGGGAAGCGATAAATCGTGCTTCTCGTCCAGCTTGAGCAGATCTTTCGGCTTCATGTCTTTGGCCATCAAAAAGAGCGTCATATCGCCGACGACTTTGCTCGAAGGAGTAACTTTGACGATGTCGCCGAACAACTGGTTCACCTCGGCGTACATGATCTCTACCTCGCGCCAGCGATGCCCCAAACCCATGGCCACCGCCTGTTCGCGCAAGTTGGTGTACTGTCCGCCCGGAATTTCGTGCTGGTATAGCCTCGCCGAACCGGACTTTGGGCCGGAGTCGAAAGGCGAATAATAAGTACGCACGGTCGCCCAGAAATCCGAGCACTCATTCAGCGCTTCGATGTCCAGCCGCGTGTCGCGCGGGGTATGGCGGAGCGCCTCGACGATCGAATTCAGATTCGGCTGGCTGGTACCACCGCTCATGGAAGCAATGGCGGCATCGGCGACGTCGACGCCGGCGTCCGCAGCCTTTAACACCGAGGCGGCATTCACCCCGCTGGTATCGTGGGTGTGAAAATGCACCGGAATCCCCACTTCTTGTCGCAAGACGCGAACCAATTCGAACGCGGCAGGGGGCTTGCAAAGCCCAGCCATATCCTTGATGGCCAGAAAGTGGGTGCCCAGCCTTTCGAGCTGCTTGGCCATCGTTACGTAATATTTCAGCGAATATTTCGGCCGGCCCTTGTCCAGGATGTCGCCGGTGTAACAGATGGCCGCTTCGCAAACGCCGCCGCACTCCAGCGCGGCATCGATCGAAACGCGCATATTCTCGATGGAGTTCAGCGAATCGAAAATCCGAAAGATGTCTATGCCCTGCGCACGCGCCTCTCGCACGAATTCGACGATCACGTTGTCCGGATAGGAGGCGTAACCCACCGCATTGGCTCCGCGCAAAAGCATCTGGAAGCAAATGTTGGGGATACGCTCGCGCAATTCGCGCAGCCGCTGCCAGGGATCTTCATGCAGAAAGCGCAATGCGGTGTCGAAAGTTGCTCCACCCCACATCTCCAGGCTGAACAGATCCGGCAGCCGGCGCGCCACGAAACTGGCGGTAGCTAGGAGGTCATACGTGCGGACGCGCGTAGCCATCAGGGATTGGTGCGCGTCGCGAAAAGTTGTGTCGGTTATCAGCAGGCGGGTCTCTTTGCGCGCCCATGCCGCGAATTTCACCGGACCCAATTTCCGCAGCAGCTGCCGCGTGCCGGATGGCGGACCTTCAATGGGTGCCTTCGGTAGGACGGCAGGCTCCAGGACTTCCGGAAGCTTTTTACCCTTGGCCTCCGGATTGCCGTTCAAGATCACGTCGCCGAGGTAGCTCAGCAGCTTGGTGGCCCGGTCACCACGGCTGCGCAGGCGAAACAGTTCCGGCGAATCGTCCAGAAACGATGTGGTTACTTCCCCGGCGCGAAACCTCGGATGATTGACGACATTTTCGACGAACGGAATGTTGGTCTTGACGCCGCGGATGCGAAATTCCCGCAGCGCGCGGTCCATGCGGCGGCAGGCTTCCGGCAAATCCTTTCCCCACGCGGTTACCTTGACCAGCAGCGAATCGTAGTAGGCCGCCAGCATTGCTCCGGCATACGCGGTGCCGCCATCCAGGCGAATTCCAAAGCCGGCCGGAGACCGGTATGTGGAAATTTTCCCGTAGTCCGGAGCGAAATCCTTCTCCGGATCTTCGGTGGTGACGCGGCACTGCAGCGCCGTGCCGTACAGCGGAATGCTCTCTTGCGTCGGCAGAGAGAGCGGCGACTCGTGCAATTTGTGGCCTTGGGCGATGCGGATCTGCGCCTGCACCAGGTCGATCCCGGTAACCATTTCCGTTACGGTATGTTCGACCTGAATCCGCGGATTGACCTCGATGAAATACCACTTTTGCGCATCGACATCGTATAAGAATTCCACGGTGCCGGCGTTGCGGTAGTTCGCTTTGCGCGCCAGCCGCACCGCTGCCTCGCACAATTCCCGCCGCACCGTCTCCGGCAAGTTCGGTGCGGGAGCAACCTCGACCACCTTCTGGTGACGCCGCTGCACCGAACAGTCGCGTTCATAGAGGTGCAGCAGGTTGCCATGATGGTCGGCAAGAATCTGCACTTCCAGGTGGCGGGCGCGCGGAAGATATTTTTCCAGGAACACGGAGGCGTCGCCAAAAGCCGACCGCGCTTCCCCCCTTGCTTCCTCCAAAGCAGCTTCCAGCTGCCCGGAATCTGGCACCACGCGCATCCCGCGCCCGCCGCCGCCCATGGCCGCCTTGACGATAACGGGGTAGCCGATCTCGCGAGCGGCTTTTTGTGCCTCACTGGCGGACCGTATTGAGCTCTCCGTACCCGGCAAGACCGGCACGTCCGCGGAAGCCGCCAGCCGGCGCGCCGCGGTCTTGTCTCCCAACATTTCCAACAAGGCCGGAGTCGGCCCTACAAATGTAATTCCGGCCTTTTCGCAAGCTCGCGCGAGAGCGGGGTTTTCCGACAAAAATCCGTAGCCAGGATGAATCGCGTCAACACCTTTCTCCTTGGCGAGCGCGACGATGCCGGCGATATCCAGGTAGGCTTCGACCGGGCCCTTCCCAGAACCCACCTGGTACGCCTCGTCCGCCTTGAAGCGGTGCAGTCCAAGACGGTCTTCCTGGGAATAGATGGCCACCGTCTTCAGGCCGAGCTCCGTTGCTGCCCGGAAAATGCGGATGGCGATTTCGCTGCGATTGGCAGCCAACAGTTTCTGAATCGGCTTGGTCTTCTTCATGCAGGGAGCAATCAGCTCGCAACGCGAAACTCGATATTGTTTCACGACATCGGCGTGGCGATGCAGCAGTTTATTCGATTCGGTTGAAAAACGAAATTAATTGCGAGAAATCTTCCGCCGAACGAACCTGAACTATTCAGTAGCAGGTGAGAATGTTTGCGCCGTGACCGGTGTCCTGGGCATATCTTTCAATTGCTTCAGTGCCGCCTGCAGTTTCTGCCAGTCCTTGGGTTTGCGTTTGGTTGCATAGGAGGCATTCAGATCGGAATAAAATTCCAACAGATTCGCGCGCAGCTCGGGCGTAACTCCCGCAAAATCTCGTTTGGCAAGGTCCTCGACCAGCTTTGCGTAAACATCGTCTTTCATGAAATAAACACCCGGTGGAGTCACCGTTCCGGTGTCGAAATTATCGTTCGGCACTTCCGGTGAAGAGTGCCCTTTCACTTGCGACAACAGCATCTTGTAGCGGTCCAGCGCCGCATTGAAGCTGGCCTCGAACATATGTTCTGTTTGGGGCGTTGGCGTACGCAGTTGGAGCACCTTCAACGGACCGAATTTCGGAAGCAGTTTGTACAAAAAGGCTAACAGTCGCTCGAAAAATGACGGCTTCTGATAATCCTTGCCCCAGTTCTTCTCGTAGCTCGCCCTTGAGAGGTTATATAGGAACTTTCTCTTCGTCAGGCTCGGTTGATCCTTCAGGATTTCGTCTTTCTTCAAGGTCCAGGCGATGCGCGTAGCCTTGGGTATCAGCTTGCTGACGTCTCGCCGGTACGATCCGATGACTTTGTCTTCGTCGGACAACACCAACTTGAGATCGAGGCCATAGGTTTCGTGGAAAGCCTGCTCCAGCAGCGGCGCGGCAACTTCAAAACCGATGAAATCGTGATAGCTGTCCGGCGCATATCGCTGGCGCGCAACTTCCAACACATCGAACCCGAATTCCGTCTTGACGTGTGCCAGCGGGTCTTGTTCGTAGGTAATCACGTTGCCGTACTTCTTCTTCAGTTTGGGATAGAGAATCGGTACCGACGGGTTAGTCCCGATTTTGTGGCCGTCATTGTCCGCGGCATAATGAGACAACGCCCCTAGGGCAAAGGCGTATCCGTTCAAGTCCTGCGCGTCGCGCAACAATGCCAGGATGAAGTCGCCAGTCCTGCAATAGTGCGTAAGATCGCTGAAGAAGTGACTGCCGTGCGGGTAATAACCCAGATCCTGGATGATGGCTCCGCCATAAGCATAGCCATGGGCGATTTTGAGTTCTTCTGGCGTCGCGTGCGGAAATCGTTGCAGCAGCAACTGGCGAAGACCCTCGTCCCACGCCGCATCGATGATCGCTTCGTGCGCCATGATGGAATACCCCTGGGCGGAACCGGGGCATGCCAAAGCCAAGACAAGGGCAAGCGTGATGGCGCACGCAATGGAAGTCGGCTTGTTCCTGGCGCTGCGCATCCGGGGCTCCCGTTGCCTGGAAGACAAAATGAACCGCATCTCGACTAGCAGTGTATCAGGCCAAACAGCCTGCTCTCATGGTGCGTGCCTGTCTCGGCCACACCCCGGACGTGGGGACCTTCACTTGGATGACCGAAAAAGGTCAAAGGAATGCAGAGGCCACACCTTCAGAGCGCCGGGTAGGGTGGACGGATAGAGCGTTCAAGCACTAAACGCTAGTATTTCCTTAGCACTCCGATGACCCGGCCTTGAATCTTGACGTCATTGGCCGCAACCACGATCGGCGCCATTTCGGAGTTCGCCGGCTGCAGCCGGATCTTGCCCGCTCCTTCGCGGTAAAAGCGCTTGAGTGTCGCCTCGTCTCCGTTCACCAACGCCACAACGATTTCCCCAGCATTGGCCACTTGTGTCTGTTCACAAACTACGAAGTCTCCATCCATGATGTGGTCTTCAATCATCGATGAACCTTTAACCTGCAGCACAAAAGAGTTTCCCCCTCGCGCAAAATCGCCCAGAGACAGGGTTTCCCGTTCTTCCACGGCCTCCAGTGGCCTCCCAGCGGCGATGCGCCCAACCAGCGGGAGCTCCTGCACCTTGCGCTCAATAACCTGCTCCTTGACCGACTTCGGCAGTTGGACGATCTCGATAGAGCGACTCTGGTTATAGCCCCGGCGAATGAACCCCTTCTTCTCCAAAGTGGTGATGTGCTTGTGCACCGTCGCCAGCGAAGTCAGCTTCAGGCCCTTACCAATCTCTTCAAAACTTGGCGCGTAACCGTGCTTGGTTTCGAACGCTACCAGATAGTCCAGCACTTCTTTTTGTCGCTTGGTCAGGGGCATGAGGACCTCGCTTGAGTTTTCGTCTTCGCGGCAATTCCGGAACGCTTGGACGACCTTAGGCGAAAAGAAAGCGAACGTCAAGCGAAAGTTGCGACGTGATTTCTACTTGGTATCCAAGCGGTCCGACTCCTTGGTCGGTTCCAGGGGATACGCTTGCTCCTTGTGCCGAACCCGCTCAACCGCTACTCCTGCTCGTGTTTTCCTATCGTTCTTGATCCGGTCTCGCGGTCAATCGAAGTTCTGTGAGCAGGCCATGTCCCCCTCCGTACCCTGTCAGACAACCACATTTCGGGATAAGACACACTCGACGGCTGCTCGCCTCTCAAACAGACCCTCGCCCGAGCCATGTGGTATGCTTTTTACGTCGCGTGGGCTCGGACGGATGGGAATGATCGGCTTTCATGGGCCGCTCGCCCACTTTGTCCGCTTGACCTTGTGGTTCGTAGCCCGCGGAATGCCGAGAGTTTCAAGGATTGGGGCTTCGGGTTCATGTCCAGCGTAATAGACCGGTCATCTTCCAGGATTAAGCCGGAAAAGATCGAGCAGGCGGTCATTCGCTTCGCCGGGGATTCCGGCGATGGCATGCAGATCACCGGCAGCCAATTTACCAATACGGTCGCGCTTTACGGCAATGACATCGCCACGTTTCCGGACTTTCCAGCGGAGATCCGGGCCCCCGCAGGAACCCTACCGGGAGTCAGCGGTTACCAGCTCCATTTTGCATCCAGCGATGTATATACCCCCGGCGACGCTGTAGATGTTCTGATCGCTATGAACCCGGCGGCCCTCAAGGTCAACATCGCCGACCTTAAGCCTAACGGAATCCTCATCGTGAATTCCGACAGCTTTGGGGAAAACGACCTGCGCAAAGCCCAGCTAACGGCTAATCCACTGGAAGACCACTCCCTGGACAAGTACCGCCTGTTTTCGGTGGAACTGGAGCGCCTCACGCGCGTTTCGCTTGAGCACCTGGGCTTGGACGCCAAGTCCATGGATCGCTGCAAGAACTTCTTTGCGTTGGGAATGTGCTACTGGCTGTACAACCGTTCCACGGAATCCACGGTTCGCTGGATTGAGGACAAGTTCAAGAACAAACCGCTACTCGTGGAAGCCAATAAGCTGGCGATGAAGGCTGGCTACTCGTACTGTGAGGCCACCGAAGCTTTCCAGATCAGTTACGAGATTCCTCCTGCGCAATTGGCTCCCGGCAGCTATCGCAATATGAGCGGGAATCAAGCGTTGGCGCTGGGCTTCGTCACCGCCTCACAAAAATCCGGCTTGCGGCTGTTTCAGGGCAGCTATCCGATCACCCCCGCCTCCGACATTCTGCACGAACTCGCTCAATACAAAGATTTTGGCGTGATGACCTTTCAAGCCGAAGACGAGATCGCCGCCGTCACCTCTACTATTGGTGCGGCATACGCCGGAGCGTTGGGGCTGACCACGACATCTGGACCCGGCATGGCCCTGAAGACCGAGGCCATCGGCCTCGCCATCGCCGTCGAGATTCCTCTCGTAATTTGCGATATTCAACGCGGGGGGCCTTCCACCGGTCTACCTACCAAGACCGAACAAGCCGATTTACTGCAAGCATTGTTCGGCCGCAATTCCGAAGCGCCCGTCCCCGTGATTGCTCCGGCGACGCCCAGCGACTGCTTCTGGGCAGCCATTGAGGCCAGCCGCATCGCTGTAAAATACATGGTGCCCGTGATTCTGCTCTCCGATGGCTATCTGGCGAACGGCGCCGAACCTTGGCGTATCCCGGATCTCGCCGAAATTCCGGAAATTCCCGTACAATTTGCCACAGAGCCCAATTCCCCGGGCGGCTATCTCCCTTACAAGCGAAATCCGGATACACTCGCTCGTCCCTGGGCAGTCCCCGGCACTCCCGGCCTTGAACACCGTATTGGTGGGCTGGAAAAGCAGGACGTGACCGGCAACATCAATTATGAGCCGCTCAATCACGAGAATATGGTGCGCATCCGTGCCGCTAAGGTTGCCGCCATCGCGCAGGATATTCCTGAGGCAGTTCCGTCTGGCGATCCAAAAGGCGATCTTCTGATCATCGCCTGGGGTTCGACCCACGGAGCAATCACGGCGGCAGTAAACGCCCAACGCGCGGAAGGTCGCAAGATTGGACATGTTCACCTGCGGCACCTTAATCCATTGCCTTCGAATTTGGGTGACGTAATCAAGCGTTACAAGCATGTCCTCGTGCCGGAGCTGAATATGGGCCAGTTGCTCTGGATACTGCGCGCCAAGTTCCTGGTGGACGCCGTAGGCTTGAACAAGATTCAGGGCCGGCCTTTTAAGCAGGCTGAGCTCGAACAGAAAATCGAAGAAATGCTGGGTGTGGACTAGCTTCCCAGCCGAAGCTTGTTCCACGGAGAGACTCCAATGAGCACCGCTACGTTGCCGCCGATTACGCCTCTGACTAAGAAGGACTTCCAGACCGACCAGGAGGTTCGCTGGTGTCCCGGCTGCGGCGACTACGCAATTCTTTCCGCGGTGCAGTCAGTCTTCCCCGAGTTGGGCATCAAGCGGGAAAATTTTGTGGTTGTTTCCGGCATCGGTTGCTCCAGCCGCTTTCCGTATTATATGAACACCTTTGGCTTCCACACTATTCATGGCCGCGCTCCCGCGGTGGCCACGGGAATCAAGGCTATCCGGCCGGACTTGGAAGTGTGGGTGGCCACGGGGGATGGTGATTCCTTATCCATCGGTGGGAATCACACCATCCACATGCTGCGCCGCAACGTTGGCATCAAAGTTCTGCTTTTCAACAACAAAATCTACGGCTTGACCAAGGGCCAGTATTCGCCCACCTCGGAACTGAACAAGAAAACCAAGTCCACTCCCTTTGGCTCCCTGGACCGCCCCTTTAATCCCGTCTCGCTCGCCATCGGAGCGGAAGCTACTTTCGTGGCTCGATCCGTGGACGTTTTCCAGGCGCACCTGAAAGACACTTTGAAGCACGCCGCCGCTCACAAGGGATCAGCCTTTGTCGAAATTCTGCAGAACTGCAATATCTTCAATGACGGCGCGTGGTTCTCCCTGACCGAACGGGAAGAACGCAGCGAAAAAATCCTCCAACTGGAACATGGCAAGCCGATGGTTTTCGGCAAGAACCGCGATAAAGGCATCCGTCGCACTGCGGACGGCGATATCGAAGTCGTTTCCCTCGGTAATGGCGTCACCGAGTCCGACCTGATTGTCCATGACATTCACCATCCACGGCCTTTTTATGCCTTCTTGCTCTCCCACATGGAGCAGCGCCCCGGGTTCCCTACGCCCATCGGAGTTTTCCGTGCCTGGAATGACCAGCCAGTCTATGAAGAGGTCATGAACCGGCAGATTCAGGAAGTTATCGCCAAACGCGGTCCGGGTGACTTGCGCAGGCTTCTCCATGCGGGCGACACCTGGGAAGTTAAGTAGCACCGCCTATCCTGTCTGTTTCCCTACAGACTAGCCTGTAGACAAATCTTGCTCACAAAATAGGCTCGGTGCCCCATGCCCCATCCATCCAGCCTCTTCATGTTCTTCATTCTCTTACGATTACAATTCTTTTGCGATTTCCCGCGACCGCCAACCCTTTTCCGCCATCTCTTCTACGCCTGATCGATCCTAGATTTTAGAAGGACAAACGTGCGCTTCCGTACTATCCTTGTGCTGTCCACTCTTTGTTTGGCCTGTTTCACGATCGCCGTCTGGTCGGAACCAGTCAATTCCCGACCACGGAGCGGGTCAGCCGGATTGGCCACCCAAACCGGCACCGTCTCGGGAAGAATCTCCGCCCTGGGGGATGCATCTTTCTCCGTGGATGTGAGAAAAAGTCAGGATGTCGTCACCTTGATGTTTCTTGTGGACGACAATACCAAGGTTGATGGCAAGCTCCAGGTCGGCGCCGTCGCTACTGTCGACTATCGTACCGTGGACGCTAATAACATCGCCAACCACGTCGTTGTGCAGTTGCCGGCTCGACCGAACTGAATTGCATAGACAGTGTCTCGCAGACGAGTTTTCACGCCTGGTCCCCGGTCTCTGGTAGGCTCGTCTTCGCACTCACCCAGAGGAAGCTGAATGCGTACGACCCTGAAGATTGTCCTGCCTTTGATCGTCAGCGTCGTAGTGGTGTCTCTGCTCTTTGCCGCCTATCAGGTGCGCACCCAAAAACGCATTCTTCGGAACGATTTGTCACGCCGTGCGGAGATCCTCGCGGAAAGCTTGCAAGACAACGTGGAAACGCTCTCTGACCGCGCGCCGGAAAAAGGTTTGCAGCGCCTGGTCGACCGCTTCGGCCAACGCGAGCATTTGAAAGGCGTGGTTATTTACAATACCGCCGGCGCCGTGGTGGCTAGCACGCCGGGACTTGCCGCGTATTTCCAATCGCGGCCCCCTGCCGCCGTGCACGCTGCCGAGCGCAACGCGGGCTACGGAGAGTTCACCAGCGCCAATGACAACCCGGTGCACGTTTACGCTCTCCCGCTTCATCGCAATGGTCAGGCTTTTGGCACTCTCGCCCTGGTGCACGACACAGGTTTTATCGACACTCAGGTCGCCCACACCCTTCGCGATTCTCTGGTCAATGCGCTGGTACAGACGCTGTTCATCACCGGCCTGGCGCTGATCCTGGTGCGCTGGACCTTGACTGGCCCGCTCACTCGTACTGCCAAATGGCTGCGCACTCTTCGTACCGGCCAAGTCCATCACAACGCGCCGTTGCTTCCCCAGGGCGAAATCTTTGAACAACTCCATCGCGAAGTGACGCACCTCGCTCGCGACCTTACCGCCGCCCGCGCTTCCGCTGAGGAAGAAGCGCGCCTCCGCGAATCCAATGTATCCGTTTGGACCGCGGAACGCCTCCGCGTGAGCCTCAGCAACAAGCTTCAGAATAAGCCACTATTTGTCGTCTCCAATCGCGAGCCATACATGCACATGTATGCCAACGGCAACAATGGCTCCATTCAGGTCATGGTTCCCGCCAGCGGTCTGGTCACCGCACTCGAACCGGTGTTGCTTGCTTCCAACGGAACCTGGATCGCCAACGGCTCCGGCACCGCCGACCGCGAAACCGTGGATGACCGCGATCGGCTGCGCGTCCCGCCGGACAATCCCAACTACACCCTGCGTCGCGTGTGGCTGAGCGCGGAAGAGGAGAAAGGCTATTACGAAGGTTTCGCCAACGAGGGCCTTTGGCCGCTCTGCCACATCGCGCACACGCGCCCGATCTTTCGCCCAGAGGACTGGCTTTGCTATCAGGAGGTCAATCGCCGCTTTGCCGATGCCGTCTTGCAGGAAATGGAAGGCGTCGAGTCGCCTATCGTCCTGGCTCAGGATTACCATTTTGCCCTGCTCCCGCGCATGATCAAGGAAGCACGGCCTGACGCTCGCGTAGCTATCTTCTGGCACATCCCTTGGCCCAACCCCGAAGTATTCGGCATTTGCCCTTGGCAGCGGGAATTGATTGACGGCATGCTTGGCGCCGACTTGATCGGATTCCACATCCAGTCTCATTGCAATAACTTCCTCGGATGCGTGGATCGCGCTGTAGAAGCTCTCACGGCCTACGATCGCTTTGAAGTGAACCGCCAGGGTCACCTCACCCGCGTTCGGCCTTATCCCATCAGCGTTGAATTCCAGGAAAACGGGCATTCCACTTCGCCCGCACGCCCCACCGCCGAGCTGGCCGCTGAGATCTTCAATGAGCTGGGCATCCACGCGTCACTCCTAGGCGTCGGAGTGGATCGCGTCGACTACACGAAAGGCATTCTCGAGCGTTTCCGCGGCATCGAGAAATTCCTGGAACAAAATCCCATTTACCAGCGGCGCTTCACTTTTGTTCAGATCGGCGCGCCCAGCCGCACCACCATCGGCCGCTACCAGAATTTGCTGGAGGAAGTCACCGCCGAAGCCGCCCGGATTAATGCGCGCTTCCAGGCCGGCCGCTGGATGCCCATCGTTCTGCTGAAAAAGCACCACTCGCACGAGCAGATTTCCAGATATTATCGCGCCGCCACCGTGTGCTTGGTCACCGCCTTGCACGACGGCATGAATCTGGTCGCCAAGGAGTTCGTGGCTGCGCGCGACGACGATCGTGGCGTGCTCATCCTCAGCACTTTCGCCGGCGCTGCTCTGGAACTCAGCGATGCCCTGCTCGTCAATCCTTACGACGTCCAGCAAGTTGCTGCCGCCATCCATCGCGCCCTCGAAATGCCGGAGGAGGAACAAACCGTGCGCATGCAGCACCTCCGCAATAACGTCCGCGAGAACAACGTCTATCGATGGGCCGCCAATTTGCTCTCGGACTTGACCGAAATCCGCATCGATTCTCCCGAGCGCGTCGAAGTGCAATGACCGCGCGCACTCCCGCATCAGCCAATTTCCTTTCTGCGTGGCCCAGCCTGGAATCGCGGATACGCGCGCACTCCAGCGTTGCCGTCTTTTTGGATTTCGACGGCACCCTCGTGGACATCGCACCGCGGCCCGAACTGGTGAAGCTCAGACCCCAGTTACGTGAAATCCTCCGGCGCCTTTCGCGCCATCCGCGCGTAACCCTGGTGGTAGTCAGCGGCCGCCGCCGAGCTGAGCTCCTCCAGCACATCGGCATCCCCGGGATGCGATACTTCGGACTGTATGGATGGGAGCGCAGCGCGTCTTCCGCGCTGCCCGCAAAAACCCGCAAAGCCCTCCATCGTGCCCGTGCGCAGATGCACCTGCAATTGCGTATCTATCCGGAAATCTGGATTGAGAAAAAGAACAGCACGTTTTCCATACATCTTCTGGACGCGCCGGGTGAGCTTCAGCCGCGCGTCCGGCGAAAGATCCGCTCCCTGCTCAAGCCCTTCCGCAAAACTTTGCGGATCGTTGAGAATCTTCGCGATGTGGAAGTCCTTCCGCGCTCCATGCGCGGCAAGGGCGCCGCGGTGCGTGAGTTCCTGGCGCAATCCGCTTTTCGTCGGGCTTTTCCGATCTATTTTGGCGACGACCTTTCCGACGAATCGGGATTTGTCGCGGTTCGCCGTGGCGCATCCGTGCGCGTGGGCGCACCTCGCTCCACTCGCGCCTGCTACTCTCTTAAGAATCCCCGCGAAGTAATGTCCGCCCTGCGGAAATTGGACGCCGCTTTGCGCCGCAAATAGGATTGTCTTCTTGGCTTCTCAGGTTGCCTACGCAGTTGTCACGATTTTACTTCTCGCATTTACCCGAAACCTTGTAGGCCGAGATCAAAAAGACCCCAGGTTTCTTCCGGATATTCTGAATTTCTGTCCACTTAACCCAGTTGCGGCAACCGCCAATTTTTTGTTCGCATCCAACTGCCGGTAACAAAAAGAAAGACTCGCCGGCCCCAGCCTCCGCGCGTAGTGCACCTCGCATGCCATCTTAAGGAGATTTTCCCAAATGAAGCGTCTCGCGCTATTGCTTTTCTTTGCCGGCAGTCTTGTCCCTCTTGCCTCCGCTCAGTCTGACGGCGAGCATGTTCAGCTCAGCGTCTTCGCCGACTACCTGCGTTTGTCACAAACAGACAATAATTTTGGTGGGGTGGGAGCCCGCGCGAGCTTTCAAGTCTATAAGCCCCTGAAGTTTGAAGCGGAAATGGCCTACGATTTCGATCAAGCCTTCACCGAAGGCTTCACCGATACCACCACGGGCGCCGTCACCATTCAACGCACTGGATTCCGGACACTTCATGGTGAGTTCGGCCCTCGTTTGAATCTCGGTCGTCATGCCATTCAACCGTTCCTGTTCGTGAAGGGCGGCTTCATCAATTTCCGTCTGGACAGCGCCCCCGCTACCATCGGCACTTTTTTCAGCACGGTTGACGGGCTCCGCCGCAACGATGTTAGCGGCGTGCTCTATCCTGGTGGAGGTTTGCAGGGCCATCTCGGCCCGATAGGCTTGCGTTTGGACGTCGGCGACGAGATCTATTTTAACAGCGGAACGCACCACAATTTGCGTATCGCCTTCGGACCTACGTTCCGCTTCTGATCGCCTTTGCCCAGAAGACCATTGCGATGCCTGCCTTTGGCTTAAAGGCCGGAGGCAGGCCTTTTTATTCCGTGACATCCGGAGCACTGCTCAATACGTGATCGACCAACCAACGACGGTCATCGTCAAAACCACCACCAGAGCGCTCACGCAAATCACGCTGAGCGCCTTTCCATGTCCCAGCAGATAATCTCGGGACTCCGCATCGCTGCATAACAGCGCCAAGACCACCAGGACTACTCCCCACGCCAGCACTTCCGGCAGCCCCGGATATCTTCCGATCATCGACAAAAACTGTACCGGCGGTTGGCCCGCAGGAATCCACCAGGGAAGCATCGGTGCCACTCCGGCGACCAGGGACAGCGTAAGCAGCTTCCGTGTGAACCATCCTTTCACCTTCGGACGCGCCTCTTTCCAGACCAGCAGATCCCATGCCAGCAATCCCACTGCAATTGGCACCCAACCGTACATCGCCGCCCGGTGGTCAATCCACAACCATGTGCGAAATACCCCGACATGCCGCTCGCCGGCGGCCAGTCGCGGCAGCGTGGTCATCGCTAACAGGGCGTTGCACACTACTGCCACCGCTAACGTGACCAGGCTCATCAGTTGAAACCAGTGGCGGGTCGCTGATGCCTTGCACCGCGTACAAAACGATTGTCTGGGTAGAAAATTCAGCCCACAGCGTTCGCAGAACACTTTTGCTCTCCCGGAACGGGATCCGAGCCCCGCGATGCACAACAGCCTACGCACCCATTTGTCAAAAAGCTACTGGTCCGATGTCCAGCGAACAGGCCAGTTGCACTTGGGCATCAGCCGCCCGTTTGGAGACCGCCTCACCCTCCGACACACGGCTTTTCCGGGACTGGCGGGTTTTTAGAACTGGAACCGGCGCGATAAATCGTAAAACACTGGTTTTCCGCTATTGCGCCCAAACACTATTCAGGAACAGATACCTTGCCCGCTGTTCGTCCTTCCCCGACTCTGGCTTCGCGCTTAGGTACATAACCTGCCAACCGCCTGTCTCACCGTATTTAGGCCACGCCGGTACACCGGCACCATTGGGATCGCCGCCACGCGCGAAATTAACCCAGTATTTCTGGATCAGATCACTCGTTTTTCGGTCTTCCGCTCGCCAGGACATCCATGTTTTCCAATCCAATGTACCGAACACGTATTCAATTTCCGCGGAATGGTACGCACCCATTCCCGGTTTCTCCTTCGGATCGTCCGGCGGCACCAGATCAAAACGGTAGCGATAGACCGGCTGCTTCCCTGTCTGCGTCTGTGCCTCCATCCACCTCCACGCCGACCACGCAATAAACCGGTCTCCAGCCAGGTCTTCACTCGACCGCTGTGCCTCCGCGTTCGTCTTTGCCGGATACACTCGCAGAAAGTCCCCGGCTTTCGCGCCGAATTCCTTTTCCGCCATGGCCTTCATGCTTTCCGTAGTCGACGCCTTTTGACCAACTACCTCAAAACTGCCCTCATCGTGATTCCACCCGGCGATGAGCGCCACATCGTTCTGTTTACCCGCCGCAAATATTGCTGGAACATCTTCCGGCAACACGTATCCGTCGACATCCGGGCCAAATCCGAATCCACCCCTGAATTTCGATGCGGCGTCGAGAATCTTTTGCGCCGGCATCGCTCGGAGATCCCGCAGCGACTCGGTGTTCAACTGTTCTTTCGCGAACTTCGCGCCCTTTTCCGCGCTTGCCTCCTGGCTATCAAATGGCAAACTTTTGCTCGTGAATGCTCCCCCGCTCTCGCCGATAGCTTTGTGAAACAGACCTTTCGCTGCCGGCGATGCCATCAATGCGCATACCGAAAAGGAACCCGCGCTCTCTCCGAATATAGTCACATTGTCTGGATCGCCGCCGAATGCCGCGATGTTCCGATGCACCCACTCCAGCGCCGCGATTTGGTCCATTAAGCCGTAGTTACCTGCCGATTTCCGTTCAGACTCCTGCGCGAGTTCCGGATCCGTCAGAAAACCGAATACTCCCAACCGGTAGTTCATCGAGACCACTACCACTCCGCGCTTGGCCAGGTTCTTTCCATCCTGCCGCGGTTCCGATGTTCCTCCGGCCACGTAACCCCCGCCGTAAATCCATACCATCACCGGCAATTTGCCGCTCTTCTCTCCCGCGGGCGACCATACATTCAGCGTCAGGCAATCCTCGCTGATTCCGGGGTCGCGAAATACCATGTCTTCGAACGGACGCGCCTGCATGCACCGCGATCCGAATTCCTTTGCCTTGCGCACACCATTCCACTTCGCCGCAGGCGAAGGCGCTTTCCACCGCAGTTCCCCAACGGGAGGCGCGGCGTACGGAATCCCTAGAAACGTCCGCACTCCGCTCTCCGCTTTTCCTTGTAGGATTCCGCCGTCTGTCTTCACTTCGATCGCGGGAGATGCCACCAGCAAGCGAGTCGCGATGAGCAGCGTCGCAGCAAGCGCAGCGGCAACAATTATCTGATTTCTCATCCATTCCTCCGGATGGGAGACAATATCACACCGTTCCTCATCGCCATCTCATTCTGCAAACGGGCGTGATTTTTGACGCGCTTCCGCAACCTCGACGCTTACGACGACCCTTCTCGCGCGTCCAAACCGGCATACGTCACCGGGGGATTCCGCCATGCTTGCTGCTGCCGCCCTGTTCTTTTCGATATTCTTCGCTGTCCGCACGGTATCTCCGCCTCCGCAGTCCGCTGCCACGCAATCATCGCAGCCCTCCCAAGATCTCACCGCCCGCGGTGATCACGCCATGGGCTTCTCTCACGACACCACGGCTCATCATTTCCGCCTTTACCGCGACGGAGGTGCCATCGAAGTCTCCGCCAACGATCCAAAAGACGCCTCCACTCGCGATCAAATTCGCATGCACCTCGCTCACATCCGGGCCAAGTTCTCCCAGGGCGATTTCAACGTTCCCATGTTCATCCATGACACCACGCCCCCCGGTTCTGTCGCCATGGCCCGGTTGCGCTCTCAGATTCGCTATCAGCTTCGCAACACGTCATCTGGCGCCAAGATTCGCATTTATGCCACGAATCCCGAGGCTCTCGGCGCCATTCATGATTTCCTGCGCTTCCAGATCTCGGAACACAAGACCGGTGATAGCGCGGACCTCAGCCCGGCATCCTGAGCGCTCTCGGATGGCTCCGATCGGCAACGATATTGTGAGTGGAAAACGTTGTTGTGGATTCGCTAGGCGTTGGCGGCGGCAACGACATCTAGCCCGCTGGCTCTGTCTTCCAGCAATTCCCGAACGACTCGTAACAGATCTTCGCTGCCAATCCCTTTGGACAGAAACGCATGGGCCCCAGCGGCTCGAATCTCTTTCGCTGTCTGTTCGGAGTCATGCACGGTAAATATCAGGATCTTCGTGTCTGGCCGGTGACGCAAAATCTGCCGCACCGCGGCTAATCCGTTCAGCACCGGCATATTGATATCCAGGATGACTAGGTCCGGGTAGAGCGCCATCGCCTTGTCCACTGCATCCTGTCCGTCAGTTGCTTCGCCGCAAATTGCCCAGTTGGTCTCTTCCATCAACATCGTTCGAATGCCGCGCCTCAGCATTTCATGGTCATCCGCCAGCAGAATCTGCTTTCGTGATCCGGTTCGCCCGGCTCGCCCGGCTGTCGGGGGAATCTCGCTGACCTCCGCTTCCGCGGCCATGCTCACCGTCGCGAGCGCCAGCGGCAGCGTTGCGCTCACCACCGTGCCCTGCTCCAGCCTCGAGTCAATGGTCAACTTGCCCCCCAGCTGCCTCATCCTCTCCTTCATGCCTTGAATTCCCACGCCCAGTGGCGCCACGTTTCCGGTCGCCGGGTTCAACATATCCCCGTTCATGCCTTTGCCGAAGTCCACGATCTGCACCTTCACGTCGTTCTCGTCCACCGCCGCACGAACCTCGGCTCTCGCGCTTCCGGAATACCGGTGAATGTTCGTCAGGCTTTCCTGCACCACCCGGAACAAGGTCACTTCGACGTCTGGCATCAATCTCGGGAAGTCCGCGTCCACGTGCACCGCCACCTGGATCCCCGTTCTTTGTTCGAATCCTTCCGCGTACCACTTCACTGCCGATGGCAGACCCAGTTCATCCAGCAATGGCGGATGCAACAAATACGACAGTGTTCGAATCTCCTCACCAATCTGCTTGCTCAGTTTCGCGCATTGCCCCAAAGTTCGGCGCGCCTCCACATCCAGTGCCGGCGTCTTGCGAGTGAGTATTCTCGATAGCGAGATGGACTGCGCCGCCAGTTTCTGCCCGGTAATGTCGTGCAGGTCTCGGGCGATCCGCCGCCTCTCTTCGTCCTGCAGCTTCAACAGCCGCGCCGACAGTTGACGCAAGGACTCTTCGTTGGACCGCAGCGCCTCGTTCGCCTCCATCAGTTCCGTCAATTCCGTCGCCACCATGCAGATATTCTTCTGATCTCCTACCTGCAGCGGGCTGAACGCCAGCCGCACCTGCCGTGGCCGCCCGTGCGTCGTCAGCCGCACCTCCCCTCGCACGTTTCCGTTCATTCCCTCTTGCAGCAGTTCTTGCAATGCGGCGCGCTCTTCGCTGGGGACATGCGTTTGTAGCGGCGAGCCGATAAATTTCTCGAACGGTATTCGCAAGATTTCCGCGCATCTTTTGTTCGCGTACAGCACCGTTCCACCGGGATCCAGCGTGGCCGCCCCTTCGTTCACCGTCTCTACCAGCATCCGGTACGCGTGTTGCGTGTCTCTAAGTGTCAGCACCTGGTCGCCGCCGGGCCCGTTCATGACCAGCGCATCCACCTTGCCTTGCCGGATCGCCAGCACAATTTCTTCCGACTCTTTCAGCAACGATCGTCCGCGATCAGTTCTGTCCTTCTCCAGCGCCACCTGCTGCGGCTTCTTTCCGTTATTTCTTTTTGTTTTCGTTTTCATTTGTCCCGCCGCCGTCTGCTGCTTCCGATTCTTTCCCGCCAAGCGAACTCCTCTACCTGGTGTGCTTCCCGTTTCGAATGTCCAGGCCCACTACCACCCGCTCCGTATCCGACAGGTCGCCGATGATCTTTCGAATGGGCACCGGTAAATCTCGTACCAAAGTGGGAATCGCCAAAATCTGATGGTCTCGAGCCAGCCCCGGATCCTTGGTCAAATCAATCACGTCCAGTCTGTAGCGCCCTTCCAGATAATCCGCGCAGATCTTCCTCAGGTTCGCGATGGCCGCCAGGGACTTCGGCGTCTGCCCGGCCGTATACAGTCTCAGTCGGATTTCCTGACTGTGGCCCTGGCTACTCTTCTGCCTCGCCTTTGTTTTCACCATCATCTCAGCACCCCTTCCCCGAGCTGCTGGCTCCCGATCACGACCTCACCCCTCGACTCTTTGCCATGCTGTCCGTGTCTCTCATTCTCCGCGTTTCCCGCTCACGTTCCTCTTCCGCTGCCTGTTCGTTTTCCTGCGTTATCGCGGCGAGTTCCGCTTGCAGCGCCGCGACCTGCGCTTCCACGGTGGCTCGTTTTTGTTCCAACGCTTGCCGTCGGCGCTCCTTCTCCTGACTCTTCCGACGGTTTTCATCCCCGTCTCGCGCTTCCTGGCTCAACCGCGAAGATCCCGTCAGCACTCCCGCTGGCCCCGTGTACGTCGGGATCAGCCGGATTCCGTCCTCGCCCATCACAAATTCACGCATTTGATTCGAGTGCGCCATGCCCCGTGATTTCAGCACGTGCAAGCCCCGGTTTCGTTCTCCATTCAGCTCCAGGTCCCGCAACACGATCCACGTATCCGCTAGCGACGACACTCCTACCGCCGTCTGTTCCAGGCTCGCCCCTCCCTCCGTCAGGCTCACCAGAAATCCGGTGATTTGCGCTCCCTTTAGGTAATCGATCAGCCGCATCAGCATCGAATACACTTCCTTCTCGCTGCCGCAACTGATCAGGTTGGTGATCGGATCCAATATCACCGCTGCGGGCTTCACCTCTTCCACCAACTTGTGTATTCGCAGCAGGTGCATCTCCATCCCGCTCTGCGTCGGTCTCCACGCCGCAAAGTGCAGCAACCCATCCCTCGACCACCTCTCCAGGTCCATTCCTACCGCTTTCATGTTGCGTTCCACTTGTTCTCGCGATTCCTCGAACCCGATATATAAACAACGCTCGCCCGAACGGCACACCGCGTCCGCAAACGAAGCCGCCAGCGTGCTCTTTCCGCTCCCTGCCGTTCCGCTTATCAATACTGTTGATCCTCGGTAGTAGCCCTGACCTTCCAACATCTCGTTCAGGTCCGCTACTCCGCTCGATACCCGCTTGTTCGTTACGGAATGCTGCAACTGCACCGACGTCAGCGGCAGCACCGACATTCCCCGCTCGTCGATCAAGAATGGATACTCATCCGCTCCGTGCTTCGTCCCCCGGTATTTCACCACTCGCAATCGCCGCGCGGATATCTGGTCCAGGATTCGGTGATCCAGCAGAATTACGCAATCCGAAACGTATTCCTCCAGTCCCTGCCGGGTCAATGTACCGCCGCCGTCGCCGCGTTCCGCGGTCACCACCGCCGTCAATCCCCGTTCCTTCAGCCACCGGAATAGCCTTCGCAACTCCGCTCTCAACACCGCCGGCTTCGCAAAACTGGAAAATAGCGCTTCGATGGTGTCGAACATCACCCGCTTGGCCCCCACCGCTTTTACCGCGCTCTCCAACCGCAGGAACAATCCCTCCAGGTCGTATTCTCCGGTTTCCTGGAATTCACTGGGTTCCACATAGATGAAATCCAGAAATAATTTCTTCTCGTCCGCGAGCCTCTGGATATCGAAGCCCAGCGATGCCACATTCGCGGCCATGTCTGCCGGAGTTTCCTCGAACGCCATCAACACCCCGGGCTCGCCGTATTCCACTGCTCCCCTGACCAGGAACTCGATCCCCAGCATCGTCTTTCCGCATCCTGGTCCGCCGCACACGATGGACGTTCGCCCTTTTGGCAGGCCGCCGCCGGTGATATCGTCCAGCCCCCGAATCCCGGTCGGCGTCTTCTGCAAAGGCACCAATCCGGAGCGCTTTGCCCGTACTTCGCTTTTTTTCATAGGAATCGCACTTCGAAAATGCGTGTCATTTCCCTTGCTTGGAACTAGGTCTCCGGGACGTTAAGGAGACCCGCTGTCTGCCGGTAGCCAACCGCCCCTCGCCTTGTCCAAACACGAGCGGAGTGCTGGCATCATCAGCTTCGTCAGGCGTAGCGGAAATAGGGTATATCCTGTATGGCTCGCTTTGGCTCGCTGTGGTGCACTACCTCCGGTCAATCCGGTTGGCATATTCCGGACGTCTTCGTTAGCTCGCCATTTGCTTTGTCGCACTTGAGTAATATTCCAAGGAGCCCCTGGATCCTGTGCGAATCCTATTGGTCGACGACCACGAAGCTCTCAGGGCTAGCATTCGATCCCTCCTTTCCGACCGCCTGGACTGTTCCATTTGCGGAGAAGCCGCTGACGGTCTCGACGCCATCAACCTGGCCCTGACACTTCGTCCCGATGTCATCCTCATGGATGTCTCCATGCCCCGGATGAATGGCCTGGACGCCTCTCGCACCCTCCGCCGCGAGCTTCCCGAGTCTCTTATTATCATCCTCAGTCAGAACGATCAGTCTGTCGGGCAGCGCCAGGCGCTCGATGTTGGTGCTGCGGCCTACATTCCCAAAAGCAGACTCGCCGACGACCTGCTTCCCCTCCTCGATTCCTTGCCCCCCGGCAAGAAATCTCCCCCCCTTTCAACTCAATCGCCGCCGTCCTTCCCTCGGTCGACCTGGCTGGCTGGCGGCGGCGCGATGGGACGGCTCATCGCCCAGCGCGACTGGTCTTCCACTTCTCTCGGTGCCCTCGAGACCTGGCCGCAGTGCTTGCGTACCGCCGTCAACCTGATGCTCAACTCTCAGCACCCCATGTGGATCGGTTGGGGCCACGACATGCCCTTCCTCTACAACGACGCCTATATTTCTGTCCTCAGTTCCGCCAAGCATCCCCGTTCCCTGGGTCGCCCTGCCTGCGAAGTCTGGTCTGAAATCTGGGACATTTGCGGTCCTTTGGCGGACAAGGTCTTTGAAAAGGGCGAAGCCACCTTTGTCGATGACGTTCGCTTGTTCATGAGCCGCGGTACCTTCCTTGAGGAAACCTATTATTCCTTTTCCTACAGTCCCATCCACGACGAATCCGGCCGCGTTGCCGGGTTGTTCTGTCCCAGCGCGGAGTCCTCTCATAAAATCCTGAATGCTCGCCGCCTTCGCACTCTTTCCGAACTCTCCGCTCGGGCCCTCGTGGAAAAGTCCACCCACGCTTCCTGCGCCTCTTGCTTCAATACTCTCGCTAAGAATCCCGACGACGTGCCTTTCGCCGTTCTCTATCTTTTTGATTCCACCGCCAGTCACGCCGTCATGGAGCAAAGTATCGGCGTCTCGGACGGTATCGTCGAAGTCAGTCCGCCGCAAATCGCCTTGGTTGGCGGCCCCGTCGAACCCAATTTTTGGCCCATTCAGGACGTAGCCTCCACCGGTCAATGCGTAGAACTATCTCTGGAGAGTCTCAAATCCCTGCCTCTCGGCCCGGCGCAACAACTCGTCTCCCGCGCCCTGGTCCTGCCGGTCACCTCTCGCGGACAGCATCGTCCCATCGGAGTGCTGATCGTTGGCGTCAACCCTGCTCGCCGTTTGGACTCCGAATACCGCACCTTCTTTGAGCTCGTTGCTGGGCAGGTCGCTTCCGCCGTCCTGAATGCCCGCGCCGCCGAAGAAGACCGCCAACGCGCCGAAGCCCTCGCCGAAATCGATCGCGCTAAAACTGCCTTCTTCAATAATGTCAGTCACGAATTTCGCACTCCGCTTACCCTCATGCTTGGCCCCGTGGAAGACCTGCTCTCGCGCAGTCACACCGATCTCTCTCCCTCCGCCAAGAATCAGCTACAGCTCGTAGGCCGCAACGGGTCCCGTCTGCTTCGTCTCGTCAATACTCTGCTCGATTTTTCCCGCATAGAAGCTGGCCGTATGCAGGCTAGCTTTGAGCCTACCGACCTGGCTGCCTTAACCGTCGAGCTTGCCAGCGTTTTTCGTTCCGCTACCGAGCGCGCCGGACTTCATCTCCACATCAACTGCGGTCCTCTCCTCGAGCCCGTTTTTATCGACCGCGATATGTGGGAGAAGATTGTCCTCAATCTCCTATCGAACGCTATTAAATTTACCTTTGAGGGTGAAATCGAAGTATCGCTATCCCGTAACGGTGCTAACGCCGAATTACGTATTCGCGATACCGGTGTTGGCATCCCCGCCGAAGAGCTTCCTCTTTTATTCGACCGCTTTCATCGCGTGCAAAACACTCGCAGCCGCACTCATGAAGGCAGCGGCATCGGTTTGGCTCTCGTTCAGGAGCTCGTTCAGGAGCTCGTTCGCCTTCATGGTGGTTCCATTCTTGCCGAAAGTCAGCTCGGCAAGGGCGCCACCTTCATCCTGTGCATTCCCTTCGGGACTGCTCACCTTCCTCCGGATCGCATCGGTACCGCCCGCGCTCTTGCTTCTACCACTGTCGGTGCCGCTCCCTTTGTCCAGGAAGCCCTTCGCTGGCTCCCCGATGCCCCGGCAGAGGATCCCAGGTCCGAAGTGCCTTTCGACTTTGAAAACGTTCCTGCGGACCGGCCGCCCCTTACGGAATCCGATCCTTCTGCCTCGCCGCGGCCCTGGGTTCTCGTCGCGGATGATAATTCCGACATGCGCCAGTACCTCCTGCGCTTGCTCTCCGAGCGCTACAACGTTCGGGCTTTCCCCAATGGCCAGGAAACTCTCGACGCTGTCCGCAAACACCCACCCGACCTGGTCCTGACCGATGTCATGATGCCCCACCTGGACGGCTTCGGTCTTCTCCGCGAGCTGCGCTCCGATCCCAACACCTCCACCATCCCGGTCATTCTGCTCTCCGCTCGTGCCGGAGAAGAATCCCGCGTGGAAGGTATCGAGCGCGGCGCCGATGACTACCTCGTCAAGCCGTTCACCGCTCGCGAGCTCCTCGCTCGTGTCCAGACCCACCTTGACCTCGCGCGCGTTCGCAAGCAAAGCGAAGAATCCCTTCGCCAAAGCGCTGCCCAGTTCGAAACTCTTCTTAATGTTGCCCCCCTGGGCGTCTATCTTCTCGATTCCGACCTTCGCTTTATCCAGCTGAACCCCACCGCGGTCGCTGCATTTGGTGATGTTCCAGATCTCCGGGGCCGTTCCTTCGACGAAGCCATTCACAACATTTGGCCAAAACCCCTCGCCGATCGCCTCGTCCGTCAGTTCCTCCACACTCTCGAAACCGGTGAGCCTTATTTTGAGCCGGAGCTGATTGATATTCGTCAGGATCGCGGTCGCCGCGAATACTACGAGTGGCAAACCAACCGCATTCCTCGACCCACGGGCGCCTTCGGTTTGGTTTGTTATTTTCGGGATATCTCCAGGTCGGTTCTTGCCCGTCAGGCTGTCGTCGAATCCGAAGCTCGCCTGACCCGCGCTCTCGACGCGGGCAGCATGGCCGTCTGGGAACTGGACCCTCGCACCGGTGCGATCTGGCGTTCCCCCCAATTCGATCTGATTTTCGGTTATCCTTCTCATGGGCCGGACTGGATCTACGACAGCTTTCTCGACCGCGTCCTCCCCGAGGATCGCCCCGAGACTTCGCGTCGCTTCGACGCGGCTCTCCAGAATGGTGCTGACCTCAAACTGGATTGCCGGGTCCTTCGTTCCGATGCCGCTATCCGCTGGGTCAGCCTGCAAGGCCGCATGGAAATGGACAACCAGAACCAGTCCGCTCTGCTCAAAGGCGTCCTGAGCGATATCACCGAGCGCAAGCGATACGAGGAACGCGAGCGTCGCATCCTAGACGATGCCGTAGCCGCCAATGCGAAATTTCGCGCCGTTTTCGACCAAACCTCGGTCTTTGCCGGCATCATGTCCGTCGACGGTATCGTGATCGACGCCAATCGCATTTCTCTAGACGCCTGCGGATACCCCGCCGACGAAGTGCTCGGGAAACCCTTTTGGCAATCACCTTGGTGGAGCCGGTCGGAGCAATCGCGGTCCAAAATTCGGGAAGCCACCGCACGCGCGGCGCAAGGCGTTCCCTATCGCGAGATCCTCGACTATCACTGGGCCGACGGTACCCCGCGCGTCATGGATTTCTCTCTCTTTCCCATTCGCGACGAGCAGGACCGCATCTTGTTTCTCCACCCCACCGGCGTGGACATTACCGACTTCAAGCGCGCCGAACGGAATTACCGCGACCTCGCCGAGTCTCTGGACGCCGAAGTTCATGCTCGCACCCGCGAACTCGAACAGCGCAACGTCGAGGTTCTCCTTCAATCCGAACAGCTTCGCGAGCTTTCCAATCGCCTCATGCGCGCCCAGGACGACGAGCGCCGCCGTATCGCTCGCGAGCTCCATGACAGCGCCGGCCAGATCGTCGCCGCTCTTGGCATGAGCATCGCCTCCCTTTCCCGCCGTTCCCACCTCGTCTCCGACAAGCCCGACGCCGCCCTCGAAGGCATCGCCAATGACGCTCAGGAACTCGTCCAACAGCTCAGCCAGGAAATTCGCACCATGTCCTATCTTCTCCATCCGCCGCTTCTCGACGAAACCGGCTTGCGCGAGGCTCTCCGCTGGTACATCGACGGTCTCCAGCAGCGCAGCGGACTCGACATTACCCTGGATATCCCCGATGACTTCGGTCGCCTCCCCCGCGACACCGAGCTCGCCCTCTTTCGCGTTGTCCAGGAGTGTCTCACCAACGTTCATCGTCACTCTGGCAGCAACGCCGCCGCCATTCACCTTGCTCATGTGGGTAGGCAGGTCCGTTTAACGGTTCAGGATAAGGGCAAAGGCATTTCGCCCGATAAGCTTCGCCAGATTCAATCCCAGGGTTCCGGAGTCGGCATCCGCGGCATGCGGGAGCGCGTTCGCCACCTCCAGGGCACTCTCGATATCTCCTCGGACCGTGACGGCACCATCATCTCCGCCGTATTTCCCGCACCGGAAACGGAAATCTCGGACGCCGCCGACCCACCCGACCTGCGCAGTCGTGCAACTGGTTCTGGTTAGTTTTTGCTTGGCGCCCTTGGCGCGCGTTCTAGAAATCAGGGCAGCAGGCTCTCGATCATTGGGGGCAGCCCTGAAATATCTTGCATCTTCGAAAACACCGCGCGTCCGCGTGCAGTGTGAACAACACGATGGGCACCTGCCTGAATTTCGAGCGCCCCCTGCAGCCCGCTTATCCGCGGCATCGCCGCACGCCTTCAAGTCCGTCTCCCGCGTCAGGCGCGACCGGGTCATGCTCACCGAAGCTTTGGCCCTAATCCCGTTTTCCCCTCACCCTACTGGTTTTTCCCTATTTCACCTCACGCCCCGGAAAAGCTACGTTGTCTGTTGCTCTTTCCCAGGTTCAGGTTGAAGTGTCCGTAGAAGGAGAGGAAAAATGGACGCCACCGTTCTTGTCGTCGGTTCCGGTCCTACCGGCCTCGCCATGGCTATCGAATTGCGCCGCCTTGGCTTGCAAGTCCGCATCATCGACAAATCCGACCACCTGGCCCGCCACTCTCAGGCTCTTGTCGTCCAGGCCCGTACTCTCGAGCAATTCCAGCGCTACGGCATCGCGCAAAAAGCCGTCTCCTCCGGCCGCCGCGTTTCCCGGGCCGTCTTCTTTAGTGACGGCAAGGAGATTTTATCTTTCTCCTTTGGTCGCATTCCCAGCCGCTATCCCTTCGTCCTCTTTCTTCCGCAAAGTCACACCGAGGCCATCCTCAACGACCACATGGAATCTCTCAACGTTCGCACCGAGCGCGGTGTCGAACTGCTCTCCATTGCCCAGCACGACCCCGGCGCATCCGCCACCCTTCGCCATCCCGACGGTCGCGAAGAACACCTCGCCGCCCGCTGGATCATCGGATGCGATGGTGCCCACAGTTCCGTCCGCAATCTTTCCGGAATCTCCTTCGAGGGTGCCGGCGTCGGCCTCTCCTTTTTTCTCGGCGACGTCGAGCTCGATGGTCCCGATGCTCCCACCGACGAATTGTCTCTCCACCTGCGCTCCGGCAATGTGGTTTTCCTCGCTCGTCTTTCGGACAAGCTCACTCGCGTCATTGTCGCCCTGCACTCCGAGCAAGGTCAGGTCGAACGCCGCGACATTTCCCTCCAGGATTTGAAAGATGCCGTGGACGTCGCCGGTGTCCGCGTGAATATTCATTCCGCCGAATGGCTCACTCCGTTCAATGTCAGCGATCGTCAGGCCAAACACTACCGTTCCGGCAACGTCTTCCTCGCCGGTGATGCCTCTCACATCCACTCTCCGGTCGGCGGTCAAGGCATGAACACTGGCCTTCAGGACGCTGCCAATCTTGCTTGGAAGCTTGCCGCCGTCGCTCGCGGTGCCGCCGATTCCTTGCTCGATACCTACGAAGAAGAGCGCGGCAAAGTCGGTAAAGCCCTGCTTCGCTTCACCGAACGCGGCTTGAAGATGGCTACCGCCTCCAATCCCCTCATCGAAACCGCCCGCGACCTTCTCCTTCCCCACATCTCCCGCTCCACCACCGTCCAGGACGCCGCCATCGGTTTCATTTCCGAAACCGCCATCGAATACCGCCCCTCCTCCGCCGTTGCCGACCACGGTGGCGACGGCGCGCTTCGCGCCGGCGACCGCATGCCCGATTTCGGTCTACGCGCTGGCTCCTCTCCCACTCTCTTCGGCAAGTGGCACGATGCCGAGCATCTCGCTGTCCTGGTCAACTCCACCGACTCCGCTCGCGAGGCTCTCGCCAGGCGTCTGCTCCGCACCCAGACCATGTCCATTGACCGCTCGCAGCTCGACGACGAAGGCCGTCGCCTCTTGGGTACACAGGAAAAGATTTTCGTCGTTCGGCCCGATGGCTACATCGGTTTCCGTGCGCCACTCAGCAAGGCTGCCGAACTCGACGCCTATGCCCGGCAGGACGCTCTTCTCCTGCAAGCCGCCGCTCATCGCACCTGACGTCAGGCCGGTGTTCCCCCGTCGCGGCTTCCCAAATTGCGGCCTTCACACCCTTCTTGGAGAATTACTCCAGGCTTGCAACATAGACGAAGCGCGACAATCGCCCTTCTCTCGCGATACCCGCGGCAACCGCAAGATATTCCTGCTGCCGCTCATAAGCTTCGTCACCCTCAATCGGGCGCAGAATCGCGCTTCTTGCTTCCCGCGCGGCGCGTCTGGCCGCCGCCACTTTGGCCATGTTCTCGGTCACGTTCTCTCGCACCAGCAATCGCAATCCGCAATGTGCCAGGATTCGTTCGTTGTAGCCCTCCGGAACGAAAAGATAAAACCCTGCGGAGCTGCGTATCTTGATTTCCTCATTCGACAGCGCTCCTGTCACCGTAATCGGATCGGTGAACAGCAATCGCCCTCCCCGTTTCAGCAGCCGGCACCACTCCGCAAGCACTCCCGGCCGGTCGGAGAAATGGTTGATCGCGTCGATACACGTGATGGCGTCGAAGCTGCCCCCGGGAAACGGCAGCGGCCCGGTCGCATCCGTACGCCGGAATTCCGCACGTCCCGCCAAGCCCCTTTGCGCCGCCATCGCATTCGCGGTCGTCACCGCACTCTCGTGCACATCCACTCCCACGATGGAACATCCCGTCGTTGCGGCCATTCGCAACGCCGGCCCCCCCGCTCCGCAGCCAACATCCAGCACGCTCTTCCCGGCGGAAAGCTCCAGCCATCCCAGAAACCTGTCTTGCTCGTCCGCGGTGTGCCAGCTGTTCTGTCCAATGTCTTCGCCAAAAGCTTCCCGGCGGATTTGTGCGTACACTTCGCTTTGGAAATTCCCGTAGTTCGAATCGTAATGCGTCCCGGAACCAATCGGTTTGGATTCGCTCATCGGACCTCCGCGAAACAAAATCTGGCTCTCCCGCTTCTTGAACGTTCGGGAAATCGTCAACTTCCCGCGATCTTCGCTTCATCCTATCCGTCCACTGCCAATCTTGGCGAGACCCTGACGGTCCCGCGCCAATCGCCGCCTACCGTTGCTTTTCGTCCCTCATCTTTCCTCGAAGATATTCCTCGATTTCTGTCTTGCCCTCGTGCCTCGCCCAGTCCGCCGGCGTAGCTCGCCATAAGATGTCCTTCATATCCAATCGCGCTCCTCGCTCCACCAGCAGTTGGACCACTTCGCTGTGACCTGCTCCGGCCGCTTGATGCAGAGGCGTCGCATGAGAATGCCCCCCGACTGGGTTGTAGCGGTCCGGGTTTTCGCTCGCGTCCAGCAACCGTCGTACGATTTCGACGTAACCAAACTGCGCTGCCAGTGCCAATGCTAGGTGCCGATCCTCGCTGCTTGCCCTCGGAAGCAATTGGTTCGCATCTTCCAGCCGCCCCAGCGCCGCGGCCACCGGTAGATCCATCCGCGCTCCACGCCTCATCAACGCCTTTACCGCCGCTAACTCCCCAAGTACGGCCGCTGTATGAATGGCGCTGCTTGCATCCGCTCCGTGATCGCACAGCACATCGATCAACGCCGCTTGTACACCACACTCCCGCGCCACGCTGCCCGTCGAGACCAGCATCAGTGCCTCGTCCAATGCCGTTTGATCAACCTCCGTTTCGATTATCGTCTCGGCTACCTCAACAATATTCCCCGGCAGCTTGCCATGACGAACCGGATTCTCCGCCACAAATTCCAGCAGTGTCGGATTCCGGAAATAGTTCCCCCCTTCGAAGCGGACATGTTGGTGCACAACCTTCGGATTTCGCTCCAGGTGGGCTCGTAATCCGGCCACGTCACCGGAATCCAGCAGGTCCACCGCCCGCCGGAACGTTGCGTCTTCAATTCGCTCGTGATGCGGCAAATTCAGTTGATCTCGGAGTGTCGGTCTCTCGATATGTGCTTTCATCCTGGCCCAACTCGGAAATCCATGCTCGCGCGCGATCGTCAGTTGCGCATCGCTGAGTTTTATCTCCGCATCGAAGACTTCCCCGTCCGTGGCTCGCCCGAACCGCGGGTGAAATTCCCGCATTTGTTGCGCCACTTCTCGCGTGCGGGCGCGATGCTCCCGGAGCAGATCTTTCGCTTGGTGCTTTAGATGGTCCAGGTTTGGATGCGATGGCAGGGGTCTTACTGGCATGACGAACTTCCTTTCGTATGCCCGAGGTCCGCGAGTATGGGCAGAAAGTCAGTTCGTAAACAAAACGAATAACAATGCTGTCAGGTGGACTTCTGTCCTTTCCGCGGACCGGATGCGCCCTTTTGCGCTTCCCCATTTTACTACTGCCGCGGGAGCTTTGGCACTAGGCTCGCGCGGAGCTACCTGCTGGCTAGCGCTAACAACGCGGCCAGCGCCGCCGTTTTCTGGTCCTGCGTCCACGGCGGGCCCAAATTCCGCCCACACGACGCAATCTGTCGCTTCAGTCCAGCCGCTGCTCTGCCGAACTTCTGCCGAAAACGCTCTTCCACGTCGCGCTCTCGAATGCCCATCACCGGCAATTCTAGCTGCTCGCACGCTTTCGAAAACACCTCTCGGAAGAACTCGCCTTCGGCGGCATGAATCAGCGCGTGGGACGCCAGGATCCGCGAAAGCGCCGGCAATGCGCGACCCGATGCCAGCAGCACCGCCGCGCCTACCACCCGATAGTCGCTCTTCTCCAGTTCCCTGGCCACCTCCCGGATCCTCTCCAGCGCCAGTCGTCGGGAACCAGCTCGATAGTTCGCTAGGAACTTCTCGGCCTCTGCAACTTCCAGATTCTCCGCAAAATGATACGGCTGCTTCCCTCCGGGGCCCGCTGGTGTAACCGTGATGCGGCGCCGCTCTATTACTTCCACTTTGCCTGCGCTGTGGGACACCGCTACGAGTGCTCCCCAGCCCGAATGCATTCGAACGCCGATGCTGGCACGTTTCACTGGACACAACCTGCTGACTGCGCGCCGCAAGTCTATAAGCTTGTGCGCAACGCAACTCTGTAAAATTCGCGCTCCATCCGGGCTAATTCCTCCGGAACTCGCGCCCCGAACCGATCACTTTCCGGCGCACGCCGCTATCGCTAAATCCTTCCATTCACCATCCGCCCCTCATTTTTCTCCGTTCCCTGCCGATCGCTTAGCCACCGCGCACTCGCGTGTTATTCTTCCCTCATATTTATGAATAAAGCCGATCCTCGCCGGCTCGCGGTATCCACTATGACTCATCGATCCTTGTGCAAACCCAGCTCGGCACCGCAATTCGGCAAGCCGCTGCACGCCTCGCCTAAGTCTATTGGAATGAACACTTATGCAAGTGTATCAAAACGCTTGGCTTTAACTCCCTGTGGAATGAACACTTACACGAATCCTTGGGGGCTGGCGGCATTATTGTTAACCAGCTCCCCTTCTCCTGATCTTCGCGGCTATCGCGTAAGCTGTTCGCCCTCACGGACATCTGCTCCGCTCCGCTTCGATCAGGTATTCGTCTGTTGTTCGCCCTCGGTGCAACATTACTGCGCCTTCGACATCCAATCGTTATCGGCTCGGGAATCAGGCGTGTAACCCTATATGGAAGACCATTCCAAACTCGCTCCTTTTCCACTCGTCGGCGACGCCGATCCCGTTCCCTTTTCCAGCCTGTTTTCTCCCCTCGAGCAGGACAGTACTCTCGCCCTTCTCTACGAGGTCAGCCGCGAAATTACCTCCATCCTCGACCGCGAAGAGTTGCTCCGCCGCGTGGCGCAGCGCGTCAAGAAACTCGTCAACTACCATCTTTTCAGCGTCATGCTCTGGAGTGAACGCGACCAGATGCTCGAGACCGTCTTCGGCATGCGCTTTGACGACACCATCCCCAGCAAACTTCGTCTCCCCTTGGGCCAGGGCATCACCGGTACTGCTGCCGCCGAGCGCCGCGCCATCCGCGTTGGCAACACCCAGGACGATCCGCGCTACATCCAGTGCGAAAACGGCATCGTGGTCCGCTCCGAGCTCGTCGTTCCTCTCCTCTTGCAGGATCGTCTGATCGGCCTTCTCGATCTCGAAAGCACCGTCCCTCATGCTTTCACTGCGGAAAGCGAGCGCATGCTCTCCACCCTCGCTTCCTACATCGCCATCGCTCTCGAAAACGCTCGGCTCTATGAGGAGGCTCGCGAGAACGAGCGCCGTCTCCATCTGGACTTGTCCACCGCTCGCGAGATTCAGATTGGCCTTTTACCCACGGGAGCGAGGCAGATTCCCGGCCTCGAGCTCGCCGCCGCCTACGTTCCCGCTCGCGAGCTCGGTGGCGACTTCTACGATTTTCTGCCCTATGGCAAGGGCCGCCTGGCCATCGCCCTTGGTGACGTTTCCGGAAAAGGCACCGCGGCCGCGCTTTTCGGATCGCTCGCCATCGGCACCATGCGCGAGCACGTGGTGGAGCATCCCTGTCCCCCCGCCGAGATGCTCGCTTTGCTCAACCGTCGCCTTCATGCCGCGAGGTTGGATAGCCGCTTCGTCGCCGCTGTTTTTTCCGTGTACGACGCCAATACCCGCAGCCTCACCCTCGCCAATTCCGGAGGCCCTTATCCGCTTCTCGTTCGCGATGGTGCCGTTCAGTCCATCCGCGTCACAGGCATTCCCTTGGGCCTCTTTCCGGACACCGAATACGACCAGATCACCGTGGAACTTCTTCCCGGTGACACCATTTTGTTCGCTTCCGATGGCATCCTTGAGTCCGCCAACGCCAACTTCGAGGAATTTGGCGCGGACCGCCTCTCCGCGGTGCTGGCCGCCGTCTCCCCCCGTCAATCCGCCGCGGAAATCGCCGAGAGCATTCTTTCCGCCACCGATGACCACAGCGGCGAAGGCGTCCCGGCCTACGATGACCGCACTCTCGTTGTTCTCCGCGTCACCGACTCCGATCCGTCCACGTCGGACTTTACCAAACTCCCCATCATTTATTGATTTTTGGGCCGGTTGATCGCGAAAAAAACGAGAGGGAAACAGAACAGACTGGGAACGGCGCTGTCACGCGGCGCCAAACCCGCTATTGCGTTGGACCGACGCCCGGAAGGACGCTCGCTTCCAGTGGCACCGGATTCGCGTTGGTCAGCAGTGGCAACCAGTGCTCGCGCACCAGCGCAAACTCCGCCCAGGCCTTCTTGGTGATCGGGTCGGAAGGCGGCAAGCCCAGCTTCTCGAAGTTCTTGTACTGTCCCCGCTGCAGGATGCGGAAGTCCAGGTGCGGACCGGTGGAAAGTCCGGTGCTTCCGACCAGGCCGATCACCTTGCCGATCTCGATATGCTGGCCGGTGCTGACGAACATCCGCGAGAGATGCAGGTACATCGTCTCGTAGCCGTTGGCGTGCGCCACCTGCACCATGTTGCCTTCGCCGCCCTTGCGCCCGGCGAACACCACCCGGCCCGCCCCGATGGACTGCACCGGCGTGCCCACCGGCGCCCCATAGTCTGTCCCCATGTGGGGGCGGTAGGTCTTCAAAATCGGATGAAACCTCGCCTTACTGAAATGGGAGGTGACGGCGGCGCCGAATTTCAGCGGAGAGCGGAGAAAGATTTTCTGCAGGGATTTTCCGTCGGCGGTGTAGTACCCGGGGGCGCCGGCGTCGTCGTGAAAAAGCAGCGCCTGATATTTTTTCCCGGAGTTGTTGTATTCGGCGGCGAGAACCCTGCCGTAGGCGGCGGTCTGGCCGTTGGCGTATTTCTTTTTCTCGACAACCACGCGGAAAGTGTCGCCCTTGCGTGGGTCAGTGTAAAAATCCATGTCGTAGCCGAAAATCTGCGCCAACTGCAGGGTGAGCTCGGGTGACTCCCCGGTCTGGGCCACGGCATTGAAAAGAGAATCTTCGATTTTTCCGGCCACCGAGGCAATTTCCGTCTTTGCGGGAATGTTCTGGATTTCGGCGGCGAAGCTGCGGTCCTTGGGAAGAATTTTCAGGATGCGTTCGGCATCGATTTTGTAGTCAATCTCCCGGAGAGAGCCGTCCACGGTGCGATTTATGGTGATGGTGTTGCCGGCGCGCACTTGCCGCAGATTGAAGGCGCGCTGCGCGGCGACGGTTGCGCCGGCCGCCTCGTCCGCAGTCAGCCCAACTTTCCGCAGGGCCTCGGCGAAATTTTGCCTGGAAGCGATGCGGCTTTCGCTCGGCAGCAGTACCTGGGATTGCACGCGGGCAGCTTCTTCTTGCGCGAATCGGACTTCGCGCTGGAAGTCTTCATTGGCGGAGGCGCGAGAACGGAAAGAGTAGGCGAGGACGGCGGCGCCGCAGGCAGTTACCGCCAGTAAGGCAGTCAGGAATTGCCGATTCAACATTCCCCCAGAGACAAGTTTTAAGCGAGCAAAGCTCCCCGCTCCGAACTTCCACTGTCAAAGTTTCCAACCTACCACACTTTTTCCCAGAGCCAATTGGGATTAGACGAAAACGTTTCGAGAAAGTCGCGCAGTGAAGCGCGGGGGCAGGAACAGCAGGGGACAGCTAACCTTTTGGCGTTGACATAGTCTATCTATGGTATTAGACATAGTCTGACTATGGCAGAAACCGCCAGAGAGGCGATGGAACGAAATGAACCGAGGTGAATTGTTGCCGGGGACGCTGCACCTGCTGATTCTACGAACGCTGGCGCGCGACGAGGAGATGCACGGATATGAGATCGCGCGATCCATCCAGCGGATTTCGCAGGAGGTGCTGCAGGTGGAAGAGGGATCGCTTTATCCGGCGCTGCAAAGGATGCTGATCAAAGGATGGGTCAAAGCGGAATGGGGAGTTACGGAGGAGAACCGCCGAGCGCGGTACTACCGATTAACGGCAGCGGGCAAGAAACAACTGGAGATCGAGCAGTCGCAATTCGAGCGGGTGATGGGAGCGATTGTGCGGGTGATTCAGACGGCGTGAGAAGAAAGATGTAACGACGTGAGGAAGTGGCGAGGCAAAGATCTATGAGCTGGATCGGTGAGATGTGGCGGCGGGGAGGAATGTTGCTACGGGGCGAACGGTTCGACCGCGAATTGGACGAAGAGCTGCGGTTGCACCGGGAAATGAAGGAGCGCGAATTGTCAGAAGGCGGCGTGGCGGCGGACGAGGCCAAGCATGCGGCGAACCGCGCGTTTGGGAACTTCACGAGTTTACGGGAGCGGACGCGGGAGGCGTGGGGCTGGAGGTGGCTGGAGAATTTTGTGGAAGATTGCTGGTACGGAGCGCGGGGGCTGCGGAAAAATCCCGGCTATGCGGCCACCACGGTAATCACGCTGATCCTGGGGATCGGCGCGACCACGGCGATATTCAGCGTGGTGAATACGGTGCTGCTGCGACCTCTGCCGTATATCGATCCGTCGCGACTGGTGCAGATCGAGGAGAACCATGATGGAGCGACGAACTTTTCCTACGCGACGTATCGCGACCTGGTGGCGGCAAGACCGAAATCGCTTGAGGAAATCGCCAGCTACCGGCCCTGGACTTTCAACATAAGTGGCGGGGCCGAACCAGAAGCATCGCGGACCCACCCAATCTGCTTGGCGTCGTCGGCGGGGTTATCCCACATGCCGACGGCTATTACTCCGGCATACCTCTTTCGTTCTCCTACGGCTTGCAGGGCCCGTAGACCTTCAGAGACCTTTTCCACCTGGATCGATGGCGCTGACTTAGTGCCAGATTTGTGGCCCTTTAGCTTCACGTGGTCGCCCACGGGCAGAGATGGGCCGCCGTCCAGCAGCGAGTAGACCTTTCTTGTTGGATTCCACCAGAGTCTTTTTCCCGTCCGCTTCGGCGACACAGCCCTCGGCAACACCCTTGTTGAGGACGTAGTAAGTGATTCCGACTCCCGCAACCGCAACCGCCGCTAACCCCACGATGGCGCCCACGACCTCGCCCGACCCGGGATGATGGTCCGAAGTCGTCTGACTGGCTTGCGCCCTTGACGAGCTCAGGGCGAACAATCCCAGAACAAGACAGCAAACAGCACGCATGATTTCTCCTCCTGTAAGCGATGTTGCTCAATCAGCGCCGCGGACTCTCGGCTTGCCGCGGCCGGACACTCGTTTGCGAATGGCCCCGCACAGAATCAATCCACCCGCGATCAGAACGAAAGTCGACGGCTCCGGCGCAAGCGCCGCCAGAAATCCTTCCGCCGCGAATGCATCGGCAGCGGTGGTGGGATGGAAGCTATCGAAGAACAGATATTGCGACGGGTTCGAGCAGACGGTTGTGCCGTTGTAGCAGGGATCGGTCACATCGGTGAAACCGTAGGCCGCCGGGTTGGCGACCATCGCGCGAATGAGCGATGCGGTGTCGTAGTACGCGACTCCGGCCGGAAGGTCCGCAGCTAAGTTCGGCGTTAAAGGCAGCGGAGAGGGCCGACCCTTCGGCTGCCCCGGCAGGACCCAGGCTCTGAAAGTACGGAGTAAGTCCCAGATCCGGCATGCCCGGCACCAGGATGTGTTGCGCGCCGAGCAATTCCAAGCTGGTAACGAGACCCAGTTCATTACTGACAGCCCGATTGACGATTGCCGCCGGTGTCGTATCCAGAGGCGAAGGCGAAAGGAAGTCATCCGGGCCGCCCCACACGACAAAGAGCCCGCCATTCAAGTAGGGGCCCAGTGTCGATTTCGTCGCTGCGAACACCGTCTGCATGCCGGGCAGAGAATAAGTGCCGAAACTTGTAGGTGTTCCTCCGTCGCCATAGTTGCCGATTCCGGTGGTGGCGCCGATCCAGGCGATAATCCACCAGGGGCGCTCCGAGGCTGGTTGCGAGTTGTTCGACAGCGACAGGTCCGTTGGACCGGCGGCCGTCATAGTAAGGGCTCCGGGCTGCCCGGTTGCGGCGTATAGGTTGCCATTGTCGGAAAGGCTGTCTCCGTACACGACAACCGCGCTGTAAGTGGTCGCCTGAGCAACCGCGCATAGGCTCGAAAGAACCAAAGCCAGCGTGAGAGCACGTTTCATGATCAATATCCTCCGGTCGAGCAATTCCAGTGAGAAAGTAGTATCCTGATGCGATAACTGAGCGGGGATGCCCCGCTCGGGGGTCGGTTCCGTGCCCATTCATCCGGTCGATTGCATACGGTTTGTCAGCTTAAACTGGCTCTTGTCTAGTAAGGCGCGAATTGCGGGTCAAAGTAGCAACGGGTACACGAAAAAGTTGAATGAAGTAACGAAGCGTCGCTGGGAGAGTAACCCCTCGTCGGCTCTGAGCTGGTGGTCCTGGTGGATGTAATGTGCCGAAGCTAAGGAGGCCCGAATGGCTACGCCGTTGACTGACGAAGTCACCCGGCTGCTGAAGGCCTGGACGGCCGGCGACGAGCAGGCTCTGGAAAAGCTCACGCCACTGGTGTATGAGCAATTGCATCGAGTCGCGCAGCGCTGCATGGCAGGGGAACGACCCGGCCACACCCTGCAAACGACCGCGCTGGTGAACGAAGTCTACTTGCGCCTGGTCGACTGCGGACAGAGTCAACTGGCAGGATCGGGCGCATTTCTTTGCCGTGTCCGCCCAGCTGATGCGGCGTATTCTGATCGATTTTGCCCGCTCCCGCGGTTACCAGAAACGAGGCGGTGGTTTGGCTCAGGTGTCCCTCGACGACGCAGCCACGGTGTGTAGCGAACCCGATCCGAACCTGGTGGAACTGGATGATGCCCTGAAGGCGTTGGCCGAAGTCGACGGACGGAAAAGCAAGGTTGTCGAACTGAAATTCTTTGGCGGATTGAGCATGGAAGAAACGGCGGAAGTATTGAGAGTCTCCGCCGAAACCGTGGTGCGGGACTGGAGGCTGGCCAAGGTCTGGCTCCTGCGGGAGATGAGCGACGGGGATGGACGTGGAGCCTGAACGCTGGCGTCGAGTCGAAGAACTGTATCACCGCGCGTTGGAGCTCGACGCGAGCCGCCGCGTTGCGTTCCTCGAAGACTCCTGCGGAGACGACGCAGTGCTTCGGCGCGAGGTGGAGTCGCTGCTGGCCCACGAGAAACAAGCCGAGCATTTCATTGAGTCGCCCGCGCTGGAGGCGCTGGGAAAACAGGTCGCCTAGCGACTTGGCGAGCCACAGGCAGCGAAGCGAAAGCTGATCGGCAGCGTCGTTTCCCATTATCGCGTCATCGAGAAGCTTGGCGGCGGCGGCATGGGCGTGGTCTACAAGGCCGAGGACACGCGCCTGCATCGTTTCGTCGCGCTGAAGTTTCTGCCTGAGCATGTTGCCACAGACCCGCAGTGGTTGAGCCGTTTTCGACGCGAGGCGCAAGCCGCCTCAGCGCTCAACCATCCGAACATTTGCACCGTCTATGACGTCGGCGAGCATGCGGGCAATGCGTTCATCGCGATGGAGTTTCTGGACGGCGCTAACGCTGAAACACCTGATCGCGGGCAAGCCGCTCGAAATCGGAGCGAATCCTGGACTTGGGAATTCAGATTGCTGACGCGATTGGATACCGCTCACACCACAGGCATCATCCACCGGGACATCAAGCCGGCCAACATCTTTGTCACCAGCCGGGGCCTCGTCAAGGTGCTGGATTTCGGGTTGGCGAAGGTTCCTCCGAGCTGGAGGCCGGGCTGACGACGGAACGGAAGTTGCCAGCGCGAGGCCTTGAAGGCCCGCGCGCAGGCAGTCGCTGAGTCCTGCCTCACCGGCTCCCGGCACGGCGGCTGGCACGGTAGCCTACATGTCGCCGGAGCAGGTCCGGGGCAAGCCATTGGACGCTCGCACCGACCTGTTCTCGTTTGGTGCTAGTGCTGTACGAGATGTGCACGGGCATGCTTCCGTTTCCGAGGCGAGACGGAGAGGCGAGGTTTTGATTCGATCTTGAATTCGCGCACCCGTTGCCGCCAGTTCGCATCAACCCCGACACTCCGCCGAAGTTGGAAGAGATCATCCACAAGGCGCTGGAGAAAGACCGCGACGTTCGCTGCCAGTCTGCCGCCGAACTTCGGGCGGATCTGAAGCGGATGAAGCGCGACACGGAATCGAGCAAGGCGCAGCCTGCTATCGCGTCGGCCTCCGATATCCCGGCTGGGCCGGTGCGCCGCATCCCCCGCTGGGCTTTCGCCGCAGGGGCTGCGGTCATCGCTGCGGGTGCTGCCGCGTTCTGGCTTACCCGCCCGTTGCCGCCGCCGCGAATCACGGGCACCGAGCAGATCAGCAACGACGGCCGGCCAAAGACCTGGCCACTGCTTACAGATGGGTCCCGGCTGATATTCAATTCCACCGCCTTAGTCTATGAGCCTTATCAGGTATCAGCCAAGGGAGGTGAGTCAGTCGCTTTGCCCATAGCAGTGACGGACTCAGGAGTGGAGGACATTTCACCGGACCGAACGGAGTTGTTATGGTGCAAAGACTTGCCTACCGGCGGCCCTTGCGAGCTTTGGGTATCGCCAATACTGGGAGGCTCTGCGCAGCGACTGAACGGTCTTCTTGCCCGGAGGGGCTCGGCCTCCTGGTCGCCGGATGGTCAACAGGTTGTTTATGGCGTGGGCCACGAGTTGCACATCGCGCGCAGCGATGGGACAGGAGACCGAACGCTGGCAACGCTTGCCGGTAATCCTTTTTGGGTCCGCTGGTCGCCCGATGGAACCAGATTGCGTTTCTCTATCGACCCCCCGGCGCCCAAGTAGACTCCCAGGACCCCGAATCGGCCTCGCTTTGGGAGGCACCGTGTTAATGGTGGTCCGGCTTATCCCCTACTCCCAGGATGGAACCCGTCGGCATCTGTTGTTTGCTGCGGCAACTGGACGCCAGATGGCAGATACTTCGTATTCGAGGTGCATGAAAAGCGAACCGTCGATGTGTGGGCTCTCCGCGAGCAAGTGGGATTCTTACAGCGGGCAGGCGTGGTCCGTTCCAGTTGACCCACGGTCCCACGGATTCGCAGTGGCCGGTTCCGAGCCCAGACGGGAAGCGGTTGTTTATAGCTGGTTCCCCCAAGGAGACCCGCCTTGAGTTTCTCCGTTACGATCTGAAATCCGGCCAACTTAGTCCCACGTTGAGTGGGCTATCCGGGGGGGAACTCGCGTCTCAAGAGACGGGAAGTGGGTTGCGTGGTCGACTCGATCAGGAACAAATCGCTTTGCGCGCTGCGGTCGATGGCAGCCAGCGACTGCGGCTGACGTCGCCTCCTTTTCGGCAAGGCATCCTCACTGGTCTCCGGACGGGACGCAGATCGCCTTCAACGGAATGGCTGGGAAAGACGAATCCAGGATTTATGTGGCACCCTTCGATGCGGTCCGATCGAGCAGATCTCTCACGGGAGAGCGGAAAGGCTGGCGACTGGACGCGTCCTGGTCGCCGGACGGGCGACGCTTGCCTTTGGTTGTGATTACACCGTGGCGCGCGCGGCGCCGGTCACGTCATTCATTTGTGGACCTGAAAACGGCTCGCATTTCAGTCTGCCGGTCAACGGAATGTGGTCTCCTACCTGGTCGCCCAACGGCGACTCATGCGGTCTACTGCAGACTCGGTGGAAGGGTTACGCTTACGATTCCAAACGGAAGCAATCTGAGCAATCTGAGATCAAGCCCCGCGCAAGGTGAGTCCCTCTGTTTTATCAGATGGGGCGGTGATCGTGGCTGGTGGAGATGGCGCTGGCGCGACCGGAAACCGGAGCGCGCCAGCGGGTCGGAGTCATCGAAACCGTGTGAGGGATCGGATGCAGGAACGGTCCGGTTGCTGCGGGAGTTGAGCGAAAGGAGCCCTTAAATCTTGGTGCCTGCGGAGGGACGTCTTAGCGCGCGGAGGACTGCTCCATTTCACATCCAATTGGAGTTGGAGAAGAGTGAGGGTCTGATCCGCGAGCAGAAAGGGGGGCGTGTCCAGGGTAGGGCGATTCGGGTCTTTCGAACCGACGGCCGACTTGCGGTTGGAGGCGAGGTTGCTTTTCGCCTCTGGGTATGCGAACCCGGCAAAGAACCCACGGGAGAAGCGTACATCTACTGCGATGACCTCAGGCGAGCCACATACATTGAGGCCTATCTTTACGGCATTCCTCCAAAACTCGAGATCGCAGCCTACGAGTTCGGTGTTATTGATGAACCCTCCGAGCACCCATCTCTGACCGTTGAAGAACTGGAAAACTGGCTCGCCACATTGAAGAGCCCGGACCCCCGTAGCATCAGACGGGAGGAGCCGAACGCGCCTAGGCCGATGGTATCTAAGCCAAAGAAGTGGCAGTTCTGGAAGGCCTGAAAACTGATTGCGAACCGGTGCAGACGGACATTGATTCCGGTGGTTCCCGGTTCGGTAACGAGGCTACAATTTGGGTGCTAGCTAGCTGAAGTAGGACGCTTCCGCGCGGTGCGGCAAACGCATTCGATGTTTTATTCGGAAAGAGAGGCGTCTCTACCGGATGGCCGCTATATTGCCATCCTAGGTGGCGGCGTCAAAACAACGTGCGGATGTTGGAAGGTTTCTGACGGGTCCATTGGTTGGCTCTCGTGAGAGTTGAGCGAAGGAACATCGTTCTCGCAAAAACTGACCAGGCCTCAAGGCTTCGCCAAAGCCTGAATTTGAGCAGCGGGAGTGCCGGGTCCCAGAATCTGACGCAGTGCTTCTTCGAGCACTTCATCACGTCCGTCCCGAATTCCGGCGACAGTCGGCTTGACCTCAATGTTTGGAATGATGCCGATCCGTTGTGTGGGCTTCTTGTCCGGATAGAACACGCCGATCCCGCTGATCATCGTCCGAAAACCGCCGGGCAAAGGAATTCCAGAAACATTGCCATCGGCACCAGCTGTGGTGCTGCCGATCACTATCGCTCCAGGAGCAGAACGGAAGGCCATGGTTGTGTACTCCGCTTGGCTCAATGAGACTTCGTCGACCAGGATGACCACGCTGCCTTTGTAATGAGGCTGCTCAGGAGTTAGTGATAGGACCGGACCCCAATGAAAGGCACCGGGATTAGAGGCATCGCCAATTGTGAAGCGCACAAACTCGGTGGGCTTATCCACCAGAAGCGAGCCCAGCGCGAATACCACGAACTCGGATGGATAGTTACGAATATCAATGATCAGGCCCTTGGTCTGACTTGCTCTGCCGATGTATCCAGCAACATCGGCCCCCTTTATTGATGAAAGCTTGAGATAGGCCACGTCATTCGAGAGCATCCGAAAGGTGTCACCAGCGAGGTCGTGCTTACCTCCGGGGATCGGGCTGTTCGCTTGCACTTCGATCCGGGCAGTAGTGATGGCGAGTGTCTGGCTATTGCGCTGGACAGCAAGATTCGCGGGACCACAGCTGCCCTTCGTCATGGAACGGGCGATATCGCGCAGGCGCGTAGAATTGTTCGATGCTGCATAGTATGGACTCCAGCGTTCAACGAGCTCGCTGACTGGAACGCCGTCGAGAAGCAGGATGACATCACCTATCTTTAGACCGGTTGCCGCGCCGGCCTCGACCGGCCAATACCCGGCGACGACAACGCTGTTTTCGACGAAGCGCACAACCACTGGAATGGCGCACTTCCCGGCCGGCGGTCGAACTTGGAGTGAACTCCACAGATTGGCATGTGTATCGTGCACACGCGCAATGAGAGCAAGGAGTTCGAGCTGGAATTCATCCGATGTCTTGGCTAGAGCGATCTTGGGGAGGAACTCCGTTAGTACTTGATTCCAGTTCTCACCGATCACATCACGATATGGATACCAATATTCAATGATGTTCCACAGACGATACAAGGCTAGAATCTGAAATCCGGAGTCGGGAAGCTTAACTCCCTGATAGGGCGGTTCGTGATTGAAGACCGGGTTCTCTATGTTCGGCGTTAGCGAGACAAAGAAGGAGTCGCCACCCGCCGGGCGGTTACGAAAGATCCTCTGAAGATCATGGCTCAGATCCGGACCCAGCATTTTCTCATCGGCAATCCATGCCAGATCCGGCTTCATGTACAGATCATCCTCATGAAGGCTCGCGCACATGGTGCAATCGCTTACTTTGCCGAGTGCAGCGATCCATGCGTGCATGGCGGCGTTGGCCATGGGGAGGGTCGCAGCGGAAAGAACCTGCGGCAAGACACGAAAAAGGTCATAATCCCAATTCCGCTTGCCGGATGCGATAACGGGATGGTGATACTTGAGAAATCCCCAGACCTTGCCAAGTGTTACCAAGTTCTCTATCTGTGTTGTCGATAGGTTAGTAATGGCAATTCCAGAGCCTTTGTCGAACTCCCGGTCAAGATCGAGCGACGTCTTCGGCCTTTCGATCTCAGGCACGTCCCGGATAGGCTTACCATCCACGAGTAGTTGTAGATCGTCCACCCATGTTTTTCCAGTCCCAGAACTTAGAACTCCAAAATAGAGTTCCTTTGCATCGGGACTAATCGGCAGTGTAATTGAATACTCGGTCCAGTCATGAGTCCCCTTGAGCTGCTTGTTCTGCATGTTGTCGAATGCGACGACGGCCCCGTCGCGATCTTCGCGCATCCATAAACCCGCGAAGTCGGTTACACCCTCAGTTTTCAGGAAGCCGCGAAACTCAATGGAAGCTCCCGTGAAATCGATGGGAATACCCAGAGTGATGGTTGAGAAGCGGTCGGGACTTGAGGCATCGCGCTCCAAACGGGCTGCCCATTTGCCGCGGTGGACGATTTTGTCATCGGTAAAAATCGTCTTTGCCGGACCACCACCCCAACCATGAGGCACGCCGCCGATCTGCCCGGTCTCAAAATTGAGGAGCGGCGCCAGTTCAGAGCGTTTTACGTTTTGGGCCGAGCAGACCAGCGGAACCAACAGCAGTAGCAGACGCAGGCTGTCGCGCATCAGAGTATAGTATCGAGGATTTCCCTCGACCGCTGAAAACCAGTTGATTGCTCCTTTTGACGGATTACTGTCGCGGTAGGGACGACCATCGCTGATCGCCCCCCGCACAGAACCGTACGTGCGCGTCTACGCATACGGCTCCCACCTTGGATGGGTGGCGACAAAGCGGTCCATCGGATAAGGATGCAAGACACGGGGTACTGGAATCCAGCGGTTCAGAATCGGTTTGATCCGATCCCAGGTAGCTCGGTTCCGTTGACTGCGACGGACTAGAATAAACCGCCACAGCCTTCTCAACCGGTACATGAAGACCCTGAGGTGATCAAGATTTCCCGGCACCGCATGGTATTGGTAATAGCCCAGGCTCACCTTCTGTAACCACTCACCCACTAGCGCTACCGGCTCATGCATCCGGCGGCGCAACTCTGCCTTAATGGCATGCAGCTTTGCCACCATCCGCTTCTTCGCCGTTTCCCGCCAGACGATGAAGGTCCCATTGCTCCGGCGCTTCCCGCAATAATGTGTGAAGCCCAGGAACGTGAAGGTCTCGGGTTTTCCCTCTCCCCGTTGTTTCCGGTCGCGAGCGGCAAACCGCCCGAACTCAATCAGTCGAGTTTTCTCCGCATGTAATTCCAGACCGAACTTGGCCAGCCGTTCCCGAAAATCTTTCAGAAACCGCTCGGCGTCCGCCCGGTGTTCGAAACCCGCCACAAGATCGTCAGCGTATCGGACGACAATCACATCGCCTGCGGCCACTTTCTTGCGCCAGACTTCTACCCATAGGTCGAATACGTAGTGCAGGTACACGTTGGCGAGCAGTGGGGAAACCACTCCCTGAACGCAAAAGATAACTTCGAGTTCAGCCGGACCGTTTCATATCGTCAACAGCGAAAGGATCACAAGGCGTGACAGACTCCTTGACATGTGACACAAACCGGCGTATGTATATGTCGTATGGCCCGCGCCATACCTCGTAAGCTGATAACCCTTGCGTCGCATCTCCTGATCAAATGGCGTCAGAAGTATGTTACTGAGCAAGGGCGAAACTAC
>CAWFXG010000023.1:0-12642 GCA_963819745.1 uncultured Acidobacteriota bacterium | reverse complement strand
AGCCACACAACCTATCTCTTCGCCGTTAATCCCTTCGTCGCCCTCGCTGGCGGACCCTCTTTCCTCGGCCTCACCAACACCGGCTCCTCCCGCTACCGCGAGGTCGAAACCACCCTCCGCGTCACTCTTCACGAGCACAATCAGGTTAACGGCTCCTACATCTGGAGCCAGACCCGCGGCAATCTCAACAGCTTGTCCAACGTATTCATTCCCTTCGCAGAGCCGGTCATCCGCCCGGACGTCTACGGCATTCTGCCTTCCGACGTTCCCAATCGCGTCGTCACTTGGGGAATTTTTTCGATTCCTTGGAAATTGACGTTCAGTCCGCTCGCCGATATTCACACCGGCCAGCCTTACTCCAATGTGGACAACCTGCAGAATTACATGGGTACGCCTAACGGTCAGCGCTTCAATTCCTATTTCTCAGTCGATCTCAAGCTCTATCGCGAATTCCGCTTGCCCTTCGTCGGCAACAAGAACGGCAAGATCCACCATATTCGTCTCGGCGTCTACACTCTCAACGCCACCAATCACGGCAATTTTCATGACGTCTACAGCAACGTCACCGCGCCAAACTTCGGCCAGTTCGCCGGTTTCCTGGACCGTCGCGACGGCGCCATCATTGACTTCGTCGATTAATTCCCGCTGCTCCTCCCCGGCTACGGAATAATCTGCGGACGAATCCGGCCATGCCGCCGGTACACGCCATGCTGCTCGCATTCGCGATCACATGGTGAGTACGGCACGGAAACGGGTTTTGCCCTCCGCAACGCGCTCGTAGGCCTTGGCAGCTTCAGCCAACGGGTAGGTTTCAATAATCGATTTAACTTTTCCTTGCGCTACGTAATCCAGGGCTTCGTAGAGATACTCGGGGCCGTTTTGTTGGCTCCCGACGATCTTGTTGCGTTTGAACAGCAACTCCACCAGCGAAACCGAAAGCGGTTCCGCGTCCGCGCCCATAACGATGAACCTGCCGTCCGGGCGCAGACCCTGAATGCTGTCCATCATGGATTTCGTCGAGTTGGAGGTGCTCAGAATAATGTCCGCGCCACCCGCCTCGGTAAGGCTCTTTCCGTCGCGTACAATCTCATCCGCGCCGAGCTCGCGAATCATCTTGTCCTTGTCCGGCGAGTGTGAAATCGCGATGGTCTCGAAGCCCGCCGCTTTGGCGTATTGCACCGCCAGGTGCCCAAGTCCTCCGATTCCCAGTACCGCCACGCGCTCGTGCGGCTGTGGATCGGCCCAGCGCAGCCCGCCATAAACGGTGTACCCGGCGCAAAAAATCGGCGCCGCTTGCTCGTAGGAAACTTTGTCGGGAATCAGGTACGTAGCGTCGGCGTTCATCAGCATGTACTCTGCATGACCGCCTTGCGCATCGCCTCCCGTGCCTTTCAGAAACGGGCAGAACATCCTTCGGCCTCGTTGGCACCACTCGCAGCGTCCGCAGGTGGACTGAATCCATGCCGAGCCCACACGGTCGCCTACCTTGCGATTCGCCACGCCAGCAGCCACCGCGACGATCTCGCCCACCGGCTCGTGACCCAGGATTCGCGGAAACTCTCCGGGAAGATGTCCCAGCGTTTGGTGCACATCGGTGTAGCAGATTCCGCTGGCGTGCATTTTCACCAGCACTTGACCGGGTCCCGGTTGCGGTTGAGGGACATCTTTGATTTGCCAGGGATTGCTCTTGGCGGGTACGACTGCGGCTTTCATACATTTCCTCCTCGCGCGATTCGATGCGCATGGCTCGGCGGCCGGTACACGACCATGGATGCCGCCAGGTCCGCTGCCGTTAATTTCCGTTAACCTTCACCTCCGCACGGATTATTGCTATCCCCTCCGGCCACCGCGCCTAGAAATTTGCTAGCGACCACACATTCGTTATTCGATGCTAAGGCGCGCAAACTCAAAATCCAGCAGCGCGCAGACGCCGGTCACGATGATTCCCAACGCCACCGCGATGACAATCCGTTTCACTCGATCGCTCATACAAGCTCTTCGCCCGAAACGCTCCTGGCATTAGTGTCTTTTTGAAAGAATTTTCATCAGACACCCACGAAATCTTGGTTCAGCACCGCAAGTAAGTACAGTCAAGTTCAAACGCAGACATCTAAGCTCTCACCACTTCAGCTCAATCGGGCACCGGGCTCGCCTCTCGACTTCCATCGGACTGCTCATGTGCGCTTATCGAAACTCCATCCCTCAGTACAGCTCCCGAACGCGAAGGGCACGCCTCCCAGAGCGAGGAATGCAGGAGTCCCCCCAAAGTCTTCTCCTCGCGACGCAAAAAATATCCTTCTCTTGCCTACAGCGCGGCTTCATAGTTGGGCAGCCGCGTGACCCGCAACCCCGTAGTGACCCGGAACGCCCCGTACAACGTCCGCGGATCACCGCCCGGGTCCACAGGCGACCGACCGGTCCCTCTGCTTCACGGAAATCCGAGACGATCCATTGCGCGCTCCGGCGTCGCCCAGCTCCCGAGACACGCAACGATCGCCCGAAAGTTCCGGCCCCGAGAAGCAATCCAGAAAGAAATTCGTCACGATCAAATCGTAGCCATCCGTTCGCGGCTTGAATTCCCGTACATCTCCGACACAGAATCGAACTCGTCCTCGATAGGATCGGCCCAAAGCCGCCACTCGGCGCTCGGCAAGCTCGACCATCTTCCGGCTCAGTTCCACGAAATCTACTTCCACCTGCGGGTTCCCTCGAACTAAACCCGCAAGAAAGCGGCCATCCCCGCCGCCGCACACAATCGCTCTCCGCGATATCCTGGCCTCACCCAAAAACGCGAACCGCCTCCGCTCCAGGGACCTTCCGAACGAAAGATGCTCCAGAATCTCGTAGTAACGGGCGATCCCGTCGCAGTTCATTTGGACAGGCGCAGTTTGATTCACTCTCCCTCACCTTCCTATCGCAAACGCGAGGATTGGGGGCACCAGCAGCGCGGCGTCGGCGAGCACGCGTAACGCCGCGTGTGACAGCCTCGCTCTTCTCCGGTTCAGAACAAGAAGTAGCAGCGCTCCCAGGCCAATTGCTGACAGCACCTCCACAGAAGATCCCCGAGGATTCCCTACCAGGCATGCCGTCAAAGCCGCAATCGCCAGTATCATCGCGATGCCATTGATACGCGAGCCGGCCCAGCGGACGAAACGACGGGGCGGCTGTCTCCACTGCCCGCTGTGATGCTGGTTCTCCCAACACTCGATCGACAGGCAATTGAGCGAGCACAGCAAACCGAAGAGGATCCACGCTACGCACGCATCCCACGGAAATCGCGTCAGTCGCGACCAGACCGGCAATGTCGCTCCGAGAGCGAACAGCGATCCCACCGCTATTTCCTTGTGTAAAATCCCCGCGACCCGCTCGCCCCCTCTGTGAATGCCAGCCATATAAAGGACCAGAATCACGCCGACTTTCACGCCGGCGCTTATCTCCGCGGCCTGCAAACGCTCCGTCGTCAGCCACGCGATCGCCGTGCACGCGAGCACCATCAAACCGGCCAGCACAAATCGATGACGTTCGCAGAAATGATGGCGCTCTTGTAGCGCTGCACGGTCCTTCTCCGTCCAGCCGTCCAGGAGCCGGTCGCTTACATAAATCACCCAAACCGTGAGAACCAGGATGGTTGCTTCCGCTGCCGACAACTTGCTGCCGCTCGCGTGTGCGAAAAAAGCTGCCCACACCACCGCAACGCAGGGCGCGTCGACACTGAGAACGTTCCACCACAACCACCAGGGAGTCGTGCGCGACTCCGCACGGGCGCCTTCCACGGGAAAGTTCCACCCGACTCCATGGTCGCCGGCGCTCACTGGCAACTCCGCCCGCGAAAGAATTTCTCCCGCCTTCAGTACGGCATTCCTCATTCCTGGACGCATAGAGTCCTCGTCAGCCGTCGCGTCCTGCCGCGAATCCAATAACCATCCTTCACATCCCTGTCCTCGCCATCCTCGTCTTTCTCAAGCTCTCCGCTACGGGCCGGTCCGGGTCGGTTTCAGTCATTCTCCTCCACGCCGACGCCGTAGGAATCCAACACGTCGCGCCGGAACACTACACCTTCCAACCGGTGCATGTCCCCACGGCTCACCACCGGTAAGACGTCCAATCCGGATCCGCCCATGCGTTCCAGTGCTAAGTGCAGCGATTGGTCGGCGTGAAGATGCGGAAATAGTTTCGGATCGACCAGTTCCGCAAGACCCTTCGTGGCCCCATACTGCTCCGCAGCCCGCCGAAGCTTGCTCTTGTTCAAGACTCCAATCACCCCACGCTCGTCGCACACCGGCCAGCAACGCTGCACACTGCTGTTCGCGAATTGCAAGGCGTCACCCACCGAGATCGCAGCGGACAGGGTTTCGGCGGGCGAACGCATCACATACCCTACTTGGTGCCCACCTCGCTGTTGACGTGTCGCGGCGCCCGGCAGGTGGATCCCGTCCTGGTACGCCAGCGCCTCGTAGATGGGCTCCCGCTGCAATCGCGAAGCGATAAAAAAACTAACCAGATTCGAAATCATCAACGGAACGATTACCGCATAATCCTGCGTCGTTTCAAAGATCATCAGCACCGACGTCATCGGCGCCCGGACGATCCCGGCAAAAAGCGTGCCCATGCCCACCAAAGCGTACGCTCCCGCCGATGCGGTATGGTGCGGCAATAGCCAGTGGGCGATCCCGCCGATCGTGCCTCCCAGCATCGCTCCGATAAAAAGGCTAGGCCCGAAAATGCCCCCCGCGTTCCCCGATCCGTAGCTCGTCGTCACCGCGATCAGTTTCAATGCCACCAGGAGCGCCATGATTCCCAACGTCATTCTTCCGTTCAGGGCATCGCCTACGTAGCTGTAGCCGACTCCCAACACCTGTGGCACAAACAGCGCGATCACCCCGACCAGCACGCCGCCCGCGGCAGGCTGGAACCACACCGTTTTCTTCGGCAAGCTCATGAACCATTCTCTGGTCTTCAAGAGCAGCTTCGTGAACGCCACGGAAACCAGGCCGCCCGCAATTCCCAACAAGGCATAAATCCCGAATTCCAATGGATGCGCGAGCTGATATTGCGGAACTTGGAATAGCGGGTGGTTCCCGAGAAGCAGCCGTAGCACCACCCACGCCGTTGCCGACGCCAGCACCACGGAACCCAATACCGGCGCGTGAAGATCTCCGGTGATCTCCTCAAGCGCGAAAACCACCGCCGCCAACGGCGTGTTGAAGGCGGCTGCAATCGCGGCCGACGCTCCCACGGGGATCAGCGCCTTGACGCGTTCCGGGCTCAATCCCAGATGTCGGCCCAGTACCGAGGCGATCCCACCTCCGACCTGCACCGAAGGTCCTTCACGGCCGAGCGGGATGCCGCTGGCTAGCGTCGCCGCTGTACAAAAGAATTTTCCCAGGATCGTGCCCAGCGTGATCCGCCCGCCACGCGCGTACAGTGCCGCCTTCGTTTGCGGAACGCCGCTGCCTCGGGCATCGGGAAAATATCGAAACAGCAGGTACCCCATGCCGACAGAGCCCAGAACCGGAATCAGCACGCGACGCCAGGCCGCGCTGCCAACCGGATAAAGCCGCATCCCTAGGTGCTCCGTCACCACGATGAACGCCACCACCGCCAGGCCCGTGAGCGCGCCGATCACCAGCGTCAGCACCAGGAATACTTGCTCCTCGCGGTCGCGAATGGCGGGAATCTGCGCCAACGGCCTTTTCCACCACGGTGCAGGGCCGTCGCTCGCTACTTCTTTCACCGCTTCACCTTTGGCTCTCTCCAATGTTCCAACCATGCCCTTTTGCACTGGAATAGGCGAGTCCGCGATCCTGCACCGCCACAGTTTCTCCTGTCGCTATATATATCGTATCACGATACACTCTTCCCGTTTCTTGGCCGCCTCCCGCAATCACTCGTGCTTTATGGAATCTCCCTTCCGGGCAACGCCTTCCGGCAGTTCCACTCGAAAACCAGGCGACACATATTTCTTGGGCAGGTAGTCCGGCGGGATGGCGATCGCATTTCCATCTCGCACACCATGATAATGAGGCGACATGATTTCCACGCCTGCCTCGTTGAACTTGTCCTGAATTTTCTGGTGTAGATCGGAATATGTTCCTGCCATCACGGAGGGCTTGTCGGTGTACGCATTCACTTGGTAGCTGACGTAAAAATCCTCGAGGCTCGTTTGCAGCACGAAGGGCTTCGGATCCCGCAAGACGTTCTCGGTTGACTCCGCCGCGTCGATCAGCAGCTTGTGCACCGTACGCCACGGCGCGTCGTACCCGATCGTTACGCTGGTGTGCAGGATCAAGCCGTGTTCCCGCGCCGCCGAACTGAAATTGATAACGTGGTTGCCGAGCACGATGGCATTGGGGATGGAGATCTCCTCATTTTTGATCGTGCGAATTCGCGTAACCAGGAAAGTCTTCCCCAATACATCACCCACCGTGTCTCCCACCTTCACACGGTCGCCGACCTGGAATGCACGCGTGTACGTCAATACCGTCCCGGCCACCACGTTGGAAACCGCCGACGTCGAACCCAGGGAAAACAAAATTCCAAAGAAGATGGAAATCCCCTGAAAAGCAGGTGACTTGGCGCCCGGCAAATAAGGAAAGATCACCACCAGCGTAAACGCAATCACCAGCAGCCGTACAATCTTGTATGTCGGTTGCGCCCACTCCGAATAGAAGCCGGAAATCGAAATCGTTTCTTTTTCCAGTTCGTTGAAGAAGAAACGGATTACTTTCGTCAGATAGAAGGCCACCGTCACGATCACAAATATGAAAAACAGATTCGGAACAAAACCGATTGCGGCAACCCGCACTACCCCCAGCGGGTAAACCACATATCCCAGTAGCAGGTCCGCGTAACCTCGGGTCCAGGGAAATAAGCTGAACGCAAAAGATACGTAGGCATAGGTCATCGCGATTATCAGTAGCGCCCGCAGCCCCCGTGCCACGCCCAGAAGCAGGCCCGTGATCCGCTCGGCGGGAAGCAGTTCCAGTCGCTGAATGCGAATCGTGTGAATGTATCGGCCATGCCAGGATTTGATCAGCGAGAAGGATCTTCGGAATACGATGCCCAGCAATTTGATAAGCAGTAAGTAGGCGATCGTCGCGCCCAGCGCCCACAGCGCCGCGAACGTTATCGTACGCAGGCTATACTCCTGTCGGAGAGACTCCGCGGCCTCTCGAATCCTGGTCGCATACTCTTGGGCCAGCGCCTGCCGCACCTTTCCTGCCGCCTTGGCATCTTCCGTCGTCACCGTCATGATGACGAAATCGCCCGCTACAATGGCCGTCGTCGTCTCTTCATCGAACGTTCGGGTCGCTTCAATGTGTGCCTTCGATTCCTTCGAGAGTCGTTCGATCCTCGCCTCGATCGCACTCGCCCGGTCCGCGGCGCTGAAGGAAAAATATCCTTCCTGAATGACAAACAGTGTCTTGCCCATCGCTCGCACTGGAGCGCCGGACACCGGAGCGACCTGTGGGCCGGCTGGTGGTGCGGCCGGTCCGCCCGTCGGTTTCTGGCCGAACGTCTGGAAGTTCAACAGCACACAAATACAAGCAGCCAGCGCTGCCGTCCGAAATGCTCTCGCTGCTCTTGGATTGATTCTGGCCATAACTCCTCCTGCCAGTTCCACTTTAGTCCTAATCCCGGTTGTTCGTTAACTGCCGCTCCACCGTCCTGCTCGCCACAAACCTTACTGAGGCTCCGACCATCCAAGCACCATCCATACCTGCCTTGCTGACGGCCCCGTCGGCCTTTATCATGCCTCGTGTTCGAAGTTTGCGCGGCGTCACGATCAGCCAATGCACGTTCGTAAATCCGTTCTGCTCATCGACTGCGACCCCTCCCTGCCCCCGCTGGTAAGCGCCTGCTTGCCGGCGGCAGACTGGAATGTCGTCTGCGCAGACAATTCATCGGAAGCTCTGTCTTCGCTGAAGGAAAACGCCTATGACCTTGTCCTCACCAGCCCTCGCACCAACGGCCTTGCCGATGTCGAACTGCTTTGCCAGATGCGCGGTGTCCGCCCTCATCTCAAAATGATCGTTCTCACTGAGCGCAGTACACCCGCCGATGTGATTGCTTCCATGCGCGCTCACGCCTTTAGCTATTTTGCCGGCCCCTTCGATTCCCGCACTATCTCCGAAATGATCCACCTCGCTGTGAAAGAGCCCGCTTGGGACGATGGCATTGAAGTATTGTCCACATCTCGCGAATGGATCTCCCTTCGCCTCAAGTGTCATCTGCTCACCGCCGAACGCATTCTCCACTCTATGAATGAGGTGCGCGCCGACCTTCCGGAAAAAGAACGCCAGGATATTGGAATGGCCTTCCGGGAGATGTTGCTGAACGCCATGGAACACGGCGGAAAGTTTGATCCCGAACAATCCGTCGAAGTGCACCGCGTTCGCTCGGAACATAGCATCATCTACCTCATCCGCGACCCAGGCGAAGGCTTTTCTCTATCGGCCTTGCCTCACGCCGCCGTATCCAATTCACCAGCGGAACCCTTTGCCCACGTTGTTTATCGCGAGCAACAAGGCCTGCGACCCGGTGGATTTGGCATGCTTCTCGCCAAGGGCGTCGTCGATGAATTGGTTTACAACGAAAAAGGCAACGAAGTCATGCTGATTAAGCACCTGGCCTGATAACGGGATCCCCGGCACAAAATCGCCTAGCACAAAATCGACTGATACTCTGTCGTTTGCGCTCCCGGCCCTGGCTCTTGGATGCTATATTCGCCCCAGCGCTACGTGCATCTGCGCCGGGGAGTGATGACACCTACTTCAGCGATCGAATTCTTGATCTGGCTCTTGATCGCCGCTTCCCTGATTGCCGTGCTGGCCACGCGGTTCCGCATACCATACACCGTGGCTCTGGTCCTCGGTGGCCTCGCTCTCGGCTCTTTGCACCTGCCTATCGTCGAGAAGATCTACCAGAGTAACCGCCCGGACTGGCTCAATCCCGATGTCGTGCTGATTCTCTTTCTGCCCCCGCTGCTGTTTGAAGGCAGCCTCAAAATCAACGTTCGCCATCTCCTGCACAACCTCGTTCCCATCTTGTTGCTGGCCAACCTCGGCGTCGTCGCCGCCACCCTCATTACCGGCTACGCCCTGCACTGGGAGATCGGAATTCCACTCGCCACCGCCCTGCTCTTCGGTGCCATCATTTCCGCCACCGATCCGATCTCCGTTCTGGCTATTTTCAAGGAATTGGCCATCTCTAAACGGTTGACCGTAATTGTGGAAGCGGAGAGCCTGTTCAACGACGGAACCGCCGTGGTTCTGTTTCAGATCCTGCTGGCGGGGATCCTCACCGGGAATCTCAGCGTCGCCAGGGGTTTTGGAGACTTCCTGCAATCGGTTGTAGGTGGCGCCGTCGTCGGACTCGTCCTGGGCTACGCCGCCAGCAAAATTACCAAGCGCATCGATGAACCGCAGGTCGAGATCACCATTACCACCATCCTCGCCTACAGCTCGTATCTCGTCGCCCATCACCTCCATCTCTCCGGGGTGATTGCCACGGTCCTCAGCGGCATTACCGTCGGCAACCTCGGAACCCAGGAGGGCATGCACGCGCGCACGCGCCTCGCCCTCTGGTCCTTTTGGGAGTATGCCTCCTTCGTCATCAATTCGTTGGTCTTCCTGCTGATTGGCTTGGAAGTTCATATCCGCGAGCTGCTCAACTCTTGGTCCGCCGTGCTCTTGGCGATTCTCGCCGTGTTGCTCGGCCGCGCGGTTGCCGTCTACGGCCTCGTCCCCCTCAGCAATCGCTTCGCCGAGCGCATCTCCTTCCGACGTCAGCACGTCTTGGTCTGGGGCGGAATTCATGGTTCCCTCTCGCTGGCGCTCGCCTTGAGCCTCGGACAGGATTTCCCCTATCGTGAAAAAATATTGGCGCTTACCTTCGGTGTCGTCGCTTTTTCCATCATCGTCCAGGGTCTGACCATTGGTCCCCTGATTGGTTGGCTCGGGCTTTCCACCACCGACACGCAGGATGAATTTGCCGTCGCGCGGGTCCGGCAAATCGCCACGTCCGCACGCCAAACCGAACTCGAGGAACTCTTCCGCACTCGCGTGGTCTCCGGGCCCGTGTACGGCAAATTGCGGGAAGAGTTGGACAGCCGGATCGCTGCTCTACAGCTGCAAGTAGCGGAGATGTACGGCCGCGATTCCAGCCGGGCCGAGGCCGAGGTGCAAACGGCGCGCCTGCGGCTCGCTGCCGCCGAGAAGAGTGCCGTTGAAGCCGCCGTCCATGCTGGACTCATCACCACCCACGCCGCGGCAAAGTTGCTTGATGACATCGATCAACGCGCTGCCGCCACCTCGCGACCCGACGAGGAAGAAACACCCGAGGCTTCAGCTCGGCCCACCTAATCTGTATTTGTTTGGAACTTTCCTTGACTGAACGGTGCCAGCCGAAGCCGCTCGCTTTCGGCTGGATTCGCTCAACTATCAGATCCCAGTTGGAAATGAACCGTGACGTGCATTTCGACCGCCACCGGCTCACCATTCAGCCGTGTGGGCTCGTACTTCCATTCCTGCACTGCATCGAACGCCGCCCTCACCAGCAGCGGATGTCCCGAAACGAGTTTCAGTTGGGTAACGTTTCCGTGGGCATCGATCACGCAGTCCATCACTACCGTTCCCGCGATTCTAGCCTGCTTCGCCAATGCCGGATAAGCCGGTTGCACCTCTCGAACGATCCTCGGTGCTTGCACTCTTCCGCCAACGCGATAAGGTCCATGCGGCGCTGCCACCTTTCGAGGCGGCGGCGGAACCCGATGGCCCATATTTCCTAGAATTCCTCCCAGCACTCCGCCCAACTGGCCACCCGGAACTCCTCCGATAACTCCTCCCGGCACACCCGCCACTGCTCGCGACGCGTTCGCAAGATCTTTTATCTCTGCAATATGTTTGGGAATCACGTGCGGCGCATAGAGTTCGTTGCTGTGGAAAAAGTGCTTCGGCTGCGGGAGTACGTGCACCACCGGTGCCGGCGCAGGGGGAGGAGAAGGTGGTGGTGGTGCCACCAAATAGGTGGTTTCCATCGCATGAAAATCGAGTGTGTTGGTGAAGTACAGCGGAAGCAGGATCGCCACCGCCAACAGCAACCCGTGCCCGACGATCGAAACGAAAAAATCGACCACTGTTTTCGGCCGTTTCATCCGGTTGTTGTCCAACAGGCCAGCCGAAAGGTTGGCCGAAACGGCCGGTGTCTTTGGACCGAGATCGATGGTCACTGTTGCCCGCTTCGTTGTGCGCGGCAGCCTTGGTTCTCCGGTTCTTTCCTGAACTACAGTTTCGCTCCCTTCATACATTTTTAATCCTTTCACTTGATTAGATGCGTTTTTAACCCGCCAGGATGTCCGAAACGCCGCTATCTGCTTGCATTTATATCGTGATGCGATACAATTCAGAAGTGAGAAGAGAAATTCAAAACTCCCAATACGCGGCGCTCGCCGAACTGCGTTATCGCATCCGTCGCTTTCTTCGCGGCAGCGATGACGCCGCCGCGGCCGCCGGCCTCGAACCGCAGCAGTACCAGATGCTTCTGGCCATTCGCGAGCTCCCCGACCACAGCGACGCCAGCATCGGCCGCCTCGCGGAGCGTCTCCTCCTACGCCATCACAGCGCCGTCGGTCTGGTCGATCGCCTGGAGGCCCGCGGCTACGTCCGCCGCACCCGCAGCGCTCGCGATCAGCGGCAGGTTTGCGTCCTTCTGCTCCCTCGCGGCCAGCGCGCTCTGCAACGCGTCGTCCGCGAACGCCTGCACGAGTTGCGGGAGAGTGGGCACGCGCTCATTTCCGCCCTGGCCGCGATTCTCAAGCACAGTAGCTCCCGTCCCCGTCGCCAAGCGACCCACCGTCAACAACGGAAAGGCCGTCTCCAACCAAAGCATCGCTAACGCCTTTGCACACCTGGCGCCACTCGATCTACCGGACACCACTGCAGCCGTGAACTTAGTTTTGGGGCATTCGAGAGGGAGTCTGGCTGCTGGCAAAAGCGTTGTACAGCCACGCAAAGATCAACGCTGCCACCGCTCCATCCGCCGCACCCTCCATGGTCCCGATTAGCACGTTGCGGATCGTATGCGTCGTGCGAAACCACGGATAGACGGAGTTCGTCATCTGCAGAAAACTCGCACCGTAGTTCGGATCTGCCAGGTTGATCAGACCAACCAGCAGTATCGCGCTGCCCCAAAGAATTCCCCCGGCGATGACCATCGCCTTTAGTGAAAGCTGCATAATTGTCCTCCTAACCTTGGATTTATTCCTCGTGCACTGCCGGCGAATCGAAGCACACGAGAAAACCTGCGAGAACGTTCGCCCGTCAGCGATCGGGATTGTCGTCCCGCGCGTCGCGCTTTCCTAACCCGCGTGCGGCAGCTCGGCCAAATGGATGCATCTCACCCACTGGCCGAGCTCCCCCCATGCTCCTGTTCCGTTCCTTTAGGCGCCCAGCCTGGAGCTCGCCTGCGCCGCCCTCCCTTTACCGGCCGCCATTTTCTTTACATCGAGTTCAAGGACTCCTCCCCTGACCCGTGCCGTTGCCTGACGCGTGTCGACCTCCACAGGCAGCTCCAGCGTTCGTACCAATCGATTCATCCGCTTCTCCGAAGAGCCGCCAATCTCCGTCCTACGCTCGGCCTGGC
>CAWFXG010000022.1:0-11762 GCA_963819745.1 uncultured Acidobacteriota bacterium | reverse complement strand
GACCTTTTTGTTCGGCGTGTTTGGACATCTGCGCGAATCGAAACGCCTGCCGGCGGTGCTGCGCGCTTTACAGCGTGCGCGCGCCAGCGCGGATATAGCGCTCCTGGTGGCGGGGGAATTCGTTTCGAAAGACCTGGAAAGATCCATCGCGCCGCTCCTTTCAGGCGACGGTATCCTGCGCGTCGGCCATACTTCCGAGCCCGATTTCTGGCTGCATGCCGCTGCCTTGGATGCTTGCATTAATCTGCGTTATCCCGCAGCCGGGGAATCCTCGGGCATCGGCATCCGGCTGATGGGCCTGGGCAAGCCGGTTTTGATAACCGCAAGCTGCGAAACTTCCCGCTTCCCGGAGGATGCCTGTCTGCGCGTGGATCCGGGACCCGCCGAAGAGGACATGCTGGCGGAATACATGGTCTGGCTCGCCCGATTCCCGGCGGACGCGCGCGCCTTTGGGGATCGTGCGGCGGCGCACATCCGCGAGTTTCATAACCCAGAGCGGGTAGCAGGCCTGTACTGGAACGCGGTTCGCGCCTGTGCAGGCTTGTGATCTCGCCAACGGATTGGCAGGCGCAAGCAAGCGCCTGCCCCAAGTTGTCACAAAAGTTTGGCACGCAGGTGGGGCACGCTTCCGACTGCCAATCCCTTTTTTTCAGAGGCCCTCACGCGCGGGGCTGCTTACCGTCGCCTGTTATCATAGTGAAATCGGATATTTTGGAGAGCGCCACGCCTAACGGGCGCTGTTTTCCGTGTTTCGACTTACCGCAGTACTCTGGTTTTGCGCGACCATTAACGCTGCTCCTGCGAATGTGGAGAAGCTGCTGCACGTGCGTGTTCCGATGCGGGACAACATCCGCCTGGACACCAATGTCTTTCGTCCGGTAGGCTCCGCGCGGTATCCCACCATCCTGATTCGCACGCCCTACAACAAGGGACCGGACTTCCCCGTGGCATACGCATCGTTTATCCAACGTGGTTATGCGGTCATTCTGCAGGATGTGCGCGGCCGTTACGGATCGGAAGGCGCCTTCAATCCACTCGAGCAGGAAGGGCCGGACGGCTACGACACACTTAACTGGATTGCGGCGCAGCCTTGGTCGGATGGCAAGGTTGGAATGATCGGCGGATCGTATCTGGGCATCGCGCAGTGGCGGCTGGCGCTGCTCGATAATCCGCATCTTAAAGCCATCTTTCCCGTGGTCTCGGGCAGCGACGATTACCTGGACCGCTTCTATTCTCCCGGGGGCGCCATGAAGCTGGGGCACCGGCTGCTTTGGCTCTCGCTTAATTTGAGTCCCCCCGGAATCGCAAGGCCGAAATTCGGCAATTACGTCGGCCATCTGCCGCTGCGTACTTCCGACGTCGCCGCAACCGGGCGCACGCTTCCCGTCTATCAGAAAGTTCTGGAACATCCAACCTACGATGCGTTCTGGAAAAGCATGAGCATTCGCGAAAACATCAGCCGGGTCCACGTTCCGGTATTCTCCGTCGGCGGCTGGTACGACAATTACGTCGAAAGCGATCTGGATGCGTTCGCGGCACTGCACAAAGCCGGCAGGCGCGATACGAAGCATCGCATCATCGTCGGCCCCTGGCCGCACAACATGTCCACGCCGTTTGACGGCATCGCGTTCGGCGACGATTCTTCTTCTCCCATCCGCGCATATCAGTTGGCCTGGTTCGATCATTGGCTGAAAGGGATGCCTGAGGAAAGCGCCATCTTCACGCCCTGGACCTACCATCGTGTGCGCGCCGAGGTGGATGAAGCGCCGCTGCACATCTTCGTGATGGGTGTGAACCGGTGGCGTGACGAGCAGGAATGGCCGCTGGCGCGCACCCACTACACGCCGCTGTATTTCGCAAGCAAAGGCCATGCCAATACGATGAAGGGCGACGGCGCGCTCTCCTGGAATCTTGGAAAGAAGACCAAGCCCGACCAGTTTGTCTACGATCCGCGGGATCCGGTGCCAACCATGGGCGGCGCCGTCTGCTGCGATCCGAAGATTTTTCCATGGGGCCCCATGGACCAGCGCCCCGTGGAGGCGCGCAAAGACGTGCTGGTGTATACCAGCGATCCGCTGAAGCAGGATCTCGAAGTGACAGGTCCGGTGCGCGTCGTGCTCTACGCATCTTCGAGCGCGCCGGATACCGATTTCACGGCGAAGTTGGTAGACGTGTACCCCTCCGGCCAGGCGCTCAACCTCACCGATGGCTTGCTGCGGATTCGCTATCGCGGCGGGCTGGATAAAGTGGAACTGGCGCAGCCTGGCGAGGTGTATCCCTTGACCATCGATGCCGGCGTAACCAGCAACGTTTTTCTGCGCGGGCATCGTATACGAATCGAGATTTCGAGCAGCAATTTTCCCCGCTTTGACCGCAATCCGAACACCGGCAGATCCGTGGCCGACGAGACGGTTTTGAAGAAGGCCCAGCAGACCGTCTATCACACTCGGATGTACCCCTCGCACATTCTGCTGCCCATCGTGCCGGAATTGACTTCCACGGCAACGTCGCGGTATGGTTCGAAGAGAAGCCCAGCCACGGTAGGCAAGAGTCTCACCTTTCAGGCGCGGTAGCCAAGTGGTAAGGCAGAGGTCTGCAAAACCTTTATTCACCGGTTCGACTCCGGTCCGCGCCTCCAACAATTTGCAGGAAAACTGGCGTTCATGTCGGCTCACCCAGGATCATGTGCATTCTGTGGAAATCATTGCGTTTTGACCCGAACCGGACGGACAAAATGAGACATATCAGCGGACAAACTTGAAGCGGTCTTGATTGCGCCTCGGGTTCATCGGGTCGTATCGCTGTTAAAGCGCTGGCTGCTCGGAACACACCCAGGCGGGGTGGCTTACTAGTTTTGCCGTAACGCGACTCAATGACGAAATAGACGGAAGACTCGCCGAGGTGCCCGAATTGACGGCCTCTACATCGTAGCTGGTTCAACCCGGACTGTGATGTAGTCGGATGGCCTGGTCACCGTTATGTAGCTGATGTGCTCCTTGCAACCCGGGTGATGGAACATCCAGTTACCATCCGCGTGGAATCCAGCGCAAAAACTTGAATTCTTCGAGTCAATGACCCTATATTGAGCGGGAAGGCGAGCAGTCGTTAGTTTGAAAAAACTGGCAAGCTCTGGACGGTTCGCTTTGCCCGCTGAGATTGCATTTCGCACTCTGGGGGTCAATTCTCCAGGACGAAAATAAACCTGGAATTCGAACCGGGAGTAACTGTTGCGGTATTCATCAGAGGCCAGCGGCTGGCCCATGTAGGAATAGGTGACTTCGTAAGCGGGCGCGCGCGACTCGTAACGCTTAGAAGGACAGTACATCGATCCTCCTGGATCCCTGAATTGGAGTTCTTTGCAGTAGCCCTGGTCACTGGTCAACTTCACCTTGCTGTAAACTTTCGTCAGCCTTACCCTTTCGAACTTGAGAGTTTGCGTATCTGAGGTTGCCGCGATGGACGCAAGGTGATCAAAGGGACGAAGGTCTTCGACCCCGCTGCTTGCAGACTTGGCAGCCGCGTGTGAAGGCGCTGACGCACCGTTACTGGCATGTTTCGGATCCTGGGCATTTGAGGCGATACCAAGAAGCAATGAGAGTCCTAGTGTCAAAGAGTGAACAGGCTTAGTCACCATTCGACCTTCCTTTCAAGACTCTCGATGGTGGGTGGAAGGTCCCGCCTTTTTTTTTCGTAAGCGCGGGTGTGAAGAGCAGAAGATAGCTAATCGGTATCGCTATTCGTTCGGAAAATAAAATTCGATCCAAAGCTGGGTGAAGGAATCATTGTGGGGTGGCATAAATCCAACCGCAGTGTCGGTGATACGCCAAAAGTCTCCGAACGATTACGAATCCGTCGGCGACATCGCGACGCAGAAGAGCGCCAAGACCATGGCATTCGATCCGAAGTCCAAGCGGCTTTTCTTGTCCGCGGCCGAGATGGTTTCTGCCGCAGGCCGGGGGGCGGCCGAAGGCGAAGCCCGGGAGTTTCACGATCCTGGTGGTTGACGGAAAAAATCGACATAAGGAACTTGGTGTTTTCCGCGCAACCAGTCGACAAACCTTAGCACTATGAACCAGTTCCGCGCGCCTGGGGTGTGTTAATCTGGCTGCCCGATTCTGCGCGCCGCGCTATACGGCAAAAACTAAGCCGTTCGACTTCCGCCGCAATCGACTGTCCCGTGAGCAGTGTCGCGAGGAATCTCGCAGCGGGCATACTGCTGCTTGGCCAAACGGCACAGGTTTTTGCTCAAGGTGGCCCCCCACTACTTACCGACGACCCGGGAACCCCTGGCCATCGACGATGGGAGATTAACATCGCCGCCACGCACTTCCGCAGTCCTGGAGAGCGTGAGATTGAGGCGCCCCTGCTCGACATCAACTACGGCTTGGGCGATCGGATTCAATTGAAGTTCGAGGTACCCTATCTTTTCGACAAAGACGGAGGTGCTCCCTATCTCAGCACAATGGGAAACTCCCGGATCGGCGTGAAATGGCGTTTCTTTCAGAAGAGTGGCGAGAAGGACTGGAATATATCAATCTACCCTCAGCTTGAGGTGAACCCACCATTTGCCTCGGCGCAGGGTTTGGTGGATCGCGGTCCGCGATTTCTGTTACCGATGGAGATAACAAAGGTATGGGGCCCAGTAGAGGTGAACTTTGAAGGCGGATATTGGTTTACCAAAAACGCCTCGAACGAGAGGATTCTCGGGCTTGCCATCGGACACCAGTTCACGCAGCGGTTCGAAGGTTTAGCCGAAATCTACGATGATGTAGATCTGGGAGGGACAGCCCGTTCTACTACTCTCGATATCGGCGGGCGCTACGAATTTCACAGAGGTCTGCTCATCAATTTCATGGCTGGCCGCCGTATTATCGGCAGCGGTACGGTGAACGGCCAGCCCTCTTTTATCGGGTACCTAGGTCTGCAAGTGCAACTCACGGGAGACAGGGCGTCGAAACGACACTCCGGCCACTAGTCGTCCTGCCTCGATACGCCGTGCGCAGTGTCCCTGGGATCTGGTTGGTAAGGAGCATTCGCGCTCAACGTGGTGCCATAACCTGCACTCCGCAGCCGTTTGGACGAGGCGCGGAGTTCCTGCAAGCATGGCGTGTTCCAGCAGTTCTTGTTGCCTGATTCTCATCGCCTTATCATCAGTCCAACAGATTGCGGCGCAAGCGCCGAAGTTCAAGACAATCTGGGAACCGGTAAATTATAAGGACGACGTAAAGCTTTTCGACGTTCATTTTGTCAACGACAACACGGGGTGGGTCGCCGGTGGTGCAACCGAAATGGCGGGCGGGGTCATTCTCTACACAAAGGACGCGGGTCGTACTTGGGAAGTCCGGTATGGAGATCCCCAATCCAGCGACCGGGCGGTACTCGCGCTCCGATTTCTCGACGGAAAGCACGGCTGGGCCACTCAGGATAGCCCGCTCGACACAAAGCTCCTAAGAACGGTCGACGGGCAGAATTGGGATCAGGCCGGCGCCATCGCCCAGCACTATGCGGATTTCACGTTCACTTCCGCCAACTCCGGGACCTACGTCGACGCCAAAACCATCTACCGCACCCAGGATGGGGGCCGGAAATGGCACCCCGCCTCCCAGTGCGAGCTTCAAACAGAAATCGACGGGCTAAATAAGAAGGTTGACTGCGAGTTTTCAGCAGTTCACTTTCCTTCGCCAGAGGTCGGTTATGTAGCAGCAGGGTCGATCTATCTCAAAGACTTGTTCTTCATGTTCAAGACTACGGACGCCGGGCTCACCTGGAAATCCTCGACCGTCACCGGATCTGGTGGTGCGGCGAATGCCGTTACCTTCCCCGATACCAATGTTGGATACGCGCGCACCGGATATCCTGATTCCGGACGTTTATTCCGCACCACAGATGGCGGACAAACATGGAACGGAACCGGCGCTTCACCAGGCGTGACTATGAAATTTGCGGATCCTCAAGTCGGATGGTCATTTCAGTACAAAAAGCTCAGCTTCACGACGAACGGCGGAACACGCTGGAGCTCCAGAACGTTCGATTTCCCGGTATCGCCGCGCGCGTTCAGTTTCCCAAGCCGAACCCGCGCCTGCGTGGTTGGCGACCACGGAATGATCTATCGCTACAGCGTCGTTCCCATCGGATACGCTGCCAAGGGAATCATCAATGCGCCGATGATGCCCACTCGCTGATGCGTCAAAAGAATCAAAACCTCTCGACCCGGCCAGTTCAGCCTTACTGGATTGGCGGCGGGCTAGTCCAGTGCTCCTGCTCTAATGCGTCGGTCCACGCGGAGGCTAGAGAGGTCGTATTGCAGAAGAGTCCTTAATCAACGGCTGCTGCTGGAAACGTATTTGCGAAGTTCGAGGTCGAAACTTTAATTCGATTGATCCAGAGGATTGGATTCGTATTTGCGCAGAGCGGAGCTACTTACTCGCGCGGGAGAATCCCAGAGGTGCATGTGGTTACCGTGAGAACAATTGGATATGTTCGCGTTTCTACCGACACGCAGGCCGATCGAGCGGTTTCGCTCGAGGCGCAGTCCGAAAAGATTCGGGGCATGTCGGTCGTCCACGACGCCGGGCTGCTCGAAATCATCGTGGACGGAGGCGAATCCGCCAAGAGCCTGAACCGTCCTGGAATGGAGCGGCTGCTGGGACTCGTGGACGCCGGCGAAGTCCAAGCGGTCATCATCGCGAAACTCGACCGGCTAACTCGGAGCGTTACGGATTTATACACGCTGCTTGAGCGGTTCACTAGGCGCGGAGTAGCGCTGGTGTCGGTCGCGGAATCCCTCGACAAGCGCGAACAGGAAGCGCTGAGCGAAATCAAGAATCTGCGTCGAAATAACCACACGTTGCGCGGTATCGCAACCACGCTCAACCAACGAGCATTGCGCACTTGCCGCGGCTCCGCCAGGCGGTTGGAGCACGTGACGCCAATCCTCAAACGGACAAGGTAATTTCCGCCACAGGAAACGGCAACCGCCGAAACATTCCGTTCGTGGAATGGTTTGGGTCAGATTTCACCCAACCAGTGACGCGACCGGTCCGTGACGCAGAAACGCTGGCCCTGGGCGCGTGACCTTGTGAGCGAAATTCCCGAATTGAGACTGCTTCGGTAATAGTGGATGGTTTCACTCTATTTTCTACGACCCTAGAGTTCTTCGTATCATCCTAATATTTAAAGAAAGTAAGGAGCGCTTTCGGGCCTGTTTTGGGCCCGAGACAATAGAGGAGTATGAGCTTGCCATCGGTCGCAATGTGTCGCGTCGCAATCTTCATTCTCCCGGCCGTGTTGTGGCGAATTGCATTTCTCCTGTTCGCCGGTTGCCTCGTTAGTTTCGCCGCCGACGTCAGCCCGTTCTACCTGCCGATTCGCAACAACGATGTTGCGGCACTGAAGGAGCTTCTCCGCGCCCTCGGGCCGCAGGCGCGCGATGCCCGAGGCAACTCGCCGCTCATGTATGCCGCCGCGCTCGGCACACCTGACGTGCTGCGTCTTCTGCTGGATGCCGGGGCGGATCCCAACGCCGCCAACGAATTGGGCGCCACGCCTCTCATGTGGTGCGCCGGTGACGCAGCCAAAGTGAAGCTGCTGCTGGCTAAAGGCGCGAAGGTCAACGTCCGGTCAAAGCTGGGCCGCACGCCATTGCTCATCGCCGCCGCCTATGACGGCGCGGTCGAATCGGCCCGGCTGATGATCGTAAAGGGTGCCGATGTCAATGCGCGCGACGAGAGCGGCGTCACCGTTTTGAACCAGGCGGCGAACGTTAACAACCTGGAGGTGGCGCGTATGTTGCTCGCCAAAGGCGCGAATGTCAACATTGCGGACAACGGCGGTTTCACTCCGCTGCATGGAGCCGCGACCAACGCCTATCGCGGCGGCGCGCTGGTGAAACTTCTGCTGGAACACGGCGCCGCGGTGAACGCGAAGAGCGACGACACTGCCGAAGTGGGGTTTAACGGACCGATCGCGATTGGACATATCACACCTCTGATGGATGCGGCGCAGATGGGCGGCTACGAATCCGTCGAGGCGCTGCTTAAGGCGGGCGCAGACCCCAACGCAATGGACGTCCGCGACGCCAACGCACTGGTCTTCGCGGTCGCGGTCGATCACCCGAACCCTAAGGTGGTGCAACTGCTGCTGGCGAAAAGCTCCGATAAAGACATGGCGCGCGAATGGGCGTGGCGTAACCAGAACCCTGCGATTCTGCCCCTGTTCGGGCTGAAGGCAACGCCGGCGCCCGCCGCGTCCGCGGCCGAGTCCCGCACCAACCCGCGCCAAGCCATCTCGCGCGCACTGGCCGTCTCGCAACCGGTGGCGGGGAAATTTCTCCACAACGGCGGCTGCTCCTCCTGCCACTCCCAATATCTGAACGGAATGGCGGTGGGCGCCGCCAGGTCGGCTGGCGTGAAAACCGAGCCCGCGCTGGAGAACGAGGATACCCGCGCCACCCTGATCCTGCGCGGGAGCCTGCAGGAGGCATTTTTCCAGGCGCAAGAACCCGGCGATAGCAGCGAAGCAGTGGGGTTCGCCCTTTTACAGCTGGCGAGCGCCGGCGTGCCGCCATCCCTGGCGATCGATTCCATGGTTCACCACATGGCCGCCATGCAGCGCAAAGAAGGCGACTGGCAGACCTTCGAAGGCCGCCCCCCGATCGAAAGCGGCGACTTCGGCCAGACCGCGCGGGCCATCCGCGCGTTGCGCTCGTTCCCTATTCCCGCCCGAAAAGACGAATTCGAGCAACGCATCCAGCGCGCCGCCGCCTGGGTGGAAAAGGCCGAACCGCTCACCACGGAGGATCGGACGATGCAGATCCTCGGCCTAGTCTGGGCTGGCCACGCCGCCCCCGCTGGCCGTGTGAAAGAACTCGTCGGCAAACAGCGCACCGATGGCGGCTGGGGCCAGACCGACTATCACCAGGAGGACGCGTTCGCTACGGGCGAAGCGCTCTGGGCGCTGCATGAATCCGGCATGGCGTCTTCCGATCCCGTCTACCGCCGCGGAGTGGACTTCATCCTCCGCACGCAGCAAGAGGATGGCACCTGGCACGTTGTCTCCCGCTCCTTCGGATTCCAGCCTTACTTCCAGAGTGGCTTCCCCTACGAGCAGGATCAGTGGATTTCGCAGGCGGGAACCGCCATGGCAGTCATCGGGCTGTCGTTTGCCGCAAAATAGCCTGTTCGACGGGGCCCGCAATCAGCTGCCTAACGCTGTCGAAGACGTGAAACAGCGGGCGCCGAGGCGGCGTTTTGACGGACGGTTGCCTGAGTTATTTGCCGATCTTGTACGTCCGCTCGCCCGCAGCGTTCTTGGGACGATTCGATCTTCTCCCCGCCTTGGCTCCCGAGGATGCTGACGAAACCCCGTACGGTGTGCGCCTGGCACTTGGAAGCGGCCATGATCTCAGCCATGGTCGCGCCTTTGGCGCGCTTCAGTCTCGATTGTGTCATCGTGCTTCTCCTTGACCGGGCTGCGGTCGTCAATTGATCACTCCGATCGGGAGAAACATCAAGCCAATTCAGCGGCGGAGTGCTCCGCCACAGCCACCGGCAACTGCGCCTCGCACAAGGAACTCTTCAAAGATGGGAGCAATCCGGCGATTTTTTGCAGTAGAATGGACATTCTCTGCGCGATGATGACAATACAAAAAGTTTGTATCGCAATCCTAATGACTCTCGCCCCGCTCGCGGCGGCCGATTGGCTCACCGACGGGGGCAACACCAAACGAACCGCATGGCAGCAGAACGAGACGATCCTGAACAAGGACAACGTCAAGAACCTGAAGATTCTTTGGAAGCTGCAGCTCGACAACGTGCCCCACGAAATGCATTCGCTGTTCCCGCCGCTCATTGTCGAAGCAGTCAAAACTTCGGCGGGCGTTAAACAAATCGCCATCGAAGCGGGTATCGATGACAAGATCTACGCGATCGACGTTGTAGCGGGCCAGGTTCTTTGGAAGAAGCACTTTGAATACGCGCCGCCCAAAGAACGCGGTGAATCGGGCGATCCGCTTTGCCCTACTGGACTGACGGCCACGCCGGTAATCGCGCCGACGGATACTCCCGGCGTCTATGTTGTGTACGCGCTGGCGGGCGACGGCAAGGTCCATTCTCTGAACGTCGCCGATGGCGAAGACGTGGCGGCGCCGTTTCAATTTGGCTATCCGAACGGCAAGTCGTACGCGCTGAATCTTTGGGATCATCACCTCTTCACAACCACTTCGCAAGGCTGCGCCGGCAATCCGAATCAGATCTGGGCCGTCGACTTGAACGACCCGGAAAAGAAGGTAATGACCTACAACCCTGGCAGCGGCGGTCTGTGGGGGCGCACCGGCGCGGCCATTGACTCCACAGGAACTGCCTGGGCGCCCACCGGCGACGGTTACTACGATCCCGTCAAGAAGGTTTACGGCAACGGCCTGGTAGGCGCTCGAGTGGAAGGAACAGAGTTGAAGCTGATCGACTACTACGAGCCTTTGAACTGGGCCTGGCTCCAGAAGCGCGACCTGGACATGCAGGTTACGCCGGCCATCTTCCCGTTTAAGGGCCACGAGCTTATGGTCACGGGCAGCAAGGAATGCCGGATGTATTTGCTGGACACGAAGTCCGCGGGCGGGGCGAATCACCAGACACCGCTTGACCGGACACCGCTGCTCTGTAACGAAGAGGCCGACTTCCAGTCCGCCGGGATCTGGGGCAGCATGGCCAGCTGGGAGCAGGCCGACGGAACGCGTTGGGTCCTGACACCCTTCTGGGGCCCGGTTCATCCTGCGTTCAAAACCCCTACCTCCTACGGTCCGGTGACGCATGGCGCGGTGGTTGCCTTGAAGGTGGAAGAGAACAACGGCACGTTCCAGCTCAAGCCGGTATGGATGTCGCGCGATATGAACCAGGCGGAGCCGCCGGTTATCGCCAATGGCGTGGTCTTTGCTTACGGCAGCGGAGAGAACACGCGTCAAGCTTACAAGGATCGCGGCCTTGCCGATTTCAGCCCACTGCGCATCAAGAATTCTACGCACGCGGTGCTTTACGCACTCGACGCCCTGACCGGCAAGGAACTTTATTCGAGTGGAGACCAGATAAAAACCTGGAATCACTTCAGTGGGCTGTCCATCGCAAATGGGCGCGTCTATGTCGGAACTTACGACAGCGTGCTTTATTGTTTCGGATTAGAAGGGGCCGGCAAATGAGAAGCCACGCTCTGGCAGTGTTGCTATTCTTCGCTGGCGCGGGCGTCATTGCGGCGCAAACCGACTGGCCGTCTTACGGCGGCGACTCACAGCGCACCGGGTGGGAGCACAGCGACACGCGGATCACGCGGGAGAACGTCAAAAACTTCGAGCTTGTTCTCAAGCGGAAATTTCCGGGATCTTCCGCCGGGCCCCGCTCGCTCACTCCGCCGGTTGTGGTGGGGCTCTTGATTTCCTACCGTGGCTTCAAGGAGCTTGCATTTACCGCCTCCGGCCCGGATACCATCTGGTCCGTGGATGCCGATCTAAACCGGGTGTTTTGGAAACGGCAATTTGATCCGGGAAAAACCGGATCGGGGACTTCCACTTGCGCTCAGACCGTCGCCACGATGCCCGCCCTGGTCCCCCCGGTTGTGTTTGGCAAACGTGCGGCGACCGGCCATCGCAGGCCGGCGCTCCCCGGCAACGGATTCGGCGAAGTGCGGCCGGTGTTCGCCGTGTCGAGTGATGGCAAGCTGCACAAGCTCAACACTTCCGATGGCTCCGATCTTTCGGCGCCGCTGGACTTCCTGCC